>NZ_VIWU01000001.1:1265279-2530559 GCF_007994075.1 Pseudonocardia hierapolitana | reverse complement strand
GGGCCAGCTGGCCCGTGGTCAGGAGTCGATCCGCCGCCACGTCTGGACGGTACGTCGGCGAGTCTGTCCTGCTCAGCCCTTGTGTCAGGGCTATCAGAGATAGCGCACATTTCCGATTTGGCTTAGTCTGCAGGTATGGCGTTATGGATGACGGAGCTACCGGGGGGCGGGTTCGCGATGGGTGAGGCACCGGACGAGGCGGAGGCGCGGCTGCAGATCACGCGTCAGCAGGGCGGGCGTCGGTGACGTTCCACGAGCGCAGCGGGCGGTACCGGTGGACGGTGGTGTTGGACGAGGGGAAGTCCTCGCACGGGTGGGCGGAGACGGAGGAGGAGGGGTGGTGGTTCGTGAAGGAGGCGGTGAACCGGCCGTTCCGCGGGACGCACCACCGCAGGCCCCGCGGCCTGTGGACCCTGCCCCCGGGGTAGTTCTGAGCACGAGGCGCACGTCAGCGCTGCAGCGATCGCGCTCGCGTGCTTCTCGAGCGGCTCGATCCCGGCGAGGAGTACTCCACGGCTGCGCGATCGGCGACGGCGTGCTGCTCGGAGTGATCAGCAGCTGCGACGGGCTGGCGGCCGCCTTCAGCGGATGCAGCCGACCGCCGCCCATATGCCACGGTGCTGGTCGCCGATCGTGTCCTCCGGGCGCCACTCCGTCGCGTCCACGAGGCCGGGCTCCACCAGTTCGGTGTCGCGCAGCATGTCGGCGACCACGTCCCGGGTGCGGAGCGTCACGGGGTTCGCGGTGTTGCGGTAGACGTCGCCGAGGGCGCGCAGCTCGGCGGGGTCGTGGTCGGCCGTGCCGTGCGAGAGGACGTGGATGCTGCCGGGCGCGAGCCGGCTGCGGTAGCGCTGCGCGAGCCCCACGGGGTCGTCCTCGTCGGGGATGAAGGGGAGCGCGGCGACGGTGAGCAGGGCGACCGGACGGGAGAGGTCGAGCAGATCGCGGACGCCGGGAGCGGCGAAGACGGCGTCGGGGTCGCGGATGTCGGCCATCGTGATGGTGGCCAGCGGGTCGTCCTCCAGCAGGGCCGCCGCAGAGGCGACGGTGACCGGCTCGTTGTCGATGTAGGCGACCCGCGCCCGGGAGCCGAGGTTCCGCGCGATCTCGTGGACGTTGCCGACCGTCGGGATGCCGGAGCCGAGGTCGAGGAACTGGTCGAGGCCTTCTCCGATGCAGAACCGCACGGCGCGGTGCAGGAAGAACCGGTTGGCCCGCGCGACGTCCACGGCGTAGGGGATCGCCGCCTTGACCCGCTCGGCCGCGGCGCGGTCGGCGGCGAAGTTGTGCGAGCCGCCCAGGTAGTAGTCGTACATCCGGGCGGCGTTGGGCACCTCGGGGTCGACGGCCGGCAGCTTCGACAGGTCGGTCATGCGGGTGATGCTCCCGGCGGGGTGGGGCGCAGTCCACTAACGGATGCGCCCGACGGCGGCCCACATCCCCCGGTGCTGCCTGCCCGCCGTGTCGTCCGGGCGCCACTCGGTGACGTCCACGATCCCCGGCTCCTCGAGCTCGAGGCCGGCCAGGAGGGCGGCGACCTGCTCGCGGGAGCGGAGCCGTCCGGGGTTGGCGGTGCTGCGGTACACGTCCTCGGCCGCCGTGAGCTCGGTCCTGTCGTGGTCGCCCGTCACGTGGGACAGCACGTGCATGCTGCCCGGCACCAGCCGACCGCGGTACTGCTCCACGATGGCTGCGGCCTCGTCGTCGTCGTGCACGAACTGCAGCACGGAGACCGTCAGCAGCGCCACGGGGCGGGACAGGTCGAGGAGCTCGCGCACGCCGGGTGCCTCGAACACGGCGTCGGGTTCCCGCAGGTCCGCCGCGGTGATCGTGGCGAGCGGGTCACCGTCGAGCAGCGCGGCGGCTGAGGCGACGGTGACCAGCTCGTTGTCGACGTAGGCCACCCGCGCCGCCGGATCGACGGCCCGGGCCGCCTCGTGGACGTTGCCGACCGTCGGGATGCCGGATCCGAGGTCGAGGAACTGGTCGATCCCCTCCCGCGCGCAGAACCGCACGGCCCGCCCCAGGAAGTACCGGTTCGCGTGGATCACCTGCGCCGCGAACGGCATGACGGCGATGGTGCGTTCGACGGCTGCCCGATCGGCCGCGAAGTTGTGGGAGCCGCCCAGGAAGTAGTCGTACATGCGGGCGGCGTTCGGGACGGCTGGGTCGACCGGCGGCAGCTTCGACAGGTCGGTCATGGCGATCGATACTGCCAGCGGGCGGTGAGACCGCGGGCGTAGTCTGGATGGAGGCCCCACCCTGGGGGACGTCCGGGGCAGGGGTCTGTTCTGCGTGCGCTTCTCCTGCCTTGCGAGGGTCCTCCGACGTGGCCAAGCTCTCCGGTCTTCTCCGCTCCTGCCTCTCCGATCCCGATCTGGGTGCCGTGGTCGAGGCCGCCCGCGACGCCCGCGCCGACGGTGTGCCCGCCCTGGCGGTGGAGGGGCCTTCGGCGCTGCGGCCGTTCCTCGCCGCGGCGTTCGGCACCGCCGAGGGCGGCGCCGGCCGCACGGTCCTCGTCGTCACCGCCACCGATCGCGAGGGCGAGGACGCCGGCGCCGCGGCCGCCGACCTGCTCGGTCCGGACGATGTCGCCGTGCTCCCGTCCTGGGAGACGCTGCCGCACGAGCGGCTGTCCCCGCGCCCGGACACGGTCGGGCGCCGCCTGGAGATCTTCCGCCGGCTCGCCGCGCCGGAGACGGCACCCCGCGTGGTGATCGCGGCGGCGCGCAGCCTCATCCAGCCGATCGCCCCCGGCCTCGGCACGCTCGACCCGGTCCGGCTGCGGGTCGGCGACACCCACGACTTCGACGCGCTGCTCGTCCGCCTCGTCGAGCTGGCCTACACGCGCGTCGAGATGGTCACCGCGCGTGGCGAGTTCGCCGTCCGCGGCGGGCTCGTCGACATCTTCCCGCCCACCGCCGAGCACCCGGTGCGCGTGGAGTTCTGGGGTGACGAGGTGAGCGAGCTGCGCTCGTTCGCGGTGGCCGACCAGCGCTCCGTCGCACCCGTCGAGGAGCTGCTCGCCCCCGGCTGCCGGGAGCTGCTGCTCACCGAGCCGGTGCGGGAGCGGGCGGCCGCGCTCGCACGCACCCACGAGAACAACCCGCAGCTGCGGGAGCTCCTGGAGCACCTCGCGCAGGGCATCCCGAGCGAGGGCATGGAGTCGCTGGTGCCGGCGCTGGTCGCGGGCGAGCTGGAGCTGCTGACCGACCTGCTGCCGGCCGGCTCGCTGGTGCTGCTCGCCGACCCGGAGCGCATCCGGACCCGCAGCGCCGACCTGGTGCGCACCGGCCAGGAGTTCCTGGAGGCGAGCTGGTTCGCCGCGGGCGTCGGCGGCGACTCGCCCATCGACGTGGGCGCGTCCGCGTACCGCGACCTCGGCGATGTGCTGGAACACGCGTCGGCCACCGGCCGGCCGGTCGTCACGCTGAGCCCGCTGGTGTCCGGTCGCGACGACGTGCTCGCCCCGGCCGTGCACGAGGTGGAGAGCTACCGCGGCGACATCGACCGCGCGCTGGTCGACCTGCGCGCCCACGTCGCCACGGGCGGCACCGCCGTGCTCGTCGTCGCGGGCCACGGCACGGCGCAGCGCTCGCTCGAGCAGCTGCGCGAGGCCGACGTGCCGGCCAAGCACGTCGAGGAACTGGTGGGCGAGCCGGAGCCGGGACTGGTCACGGTCACCTGCGGGCGGCTCACCGAGGGCTTCACGACGCGCGCGCTCGTGCTGCTCACCGAGGCCGACCTCACCGGCAACCGGGCGGCAGGCACCGAGCCGCGCAAGCTGGCGTCGCGGCGACGCAACGCGGTCGACCTCGTCACCCTGCAGCCGGGCGACTACGTGGTGCACTCCCAGCACGGCATCGGCCGCTTCGTCGAGATGCGCGAACGCACCGTCGGCGGCGCCACCCGCGAGTACCTGGTGCTGGAGTACGCGAGCTCGAAGCGCGGACAGCCCGCCGACCGCCTGTTCGTCCCCACGGACTCGCTCGACGAGATCAGCCGCTACGTCGGCGGCGAGGTGCCCACGCTCAACAAGCTCGGCGGCGCCGACTGGGCCAAGACGAAGGGCCGGGCCCGCAAGGCCGTCCGGCAGATCGCGGCACAGCTCGTGCAGCTCTACGCGGCGCGCCAGTCCTCGCCGGGCCACGCCTTCGGCAAGGACACCCCGTGGCAGCGGGAGCTGGAGGACGCGTTCCCGTACACCGAGACGCCCGACCAGCTGGCGGCGATCGAGGAGGTCAAGCGCGACATGGAGCGCTCGGCCCCGATGGACCGGGTGATCTCCGGCGACGTCGGGTTCGGCAAGACCGAGATCGCGGTGCGCGCGGCGTTCAAGGCCGTGCAGGACGGCAAGCAGGTGGCGGTGCTCGTGCCCACCACGCTGCTCGCCACCCAGCACCTGCAGACGTTCGCCGACCGGATGCGCGCCTTCCCCGTCACCGTCAAGGGCCTGTCGCGGTTCACCGACAACATCGAGGCGAAGCAGACCATCGAGGGTCTCGCCGACGGCACCGTCGACGTCGTGGTCGGCACCCACCGGCTGCTGCAGACCGGCGTGCGCTGGAAGGACCTCGGCCTCGTGATCGTCGACGAGGAGCAGCGCTTCGGCGTGGAGCACAAGGAGCACATCACGGCGCTGCGCACGCACGTCGACGTGCTCACGCTCTCCGCGACGCCGATCCCGCGCACGCTCGAGATGAGCCTCGCCGGCATTCGCGAGATGTCGACGATCGCCACCCCGCCCGAGGACCGCCACCCCACGCTCACCTACGTCGGCGCGTACAGCGACAAGCAGGTGACCGCAGCGATCCGCCGGGAGCTGCTGCGTGACGGCCAGGTGTTCTACGTCCACAACCGCGTCTCCACGATCGACCGGGCGGCGCGGAAGATCCGCGAACTCGTGCCGGAGGCCCGGGTGGCCATCGCGCACGGCCAGATGAACGAGGACATCCTGGAACGCACGGTCAACGGGTTCTGGCACAAGGAGTACGACGTCCTCGTCTGCACCACGATCGTCGAGAACGGCCTGGACATCTCCAACGCCAACACGCTCATCGTCGAGCGCTCGGACACGCTCGGGCTCTCGCAGCTGCACCAGCTGCGCGGCCGCGTCGGTCGTGGCCGCGAGCGCGGCTACGCCTACTTCCTGTTCCCGCCGGAGCACCCGCTCACGGAGACCGCGCACGACCGGCTCGCCACGATCGCCCAGCACTCCGACCTGGGCTCGGGCGCCGCCGTCGCGATGAAGGACCTGGAGATCCGGGGCGCGGGCAACATCCTGGGCGCCGAGCAGTCCGGCCACATCGCGGGCGTCGGGTTCGACCTCTACATCCGGCTCGTCGGCGAGGCCGTCGCGGCGTTCCGCAGGCAGGCGGGCGCAGGCGAGGGCGAGGAGGAGGAGCAGCTGGCCGAGGTGCGGGTGGACCTGCCGATCGACGCCCACGTGCCGCACGACTACGTCACCGGCGAGCGCCTGCGGCTGGAGGTCTACCGCAAGATCGCCGAGGCCTCGGACGGCGCGGCGCTCGACGCGATCGTCGAAGAGCTCGGCGACCGCTACGGCGAGCCGCCCACCCCGGTGCGCAACCTGCTCGCCGTCGCCGCTTTCCGCCAGACCTGCCGGACGCTGGGCGTCGGCGAGGTGACGGTGGCGGGCACGGGCATCCGCATCGGGCCGGTCGAGCTCCCCGACTCGGCGCAGATGCGGCTCAAGCGCCTGCACCCCAAGGCGACCTACAAGCCCGCGGCCAAGATCGTGACCATCCCGAAGCCCACCGAGAGCGGCCGGGTCGGCGGGGCACCGCTGCGCGATGTTGCTCTGTTGGAGTGGTGCACGAAGCTGCTCACCGACCTGCTGGCGCCGGTGCGGACCTGACGGCCTGCGTCCGATCACCTGCGTGGAGTAACGGTCCGCAGCGTAGAGCGATCAACAGGCTGGAGCCCTCCGGGACTGGCCTGGACGGGCAAGACGCCCGGGAGAGCAGAGTTGACCCACCCCGCCGACTCCGCAGGCTCGGCCGGCTCTCCGTCCGCTGACGTGCCCGATCTCCACCCGGAGACCGAGCCGTCGCGTCGGGAGCCCCCGGGGAGCGCCGTGCGCCCCCGACCACCCGCGCGCTACGGGTTCCCGTTGTTCGCGACGTACGGGCAGCGGGTCGGTGGCTTCCTCGTCGACATCGGCATCCCGGCCGGGCTGCTGGCCGTCGTGCTGATCGCCGCGCTCGCCACCAGGGACGTCGTCGTGATCGGCATCGTCTACCCCGGTGCCGCCCTCGTCGGGCTGGCGTTCCTCGTGTGGAACAGCGGGTACCGGCAGGGCCGCTCCGGCCAGAGCCTCGGCAAGAGCGTGCTCGGCACGCGGCTGGTCAGCGCCGGTTCCGGCGAGCCGGTCGGGTTCGGCCGGGCGTTCGGGCGGCAGGTCGCGCACCTGGTCGACGCGATCCCGCTGGGAGTCGGCTTTCTCTGGCCGCTGTGGGACGAGCAACGGCAGACCTTCGCGGACAAGATGTGCTCCACGCACGTCGTCCAGGCCGACCTCTGATCCGGGCCTCACGCCGCGCGTGAGAAGGTGTCGGTCGTGCGTATGCAGGTGGGACGCGTTGCGGCGGCCGTCGCCGTCATCGGTGCGGTGATCAGCGGGTGCGGTGGGCCGATCCAGGCGGGCACGGCGGTGTTCGTCGGGGACAACGCCGTCCCGATCGAGCGCGTGCAGAGCCAGCTCGACACGGCTCTGGCCAAGAAGGACCTGATCGCGCAGATCACGGCGCAGGGCGGCACCACGGCCGACCTCGCCCGGAGCATCGTCACGCGCGCCGTCCTGCACGACCTGCTCGACCGGCGCGCTGCGCAGGACGGCATCGTCGTCACCGACGCGCAGATCGACGCCTACATCGCCGAGAACGGCGGCATCGACGCGCTCCTCGACGGTTCGCTGTTCGACCAGCCGACGCTGCGTCAGATCGTGCGTGACGACCTGATCGCCGCTCAGCTGGCCCAGCGGGAAATCGGCGGGCTCGTCGTCACCGCGGATCTCGTCGCCGCCACCTCGCGCGCAGACGCCGAGTCCGCTGCCGCCACGCTGCAGGCCGGCGGACCGCAGGCCGACGCCCTGTTCGACGATCCGCGCACCGCGAGGCGCGACCAGACGTTCGCCGCAGCGGCCTCGCCGGAGAACGCCAGGACCGTGCTGTTCGGCGTGCCGGCCGGCAGCGTGATCGCGTTCCAGCCGAACCCCGGCCAGAGCCAGTGGATCGTCGCGCGGATCACCGACCGGCGCACCGACGCCCCGTCCGACCCGGAGGCACTGAGCGGCATGAGCCAGTCCCAGCTGGCCGCCATCGGCGAGCGGCTGGTGCAGCCCACGGCCGACACGATCGGCATCCGCGTCAACCCGCGCTACGGGGTGTGGGACCCGGTCCAGCTGCGGATCGTCGCCGACGGCCAGCAGGCCGGCTCGGTCCTCCCGCCCGTCGCCGGCTGATGAGCACGGGGATCGTGCAGCGGACGGTCGTCGTCCTGCCCGAGCGGTGGAGCGGGGTGCTTCCGGCTGCCGCCGTCCCGGCGTTGCGGGCGGCCGAGCGGGTGCTCGCCGATGCCTCCGTGCCCGATGAGGTGGTGGCCGCCACGGGCGCCGTTCGCGCCGACGGCTGGGGAGCCGACGGGGCGGCCGAGGTGCTGCTGACCACCGACCCGGCCCGGGCCGACGGCGCCGCCGTCATCGGCCTCCCGGAGGGGAGCGCGCTGCTCGACGCCGTCGCGGTGATGGACCGGCTGCGCTCGCCCGGCGGCTGCCCGTGGGACGCCGAGCAGACCCACGAGTCGCTGCTGCAGTACCTGATCGAGGAGTGCTACGAGCTCTACCAGGCGATCGAGGACGGCGACGGCGACGCCATCCGAGAGGAGCTCGGCGACGTGCTGCTGCAGGTGCTGTTCCACGCGCGCGTCGCCGCGGAGGACACCGCGCGGCCGTTCACGATCGACGACGTCGCAGGCGACCTCGTCGCCAAGCTCGTCGGGCGGCACCCGCACGTGTTCGCCGGCAGCGAGCGGATCGACACGGCCGAGCGCCAGGAGCACCGCTGGGAGGAGCTCAAGCGCGCCGAGAAGCAGCGCGAGTCCAGCGTCGACGGCGTGCCGCTCGGTCAGCCCGCCGTCGCGCTCGCCGCGAAGCTCACGAGCCGCACGGCCCGCGCACACCTGCCGGCCGACCTGCTGCCGGCAGGCGCGAGCGTGGGGGAGCAGCTCTTCGCGCTGGCCGCCAAGGCGAAGCTCGCCGGGGTCGACCCGGAGGCCGAGCTGCGGTCGGCCGCGCGCCGGTTCGCCGACACGGTGCGAGCCGCGGAGCAGGCCGCCGCGGCCGACGGCGCCGACCCGCACGCCCTCGACGCCGCCGGGTGGCGGCGCTACTGGTCCACACGAGCTGGTTAACCTGGTCGGGTGACGGCACGTCGTGGACGATTCGGCGCAATCGCGCTGGCCGTGCTCGGGATCATGACGATGGTGGTGCTCATCGGGGTGTCGATCCTCTCGGCCCGCGACAGCCGCGACCACAGGGCGGAGCGCCCCCAGCGCGGTGACGGCCTCACCGCGGCCGACGTCGACCGGGACACACCCGTCCCCCAACCGCCGCCGCTGGCGGAGGGCACCGACCTCCTCAGGTGGTCCGCCACAGCGGCCGAACGCAGCGGCGTCCCGGCCCGGGCGCTGCGCGCCTATGCCGCCGCCGAGCTGGCCCAGCGCTCCGCCACCCCGGAGTGCCGCCTCTCCTGGAGCACCCTCGCCGGGATCGGGCGCGTCGAGTCCGACCACGGCCGGTTCGGCGGCGCGCGGGTCGGCACAGACGGCGCCGCCCGTCCGTCGATCATCGGGCCGCCGCTCGACGGCTCGCCCGGCGTGCGCGAGATCCGCGACACCGACGGCGGCCGCCTCGACGGCGACACCACGTTCGACCGCGCGGTCGGCCCGATGCAGTTCCTGCCCGGCACCTGGGCCCGCTACGGCGCCGACGGCAACGGCGACGGGGTGCGCGACCCGAACCAGCTCGACGACGCCGCACTCGCCGCGGCCGGCTACCTCTGCGCCGACGGCCGCGACACGGCCAGCGGAGAGGGATGGTGGGCCGGCGTGCTCACCTACAACAGCTCGGTCGCCTACGCCCGCCTCGTCTGGGCAGCCGCCGACCGCTACACCGAGGCCACCGCCGCCTGACAGCCCCCGCGAGTCCGCCGAACCAGCACGGCGAGTCCGACATCCCGACACGGCGAGTCCGACATCTCCTCGCGCTGAATCTGGCGTCGCGGAGCGCGCACGATCGCTCGACTCGCCCGCGCACGATCGTCGGACTCGCCGTGCGCGATCGTCGGACTCGCCGTGCTGGGACGCAAGACTGGCCGTGCTGGGACGCAAGACTCGCCGTGCTGGGATGCAAGACTCGCCGTGCTGGGACGCAAGACTCGCCGTGCTGGGACGCAAGACTCGCCCGGGGGGAGGGTCAGGCCTCGAGGAGGGGCTGGGCCCAGTACTGGCCCTCGGTGAGGCCGGGTGGGCAGGCGAAGACGGCGGAGCCGGTGTGCTCGATGTACTCCATCATCACGTCGTTGTTGGCCAGCGCGCGCTGCATCGGCACGAACTGGGCGTGCGGGTCACGCATGAACGCCACGAAGAACAGGCCGGCGTTGAGGTGGCCCTGGCCGTCGCTGCCGTCGACGAAGTTGTAGCCGCGTCGCAGGATCCGCACGCCGTTCAGCGCCTCGGCCGAGGCGAGCCGGATGTGCGCCACCTCCCCGATGCGCGGCTGTCCGTCCGGCCCGATGGCGGCGAAGTCGGCGGGGTCGAACTCACCGGTCGCGCCGAGCGCGGCGCCCTCGCCCTTCGTCCGCCCGATGATCGTCTCCTGCTCGGTGAGCGAGGTGCGATCCCAGATCTCGATGTGCATGCGGATCCGGCGCGCGACGAGGTAGGTGCCGCCCGCGAGCCACGGGGGCCCGTCGGCGGGCTGCACCCACACGTGCTGGTCCAGCTCGGCGCCGTCCTCGGCCTTGAGGTTGCGGGTGCCGTCCTTGAAGCCGAAGAGGTTGCGCGGCGTCGCCTGCGCCGTGGACGTCGACGACGTGCGTCCGAACCCCAGCTGCGACCACCGCACCGTCGTGGTGCCGAAGCCCATCCGCACCAGGTTGCGCACCGCGTGCACGGCGACCTGCGGGTCGTCGGCGCACGCCTGGATGCACAGGTCGCCGCCGGACAGGGCCGGATCGAGCTGGTCGAGGGTGAATCGGGGCAGCTCGGCGAGCCCGGCCGGGCGCAGCGCCGGGTCGAGCCCGAGCTTGTCGAAGAACCCGGGCCCCACGCCGAACGTCAGTGTGAGCTTCGCCGCCGGCAGCCCGAGCGCCTCGCCGGTGTCGGCCGGCGGTCCGTCCGGGTTGCCGCCCACCGCACCGCCGGGGGCGGTCTCCGCCCCGGCGGTCATGCGCTCGGCCGCGGTCGTCCACTTCTGCAGCAGGGCGCGGACCCGATCCCGGTTGTCCGTGGTGAGGTCCAGCGCGACGAAGTGCAGCCGGTCCTGCGCGGGCGTGACGATGCCGGCCTGCCGCTCACCCCGGAACGGAACGACCCCCTCGGCGACGGGCGCGAGCGAGGCCGAGCACGCCGTCACGGCGCCGGCGCCGGCGACCGCCGCCCCGGCGCCCGCCCAGCCGAGCAGCCGCCGCCGGGAGAGCCGCCCGGTCATGACGTGACGACCCCCGCGACCTGGCTCACCGGCTCGCCCAGCGCGTCGACGGCCTCGGCCATCCGCCGCTTGTCCTCGTCGGTGAGCTCGGTGTAGAGCCGGTAGCCGTCGCCGACGCGGTACTCCTCGAGCAGCGCGTCGACGGCGGCGAAGCGCTCGTCGAGCACCGGGCCGAGCGTCGGGTCCTTCTCGTCAATCACCGGCCGGAGCGAGGCCACCGCGCCCTGCGAGCCCTCCACGTTGGCCTTGAAGTCCCACAGGTCGGTGTGCGAGTAGCGGTCCTCCTCACCGGTGATCTTGCCGGTCGCGACCTCGTCGAGCAGCTCCTTCGCCCCGTTCGCCAGCTGCACGGGCGTCAGCTCGACGGTCGCCGTACGCGACTGCAGGTCGCGGATGTCGGCCATCAGCTGGTCGGCCATGGCGGGCGAGTCGGCCTGCAGGCCGTCGACCCACAGGTCCTTCTCCAGCCGGTGGTAGCCGGTGAACTGCACGCCGGCGTCGCGCTCGTCGTCCTCCCGGCCGTCGATCTTCGGGTCGATGTCGCCGAACGACTCCGCGACCGGCTCGATCCGCTCCCAGTACGTCCGGGCCACCGGGAACAGCGCCTTCGCGGTCTCGACGTCGCCCGCCTTCACGGCGTCGACGAACTCCTGCGTCTTCGGCACGAGCGCCTCGATCTGCGAGGTGACCCACCGGTGGTAGCCGGTGGTGGCCTCGGCGAGCCGCGTGTTCTCGTCGACGGACCGGGTGGCGGAGCCGGTGACCGTGAACGGGGCGCGGATCCCGTCGCCGACCATGCCCGGCTTGCACGCCGTGGTGTAGCTGCCACCATCCGGCACCTCGACGATCAGGTCGCGGGTGAGCCCCGGGCCGATGTTCTCGACCTCGCCCATGATCCGGTCGCCGGTGCCGTAGAGGTAGAACTCCGTGATCTTGCTGCCGGTGTTGCGGACCGAGAACGTGATCTTGCCGGCCGGCGCCTCGGCGGCGGCGACGTCGCAGCTGGCGTCGGCGGCCGTGACGGCGATCGGGCCACCGCCTGCGGCGTCGCCGCCGCTGGGAGGCGCGGTGCTGGTGCAGGCCGCGAGCGCGGCGGCCGCGCCGATCACTGTGGTGACGCGAACCGCGGCGCGGGACGTGCGGGACATGGTGCTCCTCGAGCGGATCAGGTGGTGGGAGTCGCGGCGCGGGTCCGCTGGGGACGGAGGAACAGCGGGAGGACGACCGCCACGTAGGCGACCCAGACGATGGCCTCGGCCACCGTGGTCTGCGGGGAGAAGTTGAAGATCCCCTTCAGCAGGGTGCCGTGCCACGAGTCGGGCGGGATCACCGCGCTGACGTCGAACGCGAGGGTGGTGAGACCCGGCACGATCCCGGCCTCCTGCAGGTCGTGCATGCCGTAGGCGAGGATCCCAGCGGCGACGAAGATCAGCAGCACCCCGGTGACCGTGAAGAACCGGCCCAGGTTCAGGCTGATCGCCCCGCGGTAGATGAGGTAGGCGAGCAGGATCGCCGCGGCGATGCCCAGTGAGAAGCCGATCAGCGGCTGGGCGGTCTCGCCTGCGGCGCGGGCGGCGGTGAAGAAGAACAGCGCGGTCTCGAGCCCTTCGCGGCCGACGGCGAGCGCGGCCATCACGACCACGGCGGCGGGCCCCATCGCGAGGGCGCCCTCGAGCCTCCCCCGCAGCTCGGCGGAGATGGAGCGGGCCGCCCGGCGCATCCAGAAGATCATCCAGGTGACGAAGCCGACCGCGACGATCGAGAGGATCCCGCCGAACGTCTCCTGCGCCTCGAACGTGAGCTGCTGTTGCGCGAGCGCGAGTGCGATCGTCACGCCGGCGCTGATCACGATCGCGATGCCCACACCGAGCCAGACCTTCGGCAGCTCGGAGCGCCGGTCGGTGCGTACGAGGAAGGCCACGAGGATGCTGACCACGAGGCCTGCTTCGAGGCCTTCCCGCAGTCCGATCAGTGCGTTTCCGAGCACGCCAGCTCCCTGAGGTCAGGCTGACCAGTGGCTCGGTGAGGCTAGCCTGTGCCCACAGGGCGCGGAAGAGTCACGCGGAGCACATCACCGCTGCTCAGAAGTGGGTTTGTCGGCTCAGTCCGAATCGTCCGGATCGCCGCCACCGTTGACCGCCATCCGGACGCGCACCTCGCCGAGCGCCTCCTGGTACTCCGGGCGCGGGTCCATCGCGGCCGCCATCTTCAGCTGCGCGTGCGCCTCGGCGAGCCGGCCCTGGCGCTGCAGGGCCTTGCCGAGCGCGAAGCGGGCGTAGTGGTCGGCCGGGTCGAGGTCGAGCACCCGGCCGAACGCCTCCTCCGCGCGCTGCAGCTGGGCGGAGTTCAGGTACGCGCGGCCGGCGAGGAGCTGCACGGATGCGTCGTTGGGCTGGCTTTCCAGTACCGGGGAGAGTGCCTGCAGCGCATCGAGCGGTCGGCTGCGCGCGATCAGCATCTCGGCGCGGCGGAACGACTCGAAGAGGCCGTCGGATGCTGGCTGGCTCGTCATGGTCGTTCCTACGTTAGGTGTCGGCGGCGCGATCTGCGAGGGCTGACGAAGGGTCCTACGGGGAAACCGCAGGCGACGTGCGGGTTCCTCCACGGGCCTCGCGCACCCGGCTACTAGGCTGGCCCCCCGGACGAGCGAACCTTTCCGACGGGAGCACTGGTGGCGGTCATCGAGCAGGTCGGCGCACGCGAGATCCTCGACTCTCGGGGCAACCCGACGATCGAGGTCGAGGTTGCGCTCGACGACGGGACGCTGGCGCGTGCGGCGGTCCCCTCCGGCGCGTCGACGGGTGAGCACGAGGCGGTCGAGCTGCGCGACGGCGACCCGCTGCGCTTCGGCGGCAAGGGTGTGGAGAAGGCCGTCGCCGCGGTGCTCGACACGATCGGACCCGAGCTCACCGGTATGGAAGCCGTCGACCAGCGGCTGATCGACCAGCGCCTCGTCGACCTCGACGGCACGCCGGACAAGTCGGCGCTCGGCGCCAACGCGCTGCTGGGCGTGTCGCTCGCGGTCGCGAAGGCAGCTGCCGAGTCGTCCGGGCTGGAGCTGTTCCGCTACGTCGGCGGCCCCAACGCCCACGTGCTGCCCGTGCCGATGCTGAACATCCTCAACGGGGGCGCGCACGCCGACACGTCCGTGGACGTGCAGGAGTTCATGATCGCGCCGGTCGGCGCCGACTCCTTCCGGGAGGCGCTGCGCTGGGGCGCGGAGGTCTACCAGTCGCTCAAGTCGGTGCTGAAGAGCAAGGGACTGCCCACCGGGCTAGGTGACGAGGGCGGGTTCGCCCCCGACCTGCCGGGCACCCGCGCCGCGCTGGACCTGATCGCCGAGGCGATCGACAAGTCCGGTTACACGCTCGGGCGCGACATCGCGCTCGCGCTCGACGTGGCCGCCACGGAGTTCCACAGCGAGGGCGTCTACTCCTACGAGGGCAAGAAGCTGTCCTCCGACGAGCTCTCCGCCGTCTACGCCGAGCTCGTCGCGGCCTACCCGCTGGTCTCGATCGAGGACCCGCTCTCCGAGGACGACTGGGACGGCTGGGTGGCGCTCACCGACTCGATCGGCGACAAGGTGCAGCTCGTGGGCGACGACCTGTTCGTCACCAACCCCGAGCGGCTCGACGAGGGCATCAGCAGGGGCGCGGCCAACGCGCTGCTGGTCAAGGTCAACCAGATCGGCACGCTCTCGGAGACCCTCGACGCCGTCACGCTCGCGCAGTCGTCGGGCTACCGCTGCATGATGAGCCACCGCTCCGGCGAGACCGAGGACACCACGATCGCCGACCTCGCCGTCGCCACCGGGTGCGGGCAGATCAAGACGGGCGCGCCGGCCCGGTCCGAGCGCGTGGCGAAGTACAACCAGCTGCTGCGCATCGAGGAGGCGCTGGGCGACGCCGCCCGGTACGCGGGCGACCTCGCGTTCCCGCGCTACAACTCCGCCGCGGAGACCGGAGCCTAGGCGCACGTGGGGGACGAGCGGGCCAGGGCACGCGGGGAGCGCACGCGCCGCACCCCGCGCCCGCGTCGTTCGGGCAGCGCCGCGCCCCGTCGGCGGGCCAGGGAGCCTCAGCTGACGCGGGTGCCCCGCGCCCGCGGCGTCGTCGCGGCCACCACGGGTTTCCTCGGCCTGTCATCGACGAGGCGGGCCGCCGCGCTGGCGCTGGTCGTGTGCGCGCTCGCCCTCACGGTCGCGGTGCCGCTGCGCAACTACGTGGCCCAGCGTCAGGAGCTGGCGGCGGTGTCGGAGCAGCAGCAGGTGCTCGCGGCCGAGGTCGCGCGGCTCGCGCAGGAGCGGGCGCGGCTGTCGGACCCGGCCGAGATCGAGGCGCAGGCCCGGTCCCGCCTCGGGTACGTCATGCCCGGGGAGGTGCCCTACGTCGTGCAGCTGCCGGTCGCACCCGGTCCCGACCAGGCGGACGCGGCCAACGCGGGCGTCCCGTGGTACCGGGTGTTGTGGCGGGAAGTGGCGGAGGGACCGCAGTGACCCCGAAACCGTCGACCGGGCGGAAAGACATCGCCGATGCGGACGTCGAGGCCGTCACCGCGCAGCTGGGCCGCACGCCGCGCGCGGTGCGCGAGGTGGCCTACCGGTGCCCGTGCGGGCTGCCCGCCGTCGTGAAGACCTCGCCACGGCTGGAGGACGGCACCCCGTTCCCCACGCTCTACTACCTGACCTGCTCCCGGCTGAACTCCCGCATCGGCGGCCTCGAGGCGTCCGGCCGGATGCGGGAGATGACCGAGCGGCTCGCCGAGGACCCCGAGCTGGCCGCGGCCTACCGCCGCGCGCACGAGTCGTACCTCGCCGAGCGCGACGCGATCGAGCCGCTCGGCACCGACGTCAGCGCAGGCGGTATGCCGGGGCGGGTGAAGTGCCTGCACGTCTGCGTGGCCCACGCGCTCGCGGCGGGACCCGGCGTGAACCCGTTCGGCGACGAGGCCCTCGCCGAGATCGGCGAGTGGTGGCAGGCCGGGCCCTGCGTGCACCCCTGACCCCCGACTCGCCGCCGTCCTGGGCAGCTGGTGCTCCCGCCCCAGGAGGTTCACCACGTAACTCGGCGGCCCAGACGCCCGCTGGCCGCGTTGCCGCACAACCCGAGTGCCCGGTACGAGGGTCGCGCGGCGCCAGCTCACGCGACCGCCTGGATCCACCGATTTGCGCGCCAACCTTCTGGGCGAGGCACTAGGCGGGTCAGCGGAGCCGCCGCCCGTCGAGCGCCTGGCGTGCCGCTCGCACCGTGTGGTGGTACCGCGGGATCGCGAGCACGCCTGCGGTGGCCGCGACGAGCCCGGCCAGCGCGGCCGCCCGCCGCTTGCGTTCGCGCTGCCCCCCGTGCCAGCCGCCGTCCACCGCGGCGGGTGCGGCGCCGGGCGCGTGCAGCGAACCGGAGGTCGGCGGCACCGCGGCGCCTTCCGCGCGGAGGGACCGGTCCACGTCGATCGCGAGCATCCGTTCCGCCAGCCGGGGCGCGACGGTGTGGGTCGCGACGAACGCGCGGCCGAGCAGCCCGCCCGCCACGACCTCGCGGCGCGGCCTGCGCAGCTGAGCCAGCACCACCTGCGCCACCCGCTCGGCGCGGTAGACCGGTGGTGGCGGGTGCGGGACCCGGCCGGAGTGGTTGGCCGCCGCCGCGTAGATCGGCGTGTCGATGGCGGCCGGCAGCACGGTGGAGACCGACACCCCGCGCTTCCCCGCCAGCCGCAGCTCCTCGCGGACGGCCACGCTCAGCCCGCGGATCGCGAACTTCGACATCGCGTACGCGGTGCCGTAGGGCTGGGCGATCCGACCGAGCAGCGACGAGACGTTCACCAGCACGCCGGAGTCCTGGGCCGCGAACCGGGCCAGTGCCGCGCGGGTGCCGTGGACGTAGCCCATGAGGTTCACGTCGAGGACGCGGCGCAGGTCGGCGAGCGGGGTCTCGAGCAGCGACCCGAACATGGTCACCGCAGCGCAGTTGACCCACCCGTCGATCCGGCCGAAGCGCTGCTCGGCCGCCACGGCTGCGCGCTCGACGGCGTCCGCATCGGTGACGTCCACCGGTGCGACGAGCGTGCGCCCGGACCCGCTCTCCGCAGCGATCTCGGACGCCACCTGCTCCAGCGCGTCGGCCCGCCGCGCGAGGAGCACCACCCGGGCGCCCTCGCAGGCGAGCGCGAGCGCGGTGGCGCGCCCGATGCCGCTGGACGCGCCGGTCACCACGATCACGCTGCCGTCGATGCGCATCTGCTCGTCGTACCCGCGCCTGCGCCGCGGCACCCGAAATCCGTCCGCGAGTCGCGGTCTGGGTGTGCGCGAGTCCCGCTCCGGGTGCGGCGAACCGGGATGAGGTCAGTCGAGGACGGCGACGTCGAGCCCGGCCAAGCGGGCCGGATCCGCGATCACCTCGTAGGCGGTGATCAGCCCGTCCACGATCGTGAAAACCAGCGCGGCACGCAGCCGCCCACCAGGAGCGACGATCGCCCCGATCGCACCGTCCACCAGCGCCGGTTCGGCGTGCCGCGCCCGCTGCTGCGACAGGGTGCGCGCCTCCGCTGCCACCTCCCGGGCGCCGCGGACCACCGCTGCAGCGCCGGGGCGCAGGGAGACCGGGTCGGCCCGGCGCACGACGTCGGGGGCGAGCACGGCGAGCAGCGCGTCGAGGTCGGCGTGGCGGACGGCGTCGAGGAAGGTCTCCACCACCCGGCGGTGCCCGGCGAGGTCGGCCGGCAGCGCGTCCTCGGGTACGCGCACCTTCTGCCGCGCCCGGCTGGCCAGCTTCTTGGTGGCGTCCGTCGAGCGCGAGAGGACCGGGCCGATCTCGGCGAACCCCAGGCCGAACACGTCGTGCAACACGAACGCGACCCGCTCGGCGGGTGCGAGCCGATCGAGCACGACCAGCAGCGCCCGGCCGACCGAGTCGGCCAGCTCGGCCTCCTCCTGCGGGTCGGGGCCGGTGTCCGGGGCTTCCGGGAGCTCCCATCCGGCAGGCTGGTCGCGTCGCGAGGCCCGGGTGCGCAACGCGTCCAGGCTCACGCGGGAGACCACGGTCGTCAGCCAGCCGGCGATGTTGTGCACGCCGCTCGTGTCGGTGCGGCTGAACCGCAGCCACGTCTCCTGCACGGCATCATCGGCCTCGGCGGCCGAGCCGAGCATCCGCAGCGCCACGGCGCGCAGGTGCGGGCGGTGCCGCTCGAACACTTCGTGGTCCGGCATCGGTCTCCTTCGGTCCGTCACCGGTGTGACGGATCGGAGCGCCCGGAGGTGACAGCCCTCAGGGTGTGATGCGAGCGACCAGCGCGTCGGCCTGCGCCTCGGCCGGCAGCGTGCCGGACGTGCGCCACGGGCCGTCGGGCAGGAACCGGCTCGCGACGAACGCGCGTGCCACCTCGTCGGGTGCGTGTCGCAGCAGCAGCGAGCCCTGCAGGCACAGCGCGAGCATCTCGGCCAGCCGGCGGGCCCGCCGCTCCTCGCGGCCGCGCAGCTCGGTGCGCAGCTCGCGGACGCCGCGGTCGAACCACGAGTCGAGCCCGGACGCCGACTCGATCTCGGCGAACACGGCGTCGACCGACTCCGGCTCCCGTGTGACGGCGCGCAGGACGTCGAGCGCGGTGACGTTGCCCGAGCCCTCCCAGATCGAGTTGAGCGGCGCCTCCCGGTAGAGCCGGGGCATCCCCGAATCCTCGACGTAGCCGTTGCCGCCCAGGCACTCGAGAGCCTCGGCGACCACGGCCGGCGCCCGCTTGCAGACCAGGTACTTCGCCGCCGGCAGCGCGAGCCGCAGCAGCAGGCGCTCGTCGCGGTCGACAGCCCCGGCGAGCCGCATCGCCAGCGCCGTGGCGGCCTCGGACTCCAGCGCGAGGTCCGCGATCACCGCCTGCATGAGCGGGGCGTCGGCGAGCCGGGTGCCGAACGCGCTGCGGTGGGCCACGTGATGGGCCGCCTCCGTGAGGGCGGCCCGGGTGAGGGCGGCCGAGCCGAGCACGCAGTCCAGCCGGGTCATCGACACCATCTCGATGATCGTCTGCACGCCCCGGCCCTCGTCGCCGAGGCGCCACGCGGTGGCGCCGGTGTACTCGATCTCCGCCGAGGCGTTCGAACGGTTGCCGAGCTTGTCCTTGAGCCGCTGCAGCCGGATCGCGTTGCGCGTGCCGTCGGGCAGCACCCGGGGGAGCACGAAGCAGGTGAGCCCGGCCGGTGCCTGCGCGAGCGTCAGGAACAGGTCGTTCATCGGCGCCGAGGTGAACCACTTGTGCCCGACAAGCCGGTACGTGCCGTCCGAGGTGACCGTGGCCGTGGTGGTGCCGGCACGCACGTCCGAGCCGCCCTGCTTCTCGGTCATCGACATCCCGGCGAGCAGGCCCGTCTTGGTCGACGGCTCGGTGAGGCCGAACTCGTAGCTGGTGGACCGCAGGCCGGGCTCGTACCGCGCCGCGAGCTCCGCGTCGCGGCGCAGAGCGGGCACCGCCGCGTACGTCATGGAGATCGGGCAGCCGTGGCCGGGCTCCAGCTGGCTCATCAGGTAGAAGCCCGCGGCCCGCGCGACGTGGGCGCCCGTGCCCGGCTCGGCGACCCACGGGGCCCCGTGCAGTCCCCAGCCCACCGACGTGCGCATCAGCCAGTGCCACGACGGGTGGAACTCGACCTCGTCGATGCGGTGGCCGTACCGGTCGTGGGTGTGCAGCACGGGCGAGTGGGTGTTGGCCAAGCGGGCGTGCTCGCGGGCCTCCTCCGACGCGGCGACGGCGGCCAGCTGCCGCAGCGTCGGCAGCGCCTCCTCGGCGCCCTCCCGGACCACGGCGTCGGTCAGCGCGGGGTCGCAGGCCAGCAGATCGGCACCGGCGAGCGGGGGCGGCTGGTTCTCGACCCGGTGCGTACGGTGGTCGCCGGGCCTCAGCGGTGGCTCGGGCGTGCCGGCAGGGTCGGATCTCCCGTGGCCGTTGCGGCTGGCCGGGGCCGGGATCGTCGGTGCGGAGCCGCCCGGAGCGAGCTGCTCCTGCTCCTTCCCCTTCGGGTCCACGGGGCGAGGGTAGCGGCCGGTTGCCGCCTCCGGGCCGGTTTGCGCCGCGTACGGTGATCGGGCGAGGAGGGGAGGGCACATGTCACGAGTGGCCGCCATCGACTGCGGGACCAACTCGATCCGCCTGCTGGTCGCGGACGCGACCACGGGGTCGGACGGTGCGGTCGCGCTGCGCGACGTGCATCGCGAGACCCGGATCGTCCGGCTCGGCCAAGGGGTCGACGCCACCGGCGAGCTCGTGCCCGAGGCGCTCGAGCGCACCCGCGCCGCACTCGCCGACTACACGGCCGTGTTGCTGCGCAAGGGTGCCGAACGCGTGCGGATGGTGGCCACCAGTGCCACTCGCGACGCCCGCAACCGCGACGACTTCTTCGGGATGGTGCGCGCCACCCTCGGCATCGAGGCGGAGGTGATCTCCGGCGACGAGGAGGCGCAGCTGTCGTTCACCGGAGCGGTGGGTGACCTCGATCCCGACGACGGGCCCTTCGTCGTGGTCGACATCGGCGGCGGGTCCACCGAGCTCGTCGTCGGCACGCTCGAGGTCGACAAGGCGGCGGTGCGCGCCGCCCGGTCGGTGGACATCGGCAGCGTCCGGATCACCGAGCGGTGCCTGCACGGCGACCCTCCGACGGCGGACGAGGTGGCGCAGGGTCGCGAGCTGGCCACGGGCATCCTCGACGACGCGTTCGACGCCGTACCCATCGACGGCGTGCGCACCTGGGTGGGCGTCGCGGGGACGATCACCACGCTGTCCGCGGTGGCGCAGAACCTCGCGGAGTACGACCCGGACGCCGTGCACATGTCCCGGATCCCACGCGCCGACCTGCACCGGATCGCCGAGGAACTGCTCGGCCTCTCCCGCGAGGAGCGCGGCCGCTACGGCGGGATCCACCCCGGCCGCATCGACGTGATCGGCGGCGGCGCGCTGATCGTCGACGTGCTGGCCGCAGAGCTGTACGAACGCGCCGGCATCGACGAGCTGGTTGTGAGCGAGCACGACATCCTCGACGGCATCGCCCGCTCCATCGCCTGATCTCCGGAGCCGGACCCACCCCAGGCGCGAGTCCGACGTTCCGTCACGGTGAGTCGTGCGTTCGGGCACGGCGAGTCTGGCGTTCAGCACGCCCCACTCGCCGTGCCCGTTTGCCGGATTCGCCGTGCCAGAACGTCGGACTCGCCGGATGGGGGCCGTGCTCGGGGTGCGTAGCGTGTTGTGCGTGGGGACGAGGTCGTCGGCGGGAGACTTCCGGAGCGTCGCCGAGCTGGACGCGGCGCTCGTGGACTGCCGCGCCTGCCCGCGGCTGGTGGCATGGCGCGAGCAGGTGGCACGGGAGAAGCGCGCGGCGTTCCGGCACGAGGAGTACTGGGGCCGGCCGGTGCCCGGGTTCGGCCCGCTGGACGCGTCCCTGCTGATCGTCGGGCTCGCCCCGGCGGCGCACGGCGGGAACCGGACCGGCCGGATGTTCACCGGCGACCGCTCCGGCGACGTGCTGTACGCGGCGCTGCACGCCGTCGGCCTGGCGAACCAGCCCACGGCGGTCCACGCGGGGGACGGGCTCGAGCTGTTCTCCACCCGGATCACGGCACCCGTGCACTGCGCGCCCCCGGACAACAAGCCGACCCCGGACGAGCGCGAGCGGTGCGGCACGTGGTTGCGTGCAGAGCTGGCGCTGCTGCAGCCGCGGGCGGTGGTGGTCCTCGGAGCGTTCGGCTGGCAGGCGCTGCTCCCGGTGCTCGCCGAGGCCGGCTGGGCGGTGCCCCGCCCGCGGCCGCGCTTCGCCCACGGCGCGCACGTCGAGCTCGCAGGCGAGCGGGGGCCGCTGCACCTGTTCGGCTGCTACCACGTGAGCCAGCAGAACACCTTCACCGGACGCCTGACGCCCGCGATGGTCGAGGACGTGCTGCGACGTGCGGCGAAGGTAGCCAGGCTCACCCCTGGGAGGGAGGTGTCCGTGACCTGACGGGTGGGAACATGGGTGTCATGGCGCGCAACACGCGGATCGTCGTCGTCGGCGGCGGCTACGTCGGCATGTACACCGCACTGCGGCTGCAGAAGAAGCTGCGCCGCGGTGAGGCCGAGGTCACGGTGATCGACCCGCAGCCGCACATGACCTACCAGCCGTTCCTCCCCGAGGCCGCGGCAGGCTCGATCGAGCCCCGTCACGTGGTGGTGCCGCTGCGCAAGGTGCTTCGCAAGTGCCACCACCTCACCGGCCGGGTCACGGCGATCAACCACGCCGCCCGCGAGGTCACGGCCGAGCTCGTCTCCGGCACCGTCACCACCCTCGGGTACGACGTGCTCGTCGTGGCCCCGGGATCGGTGGCCCGCACGCTCCCGGTTCCGGGGCTCGCCGAGCGGGGTATCGCCTTCAAGACCGTCGGCGAGGCCATCTACCTGCGCAACCACGTGCTGGGTCGGCTCGACGCCGCCGCCACCACGATCAACCCCGATCTGCGCCGCCGACTCCTCACGTTCCTCGTGGTCGGCGGCGGCTACGCCGGGATCGAGGCGCTCGCCGAGCTGCAGGACATGGCCCGCTACGCCACCCGCTACTACGAGAACATCGCCCCTGAGGACATGCGCTGGGTGCTCGTCGAGGCGGCCGGGCGGATCATGCCCGAGGTCGGCCCGCGGATGGGGCGCTACACCGTCGAGCGGCTGCTGGAGGCCGGCATCGAGGTCTTCCTCGACACCCGCGTGAAGTCGATGGAGGGCGGGCACGTCGTCCTCGACGACGGCACCGAGTTCGAGACGGACACGATCGTCTGGACCGCCGGGGTCAAGCCGAGCCCGATGCTCGAGCAGACCGACCTGCCCCGCGACGCGCGCGGCCGAGTCGAGTGCACCGCCGAGCTGCAGGTCGCCGGGATGCCCGACGTGTTCAGCGCGGGCGACTGCGCGTCGGTGCCCGACCTGTCGAAGGACGACCCGGAAGCCCGCACCAGCCCGTCGGCCCAGCACGCGGTCCGGCAGGCCAAGGTGCTCGCCGACAACGTCGTGGCCCACCTGCGCGGCAAGCCGCTCAAGCAGTACAAGCACAGTTACGCGGGTTCCGTGGCGAGCCTCGGGCTGTACAAGGGCGTCGCCGAGATCTACGGCGTCAAGCTGCGTGGCCCGGTCGCGTGGTTCATGCACCGCACCTACCACGTGAGCCGGATGCCCACATGGAACCGGCGCATCCGCATCGTCTTCGACTGGACGGGAGCGTTGTTCCTCGGCCGCGAGGTCGTGGCGCTCGGCCAGATCATGGACCCGAAGGCGGAGTTCAGCCGGGTCGCAGGCCCCGGCAAGACGGTCACGCCTGAGCAGGCTCCCGAGCCGGTCTCGGCCGCGCCCAAGGGCGCCTGACCGGCTCTCCCTCGCAGCGAGGTCCCTCCCGGGTATTGCGCGCCGCGGTGTCACGGTCAATCATGCAAAAAGATCGTGACATGCGAAGGAGGCTGGATGTCGATCTACTCGATCTGGGAGTCGCGGTTCCCCGCTGCCCGGGCCGCGGAAGGGCGCGCGGTCACCGAGGCCATCTGGCGAGACATGGAGGGCTTCGAGGGCTACCTGAGCCACGAGCTGCTGGTGGACGCCGACGATCCGGGACACCTGCTGGTGGTCAGCCGGTGGGCGAGCCGGGAGCACGCCGACGAGACGCTTCGGCTCTACGCGGGGCATCCGAACGCCCGCGCCGCGAACAGCCTGGTCACCGAGCCGCGACGCCGGATCATCGCGAGTCGTGCCGAGGGTTGAGCCGGGCGCGGTCCCGGAGGCGCTGGTCCTGCTGGCCAACCTGGGCCGTCCGCGGCGACCGGCGGGGGCGGCCGGCCCGTTCACCGAGCCGGTACTGCCGGATCCCGCGGCCGCGTCCGCGCAGCTGGGCGCGGTGGTCGAGCTGCCGGTCGCCGAGGTGGACCTGGCCGACCTGCGCCGCCTCCGACGGGCGGCGTCCCGCGCGGCCGAGGCGATCCTCGCGGGTGAGGCGCTCGACCTCGCCGAGATCAACGCGCTGGCCGCCGGCGCGACCGCCCGCGTCGAGCTCGTCGCGGCCGATGGTGGGCTGCGGCAGCGGCTGGTCTGGGCCGACGCCACGCCGGCCGCGGCGCTGGCCCGACGCCTCGTGGAGGAGCTCAGCGGGCTGGAACCCGGTCGGTTGCGGCGGTGTGCCCGCCCCGAATGCGATCTCCTCTTCTACGACACGACGCGCTCCCGGACGCGGCGGTGGCACGCGGAGGACCCCTGCGGCTGGCGCGAGCGTCAGCGCGTCCACCGAGGGCGACGGTCGGGCGGGACGGAGTCGTAGGGCCCGGCGGCGTCGACAGGACCGGACCTGCGCGCTAGTCTCAACCAAGTGGTTGGTGGAGAAGTTGAGGGGCGTCGGGCGCAGCTGATAGCTGCGGCGTTCCGGCGGGTCGCGGATTCGGGTTTCGAAGGGTTGCGGCTGAGGCAGGTCGCCGAGGACGTCGGCATCGACCACTCCACGCTCCACCACCACTTCGCCACGAAGCAGAGCCTGGTGGAGGCGGTTGCCGCATACACAACGCGGCAGTTCTGGGAGACGAGCCCGCCGGCGCCGGATCGCGCCGCCGCGCTGCGGGCGCATCTGCGGGTGCTGCAGCAGATGATCGTCGAGCAGCCGGACCTGTTCGCCGTGACGGTCGAGCTGGACCTGCGCGCCCGGCGCGACCCCGCGGTGGCCGCCGCGATGGCGCAGCACGAGTCGGGGTGGCGGGCGAAGCTCGTCGAGATCCTCACCGGTCTCGTGCCCGATCCCGCGACGTCCGCCGAGCTGGTGATCGCCACCGTCAAAGGGGTGCGCCTGCTGCCCGATGCGGCCGGCCCGGTGCTCGATCTGCTCGCGGCGACGCTGACCGGAGACAGGAGGGGATGACATGCGTGTACTGGTCATCGGGGGTGGCATCGGCGGCCTCGCGCTCGCTCAGGGGCTGCGCCGGGCCGGCGTCGAGGTCGCGGTCCACGAGCGCGACCAGGGCGTCGGCAGCCGCTGGGAGGGCTACCGCATCCACATCAACCCGACCGGCGCAAGGGCGCTGCACGCACTCCTGCCCGCCGACGGCTGGCAGGAGTTCCTGGCGACGGCAGGCCCCGGCGGCGACTTCGGGTTCCTCACCGAGCAGCTCGACGAGCTGGTCGTCGTCGAGGAATCGATCATGTATCCCGGAGCCGTCGAGCCCGCCGAGAACCACTACGCCGCCGACCGCGCCACGCTGCGCCGCGTTCTGACGGGCGGGCTCGACGGCGTCGTGCGGCTCGGCTCCGAGTTCGTCGGATACGAGCTGCGCCCCGACGGCCGGGTCGAGGCGCGGTTCGCCGACGGCAGCACGGCCGTCGGCGACCTGCTCGTGGGGGCGGACGGGCCGTCCTCCCGGGTGCGAGCCCAGCTGCTGCCGCACGCGACCCCGGTCGACGCGGGCGTGGCCGGCATCGCCCACAAGATCTGGCTCGACGGCGCGGCGCGGGCCGAGCTGGGCCGGCTGGGCACCGGCATGAACGCGGTGCAGCCGAACGCGCCGCTCTTCCTGTTCACTTCGGTGTTCGAGCCTCCCGCGGCCACCGGCCTGCGGCCGTACCTGCTGTGCGCGTTGGTCGCCCGCCCGGAACTGCTCCCGCCCGACCTCACCTCGCTCGACCAGGACGCACTGCGCGCGGTGGTCGACGTCCTGGTGGCCGGCTGGCACCCGCGGCTGCGCCGCGCGCTCGCGGACTCCGATTCCGCGGGCCGCAGCGCCGTCGTCTTCAGCGCCGCCCCGCCGGTGCCCACCTGGACGAGCGGCCCCGTGACGGTGCTCGGCGACGCGATCCACGTCATGCCGCCGATCGGCGGTCTCGGCGGCAACACCGCGCTGCGGGACGCACACCTGCTCAGCCGCCTGCTCCCGGCCGTCGACCGCGGCGAACGCGCCCTGCTCGACGCCGTCGCGGAGTACGAGGGCGAGATGCGCGACTACGGCACGGCGGCCGTGCGCTACGCGCTGGAGCAGTCGAGGCAGCTGCTGTCCACCGGGACCGCGGCCACGGCGGCGGCGCGCACGTTCTTCCGGTTGTGCGCGGCGGTCGCGCCCCTGCGGCGCCGCGCGTTCGCGAGCGGGTGGGCGGCGCCGGCCGCCACCCGGGCATGGGAGCGCGGCGTGGTGGCGACCGCCGCATGAGCAGCCGCCTCGGTCCGTAGGCTTGGCGCGCGCCCCCGTGGCCCAACCGGCAGAGGCAGGCCCCTTAAAAGGGTCACAGTGTGGGTTCGAATCCCACCGGGGGCACCCCGCCACGAGCCGCAGAACCCGCCGTTGAGCAGGCAAATCGTCGTCGCCTACTGATCGTGCCGTGTCCGGTGCTGTTCGGCCGGCACCGGCCCACACCGATCGGCTGTGCCACGGGCGTGCCAAAGTTCATCCCTCGCCGAGGGCGGCGGCGATCCGGCGGCGGGCGGCGACCTGCGTCGGCGGTACGCCCGCGTTGAGCCAGGTCGACACCGCGGCGTGGCACAGGTCGTAGGGTCGGCGAGCGAGCGGGGACGCGACGTCGACTGGGTTGAGCGCGACGGCCCGAGCGCGGCGCCAGGTGCGGCAGTAGGTGCTCTCCGACAGCTCCCCACCCCGCACACCGCCGAACAGTCGCCCGCCCGGTCCGTTGCCGAACGATTCCAGGTGTGCATGCAGCAGGCCCGTGAGAGCCGGTCGCGACGGGACCACGCGCGTCTCACCGCGAGCACGGTGCTTCAACTGGCGCTCCTCGCGCCGCCGTCCGCTGTCGGTCCACGAGGCGCCGGCAGTCGGCGTCGACGACTCCAGCACCAACTCTCCCCAACCCTCCGCGGGCAAGGCGAGGTTGGACTTTCGCAGCGTCGCTGCCTCCGCCGGCCGGAGTGCCGCGTAGTACATGGCGCCGAAGAACGCGACCAGTCGCGAGCCGCTCGGCTTCTGCTCGGCGACGGCATCGAGCAGCGCGCGAGCCTCGCCCGGAGACGGTCGATCTCGCGTAACACGCTCCAGAATGGCTGTTGCGGGTCCAGCGCTTGCACGAATGAGAGTCCGCGCAGTTCTCCTATTGTGAGACCGGCGACCGCGAGCGTTACCGGGGTGAGCGCGTCATCGCGGTAGTCGGCGGCGAGTTCGTCGAGCCAACCGCGCGCCTCGACGAGCGAATCGTCGCATGCGTCGTCAAGCGTTGCGCCCGGTTCAGGTGAGGCCGGCGCAATCGCGGTGAACACCCGCGTGGTCTGTGCCAGCAGCGCCGCGAGGGCGGAACGGATCTCGCCGCGACGGGCGTCGATCCACTCCTGGCGTTGATCGCGGCGTGGTGCTCGCGGCGGATGGCGCGGGTGAGCTGCTCGTCCGGCCAGCCAACATCGGGCAGGGCTACCTCTCGCTCGACCGGCCGTCGGGCACGCTGTCTGGGGGCGAGGCGCAGCGCGTCAAGATGATCCGCCACATCGGCTCGGCGCTCACCGACGTCACGTACGTCTTCGACGAGCCCACGATCGGGCTGCACCCGCACGATATCCAGCGCATGGACGAGTTGCTGCTGCAGCTGCGGGACAAGGGCAACACCGTGCTCGTCGTCGAGCACAAGCCGGAGGCGATAGCGATCGCCGACCACGTCGTTGACGTCGGTGCCGGCGCGGGCTCGGCCGGTGGCGAGGTGGTCTTCGAGGGCACCGTCGACGGGCTGCGGGCGAGCGGCACGATCACCGGGCGGCACCTGGACGACCGGGCCTCGCTGAAGCCGTCCGTGCGCACCCCGTCGGGGGCCATGGAGGTGCGCGGCGCCAGCACGCACAACCTGCGTGCGGTCGACGTGGACATCCCGCTCGGGGTGCTGGTGGTGGTCACCGGCGTGGCGGGGTCGGGCAAGAGCTCGCTGATCCACGGCTCGGTGGCGGGCCGGGACGGTGTGGTGGTGGTCGACCAGGGCGCGATCCGCGGCTCGCGCCGGAGCAACCCGGCGACGTACACGGGCCTGCTCGACCCGATCCGCAAGGCGGCTCCTTCAGCCCGGGTTCCCGCCCGAGAAGGGGCATCCCACACTCCTGCCTTCGGTCCCACACCATGGGAGCGCCTGTCCCGGGGCGTCATCGATCCGCTAAAAATGGCTCCTGTCCCCGCGGCGAGGAGGTCTCGTGTTCCAGGTCACCGTGCTCTACAACCACCCCGAGGATCCCGCCCGGTTCGACGAACACTACGACGGGGTCCACGCGCCGCTCGCCGCCACGATCCCCGGCCTGCAGCGCTACACGGTGACGAGACCGGGACCGGGCCCGGACGGCACGTTGCCCCCGTACTACCTGGTGGCGGTGATGGAGTACGAATCCGAGGCGGCCTACGGCGCGGGCACGGCGGGACCGGAGGGCCGGGCGACCCGGGCCGACCTGGCCAACTTCGCGACGGCAGGCGTCACGCTGCTGGCGGGGCCGGCCGGCTCCGTCGTCTGACCGGTCACCCGCCGACTCCCTGCACGAGGCGCTCGACACCACCACCCCGAGTTCCCGGAGCTGCTCGCGCAGCGGGAACACTGGTTCGCCTGATGTCGGTCGTCCGCCGTCACTGCTCTGCTGCCGAATCCGCCTCTATGAGGTCAAGGCGCCGACCGGGGGCACGTACAGCATCTACAAACAGGGACGACGCGGTTTCGTGCTGGTCAGCGTGTGGCCCCGAGCGCTGCGCAGGCAGGTTGCGCGCGGTCTCGGCGATGGTGGGTAGCTCCTCGGCGGGCAGTGTGACTGTGATGGTCACGTCGTCGCTGTCCTCGTGCAGGTTGATCGGGAGCCGGGTGGCCTCGAACAGGGCGCGCAGCAGCGGCTGTGGCGCGTCGGCGAGGTTGAGCCGCAGGTAGAGCAGCGCGTCGAGCAGCGCCACGTCGTCGGGGTGCAGGCGGCCGGGCTCGGCAGCGTCGGCGGCGTCCAGATCGGCGGTGCGCTCGCCGCACCCCGGTTCCCGCGGTTGATATCGGCGCGTGAGCTGCAGGTGTTTTACACGCCTGCGTCCGAGGAGATCACCTGGGCCGGCGAGGTCACGAGCTCAGACGAATCGTTGCTGGGGCTGGTGCTGGCGCTGAAGTGCTTCCAGCGGATGGGCCGGTTTCCACGGGACGAGGAAATCCCGGAGCTGGTTGTCGATCACGTTCGCCACGGGCTGGGTTTGGACGCGGGTCCGGGATCGGCGCCGGCTCGATGCTGGCGGCAGCGCGGCTGGACCATCCCGGCGCGCGATGCCGGCGGGGGCGTCGGCGATGCTGTGGGCGTGGAGTACGTGTCCAGAGTGCCGCGACCGCCGCTGGACGAGCTGATCGACGACCTCTACTACCTGGAGGGTGCGCCGCCGTACGCCCGGCTGACGCTGCCGCCGGGGCCGTCGGCGTTGCTCATCGTCAACCTCGGGGCGCCGTTCCGCATCCGCGCCGGCACCGACATCGAGACGGCCGAGTACGCCGACGGCTGCGTGGTCACCACGCCCACCCGCGCGTTGGAGTTCGGCTACCCACTCCGGACCCGGTCCGTCGGCCTGCACCTCAAGCCGTGGGGGCTGGCGCCGTTCCTGCCGATGCCCGCGGCCGAGCTGTGTGACCGGCCGGTGACGGTAGAGCAGGTTTGGGGCCGGGTTGCCATTGCTGAGCTGCGAGACCGGCTGGCCACGGCGGACGGACCGCACGAGATGCTGACGCTGCTCGAGGAGGAGCTGATGCGACGGCTGTGCGAGACCGCCGGCCTGGGGCTGGTCCGCCATACGAGCAGCGTCCTCGCGGCGACCAGCGGGGCGGTGGCGATCGGCGACCTGAGCGTGGCAGCCGGTGTCAGCAGCACTCATCTGGCACAGCGGTTCAAGGAGCTCATCGGCGTCACGCCGAAGCGGCTGGCCCGCACCTACCGCTTCACCGCCACCGTGTTCGCGATCAACCCCGCCGGACCGATCGACTGGGGCGACCTCGCCGGCGGCGCGGGCTACTTCGACCAGGCCCACTTCGGCCACGAGTTCCGGGCGTTCACCGGGCTCACGCCGACCCGGTACGTCGAAGTCCGGCGGCGGTTCCTGCGCGAACATCCCGGCCACGTGCTGGACGGCTGGCCGCTGCCGGCCGATTGATTTCTTACAAGAGCGACAGCTCACGACCCGCTAATTTGGGGCACCCCAAAGCAGAGGAGAGCCTCGTGGGCAAAGTGGTCATGTACGCCTCGGTGTCGGTGGACGGCTTCATCGCGGACGAGAATGACCAGCCCGGACCGCTGTTCGACTGGTTGACCAGCGGTGACGTCCCGTTGGACGAGAGCGGCGTATTGAAGGTGTCGCAGATGTCCTACGACTACACCCGCCCGTACTGGGACCAGATCGGGGCGACAATCGCCGGGCGCCACGTCTTCGACATGACGGACGGCTGGGACGGGAAGCCTCCGGGCGGGGTCGACCACGTGGTCGTCGTGACGCACCGGCCGGAGCCCGAGGGCTGGGACCCCGAGACGCCGTTTCACTTCGTCGACGGCGTCGAGGCAGCCATGGCCAAGGCGCAGGAGCTAGCGGGTGACCGCATGGTCGAGGTCGCCGCTGGCGACGTCGGTGGCCAGGTGCTTGCCGCGGGCCTGATCGACGAGGTGCGCATGGACGTCGTACCCGTCGTGTTCGGGTCCGGCAAGCGCTACTTCGGGTCGGTCCACGCGCAGCACCTGTTGGAGGATCCTGACGTGGTGATTCAGGGCAACCGGGTGCTTCACCTGCGCTATCGGGTGCGCCGTTGACCGATCTGAGCGGGTACGCGAAGAAGTCCACTGCGAACGGTGAACAAGATCGGGCCTCCGGCTGCGTTTGCGCATCGCTGTCCCTGGTCGGGCAGCCGCCGCCGATCCGCCCCAGCACCTCACAGTAGGTGCTCTCCGACAGCTCCCCACCCCGCACACCACCGACAGCCGCCCGTCCGGCCCGTTGCCGAACGATCGCGGCCCGGCGCTCCAAGTCCGCGCCTGATGCCTAGACGGCTTCCAGCACGAAGAACAGGAAGCCCAGGAAGGCGCCCGACGGCATGTCTGCGAGGTGGTCAGGGAACGCCTCACGAGCGCCGGGCGCCAGGGGCGGCTCGCTGATGACTGCGATCCGGAAGCCGGCCGCGGTGAAAGCGTCGGTCATGGCGTGGAGCGGCCGATGCCAAAATGTCATCGGAACCGTTCGGCCGCCAAGGGTCCACTCGAACGACCAAGGCCGGAGTGCGAAGTAGTCAGCACCAGGTGGGGCCTGCATCTGGCTCTGGAACGGATGATCAACGGCCGCGATGAGCCTGCCGCCGGAGGTCAAGACACGCCGCAGTTCAGCCAGCGGGGCGGACCAGTCCTCGAGGTAGTGCAGGACCAGCGACGCGATCACGTCGTCGAAGGCCGCATCGGGAAACGGCAGTGGGTCGCGCAGGTCAGCGAGCTGCAGGGCTGCGTCGTCGCCGAGTCGGCGCCTGGCCAGATCGAGCATCTTGGAGCTGGAGTCGATACCTGTCACGGCCGCGCCCCGGTCTCTCAGAGACGCGAACAGGGGGCCTGACCCACAGCCGGCGTCGAGAACTCGCCGACCCCGGACATCACCAGCCAGGTCCAGGATTGCGGGCCGCTCGTAGTAGCCGTTCACGAGATTGTCTTCGGTCTCGGCTGTGTATGCCTCGGCGAAGTTGTCGTAGTCGTTGGCTGCGGGTCGTTCCATGGAGTCGGCAGATTCCTCGGGGGCGACATGCACAGCCGATCTTGGCACACCGTTCGCTTCCAACCGGTGGGCTCCGCCCGTACCCGGCACCGCTCAGAGATCAGTTGGGTGCGGCGGGTGCTGGACCCAGCGTTGGAAGGGCGACGAGTTGGTCCGACGAGTGGCCCGCGCCGAACAGGCGCCGACATTCGGACAGAGAGCACGCAGGCGTCGGCTGAACCGCAGGTCAGGGGCCCTTTCCGACGGGACAGGTTCAGATGTTCGTTCGGGGCTCGATGTCCTTGTGCATCAGCACCGAGGGGAAGGCGACCGCGCTGCGGAGGCGTCCGTGCGCCGGCCCGGCCTCCTCGTAGCCGAGCGCGCCGTAGAACGCGCGGGCTCCCGTATTGGACGCCACGACCTGCAGGACGACGCGACGCTTGCCCGACGCGGCCGCCTCGCGCTCGAGGTGCTGCATGATCCGAGAGCCTGCTCCTAGACCGCGCGCCTGGTCGTCGACGACGACCGAGTGGATCTGCGCCTCGTCGGCGGCCGGCGGGGCCGCGATGGTCAGTACCCCGCGTACCACGCCGATGAAGCTCTTGAGCGCGTCGCTCGTGCCCATGACCGAGGGGAGCGCGAGCAGCGCTCCCGGGGGCGTCGAGGGGCGGGGCTCGGCGCGGGTCGCGAGGCTCCCGGTCGCCACCACCGCCCCGTCCCGCACGACGACGGATCGACCGCCGAGTGGCGTAGCCGTGATGAGACGCCGCGCGATCTCGGTCTGCGCCGCCGCGTCGCCGCGGAGCATGCCGGGCAACTCGAAGGCGTAGAGCTGCACGAGGAGGCGGCTGAGCGCTTCGATGTCGGAGCTGGTGGCCGGCCGCACGCGCAGACCGGAGCGATCCGGGGAGGGGCGGGTGGTCATCGACGTCGGGGAGCCGGTACCGCTGCGCGGCCCGGTTCTCCCATCCCCCTTTCGATCCGCACGTGCGCCCTGCATATGGCTCGCATGAGACCGTAGGCGGCGCGGGGGTCTGCTTGCGAGCGTCGGCCGGGCTGCGCCGCAGTTCGTCCCCGCCGGAGAGCGACCGCCTATGCCGAGGCTCGCGAACCGATCTGCGCGGCCAGGCCGCCGTCGACATCGATGTTCGCTCCGGTGATGAAGCTGGCCGCCGGAGAGGCGAGGAAGACGACCGCGCGGGCGATCTCCTCGTCAGTACCGGGCCGGGCCATGGGGATCCAGCCGTTGATCTGCTGCTTGAACGTCTCGAGCCGGCCGGCGGGCATGTCCTGGCCCAACTTGGTCTGCGCCGGCGTCTCGACCGGGCCGGGGCTGACGGCGTTGACGCGGATTCCCCTGGGCGCCAGCTCGACCGCGAGCGTGCGGATCAGGGAGTACACAGCCCCCTTGGTGGCGCCGTAGACCAGCTGGCCGGGCACGCCCCGTCTACCGACGGTCGAGCTGTTGAACACCACCGAGCTGCCCGGGCCGAGCAATGGGAGGATCGCCTTCAAGGTGAAGAGCTGGCCTTTGACGTTGACGTCGAACAGCTCGTCCCACACCGCTTCGTCAAGGGTCTCCAGCGGCGTCAGCCGGACGAGGCCGGCGTTGAGGAAGGCGAGGTCGAGCTTGCCGAACCGCTGCTGGATCTCGTCGGCGACCTGCTTGGCGTCGGCGGTTGAGCGGAGGTCGGCGCGCAGCACGGCGACCTCGTCGGGCAGGCTGCGCCGCGCCTCGGCGAGCGTGTCGGGGTTGCGGCCGGTGACGAGGACCCCGAACCCCTCGGCGTGCAGAACGCGGGCGGTGGCGTGGCCGATGCCGGTGGTGCCGCCGGTGATGAGCGCCGCGGGCTGCTGGTTGGACATGGTCATGCGTGCGCTCCGTCGGTGTGTGGAGGAAAGAGGGTGAGTGGAGGGACGGGGGATGGTCAGCGCCACGCGTCGGCGACGTCCTTGGCGAACTCCGCGAAGGTGGTCGCCGGCCGCCCGGTGACCTTCGTGACGGTGTCGTTGACGACATCCATCGCGACGAAACCGGCTGCGTACCCCGGGCTGACGTACTCGACGGACCCGGCCGGGTAGCCGTAGGCGAGGAGCCCCGCGCGGATGCCTTCCCGGTCGACCTCGACGGGGTGCACGGGCCGCCCGGCGGCCGCGGATATGTGCTCGGCGACCTGCGCGGAGGTGAGCGCCTCGGGGCCGGTGATGGTGTACCCCTTGCCCTGGTGGCCGTCCTCGGTCAGGGCGGCGGCGGCAATCGCCGCGATGTCGGCGGTCGAGACGTAGCTCACCCGGGCCCGGACATTCGGCAGGGTGATCTCTCCGCGCTCGCGGATGCTCGTGACCTGGTTTGACCAATGGTCCTCGGAGAAGTCCTGCATGAACATGGTGGGCCGCAGGACGGTGCCGGACCGCTCGACGAGGAGCTCGACGCGGCGCATGGGGTCGTTCGCGGGGGCGCGGTCCACGCCGAAGGACGACAGCAGCACGACCCGGCGCGAGCCGCCGGTCGCGCGTTCGAGGAACGCCTCGAAGCTCTGGTTGGACCAGTTGGATGGATCGCTGATGGCGTAGACGGCGTCCACGCCGTCGAGGACGGCCTGGTGGGTGGTCTCGTCGAGCCAGTCGAAGCGCACCGGCTCAACGCCGAGGCGCTCGGGGACAGGGGTGCGGCTCGCGGCGCGGACGGTGACGCCGTGGTCGAGGAGCAGAGGGATGAGCCGGCGACCGGTCTTGCCGGTCGCGCCGGTCACCAGGACGGTGGAACCCATGACGTTGCCTCCGAGATGAAGGGCCGGTTCAGGACGAGGAGCCGATGCCGGTCACGGCTGGACGCGGTGTGGTCACCGCCACGCGTCGGCGGCGCCCTTGGTGAACTCCGCGAAGGTGGTCATCGGCCGACCGGTGATCGTGGTGAAGTCTTCGGCGGGCAGGCCCGTCATCGCGGAGCCGTCGGTGCCGTAGCCGGACCGGACGCTCATGACGTAGAGCCGGGCGACGTACTCGGCGTACTCGACCGTGGCGCCATCGGCCAGCAGGACGTCGCGGATGCCCTCCTCCGGGCGGGTTTCCACATGGCGGACGGTCCGCCCGACGGCCGCGGAGATGAGCTCGGCGACCTGGGGGAGCGTGAGTGCCTCAGGGCCGGTGAGCGCGTACCCCTTGCCCTCGTGACCGTCCTCGGTCAGGGCCGCGGCGGCCACCGCCGCGACGTCGACCGTGGAGATGTAGCTCACCGGGACATCGCCGCCCGGCAGCGCGATCTCGCTCCGCTCCCGGATGCGCGCCGTCGACGGAGGAGCGTTGCTCTCCGAGAAGTTCTGCATGAACACGCCCGGCCGCAAGATCGTGCTCGGGATCCCGGACCCCTCCACGAACAGCTCGAAGCGGCGCAGGATGTTCTCGGGGTCGGGGACGTCGTCCACCCCCGATGCCGACAGCAGGACGACCCGGCGCACCCCGGCGTCGGCCATCCGGCCGAAGAACGCCTCGGCGGGCGCGGTCGGGTTGCTGACGCTGTCGGACAGGTGCCCGCCGACGACGTAGACGGCGTCCACGCCGTCCAGGGCTGTCTGGTAGGTGCCCTCGTCCTGCCAGTCGAAGCGCGCCGCCTCGACGCCGTCGCGCTCGGGGACAGGAGTGCGGCCGGCGGCGCGGACGGTGACGCCGCGCTGCACGAGCTGGGGTATCACGCGCCGGCCGGTCTTCCCGGTCGCGCCGAGCACCAGAACGGTGAAGCCCATCTGAAGCCTCCGGTTCGCCGGTGTCTGTTGGACGAACTGACCGTACGAAGGCGTCTCCGAGATTAGCCATGACAGTTCAGGGCGAATTCATGTCCGATCGGCTCACGCGGCTTGTCGTCGGAGCATGACGACGCGCTAGCGTCGGGGCATGTCCGTCCGAGACCTCGACGTCCCGGCCGTTCCGTCCGGCTCGGGCGACGCCGTCGCCGACATCGTCGCCGACGTCGTGGCCACCATCCGGCGCGGCAGCGCCATCTACTGCCTCGCCCGGCTCCACGCGCCCTGGGGGATGGAGCTGGAGGAGGGCGCGGTCGCGGGGGTCGCCGTCATCACATCCGGCGCCTGCTGGCTGGTGCCGGAGGGCCTCGAGCCGGTCCAGCTCGTCCAGGGCGACGTGGTCCTGTTGCCGTCCGGCGTCGCCCACATCTGTGCCGACCAACCCGGGCGGGCGGCGCGGCCGCTGACGGAGCTGATCGGAGGTCCGCTCGAGGAAGGGATGCCGAACAGGCTGGTGATCGAGGGGGACGGCCCGGTGACGAGGCTGCTGATCGGCGCGTTCCTGCTGGCCCCGGGCCCGCCGCACCCGCTCACCGCCGTCCTGCCGCCGGTGGTGCACATCGGCGCCGGGCAGTCCCGGGACCGAGGGCTGGCCGCCGCGGTGGAACTGCTCTCCTGCGAGGTCCAGCGCGCCGACCCCGGCGCACCGGCGGTGGCCGCGTCCCTGCTGGACCTGCTGTTCGTCTACATACTGCGCGCCTGGCTGGCCGAGCAGCACCACGCGAGCGAGGGCTGGGTGCGGGCCCTGTACGACCCGGTGGTGGGCAGCGCGCTCGCGCTGATCCACGACGACCCGGCCCGCCCTTGGAGCGTGGACCTCCTCGCCCGCGCGGCCGGCACCCCGCGCGCCACGTTCACCCGGCGCTTCCGCACCCTGACCGGCCAGGCGCCCATGGCCTACGTCGCCGCCTGGCGGATGTCGGTCGCCGCCCGCCTGCTGCGCGAGCACCGCGGCTCACTGCGGGAGGTCGCGCGCCACGTGGGCTACGACTCCGAGTTCGCCTTCGCCCGAGCCTTCAAACGCGCTACCGGCCACCCACCGGGCCGGTATCGGACCGACGCCCAGGAGCACAGGACGTCCCTGTGAGCCGCTGCACCGCCTTCGCCGCGGCCGGTGCAGCCTCACATGTCCCGGAAGGAGGGGTTGACCATGACGCGCAGGGCGTTCGCCTCCAGGTGGATCTCTACGGGCGTGCGCCCGCGGATCTCGCCGTCGATGTCCAGGTCGAGCGGCGGGTCGGTTTCCAGCGACAACCTGTCGGCGGTCAGGAACGGCGTACGGGCGAGCGCACGGTACGGCCCGAGGACGGCCTGGCGCACCGTCGCGGCGGTGAGGCGGAGCCGGTTGGCGTCGCCGAGCCGGTAGACGACGAGCAGCCGGTCGTCGACGCCGGCGTCGGCGGCGATCGCACGACCGGCGTGGAAGCTGCCGTTGGCGATGTTGAGCTGGTGGGTGGCCAGCTCGTACAGCTTGCCGTCCACCGTCAGCCGCGCCGAGAACGGCTGGTGGCGCGGTAGCAGCGCCAGGGCGGTCAGCGGGTAGGCGGCCCGGCCGAGGATGCGTTTGAGGCGGTGCGGGACGTGCTCGGCGACCAGGACCGACAGCCCGAGGCTCGTCAGGTTGGCGAAATGGCGACCCGCAACGTGGCCGAGATCCACATCGGCCACCTTGCCCTCCGTGAGGGTCCGCAACGCCTTGGACAGGTTCAGCGGCAGGCCGAGGCTGCGGGCGAAGTTGTTGGTGGTCCCCAACGGCAGCACGCCGAGGCAGACGTCGCGATGCGCGAGCTGATGGCTGGCTTCGCTCAGGGTGCCGTCCCCACCACCGACCACGACCAGGTCGGCGCCGCAGCTCGCCGCCGAGGCGAGGGTGTGCGGCAGGCGGGCGGGATCGCTGACCGGCCAAACGGCCATCAGGTCCAGACCGGCGGCCTGCAACCGGTCCCGGACCTCCGAGAAGTGCCTGCGCCCCCGGCGAGACCGGACGTTGACGACCAGCGCGGTCCGCCCGTGCGCACGGATGGCCGCGGTGAGCGTCTCCTTCGTGCGGATCTCCACGGGTTCACCTCCTGAGCAATCGTGCCGTCGGTTCGAATCCCACCGGGCGTGACCCGACCGGCTCGGCCGGGCCCGCCTGATTCCGCTGGTGGCGTAACCGATTCCGCGCGGGGCCGCCGCGGACCTACCGTCGCCGCATGGTCTCACCGATCACGGGCACCGCCGCAGGCGTGCCGTTCACCGCGCTGCCGCCGGCCGACGGCGGCCCGGCGCCGCTGATCGTCACCTGGCACATGCTGGACGCGCCCAGGTCGGATGCCGCGTTCGCTTCCGCGTTGCCGATGAACGACGTGCCCGCGTGGCGGGTGCACCTCGGCATGCCGATGTGCGGGGCGCGCATGGTCGGCGGCAGCATGGACGCCGGCCTGGAGCTGCTCCGCAAGGATCCCCTGATGGCCGCGCTGTACCCGATCGTCCGGCAGGCGGTCGAGGAGTTCCCGGCCGCGCTGGAGTCGATCCGTGCGCAGCTGCCGGTCGACGACGGCCCGATCGGCGTGCTCGGCGGCTCGCTGGGCGCGGCCGTCGCGCTGCGGATCCTCGTAGGCACCGATGTCCCGGTCTTCGCGGGCGCGGTCGTCAACGGTGCCATCCGGCTGCGGTCCGTCATCGCCCTGTTCGGCGACTACCCGTACGACGCCGAGTCCGAGGAGGTCGTCGACAGCCTGGACTTCGTCGCCGAGGCTGACGCCATCGCGGGTCGCGCGCCGCTGCTGGTCGTCAGCGGCGAGCTGGATCATCCGGGCCTGCGGGCCGACGCGTTGCAGCTCGTCGACGCGTTGGGGGACCGGTCCGAACTCCTGTCGATCCCCGGGCTGGCGCACCCGCTCGCCGACGAGCCCGGCATCGAGCCCGCGCCGCAACTACCACTGGCGCGCGAGGTGGACGCCGGCCTGACCGCGTGGTTCCGACGCCACCTCGCGGGGGCGCGCTAGGAGCGCCCTGAACAACTCCGACCTACTGCGCGTCGCCCAGGCGGCGCCCTCGCCGCGTTGGACGATCGCACCGATACAACAGCAGTATCGGCCCGATCGTCCGCCTTGCGATGGCACCACCTGGACGCCGCTCGCTACGGCCGGAGTTGTTCAGGACCCTCCTAGGCGCCGGCGACCTGGTTCGCATCCCGCCGGCCCGCCTGTCCGGCCTCGCGGGCGTCGATCAGCTCGTCCCAGTGCTCGGCGGTCCAGGCCCGGATGGCCGCGATGGGTTCCATCAGGCTGCGTCCCAGCGGCGTGAGCTCGTACTCCACCCGCCGGGGCGGGCCAGGGTGTTCCGCCCGGCTCACCAGGCCGTCGCGCGCCAGCAGCCGGAGCGACTTGCTGACCGCCTTCGCGCTGGCGGCGGGCAGCGCCGGCCGGAGCTCCGAGAACCGGCGTGGGCCACCTTCGAGGCACCGCAGCACCAACGGCGTCCACTTGTCGCCGAGACGGAACGGCGTGAGATCGGAGGGGCACACCGGGTCGAACATGTCCGACGTGAGCGGCTCGGGCACGGCGTCGATCGTAGTATCCGATCGGTAACCACCCTCGTCACTACCGTCTCGCTCAGATCGGACGATCTCGACGGGGGAGCACTCACATGGCGGAGCGCACAGCAGTCGTCACCGGCGCGGGCAGGGGCATCGGGCTTGCGATCGTGCGGGCGTTGGCCGACGACGGGTACACCGTGATCGCGGGAGCGCGGACCCCCACAGAGGCCCTGCGCCGGGCGACGCCTCACGTGCTGCAGGTCGATCTCGCCGCGGCCGGTGGTCCGGAGCGGCTGATCGGGTGGGCGCAGGGCGAGCACGGCGGCATCGACCTGCTCGTCAACAACGTGGCGGGAGCCTCGTTCCCGACCGGCGGATTCCTCGAGCTCGACGACGCGGCGTGGCGGTACACCTTCGACGCGACCTTCATGTCGGCCGTTCGCGCCACGCGTTCGGCGCTGCCGAGCCTGATCGAACGTCGCGGCGCCGTCGTCAACATCGGCTCGGTGAACTCGCGGCTGGCGCAGCCGCGCCTGGTGGCCCAGTCCGCGGCCAAGGCCGCGCTCGCGAACCTGGGCAAGGCGCTGGCGGAGGAGTTCGGCGGTCGCGGCGTGCGGGTCAACACGGTCCTGCCCGGCCCGGTGCGGACCGACGTGTGGACCCGGCCAGGAGGGCCCGGCGACATGCTGGCACGACGGGCCGGATCGACCCCCGACGCCTTCCAGGACGAGCTTCCCGACGTGCTCGGCCTGTCCACGTCACGGCTCACCGAGCCCGAGGAGGTCGCCGCCCTCGTGGTCTTCCTCGCCTCGGGCCGCGTTCGGAACATGAGCGGTTCGGAGCTGGTGATCGACGGCGGGATGCTGAAGTCGCTGTGACCGCGCTCGACTGAGGGTTCAGCGAATCCACAGCGGCCCGGACGGACCATGCCGGGATGCCGATGTCGGTCCGCTCCGCCACCCGCTCCGACGGGGCGGTGATCTGGCTCGTCCTGGCCGCGGCCACGGTGGGCACGCTCTACAGCTCGCACTTCCTCCCGTTCTACGACTACTACCAGTGGCTCTTCCAAGGTCACGTGGTGTCCGATCTGCTGTTCGGGACGGACCGCGACTCCGCGGGCTTCGCCCGCGTGTACTCGCTCGATCCCGTGCCGGTGCCCAACCTCGCCGCCCCGGTCGGGATCGGCGCGCTCAACGTGCTCCTGCCGATCGAGGCCGCCGGGCAGCTCTTCCTCGTCCTCGCCGTGCTCGGCTTCGCCGCCTCCTTCGGGTATCTCGTGCGCACCCTCCAGGGCAGGCCCACTGCGGTCGAGTACCTCGGCTTCCTCTGGGCGCCGGGGTTCTACCTCTACAAGGGCTACCTCAGCTTCCTGGTCGGGCTCGCCCTCGTGTTCGTCCTCGTCGCCGTGCTGCACCGGGCGGTCGCCGATCCGAGCGGGCCGGACCGCAGGAGCCTGCTGCTGCTGGGCGTCCTCGGCCTCGTGCTCTACCTGTCACACCTGCTGGCGTGGGGGATCGGTGTGCTGGCCCTCCTCGTCCACGCACTCGTCCTGGCGCGGACGGGCCGAGGCCGCCGGGCCCTGCTCCTGCTCGGCACGCTCCTGCCAGGCGTCGTGCTGGCCGCGTGGTACGTGCTGGCCGAACGGGGAGGGACCGGCGTCGTCCTCTACTCGTCCTGGTTCGACAAAGCGATCTCCCTCACCGAGACGCTCCAGTTCTTCCTGCGGCTCGACCCGTTCCCGCCGGTGTTCCCCATCTTCTGGGTCAACCTGCTGCTCGCGGTGGCGTTCGTGGCGCTCGTGGGTTTCCAGCTCGACCGGTCCGCGCTGCGTGCCGCCGTGGAGGACAGGCCGGTGCTCTGGCTCGCCGGCCTGCTCGCCGGGATCGCGCTGGTGCTGCCCGTCAGCATGGTCAACGACCTGATCAAGCCCGACGAGCGGTTCGTGATGCCCGCGCTGCTGCTCGCCGTCGCGGCCCTGCCTCACCGGGTTTCACCGCCCTACCGCGCCGTCCGTCCCGCCGTGACCGGGGTGACAGGGCTGCTGGTGGTGGCCGTCCTCGGCCTGCACGTCGCCGAGTACGTCGACGTCGGCCACCGGATCGCGCGGGTGGACGCGGCCACCGATGCCGCCGTCCCGGCCGGTGCGCCGCTGGCGTACCTGACGGTCCCCTCCCGCTACGGCTGCGAGGCCGCGCCCGGGTTGTCGGTCGGGGTGCCGGTGCTCAAGTGGTTCGGCGTCGACCACGCGATCGAGACCGGGCAGGCAAGGGTCAACGTCGAGGAGACCTCCATCGTCCGTGCCGACGGGCCCACCGGGGGTGGCATGACCGTCCTCGCCCCCACGCTGTCGGAGGTGCCAGGCGCGGTGCTGCCCATGGCCGCCGACCACCCGTACGTGGAGGCGATCGCGTGCCCGTCCGATCTGGCGGGCATCGAGCGGGAACTCGCGCCGGCGTACCGGCCGATCGCGCACGGCGAGGGCTACACGATCCTCCGGCGCAGCCCGTGAACGCCACCGCTGCCATGTCGTCGGCCGCCGGCGGCACGCGCGAAGGGGCCCGCGACCCAGCTGATCAAGTCCGCCGAGCTCGGTCGCACGGTGCCGATGTGGCGCGCGATCGGCTGCTGCGCGACGACTTTCAGCTGATGACCGAGCTTCGCGCGTACCTTGGGCAAGCCATGAGCGCATCCGAGGTCTGGAACGTCGGCGAGGCGTACGAGCGCTACGTCGGCCGGTGGAGCCGCGATGTGGCCGATGTGTTCGTGCGGCGCCTGGGCGTGCCGGCCGGCCGGAGGTGGCTGGACGTCGGCTGCGGCACCGGAGCCCTGACGTCCGCGGTCCTGCGCAAGGGCGATCCGGCCGCCGTGCACGGCGTCGATTCCTCGGAGGGCTTCCTCGCCCACGCGCGCCGGGACACCGACGACCCTCGGGCCCGGTTCGCGGTGGGCGACGCCCGCGCACTGCCGTTCCCCGAGGCCCGGTTCGACGCCGCGGTGAGCGGGCTGGTGCTCAACTTCGTCCCCGAGCCGGAGGACGCGGCCGAGGAGCTGGCGAGGGTGGTGGCGCCGGGCGGTGTGGTGGGCGCCTACCTGTGGGACTACGCCGACGGGATGCAGATGATCCGGCTCTTCTGGGACGCCGCGACCGCCCTCGACCCCGCTGCGGCCCGGCTGGACGAGGCGCGCCGCTTCCCGCTGTGCCGGCCCGAGCCATTGCACACCCTCTGGACCGGCGCAGGCCTCACCGGTGTCGAGGTCGAGCCGATCGAGGTGCCCACCCGGTTCCGGGACCTCGACGACTACTGGACGCCCTTCCTCGGCGGGCAGGGCCCCGCACCCGCGTTCGTCGCCACGCTCGACGAGGACCGGCGCGCCGCGCTGCACACGCTGATGGGCGAGCGCCTTCCCGTTGCGGGCGACGGGTCGATCACCTTGTCCGCACGCGCGTGGGCGGTTTCCGGCACGCGGTGAGCGTCACGGCGCTCGACCACGGCGCCGACCAGGAGCGCCGTCGGCACGGCCAACGCGCACCAGGCTCCGAGAACGCCGAGGATCCAGAGCGTCATGGACGTGTACACGTCGCGACCGGGCGCAGCGTTCGAATCGATCGTCGAGGCCGACGACGAGCGCCCTCTGAGGACGCCCGCCGCCGGGTCCTGGAGGGCGGATGCCGCTAGCGGCGCCCGCCCGCTGCGCGCAGCCGCTCCATCTCCTTGCCGATCTCCCAGAGGCGGCATGGCCAGACGGGGGCGACCGTGGTGGGGAGGCGGCAGCCGCGGCAGTGCCCCGTGGCATCGGGGCTGTGCTCGGCAAGGATGTGGCGCACCGCCGACGAGGTGAACGTCGCTGCGAGGACCTCGGCGATGCTGTGGATCTGGTCGCTCGGCTCCCGGGCCACCGGAGGCGACCCCATCACGCGAGCCGGGGGCTGCAGTGGCCTGCCGGCCGTGCTGCACATCCGCACCGCTGACCTGCTCGCGAGCTCCCCCTCGCTGTTCCCCGCAACACCGCTGCTCCTCTCGCCGGTAGACGCTCCGTGCTCATTGGTGCCGCCGACCGTCCGGGTCTGGTGCGACCCTGGAACGACGAGCCCGGAGCGCTAGTCAGGCGACTCGTGCCGCCCGTTCCCCTGAGCCGTGTCGGGCTCCGCTGCGTGAGATCCCGGACACACAGAGCAGTGTGCCGGTTACGGGCTGCAGATGCAACCCGCTCTTGCACGTGCACGAATGCACGTGCATCTGCGCATGCAGTTTCCGCCTGCATGGCCGCGCAGGTGATCAGTGGGGCGCGAACGTACGGCGCGACGAGTACGGGGTGCAGGAAACAAGCCCTGATCAGGCGCACTCGATCGGAGGAACTCCGCCCGCGTTTGCGGACTGCAGGTGCTCACGCCATATGCACGTGCAGATGCAAGCTGCTACCGTCGGACGCATCCGCCGATAGTCGACCCCGAAGGGTGATCAAGATGGGGAACGATCGCATCGTGGTGCCGGCGCAGCAGATCGAAGGTGCGCACTGGCACAAGAGCACGTTCAGCGGGCAGCACGCCTGCGTGGAGGTCGCGATGCTGGACGGCGGAGAGGTGGCCGTGCGCCACTCGCGCCAGCCGGCAGGCCCCGCGCTCGTGTTCACTCCCGAGGAGTGGTCGGCGTTCCTCCAGGGCGCCTGGCACGGCGAGTTCGGCGACCGCCCAGCTCACTGACCGTCCCGCAGCAGAAGTCAGCCCGCCCGGCGTGGACTCCACGCCGGGCGTCGGTGTGCCTGCACCCGATCAGAGCTCGGCGATGGCCTTCGCGAGGATCTGGCGAGAGCGGTCCGGCGTCTCGGCGTCGACGGTGAGCCGGTCGAGTGCGCGACTGAAGATCTCGATCTCCTCGACGCCGTCGAGCATGACGGCTCCGCCGAGGTGCTCGATGTACACGACGTCCGGGAGTTCGGGCTCGGCGAACCGGAGCAACTGGAACGGGCTCTCCGCGGCGTAGCCGCTGAGCTGGTTGGGCACGACCTGGATGGTGACGTGTGGCTGCTTCGACTGCTCGAGCAGGAACTTGAGCTGCTCCCTCAGTACCCGCCGGCCACCGATCGGACGATGGAGCACCGACTCGTCGACGACCGCCCAGTACCTCGGCGGGTTCGGGCCGGTGATCAGCGCTTGGCGCTGCATGCGCAGGTGGATCCGCTTCTCCGTGTCGGGCGGAGCGTAGTCGGGCCGGCCCCGGGTGAGCACCGCGCGCACGTAATCCTCGGTCTGCAGCAGGCCGGGCACGAACTGCAGCTCGTAGGTGTGGATCCGGCTCGCCGACTCCTCGAGTCCGACGAACTCCTGGAACCAGCTCGGGATGACGTCGGTGTAGCGGCGCCACCAGCCGGGCTCGTTGGCCTTGCGGACCATAGCGAGGAACTGCTCGCGCTCCTCGGGGTCACTGATGCCGTACATGGTGAGCAGGTCGGCGACGTCACGTTCCTTGAACGCGACCCGGCCGAGCTCGAGGCGGGAGACCTTGGAGTCCGACGCCCTGATCATGTAGCCGGCGTCCGCGCGGGAGATGCCGGCGTTCTCGCGCAGCCTGCGCAACTGGGTGCCGAGCACGATGCGGCGCGCTGTGACACCGCGGACCTCGGCGGGCAGAACGGAACTCTGTTCGGAGCGGCCACCCTCCGCCATCTGCTCCTCCTCGCGGACTTCCGGCCCGTGTTCTCAGGCCCTCCCCACTTCCCGCTGATGGCAGAACGAGCAGGGCCGGCACTCTGCTGGACGATGACCGTACACGGAGAGAACGACAAGTGGAGGCTCACGTCCGAGGTTCAACCTGATCAGTCCTTGCCCTACACTCTACTGGCCGCCGTAGACTCCCGTGCTTCGTGATCATCTACCGAGTGAGGCGAGTGTGCCGAGTACCGAGGAAGAGGTAGTTCCGCACTACATCGACGTGTCGAAGGCCAGTGTCGCGCGGGTCTACGACGCCTTCCTGAATGGCAAGGACAACTACGAGATCGACCGTGAAGTCCTGCGGCGGGTCCAGAAAGTGGCACCGGAGGCGACGCAGCTCGGGTGGGACAACCGCGAGTTCCTCATCCGGGCCAGCCGATTCATCGCCAGTCAGACCGGTGTCAGCCAGTACCTCGACTGCGGTTCCGGCCTGCCCACGGCGGAGAACACCCACCAGGTCGTGCAGCGCATCAATCCCGAGGCCAAGGTCGTGTACGTCGACAACGACCCGGTGGTGCTCGCGCACGGACGCGCGCTGCTCGAGGAGAACGACCAGACCCATCTCGTCGGCGCCGACATCTTCGACCCGGCCGCGGTGCTGCAGAACGAGGTCGTGCGCAAGCACCTCGATTTCGCCGAGCCCATCGCGCTGTACCAGTGCGGAACGATCCACCATTACAGCGGCGATCGGTACGCCGAGATCATGCAGGAATACATCGACGCGCTGCCGTCGGGCTCCTATGTCGCGCTGAGTCACTTCTTCGACCCGGAAACCGATGAGTTCAGCCCGCTTGCGCGCCGGCTGGAGGAGGTATTCCTCCACAGTCCGATGGGTAGTGGTTGGTTCCGCACTCGCGAGCAGATCATGAGCATGCTTCCCGGGCTCGAACTCGTCGAACCCGGTCTCGTGCTCTGCTGCAACTGGTGGCCGGACGGACCGCGCGTGAAGCCGTTGCCGCCGATCTCCAACACCATCGTCGGCGCGGTGGGCCGCAAGCCCTGACGAACGGGCACCGACGCGCGCGGCACCGTCCCGTGCCGCCCAACGCTGTCGTAGTCCTCATGGGTCTCCGGTGTGACGGTCGGGCAACGGACCTTCCGGCCAGCGGAAGTGATGTTGCCCGGCGCGGAGTGACGCCGGAAGGCTGCTCCCTTCGGAGCGCGCTTTCCAGGAGGTCGCCATGACGTCGGCGCCGACATTGGTCCTCGTGCACGGTGCGTGGCACGGACCATGGGCGTGGCGCCGACTCGTCGAGGAACTCGCCGATCTCGACGTCCGTACGGTCGCGCTGCCGTCCGTCGGCCCCGACATCGCCGCACTCGGGGACATGCACACCGACGCGGAGGCCGTGCGGGCCGCGGTCGCGGTGGTGGACGGTCCCGTCCTCGTATGTGCCCACTCCTACGGCGGCGTCCCGGTCACCGAGGGCCTGGCGGGCGTGCCGAACGTCGTCGGCCTGGTCTACCTGTGCGCGTTCCAGCTCGACATCGGCGAGTCGCTGATGAGCGCGGTCGGGGGTGCCGCCCCGGGCTGGTGGGACGTGCACCGGGCGGAGGGTTACGTCGACCCGCTGCGCCCCTTCGAGACGTTCTACGCCGACGTCCGCCCGCACACCGCCCGTGGCGCCGTCGCCCGGCTCGGCCATCAGGCGCTGGCCGCGTTGGAGCAGCCGCTCACGCGTGCGGCGTGGCGCACGGTCCCCAGCACGTACGTCGTGTGCGAGCGGGATGCCGCAATCCCCGTCGTGGCGCAGGAGATCATGGCCGACCGCGCGGACCGGGTGCTGCGGATGCCCACCTCGCACTCGCCGTTCCTGTCCCGTCCCGCCCAGCTCGCCGGGATCCTCAGGGCCGAGCTCGTGGGGGCGGGCCGCGTCGCGGCGATCCGCTGAGGCGCGTCAGCCCGCCTCGACGAAGGCGATCAGCGGTTCGATGCGCACCGGGGTGGCGAGGCTGTTGGCGATGAAGCATTCGCGGTGCGCCACTTCGACGAGGTGGCGCACGCGCTCCTCGGTCGGGCCCTCGACGAGTGTGATCCTCGGCCGCAGCACGATCTCGGAGATCCGGATGGGACGCGATGCCTCGGGCATCAGGGCGGTGGCGTCGTCGCGGTAGTCGCGGACGTCGAGCCGGGCCCGCGCGGCGACCGCGAGGAACGACAGCAGCTGACAGGACGCCGCGGCGAGCACGACGAGCTGCTCGGGGTTGAGCCGCGTGGGATCGCCGAGGAACGCCGGGTCGGACGAGAGCGCGAGCTCCGGCTCGGCGGGCGGTGCGCTGCCGCGGTGCGCCCGGTCGTAGGCCGGGTAACCGCCTGCGGTGGAGCCGGACCACGAGCACAGTGCCCGGTAGGTGTGGACGGGCTGCTCCGACATGTCAGCGGGCCGGGGCGCCGGCGTCACGGATGCTCGCGGGGTCGCCTGCCCGGCGCGGTGCCAGCGGGCCGCGTGAGCGTCCCCGCAGCCAGCCCCGGCCATTCTGCAGCACCTTGCTGATCGAGTTAGGGCCCCGGCGGGACTCGATCACGTCGCCGATCCGGCCGAGCAACCAGCCGAGCACCGGGGCTCCGATCGCGAGGATCAACCACCACCGCAACCGCGCGGACAGGAACGCCCACATCGAAGGCCACCTCCAGCAGATTCCCTGCGCCCGACCGTATGCGCCGTGGTCGGACCGTGCACGTGCGAACGACGTTGTGTTCCCCCGTACGACCGGCGGAAACAGCTCCCGGGACGCCTTCGGCGAGGGCTACCATCCCTCGATGGCGGGCGACCGTCCGGTCCTGCTCGGGCTGCTGCTCTACGTCCTCGTCGCGGCCACGCCCTCCGTCCTGTTCTGGGCGGCGCTGCGGCTGCTCCCCGCTGCCGTCACGGCGTGGGCCGAGTGTCGCAGGCGCAAGGACGCACCCGCGGGGCCCGCGCTCGAGTGCGTCGTCGCGAACCTGCGCAGGCTGCGTCGCGAGGTGTGCTGCGGCTGCTACCGCACCCAGGTGCGGCGCATGGCGGTGGAGGCCGCCTACGACGACACGTTGCTGGAGTGCTGCCGGCTCGTCGAGGTCGACGCCCCGCTCGCCTCGGCGGACGCCCACGAGCGGCCGTTCGCGCGGCTCCTCACCGAGGCGGCTCTGGAAAACGCCGGGATCGCGTTGGACCCTCCGTGACCGAATCGCAGTAAAGTCATCTTTACCGAACAGGGAACGCCACAGGCTGTTTCCTCGTTGGACTGGACGCATGACCCGCTTCCGAGGAGGACCCAGGTGCGCACCAGCAGCAACCCGGCGTTCCGCAACCTGCCGACGGGGCAGGGTGGGTACGCCACATTCGACCGCCAGGGCGGCGCGACGGGCGGCGCCGCCGCCTACGCCGACGCCCAGGCCTCGCAGGTCGAGTACGGGCGGGCCGGGGTCGGCGAGCGCCCGCTCACGATGGACGACGTCGTCACGAAGACGGCAATCACCGGCGGTGTCGCGCTCGCAACGGGTGTGCTCACCGCGCTCAGCGGGATGTACTGGCTCGTGCTCCCGGCGTTCATCGTCGGGTTCGTCGTCTCGCTGATCGTCATCTTCAAGCAGAGCACCAACCCCGGCCTCGTGCTCACGTACTCGGCCGCCATGGGTGTCGCACTGGGCGGGATCACCGGCGTCTTCGAGAGCATCCCGAACTTCGAGGGCATCGGCTTCCAGGCCGTCGTCGGCACGGCGGGCGTGTTCGTCGGGATGCTGGTCGTCTACAAGACCGGCGCCGTGCGGGTCACACCGAGGTTCACCAAGTGGCTGATCGGCGCGATGTTCGGCGTCGTCATCCTGATGGTCGTCAACCTGGTGGCCAGCTTCTTCACCACCGGCGGCCTCGGGCTGCGCGACGGCTCGCCGCTAGCGATCCTGTTCAGCATCGTCTGCATCGGGGTGGCCTCGTTCAGCCTGCTGCTCGACTTCGACATGGCCGACCGGGCCGTCCGCGACGGTGCCCCGGCGAGGTTCAGCTGGTACATCGCCTTCGGCCTGATGACCACGCTGGTCTGGCTGTACATCGAGATCCTGCGGCTGCTGAGCTACCTGCGCCAGGAATGATCTGCTCCTGAACGAACGAGCGGCGCCCGTTCCCCCTGCGGGGCGGGCGCCGCTTCGTGTTCTCAGGCCATCTCGGGCACGCGCAGGTGGGCGAGCGCGAGCTCGAACTCGCCGACCTCCACGATCTCGACCCCGGCTTCCCGGGCGCCGCGCTCCCGCAGCTCGTCGGCCTTGGCGCGGCCACGGTCCATCGCCTCACGGCTGTCGAAGGTCACCGACGACACGGCGTAGCCCTCACGGCGGTCCACCATGAGGCTCGCGCTGCAGAAACCCTCGAACTCCTGCGTGGCGGGCAGGACGCCCATCTTGTAGACGTCGATGCCGCGGTCGACCTGGTCGGGCGCCATCCGCACCCAGGTGGCGCGGACGCAGGCGCCCGGGGCGGAGGTGTGGTCGCGGTGCATGACCGCGATCTCCCACTCGTCGACCTGGGGCCGGCCGCCGAGCACCTCGGACGCGCGTTCGCGCATCGGGCGCACCTCCTCGGCCGTGGCGTCCATCGCCTCCTTCGACTGCCACGCCGTGGTGACGATGCAGCGCCCCGTCAGGCGATCGACGAGCATGGACATCCCGACGCAGCCGTCCATGTCCAGCACCACCGGCATGATCTCGTCGCGGATGAGCGCGATGCCCGACTCGAGCGACTCCGGATGTGCGCGGACCGTGGTGGAGCGTGCGTACACGACCCACCACCCCCTTCGGGGTCGGGGCAGCGCCCCGGCGGCGCCGCCGGCGCCCCACACCATCCTCCCGCCGCAGGGGCCGGGCAAGACCGCAGGTGTCAGCTCAGCCGTTCGAGGACCATCGCCATCCCCTGGCCGCCGCCGACGCACATCGTCTCCAGGCCGATGGTCTTGTCGTGGGTGCGCAGGCCGTTGAGCAGGGTGGTGGTGATGCGGGCACCGGTCATCCCGAACGGGTGGCCGAGCGCGATGGCGCCCCCGTTGACGTTCAGCTTCTCCTGGTCGATTCCGAGGTCGCGGGCCGAGGGCAGGACCTGGGCCGCGAACGCCTCGTTGATCTCGACGAGGTCGATGTCGTCGATCGTCATGCCGGCGCGCGCGAGCGCTTGCTTCGAGGCCTCGACCGGCCCGAGGCCCATGATCTCGGGGGAGAGTGCGGAGACCCCGGTGGACACCACGCGGGCGAGCGGGGTGATGCCCAGCTCGGCGGCCTTGGTGTCGGACATGATCACCAGGGCGGCTGCGCCGTCGTTGAGCGGGCAGCAGTTACCCGCGGTGACGCGGCCGTCGGGCCGGAACACCGGCTTGAGCTGGGCGACGGCCTCGAAGGTGACGCCGGCGCGCGGCCCGTCGTCCTTCTCGACCACGGTGCCGTCGGGCAGCGTGACCGGGCTGATCTCGCGGGCGAAGAACCCGTTCGCGATGGACTTCTCGGCGAGGTTCTGCGACCTGACGCCGAAGTGGTCCATGTCCTCGCGGGTGACGCCCTTGAGCCGGGCGAGGTTCTCCGCGGTCTGGCCCATGGCGATGTAGATGTCGGGCAGGTGCTCGTCCTCGCGCGGGTCGTTCCACGAGTCGGCGCCGTTCTCGGCGATGTGCCGGGTGCGGTCCTCGGCGTCGGCGAAGACGGGGTTGTGGGTGTCGGGATGCGAGTCGGAGGAGCCCTTCACGAAGCGCGACACCGTCTCCACACCCGCGGAGATGAACACGTCGCCCTCGCCTGCCCTGATGGCGTGCATGGCCATGCGCGTGGTCTGCAGCGAGGAGGAGCAGTAGCGGGTGATCGTGGTGCCGGGCAGCGTGTCGTGGCCGAGCAGCACGGCCACCACGCGCGCCATGTTGAAGCCCTGCTCGCCACCGGGCAGGCCGCAGCCGAGCATGAGGTCGTCGATGTCGGCCGGGTCGAGCTGGGGGACCTGGGCCAGCGCGGCGCGCACCATCTGCGCGGTCAGGTCGTCGGGGCGGATCGTGGTGAGCGATCCCTTGTGTGCACGGCCGATCGGGGACCGGGCCGCCGCGACGATCACGGCTTCGGGCATCGTCGTTCCTCCTCGCACGGTGACTACGCGGAGCGTACGCGCCGGTAACCGGCTGCGGGACGGGTCGAACCTGACAGTCGCTGGCAGCTTTGTGCGGCATCCTCGTCGGCATGACCGCCTGGAAGGACGTCGAGGAAGCCGTGCCCGAGTTCGCCGAGCGGGTGCGGAAGATCTTCGACGCGCACAAGCACAAGACGATCGCCACGCTCCGGGCCAACGGCGCGCCCCGCATATCGGGGATCGAGGCGGAGTTCGCCGACGGGGAGCTGACCTTCGGCTCGATGACCGGCGCCCGCAAGGGCGCCGACCTGCACCGCGATCCGCGGTTCGCGTTGCACAGCCCGTCGGTGGACCCGCCGGAGGGCAACCCGGCCGGCTGGGCGGGTGACGCGAAGATCGCCGGGCGCGCCGTACCCGCCGGTGCCGTGGAGGGCGACGCCGAGGGCGAGCTGTTCCGCGCCGACATCGAGGAGGTCGTCCTCACCGGGCTGAACGCGGAGGCGACGATGCTGGTGATCGAGACCTGGACACCGGGCAAGGGGCTGTGGCGCGTCGAGCGGAAGTAGGGGCTGTCGATTCCGGGCCCGCCCGATCGTCGTCATGCTGGTGGCAGTCCAGCCATCACGCGAGGGACGAGGAGCCGAGAAGTGAAGTACATGTTGCTGATCTACGGTTCGCAGGACGTGGCGCCGCAGACGCCGGAGGCCGTCCAGAAGGTGATGGACGAGTACTGGGCCTACGAGAAGGCCGTGGCCGACGCGGGTGTGCGGATCGCGAGCGACGCGCTGCAGGGCGTCGAGACCGCCACCACGGTCGAGGTGCGCGACGACGGCGAGCGGGTGGTGACCGACGGCCCGTTCGCCGAGACGCGCGAGATCCTGGGCGGCTACTACCTGCTCGACGTCCCGGATCTCGACGCCGCGCTCGACTGGGCAGCCCGCTGCCCGGGCGCGCAGCACGGGAGCCGGATCGAGGTGCGGCCGGTGATGGAGTTCGAGCAGCCGTGAGTGAGAATGTGTTCGAGAAGCGCGGAGCGGGCCGCCCAGGTCAGCCGGGCCCTGCTGGGTCACCGGCGTTTGCGGCCAACATGCGTGCTTCTCAAACACATTCCGAGGGAGCGGCCGGCTCCGTGGAGGCCGTGTTCCGGGAGGAACGGGGCCGGCTGCTCGCCACGCTCGTCGGCCAGTTCGGCGACCTCGACCTCGCCGAGGAGGTCGCGTCGGACGCGGTCGCGGCCGCGCTCGAGCGCTGGCCGGTGGACGGCGTTCCCGGCAGGCCGGGCGCCTGGCTGCTCACCACGGCGCGGCGCAAGGCGGTGGACCGGCTGCGTCGCGACAAGGCCTACGCGGCGCGGATCGCGGTGCTGCAGGCCGAGGCGGACCGCAGTGGCTCGGCCGCGGCGCCGGCCGAGGACGAGGACGTGCCCGACGAGCGGCTGCGCTTGTTCTTCACCTGCTGCCACCCGGCGCTCCCGCTGGACGCGCAGGTGGCGCTCACGTTGCGCTGCCTCGCCGGGCTCTCGACCCCGGAGGTCGCGCGCGCGTTCCTGGTGCCGGCGGCCACGATGGCGCAGCGGATCGTGCGGGCCAAGCGCAAGATCAAGGGCGCGCGGATCCCGTTCCGGGTGCCGGAGGCCGACGAGCTGCCCGTGCGGATGCCGGGTGTGCTCCGCGTCATCTATGCGATCTTCACCGAGGGCTATGCCGCCAGCGCGGGGCCCGAGCTGGTGCGAGGGGACCTCGCCGATGAGGCGATCCGGCTGGCGCGGATCCTGCACCGGCTGCTCCCGCGAGAGCGGGAGGTGGCCGGGCTGCTGGCGCTGATGCTGCTCGTCGACGCCCGGCGGCAGGCGCGCACCGGCCCGGACGGGCAGCTGGTGCTGCTCGACGAGCAGGACCGCTCGCGATGGAACCGCGCGTTCATCGAGGAGGGACGGGGCCTCGTGGTGACGGCGCTGCAGGGCGGTCCGCCGGGCCCGTACGCGCTGCAGGCGGCGATCGCCGCGGTGCACGACGAGGCGGCCGACGTCACCACAACCGACTGGCCGCAGGTCGTGGCGCTCTACGACGTGCTCGCGGACGTCGCGCCGTCCCCGGTGGTGGCGCTGAACCGGGCCGTCGCCGTGGCGATGCGGGACGGGCCTGCGGCGGGGTTGGTGCTCCTGGACGCGCTCTCCGCCGACGAGCGGTTGCGCGGCTACCACCTGCTGCCCGCCGCCCAGGCCGACCTGCTGCGGCGGCTCGGCTGCCGTGATGAGGCTGCCGCGGCGTACCAGCAGGCACTGGCACTCGTGGGCAACGCCCCGGAACGGGCGTACCTGGCGCGCCGCCTCGAGGAGGTGACGGGCTAGCGTCCCGAACCGAAAGTCCACCACACAACTCGACGGCGCAGCTCCCCGCTGAGCACACCGGCGAACCGCCCGAGTACGCCCGGTACCCCGGTACGAGGCCGGCCCGCCGGCGCATTCAGCGGAAACCTGGATCCGCCGATTTTCGCACCGGACTTCCGGCTCGGGACACCAGGCCGTCAGGCGGTGCGCCGCTCCACCAGTTCCCGCAGCTTCGCCAGGGCCCGGTGCTGGGTGACCCGCACGGCGCCGGACGTCGAACCGACCGCCGTGGCGGTCTCCACCGCGGTCATCCCGAGCGCCACGCGCAGCACCAGGATCTCCCGGTGGTGCTCGGGGAGCTGGTCGAGCAGCGCGCGCAGCTCGGCCACGACGCCGCCGTGCAGGGCGGCCTGCTCGGGGCCGTGATCGAGGTCCGGCTCCTCCGGGACGAACTCGGTGGCCACCGACCGGTCCCGCCCCGCCGCCCGGTAGGCGTCCACCACCTTGTTGCTGGCGATCCCGTAGACGAACGCCATCACGCGCTTCTCGGGACGCCACCGACCCAGGGCCCCGACCACGGCGACCAGCGTGTCCTGGGCGATGTCCTCCGCCGACTGCGAACCGAGCATCCCGATGCCGATGCGGGCGCGGCAGTACTGCACGACCATCGGGCGGATCCGGGTGAGCAGGTGCTCGAGCGCCCGCTGGTCGCCGCCGGAGGCGAGCCCGGCGAGGTTGTTCAGCTCGGCGTCGCGACGGGCCGACCGGGCAAGGTCGGCCCGGTCGGCTTCCTCGGCACCGATCACCTCGTCCCCGGTGGCTGACACCGGCGCCCCTCCTGCAGCTCGCGGAACGGTTGGATCGGGTGCGCGACGGGCGGGCCGCGCCGGATCTGCGGATGTCTCCTTTGTCCGGTCGACACGCCCTCGACCGGGTTAGGCTCCGACGGCGAACAGTAGTCCGTACGCGGCCGTTCGCGCTGCCGTTCGGCGGCCGGACACGGCGTCCGGAGGGGATCGAGCGCATCAGCCCGCGTCGCGGGGCGTCGGTGGGCCGCTCACCGATTCGGCGCGGGGTGCGACGATTGGCCCATGCGTTACGTCGAGCACGTCGCCGATCTGGTCGGGAACACCCCTCTCGTCCGGCTCGGCGCGGTGGCCGAGGGCATCGCGGCACCCGTGCTGGCCAAGGTCGAGTACTTCAACCCGGGCGGCAGCGTGAAGGACCGCATCGCGCTGCGGATGGTCGAGGCGGCCGAGGCGTCCGGGGAGCTGCGGCCCGGCGGCACGATCGTCGAACCGACCTCGGGCAACACCGGGGTGGGGCTGGCCATGATCGCGCAGCGCAAGGGCTACAAGTGCGTCTTCGTCTGCCCGGACAAGGTGAGCGAGGACAAGCGAAACGTGCTGCGCGCCTACGGCGCCGACGTCGTCGTCTGCCCGACGGCCGTGGACCCGGACCACCCCGACTCCTACTACAAGGTCTCCGACCGGCTCGTCGGCGAGATCGACGGCGCGTGGAAGCCCAACCAGTACGCCAACGAGCACAACCCGGAGTCGCACTACCTCGGCACCGGCCCGGAGCTGTGGGAGCAGACCGACGGCCGCATCACGCACTTCGTGGCGGGCATCGGTACCGGCGGCACCATCAGCGGCACCGGCCGCTACCTCAAGGAGGTGTCCGGCGGGCGCGTCCAGGTGATCGGTGCCGACCCGGAGGGATCGGTGTACAGCGGCGGCACCGGGCGGCCGTACCTGGTGGAGGGCGTGGGCGAGGACTTCTGGCCCAGCACCTATGACAAGGGCATCTGCGACCGGATCGTGGCCGTCTCCGACGCCGACTCGTTCGAGATGACGCGCCGCCTCGCGCGCGAGGAGGCCCTGCTGGTGGGCGGATCGTGCGGGATGGCGACGGTCGCGGCGTTGCGGGTGGCGCGCGAGTTGCCCGCCGACGCGGTGGTCGTCGTCCTGCTGCCCGACGGCGGCCGTGGCTACCTGGGCAAGGTCTTCAACGACAAGTGGATGGCGAGCTACGGCTTCCTCCCGCCCACCGAGGGCGCGACCGTCGGCGACGTGCTGCGGCGCAAGGACGGCACGATCCCCGACCTCGTGCACGTCCACCCGAACGAGACCGTGGCCGACGCCGTGCAGTACCTGCGGGAGTTCCACGTCTCGCAGATGCCGGTGGTGCGGGCCGAGCCGCCGGTGATGGCCGCCGAGGTGGCCGGGGCCGTGGTGGAGCGGGACCTGCTCGATGCGCTCTTCACCGGCCGGGCGCAGCTGTCGGACCGGCTGGAGAAGCACATGTCGGCGCCGTTGCCGACGATCGGGGCCGGTGAGGCCCTCGACACGGCGATGAGCGCGTTCGCCGACGCGGATGCGGCACTCGTACTGGTGGACGGCAAGCCGGCGGGTGTCGTCACCCGGTCGGACGTGCTGGCGTTCCTCGGGAGCTGAGTCAGCGACCGCCACCGAGGCCTGCCTCCCGCGCACGCACGATCGCCTGGGAGCGGTCGGCCACCCGCAGCTTGGCGAGGATGGCCGACAGGTGGTTGCGCACGGTCTTGTCCGAGAGCGAGAGCCGCCGGGCCACGGCGAGGTTGTCGAGGCCGCGCGCCACGAGGTCGAGCACCTCGCGCTCCCGCTCGGTGAGCTCGGGGAACGGGGTGGCGGCACTGCGCGCACCGGTGACGAAACCGAGCATGCGCTCCGCGACGCCGGCTGCCACGTGCAGCTCGCCGTGCGCGACCGCGCGCACCGCGCGCTCCACCTCGGTGGGCGACGCGCTCTTGAGCAGGTAGCCGCGGGCGCCCGCGCGCATCGCGGCGAACACCGAGTCGTCGTCCTCGAGCATCGTGACCACGAGGACGCGCAGCTGCGGGCGCTCGCGCAGCACCGCGCGGGTGGCGTCGATGCCGGACGTGCCGGCCAGGTCCAGATCCATGATCACGACGTCGGCGGGCGTCCGGCGGGCGAGCTCCACGGCCTCCGGCGCGTCGGCGGCCTCGCCCGCCACAACGAAACCGGGGATCGACGCCAGCAGCGCGCGCATGCCGAGCCGGAACGTCGGGTGGTCGTCCACCACGAGGATGCGCACGGGCTCTGTCACCCGGCACCCCCGAGCACCGCGGCCTCCCGGTGAGCAGGCACCGTCACCTCCACCACCGTTCCGCCCTCGGGTCCGGGTCCGATCCGCGCCACGCCGCCCAGGTCGGCGGCCCGCTCGCGGACGGCGCGCAGCCCGACGCCCGGACGGCCATCCGGGTCGATGCCCACGCCGTCATCGGTCACCTGCAGGCGCACGCCGTCGCCCGCCTGCTCGAGCCGGACCACGCAGCGCGCGGCCCGGGCGTGGCGGTGGGCGTTCGTGACCGCCTCGGCGGCCACGCTGTAGAGGCCCACCGCCGCCGGCGCGGGCAGCGCCGCCGCGGCGGCCGGGTCCACCTCCGCGCGTACCGCGAGGTCGGCCGAGTCGAACCGCGCCGCCATGTCCTCCAGCGCGCTGGCGAGACCGCGCTCCTCCAGCAGCGGCGGCAGGAAGGCCCGCGCCAGGCTGCGCACGTTCTGCACCCCGCGCTCCACCTCGCCGGCCAGTCCGTCGAGCAGCCGGCCCGCGGTGTCCGCGTCGCCCGCCGCGAGCAGGTTCCGGGCGCCCTGCAGGCCCAGCGTCACCCCGGTCAGCACCGGGCCGAGGTGGTCGTGCACCTCGCGGCGCAGGAGCCGGCGCTCCTCGGCGCGGGCGGCGAGCGTACGCGCGCGGGCGGCCTCCAGCTCCGCGGTGAGCAGCGCCAGCCGCACGACGGCGGCGACGACGCCGGCCAGCGGCTGCAGGTCCCGCTCGGTGCGCGCGTCGAGGCGCTCGCCGGGCGCGCCCCAGACCGCCAGCTCGCCGACGTGCTCCCCGGCCGCCGCCAGCCCGACGGTGAGCGGTGGGCCCCCCACCGCGCCCACCGCCGCCAGCTGCCTGCCGTCGTCGAGCCGCACCTCGGCGCCCTCCCCGCGCAGCGCCTCGACCACCGGCTCCAGCACGCTGTGCACCAGCTCCGCGGGCGCCGCGGCGCTGCCCAGCCGCAGCCCGATCCGCTCGGCGCCGGCGCCGGGCGCCGCGGACGGGCCGCGCACGAGCAGGTCGACCCGGCGCTGCAGCCACGCCCGCGCCGGCACGGCGAGCCCCGCCAGCACGGCCGCGGCCAGCACCCCGCCCGCTCCGGTGCCGACCGGCAGCACGGCGGTGGCGACGAACACGATCAGCAGGTAGGCGACCACCGAGCCCGCGGTCAGCAGCCCCCACACCAGGGTGCGGCTCACCACGAGGTCGATGCCCCACAGCTGCTGGCGCAGCACCACGACGAGGATCGCGGCGGGGAAGAACGCCTGCGCCGCGAGCTGGACCGCAGGCACGATCCCGGGGTCGACCAGCGCCATCGCCAGCGGGAGCGGCAGCGCCAGCGGCACGAACGACAGGGCCATCAGCCCCGAGCCCAGCGTGAGCCAGCCCAGGCCCCGGCGGGTGGCGGGGGTGCCGCGCAGCCAGCGACGGGCTGCGTCGGCGGTCGCCAGCGCGCCGAGCACCACGATCGTGCCCATCTGCACGGGCAGCGAGCCCGCCACCGCGGCGATCCCCGTCGCCGCCTCGGCGTCCGGCACGAGCACCCGCGCCGCCGTGATCGCGACGCACGCGGCGGTGCCCGTCCACACCCCCGCCCGCGCCGGGCGGGACAACGCCCCGTCGCGCACCAGCCACGGCACCACGACGATCAGCCCGGCCGTGCCCGGCACCCACGCCACGGACGTCAGTGACGCCACCGCGTCCGCCCCGGGCAGCGGGAGGCCCTGCACCGTGGCCCGGGAGTACCCGGCGGCGAATGCGGCGATCCCGTCGCCGACCGCGGCGAGCGCCACCCACCACGCCACGGCCACCGCGCGACGGGCGAGCAGGACCCACGCCAGCAGGCCGTACACCACCGCCACCACGACGTCCACCACGAAGAACAGCGCCTCGCCGCCCTCGTAGAGCTCCGCCCACGGGAGCGAGAGGACGGCGAGCGCGGCGAGCAGCCACGAGGTGGCGGCCACGACCACGGCGGCGACAGGGCTGTGTCTGACAGCATGCGCTCGCGGGCCGTCCGAGGCTCCGTCGTGCTCCTCCGGTGCTCGGTCGCTCGTCCCCCGCTCCCTGCGTGCCTCCCCCGCACGACGGCGCCGGCCCGCTCGCTCTGCCGTCATGCCCCCATCGTCGCAGCCCGGGCACCACGGGCCGTGAGGTAGGCCACGCCGGCGAGCACCAGCCAGATCGCCCCGACCATGCCGGCGAGGTACTGCAGCGGCGCCATCGCGAGACCGCCCACCAGGACGGTGAATACGATGCTCACCACGCCGAGCCAGCGCGGGGCGGCACCGTGGCGCAGCGATCCGAAGGCCACCGCCGCGACCGTCAGCGCGAGCCCACCCCACACCCAGGGCAGCGTGTCCATCGTGCGCACCAGGGACGCCGTGATGTCGGGATCGCTCTCCTCGGCGTGCAGCAGTGCGAAGAACACCTCCGTGGTCGGGCCGGAGCCCACGAAGCACAGTGCCGCGACCAGCAGCGTGCCCGCGCCGGCGACGTCGGGCACCAGGCTGCCCGCCGGGCACTGGGCGGCCAGCGCCCGGCGCAGCCCGGCCCCGAACACCACCACGGCGAACGCCGCCACCACGAACAGCCCCAGCACCAGGGCGAGCCTCCCCGGCCCGTGCTGCACGTAGCCGTTCACGAGCACCGCCGCGTCGACGTTCGCCGCGGGGTCGTCCGGCGCGAAGCGGCTCTCCACCTCCATCGCGGCGAATCCCGCCACCCCGGCCAGCACGCCCGCTGCCGCCCACCCGCGCCCGGGGCGCCGGGCGCGTCCGCGGTCGGCCCGGACCGCCTCGATCGGTTCGGTCTGCATGTCGACTCCTGCCTCGCTGCCGGGCCCGTCGCCCGGCGGTCGAGGAGGAACCTCGTGCGCCCGGTGTCCCGGGGACCAGGGAGCGGGGTCCCGTTCACCCGGGCGGTTCGGCGGGGCGGGTCACACGCGTCGACGCCGGCCCGGGAGCTCCCGCCGTCGGCGCGCGCGTAGCGTTGCGTCATGCGCGGCTTCTCGACCAACGCGATCCACGCCGGCCAGGACCCGGACCCCACCACGGGCGACGTGATCACCCCGATCCACGTGTCGTCGACGTTCGCCCAGGACGGCGTCGGCGGCCTGCGGTCCGGCTACGAGTACTCGCGCAGCGCCAACCCCACCCGCACCGCCCTGCAGGAGTGCCTCGCGGCGCTGGAGGGCGGCCGGCACGCCGTCGCGTTCGGCTCCGGGATGGGTGCCTCCGACGTGCTGCTGCGGGTGCTGCTCAAGCCGGGTGACCACGTCGTCATCCCGCACGACGCGTACGGCGGTACGTTCCGGCTGGTCGACAAGGTGCTGACGCTCTGGGGCGTGGAGTACACGCCGGTCGACCTCGGCGACATCGCCGCGCTGCGTGCTGCCCTGCGGCCCACGACCCGTGCCGTGTGGTGCGAGACGCCCACGAACCCGCTGCTCGGGATCGCCGACATCGCAGCGGTCGCCGACGTGGCGCGGACCGCGGGCGCGCGGCTCGTCGTCGACAACACGTTCGCCTCGCCGTACCTGCAGCAGCCGCTCGCCCTCGGCGCCGACGTGGTGCTGCACTCCACCACCAAGTACATCGGCGGGCACTCCGACGTGGTCGGCGGGGCCCTCGTCACCAGCGACGACGAGCTCGCCGAGGCAGTCCGCTTCACCCAGAACGCCGTGGGCTCGGTGCCGGGGCCGTTCGACGCGTGGCTCACGCTCCGGGGCGCCAAGACCCTCGCGGTGCGGATGGAGCGGCACAGCGACAACGCCGAGCGGATCGTCGAGCTGCTGGCCGCCCACCCGGCCGTCACCCGGGTGTTCTACCCCGGCTTCGCCGAGCACCCCGGCCACGAGGTGGCCGCCAAGCAGATGCGTCGCTTCGGCGGGATGGTGTCGTTCACCGTGGCGGGCGGCCGGGAGGCGGCGCTGCGGGTGTGCGCGGCCACCGAGATCTTCACGCTCGCCGAGTCGCTCGGCGGCGTCGAGTCGCTCATCGAGCACCCGGGGGCCATGACGCACGCCTCCGTGGCCGGCTCGGCGCTCGAGGTGCCGGACGACCTCGTGCGCCTCTCCGTGGGCATCGAGGACGTCGAGGACCTGGCCGAGGACCTCAGGCAGGCGTTGACGGCCGCGGGCTGAGACCAGCCCCTCCGGTGGCCTCGTGATCGGCAGGTCGGTGCGAGAACGGCCGGATTCCGCCGCGTTCGCGCCGAACCGCTGATCACGGCCGTTCCGCGCGGAACGCGCCCGGTATCCGGCGGTGGTGCTAGCCCTTCTCGGGGGCCTCGCCTGCGGCGGGCAGCGGTGCGGGCACCGGGGCCGGCTCGGGCACCACGATGTCGCCGGGCGCGATGCAGCCGCCCACCAGCTGGTAGCCGCCGGCCACCAGCTCGTAGCGCCCGGGGTCGTCGCATCCCGCGCTCTTGACCGTGACCACCGCGATCGCGGTGAGCACCGCGGCCACGAGCAGCGGAGCGATCGCCCGCAGCCGTGTCATCCCGACCTCCCCCGATAGCGGTGGCCCGCGCGGCTCACCGCCATCTCACCTCCCGAGGTTACCGGGAGGTTCGTCGCGGTGCCGCGACGGTGGTCGCGGCGGCCGGTGCGAGGATGCCCGCATGGCCGCCGTCGACACACCCGTGCCCCCGGTCGGGGTGGACGACGTCCGGGCGGCGCGTGAGCTGCTCGCAGGAGTGGTGTCGGCCACGCCGATGGCCGGATCGCGCGCGCTGTCCGAGCTGTGCGGCGGGCCGGTGTGGCTGAAGTGCGAGAACCTCCAGCGCACCGGCTCGTTCAAGATCCGCGGTGCGTACACCCGGATCGCCCGGCTGGACCCGGCGGAGCGGGCCCGCGGGGTGGTGGCCGCCAGCGCCGGCAACCACGCGCAGGGCGTGGCGCTCGCCGCGCAGATGCTCGGCATCCGGGCCACCGTCTTCATGCCAGAGCGGGCCGCCATCCCGAAGGTCGGCGCCACCCGTGGCTACGGCGCGGAGGTGCACCTGGTCGGCGAGACGATCGACGGCAGCATCGCGGCCGCCACCGAGTTCGCCGAGCGCACGGGTGCGGTGTTCGTGCACCCCTTCGACCACCGGGACGTGATCGCCGGACAGGGCACCGTGGGGCTCGAGATCCTGGAGCAGGTGCCGGACGTGCGCACGGTGCTCGTCTGCACCGGGGGCGGCGGGCTGGTCGGCGGGATCGCCGCGGCCGTCAAGGGGCAGCGGCCCGACATCACCGTCGTGGGCGTGCAGGCCGAAGGCGCCGCCGCGTGGCCGCCCTCGCTCGCCGCCGGCGAGCCGGTCCCACTCGCCGGGATGCGCACCGTGGCCGACGGCATCGCCGTCGGCCGGCCGGGCGATGTGACGTTCCCGCAGGTCGCCGCGCTCGTCGACGAGATCGTGACGGTGGGGGAGGACGCGCTCTCCCGGGCCCTGCTGCACTGCCTCGAACGGGCGAAGCTACTGGTGGAACCGGCGGGAGCGGCGGCCGTGGCGGCGCTGCTCGAACACCCGCAGGAGTTCGCGACGCCCGCAGTGGCCGTGCTCTCCGGTGGGAACGTCGATCCGCTGGTGCTCCTGCACGTGATCGAGCACGGCATGGCGGCCGCGGCCCGCTACCTGTCGCTCCGGGTGCGCGTGGGCGACCGGCCCGGCGCCTTGGCCGAGCTGCTCGCGCTCGTGGGGTCGCTCGGGGCCAACGTCCTCGACGTGTCGCACTCGCGGATCTCCGGCACCCTCCCGCTCGGCGACGTGGAGGTGGCGCTCTCGATGGAGACCCGCGGCCCCGAGCACTGCGCCGCGCTGGTGGACGCCCTGCGCGCCGCCGGCCACGCCGTGTCGGATGTGGGCCTCTGAACGCCGCCGGCCCGCGGGCGGAACGCATCCACCCACGGGCCGGTGTGTGTGATCAGGCGCGGAACGGCTCGGCCGAGACCAGCGTGACGTCCATGCTGCCGCCGTTGGGCAGCTGGTAGCTGCGCGTGTCGCCGGGGTGGGCGCCCAGGAGCGCGGCGCCGAGCGGGCTGTTCGGGGACACGACCTCCAGGTCGGCCCGGCTGCCCTCCTCGCGGGAACCGAGCAGCACCGTCTCGGTCTCGTCGTCGCCGTCGTAGCGGATCTTCAGCACCATGCCCGGTGCCGCGGTGTCGGAGTCGGTGGGCGCGATGCCCACCTTGGCGGTGCGCAGCAGCTCCTGCAGCTGGCGGATGCGGGCCTCCTGCTGGCCCTGCTCCTCGCGCGCGGCGTGGTAGCCGCCGTTCTCCTTGAGGTCGCCTTCCTCGCGGCGGGCGTTGATCTCGGCAGCGATGACGGGGCGGTTCGCGATCAGCTCGTCGAGTTCCTGCTTGAGCCGGTCGTAGGCATCCTGGGTCAGCCAGGTCGCCTGGGTGTCCGTCACGGTCATCACTCCTCCAGCCTGTCCAGGGTCCATGCAGCCACGGACCACATCGCCCGCAGCCGCGACCGCCCTGAGGGCGGCCCGGTTTCGAGGGCGGCAAAGCCCCGAGTAAGGAAAAACACGACCCGCCTGCGGGCCGTGTGATGTCCACGGTAACACGGAGCCTGCCGCTCGTCGCAGCCTTTCGACGAACGGTCGGGGGTCCGCCGAAGTTCCCGGTGGCGACATCGATGCTGGTCAGGCCGCTACTCGTGCATCTGCGCATACGGCGCGCTGCACCATTCGGCGGCAGAGCGGCCGCTCATCGTAGCGATCTGGCGGGGTGGATGCGAGCGTTGCGACGGTCGGGTCGCGCCCTTCCGCAGGTGAGAGCGCTCGAACACGCAGGGTGACCACCGGGCAAGGGGAAGGAGCGGGCGTCGGGCTGCGTTGCACGAACTGTCGGGCGTGTCTGCAACCATCGACATCCCGATCTCCCGTGCCATCGGCCCACCCACCCGGGGCCCGAGTTGGAAGGAACGCGGCCGTTCCCATGTCCTCGATCCACCCGAGCAGTGCCGGCCCGCTGCGGCTCATGACGGTGCACGCGCACCCCGACGACGAGTCCAGCAAGGGCGCGGCCACCACGGCGCGCTACGTCGCCGAAGGCCACGAGGTCATGGTGGTCACATGCACCGGGGGCGAGGCAGGCAGCATCCTCAACCCGGCCATGGACCGCCCCGAGGTCATGGAGAACATGGCCGAGATCCGCCGGGCCGAGATGTCCCGCGCCGCCGAGATCCTCGGTGTGGAGCACCGGTGGCTCGGCTTCGTCGACTCCGGGCTGCCCGAGGGCGACCCCAAGCCACCGCTGCCCGATGGATGTTTCGCGACGCAGCCACTCGATGTCGCCACCGAGCGCCTGGTGCGGGTCGTCCGCGAGTTCCGGCCGCACGTGCTCGTCACCTACGACGAGAACGGGGGCTACCCGCACCCCGACCACATCCGCTGCCACGAGATCTCCGTGGCCGCCTTCGAGGCCGCGGGCGACCCCGACCGCTTCCCCGACTCGGGCGCGCCGTGGCAGCCGCTCAAGCTGTACTACTCCCACGGGTTCTCCAAGAAGCGGATGGTGGCATTCCACGAGGCGCTGCTGTCCCGTGGCCTGGAGTCGCCCTACGAGGAGTGGCTCGCGAACTGGCCCGCCGACCGGGCCGACCCCGCCGATCGGGTCACCACCCGGGTGCGCTGTGCCGACTGGTTCGAGACCCGCGACAAGGCGCTGCTCGCCCACGAGACGCAGATCGACCCCACGAGCCGGTGGTTCTCCGTGCCGCTGGAGATCCAGCGCGAGATCTGGCCCACCGAGGACTACGAGCTCGTCCGCAGCCTGGTCGACACGCCCACCCCTGAGGACGACCTGTTCGCGGGGCTCCGCTCGCCTGTGGCGGTGCGGCAGGCGGTGTGAGAATGAGTTCGAGAAGCGCGGAGCGGGCCGCCCAGGGCTGCCGGGACGTGCTCGATCGTTGGCTCGGCGGCCCACATGGGCGCTTCTCGAACACATTCTTCGGGCGCGTACCGTTTGCCGGATGAGTCCGCTGCTGGTCGAGGCCGTTCCAGCCGTGATGGCCGAGGTCGCCGTGCCGGTGCAGAACCCCGCCCCGCCGCCCGGGAAGGGTGAGGAGTTCGGCAAGGCGTCACCCGTTGCGCTCGTCGTCATCCTCATGCTGGCGCTGGCCACGATCCTGCTCATCCGGGGCATGAGCAAGCGCATCCGCCGCCTGCCGGCGAGCTTCGAGCCCGCCGAGGAGGAGTCGAAGGGCGACAAGCAGAAGGCTGACGGCGAACCGGCGAACGGCAGCACCACCTGAGAGTCCGGGACACTGGGTCCATGCCGAACCGCCTGGCCTCGGCCACCAGCCCGTACCTGCTCCAGCACGCCGGCAACCCCATCGACTGGTGGGAGTGGTCCGACGAGGCCTTCGCCGAGGCCGCGCGCCGGGATGTGCCGGTGCTGCTCTCGGTGGGGTACGCCGCGTGCCACTGGTGCCACGTGATGGCGCACGAGTCGTTCGAGGACCCGGCCACGGCCGAGCAGGTCAACAGCGACTTCGTGGCGATCAAGGTGGACCGCGAGGAACGACCCGACATCGACGCGGTCTACATGGCCGCCACGCAGGCCATGACCGGTCAGGGCGGCTGGCCGATGACGTGCTTCCTCACCCCGGCCGGGGAGCCGTTCCACTGCGGCACCTACTACCCGCCCACCCCGAGGGGCGGGATGCCGGGATTCCGCCAGCTCCTCGACGCCGTCACCACCGCATGGCGGGAGGACGGTGCCCGCGTGCGCGGAGCGGCCGGCGAGATCGCGGCACGGCTCTCCGACAGCGCCGCCGCCGTGCTGCCCTCCGCGGGGATCGACACCGACCTGCTGGAACGTGCCGCGGCCGCCCTCGAGGCGCAGTTCGACCCGCGGGCAGGCGGGTTCGGTGGCGCGCCGAAGTTCCCGCCGTCGATGGCGCTGGAGTTCCTGCTGCGTCGCCACGAGCGCGTGGGCGGCGACGAGGTGCCGGGGGCCGTCTCGGTGACGTGCGAGCGGATGGCCCGCGGCGGGATGTACGACCAGCTGGCCGGCGGGTTCGCCCGCTACAGCGTGGACGCAGGCTGGGTGGTGCCGCACTTCGAGAAGATGCTCTACGACAACGCCCTGCTGCTGCGGGTCTACGCGCACCTGGCGCGGGTCTCGTCGGACCCGCTCGCCCGGCGGATCACCGAGGAGACCGCGGCCTTCCTGCTGCGTGACCTGCGCACCGCCGAGGGTGGCCTCGCCTCCGCCCTCGACGCCGACACCGAGGGCGTCGAGGGACTCACCTACGCCTGGACTCCCCAGCAGTTGCGGGACGTGCTCGGCGACGAGGACGGCAAGTGGGCGGCCGACCTGCTCACCGTCACCGAGACCGGGACCTTCGAGCACGGCTCGTCCACCCTGCAGTTGCTCGCCGACCCCGATGACCCGGCCCGTTGGGAGCGGGTGCGCGGCGCACTGCTGGCCGCCAGGGCGCAGCGGCCGCAGCCCGCCCGTGACGACAAGGTCGTCACGTCCTGGAACGGGATGGCGATCCTCGCGCTCGCCGAGGCGGGGGCGGCCCTCGGTCGTCCCGAATGGGTGGCCGCCGCGGCGGAGACCGCCGACCTGCTGCTGCGGTTGCACGTGGTGGACGGGCGGCTGCGGCGCTCGTCGCGGGGCGGGAAGGTGGGCACAGCGGCCGGGGTGCTGGAGGACCACGGCTGCCTCGCCGACGGGCTGCTCGCGCTGCACCAGGCCACCGGCGAGCCGCGCTGGCTCGCCGCCGCAACGGACCTGCTCGACACGGCGCTCGCGCACTTCGCCGATCCGGATCAGCCGGGCTCGTTCTTCGACACCGCCGACGACGCCGAGGCGCTGCTGCACCGGCCGCGCGACGTCACCGACAACGCCTCGCCGTGCGGCGCGTCGTCCCTCGCGTCGGCGTTGCTCACGGCATCGGTGCTGGTGGCGGAGCCGGACCGGTACCGATCCGCCGCCGAGGCCGCCCTGCGTTCTGCGGGCTTCCTCGCGGAGAAGCACCCGCGCTTCGCCGGCCACTGGCTCACGGCGGCCGAGGCGATGGTGCGAGGCCCGCTCCAGGTCGCGGTCGTCGGGGCGGAGGGCGACCCGGGCCGGGAGCAGCTGCTCGCCCACGCCCGCCGGCTGGCCGCGGGTGGCACGGTCGTCGTGCCCGGACCGCCCGACGCCCCGGGCGTCCCCCTCCTCGCCGACCGTCCCCTCGTCGACGGCGCGGCCGCGGCCTACGTCTGCCGCGGGTTCGTCTGCGACCGGCCCGCCGCCACGGTGGAGGAGCTCACCGCGAGCCTCCTCCTGCGCCCCTGACTCACCTGGATGAGTAGGCCCGGATTGGTCAGTCGTAGGCGGTCAAGGTGACGAGCCGGCCGCATTGCGTATGGTGCGATCGCGCCGGGTCGTTCGAGCAGGGGCGGCCGGTCCGAACTCCAGCGTTCCGCGGAACGCTCGACGCGGTCTCGGGGACGGGATTGCGTGAGCGCGCCGTTCCCGGCTCGGGCCGAACTGCGTCGGCGTGGCTGTGGTTGATCCCACCCCGGCCGCCCGCGCCACGCACGAGGTCGCCGGGAACGGGGTGACTGCGCCCGAGACACGGCGGGTGTCGATCGCAGCGGCCGCCCGAGGCGACCATGCCAGCCCACGAGAGAACACGAGAGATCACGAGAGAAGCGGAACGCCGGTCGGGGCGCCAGGACGACTACGACACACGACTACGACACCATTCGCGCCGCCTCCGTGCGAACGGCCTGGAGCATCGCTCGTGCAGCCGTTGATGGTGAGTCTGCGGTCACGATCTCGAGCGACCCGCGCGAGCTCATCGCCGGGTCGTGGACGGGCAGCCATCGCAGGTCGCGCGGGACGGAGTCCGCGGCGAGCCCCGGAACCCGGGTGATTCCCAGACCGGCGGCGACCAGCCCGAACCGCGCGGGCCAGTTGCGCACCGCGTGGCCGACCCGAGGCCGGTCGAGCCCCGGCCACGGCCCGAACTGCGGCTCGCCCACCGGGCCGGTCCCCACGATCCAGGTCTCGTCGGCCAGGTCGGCGACGGTGACCACCTCCCGGTCCGTCAGCCGGTGGCCGATCGCCACGGCGATCCCGGGGCCACGCGGGATCACCACCGTCTCGTGGCGGAGCCCGGCCAGATCCCGCTCCGGCACCGCCTCGCCCGCCGCCACCACCGCGACCTCGATCCGCCCGGCCCGCAGGCGTCGCAGCTGGACCGGGCTCGCTGCCTCCTGCAGCTCCACCTGGAGATCGGGATGGCGCTGCCCGAGCAGGGCGATCGCACGGGGCAGCAGGACCGCTGCGGCGGCGGGGAAGCCCGAGATCACCAGGCGACCGGCCAGCCGGTCGCGCACCCCGGAGACCTCCTCCAGCGTCCCGTCGACCTCGCCGAGGATCCGTGCCGCGCGCCGGGCCATGACCTCTCCCGCCGCCGTGGGCCGCACGCCCCGGGCGAGGCGCTCGAACAGGGCGGTGCCTGCTGCCGACTCCATGGCCCCGACCTGCCGGGACACCGCGGACTGCGTGTAGCCCAGTGAGAGCGCCGCGGCGCTGAACGAGCCCTGCCGCGCGACCTCGTGAACGACGCGGAGCCCGACGAGCGTCATCTCGGCCATGGCCCGATGATATGCGGTCTACTCATGGGAATCGTGCGAAACAGTCGCTTGTCGCACACCTCCCGCGGCGGGAGCCTGAGTGCATGGCAACGAACGAGAAGGTCTGGTTCATCACCGGCGCATCCCGCGGCTTCGGCCGCATCTGGACCGAAGCGGCACTCCGGCGCGGGGATCTGGTCGCCGCTTCCGCGCGCGATCCTCGTTCCCTCGACGACCTCTCCGCGATCCACGGCGACGCACTGCTGCCGCTCCGCCTCGACGTCACGGACCGCAACGCGGTGTTCGAAGCGGTCCGCCGGGCCGCCGACGGGTTCGGCCGGCTGGACGTGGTGGTGAACAACGCGGGCTACGGGCACTTCGGCGCGGTCGAGGAGCTCACCGAGGCCGACATCCGCGCCCAGATGGAGACGAACTTCTTCGGCGCGCTCTGGGTGCTGCAGGCCGCTCTCCCGATCATGCGCGAGCAGGGCCGCGGGCACCTGGTCAACGTCACCAGCGAGGGCGGGGTCCGGGCCTACCCCGGCATCGGCGCCTACCACGCGTCGAAGTGGGCGTTGGAGGGGCTGAGCGAGTCCCTCGTGAAGGAGGTGCGCGACCTCGGGATCCGGGTGACCAACGTCGAGCCCGGCCCGTACGGCACGGGCTGGCTGGAGGTCGGTTCCCGGCACAGCACACCCATCGCCGCCTACGACCGGCTCCGGCCCGACGCGGCTGCCTTCGAGGTCGGCGATCCCGCGGCGACGGCCTCGGCGCTGTTCGCCGTCGTCGACGCCGACGAGCCGCCGCTGCGGGTCTTCTTCGGCAGGTCCTTCGAGCCGGTGCGCGAGGAGCACATGGCGCGGATCGCCGAATGGGAGCGCTGGCAGGATGTCGCCCTCTCGGCGTTCGGGACCACCACCGCGGCTCGCTGAGCGGGAACCGGTGGGGGTGGCCGCGGGCCTCCTGCGTCCCGGACAGGCTGCTGACCCGCACGAGGGTGCGGGTCAGCAGCCTTCTGGATCAGGAACCGGCGGCGAGGAGGCGCTCGATCTCCTCGGTCAGTGCGCCCGTGGGGCGGGCGCCGACGAGCAACCCGCTGATGTGCCGCGTTCGGCGTCCAGGGCAGCGGCCGCACCGGTACCGGCGGCGGTGATCGCCTGGCGGTAGCGGTGGTCGACCAGGTCCCCCGCGGCGAAGACGCCCGGGCGGCTGGTGGCGGTCGTGGGGTGCGAGACGCGCACGTAGCCGTTCTCGTCGATGTCGACCTGCCCCTGGAAGAGCTCCGAGCGCGGCTCGTGGCCGATCGCGATGAACAGGCCCGACACGTCGAGCCGTCGCGTCTCGCCCGTCGCGGTGTCACGCAGGGTGAGTCCGTCGACCGCGTGCTGGCCGAGGATCTCGGCGACCTCGGCGTTCCACACGATCTCCAGCTTGGGGTCGGCGAAGGCCCGCTCCTGCATGATCTTCGACGCGCGGAGCTCGTCGCGACGGTGCAGCAGGTAGACCTTCCTGCCGAAGCGGGTCAGGAACGTGGCCTCTTCGATGGCGGAGTCGCCGCCACCGACCACGGCGATGGCCTTCTCCCGGAAGAAGAAGCCGTCGCAGGTCGCGCACCACGAGACGCCACGGCCGGACAGCTCGTCCTCGCGGGGGAGGCCGAGCTTCTTGTACCGCGAGCCCGTGGCCAGTATGACGGTGCGGGCGGTGTAGGTCCGGGTGTCGGTCCGGACGGTCTTCACGTCACCGTCGAGGTCGACGCCGACGACGTCGTCCGTCACGAGTTCGGCGCCGAACCGCGCGGCCTGGTCGCGCATGTCCGCCATGAGCGCTGGTCCCATGACGCCGTCGGGAAATCCGGGGAAGTTCTCGACCTCGGTGGTGTTGACGAGCGCTCCGCCTGCGGTGACCGAGCCCTCGAAGACCAGCGGCCGGAGGGCGGCGCGGGCGGCGTAGATGGCGGCTGAGTACCCCGACGGTCCGGAGCCGATGATGATCACGTCACGTGGTTCTGACATGGGGAGCCTCCCTACTTCGCGGGCGTCTTCTCGCCCGCCTCGATCCGGAACGGGTAGCGGTTCCCCGCAGGCGGGGTGGGGCAGATCGGGAAGAAGCCGCCGAAGGCGCACGGGAGGTTGACGGCCCGGTTGAAGTCGAGCGTGACGGTGCCGTCGGCGGCCGGGGCCGGGATGTCGAGGGCCCGACCGGCCGGGTACGTGGTGTCGCCGCTGGTGCCGTCGGCGAAGACGGTGGTGTGCCGTCCGGCGGAGGCGATGACCTGCAGCTCGTACGGGGTGCCGTCGTGCTCGAAGTGCACCACACCGGGCGAGAGGTGGTCGTGTTCTCGCCAGCCCACGGTGGCCAGGGCGAGCGGCTGGTCGGAGTCGAACGCCTCGAACCGGCCGGTGATGATCCAGTCCGGGTTCGGCTCGAACGTCGGCACGCCGTCGAACGCCTTCCGCGCCGGAGCGCTCGGGTCGTAGGTGATGATGTGGTAGCCCTCGCGGTAGCTGATCCCGATCTGGAGATCGCCCGCGGTGACCCGCTGGTCATCCGGCCCGTCGGCCAGGTTGAACGTACGGACCTCGGTGAACTCGGTCCCGTCGAACGCCATGGTGGTGCCGTCGGGGTCGATCATCACCTGGTCGCCGTCCTGCCACCACAGGCCGGGCGTCCCACCGAATCGGCGTGGGGTGTCGTCGAGCCAGTTCACGGCCACGGCGGACAGCCAGTTGTGGGGCTGTGCGAGCCACTGCTCCCAGCCGGCCCGCCACGCGTCCCAGTCGGCGCGATAGGTCTCGGTCACGGGGGTTGTCATTTGCGTACTCCTTTTCTCGGACGTGCGAGGTCGGACGAGGTTCTGACGAGGGGGTGCTCAGCGGGCAGCGGTCGGCCGTGCCCAGACCGCGAACAGCAGCAGGGCCAGCAGGGGGAAGGCGGTGGCGACGGTGAGCGCGGTGGAGATGTCCGTCGCCGTGCCGGATCCGCCTGCGGTGCCCGCGAACACGGTCGACAGGACCGCGAGCCCCGCGGCTCCGCCCAGCTGTTGCATGGCCTGGTTCAGGCTGGAGGCGGCCCCGACGTGCTCGCGCGGGGCGTTGTGCATGATCACCGCGGTGAGCGGGGCGACAGTGAGGCCTGCGCCCAGACCCAGCAGCAGGAACGGGCCGAGCAGCCCGTCGAGGTAGCCACTGGCGGGCGTGAGGCGGGACATCCACACCAGGCCGGTCAGGAGGCCGATCATCCCGGCGGACCCGACCACGCGTTCCCCGTAGCGGGTCACCAGCCGGCTGACCGTGAAGTTGGTGGTCAGCATGCCGGCCGTGAACGGCAGCACGGACAGGCCGGTCTGCAGCGGGCTGAATCCCAGGACGCCCTGGGTGTAGAGGGCGGCGAAGTAGAGGAACCCGAACTGCCCGGCCGGGATCAGCATCATCGCCAGCAGTGGAGCGGCGCTGGACATGCTCGTGAAGAACGTCAGCGGGACCACCGGCGCCCCGTGGCGCCGCTCGGCCAGCACCAAGGCCAGCAGGCCCGCTCCGGCCAGCACGAACGAGGCGATCACCGACGTACTCGCCCAGCCCTGGTCGGCGGCGGCGGTCAGACCGTGGACCAACGCCAGCATCCCGATCGTGGAGGCCGCTGCGCCACCGACGTCGAGACGCCCCGGGTGGCGGTCCGCCTCCGGGACCAGCGCCCGGACGCCGAAGAACACCAACGCTCCGATCGGGACGTTGACGAACATCACCCACTCCCACCCGAGGCCGGATGTGAGCGCACCGCCCAGGGTCAGCCCCAGACCGGCACCGAGCCCGATCGACAGGACGAACAGCGACATCGCCCGCGCCCTCTGCACGCCCGGCTGCGTGATCGCCATCAGCAGCACCAGCGTGCTGGGGGCCGCGAGCGCCGCGCCGACGCCCTGCAGGACACGTGCCGCGATCAGCGTTCCCGGTGTGGCGGCCAGTCCGCCGAGAGCGGACGCAGCGACGAAGACGGAGACCCCGATCAGCAGCGCCCGTCGGGGGCCGATGATGGATCCCACCCGGCCGCTCAGCAGGACCAACCCGCCGAAGGCCAGCGCGTAGGACGTCACGACCCACGACAGGCCCGCCGAGGAGAAGCCGAGCTCGTCCTGGATCACGGGCAGGGCGACGTTCACCACGCTGTTGTCGATCACCAGCGTCACCTGCATCAAGGTGAGCACCAGCACCGGTGCGTACCTCAGTCGTGGCGGGTCGAGCGCAGATCGGTCGGTCGAGCGGGCGGGCGGGGGCACCATGTCGATCTCACTCCTCGCGGCACCGGACGTCTGCCGGGCTCGTGGAGCCTCAAACCGATCGTTGCCGCATCGCATCCACTCCTTGCCGAAACGGCAAAAGGCCACCGGGTCGGCCGTGTGCCTCGCCGTTCGCCGCCCGAGAACGCCACTGCGTGAGCGTCGTTGCGGTGTAATCTCGTAAGCATCAGTCGCTGGAGGTTGTGATGATGAGCGGACGGATGCATCGCGGGTGGCCCGGCGGGCGGGGACGCGGGCCGGGACGGGGCGGTTGGCAGCAGGCCGATCTGCCCGGCGCGGAGGACGCGGCGGCGTGGCTGCAGGGCAGGCTGCCCGACGGATGGTTCACGGGCGCGCCGGAGGTCACGGTCGACCGGGAGGAGATCCTCATCGTCGGGGAGCTCCCGCCGGTTGAGGGCGAGTTCCCGGACACCGAGGCCGGCCGGGCCGACCGCGCGGCGGCCGTGGCGGGGCGGATCTCCCGGTTCCGCGAGACCACGCGGGAGGAGCGCATCGAGATCGCGCGCCAGGCGGAGCACCGCTACCAGCGGAAGGTTGCGTGGGGAGCGCGGATCGGCGACACCGTCGAGCTGTTCACGGTGGCTTCGGTACCGGTGATGACACGGCTGCGCCAGCCTGAGCGGATCGTGCTCGACACGCTCGTCGACTCCGGCGTCGCACGCTCCCGGTCCGACGCGCTGGCCTGGGCCGTCAAGCTGGTCGGCCAGCACGCGGACGAGTGGCTCGCCGAGCTGAGGGAGGCGATGGCACGCGTGGATGAGCTGCGTGCGAAGGGCCCCACCGGCGGCGACAAGACCGCCTGAATCAGCGCTGTCTGTTCGCTCCGCAAGCTCCGCTCAGCGGATCCTCTGCCCGTACACGCGCTCCACGTGCAGGGCGAGGAGCACCCGCTTGTCGGCCACCATCACGGCGCGGTACTCGTCCCAGTCGGGGTGCTCGCCCGCGGCGGACCGGTAGTAGCCGACGAGCGCCTCCACCTCGGGGCCGTGCGGGTCGGTGCCCGGGCCGATCAGCTCGGCGGTGCCGTCGGCCGTGGCCCACGCCCAACCGTCCGGCGTGGTCACCTCGAGCGCGGCGCGCGGGTCGCGGCGGAGGTTGGTCGTCTTGGCCCGGCCTTCGACGATCGACACGTAGATGATCCCCTTGTCCCGGTCGTAGAACGGGGTGACGGGGGAGAGCTGGGGACGACCGTCTGCGCGGAGGGTGGCGAGCACGCCGATGCGGCTCTCGGCGAGCAGCGCGTGCGGGTCGAAATCGGTGGCGGTGGTCATACCCCGGCCAACTCCGGCCGAGCGAGGCACATTCCGCCGGGTCAGAACAGGATGAGCCAGATGGCCACGTGGTGGCAGATCGCGGCGACCACGGTGGCGGCGTGGAAGAACTCGTGGTACCCGAACGTGGCGGGCCACGGGTTGGGCCGGCGCGTGGCGTAGAAGACCGCCCCGACCGTGTAGAGCAGGCCGCCGACCAGTATCAACACCAACGCCGCCACGCCGCCGCCGACGAGCAACGCGGGGATGACGAACACGGCCACCCAGCCGAGGGCGATGTAGATCGGAACGCCGATCCACGCAGGTGCGTGCGGCCATGCCGTCTTCAGCACGACCCCGGCGAGCGCTCCCACCCACACCACGGTGAGCACGGTGCGGGCCGTGGGCGGATCCATGGCGAGCACGGCGACCGGGGTGTAGGTGCCTGCGATGAACAGGAAGATCATCGAATGGTCGAGCCTGCGCATCACGGCGCGGCTGCGCGGCGTGGGCCAGGTGCGCCGGTGGTAGAGCGCGCTCACCCCGAACAGGCCGAGGGTGGTGATGGCGTACACCGTGGTGGCGAGCGCGGCGCCGAGTCCGACCAGTGCCGCCGACACGGCGATCATGGTGGCCCCCGCCGCGATCGAGACGGTGAACGACCAGAAGTGCAGCCAGCCACGCATCCGCGGCTTGACCAGCGGCCCGCCGGGCGGAGGCGAATCCAGGCTTCCGGTGGTCACCCCGCCGAGGTTACGGCAGCGTCGGCGGCCCGGAGGTGTCCTGTGCGTGAACGCACCCGCTCGTCTGCAGGTGGCGAACCGCCCCGGCGTACGCTGTTCGGCCGTGGGCGTCCGCGACCTGCTGTACTCGGTGTACGAGCGCAAGCTGAGCCGAGAGCTGGCCGGTTCGGCCGCCCGGCCCCGGCACGTGGCGGTGATGCTCGACGGCAATCGCCGCTGGGCGCGTGACGCGGGGTTCGTCGACGTCAACGACGGGCACCGGGTGGGTGCGGCGAAGATCGCCGACCTGCTCGCGTGGTGCGAGGAGGCAGGCGTCGAGGTCGTGACGCTGTGGCTGCTGTCCACCGACAACCTCAAGCGCCCGTCCGAGGAGCTCGAACCGCTCCTGGAGATCATCACCGACGTCGTCGACGAGCTCTCCGGTCCCGCGGCCCGCTGGCGGCTGCGCGTGGTGGGTGCCCTCGAACTGCTGCCGGGCGACATGGCCGACAAGCTCTCGACCGCGGCGGCGCGCACCCAGGGACGGCCCGGGCTCGAGCTCAACGTCGCGGTCGGGTACGGCGGCAGGCAGGAGATCGCCGACGCGGTGCGCAAGCTGCTGCTGCAGCACGCGGAGTCGGGCACCTCGATCGAGGAGCTCGCGGAGGTGCTGGACGTCGATCACATCGCCGCGCACCTCTACACGTCGGGCCAGCCCGATCCGGACCTGGTCATCCGCACATCGGGGGAGCAGCGGCTGTCCGGATTCCTGCTCTGGCAGTCGGCACACTCCGAGTTCTGGTTCTGCGAGGCCTACTGGCCCGAGTTCCGCCGGGTCGACTTCCTGCGCGCGCTTCGCGACTACGCGGCGCGGCATCGCCGGTTCGGTTCCTAGTGCGGGGCACTGGTCAGCGGTAGCGAAAACGAAAACGGCGCCGGACCCGAAGGTCCGGCGCCGCTGTCGCGAGAGATCCGAAGATCAGTCGTCGATCTCGGCGCTGTCGCCCGACTCGGCGGCAGCGGTGCAGGAGTCGTCGATCGTGTTGTCGCCGTCGGACTCGGCTTCCGTGTCGGCGTTGCCCAGCAGGCCGAGGCCGAGCGCACCGGTCAGGTCGGCGAGCACGGAGGTGTCGTTCAGCGGCACCTGGACACCCAGGACGTTCACCGGGACCTGGTTGTCGCAGACGTTGACCGGGACGGCGATGTTGTTGCCGGCCACGTTGATCAGGCCCTCGTTCGAGCCGTCGATGCTGTTGACGTCCTCGACCTTGGTCTTGCCGTGGTGACCGTGCCCGTTCCCGTGACCGTCGTGGTCATCCTTGTCGCCAGCGAAGGCGAGCGGGCTCACCGCGAGCAGACCGGCAGCGGCCGCAGCCACGACAATTCCAGCCTTCTTCAGCACAGTTCATCTCCTGTTGAGTGTCCGGAGTCGACCGGAGCCGATCCCATTCAGAGCCAGCGTTTATGACCGGGGAGCCCTCGCTGACTGCAGAAAAAGCTAGCGGGCCGCCGAGGGTCAGAACAAATCACCTACCACTATCGGATGAGCCGAGTACTCTGCGTTTGGTTACGCCCTCTTTCGAGGGCTGCTGGTTGCCGGCCACGGGCGCGGATTCGTGCTTGATCGACACGCACTGTAGTGGTTAATCACCCGGATGAGCGCGTATCCTTTTCGAATGCAACGGTCCGTGTTCGGCGCCCTTCCGGTGCCATTCGTGAGGCCTTGCGTGTTACTCGCGGTGCGGATGCGGGGCCACCGTCCGTTCGACGCGACGGCCGGGCCCGGGGCGCGAGCGCGAGGTGCGCGGCGTGGTCTCGCGGGGCGGGGCCGAACGGGTCAGGGCGCCCACACGCGCCACGACGGGCGGTGTCTGTGGAGCGATGAGCGGTAGTCCGTTCTGTTAATTCTCGGTTCGCTGACGAAGGACAACGCATAGTTGCTGTTGACCGCACCCGGGTGACCGCCGGTAGCGTTCACGGTGGCGGTCCGTACCCGATGCGGATCGTTGGGGAGGCCCTGGTCGTGGTGGCTGTTGCACCAGAGGGGGCCGGCACCCGGCCCTCATGGGCGTGGTCGGCGGCGAGCTCCACGTCGTCGGAAGCGTCCGAGCCAGGGCCGACCGGCCCACCGGTGACGTGGACGCGGTGCCGCGTCCACCAGGGAGCACTCGTCGGCCGCTCGTCCGGGCCCGGCACCACGGGCACGGGTGGCGGTCACGGCGAGAGCTAGCGAGGAGCCTCCGTGACCGACCGTCGTACTGCCCCCGCTTCGCCCACCACCCGCTGCTACGTGCTCGACACCTCGGTGCTGCTGTCCGACCCGTGGTCACTGACCCGGTTCGACGAGCACGAGGTCGTCCTGCCGCTCGTGGTGATCTCCGAACTCGAGGGCAAGCGGCACCACCCGGAACTGGGGTGGTTCGCCCGCACGGCGTTGCGCATGCTCGACGAGCTGCGCATCGAACACGGCCGCCTGGACGCGCCGGTGCCGATCGGCACCGCAGGCGGGACCCTGCACGTCGAGCTCAACCACAGCGACCCGGAGGTGCTCCCGGCAGGTTTTCGCACCGACGCCAACGACAGCCGCATCCTGGCCTGCGCGCTGAACCTCGCCGCCGAGCGCAAGCTCGACGGGCGCGGCGAGGTGGTTCTGGTCAGCAAGGACATGCCGCTACGGGTCAAGGCCGCCGCCGTCGGGTTGCAGGCCGACGAGTACCACGCCCTCGACGTGGTGCCCTCGGGGTGGACCGGCATGGCGGACCTCGAGGTCGCCAGCGAGGACGTGGACGCGCTCTTCCGTGACGGGGTGATCGACCACGACGCCGCCCGCGATCTGCCCGCCAACACCGGGCTGCGGCTCATCGGCGGCGCGTCGGCCGCCCTCGGCCGCATCACGGCGGACAAGCGTGTGCGGCTCGTGCGCGGTGATCGGGAGGCGTTCGGGCTGCACGGGCGCTCCGCGGAGCAGCGGGTGGCGCTCGACCTGCTCCTCGACCCCGAGGTCGGCATCATCTCGTTGGGCGGCCGGGCGGGCACCGGCAAGTCGGCACTCGCGCTGTGTGCCGGCCTGGAGGCGGTGATGGAGCGCCAGCAGCACCGCAAGGTCGTGGTGTTCCGGCCGCTCTACGCCGTCGGCGGGCAGGATCTCGGGTACCTGCCCGGCAGCGAGAGCGAGAAGATGGCCCCCTGGGCGCAGGCCGTCTTCGACACCCTCGGGGCGCTGGTCAGCCAGAACGTGCTCGAGGAGGTCATCGCTCGCGGCATGCTCGAGGTGCTCCCGCTCACCCACATCCGCGGCCGGTCGCTGCACGACGCCTTCGTGATCGTCGACGAGGCGCAGTCGCTGGAGCGCAACGTGCTCCTGACTGTGCTCTCGCGGCTCGGCACCGCGTCCCGCGTGGTGCTCACGCACGACGTGGCGCAGCGCGACAACCTGCGCGTCGGCCGCCACGACGGCATCGCCGCGGTGATCGAGGCGCTGAAGGGCCACCCGCTCTTCGCCCACGTCACGCTCACCCGCAGCGAGCGCAGCCCCATCGCGGCGCTGGTGACCGAGATGCTCGAAGGCCCGGCCGCCTAGCGGCGCGGGGATTGCAGCATGGCCACCTTCACGCCACCACGTTGTGTGCCATGCGTGTCTAGTGGCTGGCCGCCCTCGCGAAGCGGGCGGGCAGCCACTAGTGGCGCAACAGCGGCCGTGCTGCAACTGGGGCCAGGAGGCGCCACTGGTCGAGCGGGACCGTCCCGACCGTGGCCGGGAGAGCCTGCAGGCACACGTGGTCGGCGCCGGCGGCGAGGTGGGCCGCCACCCGCTCGGACACCGCTTCCTCGCCCACGGCCACGAGTGCGTCCACGAGCCGGTCACTGCCGCCGTTCGCGAAGTCGGCGTCGGTGAAGCCGAGTCGCTGCCAGCTCATCCGGTAGGGATCGGAGGGGAGGTAGGCGGCCACGTGGGCGCGGGCGCGTTCCCGTGCCTCCGCGGCCGGCAGGCCGACGACCACGGCCTGCTCGACGGCCAGCGTGCGGTCGGGCCCGAGCAGTGCCCGTGCCCGGGCCGTGTGCTCGGGCGTCACGAGATAGGTCAGCGCGCCCGCGGAACGATCGCGGGCCAGTTCCAGCGCTTTCGGTCCGAGCGCCGCCAGCACACGGGGGACGGGGGCCGCGGTGAAGCCGGACACGCCGGCCAGCTCCAGGACGGGGTCGGGTGCGTCGAGCTGGTCGAGGTAGCGGCGCATCTGGGCGAGCGGCCGCTCGAAGCGCAGACCCAGCACGCCTTCGACGCCCCTGGCGTGCGACGTGCCGAGCCCGAGGACGAACCGGCCGGGATGGCTCTCGAGGAGCGTCCTCGTCATCCCCTGGACGCTGCGCGAGTGTCGGCTCCAGATCACCGCGATGCCGGTGCCGACCACGAGTGAGCGGGTCGCGCCCAGGAGGACGGTCGCGTCGAGGAACGGGTCGCGGACGAGGGCGTCGCTGAGCCAGAGGGTCCCGTAGCCGAGCGCCTCGATCTCCGCGGCCGCCTCGCCGACAGCGGCGACGGGTTGCAGGTCGAGGCCGCCGATCCAGATCCCGACGCGGCCGAGCTCCGGCAGATGATGCATGTCCAAGGTGGAGTTCCCCCTAGAATCGGAGTGTCGCTCCGGATGATATGGAGTGGTACTCCGCTTTGTCGAGGAGGATGCGTGGGACAAGCGGTGCGGGCCGATGCCCGCCGGAACCGGGCGCGGTTGGTCGATGCGGCCCGTGACCTGTTTGCCGAGGCCGGGATCGAGGCGGCCGGGATGAACGACGTCGCCCGTCGCGCCGGTGTCGGGCCCGGCACGCTGTGGCGGCACTTCCCGAACAAGGAGGCGCTGGTCGCGGAGGTCGTGGGCGGGAGCCTCGACGAGCTGGCCGGGCTGGCCGACGAGCTGCGCGCAGCCGCGCCGCCCGATGCCCTCCACACGTGGGCGATGGCGCTGCTCGGGCACGTCGCCCGCTACCGGGGCCTCGCCACGAGCCTCGCCACCGCCTCGGGCGACCTGCTCGCCGGGCGGTGCACCGCCACCGAGCGGGCGTTCGAGAGGCTGGTCGAGCACGTACGCGAGAAAGAGCAGTTGCGCGATGGCGTCACCGCCACCGACATCACCCGGCTCGCCACGGCCGTCGCGTGGGCGGCCGAGGCCGCGGGCGAACCCGGGTCCGCCGAGCGCATGCTCGACATCGTCTTCGACGGCCTTCGCGGCGGACAGCGTCGGTGAACCGGGTCGGCGGTGGTGGGGCAGCGAGGGTCCGGTGCCGTCGACGAAGACCCGTCAGTGGTGGTGGTCGTTCCGGCCGAGGGTCTCCACGGGGGTCGCGCCGGGACGGGTCCACTGCGGGACGGGCCGGCCGGTCGGGCCGAAGGTGGCGTTCCCGTCGGCGTCCGAGCGCCAGTACCAGCAGGCGTCGCGGCCCTCGGGCCCGCCCTCACGGTTGTCCTCCCACGCCTCGCCGCGGCCGTAGGGCGTCATGTCGAGCAGACCCATGGACCCCTCGACCGGCTCGATGCCCCGCCCGGTCGTGGAGTAGGTGAGGAACACGCGGTCGCCGGCGCGCAGGAAGCAGGTGATGTACCCCATTTCTCCGCCGACCGGCGCGTCCACGTCGCGCACCGAGTACCAGGGCTGGCTGTAGCCCATGAACTCGACGAAGGCGGCCACCTCGTCCCACCGGCCCGTCGTCAGGATGGCGAACGAGACGCCGCGGGCGTTCAGGTAGACGGCGTCCTTCACCTGCCAGGCCGTCAGGGTGCAGCCCTCGCACTGCCCCTGGTGCGGCGCGCCGTCGTACCACATGTGCTTGTAGACCACGAGCTCGTCGCGGCCCTGGAACAGGTCCAGGAACGGGACCGGCCCGTCGGGGCCGACGACCTCGACCGTCCCGTCGAGCTCCACCATCGGCAGCCGACGACGGGCCGCTGCGATGGCGTCGCCCGCGCGCGTGTGGGCCTTCTCGCGGACCAGGAGCTCGTCACGGGCCGCCTGCCAGGTGGCCAGGTCGACGACGGGCGGCCGACTGCGCAGGGCGGTGGTCGGGTCGGGCGTGGTCGTCATGGGTCCTCCGCGGTGTCTCGGGCCGGCCGGCGTCGCACGACGGCCTACGACAACAGACCTGCGACCCGGCCGGAACTCATCGCCTGGATCCGGACATCGATCGCCGCGGCGGCGATGAGGAGGCTCCTCAGAGACCGTGCGGGGTGCCCTCGGTGAAGCCGGCGGTCGTCTGGACCCCCACGGCCGCACGCTCGTGCAGCTCGTCGAGGGTCCGTGCGCCGGTGTAGGTGCACGCCGAGCGGACGCCGGAGCAGATCTCGTCGAGCACGTCCTCCACGCCGGGCCGGACCGGGTCGAGCAGCTGGCGGGAGCTGGAGATGCCCTCTTCGAACAGGGCCTTTCGGGCGCGGTCGAACGCGCTCTCGTCCCGGGTGCGGGCGCTCACGGCGCGCTTGGAGGCCATACCGAACGACTCCTTGTACGGCCGCCCGCTCTCGTCGCGCTGGAGGTCACCGGGCGACTCGAAGGTACCGGCCAGCCACGAACCGATCATCACCGCGGAGGCGCCGGCCGCCAGGGCCAACGCGACGTCGCGCGGGTGGCGCACGCCGCCGTCCGCCCAGATCCGCACACCCAGGTCCCGGCCGGCGGCCGCGCACTCCAGCACGGCGGAGAACTGCGGTCGCCCGACGCCGGTCATCATCCGCGTGGTGCACATCGCGCCCGGCCCCACGCCGACCTTGACGATGTCGGCGCCCGCGGACGCCAGGTCGCGAACGCCCTGGGCCGTGACCACGTTGCCCGCAGCCACCGGAACGGCCGAGCCGGCGTCGGAGACCGCCTTCCGGACGGCACGCAGCGCGTCGAGCATCCTGTCCTGGTGGCCGTGCGCGGTGTCGACCACGAGCACGTCGACTCCCGCGTCCAGCAGCGCCTTCGCCTTCACCCCCACGTCGCCGTTGATCCCCACCGCGGCCGCGGTGCGCAGCCGGCCCGCGGCGTCGAGCGTGGGGCGGTAGAGCTCCGCCCGCAGCGCCCCGAGCGCGGTGAGCAGGCCCGCGAGCCGGCCGTCGGAGTCCAGCCCGAGCGCGACGCGGCGGGACCCCAGCGCCTCGAACACCTCGCGAGGGCGCGTGTCGAGCGGAAGCACGAGCGGATCGGGGTCGAGCACGTCGCGGAGCCGGGTGAAGCGGTCGACGCCGGTGCACGCCGCCTCGTCGACGGTGCCGACCGGCCGGCCGCCCTCGTCCACCACGACGACCGCGCCGTGCGCCCGCTTCGGGAGCAGGTTGAGCGCGTCGGCGACGGCGTCCTCCGGCGTGAGCACCAACGGCGTGTCCCACACCGGATGCCGGGACTTGATCCACCCGACGATCTCGGCCACCGCCTCCGGCGCCACGTCCTGCGGCAGGACGGTGAGCCCGCCGCGGCGGGCCAGCGTCTCGGCCATCCGGCGCCCGGCCACAGCCGTCATGTTCGCGGCGATGACCGGCACCGTGGCCCCGCAGCCGTCGGCGGTGGTGAGGTCGACGTCGAACCGGGACGCCACCGACGACCGGCCCGGGACGAGGAAGACGTCGTCGTAGGTGAGGTCGTGGTTGGGCTCTTGCCCGTCGAGGAAGCGCACGAGACGACGAGTCTACGCGCGTGCCGCCCAGTCCGTGACCTCGTCCTGTGACCGGGGGAGCGGCCGGACCTCCCGCACCCACTCGCACCTCACCCACGGCCACACTCTCGGAGGACACGGCGACCGGCGGCAACGCGGTCACTCGCGCAGCAGCGCCCGCACCGCGTCGATCGTGTCGGCCTCGGCCGGGGTCTTGTCGGGGCGGTACCGCAGCACCCGGGCGAACCGGAGCGCGACGCCGCCCGGGTAGCGCGGGCTGCGCTGCACGCCGTCGAGCTCGATCTCGACGACCAGCTCGGGGCGCAGCAGCACCTCGTGGCTGTGCTTACCCGCCCCGCTGGCTCCGCCGGCTTCCGTCCCACGGGGTTCCTCCCGCGCGAGCCCCGGGAAGGTCGCGGTCTGCCACGCGAGAAGCTCGTCGGTCATGCCCTTGAACGTCTTGCCGACCATGATCGGCTCGCCGCCGTCGGGGTCGCGGGCGCCGAGGTGGATGTTCGACAGCGAGCCCGTGCGGCGGCCGTAGCCCCACTCGGCGCCGAGCACGACGAGGTCGAGGGTGTGGACCGGCTTGACCTTCTGCCACGCCCGGCCGCGCCTGCCGGCCGCGTACGGAGCATCCAGGGACTTGACCATGACGCCCTCGTGGCCGGCTTCGAGCGCGCGTTCGAGCAGCTCGGCGGCCTCCTCGGGGGAGGGCCGCACCGCCCCGGGCATGCGGTGGGCGGCCGTGGCACGCTCCAGCGCGTCGAGCCGGACGCGCAGCGGCTCGTCGAGCAGGTCGGCGCCGTCGAGGTGGAGGCAGTCGAAGAAGAACGGCTGCAGCAGCAGCTCGCCCGCTGCCGCCCCGAAGCGGCTCATCGTCTCCTGGAACGGGCGCGGCCTGCCGTCGTCGCGCAGCGCGAGCGTCTCGCCGTCGAGCACGACCGAGTGGCAGGGCAGGGAACGCACCAGCTCGACCAGCTCGGGGACGCTCGACGTGATCTCCCGCAGCGTGCGCGTCCAGACCCGCACCTCGTCGCCCTGGCGGTGGACCTGGATGCGGGCACCGTCCAGCTTGAACTCGACGCTCACCTCCGGCGCGAGCTCGGCCAGCGCGGTGTCGAGGCTGTCGGCGGGGGAGGCCAGCATCGGCCGGACCGGCCTGCCGACCTGCAGCGCGACGGCTTCGAGGCCCGCGACGCCCTCCGTCAACGCGAGCCGGGCCGTGGCCGGTAGCAGCCCGGAGAGCATGAACGCCCTCCGCGCGACCGCGGCCGGGACCTCTGCGGCCGCGGCGATGGCCTCCAGCATCACGCCTTCGAGGGCACCCTGGCGCAGCTCGCCGGTGAGCAGCCGGCGCAGGAAGGCCTGCTCCTGAGCGGTGGCGGCGCCGAACAGCTCGCCGAGCAGCGCGGCGCGGCGGGCCGTGGAGCCGCTGCCGGTGGTGGCCGCCAGCTCGTCGAGGGCATGTTCGACCGCGAGGACCTCCAGCGTGGGCCGCTCGGCGGGACGGGCGTCGATGCCCGCGAGCGTGCGCCAGCCGGTGCCCAGCCGGTTCTGCCGGGGCTCGCCGGCCAGCCACGCGGTGGCGGGCTCGATCTCCTCGTCCGCGGCGGAGCGGAGCAGGGCGGCCAGCGCGGCCGTCTTCGCCGTGCGGGCGCGGGTGGCCCCGACCGCGGCGGAGGTGGCGACGACGTCGGCGAGCAGCACGCACCCATCCTGACAGCGGCCACCGACAGCCGACGGGATCGGACCGCGATCGAGGTGCGGGAACGTCGGACTCGCCGCGTCGTGACGCCGGACTCGCCGTGTCCGACGCCGGACTCGCGCGGATCCGGGGGACGCGTCAGGCGGCGGGGGTCGCGGTCGTCGCCTCCTGCAGGAGGTCGGTGACGCGGACGATGCCGGTGCACACCCCCGCGTCGTCGAGCAGGACGATGTCGTCGTAGCTGCGCTCGCGCTCGCCCGCCAGGCAGAACTGCAGCGCGGTGCGGACGTCGGTGCGGGCCGGGAGGGTGCGCGGCGGCTCGGCGAGCGCCCGCGCGGGGCGGTTGGCGTAGAGCGCACGCCCGAACGGCCCGGAGATCGCGAGCATGAAGCGGTTGCGGTCGAGGAACCCGGTCGGGCGTCCGGAGGGGTCGAGCAGGACGACGCTGCCGGCCTGGGGGTGGTCGGCCAGCGCCTGCCGGACGCTCTCGGCCGGCACGTCATCCCACAGGGTGACCGCGGCCTGGCCGAGGCCCGCCACCGGCGTGGGCGGGGCCTCCGTCCGCTGTGCGGGGACGACGGCGCGCCTGCGGGGCATGAGGTCGGCCGGCAGGAGGATGCCCTCGGTGGACGGGCGCCTGCGCGGCTCCGCGAGCAGCGAACCCTGGGCCCAGGTGATCCCGAGGTCACGCACCGCGGCGAGCTGCTCCGGAGTGGCCACGCCGGTGGCGGCGAGCCGCACGCCGACCGCGCGGCACACCTCGACGACGGCCTGCGCCACGGTGCGCGCGAGCGGCTGGTACGGCAGCCGGGCGACCAGGTCGCGCTCGAGCTTGACGAGGTCGGGCGCCAGTTCGGCGACGAGTTCGAGGCCGAAGCCGCGGGCGGGACCGTCCAGGCCGATCCCGAAGCCGGCCGCCCGCAGCTCGGCCACGCCCTCGGCGAGCGCGTCCGCGGGCGCGGCCGACAGCGCCGGGTTGATCTCCAGCAGGATCGGGGGCGCGGGGTGGCTGCCGTCCCGGGACAGGAGCGAGCCGCGCAGCTGCCCGATCCGGCGGCGCGCGGCCACCACGGTGTCGGCGAGCACGTCGACGTGCAGCGGAACGGTGGCGTCGTAGTCCGTGCCGTGCAGCACGGAGGCGATGGCGATCCCCGAGTCGAATTCGGCGAGCTGGCGCGTGCCCCACACGGAGTTGCGCGCGACGTACTCGACCTGGTCCCGCGCCTGGCAGCGCAGCACCTCGAGCCCGACGGGCCGGCCGTTGACGAGGTTCAGCAGCGGCTCGAACGCGAAACGGCCGTGGTCGCTCATCGTGCACTCCTTCCACTCGCGCCGGGCGATGCAATCACGCACGGGTGCAAGAGGTGATGAACGATGAGTGAAACTTCACGGCTCGTAGTCGGGTTCACCCCCGTTCGGAGCAACCGAGGCGCCTGATCAGCGTTTGCCGCCGCGCGCCATCGCCAGGACGTCGAGGGCGGCGTCGAGCTGCTCGATCGTGAGCTTGCCGTCGTCGACGTGCCCGCGCTCCATCACGACCTCGCGGATCGTCTTGCGCTCCTTGAGCGACTGCTTCGCGATCGAGGCCGCCTCCTCGTAGCCGAGGTAGCGGTTGAGCGGCGTGACGATCGACGGTGAGGACTCGGCGAGCTCACGCGTGCGCTCCAGGTCGGGCTCCACACCGTCGACGACCTTGTCGGCGAGCACCCGCGCGGCGGCGGCGAGGAGCCGGGCCGACTCGAGCAGGTTGCGGGCCATCACCGGCATCATCACGTTGAGCTCGAGGTTGCCCTGCGACCCGGAGAACGCGACGGTGGCGTCGTTGCCGATCACCTGGGCGGCCACCATCATCGTGGCCTCGCAGATCACGGGGTTGACCTTCCCCGGCATGATCGAGCTGCCCGGCTGCAGGTCGGGCAGGCGCAGCTCGGCGAGGCCGGTGCGCGGGCCCGAGCCCAACCAGCGGATGTCGTTGGCCACCTTGAACAGGGAGACGGCCACGGTCCGCAGTGCGCCGGACGCCTCGACCAGGCCGTCGCGCGCGCCCTGCGCCTCGATGTGGTCCTCGGCCTCGGTGAGCTCCTGCAGGCCGGTGGCGGTGCGCAGCTCCTCGACCACCCGTGCGGCGAACCCCTCGGGGGCGTTCAGCCCGGTGCCGACCGCGGTGCCGCCGATCGGGAGCTGGGCCAGCCGCGGCAGCACGTCGCGGACCCGCGCCGCGCCGTACTCCATCTGCGTGGCCCAGCCGCCCGCCTCCTGGCCGAGCGTGATCGGCACGGCGTCCATGAGGTGCGTGCGCCCGGCCTTGACGACGTCCGCCCAGTCCTCCGCGCGGCGGCGCAGGGCGGCGGCGAGGTGTTCCAGCGCGGGGACGACGTCGTTCAGCAGCGCCTCCGTGGCGGCCACGTGGATCGTGGTCGGGAAGACGTCGTTGGACGACTGCGAGGCGTTGACGTGGTCGTTCGGGTGCACGTCGACGCCGGAACGGGCGGCGATCGAGGCGATCACCTCGTTGGCGTTCATGTTGGAGCTGGTGCCGGAGCCGGTCTGGAACACGTCGACGGGGAAGTGCTCGTCGTGCATGCCGGCGGCGACCTCGTCCGCGGCGGCGGCGATCGCGTCCGCGAGCTCGGCGGGGAGGACCCCGATCTGCTTGTTGACCCGTGCGGCAGCGCCCTTGACGAGCCCGAGTGCGCGGATCTGGGCGCGTTCCAGCCCGCGCCCGGAGATCGGGAAGTTCTCGACGGCGCGTTGGGTCTGCGCGCGCCAGAGTGCGTCGACGGGCACCTTGACCTCGCCCATCGTGTCGTGCTCGATCCGGAACCGGTCGTCGGTGGACATGCGGCCAGTCTTCTCCCACAGGCGGGCTGCGTGCATCAAGGGGTGGCGGCGCCCACCCCGCCGGAATACGCAGTTGTGCGTATCCCGCTGCGGGGCCGCAGGCGCCACCATCGGCGGGTGCCGTTCTCCCGCTTCCGCCTCCACGAGCGGCCGCGCCCGAGGGGCGGGAGCGGGTTCCACGAGCCCGGGAAGAACGAGCGTGCCGGGCCGGCGGCCCACCCGGCCGCGCGGTGCTGCGGGAAGACGGCGCCGCGGTGCTGGTGTCCGCTGACCGTGGGAACCGGGCCTCCGCGCGGGTGAGGGTTGCCGTGGCGCGCTAACGCCGCCGCGTCCCCCTGGCGAGGCCATCGCCATGGACCGCACCCGCGAGCGGAGCTGGCTGGGCCTGGTGGGCGATCTGCTGTCCGCTCCGCTCACCGAGCTGCCCGACGAACGGATCGCCGCGCAGTTGCACGCGAGCTTCGGGCTCCTCGCCGCGGCCTACAACTACCGTGAGCCGGGGCGCGGCGCCGTGCAGCGGGTGTGGCCGCGCGGCGAGCAGTTCTGCGGGCACCGCGCCGAGGTCGACCACTGGGGCGCGTGCTGCGTCCCGGCGTGCCACCCGATCCTGCGCTACTACCTCGCGACCGGCGACTGGCGGGCGATCCAGGTGGCCGACGTGCCGGCGCGGTTCGCGGACGAGGCGGCGCAGGCGAGCTGGCGGGAGGTGGCCGTCTCGTGGGGAGTGCCGTCGCAGCTGGCGCTGCCCCTGCACGTCGGCCAGCACAGCCACCGCGCGTTCGTCCTGGGGCGCGCCGACCCCTTCACCCCGGACGAGGTGCAGCTGGCGCTGACCGTGCAGCACCTGCTCCGCGGGCTCGACCGCCAGGTCGTTGCCGCCCGGACGGGCTTCGGCGGGGGCGCTCGTGACGTGGCCACCAGCATGCACCTCACGCCGCGCGAGCTCGCCGTGCTCGGGGAGCTCGCCGACGGCCTCACCGCCGCCGCGATCGGCCGCAAGCTGCTGATCACCGAACGCACGGTGCACAAGCACCTCGAACGGCTCTACACCAAGCTGGGCGTCGGTGACCGGCTGGCTGCGGTGCTGCAGGCACAGCGCCTGGGCCTCCTCCCGGTCCGATAGGGGTCGGACCGGGTTCACGGCAGGGGCGGCGGCGTGTGCTCCCCGGCCTCCAGCTGCTCGGCCGACAGGTCGAAGTTCACAGAGGAGTACTCACGGAGCTTCGTGAGCCGGTGGTAGCCCTCGATCATGCGCACGGTGCCGGACTTCGAACGCATGACGATCGACTGCGTGGTGCAGCCGCCCGCCCAGTAGCGCACGCCCTGCAGCAGGTCGCCGTCGGTCACGCCGGTGGCGCAGAAGAAGACGTTGTCGCTGCGGACGAGCTCGTCGGTGGTGAGGACCTGGTCGAGGTCGTGGCCCGCGGCGACGGCCTTCGCCCGCTCCTCGTCGTCGCGCGGCCAGAGCCGCCCCTGGATGGCGCCGCCCATGCACTTGAGGGCGGCCGCACTGATGATCCCCTCCGGGGTGCCGCCGATGCCGATGAGCAGGTCGATGCCGGTGTTGGGGCGGGCCGCGGAGATCGAGCCCGCGACGTCGCCGTCGGAGATGAACTGGATGCGCGCCCCGGTGCTGCGGATCTCCTTCACGAGTGACGCGTGCCGCGGGCGGTCCAGCACGCAGACCGTGACGTCGCTGACCTCGAGGTGCTTGGCACGGGCGACGCGGCGGATGTTCTCCCCGATGGGCGCGGTGATGTCGATGACGTCGGCCGCCTCGGGGCCGACGGCGAGCTTCTCCATGTAGAACACGGCCGAGGGGTCGAACATCGCGCCGCGCTCGGCCACCGCGAGCACGGCCACCGCGCCGGGCATGCCCTTCGACATCAGGGTGGTGCCGTCGATCGGGTCGACGGCCACGTCGCATTCGGGGCCGGTGCCGTCGCCGACGTGTTCGCCGTTGTACAGCATGGGCGCCTCGTCCTTCTCGCCCTCGCCGATCACCACGACGCCCCGCATGGACACGGTGCCGATGAGCTGGCGCATCGCGTCGACGGCCGCGCCGTCGCCACCGTTCTTGTCGCCGCGTCCCACCCAGCGGCCCGCCGCCATCGCCGCCGCCTCGGTGACGCGGACGAGCTCCATCGCGAGGTTGCGGTCCGGTGCCTCGCGTCGGCTCTCGCGTGGGGTCGCCACGCCCTCGGATGTGGTCATCTCGCCCTCCTTCTCCCGCGGCGACGGTGGCGCGGGCCTTGTGGAGTTCGATCCTCGCAGATGCCGCGACGGTCCGAGGTCGTGTCGATCCGCACTGAGACCATCAGCACGACAAGACCACCAGCACGACAAGACCACCAGCACGACGAGACCATCGGCACGACGTGATGCACGATTGAGGTCGTGAGCTCCCAACCCGGCCCGCCGGCGAAGCCGCCGCGTTCGGCACTGAAGCTGCGCGACATGTTCGGCGCCCTCGCCGTGCTCGCGCTGGTCGTGCTCGTCGCGGGCGGGCTGTCGCGCTCGTGCACGTTCGCGCCCACCGGCCCGACGGTCGACTCGTCGCGGCTCCCGGTCGTCGACGTTCCCGCCGAGCTGACGCGGCTCGCCGTGGACTCCACGTTCCCGCTGCGCGTCCCGGCGGTGCCGGACGGCTGGCGGGCCAACGCGGTGGACCGGACGTCCCTGCCCGAGGGCGGCCGCGTCGTGAGCGCCGGATTCCTCACGCCGGAAGGGCGGTACCTGCGCCTGCAGCAAGGTGATGCCAGCGAGGAGGCGATGCTGCGCGCCGAGGCGGGCGGCGCGGCCGCGCAGGCGCAGGGCCCCGTCGACGTCGACGGGCAGCAGTGGGTGGCCTACGCCGGGCAGCGCGGCGAACCGATCTGGATCACCGATGTCGACGGGGTGCGGGTGCTGGTGACCGGCAGCGGGAGCGAGGCGGACTTCCGGGTGCTCGCCGCGGCGGCGGTGCGCGGCGAGGTCATCGCGCCGCGCCGCTGATCAGACCGCGCCGCTGATCAGACCGCCTCGCACGCGGCCGCGAGGGTCGCGCCGAGCACCGGGGCGAATTTGAACAGGTTCTCCCCGTGCACCGCGACCACCCGGTCGGCGCGCTGGACCCGGAACCCGTCGCCGAGGCCCGGGATCGGCGTGCAGTAGACCGTCTCGATGATCCGCGGTTCCACGGTGAGGTGCTCGCGCGCGTACTCCAGCACCGCTTCCCGCGAGGCCGCGGTGGCCGCGTCCCGCCCGACCTCCCACCTCGTGACGGCCGGGTCGAGGTGGCCGCCGACGGCCCACCGGCCGGGCCCGCTCGCGTGCTGGTAGGTGCCCAGCCCGGTCGCGGGGAGGTCGATCCAGCTCCGCCACGGAACTGCGGGATCGACCGGGAACGTGAACCGGGCGTGGTGCTCGATCTCGTCCGGGACCGCGATCCCGACCCGCGCGGCGAGCGCCGGGGTGCCGGCCCCCGCGGCCAGGAGGACGGCGTCGAACCGGGCCGGCCCGCTCCGGGTCCACACGTGACCGTCGGCGTCGACGGCGTCGACCGGTTCGTGTCGAAGAGCTCGCTCCGTGAGGCCGGTGAGGTACTCCCGGACCGCGTCGACGTCGACGACCCCGCCGGACGGGTCGAGCAACGCCTCGGTCGGAGCCAGGCGGGCGGGCAGCCGGAGCCCGTCGGGGTCCGGCTGCATCTCGAACAGCGCGCCCGCCGCCTCCATGGCCGCCGCCCACGCCGGGACGTCCGCACCGCTGATCACGCATCCGGAGGGGACGATCATGGGGCGGCCGGCCCGCTCCGCCCACCGGTCGAACCCGACACGGGCGTCGGCGGCCCGCGCCACCAGCTCCGGCTCGCGGTGCGCGAACCGGAAGATCCGGGACGACCCCACGGACCGCTCCGCCATCGGCTCGTCCGCCCGCTCGTAGCAGACCACCTGGGCTCCGCGCTCCAGCAGCGCGGCGGTGGCGGACAGGCCCACCACCCCGGCACCGACCACCGCCACCCGCATCCGCGCCATCTCAGAGGTACTCCGCGTCCGTGCGGTCCTGCGGCGCAGGCGGCGGGAACGGCATGAACCGGAAGCGGATGCCGCTCGCGCTCGCGGTGAAGGCGTCGGTGTCGGGCACCGCGGGGTCCTCCTTCTCGACGGTGATGATCCCCATGGCGCTGATCGTGTCGAGCCGGGCGAGCAGCCCGGCGAGCGCCATGGACGAACCTTCGGGCGGGAACGCGGTCTGGGCCAGCGTGCGGTGCAACGCCGTGACGGTCCAGCTCTCGCGGTAGCCGCTGCCGACCGAGGTGGCGAGCACGACGTCGAGCAGCCAGTGCGACGGCGTGTCCCGGAGGCCTGCGGTCGAGTGCGCCTCGATGCCGATGACCTGGTCGGCGCGCACCAGCCCGTCGGAGTGGGTCTGCACCCACACGCTCGTCAAGGTCACCGCGCTCACTCCCGCTCGCTCCGGACCGGTACGTCACGGACGAGTCTCGCCGATTGCGGCCGCGGTGTCCCCGTACTGCATCCGTCCGGCGGCCCTCGGTGCCCGCAGGGCACGCCGTCGCACGACGGCCGCCGCCACCACCGACAGCAGCGACAGCACGGGTGTCGGGAACCCCACCACGGTTCCGACGGCGATGTCGACGAGCGGGGCGAGCACCGCCGCGGCGAAGAGCGCGGCCGGCGCTGTCGGGAGCCGGACCGGGCGGCCGGTGTCGCGGTGGCGGGCCCAGCGCGTCCGCGGCCACGGCTTGGTGACCGACAGCCACGCCTGGAAGCCGAGCGCGCCCGCCATCGCGGCCGTTCCGGCGACGAGAGCGGGTTCGGCGTGGACGGTCGCGGCGGTCTCGCCGAGCGCGTCGGAGAGCAGGAAGATCCCGGCGTAGAGCTGGCCGAGCGTGAGGGCGAACTTGGTGAGCACCCACCGCTGGTGGATCAGCCCCCACGCCGTGCCGAGGGAGAGCACCAGGCCGGTGGACGCCGACGCGTTGGCCAGCGGTGCCAGCAGGACGGTGTCGAGGAAATGGGCCATCGCCGTCGCGCTCGCCGCGTGGGCCGGGTCCGAGACGGAGAGGGCGAGCAGCGCGAGCAGGGTCAGAGCCAGCGCCATCCAGCCGAGGGACGTCACGACGTGCAGCCACACCGTCAGCTGCCGCCACGTTCGATCGTTTCCGGGCACGTCCGAAATGTGCCCGGGCCGGCCGGAGATGTGATCGGGAACGACCCCGATCCCACCCCTGGTTGTCGGGTCAGGGCAGCACACCCCGGAGGCCGTCGAGCAGGCAGCGCAGGCCGAGCTCGAACAGGGCGTCCAGGTCGAGGTCGAAGTCGAGCACACTGATCCGCCGGACGTGCGGGAAGTCCCCTCCCGCGGCCAGTGACGTGAGGGTGCCGGCGTGCGCGTCCATCCACTCGTCGGCGGTCAGGCCGCTCTCGGCCTCGGCCTGGGCCTCCGACTCGAGGTTCACCGCCATGCCCCGCACGTAGCTGAACACCATGATGTGGATGTTGAAGGCCCGGTCGGGGTCCAGGCCGAGCCCGTCGAGGGCGGCGAGCACCCACTCGGTGTAGCGGAGCGCGCTCGGCACGAGCTGAGGGCGGGTGAGCGACATCGCGGGGGCGAGCCAGGGATGGCGGCGGAAGACGGCCCACTCCAGCCGCGCGGCGATCTCCAGCGCCTCGCGCCAGTGCGGCGAGGCCTGCGCAGGCAGCGGCTCCTCGCCGAAGGCCCGGTCGATCATGAGCGTGACGAGCTCGTCCTTGCTCGCGACGTGCTGGTAGAGCGTCATCGTGGGGATGCCGAGATCGGCCGCGATCCGGCGCATCGACAGCGTCGCGGGGCCCTCCGCGTCGGCGATGGTGATCGCGGCACGGACGATGTCGTCACGCGCCGGGCTCGGGCCCGCCCCGCGGCGCCGGGCGGGGCGCGCGCTGGACGGACGGACGGCGACGACCGTGCCGACGCCGCGCACCGACCGCAGCACGCCCTCGTCCTGCAGGAGGGACAGCGCCCTGGTGGCGGTGGCCATCGCAACGCCCCAGCGGCGGGTGAGCTCCCGGGTGGACGGGACGCGGTCACCGGGGGCGAACTCGCCCGCCGCGATGCGCGAGCGGAGGTCGGCGGCGATGCGCGCGGAGGTGGTCTCGGTCACGTTCCGTCTCCCGGAAGAAGGGTGCACTAGTGCGGCTGGGCGCTGGGCGGCGCTTGTCGCGCGGGATGCGCCGATGTTAGTGCACTAGTGCTCTCGCCGGATAGCCGCAGGTAAGCAGGGCTAACGTAGTTGCTGCCCGGTGTCCGTACGACGTACGGTCCTTCGCGTAGAAGAACCGAAGGGAGTCGTACGGTGCACGAGAAGAGTGTCCTGATCTCCGGTGGCGGTATCGCAGGCCCGGCCCTCGCCCACTGGCTGGCGCGCTCCGGCTACCGGCCCACGGTCGTGGAGCGGTCGCCCGCTCCACGTCCCGGCGGCCAGACGGTCGACCTGCGCGGCGCCGGTCGCACCGTCGTCGAGCGCATGGGCCTGCTGCCCGCCGTCCGCGCGGTCACGGTCGAGGAGCGAGGCATCGCCTACGTCGACACGAACGGTCGGTCGCTCGGGCAGATGTCCGCGGAGGCCTTCGGCGGTGAGGGCGTCGTCGCGGAGATCGAGGTGATGCGTGGCGACCTCGCCCAGGTCCTCCTCGATGCCGCCCGGGACGGTGTCGAGTACGTCTACGACGACGCCGTCACCGCGATCGAGCAGGACGAGGACGGTGTCCTCGTGCGGTTCCAGCGCTCGGCCGAGCGCCGGTTCGGGCTCGTGGTCGGCGCCGACGGGCTGCACTCCGGGGTGCGGGCGCTGGCGTTCGGGCCGGAGGAGGGGTTCGTCCGCCCGCTGGGGTGCGTCACGGCGTTCTTCACGGTGCCGGACCGGTACGGGCTCGACGGGTGGATGCGGATGTACAACGCGCCCGCCACCATGCTCGCGCTGCGCCCGGATCGGGTGTCCGGCCGTGTCAAGGCGCTGATGGGGTTCCGCACGCCGCCGACGGGCGTCCACCGGCGCGACGCCGCCGCGCAACGCGCGCTGCTCACCCGGACGTTCGCAGGTACCGGGTGGGTGGCCGACCAGGTGATCGCCGACCTGCAGGACAGCAGCGACCTGGTCGTCGAGGAGCTCGGTCAGACGCGCATGGAGTCGTGGTCGTCGGGCCGGGTCGTCCTGCTCGGCGACGCCGCATGGTGCCCGTCGCCGCTGTCCGGCCTCGGCACGAGCACCGCGCTCGTGGGTGCGTACGTGCTGGCCGGCGAGCTGGCGCGGGCCGCAGGTGACCACCGCACCGCCTTCGCCGCCTACGAGGCCGTGATGCGCCCCTACATCGCCCAGGCGCAGGAGCTGCCGCCCGGCGGCGTGAACGGCTTCGTGCCGAGGACGCGCCTGGAGATCGCGCTCCGGACGCAGGCGGTCCGCTGGATGAACCGCTGGCCGCTGCGGAACCTCATGGCGGCCCAGTTCGGCAAGTCGGACGCGATCGAGCTCCCCGACTACGCGGTTTCCCCTCCGACGAGCGGCGCGTTCGTCGGATAGGTACCGACACGCTGCATGTCTGAGGGCTGCGCGCGGCGAAGCGAGCGCGGAGCCCTCAGTGGCACGACAGCGCCGCTCGTCGGAAAGGGGCGGGGCTCAGTCGGACGCTTCAGTCCGAAGCGTCGGCCTCGTCCAGCACCTTCTGCACCCGTTCCCGGGCGCCGGCCAGCTGCTCCTCGCAGCGGCGGGCCAGCGCCTCACCGCGCTCCCACAGGGCCACGGACTCGTCGAGACCGAGGCCGCCTGCCTCGAGGGCGCGGACCACCTCGGCGAGCTCGTCGCGGGCCTGCTCGTAGCCCAGCCCGTCGACGCCGGGGCGTTCGTTCATGTCGTGCTCGCCTTCGTCTTCTTCGCTCGTGTGCCGTTCCGCTTCGCGGCGGTGTCGCCGACCGTCGCGGCCACGGCCCCGTCGGCCACCCGGATCCGCAGGCGGTCACCCGGCCCGACCTCGTCGACCGAGCGCAGCACCGGCGGCGGGCCGGCACCGTCCTCGGTCACCCGCTGCACCACCGCGTAGCCCCGGGCGAGGGTGGCGGCCGGACCGAGGGTGGCCAGCCGGGCGCGGACGTGCTCGAGGTCGTCGGCGCGCCGCTCCAGCCCGCGCTCGACGCACGTGCGTGCGGCCTCCCGCAGCCGCTCGACCTCCACCGCGCGGGCATCGACGGCGCGCAGCGGCTCGGCCAGCACCGGGCGGCCGCGCAGCGCGGAGAGCAGGCGCTCCTCGCGGTCCACCCAGCCGGCCAGTGCCCGGCGGGCCCGGTCGCGCAGCCCGGCGATCCGCGCGGTCTCCTCCCCGATGTCCGGCACGAGCCGCCGGCCGGCCTCGGTGGGGGTGGAGCAGCGCACGTCGGCCACGTGATCGACGAGCGGGGTGTCCGGCTCGTGCCCGATCGCCGAGACCACCGGCGTGCGGCAGCCGGCGACGGCCCGGCAGAGCGTCTCGTCGGAGAACGGCAGCAGGTCCTCGACGCTGCCGCCGCCGCGCGCCATCACGATGACGTCCACGTCCGGGTCGCGGTCGAGCACGCCGAGCGCGTCGACGATCTGCGGCACCGCGAGGGCGCCCTGCACGGCGACCGACTCGATCCGGAACCGGACCGCGGGCCAGCGGGCCTGCGCGTTCGTCACGACATCGTGCTCCGCGGCCGACGCGCGGCCCGTGATCAGGCCGATGCAGCGCGGCAGGAACGGCGGGCGGCGCTTGCGGGCGGGGTCGAACAGCCCCTCGGCGGCCAGCAGCCTGCGCAACCGCTCGATGCGCGCGAGCAGCTCCCCGATGCCGACGGCGCGGATGTCGTCGACGCGCAGGGAGAGCGTGCCGCGGCCGAGGAAGAACGAGGGCTTGCCGTGCACGACGACCCGGTTGCCCTCCGCCACCGCGGGACCACCGTCGCGCACCAGCCCGATCGGGGCGGTGAGCTGCAGCGACACGTCGGCCGCCGGGTCGCGCAGCACCAGGAACGCGGTACCGGTCCCGGCTCGCGCCGTGACCTGGGCGAGCTGGCCCTCCACCCAGACCGCACCGAGCCGGTCGACCCACTCGGCGATCTTGCGGGCAACCGTGCGTACCGGCCACGGCTGCTCCGGCGAGGTCGGTCCGGTCACCCTTCCGTGACCGTCGTGAGCCGGTTGGAGAGCATCGTGACGAACGGGGCGCGGTTGTCGTGCGTGGTCTCCCACTCGAGCAGGGCACGCAGGTCGTCGGCGGTGAGGTGGCGCAGCCGCCCGCGCAGCTGCGGGATCGTGAGGTCCTGGTAGCCGGGGAGCGCGTTCGGCCCGGTCGCCGCGGGCTCGGCGGGCTCGGTGTGCTGCAGGGTGTCGCCTTCCGCTGCGGCCGCGGTGGCCGCAGCGGCCGTCTCGACCGCCGTGTCGGCGGGCGGGTTCGGCTGCCGGTACGGCCGCAGCTCGGTGACCGCGCTCGCCCCGTTGCCGGAGGCGGACGTGTCCTCCTCGTCGTCGAACGTGGCCCAGCTGGGCCGTTCCTCGACGGGCCGGAGCGTGCCCAGTGCCTGATCGCCCTTGATCGCCAGCTCCGTGACCTTCTGCTGCACGCGCATGGACGCCTGCAGGGCCTGGCTGACGGCGGTGACGGGCAGCTCGACCACGAGGCGCGGCAGCTCCCTGGCCTGTTCCACGGCGGACGCGACGAGGCCGGCGGCGACACGGACCGGCAGCGGCAGCGGGCTCATACCCACAGTCTCCCCCGCAGTACCGCCCTCACAACCCTGGGGCCCGTCGAAGAAAGTGCGGTTCGTCCCTAGTGGCGGCGTGCGCGCGACAACGGTCCGTAGGCTGGGGGCATGTCGGGTGCTACGAAGCGCGTCCTGCTGGCCGCGCCGCGCGGGTACTGCGCGGGCGTCGACCGGGCCGTCGAGGCCGTCGAGCAGGCGCTCGAGCAGCACGGCCCGCCGGTCTACGTGCGCAAGCAGATCGTGCACAACGTGCACGTCGTCGAGACCCTCACCGAGCGCGGCGCGATCTTCGTCGACGAGACCGACGAGGTGCCGGAGGGCGCGCTCGTCGTGTTCTCCGCCCACGGTGTCTCGCCCGCGGTGCGGGACCAGGCGAAGGAGCGGGGGCTGCGCACCATCGACGCCACCTGCCCGCTCGTCACCAAGGTGCACGGCGAGGCGAAGCGGTTCGCCCGCGAGGACTACGACATCCTGCTGGTCGGCCACCACGGGCACGAGGAGGTCGAGGGCACGTCCGGTGAGGCTCCCGAGCACATCCAGCTCGTGGAGACCGCGGCCGACGTCGCGAGCGTCGAGGTCCGCGACCCGGAGAAGGTCGTGTGGCTCTCGCAGACCACCCTGTCGGTCGACGAGACGATGGAGACGGTGCGGGCGCTGCGCGAGCGGTTCCCCGGGCTGCAGAACCCGCCGAGCGACGACATCTGCTACGCCACCCAGAACCGCCAGGTGGCGGTCAAGGCGATGGCGCCGCAGTGCGACCTCGTCCTGGTCGTGGGCTCCAAGAACTCCTCGAACTCGGTGCGGCTCGTCGAGGTGGCGCTCACCGCGGGCGCCGGGGCGGCGCACCTCATCGACTACGCCCGCGAGATCGACGACGCGTGGCTCGAGGGCGTCGACACGGTCGGGCTCACGAGCGGCGCGTCGGTGCCCGAGGTGCTCGTGCGCGGTGTCCTCGACCACCTCGCCGAGCGTGGCTGGGAGTCGGTCGAGGAGGTCAGCACCGCCGAGGAGACCCTCAGGTTCTCGCTGCCCCGCGAGCTGCGGCCCGCTCGCTCGGCCCGTTAGCCGGCGCAGTCAGGCGGTGATCGGCCGCTGCAGCACGATCCGCACGAGGCCGAGCACCAGTACGGTCCCGGTGGCCCACGCCATCACCGGGAACGCGTTGACCAGCGGCGCTCCGATCACGAGGAGCTGCTCGGCCACCCCCTGACCGGGACGTGGTGAACCGGACATCAGCACCACCACCGGCACCGTGGCGGCCACGAGCAACGGCGGCTGCACCATCGGCCCGAACAGGCCCTTGCGGCGCACCCAGACCACGGCGAGCACGCAGCCGGTGATGTGGCAGATCGTGAACACGGTGCCGAGGTTGCCGCTGCGCGTCAGGTCGACGAGAACGCCGATCGCGGTGAGCGCGACGGCGATGCCGACCGCGGCGATGGGAGGCAGACCCAGCACGCTGGGCAGCAGCGAGCGCTCGGCCATCGGCCACTGTCCGCCCGCGCCCCGCTCCGGGCGCTCGGGGAGGACCGGCTCGCTCGCCGGCTTCGCGGGCTTGGCCGCCGAGCTGCGCGCCGTCGCGGGCGCGCCCCCGGCCTTCCCGCCGGCCCGCGCCGATCTCGGCGGCCGGCCCGGTTCCGCCGCGGTGCGGGTGCTCTTGCCCGACGCGCCGGACCGCTGACGAGGGGTGCCGCCGCGTGCGGGGTCGGTGGACGGGCGGCGCCGAGGGGTGCGCTCGCCGGCCGGGTCGGTCATCCGGTCACGGTAGCTCGCGACTCACCGCGTCCGTCGCCGCCAGGGCGTTCACCCGGCCGGTCCACGCGGTTCAGCTCGTGCAACGCGATCAGTGAGTCGGCGGCCGACGCAACCAGCTCGGGAGCGGCGACCGTCCGCGGGGCGCGCTCGACCTGCGCGAGCTCGTCGATGTCACCGTCGGCCGCTCCCAGGTCGGTGAGCTTGCGCGCCGTCACGAGCACGCGAGCCTCCAGCGACGACACCGTCTGGTTGTAGCTCGCCACCGCCGAGTCGAGGCTGCGGCCGAGCTTGGCGACGTGCGTGCCCATCGTGGCGAGCCTGCTGTGCAGCTCCTTGCCCAGCTGGTGCACCTGCGCCGCGTTGCGCGCGAGCGCCTCCTGCCGCCACGTGTACGCGACGGTGCGCAGCAGCGCGATGAGCGTGGTCGGGGTGGCGATCACGACGTTGTTCGAGAACGAGTGCTCCAGCAGTGCCGGGTCGGACTGCAGGGCGGCCTCGAGGAACGGGTCACCCGGCACGAACAACACCACGAACTCCGGCGACGGCTGGAACGCCGCCCAGTAGCTCTTCGCGCTCAACGCGTCGACGTGCTGGCGCAGCTGGCGGGCGTGGGCGCTGAGGCGTTCGCGGTGGACCGCCGGGTCACGCGACTCCACGGCCTCCAGGTACGCGGCGAACGGCACCTTCGCGTCCACCACGATCTGCTTGCCGCCCGCGAGGTGCACCACGAGGTCGGGGCGCACACCGCCGTCCTCGCCCTGCGCGACGACCTGGGTGGAGAAGTCGCAGTGCTCGACCATCCCGGCGAGCTGCACGATCCGCTCCAGCTGCAGCTCGCCCCACCGCCCGCGCACCTGCGGCGCCCGCAACGCGTTGACCAGCTGCTTCGTCTCGTCCTGCAGGCGCTCCGAGCTTGAGCGCATCGCGCTGACCTGCTCGCGCAGACCGGCGTAGGCCGACTCCCGCTCCTTCTCGACGGTGCGCAGCTGCCCCTCCACCCGCTGCAGGGCTGCGGCCACCGGGTCCAGCAGCTTGCCGATCGCCTGCGCACGGGCCGTCGCGTCGCCGTCGGCCTTCGCGGTGAGCGCGGCCGTCGCCTCCTTGATCCGGCCCTCCGCCAACGCGACGAACTGCTCGTTGTTGCGGGCCAACGCGTCGGCCGACAGCGCCCGGAAAGCCTGCTTCAGCTCGGCGTCGCGGCGGGTGAGCAGGGCCTCCCGCTGGGCGCTCGCGTCCCGCTCGCTGCGCAGCGCGGCCGTGGCGGCCGCCGCCTCCGCCTCGGCCTGCCGGAGCCGCTCGACCGTGAGTTCGTGCGTGGCCGTCAGCTCGTCGAGCCGGTGTACGAGGCCGGCCCGCTCGGCCCGGAGGCCGGCGGCGTCGGCGCGGAGCATCGCCGTGGCGTCTGCGGTGGCCCGCGCCGCTTCGGCCGCGGAGAGCCGGGACCGGGCCGTCAGGAGGAACCACACGGCCCCCGCGCCCAGCACTGCGCCCAGGATCAGGCCGATGAGCAGCACGGATACGGTCGCGGTGTCCATCCGACCAGCGTCAGGGACGGGGCCGCCGATCCGTGGAAGGCACGCGGAGGCGGCGCCCGTTGATCGCCGAACGGTCGAACGAACGGTCGAGCGGGCGGCTGCCGGGAAGTTCAGGAAAGCCACATTCAGGGCCGTGGAGGCCCGGAACGTGGCTTTCCTGAACTATCGGGGCGGGCCTCAGGCGGAAGGGGTCTCGTGGGCCAGGAGCGCCCGCTTGACGTCCACACCCCAGCGGAAGCCGCCCAGCGTGCCGTCCGTCCGGAGCACGCGGTGGCACGGGACGAACAGGGCCGCCGAGTTGCGGGCGCACGCGGCCGCCGCCGCGCGCACGGCCAGGGGACGGCCGGACTTGGCGGCATACTCGGTGTAGGTCACCGGCGCGCCGGCCGGCACCGTGCGCAGCACCTCCCACGCGTGCTCGAGGAACTCGCCCGACCGCTGTCGGACGGGCACGTCGTCGATCGCGGAGAGGTCGCCGTCGTGGTACCGCACGATCGCGTCGGCCACGGGGCCGAGGTCGCCCTCGACGAGCTCGGCCGGTCGCAGCGTGGGGTGGATCTGGGGCAGGAGCTCGTCGAGCGATGCCGTCCAGCCCGAGGCCAGCACGGCCCCGTCGGCGTCGACGACGGCGGTGAAGGGGCCGATCTTCGTGTCGATCGTGGACCAGGTGGCGGTGCTCATGACGTCCTTCCGTTCGAGGTGGTGACGGGCATCGCCCGCCAGAGGTGGGTGGCGGCGTAGGAGCGCCACGGCGCCCAGCCGGTGGCCCTGGCCGTCAGACCGGCGAGGTCGGACGGGAGGCCGAGCGCGGCGGCGCCGCGGCGCACGCCGAGGTCGGTGGCGAGCAGCTCGTCGGGGTCGCCGAGCAGTCGCATCGCGAGGTAGCCGGCCGTCCACGGCCCGACGCCGGGCAGCGCGCAGAGCGTGGCCCGCAGCTCGGTGGGGTCGCAGCCGGGGTCGAGCACGAGCGAGCCGTCGGCGACGGCGGTGGCGAGCCCGAGCACGGTCGCGATCCGCTTCTGCGGTCCGGTGAGCACCTCGGCGGCGCGCTCCGCGATCGCCTCCGGGGTGGGGAACAGCAGGTCGGGACCGTCACCGGCCAGGCCGGGCGGGAGGCGCTCGCCGAGCGCGGCGGCGAGCCTGCTCGCCGCCGTACGGGCGGCGGCCACGGAGACCTGCTGGCCCAGCACCGCGCGCAGCGCCGTCTCGACGCCGTCGACCGTGCCGGGGAGCCGGATCCCCGGCACCGCCGCAACGGACCTCCCGAGGTCCGGGTCGGCGCCGAGCACGGCGTCGACGGCCACCGGGTCGGCGTCGAGGTCGAGCAGCCTGCGCATCCGCGCGACCGCTGGGCCGAGGTCGCGCGGATCCGCCAGGCGCAGCGTGGCGACGACGTGCCCGTTGCGCGGCGCCGGCGTGAGGTCCAGCGCCACCGTCGCCGCACCGTGCGGCAACCGCAGCGTGCGGCGGTACGTGCCGTCCTCCATCGACTCGACCCCGTCGAGCGCTCGGGCCGCGAAGAACGTGAGCAGCCCGTCGGCGTCGAACGGACGGCGGTAGGGCAGGCGCAGCACCAGCGTGCCGGCGACGGCGGGCACCGCACTGCCGCGGCGACCCGCCTCCGCGCGCAGGGTCGTGGGCGGTACGCCGTAGACCTCGCGGACCGTGTCGTTGAACTGCCGCACGCTCGCGAAGCCGGCCGCGAACGCGATGTCGGCCATCCCGAGCGGTGTGGTCTCGACGAGCAGCCGGGCCGTGTGGGCCCGGTGGGCCCGCGCGAGGGCCAGCGGGCCGGCCCCGAGCTCCGCGGTGAGCACCCGGTTCAGGTGCCGCTCCGAGTAGCCGAGCCGGGCCGCGAGCCCGGGCACACCCTGCCGCTCGACGACGCCGTCGGCGATCAGGCGCATCGCCCTCGCGGCGAGGTCGGCGCGCAGGTTCCAGTCGGGCGAGCCCGGCACCGCATCGGGCTGGCAGCGCCGGCACGCGCGGTAGCCGCGCTGCTGGGCCGCGCCCGCCGTGGGCAGGAACTCGACGTTGTGCCGCTTCGGCGTGACCGCGGGGCACGACGGCCGGCAGTAGATGCCGGTGGTGCGCACCGCCGTGATGAAGTGCCCGTCGAAGCGGGCGTCACGCGAGGCGACGGCGCGGTAGCAACGATCCTGGTCGAGCAGCACGAGAGTGACTCTGCCACCTGCAACGGGCGGCGACTGGCGGAAATCGGACAGTGTGGGACTGCCTCCGCTTCGCTGCGGCGGGGCCGCGGCGATGAGAGTCCTCTCATCCGGCTCTCATCCGGGGGCCACCCGCGGACCCCAGGATCGGCCCGTGCGCCTCCCGCTGGTCATCGCCACGGTCGTGCTGCTCGTCGTCGGCGTACTGGCCGGGGCCGTCGCGCTGGGCTCGGGCGCGGACGCCGAGCCGCCCCCGATCGAGCCCATCGTCGTCGAGGCGCCCGCCGCGCCGCCCGCGCCACCGGCGGCCCCCGCGGAGCCCGCGCCGCGCGACCACGAGGGCTACGTCGCCCCGCCCCCGCCCATCGACGACGATGACGACGACCCGGACGACGACGGCCCGGATGACGACGACTGATCTCCCTGTCGGCGAGGATGTCCTCGACCAGCACCGAGCCCCCTCGCCCGCTAGGACCCCGTCACAGATGCCTCCGACGCCCGACCCACCGCCGCATCGGTGGCGGCTGGCCAGGGCCCGGAGCCGGATCATCGGGTGGGTCCTTCTGCTCGTTTTCCTCGCGCTCGGCGTCGTCACGCTCGTGACGTGGCGGCTGCTGGTGCAGGCCACCGACCACCGGATGGAGGAGGCGCTGCGCTTCGAGGTCGACGAGTTCGCCGGCCACACGGCCACCGGGATCAACCCGCGCACCGGTCAGGCGTTCCGCACCGTCGACGAGGTGATCGGCGAGGCGATCGCGTACAACGTGGCGCGGCCGAACGAGAAGTTCCTCGGCTACGTCGACGGCGTCTACCGCACCCAGAGCCGGCAGGAGCCGGGCACACCCGAGGTGCTCGCCGACGACCCCGCGTTCGCCGCGCTGGTGGCAGGCGTCGACGTCCCGCGCACCGGCTCGTACGAGAGCCCGGCCGCAGGCGAGGTGCACTACCTCGCGATCCCGGTGACGCTCGTGGGCGACCCGGCCCGCGGCGTGATCGTGGCGGCCTACCTCGCCGACGCCGAGCGCGCCGCCGCCAACACCGCCGCCCAGCTGATGCTCGGCGTCGGTGGTGTCACCGTGCTCGGTGCGGGAGCGGCTGCCTGGCTCGTGGCCGGGCGCATCCTGCGGCCGTTGCGCGACGTCGCCGAGACCGCGCGCACGATCACCGACACCGATCTGTCCCGCCGGATCCCCGACGCGGAGGACTCGGACGAGCTCGGTGAGCTGGTCCGCACCGTCAACGCCATGCTCGACCGCGTCGAGTCCGGCGTGGCGGCCCAGCGCCGGTTCGCCGACGACGCTGGCCACGAGCTGCGCACCCCGATCACGATCGTGCGCGGCCACCTGGAGGTCCTCGACCCGAACGACCCCGAGGACGTGCGGGCCACCGTCGCGCTCGTCGACGACGAGCTGGGCCGGATGAACCGCATGGTGTCGGACCTGCTGCTGCTCGCCCGCTCGGAGCAGCCGTCGTTCCTGCACGTCGAGGCCGTGGATGTCGCCGCGCTCACCGCGGACGTCGTCGAGAAGGTCGAGCAGCTCGGCGACCGGGAGTGGGTGCTCGAGACCGCCGCCCGCTTCGACGCCCGGCTCGATCCGCAGCGCATCACCCAGGCCGTCGTCGCGCTCGCCGACAACGCATGCCGCCACACCGGTCCCGGCGACCGCATCGCCCTCGGCTCGCAGCTCACCGGCGGACGGCTGCGGTTCTGGGTGTCCGACTCCGGCGCAGGCGTCGCTGCCGCCGACCGGGACCGGATCTTCGAGCGGTTCTCCCGTGGCTCGACCGCCCGCAGATCGGAGGGCGCGGGGCTCGGGCTGTCGATCGTGCGGGCCATCGCCGTGGCCCACGGCGGGCAGGTACTCCTGGACAGCGTGCCGGGACGCGGGTCGACGTTCACGGTGGAGATCCCGGCCGTGGAGGTCTCGTGAGCCGCATCCTGATCGCGGAGGACGAGCCGCGCATCGCCGCGTTCGTCGAGAAGGGGCTGGCGGCGAACGGGTTCGCCGTCACGGTGGTGGGCGACGGGCCGTCGGCCCGCGACTACGCGATGACCGGCGGCTTCGACCTGATGGTGCTGGACATCGGGCTGCCGGGCCTCGACGGGTTCGCGGTGCTGCGATCGCTGCGGGAGGACGGCTGTCCCATCCCCGTGATCGTCCTGACCGCGCGCGACAGCGTGCAGGACACCGTCGCCGGCCTCGAGGGCGGCGCCGACGACTACATGCCCAAGCCGTTCCGGTTCGAGGAGCTCCTGGCGCGCGTGCGGCTGCGGCTGGCCTCCCACCGGACGCCGGAGCTCACGGTGCTCTCGCACGGGGACCTGCAGCTGGACTTGCGTACCCGGCGCGCCCACGTCGACGGGCGCACCGTGGACCTGTCCGCGCGTGAGTTCGCGCTCGTCGAGACGTTCCTGCGCCACCCCGGCCAGGTGCTCACCCGGGAGCAGCTGCTCAGCCACGTGTGGGGATACGACTTCGACCCCGGGTCGAACGTGGTGGACGTCTACGTCCGCTACCTGCGCCGCAAACTCGGTGCGGAGCGGATCGTCACGGTGCGGGGGATGGGGTACCGCCTGGACGACGGTCGCTAACCGGACCGGCAGATCTGGCCGCGGATCCGGCCGTCGTCGCACGCCTCGCGGATCTCGTCGCGCAGGTCGTCCCACCGGTCGTCGTCGTCGCCGCGCCGCGCCGCGCGCTCCTCCTCCGCCTCGGCGCGGGCCTGTTCCTCGATCAACGCGGCGGCCCGGTCACGCGCCGGTGCGAGGGCGAGCTCGGCGATCTGGGCGCCCGTGATCGCGGGCGCGGGAGCTGTCACCGGCTCCGCAGGTGCCGGTGCCTGCTGCTGCTCTTGCCGGGGCGAGGTGATCTCGGGGACCGGCACGGCGCCGGTCTCCGCGGGTTCGGGCATGAGCAGCACGGCACCGCTGCTCGCGGCGACCATGCCGAGCGCCGAGGCCGCGAGCACGAGTCGGGGCGGAAACCGCACGACGATCACCTTTCCACACGGCGACAGCTCCACTCAGACCATCGGGCCGGCTCCGGCCGCGTTAGCGGGGTTCCGCGAACGGGCGAGGTGGCGCGACGAGCGGCGATCGTATCGGCCGCGCAGCCCGCAGATCGTGCAACGGGTCGACGGGCTGCGTCGCCAGGGGACGTGCCGAGCGGGTGGGGGAGTTGGCGCGCCCGTGCCGGTTCGCGCGCCGTCTCGACGGGATGCGTGGTCCTACGAGGGGTGCGTCGGGCGGGAAGGGGTGCGTGGGGCGGCTGCCCACGCACCCCTTCGCTGCCCGCAGAGGCCGTCAGTCGACGTCGGGGGTGTCGTCGTCCGGCGTGTGGTCATCGGGCGTGTGGTCGTCGGGCGTGTGGTCGTCGGGGCTGTCGTAGGGCGACTCGGCGGAGTCGACCGGGCTCTCGAACGGGGAGTCGGCCGACTCGGGGGAGGGGTCGCCGACCAGCGGTGCTCCGGCGGCGTCTGCGGCCGAGACCGAGACCGGCTGCGGAGCCGCGAGGGGGACGCCCTCCTCGGCCGCCGCGATGCCGGCGCCTGCGACGCCGAGGCCCGTGAGGGCCGCGCCGAGGGTGAGGACCTTCCATGTGGTCATGTGGACGCTCCTTCAGGAGTGCTCGGGTTGACGTGATCCACGATCGGGGCCGCCGGTGAGGACCGCGGGAGAGCGGGATGAGGCCGTTCTCATCCGGTCGCCCACTGCTCGGCCAGGCCGAGGCGGGCCCGTGTGTGCCGGGTCCATCCGGCCTGCTGCACCCGGAAGGGCCCGGTGGCGAGGCCCAGCACCGCCGCGGCCACCCGTGGTCGCAGCTCGGACCGCGAGAAGCGCTCCTCGGCGTGGGCGAGCACTCGGGCGCCGTAGTGGCGGGCGGCCGCGGTGCCGTGCAACGCGAGCACGGACAGGTGGGCCAGCAGCGTGGCCCACTCGTCGATGCGGTGCCCCGGCCCCGCGGTGTCGACGTCGACCAGTCCGGTGATGCGCTGCTCGTCGCAGAGCAGCTGCCCGTCGTAGAAGTCGCCGTGGACGGCGACGTCGGGATGCGTTCCCGGATCGGCCTGCGCGAGCCTCGTGGCCAGGGCGTCGAGCCGGGCCAGCTCGGCCTCCCCGGTGACCGCGGTGGCAGCGAGCACAGCGGTGAAGTGCGGGACGCGCTCCAGGTGCGTGCTGCGGCGCGGCCGGTCGAGCAGGGCGGGTGGAAGCGTGCCGAGCAGATCGTCGAGGTCGGCGGGCGACGGCACCGGGAGGTCACGGGACAGGTGCGACCGCAGCGACATCCCGGGGCACTCGTCGAGGACGAGCATCCCGTCGGCGGTGGCGGCCAGCACGCGCGGCACGGGCACGTGCGAGGCCAGCAGGTCGTGCCGGGCCTTCAGCGCCGCGACGGCCCGCGGCCGGACGACCTTGACGTAGAGCCGCGGCCCACCGCCCTCGACCTCGAGCACCGCCCGCCGCCCCGGCCGGTAGGCGCGCGTCCGGATCCGCGGGACGCTGTCGCGGGCCGAGCCGGCGTCCCGCAGCGCCGCGGAGAGCCGGACGGGATCGGTCGCGGTGGCGAGCGCGGGCAGCGCCGGGTCCTGCGGCCAGCGCCACACGCCGACCTGGACGCCGTGGCCGGCGAGCACCGCGGCGCCCTCCGGGATGCGGTCGCCGGTGGTGGCGGTGAGCGTCTCCCGGGTGACACTGCCGTCGGCGCGTTCGACGTCGGCGGCGTACTGGACGACGGTGGCCCCGCCGGGTTGCACCCCCACGGTGACCGCGCGGAGCGTCCGGAGCCGGCTGCGATGGCCCTCGAGCGCGACGGCGAGCAGCTCGCGGGCGTCGGGACCGAGCAGGAGCGGGAGCGGTGCGGTCGTCACCGGCCCAGGCTCGTCGCGCCGCGTTCCGTGCGGATGAAGCCTGGATGAGAGGCTCCTCATCGGGTGCGCGAGCGGATCACCATCGCCACGACCAGCAACGCCACCAGCAGGAGCGGGACCCAGGCCGCGGTCGTCACCACGAACGCGCCGACCCGGTTGCCCAGCAGCACGAGCGTCGTCGCCCACCCGCTGCCGGAGAGGACCAGCACCGGCCCCACCGTGCGGTACGGCACCCCCGCCGCGCCCGCCACCCGCGGCAGCACCGGCCGGGCTGCCGCGGCCCAGTGGCCGCAGGCCAGGAGCATCGCGGTGGCCGCCGGGCCGCGTTCGGCGAGCCACCTGCTCGCCTGCCGGACCGGGCCGTCGGTGACGCGGCCGAGTCGACCGTGTGTTCCGCCGACCGGCGCACCGGATCGCCCCCGTAGCCAGCCCAGATGGGCGCCGGTGACGGTGGCGGCCGCCGACGCCACCACGGCGAGGGCGAGCGCGCCCGGGACGGTCAGCGTCCACAGCCCGAGCGCGACGAGCAGTGTCGTGCCGGGCAGGAGGATGCCGACGAGCGATCCGCTCTCCACGATCAGCAGTGCACTCGCGGCCGTCAGCACCGCGGGCAACGGCCAACCGGCGGCAGCATCGAGGATGGCCGTCAGCACGGCGGGGGAGGACGAGGGATCACGCTGGTCACGCTGCCGTTCGAAGATCGCGGGCGGCATCCGGGCAAACCCGCGATCGCCATCGGGGGCACCCTTACCCCGGGGCCGGGGGCGGTCGCCGCGCCGCGACTACCCTGGAGCCCCGTGTCACTCACCCTCGGCATCGTCGGCCTGCCCAACGTCGGCAAGTCGACGTTGTTCAACGCCCTCACCCGCAACGACGTGCTCGCCGCGAACTACCCGTTCGCCACCATCGAGCCGAACGTCGGGGTGGTGCCGCTGCCCGACCCGCGCCTCGATGTGCTGGCGAAGATGTTCTCGTCGGCGCGCACGGTGCCGGCCACCGTCTCGTTCGTCGACATCGCGGGCATCGTGAAGGGCGCGTCCGAGGGCGCGGGCCTCGGCAACAAGTTCCTGGCGAACATCCGCGAGTCCGACGCGATCTGCCAGGTCGTGCGCGTGTTCGACGATCCGGACGTCGTCCACGTCGAGGGCCGCATCGACGCCGCGAGCGACATCGAGACGATCTCCACCGAGCTGGTTCTCGCCGACCTCCAGACCCTGGAGAAGGCCGTGCCGCGCCTGCAGAAGGAGGCGCGCACCCAGAAGGACCGCCGTCCGGCGCTGGAGGCCGCCGAGCGCGCCGTCGAGATCCTCGACGGGGGCACCACGCTGTTCGCGGCCGGCGTCGACCGCGAGCCGCTGCGCGAGCTCTCGCTGCTCACCACGAAGCCGTTCCTCTACGTCTTCAACGCCGACGAGGCCGTGCTGTCCGACGAGGGCCGCCGCAAGGACCTCGCCGCGCTGGTCGCACCGGCCGACGCGGTGTTCCTCGACGCCAAGGTGGAGGCCGAGCTCCTGGAGCTGGACGAGGAGTCGGCCCGCGAGCTGCTGGAGTCGATCGGCCAGGAGGAGCCTGGGCTCTACTCGCTGGCCCGAGCCGGCTTCCACACCCTCGGCCTGCAGACCTACCTCACGGCGGGGCCGAAGGAGTCGCGCGCCTGGACGATCAAGAAGGGCGCCACCGCCCCGCAGGCCGCCGGCGTGATCCACACCGACTTCGAGCGCGGGTTCATCAAGGCCGAGATCGTGTCCTTCGACGACCTCGTCGAGGCGGGGTCGATGGCGGCGGCCAAGGCCGCGGGCAAGGTGCGGATGGAGGGCAAGGACTACGTCATGGCCGACGGTGACGTGGTCGAGTTCCGCTTCAACGTCTGAGCCGTTCGGCTTCGCTCCCGGCTACCAGTGGCCTGGGTATTGACATAACGCGGCGCGTTATGCTGCAGTTGTGATCAGGTCATTCGGGGACGCCCAGACCGAGCGGCTGTGGCGGCGGGAGCGTGTCCGGTCGATCGATCCGAGGATCCAACGAGTGGCGCTGAGGAAGCTCGTGATGATCGACGCTGCCGTCGTGCTCGACGACCTCAGAGTGCCTCCGGGCAATCGGCTGGAGGCACTCAAGGGCGACCGCGTCGGGCAGCACAGCATCAGGATCAACCAGCAATGGCGGATCTGCTTCAGGTGGACCAAGGCGGGCGCCGAGGACGTCGAGATCGTGGACTACCACTAGGAGTTGGCGCAGATGGACAAGATCGCTCCGATCCACCCGGGCGAGGTGCTCTTCGAGGAGTTCATCGAGCCGCTCGGTCTCACCCAGCATCGGGTCGCGGTGGCCATAGGCGTGCCACCGCGGCGGATCAACGAGATCGTCCACGGCAAGCGCCGCATCTCTGCGGACACGGCCCTGCGTCTCGCGCGCTACTTCGGCACGACTGACCTCTTCTGGGTGAACTTGCAGAGCCGATACGACCTGGAGGTCGAGCGGGACGCCCTCGGCAGCGCGCTCGAGCGGATCCGGCCGATGCGGTCTGCGTGACGTTGCCCGGCGGCGTCACATGGTCGAGTTTCGCGTCAGCACTGTCCGATCCGGCTGGACCCGTTCGTCAGGAGGATGACAACACCGCCTGACACCGGAAGGGTTGCCGCCATGGCGCGCTACGTGTTCCTCCTCTACGACGCCGAGGACTGGTGGGACACCGCCGACGACCACGGAGTCGTCGACGAGATGCGGCTGCACGAGGAGTTCGCGGCCGCCGTCCGCGATGCGGGCGCGAGCGTCGTGGGCGGTGAGGCGTTGGAGCGGTCCTCGACGGCCAGCACCGTCCGCCGTGGGGCGGACGGCGCGCTGGTGACCGACGGCCCGTTCGCCGACACCAAGGAGGGCCTCGGCGGCTTCTACGTCATCGACGCCCCCGATCTCGACGTGGCGCTGCGCCTCGCGAAGATCTGCCCGGCGGGGAACGTCGAGGTGCGCCCGGTCCTGGAGATCCCCGACGACGTCTGATGGCGGCGATGGACGAGGTCTTTCGTGAGGCGTGGCCGGTCGTGGTCGCATCGACCGCCCGCCTGACCGGGGACCTCGACCTGGCCGAGGACTGCACGCAGGAGGCGGTCGAGCGGGCGTTGCGGACGTGGCCTGCCTGCGTGCCGGACAACCCGGCGGGCTGGCTCACGACGACCGCCCGCCGGATCGCCCTCGACCGGCTGCGACGAGAGGCGACGCTGCGGCGCAAGCTCCCGCTGCTCGTGGAGCCGGCGGGTGGTGAGGACGAGCCCGGGCCAACGGATCCGCTCAGGCTCGTGTTCACCTGCTGCCACCCTTCGCTGGCCCTGGAATCGCAGGTCGCGCTCACCCTCCGCCTGGTGTGCGGGGTGGACGTCGCCGCGGTCGCCGCCGTTCTCCTGGCGGGGGAGGCAGGCATCGCTCGGCGGATCACCCGCGCCAAACAGAAGATCGCGGCGGCTCGGATCCCCTTCCGCGTCCCGCCCGACGACGAGCTGCCGGCTCGGCTGGACGCCGTCCTCACCGTTGTGCACCTCGTCCACACGGCCGGACACCGCGGGTCGCGAACCGAGCTGCAGAACACCGAGCTGACCGGGCGGGCCGCCGGGCTGGCTCGCATGCTGGTCCGGTTGCTGCCCGGCGAGCCCGAGCCGCAAGCGCTTCTCGGGCTCATCCTGCTGACGGAGGCCCGCGGCCCGGCCCGGACGGACTCCGCCGGTGACCTGGTACTGCTCGCCGACCAGGACCGGTCCCGCTGGGACCGCGCGCTGATCAGAAGGGGGCTCGCCCTCACGACGGCCGCGCTGCAGCGCGGGCCCCGTGGGCGGTTCGCCTTGCAGGCCGGCGTCGCCGGGCTGCATGCGATGGCCCCGTCATGGGCCGAGACCGACTGGGCGCAGATCGTCACGACGTACGACGCCCTGATGCAGGTCTGGCCGTCGCCCGTCGTCGCGCTCAACCGGGCGGCCGCGCGGAGCCGGCTGCAGAGCGCCGACCTGGCAGCGGTGCTGCGCGAGATCGACGACCTGGCGCCGGCCCTCGCCGGCTATCCGTACCTCCCAGCCGCTCGGGCGGACGTCCTCGCCCGGCTCGGACGATCGGAGGAGGCCGCCGCGGTCTACGACGAGGCGCTGACCCTCACCGTCAACCCGGTGGAACGGCGGTTCCTCGTGCGGCGGCAGACCGATCTCGCGACCCGGCGCTGATGTCGACGTCCGGCGCCGGTGGCCAGGTCTGACACCCGACTCTTCAGCCCGATCACTGTTCGTCATCGCGATCCCGCGGCGACCATTCGCGCGGTGATGGGCTCGAGCTCCGCGACCAGCTCGGCCAGCTCGGCGGGGGAGAGTGCGTCGTACGGCGGGGCGGCGAGCTCGTCGGTGAGGGCCTCGATGCGTTGCTTGGTCTGGCGGCCGGCGTCGGTGAACCGGCCGTCGGCGTCGACGAGCCCGCGCTCGCGCAGCCCGTCCATGACCTCGGCCAGCCGCTGCTTCGGCAGGTGGTGGATGCGCCCGAACGACTCCGGCGGGTGGATGCCCATGTCCAGTGCGGACAGCACGTGGGCCTCCGTGCCGCCGATGCGCTCGGCGACGAGGGCGGCGACGTGCCCGTCGCCGCGGTGCTCGCGCAGCATGGTCGCGGAGTGCCACAGCCGCGTGACCGGGTCGGTCGGCACCTGGAGGGTGCGCCACCCCGCGTACATCACGCGGCCTTCCGTGGGCGCGCTCGTCGCGGCCTTGGTGGTCAGATCGGCGGCGCGCACCAGGCCGGGGGAGCCGGCCAGCTCGTCACCGAGGATCCGTCGCACGGAGGCCGCGCTACCTCGTCGCCACGCGGCGAAGGAGGCCTCCGGCGGGACCGTCTCCCACGCGCTCGGGATGTGCCGGGCAGCCTCCCCCTCGGCAAAGCTGTAGAAGGCCGCGTGCACGACCTGTGCCGGCACCCGTCCCAGCGGCGCGGCGCGGCCGGCGAAGTAGCCGTCCCAGTAGGTGCGGTGGCCGAGCGCGGCCAGCTCCTCGTTGGCCTCGTCGGCGAAGTAGGTGACCAGGCAGATCGGCTCGAGGAGCTCGAACATGCGGCGGGCGGTGGTCGCGGTTGCCATGCGTGATCAGACCAGGCGAGCGGCCCGGACTCATCGGTCTGCCGGGTGGATGTCGGCCACGCCAGCTGTGGTCCGGCGACGCGTGTCGGTTCTGTCCAAGACTCGGGGACATCTGCCGCATAACGTACGCGGATCGAGGACGTCGACGGCCGCGCGCCGTCGGACCGGAAGGAGAATCGCAGCATGCGCGACATCGTCTACACCGCGTTCATGTCGCTCGACGGCGTCGTCGATTCCCCCGGCGGCGGGCCGGGTGAGGAGCACCGCAGCGGTGGGTGGGTGTTCAAGGACGTCGAGTTCCTGCCCGAGGCGTTCGCGCTCAAGGGCGAGGAGCTCGCCGAGACCACGGCGTTGATGTTCGGCAGGCGCAGCTACGAGGCCTTCGCCCCGGTGTGGCGCGATTCGGAGGACCACGCGGCGTACAAGGACCTGCCGAAGTACGTGGTCTCCTCGACGGTCTCCGAGGACGCCCTCGTCGACGGCTGGGGCGAGACCACGATCCTGCGCTCCAGCGACGACGTCGCGAAGGTCAAGGAGGGCGAGGGCGGGGCGATCTTCATCCACGGCAGCGCCGAGCTGGCTCGCACGCTGTCGGACGCCGGCCTGATCGACCGCTACAACCTGCTGGTCTTCCCGCTGCTGCTCGGTGCGGGCAAGAGCCTGTTCAGCAAGGCGGACCGGGACAGGCAGAAGCTGAGGCTGCGGGAGTCGCAGGGCTACCCGAACGGCGTCGTGAAGATGCTCTACGACGTGGTCCGCTGAGCTCGGTCACCGCGGGAGGTCGAGCGCGATGGCGCCGCGGCTGCCTTCGCGCAGCTGCGTGGCCGTGCGTCCGACGTAGCGTCGGAGCGCTCGCGCCAGGTGCGCCTGGTCGAAGTAGCCGAGCGAGGTGACGACGTCGGCGGCCGCTTTCCCGGCGGCCAGCAGGTGGGCGGCCTCGCGTGCCCTTTCGATCTGACGCACGGTGCCCCTGGTGAGGCCGGTCGCCGCCCGGAACCTCCGCTCGAGAGTGCGATCCGACACCTCAGGGCGCCCGCCCGCCAGCACCTCACCGACGAGCGGGTCGCGCACGACCGCGCCGTCCCCGACGAGACGCTCGACGAGGGCTTCGGCGTCGTCCGGGCCCGGTCGCTCCCAGCGCGATCCGGCGAGCCGGAACGAGCTGCGCGTCGTGTCCGGGAGCTCCACCCCACCGTTCACGAGCGAGGAGAGCGGTACGCCCCGCACGCTGGTGCCGATCGCGAACTCGATGCCCACGAAGCTCGCCCCCTCCGGTACCGGCGCGGTGCCGGTCGCGGTCTCGGGGCCGGTCACCGCCGCGTGCGGCCGCCCGTCCTGCTCCCAGATGACCAGCCCGCAACGCGTTGCCGCCACCGAGGTCATCTCGCTGACGTGGTCGCTGGTGCACGTCCACACCACGTCAACCCACGGCGAGTCCGACCCACGTGTGGTGAACCGAAGGCCCATGCACACAGTCTCCGGGATCGACGGGTGCGAAGATCTGAGACGCTGCGGCGGTGCGCCTCGAGAACATCGTCTGGGACGCCCGCGACCCGCGCAGGCCCGGGTGTCCTGTCCGTGTCCTACACGTGTAGTACATTTGTGTCATGGGTCAGGTGCCGGTGCGCGAGTTGAACCAGGACACCGCGGGTGTGCTGGCTCGCGTCGAGAATGGCGAGACCGTGGAGATCACCCGCCATGGTCGCGTGATCGCTCGCATCGTTTCTGCAGGAGTGGGCGAGCTCGACGACTGGGTCGCCCAGGGCAGGGTGGTGCCGGCCACGGTCGCCGGCCCGATCCCCGTACCCGTCCACCGGGCCGAACCGGGTTCGGATGCCGGGCAGCTGCTGCGCGACCTGCGTGACGAGGAGCGTTGGTGATCTACCTCGACTCGGCGGCGTTGGTCAAGCTGATCCGGGAGGAGCGCGAGACCCGCGCCTTGGTGGACTGGTTGAACGAGCGCGAAGGCCAGCGTCTGGTCGCGTCGGTGCTCGTGGACGTCGAGGTGCCGCGCGCGTTGTGCCGCAGTCAACCCGGGGTGCTGGGAGCGGTGGCGGCGACACTGGCCCGAATCGACCGCATCGAGCTGGATGCGGCGATCCGGGCCACCGCCGCTGCCTACGTCGACCCGCTGTTGCGTTCGCTCGACGCCATCCACTTGGCCACCGCAGACCAGCTCATCGCCTCGGGGAAGAACGTCTCCGCGTTCGTCACCTACGACAAGCGGCTCGCCGAAGCGGCTCGTTCCTGCTCGCTGTCCGTTGCGGCGCCCGGTGCGGCGGTCTGAAGTCAGCGCCAGCCCAACTCGGGGGCGACGTGGGTGAGCACGCTCTCGATCACGTGGGCGTTGTAGTCGACGCCCAGCTGGTTGGGCACGGTGAGCAGCAGCGTGTCCGCGGCGGCGATCGCCTCGTCCTCGGCGAGCTCGGCGACCAGCTTGTCCGGCTCACCCGCGTACGTCCGGCCGAACCGGGCGGTGCCGCCGTCCAGCCAGCCGACCTGGTCGGTGCTGTGCCGCTCCCGCCAGAAGAGCTCCCGGTCGATGTCGCTGACGATCGGGAAGATGCTGCGGCTGACCGAGACGCGCGGCTCGCGGCTGTGTCCGGCGGCCTTCCAGGCGTCCCGGAACCGCTGGATCTGTTCGGCCTGCAGCTGGTGGAAGGGCACGCCGGTGTCCTCGGCGAGCAGCGTCGAGCTCATCAGGTTGAGGCCCTGCTCGGCCGTCCATTCCGCGGTCGCCCGGGTTCCTGCGCCCCACCAGATCCGGTCGCGCAGACCCGGTGCGTGCGGCTCGACCCGCAGCAGGCCCGGCGGGTTGGGGAACATCGGGCGCGGGTTCGGCCTGGCGAAGCCCTCTCCCTTGAGCGTCTCGAGGAAGACCTTGGTGTGCTCGCGGGCCATGTCGGCATCGCTCATGCCGTCGGTCGGCACGTGCCCGAAGTAGCGGAAGCCGTCGATCACCTGCTCCGGTGATCCCCGGCTGATGCCCAGCTGCAGCCGGCCTCCGGAGATGAGATCGGCTGCACCGGCGTCCTCGGCCATGTAGAGAGGGTTCTCGTACCGCATGTCGATCACAGCTGTGCCCAGCTCGATCCGGCTGGTCCGCGCCCCGGCCGCGGCCAGCAGCGGGAACGGGGACGCGAGCTGCTGGGCGAAGTGGTGCACCCGGTAGTACGCGCCGTCGGCACCCGCCTCCTCGGCAGCCACAGCGAGCTCGATCGACTGCAGCAGGGCGTCCGACGCCGACCGCACCATCGAGTGCGGCGAGTCCGACCAGTGCCCGAAGGACAGGAACCCAATCTTCTTCACGCTGCAACGAACTCCCGGGGGGCGAGTGGCATTCCACGTCGTCGTGGTGGGGTCGCGCGGCCCACACCGGAGGCGCCTTGTGGCTAAGCGGGAGGCAGGGTCCAGAGACCGCGGGGTCTGCGGTGGTGCGTCCCGCGGAACGGCCGGTTCACCGCCTCCTTCACGAACCACCAGCCCTCGTCCTCGGTCTCCGCCCAGCCGTGCGAGGTCTTCCCCTCGTCCAGCACCACCGTCCACCGGTACCGCCCGGTGCGCTCGTGGAACGTCACCGACGCCCGGCCCTGCTGACGCGTGATCTGCAGCCGCGCCTCCGCCTCGTCCGGTGCCTCACCCATCGCGAACCCGCCCCCCGGTAGCTCGGTCATCCAGAACGCCATAGGCACACAATGCCGCAAAGACCGCATGTACCGCAATGACGCACCTAGGCCGCACAGTCAGCAGCAGCCGCATCTACCTGCGTTTACGGTCGGAATGTGCCTGAGCCCCGGCTGGTGACCACGGCGGAGCTGGCGCGTGCACTGGGGCTGGCGCCCCGGACGATCCAGAAGTACCGCAAGGACGGGCTCCTGACCCCGGACCTCGAGTCCATCGGGGGTCATGCGCGGTGGAACGTCGAGCGGGTCCGCGAGGAGCTGCGCCGGGTCGCAGCAGAGCGTCGCGAGAACCGGTAGGTCCGCGCTCCGCGGTCCTCCCTACCTCGTGCCGGCATCCTCCGCCTCGCTGTTCGAGGCCTCCTCGATCGGCACCTGCGGCGCGTTGCCCGCCTGGCCGTCGACCGGAGCGCCGTCACCCTTCCCCGGGTCGATCGGGGGTGGTGGGGCGCTCGTGGTGGTCGTCGTCGTGGTGGTCGTCGTGGTGGTCGGGGGCGTCGTGGTGGTGGTCGGCGGGTCGTTGTCGTCGCCGGTGTCGTCGTTGCCGGACTGCGGCCGATCGCCCTGGTTCTGCGGTCGCGCCGCTCCACCCTGGTTCTGCGGGCGCGCCGCGTTGCCGCCCTGCTCCTCGACGGCGGCCGGGGCGGCGTCCTCGGGAGCCGGGATTTCCGTGAGCTCCGGGGCCTGCACGACGGACGTCGTGGTCCCGCCGGTGGGGGCCGGGCCCGGGTTCTCGGGGCCGTACACCAGGGCTGCGGCGATCGCGGCGGCGACGAGCAGGCCCCCCGCCCCGAACACCACCATCGGCCGCCGTGCCCCCGTCAGGCCGGGGGACAGCGGCAGGTCCGGGGTGAGGGACGGTACCGGCGGCCGCAGCGGGTCGGCGATCGGCGACACGGGCGTCGTCGGCGCCGCGTGGGCGGACGGCACCGGTGCGGGCGGCGCAGGCCGGGTGGGCACCGGATGGACGGGCGGCGCGACCGGCGGGATATTCGCCGCGGGCCACGACTCCGGGCGCGGCGAGATCGACAGCGCGGCACCGAGCGCGATCGCGTTCTTCGGGTCGGCGTCCACCGCCACCGGACGGTCGAACGCGGCCGAGACCAGCTGGGCGACCAGCGGGATCCGCGAGGAACCGCCCACGAGCAGCACGGCGGTCAGGTCCGGCGGCGAGAGTTCGGCCGAGACCACCGCCCGGTGCAGGGCGTCGACGCTCTCCTCGAGCTGCGGGCGGATCATCGCCTCGAACTCGCCGCGGGTCAGGCGCACCGCGGTCTGCAGCCCCGGAAGCAGGACGGCGATCCGCACCTCGGTGTCGGCCGACAGCGCCTCCTTCGCCTCCTTGCACTCGCGCCGGAGCCGGGACACGGCCGCCACCGCGGTGTCGTCAGCGGGGTCGAGCTGGTCGAACGCGTTCCCGACGGCCTCGCGGACGTGCGTGAACACCGCGTCGTCGAAGTCGATGCCGCCGAGCCGGTCGATGCCCTCCGGCCGCCCCAGCAAGGTGAACGTGCCGTTCTTGCGGACGACCGCGGCGTCGAACGTGCCGCCACCCAGGTCGTAGACGGCGATCGTGGACCCGCGCTCGATCCGCTCCGCCGCCGCGTAGCTGAGGGCGGCGGCCTGTGGCTCGGCCAGGAACGTCACGTTCAACCCGCGGGTGGCCAGCGCCCCGTGCAGCAGCTCCTTCTTGTGCGGCCCCCACGACGCGGGGTGGGTCAGCGCGATTCGGCGGGCCGGGCCGCCCTCGCGCTCGGCGACCCGCTGCACGACCCACGCCACCAGCGTCGCGGCCAGCTCGTGGGCCGGGTACGGCCTCCCGCCGACCACCATGGGGATCTCGTCGCCGATCTGCCGCTTGAACTCGCGCACCACGCGGTCCGGATCGGTCGACGCGCGCCGCTCGGCCGCCTCACCGACCAGTACCGAGCCGTCGGGGGCGAGGTACAGCACCGATGGCACCTGAACCGCGCGATCGCCGAGCGACACCATCTCCGGGTCGGCGTGCTGCTGTTCCGTCGCGCGGGACACCGACGCCGCCGTGTAGGTCGTCCCGAGATCGATCCCGAGTTGGTAACTCATGGGTGCCCCCTCGCCCGTTCCGGATCGGAGCCTCCACGGCGTGGTGGCCCGCGGTCATCCCCCGGTGCACAAGTCGCCGTCGGATCCCCTAAACCCCCCAAGCCGGACGGCCTCCGAGGTCCGATCCGGGCGCGTCACGACTCCGTCGCATCCCTGATTGCGGTGAGCCCCGGACTTCGTAGGGTTGCGTCGTGTCTGCTGAACCGAGCGCCTCCATCTGGGAGGTCACGCGGATGATCCTGGAGAGTCCGGGGACCAGTCCGTCCGTGATCGCGCACGCGCACGGGTTCAGCGCCGTCGAGGTCGCCGACCTCCTGCCCATCTTCCTCGACAACCTCCGCACCGACTTCTCCTCCGCGGACGGGCCGGCACCCGCACTCGTGCCGCCCGCGCCGCAGCCCGATGAGACCCCCGAGGAGCACGCCGACCGCTACCTGCGCGAGCTCGCCCAGGACGGACACCTCGACGTCGTCGGCTACGACACGCTCGCTGCCACCGGTGACGACCTCGACGGCGACGACCTCGACACCGACATCGACACCGACATCGACACCGACATCGACATCGACACCGACATCGACATCGACACCGACACGGACCTCGACGACATCGACGACCTCGACCAGGACGCGACGTTCCTGGACGTGCCGGACGAGACGCCGCCCGTCGAGCCCGCCGAGGTCGTCGAGCCCGCCGACGCCGCCGCCCCGGTCGAGCGACAGGAGGCGGATCCACCCGAGGTCGATCTCGTCGAGGACGACCCGTTCGCGGCGTCGGCGCACCCGGAATCCGACGACTCCTTCGACGACGGAGTCACCGGGCTCGGCGCCGCTGCCGGCGCGGACGACCCGGGCGAACCGTTCGCGGTGAGCTAACGCCGCGGCCCCGGCGACCGAGTTGATACACGGCGCGCAGTGTGTATCAGCGACCGTTCGGGCCTCTCCTGTACCGGGTCGGGTCGCTAACCTGATCGGGCTCCCGGGCTCGCAGCGACAGCGTCAGGTACGGCGACGGACGACGGTATCGACACGGGAGGGCTGGTGCGGTGACACGTGGCCAGACCGTGATGACCGCCGTCAAGGCCGAGAGCGACGGCTCGGACAGCGCGCTCGCAGGCGCGCCCGCCGCTCGCAGGCTGTACCGGGAGATCGCCTCGGCACCCACGTCGCCGCGTCGCAGGGTGGTGGTCGGCCCCGGTGGCAGTGGCAAGAGCGTGCTGCTCGGGGTGCTGGGCGCGCTCTTCGGGGTCGCAGGGGTCACGGTCCGGCGCGACGTCCCCGGGCCCGACGAGTCGTTCGACCCGAACGTCGTGCTGCTCGTCGACGACGCCCACGAGCTCGACGAGGCTGCTCTGGAACGGGTGCGGACGTGGGCCGCCCAACCCGGGTCCCAGGTCGTGCTCGCCCACCGGCCATGGCCGCGGGGCAGGGTGCTCGCCTCGATCGTCGTCGCGTTCGGCGCAGGCCGCGGACCGGTCGTCCTCGGGCCGCTGGACCGCCAGGGCGTCGCCGCACGCGCGAACCTGCTGCTGGGCGAGCGCCCCACCGCCGAGCTGGTGGACCTGGTGTCCGAGCAGACCGGCGGATCACCGGACCTCGTCGACCGGCTGCTCGTGGGGCTGCGCGACGACCGGGCGCTCGACCGGCTCGGTTCGGCAGGCGAGCCGCCCGCCGCCGTCGTCCGGCAGCTGGGATACGAGATCGACGCGCAGCCGGCCGGCGTCCGCGAGCTGCTGCTGGGCCGCACCGTGGGCGCTCCTGTCGACCCGGAGGTGCTCGCCGCGCTGCTCGACGTGTCACCCGGCGCCGTGGGGGAGCTGCTCGACCAGGCCGCCGCCACCGGGCTGATGGCGCCCAGCGGCGAGGTCGTGCCGCTGGTTCGGCACGCCATGGTGCGCGGGGTTCCGGCCGCTAACCGGCTGGTGCTGCAGCGCCGACTGGCCGAGATCCAGCTCGACGCCGGCGGCAGCGTGCTCGTCGCGGCGCGCGGTCTGATCGGCAGCGGGGCGACCGGCACGCGAGTGGCGGATGCGTTCGAGCGCGCGGGCGACGAGGCGTTGCGGGAGTGCCTGCCCGTGGCAGTGGACCTGTTCGACGCCGCGGTCGAGGCCGGAGCTCCCCCGCTGGCCCTCGCCGCCCGGCGGGCCGAGGCCGCGATGGTCGTCGGCGACCTGGACGCCGCGCTGCGACGGGCCGACCAGGTGCTCGCCGAACCGGCCGCGGTGGACGGCGACGCGGCGCAGCGGGCGGTGGCCGTGGCAGCGGCGGTGCTCGCCCACCGCGGCATGCTGAGCCGCAGCGCAGAGCTGTACCGGTGGCTCGCCGCGCAGCCGTTCGGCGGTGCCAGCCTGCTCGCGGTGCCCGCGCTCGTCGGCATCGGGGCGCTCGACGAGGCCAGGGCCGTCCTGGACGCGGCGCCGGGCAGCGCCGGTGGGGCGCCCACCGTGCTGGCCGGTGCGGAGGCGCTGCTCGCGCGTGGGATCCACGACACCGTCGCCGGCACCCCCACCGCCGCGCTCTCGCAGCTCACGCGCGCGGCCGTGCTGCTGGAGTCGTCCGGCCGGGCGGCGCTGCTGCCGGACACGCCCGCCGCGCTGGCCGCGTTGGTCGCGATCCACTGCGGGGAGCTGGACGTCGCCCAGTCCGTGCTGGGCCAGGCCGTCGCCGCGGAGCTCGGCGGGCGCGTCGTCGCGGCCCGCCACCTGCTGCTGCAGGCGCTGGTCGCGATGCACCGCGGGGCGAGCGCCCAGGCGCGGGCGCTGCTGCAGTCGGCATCGGGTCCGGGCGGGCTCGAGCCGAGGGACGAGCTGCTGGCCGCCGCACTCGAGGTCGGGCTCGCGCGCCGAGCGGGTGACCTCGCCGGGCTCCTCGCCGGCTGGCGCCGGGCCCGCGAGGCGATCGTCCGCCACCCGGTCGACCTGTACTCGCTCCAGCCGCTCGGCGAGCTCGTGGTCGGCGCCGCCCGGCTGAACGAGCAGGGCTGGGTGCAGCCGTACCTGGACGAGGCAGAGGCATTGCTCGACCGGTTGGGCAACCCGCCGCTGTGGGCGGTGGCGCTGCACTGGTCCGGGCTGCAGGCCGCCATCGGCTCCGACGCAGGCACCACCGCGCAGCGGCATGCGGCCGCACTGGAGAGCATGGCCCCCACCAGCCGGTACGCCACGGCCGTCGCCGCGGCGGGCCGGGAATGGCTGCGCAGCCTCGCAGGCGACGTCGACGCCGAAGCGGTGGAAGCGGCGGCGCGCGGCCTGCACGCGGCCGGTCTCAGCTGGGAAGGCGGCCGGCTCGCCAGCCAGGCGGCGATCCGTTGCCGGGACCGCAAGAGCATGAACGCCCTCCTCGGCTGCGCACGGGCGTTGCAGGGCGGAGCCGAGCAGGCCCCCGGCACCGCGCCCGCCGACGCCACGTCCGGCCGGGCCCAGCCGATGCGGCGGGTGAAGGTGCCGGAGCAGGCCACGGAGAGCGCGGCGGGCGCGATCAGCGGCCGGGAGCGGGAGGTCGCCGAGCTCGTCCTGTCCGGTCTGACCTACAAGCAGATCGGCGAGCAGCTGTTCATCTCCGCCAAGACCGTGGAGAACCACGTGGCCCGGATGCGCCAGCGGCTGGGCTCCGGCAGCCGCGGTGAGCTCTTCGCCCACCTCCGCATGCTCGTCGGAGAGGGCAAGTAGTCGGAATCAGCCGAGGCCGGCGAGGATTCCCTCGCAGCTGCGCACCACCACCCGGGCGGCGTTGGCCATGGGCCGGCTGGACAGCGGGCTCTCCGCGCGCCGTCGCCATGCCGTCAGCCGGTCCAGCGCGGCGGCGCGCAGCTCGTCGCGGCCGGCGTCGGGTGGGAGGCCGAGGCGCTGGTTGGGCGCGTTCCCGCCACCGCCGATGAGCCGTTCCGCCTCCTCGGCCTGGTCCTTCGGGGGCCGCAGGACCCGGCCGCGCAGGTCCGACAGCAGCCGCAGCTCGGCGAACTCGTGCGCGCCCGCGAGGATCCGCTCGACCGCGACGGCCAGTGGCGCCGATGCGGGCCGCGGTTCGCGGCGCAGCACCAGGTCGAGTGCGATGAGCGCGGAGCGCGCCTTGAGCACGTCGCGGCGCTGCGAGAACTGGCTGGCCAGCACCTCGCGCAGCTCGACGAGCCCGCTGCGCTGCACCAGCTCGGCCGCGAGCGCCGACGCGTCGCCGACGCCCTGCCGGATGAGGGTGGTGGACAGCCGCAGGCCGAACAGGCCGAACCGTTCGAGCAGCTTCGCCCGGGTGGCGGCGGGGAGGTCGGTGCCCTCGTCGGAGGTGACGAAGCGGTCGACGGTGAGCAGCAGCGCGTCCAGCCGGTCGGGCGCCAGGGTCGCCAGCTTCGCGAGCGCCGCGTACTCGTCCTGCCGCATCGTGCGGCCGGTGACGGCGAGCAGTCCCGCCACGGGGACGACGGTCTGGCAGAACGCGCGCAGCGTCTCGTCGGCCCGGTAGCGCGCGGCGATCACGCGGGCCGACCGCAGGGCGTCGACGCGCCCGACGCCGATCTCGTCGGCACGTGACAGCACCGCGATGGTGTTGACCGGCGCGGCCCGCGCCACGCCCTGGTCGTGGAACGACTCGAGGAACCGCACGTCCGCCGAGTGCAGGTGGCGCATCAGGTACAGCACGGCGTCGGCGGCGGACGGCGCGTCCTCCGGGGCGAGGAAGCGCTCGCTGCGCGCCGAGACGTCCAGGGACAGCGATGCGATGCCCGGGGTGTCGATGAGCGTGGTGGCTCTGAGGCTGGCCGACGGCCAGGTGACCTCGAGCCGGTCCACCGTGTCCGCGGGCGCACCGATGTCGATCTGCAGTGCCCCGTCGTCGCGGGCGATCCGCAGCGGGCGGGGCGCACCTGCGCGCGGATACATCATCACGGCCGGGGCGTGGCCGTCCTGGTACCAGGTGACCACGCGGGTGCACTCGCCCGCGTCGGTCGGTGCGATCTCCTCCCCGACCAGCGCGTTGAGCAGCGTCGACTTGCCGGCCTTCACCTTTCCCGCGATGGCGAGGCGCAGCGGCTCGTCGTAGCGGTCGAGGTGGTGGCGCAGCCAGCGGAGGGCGTTCGGGCTGTCCCGGTAGGTCTCGACGGCCTGCCGCAGCACCGTGCGAACCGCGTCCCGCAACACGGGGCTGCCGCCGGCAGGCGTCGTCACGACGCTCCCATCAACGCGCGGGCCCGGTCGGCGAGACTCGCGACGCGGTCGAGCTCCGCCTTGAGATCCCCGATCCGGGTGCCGCGTTCGGACTGCGTCGCCTTCACCGCGCTCTGCGCCGCCGCGACCGACTCGGCCAACGACGTCTGCATCTCCTCGGCGAGCGCCGTGAAGTGGTCCCGCAGCGTGCGGTGGGTGCGCCGCAGCAGGTCCCTCGAGTCCTTGCCGACCTGGAACTGCACCTCGTCGATGTGCTTGCGGACCAGCATCTTGGCCTCGGCCTGCCGGCGCTGGAGCGCCCGTTTCCGCTCGTCCCGGATCTGCTTGCGGCCCAGGAGGAGCGCGCCTCCCACCGCGGCGAACGGCGCGGCGATGGCCAGCCCGGGGATGAGGCTGAGCGGCATGAAGAACATCAGCCCGCCCATGTACCCACCACGCAGCGCGCTCAGCGCCTTCTCGCCCGCACCTACCTTCTCGATGTCGGGGCGTTCGAGCCTGGCGACTCGCGGGCCGGGCCCGCTGACGGCCACCGGCAGCTCGGGGAGGGCGACCTGCCCGTCCTCGGCGAACAGCTCGGCCACCCGCTGGGCGAGGGCACCCGCACGCTCGTTCGCCCAGACGAAGTTCGCCGATGCGGCGACGGTGACCTGGTGCTGGACCCATTTGGCGAGCTGGTCCCAGACGTCGGCGGGGTCGGCGTCCTCGGCGAGCGCCTCGGCCTCCCGCGTCACCGTCCTGAGCCGGTCCCGCAGGTCGTGATCGATGTCGGCGGAGAGATCGGTGATGGCGTCGTTGAGGGTGACCTGCCAGCGCGCCGTGCGCTCCTTGAGCCGGGTGGCGGCACTCCTCGCCTTCTCCAGCCGGGCCACCAGCTCGTGCGCCTTCTCCGGGGTCTCCTGCGCGGTGAGCTCGGCCTGCATCGTGGTGGCCAGCTGCTCGCAGACGCTCAGGATGTCCAGGCCGGTGGAGCGGCGGGCCAGCCGCTCGGACTGACCGAGCACCTGATCGCGCAGGTACGCGACCAGCACGGGATACCCGGACTCCTCGTTGAGCGCCTTGTTCTTGGTGCGCAGCGCGAGCTGGCGCACCGCTGAGGAGATCGGGATCAGCTCGGCGTCGACGCCTGCGGCGGCGAGGTGCCCGCGATCGAGCTCGGCGATCCGCCGCCACGCCGGGTACAGGTCGGTCTTGGTGAGCACCGCGACGACGTTCGGGCACACCTTCATCGCCGTCGCCAGGAAGTCGAGCTCCGGCCTCGTGTACTCCTGCGACGCGTCCGATACCAGCACCACCGCGTCGGCCCCGGCGATCGCCGCCGTGGTGGCGGCCCCGTGCGCGGAGCCGAGACCGCCGACCCCCGGCGTGTCGACGAGCACCAGCCCGCCCGCGAGGAGCGACCGCGGCAGGCCCACCTCCGCGTACGAGATCCGCTGCCGGTTGCCCGGGTTCCCGGACTCGGAGACGTGCTCGGCCAGCTCTCCGACGGGGATCTCGGTCCGCTCCGGCTCGCCACCGGACGACGGCTCCCGGACCAGTGCCGCCGTCGGCGCGGCGGCGTGCCGCACCACCGTGGGCACCGCGGTGGCGACGTCGTCGTCCACCGGGCACACCGACGCGGACACGAGCGAGTTGACGAGGAGGCTCTTGCCCTGCTTGAACTCGCCGACGACGAGCACCCGCACGCTCGCGTCGGTCAGCCGTTCCCGGGCGCGGGCCAGCTTCACCGTGAGGTCCGGCCGCCCGTAGGCCTCGGTCGCCTTGCGGGCGACATCGACGAGCTGGATCGCATCGGACAACGCCACGTTTCCCCCTCGTGGAGAGCCGGCACGACGACGACCGACTCAGCACCCTCAGGGGTGCTGAGTCGGTCTGGTGGGTGCCGGGTGTTACCCCATCGCCGCGATCAGAAGTCGATGTCCTGGTTGTTGTCCACGTCGATGTCGACGTCCGCGTCGCCGCCGTCGGCGGTGCCGCCGTCGCCACCGTCCGCGCTGCCACCGGTCCCGGCACCGCCCGCACCGCCTGCGCCACCAGCGCCGCCGTCGATGTCGGTCGGGAACCCACCGTCGGTGTCGACGCCACCACCGGCACCACCGGCCCCCCCTGCGCCACCGGTCCCGGCGCCGCCCGTGCCGCCGTCACCGCCGTCGGCGCTGGCGTCTCCGCCGCGCACGTCGTCGACGTCGATGTCGGTGTCGTTGTCCTGCTGCTGGTTGGCCTGCTTGTTGTTGTCGCCGACGGCCGCGTTGGTGGCGTTCTGGCCGCTGCCGAAGTTGTCGTTGCCGCTGCCGACGGTCGAGGCGCTGCCACCCACGCTGACCGCGCTGCCGTCGGTGGCGTCGAGATCGCCCGTGTTGCCCACGTTGCCGTCACCGTCCTGCAGCACGTTCTCGTCGCCGGTGGCGGCCTGGTTGTCGTCACCCTGCTGCAGCACACCGCCCGGACCGACGTCGCCGGTGTTGAGGTCGACGTCGTCGAGGTTGCTGTCGTCGATGATCACGCCGCCCTCGGTGGCGGTCTGCTCGCTGTTGTCGATGTCGAAGTCCTGGACGACGTCGCCACCGGCCTGGATGTTCTGGTTGATCGAGTTGTCCTCGATGTTGTTGATCGTCGTGAACTCCTGGTAGTTGTTCACTTCCTGCGTGAGGTACTGCACGTACTCCTCGGGGCTCGCGTCGTACGGCGGTGGGGACGACGGGGTGTAGGCGGGCGCGGCCTGCGCGGCGGCCTGGGTGGCCCCCTGGGAGCCGGACTGCGCCGTGTCCAGGTTGTAGTTGCGGCTGAAGTCGGCCTGGGCGAAGTAGGTGTTCCAGCCCTCGGCCAGCTCCTGCGGCGTGGTGTCGTGCTGCTCGGCGAAGTCCTGGAGGTCCCCGTTGGGGTTGGCGAGCAGCCACTGGCGCAGTGTCTCGAGCAGGTCCGCGACGTTGGTGACAGAGGTCATTGTGATCGTCTCCTCGATCCGTGTTTCCGATTCGCGCTCCGGCGATGTCAACAAAAGCTAGGAGTCCGCAGGCCCGTGGACATCCGGGATCGGGCGAGCACCCGACCGCCGGTCTTGTGGGGTGGGACGGCCCTTGGGGGATGAGGGATTGGGGGATCGACCGTCCCCCGGCGTGGCACGCTGCGGGCGTGACCGACGCCGACCGGATGCAGCGGGAGCGCGACCTCGTCGCGTACTACGACGACGAGGTGCAGGAGCGGGCGGGCCGGGAGCTGCCGGCCGACCGGGTGGCCCGGCGCGGGGCGTACATCGAGCAGCTGCGGGCCGAGGAGCGGCGGTCCGTCCTCGAGGTCGGCACCGGACCGGGGCGGGACGGCACCGCGCTCGTACAGGCGGGGCTGGACTACACGGGTGTCGACCTGGCACCGGCGAGCGTCGCCGCCTGCCGGGCGCTGGGCCTCGACGCACGGGTCGCGTCGGTTCTCGACCTCCCGTTCGCCGACGGCACGTTCGACGCCGGGTGGACGATGAGCACCCTGCTGCACGTCGCGGACGCCGAGCTCGACGCCGCGCTCGCGGAGATCGTGCGGGTCCTGCGCCCGGCCGCGCCGCTCGCGGTGGGGCTGTGGGGCGGCCGCGACCTTCCCGAAGGCCCGCACGGCGAGCCCACGCACGGACCGGCGCGGTTCTTCAGCTTCCGCTCGGACGAGAAGGTGTGCGCCGCCTTGGACCGGCGCGGCACGGTCGAGTGCTGGGAGACGTGGAAGGGCTCCTCAGAGCTGCACTACCAGTTCGCCGTCCTGCGCACGCCTGCCTGATCCCGGCGCTCGGCGACGAGCAGCCCGACGGCCACCAGCAGCGCCACCAGCGCGGCTGCAGGCGCCACCCCGAGCGCCGCTGCGCTCCCGCCGGCGTCGGCGGCGCGGCCGGCCACCGCCTGCGCGATGGCAGTGCCGACAGGCCCACCCGCGCCCACGACCATCAGGGCGGTGGCCGTGCCGCGGGCGCCGCAGAGGCGTTCCGCGAGGGCGTACGCCGAGATCATGTACGGGGCGATCGTGAAGCCCGCGACGGCGATGGCGATCGGTAGGGGCGCGTACCCGGCGGCGAGCCCGGCCGTCCCGAGCAGGAGGCCCGTGCTGGCCGCGAGGTAGCGGATGTGGTCGCCGAGGGTCGGGGGCAGCCACGCGTACGCGATGCCGGCGATCGCGCTCCCGATCGCGAGCAGCGCGTACAGCAGCCCTGCGCTGCCCGGTTCGGCGTGCTCGGCGGCGTAGCTGGTCACCCCGGTCTGCACGGCCCCGAACACGGCGCCCAGCGCGGCCGCCGACACCGCCATCGCGACGAGCGGGCCGCCACGCGGCCGTTCCGACGCCGCCGATCCGCGAGGCTGCGCCGTCCGCGCGTAGAACAGCGCGAAGGGCGCCGCCGCAGCGGCGGCGACGAGCGCGACCGCGGAGAGGGGCGCGGCGGGGCCGAGGGCGGCTGTGAGCAGGCCCGCGAGGGCGGGCCCGACGACGAACCCGAGCTCGTCGGCGGTCGTCTCGTAGCTCAGGGCGGTCGGCAGCAGCCCGGCGTGTCCCCGCGCCCTCAGGAGCCGGGCCCAGTGCACCCGCGCCATCGGGCCGACCGCGGGTTGCGAGAGGCCCACCGCGATCGCCGCCGCGACCATCGCAGGCCGGTCGCCCGTGCTCGCCGCGACGAGGGCAGCCGCACAGGCGGCATGGACGATCGCGGTGGTCAGGCCGACGGTGCGGGGACCGAGGCGGTCGGCCAGCGCCCCCACGGCGATCCCGCCGGCAGCGGTGGCGAGGCTCTGCGCTGCGGTTGTGGCACCGGCGAACGTGTGGCTGCCCGTCGCGGTGTGGAGGAGGGTGAGCGTGCCGATCGGCATGATCGGGTAGTGCAGCCGGGCGATCAGGCCGACGAGGAGGAACGGCAGCGGAACGGCACGTACGAGTTCGCGGTAGGACACCGGGCGTCTCCGGGCAGATCGAGGAGACGCGCCAACCCTTCCACCTAGCGCGAATCTGTCCCGCGTGCTGGGGTCAGGCTAGCCCTTCTCGGAAGCGATCTGGATGAGGTTCCCGCAGGTGTCGTCGAAGACGGCCGTGACGACCGGTCCCAGATCCGTCGGCTCCTGCACGAACCGCACGCCCGCTGCCGTCAGCCGCTCGTACTCGGCCTGCACGTCCTCGACGGCGAACGACGTGAACGGGATGCCGTCCGAGACGAGCGCCTCCTTGAAGGGCTTCGCCGCCGGGTGGCCGTCCGGTTCGAGCAGTAGCTCGACACCGTCGGGGGCCGCGGGGGAGACGACGGTGAGCCAGCGCGCACCGCCCGCCGGGACGTCGGTCTTCTTCACGAAGCCGAGCACATCGGTGTAGAAGGCCAGCGCCTTCGCCTGGTCGTCGACGAAAACGCTCGTGACGTTGATCGTGAGCATCGAGGCTCCTCTACTGGATCGGCCAGCGCTCGACGATCGAGCGCAGTGGGGTGGTGTCGAGGTGGTGGAACTTGTAGCGGCCCTCGCGCCGTGTGGTGACCAGCCCGGCCTCTTCGAGGACGGCCAGGTGCTGGGAGATCGCCTGCCGCGACGAGCCGAGCCCGTGCTTCATCGTCAGGCGACCGCAGATCTCGAACAGCGTCTGGCCGTCCTTCTGGGTGAGCTCGTCGAGGATCACCCGTCTCGTCGGGTCGGCGAGCGCCTTGAAGAGCGGATCGGACACGAGCCTTTATAGGCAAGTGGCTACTTGCATGTCAAGCTGGTGTCGATTTCGGGCGATCCCGGTTGTCGTAGTGGTGACCGACGAGAACGAGGAGGATCCGAGATGCAGTACCTGCTTCTGATCTGCGGTGTCGACGGCGACGAGGTGGCGCCGGAGGACCGCGGGGGCTACACCATCGAGCAGTGGGTGGCGGAGATGGACGCCCGCGGTGTGCGGCTGCAGGGCAACCGGCTGCGGCCCCAGTCCGACAGCACGACCGTGCGCGTGCGGGGCGGGGAGGTGCTGATCTCCGACGGGCCGTTCGCCGAGACCAAGGAGCAGATGTACGGCTTCGACCTGCTGGAGTGCGCCGACCTCGACGAGGCCATCGAGGTGGCGTCCAAGCACCCGAACGCCCGGCAGGGAACGATGGAGATCCGGCCGGTCTGGCCGCTCGACCAGGAATGACGGACGCCGAGGCCGCGGTCACCGCCGCGTTCCGCGACGAGTGGGGCCGCGTGGTCGCCACCCTGATCCGGATGACCGGCGACTGGGACCTCGCTGAGGAGTGCGCTCAGGACGCCGTCGCGCAGGCGCTGGCCCGGTGGCCGCGCGACGGCGTCCCGCGCAACCCGGGAGCGTGGCTCACCACCACCGCGCGCAACGTGGCGCTCAACCGGATCAAGCGCAGCAAGATCGAGGCCGCGAAGCTCAGGGAGGTGGCGGCGATGCCGGTCGGGTCCGAGGACCACGGCGACGGGAGCGCCGTGCAGGACGATCGGCTGCGGCTGATCTTCACCTGCTGCCACCCCGCGCTCCCACTGGAGGGTCGGGTGGCGCTGACCCTGCGCACGCTCACGGGGCTGACCACGGCGGAGATCGCGCGGGCGTTCCTCGTGCCGGAGGCGACGATGGCCCAGCGGATCGTGCGGGCGAAGCGCAAGATCCGCGGGGCCGGGATCCCGTACCGGGTGCCGCCCGACCACCTCCTGCCCGACCGGCTCGTGGGCGTGCTCGGCGTCGTCTACCTGCTGTTCAACGAGGGCTACTCGGCCGCGGCCGGAGCCGACCTCGTGCGGCACGACCTCTGCGTCGAGGCCATCCGTCTCGCCCGCATCCTCGCCGCGCTGATGCCCGACGATCCCGAGGTGCTCGGCCTGACGGCCCTGCTGCTCCTGCAGTACTCGCGGCGAGCGGCGCGGCTCGACGCCGACGGCGAGCCGGTGACCCTCGAGGACCAGGACCGCAGCCGGTGGAACCGCGACGAGATCGTCGAGGGGCTCGCGTTGCTCGACGCCGCGCTGCGCCGTCGTGAGCCGGGTCCGTACCAGGTGCAGGCGGCCATCGCCGCCTGCCACGCGCGCGCCGAGCGCGCGGCCGACACCGACTGGCTCCAGATCGCCGCGCTCTACGGCCGGCTCGCCGAGCTCACCCCGTCACCGGTGGTGCGGCTCAACCGGGCCGTCGCCGTGGCGATGGCGCACGGTCCGGAAGCGGGCCTCGCGCTCGTCGACGAGCTGGGCGATGAACTGACCGGCTACCGGCACGTCCAGGCCACCCGCGCCGACCTGCTGCGCCGCCTGGGCCGTCGGGCCGAGGCGGCGGAGGCGTACCGGGAGGCCCTGTCGCTGACGGAGTCCGAAGCGGAACGCCGCTTCCTGACTCGCCGCCTGGCGGAGGTCGGCGGGTGACCAGTGGGGCGGCTGGCTCGGCGGGAACGCTCAGCCCCGCCGGGCCGCCACCGCTGCCGCCAGCTCGTCCAGGAGCGATGCCGTCGTGTCCCAGTCCATGCACGCGTCGGTGATGCTCTGGCCCCGGGTCATCTCCGGGCCCAGATCCTGTCGGCCGGCCACCAGGAAGCTCTCCATCATCACCCCGGCGATGCCCTCCTCGCCTGCGCCGATCCGCTCGGCCAGCTCGTGCACGACGCCCGCCTGCCGGACGTGGTCCTTCCCGCTGTTGCCGTGGCTGGCGTCCACGATCACCCGCGCGGGAAGCCCACCGCCGCGCAGCCGCTCCAGTGCGGCGGCCACCGACGCCGCGTCGTGGTTGGGGCCGCTGGTGCTGCCGCGGAGGATGACGTGGCAGTCCGGATTGCCGGTGGTCGTGATCAGGGCGGCCAGGCCGTCCGGGTTGATGCCCATGAAGACGTGGCTGGCCGCGGCGGCACGGACGCCGTCGATCGCGACCTGCACGTCACCGTCCGTCGGGTTCTTGATCCCGACCGGCATCGAGAGAGCGCTGCAGAGCTGGCGGTGCACCTGGCTCGCGGCCGTGCGGGCGCCGATCGCGCCCCAGCTCACGACGTCGGCGAGGAACTGCGGGGTGATCGGGTCGAGGAACTCGCAGCCGACCGGGAGGCCGAGCGCCGAGACGTCCAGGAGCAGTCGGCGCGCGGTGCGCAGGCCCCGGTTGACGTCGTACGTGCCGTCGAGGCCGGGGTCGTTGATCAAGCCCTTCCAGCCCACCGTCGAGCGCGGCTTCTCGAAGTACGCGCGCATGACGACCCGCAGCTCGCCCGCCACGCGCTCGGTGTGCGCGGCCAGCAGGCGCGCGTAGTCCATCGCGGCCTCGGGATCGTGGATGGAGCACGGCCCGACGACGACCACGAGCCGGTCGTCGCGCCCGTCGAGGATGTCGACGACCTCGGCCCTCGATCTCGTGACGGTGTCCGCGACCGTCTCGTCGACGGGGAGCTCGTGGCGCAGCAGGGACGGGGACAGCAGCGGGCTGATCCGGGTGGTGCGGTACTCGTCCAGCGCGGGGACGGCGATGAGGCTCATGACGGCGCTCTCTGGTTCAGGCGAGCCGCGCCCGTCGAGAAACCCGCCGAGCCGGCTCGGGATCCGGCTCGGGGTTGAAGGTCAGCGCAGCGGTTCGCCCGCCGACCCCTCCCGGGCCGGTCGGATAAACCAGTAGTTCCAGCGCTGCACGGCCGCGACCCTACCCGATCGGCTCGGGCATGCGCTCCACGCCGTAGCCCAGTTCGAGCGTGTGCCCGGTCACGGGGTCGGCGAGCTCGACGCGCCAGCGGTCGGCGAACTGGTCCACTCCCGGCAGCATCGCGACCGTCCCCGACAGCAGCACCGTGCCCGGTTCGAGCAGCTGGGGGATCTCGTCGAGCCAGTACCGCGGGGGCAGCAGCGCGGCGAGCGGGGAGTCCTGGATCAGCTGCTCGGCGCCGTCGTCGTGCGTGACCCACGCGCGCAGGCGCAGCTCGTCGAGGTGGTCCTCGACGTCGGAGAGGCGCCACGCACCGCTACCGAGCACGTCGAGGCCCGCGTTCTTGCTCCACGCGACCCCGTGCACCTCGAGTGCGCGGTCGGTGTGGTCGCATGCGACCGTGAGCAGCAGGTCCTCCGGGCCCGCCACGACGAGCGCCCACTCGGCCTCGCCGGAGGTGCGGCCGTGCTGCACCGGGACGGTGTCGGCCTGGGCGGCGAGGTAGGGCGCAACCGGGTACAGGGCCGGTGTCACGGAGGGAGCCGGCACGCCCAGCTCGGCGAGCTCCGCCACGTGGGCGGCGACCTCGTCCTGCTCGCGCCCGGCGTACCCGGCGTTGAGCAGGCGTGTGACGGCGACGGGGACGGACGTCCCGTCGGGCAGGTCGAAGGCGAGCTCGGTCATCCAGGACTTGCGCATGCGGCTTGTATACATGAAGTATGACGCGATCCGCCACCTGACAGGAGGAGCGCATGCCCCCGGAGATCGACCGGCGCTCGCTGGTCAAGGCCTTCACGGCGAGCCTGACCGGCACATCGCTCGAGTGGTACGACTTCGCGGTCTACTCCGCGGCCGCTGCGTTGGTCTTCCCGCAGCTGTTCTTCCCCGACTCCGACCCGCTCACCGGCGCTTTGCTGGCGTTCTCGACCTACGCCGTCGGCTACGTGTCGCGCCCGCTGGGCGGGTTCGTGTTCGGGCGCCTGGGCGATGTGATCGGGCGCAAGCAGGTGCTCGTGCTGACGCTGCTCCTGATCGGGGTCGCGACGTTCCTGATCGGCCTGCTCCCCACCTACGGGACGATCGGTGTGGCCGCGCCGATCATCCTGGTGCTGCTGCGCTTCGCGCAGGGCGTGGGCGTCGGCGGCGAATGGGGCGGCGCAGTACTGCTGTCGAGCGAGTTCGGCGACCCGCGCAAGCGCGGCTTCTGGTCGTCCGCGGCACAGGTCGGCCCGCCCGCAGGCAACCTGCTCTCCAACGGCGTGCTGGCGCTGCTGAGCGCCGTGCTGACCGACGAGGCCTTCCTCGGCTGGGGCTGGCGCCTGGCGTTCCTGCTGTCGGCGGTGCTGGTGGCGTTCGGGCTCTGGATCCGGCTGCGGCTGGAGGACACGCCGGTGTTCCGCGCCATCCAGGAACGCGGCGAGCAGCCCGCGGCCCCGATCGGCGACGTGTTCCGCACCCAGGGCCGCGGCCTGCTCGCCGGGGTCCTCTGCCGGATCGGCCCCGACGTCACCTACGCGCTGTTCACGGTCTTCGTGATCACGTACGCCACCACAGCGGCCGGCATGTCGCGCGGTCAGGTGCTCACCGCGATCCTCGTCGGGTCGGCCTGCCAGCTCGGGCTGATCCCCCTGGCCGGGGCCGTGTCCGACCGGGTGAACCGTCGGGCGGTGTACGCGATCGCGGCCGCGGGAGCCGCGGTCTGGCCGTTCGTGTTCTTCCCGGCGATCGGGAGCGGCTCGACGCCGGTCCTGATCATCGGTGTCGTGGTGGGGCTCGCGCTGCACTCGTTCATGTACGGGCCCCAGGCGGCCTTCATCACCGAGCAGTTCAACCCCCGCCTGCGCTACACGGGCAGCTCGCTCGCGTACACGATCGCCGGCGTGTTCGGCGGGGCGATCGCCCCGCTGGCGTTCACCGCGCTCCTGGGCGCGTGGGGGACGTGGGTGCCGGTGGCCATCTACGTGCTCGTCGCGTCGCTGCTCACGCTCGGCGGGCTGGCGCTGGGTCGCGCGCCCGACCCGGCCGAGGACGAGGAGTACCTCGTCACGCTTCGAGGAACAGCCGCTGCGTGATCCGCAGGTGGTCGGAGATCGCCGCGTGCGCGGCCGCCTCGTCGCCGGACTGCAGTGCGTCGACGATGCGGCCGTGCTCCACGCAGACGGCCCGTTGCCGGTCGGTCGTCCGGAACAGCGCGGCGACCCCGACGCGCACCTGGCGCGTGCGCAGGCCTGCGTAGGTGCGGGCGATCAGCTCGTTGCCGGCCGCGTCGACGAGGGACTGGTGGAACTTCCGGTCCCACTCGATGAACACGTGCGGGTCGCAGGGCTCGGCGGCCAACAGGTGCTCCTGCTCGGCGAGGGCGGCCCGCATGGCCTCGAGGGGGACCGACCTCTGCGCGAGGGTCACGGACGCAGCGTGCTGTTCGAGCAGCGTTCGCAGCTCCATCAGCTCGCGGATCTGCCGCCCGGACAGCGGAGGCACGTACGCTCCGCGCTTGGGCACCATCTCGACCAGGCCCTCGGCGACGAGCAGGAGCAGGGCCTCCCGCACGGGGGTGCGGGACACGCCGATGTCCTGGGCGAGGTCGACCTCGTTGAGGAAGGTTCCTTGTACCGCAGGATCGACCAGGACCGTCTCCCGCAGGTGGCGGTAGGCGCGCTCACGGCCGGAGACCTGCTGCATGCAACAGGTATACATTAACTGGAGGTTTCGTGCGGATCGCCCTCGCTCAGATCGCTGCAACGGCCGACCCGGCCGAGAACCTCGGCCTCGTCGCGGACGGGGTGCAGCGGGCCGCGGCGGCCGCGGCCGACATCGTCGTCTTCCCCGAGGCCACCATGTGCGCCTTCGGTCACCCCCTCGGCCCGATCGCGGAGCCGCTCTCGGGGCCGTGGGCGCAGCGCGTGCGCGAGATCGCCGCCGACGCGGATATCCCGGTCGTCGCCGGGATGTTCACGCCCGCCACCGACGGGCGCGTCCACAACACGCTCCTCGTCACCGGTGGGGGCGTGGAGGCGAGCTACGACAAGATCCACCTCTTCGACGCGTTCGGGTTCGCCGAGTCGCGCACCGTGGCTGCCGGGACCAAGCCCGTGACCATCGTCGTCCGCGGGGTCACAGTCGGCCTCGCCACCTGCTACGACCTGCGGTTCCCAGGCCTGTTCCAGACGCTCGCCGGGAGCGGTGCCACGGTCGTGGTGGTGCCGGCCTCGTGGGGGGCCGGACCGGGCAAGCGCGAGCAGTGGGACCTGCTGGTGCGCGCCAGGGCGCTGGACAGCACGGCCTTCGTGGCCGCATGCGACCAGGCCGACCCCACCACCGCGGGCCGGGAGGCGGGCAAGGCCCCCACCGGAATCGGCGCGAGCGCCGTGGTCGGCCCGCTGGGGAGCATCCAGGCCCAGCTCGGTGCGGAGCCCGACCTGCTGGTGGCCGACCTCGATCTGGACGCCGTCGAGAAGGCGCGCGCCACGGTGCCGGTGCTGGCCAACCGCCGCTTCTGACGAGGCCTCCCGGCCTCAGTGGGGGGCGCCCAGGATCCCGTCCAGCAAGCCCGGGTAGAGGGCGTCCAGGTCGTCGCGGCGCAGGCAGGCGATCCGGCGCGTGCCTTCCGCGCGCATGCTGATCACCCCGGCCTGGCGCAGGATCCGCAGGTGGTGGGTGCGCGTGGACTTGGTGACCGGGAGCGGGATCGTCCCGCACGCCACGCCGACGGTGGGCGTCTTGGCGAGCTCCCGCACGTACAGCAGGCGCACCGGATCGCCGAGCGCGGCCAGTACCTGCTCGATCCGGATCTCCTCGCGGGCCGGCTGGGGCAGCTGGGTCTGCTGCTCGACGGTGGGCATGGAGAAATAGTACGACGGGTATCGAAGTTCGACCACTGTCGTAGTACGGTGACCGTCGTACTTGTTTCGCTGGGGGAAGGCCCATTGATGTCCGCACGCACCTACCTGCTCGCCGCCGGGGCGTTCGCCGTCGGCACGAGCGCCTACGTGGTCGCGGGCGTGCTGCCCGCGGTCAGCGCCGAGCTGGACGTCTCCGTCACCGCCGCCGGACAGCTCACCACCGCCTTCGCGCTCGCCTACGCGGTGAGCGCCCCGCTGCTCGCGACGATCACCGCGCGCTGGGAGCGCAGGCGGCTGCTCCTGATCGCCCTGCTCGTGGCGGCGCTGGGCAACGCGATCTCCGCGGTCGCCACGACCTACCCGCTGCTGCTCGGCGGGCGCATCGTCGCGGCGCTCGGCGCCGCCGCGTACACGCCGGCCGCCACGCTCTTCGCCACCGCCCTTCGCCCGCCGGCCGAGCGGGGGCGCGCCGTGGCCATCGTGTTCGGCGGCCTCACCGTCGCCCTCGCGCTCGGGGTGCCGATCGGCTCCCTGCTCGCGGGCAGCATCGGGTACCGCGGAGTGTTCGCCGTGGTCGCGGCCGTCAGCCTCGTCACGGCGCTGGCCGTGCGGACGCAGCTGCCGCTGCTGGCCGGGTCACCCGCCGTCGCGCTGCGGGAGCGGTTCGCCGTCGCGGCCGACCGTCGCGTGCTCACGCTGCTGGCGATCACCGTGCTCGGGGTCGTCGCGACGATGAGCGTCTACATCTACGTCGTGCCGCTGCTGACCGCCACCACCGGGCTCGCCGGTTCCACCATCGGCGGGTTGCTGCTCGCCTACGGTCTCGGCGCGATCGTCGGCAACGCGTGGGGCGGCCGCGCCACCGACCGCTTCGGCAGCATCCCGACGCTACTGGCCACGCTCGCCGGCTTCATCATCATGATCGCGACGCTGCCGCTGACCGCGACGACGGCCGTCGGCGCGGCGCTCGCCCTGTTCGTCTGGAGCGTGTTCACCTGGTCGTTCAACCCGCCGGTGCAGAGCCTGCTGCTGGAGCTGGCCCCGACCGGCGGGCTGGTCCTGTCGCTGAACGCATCGGCGATCTACCTCGGCATGGGCCTCGCAGGCGTGCTCGGCGGCGCCGTGATCGGCACCGTGGGCGTGCTCGCCCTGCCGGAGGTCGGCGCAGCGCTCGGCCTGGTGGTCGTCGGCCTGATGTTCTCCCTGCGGGCGAGCACCCGCCGCGCCCCCGCCCTCGCGGACTGACCCCTCAAGCGTTGGCCGCGTCGATCTCCTGCGAGATCGACTCGGCCAACGCCACGTCCAGCTCCGTGATGCCGCCCACGGAGTGGGTGGAGCAGCGGAACGTGAGCGTGCGCCAGCGGATGTCGATGTCGGGGTGGTGGTCGCGCTCCTCCGCGGTGGCGGCGACGCGGTCCACCACCGCGATCGCGGCGGGGAAGGACGGCAGCTCCGCGATGCGCACCAGCGCGGCGCCGTCACGCTCCCAGCCGGTGAGGCCCCCGAGAGCAGCAGCGATCTCGTCGTCGTCCAACAGCCTGGGCATGGCCCCATTCTCCCGCTTACGGTGCCATCGTGCCGATCAGCTCCCCGGTTGAGGGATTCCGACTCGCCTACGACGACCACGCGGGTGCGGGCGACGCCGCCGTCCTGCTGCACGGCTGGCCCGGCGACCGCAAGGACCACCGTGAGGTGGTGGCGCGGCTGTCCGGCCGCTGCCGGGTCGTCGTGCCGGACCTGCGGGGGTTCGGCGACTCGCAGCGCCCGGCCGGCGCCGCTCCCGCCGACTTCGCGGCCGAGGCCCAGGCCCGCAGCGTGTTGGCGCTCGTCGAGGAGCTGGAGATCGGCCCCGCGGTCCTCGCCGGGTACGACATCGGGTCGCGCATCGCCCAAGCCGCGGCCACGGCGAGACCCGATCTCGTGCGGGCGCTCGTCGTCGCCCCTCCGCTGCCCGGCATCGGGGAGCGGGTGCTGACGCCGGACGCCCAGCGGGAGTTCTGGTACCAGGCCTTCCACGGCCTCGACCTCGCCGAGCAGCTGCTCGACGGTTCTCGCTCCGCGGTGCGTGCGTACCTCGCGCACTTCTGGTCGCACTGGTCCGGGCCCGGCTTCGAGCCCGACCCGGACGAGCTCGACCGCCTGGCGGCGGCTTACGGGCGCCCGGGCGCGTTCGTCGCGTCGATCAACTGGTACCGGGCCGGGTCCGGCGCGATCGCGCGGTCGCTCGCGGAACGCGCACCGGCACCCGCCGACCGGCTCGCCGTGCCCACCACCGTGCTGTGGCCCGAGCACGACCCGCTCTTCCCGCGGTCGTGGTCCGACCGGCTCGGACGGTTCTTCTCGGATGTCGAGCTGCGCCCGCTGGACGGCGTGGGTCACTTCGCGCCCGTGGAGGCGCCGGACGCGTTCGCGGGGGCGATCGCCGAGCGACTCGCCTGACGAACGGCGGGGAGGGTGCTACGCGTCGCGGCGAAGCATCCGGAACACGGTGAGACCGGCGCCCACCGCCAGGTAGCAGAGGGCTCGCAGGGTGCTCGTGACCAGGCCGTCGAGGGGCATCGGGTCGCGCAGGACATCGGCGCCCGCGGTCCAGCCGGTGGTGAGCAGGTAGGGCTGCAGCCACTCGAGCGCCGGGATGGCGGACAGCACCCCGAACACGATCAGCCCGCCCAGCACGGAGGCGACCACCACCGACGGGTGTTCGGTGAGCGCTGAGACGGCCAGCGCCACGGCGCCGACCGCGGCCAGCTGCCCGATCGTCCAGGCCACGACCAGCCCGACCCGCCCGAGCGCGTCGCCGAGCCCGAGTGTGGTGCCGGACAGCGTGACGAGTTGCCCCTCGGGCCGGCCCACGATCACCATCCCCGCGACGACGCCCACCACGGCCAGCGCGAGCACGGCGAGGGTCGCGACCACGAGCACGCCGACCGCCTTCATGCCCACCAGCCGCAGGCGCCCGACCGGCGCGAGCAGCAGCCCGCGCAGCGTGCCCTGCGCGGCCTCGCCCGCGATAGCGTCGGCCGCCACCATCGCGACGGCCAGCGGCAGCAGCAGCGCGAGGGAGACCGTGATCGCGACGACCGGCAGCACGAGCCCGTTGCCCGCGACGGCGCCGATCAGGCCGCGACCCGGGCCGTCGCCCGCGTCCGCCACCGCCACGCCGATCGAGATCAGCACGGGGATGAGCGCGAACACGCCGAGCATCACGAGCGTCCGCGGGCGGCGCAGCACCCAGCGCAGCTCGGAGCCGAGCAGGCGGCTCACCGGGACGCCGCGCGGGGTGTCGGCGTGGGGGAGTACAGCAGTCGTCACGCAGGTTCCTCGGTCAGCCGTGCGAAGAGCTCTTCCAGGTTGGTCCGGCTGCGGCGGGCCTCGTGCACCGAGACGCCCGCGCGCACGAGCAGCGCGATCAGCTCGGGCGCGGGCGGTCCGTCGTCGCCGACCACCACGGCCTGCTCCTCGGAGCTGGTGCGCTCGGCCCGGTAGGCGGTGGCACCCGCACCGCGCAGCGTGCGCAGCGCCAGGTCGATGTCCGGGGTGGCGATGACGAGGCCGGTGGCCCCCGCCGCCAGCAAGGTGCGCAGCTCGCCCGCCGCGACGAGCGAGCCCGCCTGCAGGACCGCCACGTGCGTGCACGTGGCCTCGACCTCGGCCAGCAGGTGCGAGGACACGATGACCGTCGTGCCCGCGGCATGCAGCTCGGCGATGATCCGCCGGACGTCGCGGGTGCCGGCCGGGTCCAGCCCGTTGGTCGGCTCGTCGAGCACGACCAGCCTGCGCGGCAGCAGCAGCACCGCCGCGAGGCCGAGGCGCTGCTTCATGCCGAGCGAGTAGGTCCGGTAACGGCGGTCGGCGGCGTCGGCGAGCCCGACCCGCTTCAGCGCCACGTCCACGGCGTTCCTGATCTCGCCCCGACCCAGCAGCGGCTCCATGGCCGCCGCCCGGCGCAGGTTCTCCCGCCCGGACTGGAACGGGTGGAAGCCGGGGCCCTCGACGAGCGCGCCGACGTGCGGCAGCGCGCGATTGATGCCGTCGGGCACCGGATGTCCGAGTAGCTCCGCCGAGCCCGCGGTGGGCCGGCTGAGACCCAGCAGCATCCGGATCAGCGTGGTCTTGCCGGAGCCGTTCGGGCCGAGCATCCCGAGGACCGAACCCGTCGGGACCTCGAGGTCGATGCCGTCCACCGCGACGGTGCGGCCGAACTCCTTCCGCAACCCGATCGCCCGCGCCGCGACCGCCCCTACGGGAGCGGCGCCCGCCGGAGCGGGCGCCGCGTCCACCGATGGAATGGCCGTCACCGGGTCAACGCCTCGGTGAGTACCTGCTCGGGAACGGCCCCGGCGGCGATCCGGCCGTCGTCGGTGACGACCACGCTCGCCACCGCGCTCGTGATCAAGCGCCCGCTGCCCCATGGCCCGTTGATCGGGCGGCCCAGCTCGCCGAGCTCGGGGAGGCCCTCAGGGCGTTCGGCGTCCGGTCCCGGAGCGGTGGCCACGAACACAGTGTCCCAGCCGTCGCCCACCGTGGTCGGTTCGGCGTCCCCGGCGCGGTGTCCATCGGGTCGCCGCGCGTCCTCGACCGTGGCCCCGGGCGGTGGGGTGAACCGGAACAGCTCCGGATCCTGGGGACCGAACCCGATGTCGGTGAACCCGATCTGCAGGGCGGGATCAGCCGATCCCGTGGCCAGCACGGTGAGCCGCAGCGGCATCCGGTGCTCGGCGTCCACCGCCACCCTGACCTCCCGCAGGAGCGTGCGCTCGGTCGACGCAGGCGCGAGCACCAGGTCGTAGGCCGGGCGGCCTGCGACCTCCGACGTGCCGTCGACGCTGATCACGCTCGTGGGCCGCAGCTTGGCGATCGCCTCGGCCGCGGCGGCGCCCGGGTCGGCGTTCGCGGTGTCGCGCTCGTGCTCACCCTCCGGCATCCGCCGCACCGTGCGGTCCTCCGAGTTCCACGACCAGAACGTCTCGCCGTCCGACACGAGCGTGCGCTCACCCGTCTCGGTGGGAAGTTGGACGCGGCCACGGCGGTCGCCGTCGGACCAGATCCGTGCCGTGCTCGTGCCGTTCGCGGCCTGCGGCACGCCCGGCAGCGCGGGCAGACCGAGCCCGTTCTCCAGCTCGACCGCGCCGGCGAGCGGCTGCGGATCGGCGGCGAGCACCGACCGGACCAGCTCCTCGGGTTCGACGGGCGGGAGCGCCGGCTGCGCGCCCGCCCCCGCCGGAACCGCCAGCATGCCCAGCCCGACCGCACCCGCCACCGCGATACCGGCGGCGGCCGTGCGTCCCAACCTGTTGCTGCGTGCGGTGGCCATGGGGCATAGCGTGACGGACGCGCGCTGAGAGTGTTCTGAGGTGTGCGGATTCGGGATACGGGTAGCGTCCGCCGCGAGCGGGCAGGACTGCGCCTCGAAGGCCCGCGAGCCCGCCGGAGCGAAGCGGAGGCAATCGAACGTGGCGCGCGTGCTTGTGGTGGACGACGAGCCCGGCATTCGGACGGCCGTCGCGCGCGGCCTGACGGCCGAGGGCATGGAGGTCGTCGCCGTCGGTGACGGCCACTCCGGGCTGCAAGCTGCCCTCACCGGGAGCTTCGACGCGGTCGTGCTCGACATCATCCTCCCCGGGCTCTCCGGTTACCGGGTGCTCGAACAGCTGCGGGCGGCCGGCGTGGACACCCCGGTGCTGCTGCTGTCGGCGAAGGACGGCGAGTTCGACCAGGCCGACGGCCTCGACCTCGGCGCCGACGGCTACCTGGTCAAGCCGTTCGCGTTCGTGGTGCTCGTGGCCCAGCTGCGGGCCATGCTGCGCCGCCGCGACGCGGCGCTCGGCCGCACCGGCCAGCGCGTGCGGCTCGGTCCGCTGCTCGTCGACCCGGTCGCGCGCTCCGTGAGCTGGCACGGCGACGTCGTGGAGCTGTCGCCCCGCGAGTTCGCCCTGCTGCACGCCCTCGCCAGCCGGCCGGACACGGCGGTCGCCAAGGACGAGCTCCTGCGGCTCGTGTGGGGCGACGAGCAGGCCGCCAGCCGCAACGTCGTGGAGGTCTACGTCGGGTACGTGCGGCGCAAGCTCGACGGCGTGGGTGCCGGGCACGTGCTCAAGACCGTCCGCGGCTACGGGTACATCGTCGAGTCGCCGTGAAGCTCCGGCAGTGGTGGTCGGCCCGCCCGCTGCGCCTGCGCATCACGCTCGTGGTCGGGTGCGTCGCGCTGATCGGCATGCTCGCGCTGAGCAGGCTCGGCGTCAGCATGCTGTACGAGACGATGCTCGGTGCCGCCGACGCCGAGCTGCGCACAGACGCCCGCGTAGTGGCCGAGCAGCTGGCTGCCGGCACACCGCCCGCCCAGGTCCGCAGGTTCGAGCTGCGCGTCGTCGACATGTCCGGCGTGCCCGTCGACGGCGGCCCGGAGCTGCCGCTGCGACCCGACCAGACCCGCGCGCTCGCGTCCGGCGACGCGTTCGTCGTCGGCGACTTCAGGGAGCTGCGCCGCTGGCTCGCCGTGCCCGCCGTGATGCCGGACGGCTCGCCCCGGCTCGTCGTCGTGACCTCGGACCTCGTGGGCGGGGCCATCCTGCTGGCGAACGCCGCTGTCGGGTTCGTCGTCGGCGCGCTGATCGTGGCCGCGGTGGTCGCGCTCGCGGCGTGGGCCGCCACCCGGGCCGCCCTGCGTCCCGTCGACCGGATGCGCGTGGCCGCCGCGGCCCTCCCGCCGGGGGAGCGCCTGCCGGTGCCGGGTGCCCAGGACGAGCTGCGCGCGCTCGCCGAGGAGTTCAACGCCCTGCTCGCCCGGCGGGACGAGGCGGTGACCCGGCTCGAGCGGTTCACCGGCGACGCCGCCCACGAGCTGCGCTCCCCGGTGGCCGCGATCCGGGCCCAGGCGGAGGTCGCCGTCGCCCACCCGGACCCGGAGCTCACGGACGAGACGCTGCGGGCCGTCGTCGACGAGGCGACGCGGCTCACGACGTTGCTCTCCGACCTGCTCGCCCTCGCCCGTGCCGACGCCGGGCAGCGCCCGCCCGCCCAGCCGGTGGACCTCGTCGCCGCCGCACAGGCCGCCATCGTCCGGGCGGGCGGCGGTCCCGGCTGCGGCCGCCTCGACGACCCGGTGCTGCAGCTCGTGGCGCCCACCCCGGCCGAGGTCGGGGCGAGCCCGTCGGAGGTGGCCCTGGTGCTGGACAACCTCATCTCCAACGCGCGGCGCTACGCCCGGTCCCTGGTGCGGATCAGCATCCTGCCCGCGGGGCGGGTGGTCCGGCTGCTCGTCGAGGACGACGGGCCGGGCATCCCCGCCGCCGACCGTGAGCGGATCTTCGACCGGTTCGTGCGGCTCTCGCCGGAGGCGGGCGGCGGGGCCGGGCTCGGGCTGGCGCTGGTCGCGGCCCTCGTGCACGGCCGCGGTGGCGTCGTGTCCGCCGGCGCGACGCCCACCGGTGGCGGACGCATCGAGGTGCGCTGGCCCACGCTGAACAGCCGGACGACCTGAGCCCACGCTCCGTCGGAACGCGCGCGGCTCATCGCGCTCGAACGCACGACTCGCCGTGCGCGTTCGTCGGACTCGCCGTGCTCGAACGTCGGACTCGCGCAGGTGTGGGCGAGTCCGACATCTCGTCACGGTGAGTCGGGCGTTCCGCCGCCGCGAGTCGCGCGCCGATGCACGTCAGGGGTAGCGGCGCGGGGGTGCGACCTGCTGGTCCTGCTCCTCGACCGGGATGCGGGACGGGCCCGGCACGTCCGAGGTCTCGGGGTCGCGCGGGGGGATGCGCATCGGCTGGGCACGGGGGCCGTCGGCCGGGACGAGCCCGAGGTCGGCCAGCCCGGACTGGGTGTGGTCGTGCGGCTCGGCGGCGCCCACCTGCGGCACCGCGAGCGCACCGGGCTGGATCGGCCATCCGGGCGGCACGGCGCGCGCAGGCAGCATGGGCGGGGGAAGCGGCTGCTCGGCCGGGGACGGGACGTGCGCCTGCGGGACCTGCGCCGGCGGGACCTGCGCCGGCGGGACCTGCGCCGGCGGGACCTGCGCCGGCGGGGCGTGCTCGGCCTGGTGCTGGCGGCCCTGGTCGGCGGCTGGTGCCTCGGTGGTGACCGGTGCCTCGGTGCTGACCGGTGCCGCGGGGGCGACCGATGCCGCGGGGGCGACCGATGCCGCGGGGGCGACCGGTGCCGCGGGGGCGACCGGTGCCGCGGGGGCGACCGGCGCCTCGGGCGGCGCGGCCTGCGTCGCCGCCGATCCCGCACCGGGCGGCGGCTGGTCGGCGGGGGCAGGCGCGCTCGGCGTCGCCTGCTGGGCGGCTGCCTGGTCCGGGAGGCTCGGGGCGGCCGCTGCCGACCTCCCCTCGGCCGGCTTGGCGGAGCGCGCGTCGCCGTTGGTTGCGGCCCGCCCCTCCGGGATGGCCCGGTCGAGCAGCTGACGGCTCGTGTCGAGCTGGGCAGCGAGGTGGAGCCGCAGCTGCTGCAGGTCGTCGACCTCGCGCTGGGCGTCCTCGACGGTCTGCCGCACCGCTTCCTTGGCGTCCGCGAGGACGGTGCGGGCCTGCTCGTCCGCCTCGTCCATCACGTGTCGGGCGCTGCGCATCGCCTCGGTCTGCAGCTTCGCCAGCTGCGCCATCGCCTCGCGGCAGCGCAGCGCGAGGATCTGGCGGAACTCCTCGTCGGCGGCGGCCCGCCGGGCGGCGGCCTCGTCGTCGAGACGGGCGCGCTCCGCGGCGGCCTCGCGGCGCATCCGCTCGAGCTCCTCCTCGTCGCGCGGGCCGCGCAGTTCCGCCTCGTCGAAACCGAAGCCCCCCAGGTCGCCCCCCTCGGCGCCGACGGAGGCGATGATCTCCGCTGCGTGGGCGGCGGCCTGGGCGGACACGTCGGCCCGCAGGCCGGTGAACTCCTCCTTGGCCAGCCGCAGCATCACCTGCAGCCGCTCGTTCATGCTGTCGATCGTGTCCGGGGGACCGGCCAGCGCCCGCAGCTCCCCGCGCAGCCGCTCGATCTCGGCGTGCGCGGTGTCCAGCTCCTTGCGGCACGACGCGAGCTGCTGGCCGAGCTGGGCGGCCTGGTCTGCGGCTGCGGTGCGGTCTGCGGCGAGGATCGTCATCTCGGCGTCGACCCGGCTGAGGTGGTACGCGACCTGGTCGGGGTCGTACCCGCGACGCACGACGGCGAATGCGGGAGTGGCGATCGGCGCCTGCTCGGCTGGAGCCATGTGGATCACGGTACGAGCGACAGGGGGCCGCGGTCGCCGGTCCTGCGGCTATTTCACCTGGTCGTGGCCCCAGCGCCCCCATCTGTGCTCGTGCTGGGCCGCTGACATCATCGGGCGGTGCCCGTACTGCGGTCGACCGTGCTGATCGACGCCCCGCGCCGCACCGTCGCGGGTCTCCTGCGTGACGCCGAGGTGTCGGCGGAGGCGATGCGACGCTGCGGCCACCGGTTCGCGGCGCCCGGCCGGCTGGTGTGCCTCGGTGAGACCGTCCGGTCCGGGGTGCGCGTGGCCCCCGGCGTCCGGGTGCCGCTGCGGACCCGGATCACGGCCGTGTCGCAGGCGGGCCTCGAGTCGGTGCTGGTGGCCGGGCCGCTGCGCGCGTTGAGCCACCAGACCACGTTGACCGAGACCGCGGCGGGCACTCTCCTGCTCGACGAGGTCGGCTGGACGTCGCCGCTGGGCCTGCTCGGACGCCTCGGCGACGTGGTGCTCGGCAGGCGGCTCGTGCTGCGGCTGCTGGCCGCGCGCGCGGAGGTGCTGGTCGAGCGGGCGGCGGAGGTCACGGGCCGGCCGGTCGTCGTCGCCACCGCGGTGGTGCGGGACGGCGCCGTGCTCGCCGCCCGACGCACCCGGCCCGCCGAGCTCGCCGGGCGCTGGGAGCTGCCGGGCGGGCGCGTGGAGCAGGGTGAGGCGGAGCCCGACGCGGTCGTGCGCGAGCTGCGGGAGGAGCTGGGCGTCGACGTCCGCGTGACCGGACGGCTCGGCACCGACCTGCCGCTCGCCGACGTGCTGCTGCGGGTGCACACCGCCGAGCTGGCACCGGGCAGCCCCGAGCCGGAGCCGCTGGAGCACGGGGCCCTGCGCTGGGTCGACGCCGCCGACGTCCCCGGCCTCGACTGGGTGCCCGCCGACCGCGCGGTTGCCGCCGACCTGGTGACCCTGCTCCGGAGTGGGACGGAGGCCGCCCCGCAGGCCGGCCCCTGCACCCCGTAACGGCTGACGCACCCGCCCGTCGACGGGGCGCGCCCGGCGAGACCGGTCGCGTCGGCCGAGACGGGGCACGTGAGCGGAACGACGGCATCGAGGCCGTTCGCACCTGTGAACGAGACGGAACCGATGCGTGCTCGGCTCCGTCCGTGCCGGCATGGCTCTGGAGCTCCTCCTCGCCCGCCAGGCGGGCGTGATCTCCCGCGAGCAGGCGATTCGGGGCGGTCTCAGCGCGGCGGCGGTGGACCGGCTGGTGCGGACGCGCCGGTGGCGACCACTCCATCCGCGCGTCTACCTGGTGCCCGGCTTCGGTGCGGGGGACGAGGCACTGGCGTGGGCGGCCGTGCTGTGGGCCGGCAAGGGTGCGGTGCTCTCGGGAACCGCGGCCGCGTGGTGGCACGGGCTGCTGGGCGCCGCGCCGCGCACGATCGGCGTGAGCGCGTCGGCGCGCCGGCCCGCCCGAACGGGCGTGGCCGTGTGGCCCCGGCAGCTCGGCGCCGCCGATCGCGCCGAGCACCGGGGACTGCCGGTGACCGCTCTCGGGCTCACCGTGCTGGAGGCCGCCGCCGAGCTCGGTGGGGCGGCCGGTGAACGGCTGCTCCACCGCGCCCTGCACGAGATCGGCTGGGCCGAGGTGCTCGCGGCGCACCGGCGCAACCCCACACTGGCCGGCAGGGCGCTCCTGGCGGCGGCCGCCGGGCGCGCTCGCGACGACCACGCCCGCCGTGGACGTGATCTCCACCACCTCGGTGCCCGTTTCGGGCCCTCCACCGGGGAGCGGAGGTGAGGCTGTCCTCACTCCCACGGCAGGTGCGGCCGTGCCCCGGGCTACCGTGAAGTGTGAGCACAGCAGCATCCACCCTCGCGGCTCCCGCGCAGCGGTCCGGCGCGTCCCGCGAACCGGGCGGCCGGCTGCGCAACGTCGCCATCGTCGCCCACGTCGACCACGGCAAGACCACCCTCGTCGACGCCATGCTCCGCGCCTCGGGCGCGTTCGGGGAGCGCGCCGCCGTGGTCGACCGGATCATGGACTCCGGTGACCTCGAGCGGGAGAAGGGCATCACGATCCTCGCCAAGCACACGGCGATCGACTGGCACGGCATGACGCTGAACGTCGTCGACACGCCGGGCCACGCCGACTTCGGCGGCGAGGTCGAGCGCGGCCTGTCGATGGTCGACGGGGTCGTGCTGCTCGTCGACGCGAGCGAGGGGCCGCTGCCGCAGACGCGCTTCGTGCTCCGCAAGACCCTCGCCGCGGGCCTTCCGGTCGTGCTGGTGGTCAACAAGACCGACCGCCCGGACGCCCGCTGTGCCGAGGTCGTCGACGAGAGCCTCGAGCTGCTCCTCGAACTGGCCGACGAGCTGGATCTCGACGAGGACACCACCGGCCGGCTGCTCGACCTCCCCGTCGTCTACGCGAGCGGCCGGGCCGGCCGTGCCTCCCGCATCCGCCCCGCCGACGGCGACCTGCCTGCCGACCCCGGCCTCGAGGCGCTGTTCGACGTGATCGCCGAGACCGTGCCGCCGCCCGCCGACGACCCGGACGCGCCGCTGCAGGCCCACGTCACCAACCTCGACGCCACGAGCTTCCTCGGCCGCATCGCGCTCTGCCGCATCCGGGCGGGCGTGATCCGCAGGGGCCAGCAGGTGGCGTGGTGCCAGGCCGACGGCTCGATCACCCGCGTCAAGATCACCGAGCTGCTCCGCACCGAGGCACTGGAGCGCGTGCCGGCCGAGTCGGCGAGCGCGGGCGACCTGGTCGCCGTGGCGGGCATCGCCGACGTCATGATCGGCGACACCCTCGCCGACCCCGAGCAGCCGGTGCCGCTGCCGCGCATCCACGTCGACGAGCCGGCGATCGCCGTCACGATCGGGATCAACACCTCGCCGCTCGTCGGGCGCGACGAGCACCCGGGCACCAAGCTCACCGCCCGCCAGGTGAAGGGCCGCCTCGACGCCGAGCTCGTCGGCAACGTGTCGCTGCGCGTGCTCCCCACCGAGCGCCCCGACGCCTGGGAGGTGCAGGGCCGCGGCGAGCTGGCACTCGCCGTGCTCGTCGAGACCATGCGCCGTGAAGGCTTCGAGCTCACCGTCGGCAAGCCGGAGGTCGTCACGCGCACGATCGACGGCAAGCTGCACGAGCCGTTCGAGCAGCTGTCGGTGGACGTGCCCAGCGATCACCTCGGCGCCGTCACGCAGCTGGTCGCCGCCCGCAAGGGTGAGCTGGTGCAGATGGTGCACGGCGACACCCGCGTGCGGATGGACTACCGGGTGCCCTCGCGCGGGCTGATCGGCTTCCGCACCGAGTTCCTCACGATCACCCGCGGTGCCGGCATCGCGAGCCACGTCTTCGACGGCTACGGGCCGTGGGTGGGGGAGCTGCGCACCCGCATGCGCGGGTCGCTGGTGTCCGACCGCTCGGGTCCCGTCACCGCCTACGCGGTCGACCAGCTCTCCGACCGCGGCGTGCTGTTCGTCGGGCCGGGGACGCCGGTGTACAGCGGGATGGTGATCGGCGAGTACACCCGCAACGAGGACCTCGAGGTCAACATCACCCGCGAGAAGAAGCTCACCAACATGCGCTCCTCCACCGGGGACGAGCTGGTGAAGCTGACCCCGCCCACCGTGCTCAACCTGGAGCAGGCGCTGGAGTTCTGCGCCACCGACGAGTGCGTCGAGGTCACGCCGGACTCGGTGCGGATCCGCAAGGTGGAGCTGGACTCCCACACCCGTGCCCGGCAGCGGGCCCGGGCGCGCAACCCCCGCTGACCGCAGGCGGCGGCACCTCCATACGGTGGAGGGCATGAGGATGCGGGTGTCGGGCTGTGCTGCCTTGGTCCTGGCGCTCGTCGTGGCGCTGGCGGCCTGCTCCAACGAGCCGGTGGCCCCGCCGCCCGCCCCGATCCCGACACCGCAGCCCGAGCCCACGCGGGTCGTGGTCGGTGTGGACGACATGGGGGCGGGCTTCAACCCGCACCTGCTCGCCCACCAGTCGTCGGTGGCCACCGCGCTCGCCACGCTCGTGCTCCCATCGGTGTTCCGCTCCGACGCGGACGGGGTGATGCGCCTGGATCGGACGATCGCCACGAGCGCCGAGGTCACCGCCACCGAGCCGTTCACCGTGAGCTACGAGCTCAACCTGGAGGCCTCCTGGTCGACGAACGCGCCGATCGCGGCCGAGGACTTCGTCTATCTGTGGGAGCAGATGCGCAGCCAGCCGGGCGTCGCCGACGCCGCCGGCTACCAGCTCATCACCGAGGTGCGGTCGCGGGCCGGTGGCAAGGCCGTCGACGTGGTGTTCTCCCACGCCTACCCGGCCTGGCAGCACCTGTTCTCGGACCTCCTGCCCGCGCACATCCTCAAGGACGCCCCCGGCTCGTGGACGGGCGCGCTCACCGACGGCATCCCGGCATCCGGCGGGCCGTTCCGGGTCACCTCGGTCGACCGGGCGCGCGGCGAGGTGCTGCTCACCCGCAACGACCTGTACTGGGACACCCCGACCGTGCTCGACGAGCTCCTGCTCCGCAGGCTCGGCCCGCAGGAGCTGGCGCCCGCACTGGCCGCGGGCGACGTCGACGTGGCCCTGCCGGAGGCCGATCCGGCCATCCGCACCGCGCTCGGTGGGCTGCAGCCGGCCCCGAAGCTGCAGCCGGCCCCCAAGCCGATCGTGACGCAGCTGGGGATGCGCGCCGACGGCGGGCCGCTGGCCGACGCCCGGGTCCGCCGCGGGATCGCGATGCTGCTGGACCGGGAGGCCATTCGCGCCTCGGTGGCCCCCGAATCGCTGCCCGTCGACGCGTTCGGCCTGGCGCCGTCCCAGCCGGGGTACGCCTCGACCATGCCCGCGGACGCACCCCTGCGCCCCGACCCGGCCGCCGCGGCCCAGCTGCTCGCGAGCGCGGGCTGGAGCCGGGACCTGACGACCGGCCGCTGGGCGGTCGCGGGAGGCCCGGTGTCGCTCGTGGTCGGCGCGGCGAACCAGCGGCTGGAGGACGTCGACGTGGCGCGCGCCGTCGCGGAGCAGCTCGACGCTGCCGGTATCGACGTCACGCTCGTCGGGCCGTCGGCCGTGGAGCTGTTCGGGCAGGCCGCGGTGCCCGCGGTCCCGCCCAGCCCGAGCCCCACGCCGTCGCCGCCCACCCAGCCCGCGGGCGCGGCCACCACGCCGGCTCAGCCGACCCCGTCCCCGGACGCGCCGGTGACGACGTCGACCACCCCGGCCCCCACCACGTCCGCGCCGCCGGCCGCGCCCGGCGGGGTGGAGGTCGACCTGATGGTGCTGCCGCGCACCGTCGGCGGTGACCTCGGCACCGAGCTCGCCTCCGACTACGGCTGCCCGGCCCCCACCACGGTGGTGCCCGACCCGCCGCGCCCACCCACGGGATTCTGCTTCCCCGCACTGCGGCCGGCACTGGACGAGCTCGTGTCGGCCAACCCCCGCCCGGAGACGGCGGGGGCCGTCGAGCAGGTGCTCTGGGCGCAGCTGCCGTTCCTCCCGCTGTTCCAGCCCGTGAACCTCGTGGTGAGCACTCCCGCCGCCGACGCGGTGACCGGCATCGGGCCAGGACCGCTCGTGTCCGGGCCCCTCACGGGCGCCACGGCGTGGCGGGCCCCGGCGGGGTGACCCAAGAGTAAGTTACCGCGAGGTAATGAGATGTTGTCGCTCAGTAGGGTTCCGGTCACCCTTTGGTCACGATCGAGTGGCGGCGGATGACGGGCGCGAAAGCGCTTCCTACCGTGCCCTGGGTCGGTGCGCCGGTCAGTCACATGGGCCGGGTTCCGCCGAGCCGTGGTGAGAGGACGCCCGACCGGGCTGGTCCAGCAGAGAGAGGTCAGGAAGTCCGATGAGGAGATCGAGGGCGGCATCGCTCGCCGCCATCGGGGCGGTTGCCACACTGGTGCTCGCGGCCTGCGGCGGAGGCGGCGGCGAGGACGGCGACGCCTCGGAAGGCGGGATCTACCAGGACTGCAAGGCCAACCCGAACACCTGCAACGCGGTGCCGGCCGCGCAGATGCAGCAGGGCGGGACTCTCACGTTCGCGATCGAGAAGAACGTCCCGAACTGGAACGTGAACTCCTCGGAGGGCAACGTCTTCGAGACCGGCATGACGGTCAAGACGTTCCTGCCCTGGACCTTCACCACCACGCCCGACCTCAAGCAGGTGCTCAACGAGAACGTGCTGGTCTCGGCCGACCAGACGAGCACCAGCCCGCAGACAATCGTGTACAAGATCCGGCCCGAGGCGGTCTGGAACGACGGCACGCCGATCACCGCCGACGACTTCGTCTTCCAGTGGAAGACGATGAACGGCAAGGACTGCCCGGAGTGCGCGGCGGCTCAGAACGCGGGTTACAACCAGGTCGAGTCGATCACCGGCTCGGACGGCGGCAAGACCGTCACCGTGGTGTTCGGCACGCCCTACGCCGACTGGAAGAACCTCTTCGCCTCGGGCACCCCGCTCTACCCGGCGCACCTCGCCGCGCAGCAGGGTGACCTGAACACCCCTGCCGGCCTCAAGGCTGCGTGGGACTGGTTCGGCGCCACCGTGCCGACCTACAGCGGCGGGCCCTACCAGGTGTCCGACTGGCAGGACAACGTCGCGCTCACCCTGGTCCCGAACCAGAAGTGGTACGGCGCGGCGAAGCCGACGCTCCAGCAGCTGATCCTGCGCGTGATCACGGAGGCGTCGCAGGAGCCGATCGCCCTGCAGAACGACGAGGTGCAGGTCATCTACCCGCAGCCGCAGGTCGACCTCGTGCAGCAGGTGCAGAACATCCCCGGCGTGTCGCAGTACCAGGGGCTCGGGCTCACCTGGGAGCACCTCGACCTGAACCTGCGCAACGAGTACCTGGCCGACGAGCCGCTCCGTGACGCGATCTTCGCGGCCACGAACGTGCAATCGATCATCGACTCCACCGTCGGACAGTTCAACGAGGAAGTCACGCCGCTCAAGAGCCACATGTTCGTGCCGGGCATCGAGGGCTACGAGGACTACCTCCCGCCGGAGCAGGGCAGCGGCGACGTCGAGCTCGCGCGCCAGATCCTCACCGAGGCCGGCTACACGAACATCGCCGAGGGCCAGCAGCTGACCAGGCCGGACGGCCGCGCGGTGCCGCCGCTGCGGATCCGCTACACGGTCGGCAACGCGATCCGGCAGACCACCGTGGAGCTGATCCAGTCCCAGGTCCGGCCGCTCGGCCTCAACCTGGAGATCGTGCCCACCGACGACCTCGGTGGCACCACCGACAGCGGCGACTACGACCTGATCGTCTTCGCCTGGGTGCAGACGCCCGCGTCGTTCAGCAACGCCGAGCAGACCTGGAACAGCACGTCGTCCAGCAACTACGGCGAGTACAACAACCCCGAGGTCGACCGGCTCATGCACGAAGCGGCCACTTCCACCGACCTGGGCCCGGCCCGCGACAAGCTCAACGAGGCCGGCCGGATCCTCGCGGAGGACTCCTACGTGCTGCCGCTGTACCAGAAGCCGACGATCATCGCGGCGCAGGACGAAGTGGCGAACGCCCGGAACAACTCCTCGCTCGACGGCCCCACCTACAACATCGAGGAGTGGGGCCTGCGCGCGGCAGGCTGAGTGCCTCTGAAGGGGGCGGTCGCTGTGAAGGCGGCCGCCCCCGGACCGGCGTAGCCTCCCGAGCACCCGCCGTACCCACCACCCGGAAGACCCCCATGCTCGCCTTCGCCGTGCGGCGGATCGCGGTGTCGCTCCCGATCCTGCTGATCTCGACGTTCATCGTCTTCATGCTCGCGTCACTGTCGGGCAATCCACTGTCCGGCCTGCTGACGCGCAACCCGCCACCGCCGCCGGAGACCATCGCCCTCGAGGCGCAGCGGCTGCGCCTGGACCACCCGGTCCTCGAGCGGTACTGGATGTGGCTCACCGGCCTCTTCCGGGGTGACTTCGGCCCTTCGGTCCAGTCGAACCTCGACATCGGGGCCGAGGTCGCGGGCCGCTTCCTGATCACGATGCGCCTGATCGCGGTCGCGATGATCCTCGCGCTCGTGCTCGCCGTCGTGATCGGCGTGATCAGCGCGGTGAAGCAGTACTCCAAGACCGACTACGCGGCCACGTTCCTCGGCTTCCTGTTCCTCGCGATGCCGGCGTTCTGGCTCGCGATCCTGCTCAAGCAGGCCGGGATCGACTTCAACAACGCGGTCGACGAACAGATCATCTACACCATCGGCGACTCCTCGGTGCCGCTCCCGCAGGGCTTCGGGGCCCAGGTGGCCGACATCGCGGGGCACATGGTGTTGCCGACCATCTCGCTGGCGCTGATCTCCTACGCCGCGTGGAGCCGCTACCAGCGCTCGGCGATGCTCGAGGTGATGAACACCGACTACGTGCGGCTGGCGAGGGCGAAGGGCCTGTCGCGGCGGCGGGTCATGATCAAGCACGCCCTGCGCAACGCGCTGATCCCGCTCACCACGGTCACCGCACTCGACCTCGCGTCCATCATCAGCGGCGCGGTGCTCACCGAGACCGTGTTCCAGTGGCGGGGGATGGGGGACCTGCTGCTCAACGCGATACGCACCGACGACGTCTACGTCGTGATGGCATGGCTGCTGATCACCGCCACCGTGGTGATCGTGTTCAACCTGCTCGCCGATCTGCTCTACGCCGTCCTCGACCCCAGGATCCGCTATGCCTGAGACGCCCGTGACGGCCCCGGCCGAACCCGGTACCCGGGCGCGCGACCGCGAGTTCACCGTCGCCGAGCGCAGCCAGTTCCAGCTCGTGCTGCGCCGGTTCATGCAGCACCGCCTCGCGGTGGGAAGCCTCGTGGTGCTCGTGCTGCTGGTCCTGCTGGCCTACGTCGGCGGCGCGCTGTGGCAGTACGACTTCGGCGAGTTCACGCCGGACAAGTCGGACGCGCCGTCGCTCGCCCACCCGTTCGGCACGGACGCAGCGGGCAAGGACCAGTTCGCGCAGGTGCTGCGCGGCACCCAGATCTCGCTGCAGATCGCGGTGCTCGTCGCGCTGTTCTCCACGGTCGTCGGCACGGTCTGGGGCGCGGTGGCCGGGTACTTCGGCGGGGCCACCGACACGATCCTCATGCGGATCTCCGACCTCGTCCTCACGTTGCCGCTGCTGGCCGTCGCCGCCATGCTCGCCCACAACTTCGGCGGCTCGTGGTGGCTCATCTCGGTGGTCATCGCCGGCCTGTACTGGGCGTACGTCTCGCGGGTCGCCCGCGGCGTCGTGCTCTCGTTGCGGGAGAAGGAGTTCGTCGAGGCGGCGAAGGCGCTGGGTGCGAGTGACGCGCGGATCATCTTCCGGCACCTGGTGCCCAACGCGCTCGGGTCGATCATCGTGAACGCCACGGTCCTCGTGGCGATCGCGATCCTGCTGGAGACGTCGCTGTCCTACCTGGGCTTCGGCGTCCGGCCGCCGGACACCTCGCTCGGCATCCTCGTGAGCGAGGCGCAGACGGCGCTCACCACCCGGCCGTGGCTGTTCTACTTCCCGGGCCTGTTCATCATCCTGATCGCCCTGACCATCAACTTCATCGGTGACGGCCTGCGGGACGCGCTCGACCCGCAGCAGACGAAGGTGCGTGCATGACCGGCCCCGAGGATTTGCTCGCGGTGGCGCAGACCGAGGGCGAGGTGGCCCGCGCGTCGCACGACGTGGTGCTGGAGGTCGATGGGCTCACCGTCGGATTCCCCACCGACGACGGCCTGGTGCAGGCCGTCCGCGGCGTGAGCTACCAGCTGCAGCGGGGCGAGGTGCTGGGCATCGTCGGCGAGTCCGGTTCGGGGAAGTCGGTCACCTCGATGGCCGTGATGGGGCTCCTGCCCGGCTCGGCGCGGGTGTCGGGTTCCGTGCGGTTCGGCGGCAAGGAGCTGCTCGGCGCCCCGGACGCGGAGCTGGCGAAGATCCGCGGCCGGCGCATCGCGATGATCTTCCAGGACCCGATGACGTCGCTGAACCCCGTCTACACCGTGGGGTACCAGATCGCCGAGGCCGTGCGCGCCCACCACGACGTCAGCAAGGACGCCGCGCTGAAGCGGGCGGGCGAGCTGCTGGAGATCGTGCGCATCCCCAACGCGAAGGCGCGCCTCGCCAGCTACCCGCACGAGCTCTCGGGCGGCATGCGGCAGCGGGTCGTGATCGCGATCGCCATGGCCAACGACCCGGACGTGATCATCGCCGACGAGCCGACCACAGCCCTCGACGTCACCGTGCAGGCACAGATCCTCGACGCGCTCGACACCGCCCGCGAGGAGACCGGCGCCGCGATGGTGCTGATCACCCACGACCTCGGCGTGATCGCCGGGCGGGCCGACCGCGTCCTCGTGATGTACGCGGGCAAGCTCGTCGAGCGCGGCAGCGCCGAGGACGTCTTCTACACCCCGCGCATGCCCTACTCACTCGGCCTGCTGGGCAGCCTGCCGCGGCTCGACCGGCCGTCCGAGCGGCTCACCCCGATCCCCGGCGCGCCACCGTCGCTGGTCAACATGCCGCCCGGGTGCCCGTTCACCCCGCGGTGCCCACTGGCCCGCGAGATCTGCGACGAGGTCGAGCCGTCACTGGAGCCCACCACCAGCCCCGACCACACGGCCGCGTGCCACTTCTCCGACGAGCTGGCGGGCGCCGAGCCCGGGCAGCTGTTCCGCACCGAGGTCGCCGACACGGCCGCGCTCGCGGAGTTCGTGCGCGAGACCGCCGATCTCGAATCGCAGGACGACGCGTCATGACCGCTGCCCCCGTCGCCGCACCGCCCGTGCTGAGCGTCCGCAACCTCGTCAAGCACTTCCCCGTGCGCTCCCGCGGGCTGCTTCGCCGTCAGGTCGGGGAGATCCACGCGGTCTGCGGCGTCTCGTTCGACCTCGCCGAGCGTGAGACCCTCGGCCTCGTCGGCGAGTCGGGGTGCGGCAAGAGCACCACCGCGCGGGTGCTGCTGAACCTGCAGCCCGCGACCTCGGGGGAGGTGTACTACCAGGGCCGCGAGCTCACGTCGCTCTCCCGCTCGCAGATGCGGTCGCTGCGCCGCGACCTGCAGATCGTGTTCCAGGACCCGTACGCGTCGCTCGACCCGCGATTGCCGGTCAACGAGATCGTCGCCGAGCCGCTGCGCATCCACGGCCTCTACGGCGACGAGGGCCGCGCCGTCGTGCGCGACCTGCTGCGCACCGTCGGTCTCAAGCCCGAGCACGGCAACCGGTTCCCGCACGAGTTCTCCGGCGGCCAGCGCCAGCGCATCGGCGTGGCGCGAGCCCTCGCGCTGCGGCCCAAGGTGCTGGTGCTCGACGAGCCGGTGTCCGCGCTGGACGTCTCCATCCAGGCGGGCGTGCTCAACCTGCTCGACGAGCTGCAGTCCGAGCTCGGCCTGTCCTACCTGTTCGTCTCGCACGACCTGTCGGTGGTGCGCCACATCGCCGACCGCATCGCCGTGATGTACCTCGGCACGATCGTCGAGACCGGCACCTCACAGGAGCTGTTCGAGGGCCCTGCCCACCCCTACACCCAGGCCCTGATCTCCGCGATCCCGCTGCCGGACCCGCGCAAGGAGCGCGCCCGCGAGCGGATCACCGTGGTCGGCGACGTGCCCAGCCCGGCCGACCCGCCCAGCGGCTGCCGCTTCCGCACCCGCTGCCCGAAGTTCGCGAACGAGCTCACCGAGGCCGAGCGGACGGTGTGCATCGAGCAGCCCCCGGAGCTGATCGACCGGGGTCAGGGTCACCCCGCGGCGTGCCACTACGCGGAGCGCAAGGCCCTCCTCTGAGGTCGCCGCGGGGACCGAACGTCAGTGCCGCATCGGGCTGTCCTGCCGCTTCCTCGGGGATCAGCGCGGCGCGCACCTCGGCGGGTGACGCGTCGACGAACAACCGCCCTGGGTGGCCGTGCCGCGGTTCGGGGCTCGCTGCGGCGGTCATGCCTCGCATCCTTAGTGGTCCCTGCCGTCCAGGTTCCTCATTCCGGGGAGGTCCTTCAGCTCGGCAGCAGGTGCTGCTCCTCCGCGTGGTGGCAGGCGCTCGGGTGGTGCCCGCCCCCGCGGACGACGAGGGCGGGCTCCTCGTCCGCGCAGATCTCCGTGGCCTTCCAGCACCTCGTCCGGAAGCGGCAGCCGCTCGGCGGGTCGACGGGGCTGGGCACATCGCCGGTGAGCCGGATCCGGGTGCGGCCGGCGCGCACGGCCGGGTCGGGCACCGGCACGGCCGACAGCAGCGCCTGCGTGTACGGGTGGGCAGGCCGGTTGTAGATCTCGTCCTCCGTGCCGATCTCCACGATCTTGCCCAGGTACATGACGGCGACGCGGTCCGACAGGTGGCGCACCACCGACAGGTCGTGGGCGATGAAGAGGTAGGAGAGCCCGAACTCGCGCTGCAGCTCGTCCAGCAGGTTCATCACCTGGGCCTGGATCGACACGTCGAGCGCGGACACCGGCTCGTCGCAGATGATGATCTCCGGTTTGAGGGCGAGCGCCCGGGCGATCCCGATCCGCTGCCGCTGACCGCCGGAGAACTGGTGCGGGTAGCGGTTGATGTGCTCCGGGTTGAGCCCGACGACGTCGAGCAGGTCCTGCACCCTCTTGCGGCGCTCGCCCTTCGGCGCGACGTCGGGGTGGATGTCGAACGGCTCACCGACGATGTCTCCGACGGTCATGCGCGGGTTCAGCGACGTGTACGGGTCCTGCAGCACGATCTGGATCGACCGGCGCAGCGCCTGCAGCGCCTTGCCCCGCTTCGCGAAGACGTCCTCGCCGTGGAACCGGACCCGCCCCGCCGTCGGCGGCTCCAGCCGCATGAGCACCTGCGCCAGTGTCGACTTCCCGCAGCCGGACTCGCCGACCACGCCGAGCGTCTCGCCCTTGTACAGCTCGAACGACACCCCGTCGACGGCCCGCACGTGCCCCACCGCGCGCTTGAGGACGATGCCGACCTGCACCGGGAAGTGCTTGACGAGGTCCTCGACCTCCAGGATCGGGCCGGTCATCGCGCCACCAGCTCCTCGGCGAACAGGCATGCGGACGACCGGCCGGCCGGGAGCGCCTCCAGCGGAGGCACCTCCTCGTGGCAGCGCTCGACCGCGATCGGACAACGCGGATGGAACGGGCAGCCGGACGGGATGTGGGTGAGGCTCGGTGGCAGCCCGCGGATGGCCCGCAGTGCCGTGCCCTTGGTGTCGACCCGCGGGATCGACTCCAGCAATGCGCGCGTGTACGGGTGGCAGGGGTTGGCATAGAGGGAGTGCACGTCCGCGTTCTCGACGATCCGGCCCGCGTACATCACAGCGATCCGGTCGGACACCTCCGCGACGACGCCCAGGTCGTGCGTGATCAGGACCAGGCCCATCTGCCGCTCGGCCTGGATCTCGGCGAGCAGGTCCATGATCTGGGCCTGCACGGTGACGTCGAGCGCGGTGGTGGGCTCGTCAGCGATGAGGACGTCGGGGTCGAGGGCGAGCGACATCGCGATCATGACGCGCTGCCGCATGCCGCCGGAGAACTGGTGCGGGTGGTCGCGCACCCGCCGCCGCGCGAGCGGGATCCCGACCATGTCCAGCAGCTCGACGGCCCGATTCTCGGCGTCGCACCGACTCATGCCGCGCCGCGTGCGCAGCTGCTCCGCGATCTGGAACCCGACCGTGAACACGGGGTTCAGCGCCGAGAGCGCGTCCTGGAAGACCATCGCGATGTGCTCGCCGCGCAGCTCCCGGCGTCGCTGAGGGGTGGCGGTGAGCAGCTCCTCGCCGCGGTAGCGCACCGAGCCGCCGGTGACGAGCGCCTGCGGGGTCGGCAGGATCCCCATGACCGTGTTGGCCGTGACGCTCTTGCCCGAGCCGGACTCGCCGAGCACGGCCAGGGTCTCCCCGGCGTCCACGTGGTAGTCGACGCCGTTCAACACGTGCGCCACCCCGTCGCGGGTGCGGAACTCCACCCGCAGCCCGGCCACCTCCAGCAACGGTGTCGTCATCAGCGGCCCTTCGGGTCGAAGGCCTCGCGCACCGCGTCGCCGAGCATCACGAAGGCGAGCACGGTGACGGCGAGGAACGCGGCGGGGAACAGCAGCAGGAACGGCGCGACGCGCAGGTAGTCACGCGCCTCGCTGATCATCACGCCCCACGACACGACGGGCTCGCGCAGCCCGATGCCGAGGAACGACAGGGTGGCCTCGATGCCGATGAAGGCGCCGAGCGCGATCGTGGCGTAGACCAGCACGGGAGCGAGGCAGTTCGGCAGCATGTGCCGCCAGATGACCCGGCCCGGGCCGGCGCCGAGCGCGCGGGCGGCGCGGACGTAGTCCTGGTCACGGGCCGCGATCGCGGCCGAACGCGTGATCCGCATGGACACCGGCCACGACAGCGCGGCCATCGTCAGCACCACGAGCGCGGTGATCCCGACCGCGCCCTCGCCGATGGACTCGCGGAAGGACGAGAGGATCACGATCGCGCCCAGCACGAACGGCAGGCCGAACACGACGTCGGTGAGCCGGGACACCAGGTTGTCGACCCAGCCCCCGTGGTAGCCCGCGAGCATGCCGAGCGTGCCGCCGAGGAGCACGGTGAACGTCGTGGCGAGCACGCCGACGACGATCGACACCCGGGTGCCGTAGATCGTGCGGGCGTACACGTCGCGGCCGAGCAGGTCGTAACCGAACCACGCCTGCGCCGACGGTGGTTGCCGGCTGCGGGCGAGGTCACCCGCGCTCGGGTCCACGGAGGTGAACAGCTGCGGGAAGGCCGAGAGCACCAGCAGGAACGCGATCAGGGCCACCGAGATCAGGAACAACGGGCGCCTGCGCAGGTCGTGCCAGGCGTCGGAGGCGAGGCTGCGCGCCCGGTCCGGGGCGTCGCTGCTCGCGGGGGTCGGGGCGGGGTCCGCCACCGCGGAGCCCAGCACGCTGGGGTCAGACATAGCGGATCCTCGGGTCGAGAACGGCGTAGATCACGTCCACCAACAGGTTCATCAGCAGGTAGACGATCACGAGCAGGACGACCACCCCGGTGACCGTCGCGCCCTCCCGCAGAGCGATCGACCGGAAGATCAACCCGCCGATGCCGCGGATGTTGAAGATGCCCTCGGTGACGATCGCGCCGCTCATGAGCGAGCCCAGGTCGACGCCGAGGAAGGTGATGACCGGGATCATGGAGTTGCGCAGCAGGTGCACGCCGACCACCCGGCGCGGCTCGAGTCCCTTCGCGACCGCGGTGCGGACGTAGTCGGAGCGCCGGTTCTCCGCGATGGAGGTGCGGGTGAGCCGGGCCACGTAGGCCATCGACAGGCTGGCCAGCACGAAGCCCGGCACGATCAGCTCGCCGAACCCGGCGTCGGCCGAGACCGTCGGTGAGATGATCCCGAGCCGCAGCCCGAGCACGGTCTGCAGCACGTAGCCGGTGACGAACACCGGCACCGAGATCAGGAAGAGCGTCGAGACCAGCACGAGGTTGTCGAGGAAGCCGCCCGAGCGCAGGCCCGTGAGGACGCCCGCGAGCACCCCGATGATGGCCTCGATCAGCAGTGCGACGATGGCCAGCCGCAGGGTGACGGGGTAGGCGGCCGCGATCAGCTCGCCGACCGACGTGCCGGAGAACGTCTGCCCGAAGTCGCCCTGGAGCAGGTTCCCGAGGTAGCGCAGGTACTGGACCACCACGTTCTCGTCGAGGTGGAACTCCTCGCGCATCCGCGTGATGTACGCGTCCGGGCAGGCCCGCTCGCCGCACTTGCCCGCGAACGGGTCGCCGGGCAGCGCCCACACGAGCAGGTAGATGAGGAACGTCGTCCCGAGGAACACGGGGACGAGCTGGAGGAGCCGTCGAAGGATGTAGCGCCCCAAGGATGCCGCCTTCCGGTCGCGAGCGCGGACGGCGACCGGGGTGGCCGGTCGCCGTCCGCACGTCCGCCGTACTACTCCGAGACCGTGACGCTCTCGAGGTCGAGCTCGCGGAACGGTGTGACCGTGACGGTCTGCAGCCGCTCGGACCAGCCGGCCTGGAACGACTGGAAGTACACCGGGATCGCGGGCATGTCCTGGATGATCATGCGCTCCGCCTCCTGGTAGAGGGCGTTGCTCTCCTCCACGGACGGGGCCGCGTCGGCGCGGGCGAGCAGCGCGTCGACCGCGGGGTTGGAGTACTCGCCGTCGTTGGTCGCCCCTCCCGTGCGGTACAGCGGGTTCAGGAAGTTCTCGATCGACGGGTAGTCCGCGACCCAGCTGCTGCGGTAGATGTCGTTCATCTGCCGGGCGTTGATCGCCGAGCGGATCTCGCCGAACGTGGGCACCGGCACGAAGGTGCACTGCACGCCGAGGGCGTTGCTGATGGACACGCAGGCCGCCTGGATCCACTCGGCGTTGCCGGAGTCGGCGTTCGAGGTCAGCTCGATCGGGCCCTGGAACCCGGTGGCCTCGAACATCTGCCGCGCGCGCTCCGGTTGGTACGTGCACAGCTCGCCGCACTGGTTCGCGACGCGGCCCGGCACGTCGGGCGCGACGAGTCCGTCCGCCGGGGGCCGGGTGCCGTTGAAGATCTGCTGGTTGACCGCCTCCCGGTCGATGGCCATCGAGATGGCCTGCCGCAGCTGCGGGTTCTGGAAGCGGGGGTCGTAGAGCGGGAACCCGAGGCGCTGCACCCCGAGGAAGGTCCGCGACACGCTGCGGTTCGCGAGGTCGGTCTGGTAGAGGTTGCCCGCGATACCGGACGGCGGGATGACCTCGATGAAGTCGAGGTTGTTCGCCACCACGTCCGCGTAGGCCGCCTCGGCGGACTCGTAGAAGCGGAACTCGACGCCACTGATGCTGGGCTTGGGCGCGCCGGGCCACGGCTCGTAGCGCTCGACGACGACGTTCACGCCCGGCTGGCGGGAGATGAAGCGGAACGGCCCGTTGCCGATCGGGTTGGCCTCGAACGCGGCCTGGTCGGCGAAGAACACGTCCGGGAGGGGCGAGAACGCCCGGTAGCCCAGCATGGTCGGGAACACCGCGAACGGCGCGGACAGGGTGACCTCGAACGTGCGGTCGTCCACCACCCGCAGGCCCGACATCTCCTGCGCGGCCGGCTGCGGCGCCGTCTGCGGGCCCGCGGTGCCGTCCGGGTCCACGGTGTGCACCTGGTCGAAGCCCTGGATCTGGGAGAAGAAGGAGCTGTTCTGCTGGCCGTTGGGGGAGTACGCGGTGTAGTTCCAGGCCCGGACGAAGCTCTGCGCGGTGACGGGGGAGCCGTCGTGGAACGTCCAGCCCTCCTTCAGCCGGATCGTGTAGACCCGGGAGTCGCTGGTCTCGATCGACTCGGCCACCATGTTGGCGGGCTGTGCGGTCTGGGGGTCGTACTCGACGAGCGGGCTGAACAGCGCGTCGATGATCTTGCCGCCACCGGTCTCGTTCGTGTTGCCGGGCACGAGCGGGTTCTCCGGCTCGGTGCCGTTCACGCTGATGGTGACGCCACTCGATGCCGCATCGTCCCCACCCGGCTCGCCTCCACCTCCGCCGCAGGCGGTGGTGACCAGGGCGATGGACAGCGATACCGCCGTCCAGGCAGCTGCTCGTCGTGCGCGCATGACCCCCCATATCGTCCGAACGGGCGACGCGGATGGCGCGTCTGCCGCATTTCCGGTGATGTTGGAGCCGGAGAGTATCCGTCCGGATCGTTTCTGCTGACCTCGTCGAGGTCACAAATGGGTTGCGTAGATCCGCCCACGTAGAGTGCGAGCGTGATGCCACCCCCGGCCCGGCGGAGGCTGCTCCTCGTGCACGCCCACCCCGACGACGAGACGCTCTCCACGGGCGGCACGATCGCGCGCTACGCGGCCGAGCCCGACACGGCCGTGACGGTCGTCACCTGCACCCTCGGGGAGCAGGGAGAGGTGATCCCCGCAGAGCTCGCCGAGCTCGCTCCCGAGCGCGGCGACCAGCTCGGCGGTTACCGCGCGGGGGAGCTCGCGGGCGCGTGTGCCGCGCTGGGCGTGCGCGACCACCGCTACCTCGGCGGGATCGGCCGCTGGCGCGACTCGGGGATGGCGCTCGCCGGGCACGGTGTCCGTGCGGCCATGCCGGACCGGCTGCACCCGCGTGCCCTCGCCCGGCCGGAGGCGTTCGACGAGCAGGTCGACCAGCTGGTTGCGGTGCTGGAGGAGGTCCGCCCGCAGGTCGTGGTCACCTACGGGCCCGACGGCGGGTACGGGCACCCCGACCACGTCCGGGCGCACGAGATCACCGCCGCCGCCGTGCGCCGGGTACCCGCTCGGATGCTCTGCACGGTGGTCGGCCGGTCGACGCTCGACGCCGGGCTCGCGAAGCTGGCCGGCCGGGAAGGCCTGCCCTTCCGGGTGCCCGAGCCGGACGAGCTGCCCACCGTGCCGGACGAGGCGATCCGCGTGCGGGTCGACGTCTCGGCACAGCGTGGGGCGCGGGTCGCGGCCATGCGCGCGCACGCCACCCAGGTGGCGGTGTGGTCGGACGGTGAGGTCACGGCGTTCGCGGTGAGCAACCTCGTCGCGCAGCCCCTGCTCGACGTCGAGGAGTTCGTGCCGGCCGACGGCGCCGCCGCCACCGCGGACGACCTGTTCGGGGAGACCGGGGATGCCTGAGAGGATCGTGGACGAGACCACCGATGACATCCTGGCGCCGGACGGCGACGACCCGCTGGTGCCCGACAGCGCGCTGCTCGTGCTCCTCGTCGCCGACGGGCTGCTGCTCGGGGCGTTCGGGCTGATGTTCACCCCGCTCTACACGAACGGCATCCCCGTGCCGATGGGCATCGTGCTGTCGGTGCTGGTGCTCCCGTGGCTGGTGCGCCAGGCCGGCGAGATCGACGCCCGGCCCGCGGTGGCCGGGGCGCCGCTCATCGCGTGGGTGGTGGCCGTCGGCGTGCTGGGGCTCTTCGGGCCGGGAGGCGACATGATGCTGCTGGCCGACTGGCAGTCGCTGCTGCTTGCCGTCGGCGGGATCGGCGCAGGCCTCTGGGGGCTGCAGAAGGTGTTGCAGCGGGAGTACGGGGGGAGCGACGGTGGCTGAGACCATCCCGGATCGGGCGATCGTCGCGATCCTCCGGCCGTTCGTCCGGGCCACCCGCCCGGTGCTCGACGGGCTGCGCGAGTCCGACCCGTTCGGTCTGCGCTCCCGGGCCACGAGTCACGACGGCATGCCCACCGATGAGCGCGGGCTGCGCGACAAGGTGCTCGACGCGCTCGCCGCCGTCGAGGTGCCGGGAACGTCCGCGTGGGCGGCGATGGACGTGCCGGCGCGCACGCGCTGGTGGGTGCGCCGGGTCGGCCGGTTCACCACCTTGATCGCCGCGGTGCCCGGGCTCGGCGGTGCGCTCGCCAACCGGCTGCCCGTCTCGAAGGCCGTCGGGGCCGCCGGGCAGGGCCTGCTCCTGGTGGCCATCGCGGGCGAGCACGGCGTCCGGGACGAGGACGAGCTCGTCAACCTGCTCGGGGCGGTGCTCTTCCGCCGCGAGCTCGCCGTCTCGGCGGCCACCGGCACGGAGAACGCGGCTGCCGACGCCCGCGCGGCCGAGCTCACCGGGGACCTGGGGAAGCCGTCGGCCACCCCCACCCTCACCAAGGTGGCGCGGGCGGTGTGGCGGCTGGGCAGGGCGCTCTTCTCCGTGGAGGACGAGCTCGACAAGCGCCCGCACGGCAACTTCCTGCACGAGGGCCTCGGCATGCTCCCCGTCGTCGGTGCCGTCGGGAAGTACCTCGGTGAGTGGTCCGGCTTGAAGAAGGCCGCCCGGGAGGCCGAGAAGCGGCTGACGAAGCCCGGCCGGTGACGCTCTGCGCTTCTGCCGGCGCACCGGTTGTGCGTGAGGCGCCCCGTCGAGGGTGGCGCGACCCGTCGATGGGGTGCGTCGGCTGACGCGGGATGCGCCCGCCCTTGAGGCAGGTCTGAGGGCCTCCGGTGGCGCCGCGCATCGTGCGGGGCCGCCCCTCACCTGTCAAGGGCGCCTTCGGCGTCGCTTCGCGATCGCTGCGCGACCCTTGACAGGCGAGCCTCTGCGGCCCCTCGGGCAGGCTGCGCGGGCAGGCCAGGGGCCTGCCCTCATGGCGCGCGGCGCCACCGGAGGCGGCTTTCACGGGCATGATCAGTGCGTTGGTGCGACAACGGCGGCATGTGGCCGTGAGCGCGCCGAGCTGCTGATCAAGCCTCTGCACGTACCCTTCCCCGGAGCCGGGTTCCCGGCATGATCACCGGCTGGGTGCGAGCACGGCCGCATTCGGCCGGGAACGCGCCGATCTGCTGATCAAGCCCCCAGGGCGTGCGGCCGCTGGTGTGGCCGTGGCCCGCACGCACCCTTTCTCCGGTCGCGCACCCCTTGTCGGCCCACGCCACCCGGCGACGGTGCGCGCCGGCGGAGACGGGGTGCGTGGGCCCGGTCAGGTGGGTGGCACCAGGTAGCGGTAGCGGTGGTGCTCGACGTAGCCGAGGCGGTCGTAGAGTGCCCGGGCGCCGTCGTTCTGCAGCGCCACCTGCAGCACCGCCCACCGGGCGCCCCGCTCGCGGCCCCATGCGGCGGCGGAGGCGAGCAGGGCGGTGGCGTGGCCGCGACGACGGGCGGCGGGCACGACCTCCAGCATCGAGACGTGCACGTGATCGTCGACGACGGTGGCGCGCACCTGCCCGAGCACCCCGCCGCCGGGGTCGCGCAGCGTGCCGAAGGCGGTGCCCGGGGCGCCCGCGAGCACCCGTTCCTGCGCGGGGGTCGGCGGTCCACCCACGGCGAGCGGCCACCAGTCGGCCGGAGGCCGCGTCGGCAGCTCGATGCGCAGGCCGGGCGGCGCAGCGCGGTCGGGTTCGACGTCGGGGACCGGCGCCACCAGCACCGACACCTCGGCACCCTTCGCGTGGCCGACGTTCAGCACCCAGCCCTCGCCCGCCACCGCGCGGTCCCAGGGCGATCCGACGGGCACGTGGACGCGGGGCGGCACGCGGTGCTCGCGCGCGAAGCGGCGCACCTCGTCGAGGGCGGCGGCGATCGGCAGCCCGGGGTCGCCGAGCGCCAGCGCGGCGTTGGCCCGCCCGGTGTAGCCGCCGGCGGCGCGCAGCCGCCACGCCCCCAGCGGCCGCTCGACCTCCGCGGGCCATGCGTCGGCGCACAGCCCCTCCAGCCGCACGATCGCGGCGAGCGGGGCACGGCGCGGCGGCGCGGGCGGCACGGCGCGCACGGCGACCACGGCCGAGCGCTCGACGCGCACCGGCCCGCGCCGGGTCCGGACCACCACGGCGCGGGAGCCCTCTGCGGATAGCTCGCCCACGGCGTCGGTGAAGAGCGGCCGGCCGTCGCGCTCCCCGATGCGGTGCCGCAGCGCCACCCGGGCACCGACCAGCTCGTCCGGGATCTCCACGCCCCCATCGTGCGCTCGTCCGACGGTGCGACTCACACCCGCCCCGGCTCCCACAGCACCCACAGCGCGATACATACTGTGGGAAGTCCCTGTTCGCCCGCGTGGAGGACCACCCGTGACGTATGTGATCGCCGAGCCCTGCGTCGACCTGCTCGACAAGGCGTGCATCGAAGAATGCCCGGTGGACTGCATCTACGAGGGCGGGCGGATGCTCTACATCCACCCGGACGAGTGCGTCGACTGCGGTGCGTGCGAACCGGTCTGCCCCGTCGAAGCGATCTACTACGAGGACGACGTGCCCGAGCAGTGGGCCGCCTACACGAAGGCCAACGTCGACTTCTTCGACGAGCTGGGCTCGCCCGGTGGCGCCTCGAAGGTCGGCAAGATCAACCGCGACGTCGAGCCCGCTCTGAGCCTGCCGCCGCAGCAGCACGACGAGTGACGTTCTCACTCCCGGACTTCCCCTGGGACAGCATCGCCGAGGACAAGGCGCTGGCCGCCGGGCATCCCGGCGGGATCGTCGACCTGTCGGTCGGCACGCCGGTCGACCCCGTCCCCGCCGTCGTCCGCGCTGCGCTCGCCGGCCACGCGGCCGACGTGGCCGGCTACCCGACCACCCACGGGCCTTCGTCGCTGCGCGAGGCGATCGCCGGATCGCTCCGTCGGCGGTTCGGTATCACCGTCGACCCGGTCCCGGTGCTGCCGACCATCGGCTCCAAGGAGCTCGTGGCCTGGCTGCCCACGCTGCTCGGGCTCGGTGCCGAGCACACGGTGGTGATCCCCGAGCTGGCCTACCCGACCTACGAGGTCGGGGTCCGGCTCGCCGGTGCGCAGTGCGTCCGGTCCGACTCCACCACCGCGCTCGGCCCGCGCCGCGTGGCGCTGGTCTGGCTGAACTCGCCGTCCAACCCGACGGGGCGCGTGCTGCCGGCCGAGCACCTGCGCAAGGTCGTCGACTGGGCGCGCGAGCGGGGCGCCGTGGTCGCGTCGGACGAGTGCTACCTGTCGCTTTCCGACGGCGCCCTCTCGGTGCTGCACCCGGACGTCTGCGGCGGCTCCCACGAGGGCCTGCTCGCCGTCCACTCGATGTCGAAGTCCTCCAACCTCGCCGGCTACCGCGCCGGGTTCGTCACCGGCGACCCGCGGCTCGTCGCCGACCTGCTGGAGGTGCGCAAGCACGCCGGGATGATGGTGCCCCGGCCGGTGCAGGCGGCGATGGAAGCCGCTGCCGCCGACGACACGCACGTCACCGAGCAGGCACAGCTCTACGCGAGGCGCCGGGTGCGCCTGCGCGCCGCGCTGGAGTCGGCCGGCTACCGGATCGACCACTCCGAGGCGGGCCTCTACCTGTGGGCCACGGCCGGCGAGCCCGGCCGCGTGACGGTCCGGCGCCTCGCCGAGGCCGGGATCCTCGTGGCACCCGGTGACTTCTACGGTCCCGCAGGCGCGCAACACGTCCGCGTGGGCCTCACCGCCACGGACGAGCGGATCGAGGCCGCCGTGGAGCGCCTGAAGGCCTGAGTGGCTCGGGCAGGAGAGCCACCCGGTAGTTCAGGAAAGCCACATTCAGGGCCTCTGAAGCCCTGAATGTGGCTTTCCTGAACCTCGGGGCGGGCCGCGGCCCAGCCCTCCGCGTCAGTTCGCGTGCAGCGCCTCGTTCAGGGCGATGCCCTCGCCCGTGCGGGGAAGCGCCTCGACCGCGCCGGTGACCGAGTTGCGGCGCAGCAGGACGCCGTTCTGGCCGGACAGGGTGCGGGCGGCCGCCGTGCTCCCGTCCGGCAGCGTGACCTTGGTGCCGGCGGTGACGTACAGGCCGGCCTCCACCACGCAGTCGTCGCCGAGGGAGATGCCGATCCCGGCGTTGGCGCCGATCAGGCACCGCTCGCCCACCGAGATCACCTCCTTGCCGCCGCCGGAGAGCGTCCCCATGATCGACGCGCCGCCGCCGACGTCGGACCCGTCCCCGACGACGACACCTGCGGAGATGCGCCCCTCGACCATCGACGTGCCGAGCGTGCCTGCGTTGTAGTTCACGAAGCCCTCGTGCATCACCGTGGTGCCCGAGGCCAGGTGCGCGCCGAGCCGGACGCGGTCGGCGTCGGCGATGCGGACGCCCTCGGGCAGCACGTAGTCGACCATCCGGGGGAACTTGTCGACCCCGTACACGGCCACCGGGCCCCGGGCCCGCAGCCGGGCGCGGGTGAGCTCGAAGCCCGCCACCGGGCAGGGACCCCGGCTGGTCCACACGACGTTGGCGAGCACGCCGAACACCCCGTCCATGTTCGCCTCCCTCGGGGCGACCAGCCGGTGGCTCAGCAGGTGCAGCCGCAGGTAGGCGTCGGAGGCGTCGGCGGGCGGGTCGGCGAGCGAGGCGATCGCGGTGCGCACGACGACGGTGCGCACGCCGCGGGCGTCGTCGGTGCCCACGAGCGGCTCCAGGTCGGCCGTCACATCCGGGGCGTCGGGCCCCAGCGCCGGGCTGGGGTACCAGGTGTCCAGGACGGTGCCGTCGGCGGCGATGGTGGCCAGCCCGGTGCCGGAGGCACCCTCGATGCGAAGTGCGCTGCTCACGGCCCCACGCTAACGGCCGCCGCCCCCGCCGGTAGACGGGGGCGGAGCGACTTCACACATCCAGCCCCGACTTCACACGGAGCCGGCCTTGTGTGAAGTCAGTACCAGGTCTGTGAAGTGCGCCCAGTAGCGTCGTGGCGTGCGATCCCTCGACCTGGCCGGTGATCCCGTCGAGCTCTGCGCCGCGCTCGTGGACGTGCCCAGCGTCTCGGGCGACGAAGGGGAGCTCGCCTCCGCGCTCGAGGCCGCCCTGCGCGCGCAGGCCCCGCACCTGCGGGTGCTGCGGTCCGGGCACGCGGTGCTGGCCCGCACCGAGCTGGGCCGGGAGAAGCGGGTGCTGCTCGCCGGGCACATCGACACCGTGCCGATCGCGGGCAACGTCCCCAGCCGTCGCGACGCTGGGCTGCTCCACGGCTGCGGCACCTCGGACATGAAGGCGGGCGACGCGGTGTTCGCCCACCTCGCGGCCGTGCTGCCGGACCCGCGCCACGACCTCACGTTCGTCTTCTACGACTGCGAGGAGGTCGAGGCCGTCCGCAACGGGTTGGGGCGCATCGAGCGCGAGCACCGCGACTGGCTCGCGGCCGACCTCGCGATCCTCGGGGAGCCGACGAACGGCGCCGTCGAGGCCGGCTGCCAGGGCACGTTGCGGGTGGACGTCACAGTCCGCGGGCGGCGGGCCCACTCGGCCCGCTCGTGGCTGGGGGACAACGCCGTGCACAAGGCCGAGGCCGTGCTGCACCGGCTCGCCACGTACCCCGCCCGCGAGGTCGACATCGACGGCTGCCGGTTCCGGGAAGGCCTGCAGGCGGTGCGCATCGCGGGCGGGGTGGCGGGCAACGTCGTGCCCGACGAGTGCGTGGTCACCGTCAACTTCCGGTTCGCCCCCGACCGCGATGCGGCGGCGGCCGAGAAGCACGTGCGCGAGGTGTTCGACGGCTTCGAGGTCACCCTCACCGATCTCTCGGCCGGCGCGCTGCCCGGCCTCGGCGAGCCGGCCGCGCAGGAGTTCCTCGCCGCCACCGGCGCCGTGCCCACCGCCAAGCTCGGCTGGACGGACGTGGCGCGCTTCGCCGCCCTCGGCATCCCGGCGCTGAACTACGGCCCCGGCGACCCGAACCTCGCCCACACCCGCGACGAGCACGTGGAACCGCGCAAGATCACCGAGGCCGTGGACGTCCTCCGTCGTTTCCTCGCCTGACACAAGCGCTCATTACCCTGGCCGGCATGAGCACGGACGGGGTTCGACGCCCCGAGGAGAAACAACGCGGCCCGGTGGTGCTGCGCCGCGAGCGGCGCAACGAACCCACCACCACCGACCAGCGGCTGCTCGACTCGCGCGGTCCCAGCGACTGGGTGCACACCGACCCGTGGCGCGTGATGCGCATCCAGGCCGAGTTCGTCGAGGGCTTCGGCATGCTCGCGGAGCTGCCCCGCGCGGTCACCGTGTTCGGCTCGGCGCGCACAGGCCGGGACCACATCGAGTACGCGCAGGGCCGGGCGCTGGGCACCGCGCTCGCCGAGGCCGGCTTCGCGGTGATCACCGGTGGTGGCCCGGGCGCGATGGAGGCCGCCAACAAGGGCTGCTCGGAGGCCGGCGGTTTCTCCGTGGGCCTGGGCATCGAGCTGCCGTTCGAGCAGGGACTGAACGACTGGGTCGACCTGGGCATCAACTTCCGCTACTTCTTCGCCCGCAAGACCATGTTCGTGAAGTACTCGCAGGCCTTCGTCTGCCTGCCGGGCGGTTTCGGCACCCTCGACGAGCTGTTCGAGGCGCTCACGCTGGTGCAGACGAAGAAGGTCACCAAGTTCCCGGTGGTGCTCCTGGGCACCGAGTACTGGGGCGGGCTCTACGACTGGATCGCGAACACGGTGCTCGGCGCCGGCAAGATCGGCGAGAAGGACCTCGCGCTCCTGCACCTCACCGACGACGTGGACGACGCGGTGAAGATCGTGCAGGAGGCGTGGCGGGCCTGGGAGGAGGCGCATTGACCGGGCCGCTGTCCGTATGCGTGTACTGCGGGTCCATCGAGGGCCTCCCCGAGCGCTACCTGCGCCTCGCCGCCGACGTCGGCAGCCAGATCGCGGCGCGCGGCTGGCAGCTCGTGTCCGGGGGTGGCAAGGCGGCGATGATGGGTGTCCTCGGCGCGGCGGCCCGGGCGGGCGGCGCGCGCACCACCGGGGTCATCCCACAGGCTCTCGTCGACCTGGAGTGGGCCGACCACGACTCCGACGAGCTGCTGATCGTCGAGACGATGCGCGAGCGCAAGGCGCTCATGGAGGCCCACGCCGACGCGTTCATCGCGCTGCCCGGCGGCGTGGGCACGTGCGAGGAGCTGTTCGAGGTGTGGACGGCGGGCTACCTGCGCATGCACAGCAAGCCGGTGGTGCTGCTCGACCCCGACGGGCACTACGCCGGGCTGCTGGAGTGGGTGCGCGGGCTGGGCGAGCGCGGATTCGTGCGTCCGGAGGCGATCGAGCGGCTCGTGGTGGCCACCGACGTGTCCGCGGCCCTCGACGCGTGCGCGAAACCCGTGGACTCCTAATGCCCCCGGTGCGCCTCGGCGCCCGCACCTACGACGACTCGGCCCGGCTCGTCATGGGCATCGTCAACGCCACGCCCGACTCGTTCTACGACCGGGGGCGTGCGTACGCACTGGCGCCGGCGCTGGAGCAGGTGGCGCAGATGGTGGCCGACGGTGCGGACGTCATCGACGTCGGCGGGGTGAAGGCCGGCCTCGGCCCCGAGGTCACCCCCGTCGAGGAGATCGCCCGCGTCGAGGCGCTCGTGGGATGCGTCCGGGAGAAGCACCCGGACGTCGCGATCAGCGTCGACACGTGGCGCGCCGAGGTGGCCCGGGCCGTGCTGCCCGCGGGGGCGGACCTCGTGAACGACGCGTGGGGCAGCCACGACCCGCAGCTCGCCGAGGTGGCCGCGGAGTTCGGGGCGAGCCTGGTGTGCACCCACACCGGCGGGCTCACCCCGCGCACCTACACCCGCCGGGTTCGGTACCCGGACCTCGTCGGCGACGTCACCCGGTTCCTCGAGTCGCTCGCCGAGCGGGCGATCGCCGCCGGTGTGTCGCCCGATCGGGTCGTGCTGGACCCCGGGCACGACTTCAACAAGAACACCTGGCACTCGCTCGAGCTCACCCGGCGCCTCGACGAGCTCGTGCGGCTGGGCAGGCCGGTGCTGGTCGCACCCTCCAACAAGGACTTCGTCGGCGAGACGCTGGACCTGCCGGTGGGCGAGCGCATCGAGGGCACGATGGCCACCGTCGCCGTCTGCGCGTGGCAAGGTGCGCGCATCTTCCGGGTACACGAGGTCCGGCAGGCGCGCCGGACGGTGGACATGGTGACGTCGATCATCGGTGATCGCCCTCCCGCACGCGTTGTGAGGACCCTTCCGTGAAGGAGTGAGGCCCGTGGATCCCGTCATCGAGGAGTGGTTCGCCCGGCGGACGTGGCAGGAGCCCTGCTGGAGCGTCGAGGAGCTGGTCGCGGCGAAGCAGGGGCGGCGGGTTTCGGTGGTGCTGCCGGCCCTGGACGAGGAGGCCACGGTCGGTGCGATCGTGGCCGCGATCGTGCCCCTGACCAGCGGGCCCGCCCCGCTCGTCGACGAGCTGGTGGTCGTGGACTCCGGCTCGACCGACCGCACGGTGGAGGTGGCCGCTGCGGCGGGTGCGCGGGTGGTGCTGCGCACGGACGTGCTGCCCGAGCTCCCCCCGGTGCCGGGCAAGGGGGAGGTGCTGTGGCGCTCGCTCGCGGCCACCAGCGGCGACGTGGTCTGCTACCTCGATTCCGACCTCGTCGACTTCGACCCCGGTTTCGTGCCGGCGCTGCTCGGCCCGTTGCTCACCGAACGCGGCGTGGCGCTGGTGAAGGGCTTCTACCGGCGGCCGCTGCGCCTGGAGACCACGGTGGCCGACACCGGCGGCGGGCGCGTCACGGAGCTGCTCGTGCGCCCGTTGCTCGCCGCGCTGCGGCCCGAGCTCGCCGGGATCGTGCAGCCGCTCGGCGGCGAGTACGCCGGCACCCGGGAGCTGCTGGAGTCGGTGCCCTTCGCGCCCGGTTACGGGGTGGAGATCGGGCTGCTGCTCGACGCGTACGCCCGGCTCGGCCTGGACGGGCTCGGCCAGGTCAACCTCGGCGTGCGCAAGCACCGCAACCGGTCGCTGCTGCAGCTGGGGGTGATGGCGCGCCAGATCCTCTCCGCGGCGCTCGCCCGCTGCGACGTACCCGACGCGGGTGCGGCGCTCACCCAGTTCGTGCAGGTGGAGGGGGAATGGTTGCCGTCGACCACGGCGATCGGCGTCGCCGATCGCCCCCCTATGAGCCAGGTATGCGCCCCCCGCCGGGAGTCCGCCACATATCTCGACGGCCCAGCTCCCCGCTGAGCGCACCGCCGGACCGCCCGAGCATGCCGATACGCGCGGCGGCCCGCCGGTGCACCCAGGGGAAACCTGGATCCGCCGATATACGCAACGGACTCCCGGGGGCACTATGCGTCGATCTCGCGCGCGTGATGGGATCGGCGGGGTGGGGACCGCGCTGATCTACCTTCTGGTCGTCGCGGCGGTCGGGGCCGCGCTGTTCGGGCTGTCCGCGCTCGTGTTCGGGCGGGGCGAGGAGCTGGCGCCACTGCCGCCGGGCGCAACGCCCACCCGGTTGCCCGCGGGCGAGATCGACGGCGACGACGTGCGCGAGCTGCGCTTCCAGCAGGCGTTGCGCGGATACCGGATGGACGAGGTCGACTGGGTGCTCGACCGGCTCGCCGACCAGCTGGACCGGACGGGCGCTCAGCGGGACGGCCTGCTGGCGAGGGTCGCCGAGCTGGAGTCGGTGCTCGGGTCGGCGTCGCCCGGCACCGCGGTGCGGGTGGAGGGCGAGCAGTGACCCGGGTCGAGCTCAGCGAACCCGTCGACGTCGCGGCGCCCGCCGAGGTGGTCTGGCAGACGGTGACCGACTGGGCGAGCCAGGGGGAGTGGATGCTCGGCACCCGGGTCCGCCCGACCGGCGGGGGCGACGGCAGACGGCTCGGAGCCGTCCTGGAGGCGGTCACCGGAATCGGCCCGGTGGGGGTGACCGACCGCATGGAGATCGTCGAGTGGATCCCGCCGCGGCGTTGCGTGGTGCGCCACCTCGGACGGGTGGTGCGCGGGGAGGGCGTGTTCGAGGTGCTGCCGCTCGGCCCGGAGCGCGCCCGGTTCCGCTGGTCGGAGCTGCTCGACCTCCCGCTCGGGCGGCTTGGGGCGCTGGGTTGGCCGCTGGTGCGGCCGGCCTTCCGGGCCGGGATGGCGTTGTCGCTCCGGCGCCTGGAGCGTCGGTGCGAGGCGGTATACCGGTCCGGTGCCTGAGTCAACCGACGGCCGCGCTCGCTGCGGCTGGGCCGGATCCGCGCCCGAGTACGTCGCCTACCACGACGAGGAGTGGGGTCGCCCGCTGCAGGGTGTCAGCGCGATGTTCGAGCGGCTGAGCCTCGAAGGGTTCCAGTCCGGGTTGTCCTGGCTGGTCATCCTGCGCAAGCGGCCGGCGTTCCGCGCCGCGTTCGCCGGGTTCGACCCGGCCGCGGTGGCCGCCTTCGACGACACCGACGTGCAGCGGCTGCTCGGCGACGCCGGGATCGTGCGCAACCGGGCCAAGATCGAGGCGACGATCCAGAACGCGCGGTGCGTCCTGGGCATGGACCAGCCGCTGGACGAGCTGCTCTGGTCGTTCGCGCCCGACCCGGCCACGCACCCCCGGCCCGCCACGCTCGCCGACGTGCCGGCCACCAGCCCGGAGTCGGTGGCGATGGCGCGCGCCCTCAAGCAACAGGGGATGCGCTTCGTCGGGCCGACCACGTGCTACGCGCTGATGCAGGCCGCCGGGCTGGTGGACGATCACGTCGCGGACTGCTGGCGGGCAGCGACTTCCTGACTGCGGACGGTGAACGACCTGGGTGGTTGATCGCTCCGGTTGCGCCCCTGTCCGCCGGATGAGGAAAGATGTTCCCAGCATCCTCGCCGCGCGCTACGCCCGCGCAGCGGCAACGAACCCCGCGATGCCAACGGCTCTGGCCACTAACGACGACGGAGGAGGCAGGAGATGGCGGCGATGAAGCCCCGGACCGGCGATGGTCCCCTGGAGGTGACCAAGGAGGGTCGGGGCATCGTGATGCGCGTCCCCCTCGAGGGTGGCGGCCGCCTGGTCGTCGAGATGTCCGCAGAGGAAGCCAGCGACCTCGGCGACGCTCTCAAGGCCGCCTCCGGCTGAGCGCACACACCGGTACCGAACGGCACCGGCGGGCGGCAGGTGCCGTCCGCCGGTGCCGTTCGTCTTTCCCGCTGGTGTCACAGGGCGCTCTCGGCCGGTTCCCGCACCGGCTCGACCTGCGTGCCCGCGGCCGGGCCCAGCGTCACGAGCTGGATCGTGACGTCCCCGCACACGCACCGGCGGTACCGCACCCACCCCTGCGAGGTGTGGTGCGTCGAGAGCACCGCCGCCTCGTCGATCGGCCACCCACACCGCGCGCACCGCATGGCCGCGTCTCCCCTCGGTAATATCCGTAGCTAGTTGGCATCTTACACGTCCGGCTGTGGTAGTAATAGGCCAATGGACTTCATCGGTTACCGGAGCGACGCGCTCGGCGCCGCCGTCGATCTGGTGAACGCCGTGATCGAGGACCCGGAGGGCAGGGTGCCCGGCCAGCTGCGGGGGGTGCTGGTCGCGCACTCGTACCGCGCTCTCGACGCCCCGGACAGCATCGAGCCCGCGCTGCGTGCCTGGAGCCGCCGGCTGCGCACCGTCTTCGACGTCACGAGCGACGACGAGGCCGCCGCCGCGGTCAACGCCCTGCTCGTCGACGTGCGTATCGAGCCGCACCTCACCGACCACGACGGCGAGGGCTGGCACCTGCACTACACGCCGCCCGAGGTGGGCCTCGTCGACCGCATCCGGGCCACCACCGCGTTCGCGCTGGCGATGCTTGTCTCCGAGTACGGCATCAGCCGCCACGGCGGCTGCGCGGCAGAGGGCTGCTCGAAGGTGTTCGCCGACACGTCCCGCAACGCCGCGCGCCGCTACTGCTCGTCCGCGTGCGCCAACCGCTCCGCCGTGGCCGCGCACCGCGCCCGCGTCCGGGCGCGATCCGCGGCTCAGACGAGTGCGCGGTAGATCTCCACGGTCCGGGCGGCTGCCTGCTGCCAGCTGAACTCCCGCTCCGCCCGCGCCCGGCCGGCCACGCCCATTTCGGCGGCGCGGGCCGGATCGGCGAGCAGCGCGTTCACCGCGTCGGCGAGCGCGGAGCGGAACGCGTCCACGTCGTGCTCGTCGAAGTGGGCGAGCAGGCCGGTCTCGCCGTGGGCGACGACCTCGGGGATCCCGCCGACGTCGGAGGCCACCACCGCGGTGCCGCAGGCCATTGCCTCGAGGTTGACGATCCCGAGCGGTTCGTAGACCGACGGGCAGACGAACACGGTGGCGGCGGACAGGATCTGGCGCACCGCCGTGGTGGGCAGCATGCCGCGGACCCACACCACGCCCGACCGCGCGGCACTGAGCTCGGCGACCGCGGCCTCGGTCTCCGCGGCGATCTCCGGGGTGTCCGGCGCCCCCGCGCACAGGACGACCTGCGCGTCGTGGTCGATGTGGTGGGCTGCCGCGATCAGGTGCGAGAGCCCCTTCTGCCGCGTGATCCGCCCGACGAAGACCACGCTCGGCCGGTCCGGGTCGATCCCGGCGTCGCGGACGGCGTCGCGCGCGGGATCCGGGTGGTAGAAGGCGGTGTCGATCCCGTTGTGCACGACGTGGACGCGGGCGGCGTCCAGCGCTGGGTAGCACTCGAGGACGTCCTGCCGCATGCCGGCGCTCACCGCGATCACCGCGTCGGCGGCCTCGTACGCGGTGCGCTCCACCCACGACGAGAGGCGGTACCCCCCGCCGAGCTGCTCGGCCTTCCACGGCCTGCGGGGTTCGAGCGAGTGCGCCGTGACGACGTGCGGCACCCCGTGCAGCACCTTCGCCAGGTGTCCTGCCATGTTGGCGTACCAGGTGTGGGAGTGGCCGAGGTCGACGCCGCCGAGCGCGGCCACCATCGACAGGTCCGCGCCGAGCGTCTGCAGTGCCGGGTTCGCGTCGTGCAGCGACGGGGGCGGCTGGTGCGCGTACGTGTCCGGCGCGTCCCGCGGTTCGCCGAAGCAGTGCACGTCGACGTCCACCAGTTCGCGCAGCGCAGGCGCCAGGTGTTCGACGTGCACGCCGGCCCCGCCGTAGACGTCCGGGGGGTACTCGCGGGTGAGCAGGCCGATGCGCACCCGCGCACGGTAGGCCATCCGCGCGGGCCGCGGGGCGTGCGGATCACAGGTGTCACCCTGCGTTCCGCTGGCCCGGGGCCTTTCCGGGGCACTAGGGTCGGTTCTCGTGACGACGCTGCCGGTAGGTCCGGCCCGGATCGGGGCGACGCCATGACGGGGGCGCGGATGTCCCCGGCCTCACCTATGGCACTGGGGGCCAACGTCCTCGGGATAGTGCTCGCGGGCGGTGAGGGCAAGAGGCTCTGGCCGCTCACGGCCGACCGCGCCAAGCCCGCCGTGCCGTTCGGCGGCAACTACCGCCTCATCGACTTCGTGCTGTCCAACCTGGTCAACGCCGGGATGCACCGCATCTGCGTGCTCACGCAGTACAAGTCGCACTCGCTGGACCGCCACATCTCCACCACCTGGCGCCTGTCCAGCGTGCTCGGGCAGTACATCACCACGGTTCCGGCGCAGCAGCGCCTCGGCAGGCGCTGGTACACCGGCAGCGCCGACGCGATCTTCCAGAGTCTCAACCTCGTCTACGACGAGCGGCCCGACTACATCGCGGTGTTCGGCGCCGACCACGTCTACCGGATGGACCCGGGCCAGATGCTCGCCCGGCACATCGAGAGCGGCGCGGGCGTCACCGTCGCCGGCATCCGGGTGCCGCGGGCGGAGGCCAAGGCCTTCGGAGTGATCAACTCCGAGCCCGGCGGCAAGATCATCGACTTCCTGGAGAAGCCGTCCGACCCGCCGTCCGTGCCCGACGACCCGGACGTCACGTTCGCCTCGATGGGCAACTACGTCTTCACCACCGAGGTCCTCCTCGACGCACTGCGGGCCGACGCCGAGGACGGCGACTCCGACCACGACATGGGCGGCGACATCATCCCCCGGCTCGTCGGGCAGGGCGATGCCGCGGTGTACGACTTCGCCGACAACGTGGTGCCCGGCGCCACCGACCGCGACGCGGGCTACTGGCGCGACGTCGGCACGATCGACGCGTACTACGAGGCCCACACCGACCTCGTATCGGTGCACCCGATCTTCAACCTGTACAACCAGCGCTGGCCCATCCGCACCGCGATGGCCCCGCTGCCGCCTGCCAAGTTCGTGGAGGGCGGAATCGCGCAGGACTCGATCGTCGGGGCCGGCACGATCATCTCCGGGGCCATCGTGCGCCGGTCGGTGATCAGCCCGAACGTGCGCGTCGAGGCCGGGGCCGAGGTGTCCGACTCGGTGGTGCTGCCCGGCACGAGGGTCGGCCGCGGCGCGATCGTCCGCGGAGCGATCCTCGACAAGAACGTCGAGGTGCCCGACGGGGCGCTGGTCGGCGTCGACCTCGGGCTGGACCGCGCGCGGTACACCGTCAGCCAGGGCGGCGTGGTCGTGCTGGGGAAGGGCACCACCGCTCTGTAGCACCTGATGATCTGCAGCGACGATCAAGGGCCGACGCCGCGCTCCGCGGTTGTCGGCGGGGCCTGCTGGCGGCGCCGCGCAGTGTGCGGGGCCGCCCCTCCCAGCTCAAGGGCGCCTGCGGCGTCGCTGCGCGATCGCTTCGCGGCCCCTTGACCTCTGAGCCTCTGCGGCCCCTCGGGCATGCGGTGCGGGCAGGCCGGGGGCCTGCCCGATGGGTGCGCGGCGCCGCCAGCAGGCCGGTCCCACGGACACGTCATGGGCATCTCCCGCCCGTCACGCACCCGGCGTGCGCTCGCGCGCCCCGTGTCGGCCCACGCACCCGGCCGACGGGGCGCGTGGGCGGTGAACGGGTGCGTGAGCGGCGGAGATCGCTCCGATCAGCACATCGCGGGCTCGGCGGGGACGCTGATGTACACCTCGGGCCGATCCCGAGAGCCCTCTCCCTCCGCGGATAGCGACTTCACACACCCAGTGGCCACTTCACACAAGGCCGGCCTTGTGTGAAGTGCGTACTGGGTGTGTGAAGTCGGCTGTTGGCGGCGCCACGGGCGGCGTGATCGGCTGTTCGGCGCGTTGCCGTGTCGTTTTCGATCGTTTCCGCGCCGAAGCCTTGATCTTGCCGTGGGACCGCCTTCGGTGGCGCCGCGCGCCCTCCGGGCAGGCCCCCGGCCTGCCCGCGTAGTGCTGCCCGGAGGGGTCGCAGAGGCTCGGAGGTCAAGGGGCCGCGAAGCGATCGCGCAGCGACGCCGTAGGCGCCCTTGAGCTCTGAGGGGCGGCCCCGCAGAATGCGCGGGGCCACCGAAGGCCTTGCCGGAAGGTGCCACCGAAGGCCTTGCCGGAAGGTGCCACCGAAGGCCTTGCCGGAAGGTGCCACCGAAGGCCTTGCCGGAAGGTGCCACCGAAGGCCTTGCCGGAAGGTGCCACCGAAGGCCTTGCCGGAAGGTGCCACCGAAGGCCTTGCCGGAAGGTGCCACCGAAGGCCTTGCCGGAAGGTGCCACCGAAGGCCTTGCCGGAAGGTGCCACCGAAGGCCTTGCCGGAAGGTGCCACCGAAGGCCTTGCCGGAAGGTGCCACCGAAGGCCTTGCCGGAAGGTGCCACCGAAGGCCTTGCCGGAAGGTGCCACCGAAGGCCTTGCCGGAAGGTGCCACCGAAGGCCTTGCCGGAAGGCGCCTCCGAAGGCCTTGCCGGAAGGCGCCTCCGAAGGCCCTGGTCGAGGGCGCCAGCCGTTCCAGCCGCCCAGACCCACCTCGCCAAAGTCGCCCTGACGGATTCGGCACCATCCGGAACCGCCGTGCCCAACGGGCCGCTGACAGCGCCGCTCCACGGTGCTGCGGACCGGAGGTCCGTCAGAGAGCCGGCTTCAGGGCCGCCAGGAGGCCGTCCCCCAGCGGGAGGAGCACCGGCACTAGGCGGTCGTCGTCGCGGACCATGCGGCCCACCTCGCGCAGGCCCGCCGTGCTCGCGTCGGACGCGTCCGGGTCCACCACCCCGGCGCCGAGGGCTCCCGCGAACACCACGATCCCGCCGTCGCGCAGCAGTCGCACCGCCTCGTCGAGGTAGCGCGGGTAGTCGGCAGGCCCGGCGTCGACGAACACCAGGTCGTACCCGGCGTCGGTGAGCCGGGGCAGCACCTCGAGCGCCATCCCGTTGATCAGCCTCAGGCTCGCAGGCCCGTAACCTGCGGCGAGGAACACACCGCGGGCGGCGCGTTGGTGCTCGGGGTCGATGTCGATCGAGGTGAGCGTGCCGCCGGGCACCATGCCGCGCAGCAGCCACAGCCCGCTCACGCCCGTGCCGGTGCCGATCTCGACCACGGCGCGCGCGCCGATCGAGGCGGCGAGGAACCGCAGGCCGGCGCCCGCATCGGGCCCGATGGGTACGCAGCCGGACCGTGCGGCGTCGGCCCGCGCGGAAACAAGCACGTCGTCCTCGGCGAGATAGGATTCGACGTGGTCGCGCAGCGCCCACAGATCGGTGGCGGCGTCCGGCACCCACATGAGGCGGAAGGCTACTTGGCCCGTTCTATCAGGCTCCTCTCAGCCGGTTCTCACCCCTGTTTCACGGGCGTCGGGCACGGTGGTTCCCAACGGTCGGGGTCGTCGGCCGTGGGAGGGCCGGGAACTCAGAGGTCCGGTGCTCCGTTGGCCAGAGGCACGACCCGCCGCAGGAGGTGCGACCCGACGATGAGCGAAGGCTCAGCCACGCTGCCGAGCAGCACGCTGCTGCCCGGTGAGGAGGCCGGCTGGACTCCGCCGAGCTGGGACGACGTGGTGCGCGAGCATGCGGACCGGGTCTACCGCCTCGCCTACCGGCTCACCGGCAACCCGCACGACGCCGAGGACCTCACCCAGGAGACGTTCGTCCGGGTGTTCCGGTCCCTCGCGTCGTACAAGCCGGGCACGTTCGAGGGATGGCTGCACCGCATCACCACGAACCTGTTCCTGGACATGGTGCGTCGCCGCTCCCGCATCCGCATGGAGGCGCTCCCCGAGGACACCGACCGGCTCCCGGGTACCGGCCCGCAGCCCGAGCAGGTGTTCTCCGACACCCACCTCGACCCGCAGCTGCAGGCCGCGCTCGACGAGCTGCAGCCGGAGTTCCGCGCCGCGGTCGTGCTGTGTGATGTAGAGGGGCTGTCCTACGAGGAGATCGGCGCCACGCTCGGCGTGAAGCTGGGTACGGTGAGGAGCAGGATCCACCGCGGCCGTGCCGCCCTGCGCAGCGCGCTCGAGCGCCGCCGGGCAGCCGACGTCCGCGGGGCGGAGCTGGAGGAGGTACACGGGTGAGTTCAGGGCGTTGGCGCATTTCGGTGACGACCCCGGACTGGGGTCACGATCACCTGTCGTCCGACGCCATCGTCGCGTACGTCGACGACGAGCTCGCCCCGGGTCCGCACCTGCGCGCCAACCAGCACCTCTCCCAGTGCCCCGAGTGCGCGGCCCAGGTCGTCGCGCAGGGACAGGCCCGCGCCGCACTGCGCACCGCGGGCTGTCCGAGCCTCCCGTCCTCCCTGCTGTCGAGCCTGCGCTCCATCCCGCAGGACACCGACCTCCCGGCTCCGCCCGCGGGGCTCGCGGTCACCCCCGAGGGCCAGTTCGTCTCGGTGCTGCGGCCCGAGCGCGCCGCTCGTGGAGCCGCGCGCACCGACTCCGCGGCGCCCCACGGTGACCGCACGCACCGCAGGATGTGGCTCGGCACCGGCGTCGCCGTGACGGGTCTCGCCGCGGGCGCCATCGCGTTCGCCGTGCCCGCGGCCGTTACCGGATCGGCGGCACCGGACCCCGGCGACGCCGACACCGCCCGTCGTCCGGTCCTCGGCGGCACCGCCACCCCGGTCGACGTCCGCCTGCAGCTCACCCCGCAGCCCGCGGCGGCCACCAGCGCGCCGCCGTCCGTGGCGCCCACCTCGGCCCCGCCCGCCGCCGGTGACGAGCCCCGCTGAGCTACGCGGACTTCACCGCCGCTGAGGCACGCTGACGGGGTCCGGTCCGCACCATCAGCCCAGGAGTCCGCCGAGGGATGAGCGATCCCAACACCCCTGCCGAGCCGAGCTCGGCAGAGCGAGGAGACGGCACCGAGGGCCCCGGTGAGGACCGCACGGTCGAGCTCCCGCGACAGTCCGACGCGGAGCCGTTCGACGCATCTCCGTTCGAAGCAGCACCGTCCGGCGCGGAGCCGTCGGCCGCCGGGCCCCCGCGCCTCGGTCCGCGCCCGCTCGAGCGGCCGGAGGTCGATCCCGACGCCGCGGCGGCGTTCGGCCGCCCGGGCGGGGTCGACGGTGGCTTCGCCGCGCGGCGCAACGGCAACGGGCAGCACACCACGCTCGTCGCCCCGCCGCCCGCCGCGCTGGCCAGCGCCTTCGGGCGTCCCGACCCGTCCGCCCCGCCCCTGCAGCGCCCCTCCGAGAACGGCACCGGCAAGGGCGCCGCGCACGAGGACACCTTCTGGACCGACGGTGCGGAGCGCGACCCGTGGCGCGACCCGGAGAGCGCCGCCGCGCTCGGCCCGCCCCCGGGCGCTGGTGGGACCGAGGTCGAGACCGTGCGCGGTGAAGGGGCCCGGCTCAGCCTGCGCGAGGTGTTCTTCGGTCGCCGGGTCGAGCCGCGGGCGCTCGCGGTGCTCGCGGTGGTCGCGCTGCTCATCGGTGCCGCGGGAGGGATGGTGGGGCGGTTCACGGCCGAGGGGGCTGCCGGTCTCACCGATCCGGACCCGACGATCACCCAGACCGTCCCGGGCCGGGAGCGCCCGCCCGGTTCCGTGGCCGACATCGCGGCCCGCACGGTGCCCGCCGTGGTCTCGTTCGAGATCCGGGTGGGCGACGAGGGCGGCACCGGGTCCGGCGTGGTCATCGACCCGTCCGGCTACGTCCTCACGAACAACCACGTGGTGGCACCGGCCGCGGAGGTCACCGGCGCCCAGATCGAGGCGATCTTCCACGACGGCACCCGCGCCGCGGCCCAGATCGTGGGGCGCGACCCGAAGACCGACCTCGCGGTCGTGAAGGTGGAGGTCGCCAACCCGGTGGTCGCCACGTTCGGCTCGTCGGCCGGGCTCGTCGTCGGCGACGGGGTGATCGCGATCGGCTCCCCGCTCGGCCTGGTCGGCACCGTCACCGAGGGCATCGTCAGCGCGATCAACCGCCCGGTCCGCCTCGACGGGGCCGGCACCGACACCAACGCCGTGATCGACGCGATCCAGACCGACGCCGCGATCAACCCGGGCAACTCCGGCGGCCCGCTCGTCGACTCGACCGGCGCCGTCGTCGGGATCAACACGGCCATCCGCAGCATCGGGATGGGCGAGGGCGGCTCGATCGGCCTGGGCTTCGCCATCCCGATCGACGACGCCCGCGGCATCGCGGAGGAGCTGATCCGCACCGGCAAGGTCACCCACGCCGAGATCGGCATCAACGCCCGCTCCGTCAGCGACGGCACCACCGACGGCGCCCAGGTGCAGAACGTGCAGCAGGGCGGGGCCGCGGAGGCGGCGGGCATCATCGAGGGCGACGTGATCGTCCGCGTGGGGGAACGCACGATCGCCGGGGCCGACGAGCTCGTCGTCGCCGTGCGGGAGCGCAATCCCGGCGATGCGGTGGAGGTCGAGCTGATCCGCGAGGGCCGCCCGCTCACGGTGTCGGTAGTCCTGGCCTCCGATTAGGCGCCGGTTAGACGTAGGGTGGCAGCGTGTTCGACAGCGTCGGCTGGGGCGAGATCCTCGTGTTGATCGTGGCCGGCCTGTTCATCCTCGGCCCGGAGCGGTTGCCGTCGGCGGCGGCGTGGACGGGCAAGGCGATCCGCCAGCTCCGCGAGTACGCCACCGGTGCGCGTGAGCAGCTGCGCGGCGAGCTCGGCCCGGAGTTCGACGAGCTGCGCAAGCCGCTCGAGGAACTGCGTGGCCTGCGGAACTTCAACCCGCGCACGGCGGTGACCCGCACGCTCTTCGACGACGAACAGCCCAAGCCGAACGGCTACACCCCGCCGAAGCCGAACCTGACGAAGGCCACGCCCCCGCCGGAGCGGCTGGAGAAGAACGAGGTCCCCCCGGTCGACCCGGACGCCACCTGACGGGCGGCCCCGCCCCACTCCTGCTCACGCACCCGGTTCCAGCCGACGCACCCCAACGCGGCCGCCGCGCCCTGTCGACCGGTAGCGCGGGCCGAGACCATGTGTGCGGCCCGACACGAGGTGCGTGGGCGGCCGGCTCGTCAGCCGGAGGGGCGGTGGGTGTGCCAGTCCGTCGCCTGTTGGAACGCGTGTGCCGCCGCCAGTACCGCGTTGTCCCCGTGGCGCGGGCCGACGATCTGCAGGCCCACCGGCAGGCCCTCCGCGAAGCCGCAGGGCACGCTCGCGGCCGGCTGCTGGGTCATGTTGAACGGGTAGGTGAACGGCGTCCACGTCGTCCACCGCTCGTGGGGCCAGCCCGCGGGCACCTCGACCCCCGCCTCGAAGGCCGGGATCGGGAGCGTGGGTGTGAGCAGCAGGTCGTAGCGGCTGTGGAACTCGCCCATGCGGGTGCCGAGATCGTTGCGCACTGCCATCGCGGTGAGGTAGTCCAGGGCCGAGGCCCGCGCACCCTGCTCGCTGATCGCGACGAGCCCGGGGTCCATCAGCGCGCGCTGCTCCGGCCCGAGGTGCTCGATCGACTTCGCCGCGCCGGAGAACCACAGCGTCTCGAACGCCACGATCGGATCGGCGAAGCCGGGGTCGGCCTCCTCGACGTGCGCGCCCAGGTCGGCGAACACCCGCGCCGCCGCCGCGAACGCCGCGGCGACCTCGGGGTGCACGTCGACGTACCCGAGCGTGGGACTCACCGCGATCCGCAGGCCCGCCACCCCCGCGTCGAGGGCGGCCACAGCGGAGCCGGTGGCGGCGAGCGCCCACGGGTCGCGGGTGTCGGCGCCGGACACGACGTCGAGCAGCAGCGCGGCGTCGGCCGCCGTGCGGGTCATCGGCCCGACGTGGGCGAGGGTGCCGAACGGGCTGGGCGGGTAGTGCGGCACGCGCCCGTAGGTGGGCTTGAGGGCGGTGGTGCCGGTGAAGGCCGCCGGGATGCGCACGGAACCGCCGCCGTCGGTGCCGAGGCTCAGCGGGCCCATCCCGCAGAGGACGGCCGCCGCGCTGCCGCCGGACGAGCCGCCCGCCGTGCGCGTGGGGTCCCACGGGTTGCGGGTGACGCCGGTGAGCGGGTTGTCCGTCACGCCCTTCCAACCCAGCTCCGGTGTGGTCGTCTTGCCCAGCGGCACGGCGCCCTGCTCGCGGACGCGCGCGACGTGCGGCCCGTCGACGTCCCACGGTCCGGTCGGATCGACGGTGTGCGAGCCGCGCAGCGTCGGCCAGCCGCGGGTGAGCAGGATGTCCTTGATGGAGATCGGCACGCCGTCGAGGGCCCCGGCCGGCTCGCCGCGCCGCCAGCGCTCCTCGGACTCCTTGGCGGCGCCGAGCGCGGCGTCCGCGTCCACGAGGCAGAACGCGTTGACCTGCGGGTCGTGGCGCCGGATCCGCTGCAGCGCTGCCTCGGTCGCCTCGATGGGGGAGAGCACGCCCGCGCGGTAGGCCGCGAGCAGCTCGGTCGCCGCCAGTTCGGACACAGCCAGGTCGGCGGTCACGTCCCACCTCCGGTCGTCACGTAGCCCAACGTCTTGTCCACGACGTTGCGCAGCGGTTCGCCTGCCTGGTAGCGGGCGAGGTTGTCGCGGAACACCTCGACGAGGTCCTGCCGCCAGCCGATCAGGTCGCCCGACATGTGGGGCGAGACGATCACGCCGGGCAGGGCCCAGAGCGGGGAGTCGGCCGGAAGCGGTTCGCGGGCGAAGACGTCGAGGGCCGCCCCCGCGATCCGGCGTTCGCGCAGCGCGTCGACGAGGTCGGGCTCGACGACCAAGGCCCCGCGGCCCACGTTGATCACGCGGGCGGACCGGGGGAGCAGGGCGAGTGCGGCGGCGTCGAGCATGCCGCGGGTGGCGTCCGTGAGCGGCGCGGCGAGCACGAGCCAGTCGGTTCCGGGCAGACGGCGGGGCAGTCCGTCGAACTCCCGGCGCCCGACCAGCTCCACGTCCATCCCGACGGCGCCGAGCAGCCCGGCGATCGCGCGTCCGATCGGGCCGCCCCCGACGACCACGACGCGGCGCCCGGCGACCGGCTCGGTCTCGCGGTGGCGCCACTCGCGGCGCGCCTGTGCGGCGAGCGTGCCCGGGAAGTCCTTGGCCATCGCGAGTACCAGTCCTAGCACGTACTCGGCCATGGGCCGGTCGAACACGCCGCGGGAGTTCGTCAGCGTCACGTCCGACTCGAGCAGCCCGGGGAACGTCAGCCGGTCGACGCCGGCGCTCGCCGTGTGCACCCACCGCAGCGAGTCGGCGGCCGGCCATGCGTCGCGCACGGCGTCGGAGAGGAAATCCCAGACGAGCAGCACCTCCGCACCGGGCAGTGCCTCGGCGAGGGAGGAGGCGTCGCCCGCGAAGCGCATCCCGTCGAGCGCGAGGCCCGGTGGTCGATCGTCACCGTGCAGCACCGTGATCGTCGGAAGGGGTCGCTGACCAGCGAAAACGGGCAATTCGACGGGACCTTCCCGAACAGGGGGCGAGGATTGACACGCTAGGAACCCCTCGTACTATTGTCAACAATCCGCGGCGCCGCGGTATCCCCCCTCTGACGCCGGGAGCGGCCTCATGTCGAAGTTCCTCCGCATCAGCCTCGCCCGCCGTGGCGTGTCCTGCGTGGCTGAGCTGCTGGAGAAGGAGGCGCCGCGCACCACCGCCGCGGTGTGGCGCGCTCTCGAGGACGGCCCGCTGGCAGGTGACGCGCAGCACGCGAAGTACGCGCGCAACGAGGTGTACACGATGGTGCCCCGGTTCGCGGAGATCGGCCGGGAGAACCCGACCGTCACGCCGATCCCCGGCGACGTCGTGCTGTTCGACTTCGCCGGTGGCGTGCTCGACAGCGCGTTCAAGACCGACCAGGGGATCGACCAGGACGAGGGCGCCATCGACCTCGCGATCTTCTACGGCCGGAACAACCTGCTGATCAACGGGGACATCGGCTGGGTTCCGGGCAACGTCTACGCCACGATCACCGAGGGGCTCGACGCGATGGCCGAGGCGTGCCACGACGTCTGGCGCTCCGGCAGCGTCGGCGAGCGCCTGGTGTACGAGCGGCTCGGGTAGCACGCCGTGCCCACCGAGCTCTCGGTCGGTCTCACCGAGCCCGACCACCAGCAGGGGATCGGAGTGGTGGCCCCGTTCGACTTCGCCCTCGACCGCGAGTTGTGGCGATGGGCGCCCGAGGACGTGTCGCTCTACCTCACCCGCCTGCCGTTCTTCACCACCCCGGTCACCGTCGAGATGGCCGTGGCCTGCGGCGACCGCCGCGCGGTGCGCCGGGCCACCCGGGACGTGCTCACCCCCGAGCCCGGCGTCGTCATCTACGCCTGCACGTCAGGCAGCTTCGTCGAGGGCGCCGCGGGCGAGGAGGTTCTCCGCCGCACGATGGAGGACGCAGGCGCTCCCGTCGCGCGCACCACATCGGGGGCGCTGATCTCCGCGCTGAAGCTGCTCGGCGTCTCCCGGCTCGCGATCGCCACCCCGTACGTCGAACCCGTCACGCGCCGTCTGGTCGGCTACCTCGCCGAGCACGGCATCAGCACCGTGTCGAGCGAGGGCCTCGGCCTGCTGGGCAACATCTGGCGGGTCAAGTACTCGGAGGTGGTGGAGATCGTCCGCGCCGCCGACAACCCCGCCGCCGAGGCGCTGTTCATCAGCTGCACGAACGTGCCGACCTACGACCTCATCGAGCCCCTCGAGCAGGCGCTCGGCAAGCCGGTGCTCACCGCCAACCAGGTCACCATGTGGGCCGCGCTGCGCGCCATGGGCCGCGACGCGGTGGGCGGCGGCAGCCTGCTCGCCAACCACGACCACCTCACCCCAGGAGCCGCATGACCGCCCCCACCGTCGGGATCCTCTACCCCGGCTACTCAGCAGAGGACGACTACCCGCTCGCGGAATCGCTGCTCGGCGGTCCGCGGCTGCCGCTGGTGCACACCCTCATGCGTGAGGACGCCCACCGTGTGGACGCACTGCTCGACATCGGTGGCGACGACGTGCTGGCCGACGGCGTACGGGCGCTCGGCGGCCCGCTGGACTCCGTGGTCTGGGCGTGCACGAGCGGGAGCTTCGTCTTCGGCTGGGACGGCGCCACGGCCCAGGTCGAGGCGCTCGGCGCGGTGGCGGGCGTGCCGGCGTCGAGCACGTCGTTCGCGTTCGTCGACGCGTGCGCGCGGTTGGGCGTCAGCAGGGTCGCGGTGGGCGCCACCTACCCCGACGACGTCGCGGAGCGGTTCGTCGCTTTCCTCGGCGCCGCCGGGATCGAGGTGCTCTCGCTCTCGGCCAAGGGGATCATCACCGCAGCCGAGGTCGGCACGCTGCCGAACGAGACCGTGCTCGAGTTCGCAGCGGCCGCCGACCACCCGGACGCGCAGGCCGTGCTGCTGCCCGACACCGCGTTGCACACGATCGGGCTGCTCGACGCGCTGGACGCCCGCGTCGGCAAGCCGGTGCTCACGGCCAACCAGGTGAGCGTTTGGCAGGGTCTGCGCCTTGCGGGTTCCGCCTCACCGCGCCCGGGTCTCGGCGCGCTGTTCAGAGCCTGAAGGAGTGGCATGAACATCAGAGCAGCGAGCGGGCCGCCGCCGTCTTGCGGGGGAGGCGCGCAGGGAGCGAGGAACGAGCGACCGAGCACCGGAGGAGCAAGGCGGCGTCTCCCCGGGTCCGCGAGCCCGCCGGAGCGGAGCGGAGGCGGAGAACACAGTGGACCTCAGTGAGCTCGAGCCGGTCGAGCGGCGTTCCACGGCCGCGATCGTCGCCGATCGGATCCGCACGGCGATCATGCGAGGCACCTTCCCGCCGGGCACGCAGCTCGGCGAGGTCGAGCTCGCCGCACGGCTCGGGGTGAGCCGCGGACCGCTGCGGGAGGCGATGCAGCGGCTCGTGGCCGAGGGGCTGCTGCGCAGCGAGCGCCACCGGGGGCTCTTCGTGCGGGAGCTGGACGCGGCCGACGTGCGGGACGTCTACACCGCCCGCGCCGCGATCGAGCGGGCCGCCGGCCTGTTGCTGCTCGCCGGCAACCGGGCGGCCGCCGCTGAACGGCTGAGCGCCGCGCTGGCCCGGATGGAGGCCGTCGCCGACGACCCCGTCGCGCTCGCCGATGCCGACCACGCCTTCCACGCCGAGTTCGTGGCCGCGTCGGGCAGCCCACGGCTGCGGCGGATGGCCGACACGCTGCTCGTCGAGACCCGGATGTGCCTCGCCGCCCTGCAGGAGACCCTGCCGCCTGCCGGCGCCCTGATCGCCGAGCACCGCGCGCTGCGCGACGCCGTGCGCGACGGCGACGCCGAGCGGATGGCGGCCGTGCTGGAGGCGCACATGGGCGATGCCGTGGAGCGGATACTGGCGCCGGAACCATCGGTCCCGCCTGCGGTGCCCGCCTGACCGTGGAGGCCGAGTAGACGAGAGTCAGGCGGCGGACCGCCACTGCGCGACGGCCTCGTCGCGCGCGAGGTCGAGCCCACGGTGCCGCCGCAGGTGACGTACTCGCTCACCCCGCTCGGGTCGGAGCTCGTCGGCACCGTCGGGTGTCCTCGTCGAGTGGGTCACGCGACGGATCGACCCGATCCTCGCCGCCCGTGACCGGTACGACCGGGCCTGAGGGTTGCCCCCGGGCGGTCCTGCGTGCTTCCATCGGAGAGGATTGTCGACAATCGGACAAGCTCGAGGAGTTGGAATGGCCCGTCTGTCACCGGCGCTCAAGCAGGCGACGCCCGTGCAGGTCGCGCGCGGCGAGGGTGTGCACGTCTTCGACCTCGACGGCCGCCGCTACCTCGACTTCACGGCCGGGATCGGCGTCACGAGCACCGGGCACTGCCACCCTCGGGTCGTCGCGGCCGCCCAGGAGCAGGTGGCCACGCTCATCCACGGCCAGTACACGACCGTCATGCACCAGCCGCTGGTGCGGCTGGCCGAGCGGCTGGGGGACGTGCTGCCCGCCGGCCTGGACAGCGTGTTCTTCATGAACTCCGGGAGCGAGGCGGTCGAGGCGTCGGTGCGGCTCGCCCGCCACGCCACCGGGCGCCCGCTGGTCGTCGCGTTCGACGGCGGTTTCCACGGCCGCACGATGGGCGCAGCGGCGCTCACCACCTCCGGGGCGAAGATCCGGGCCGGCATCGGGCCGCTCATGGGCGGCGTCGCCTTCGCGCCGTTCCCGTACGCGTTCCGGTACGGCTGGAGCGAGGAGGAGACGGTCGCGTTCTGCCTGCGCGAGCTGGACCGGCTGCTCGTCACCGCGGCCCCGGCGGCCGACGTCGCGGCGTTCCTCATCGAGCCGGTGCTCGGCGAAGGCGGGTACGTGCCCACGCCGCCCGCGTTCCTCGCCGGGCTGCGCGAGCGGGCCGACGCCCACGGCATCCTGCTGATCGCCGACGAGGTGCAGACCGGGTTCGGGCGCACCGGGAAGTTCTGGGGCCACCAGCACGCCGACGTCACGCCGGACGTCCTGATCACGGCGAAGGGCCTGGCCAGCGGCTTCCCGCTGTCCGGCATCGCCGCGAGCGAGGAGCTGATGGCCAAGGCGTGGCCGGGCTCGCAGGGCGGCACCTACGGCGGCAACGCGGTGGCCTGCGCCGCCGCGCTCGCCACGCTCGACGTCATCGAGGGGGAGGGACTCGTCGCCAACGCGGCCGACCAGGGCCTGCGCCTGCGCGACGGCCTCCAGAAGGTGGCGGCCGACCACCCGGGCATCGCCGACGTCCGCGGCCTCGGCCTGATGGTCGGCAACGAGTTCTGCACGCCCGACGGCGCCCCCGACACCGCCGCCGCGAACCGCGCCCACGCGGCCGCGGCGGACAAGGGCCTGCTCCTGCTCACCTGCGGCCCGCACGGCAACGTCGTGCGGATGATCCCGCCGCTGATCGTCACCGCGGAGCAGGTGGACGAGGCCGTGGCCATCTGGGCCGAGGCGGTCCGCGCCTGATCCGACGGCGCCCGAGGGGCGTCGGTCACCAGGTCGGGGCGCGAGCCACCTCCGCGCGGCAGCCGGACCGGGGGACCAGGACGATCGGACGGCTGCTCGCTCATCACGACGTCCCCTTCCGCTGGCGCGGCCATCTCACCGGCGGCCGGCGGATGATCTCCCACGCGAACGGGGAGGGGGCCCCGGGCCGTGGATCGGGCTAGCGTGGCCGCCATGTGTGAGGGCGGCAACGCAGCCGAGGTGTACGCGAGCGTTCCGAGGAACGCAGGAGGGGCGGCGGTCGACCCGATCGCCCTGCAGCCCGTCGACGAGGTGCGGATCACCACGCTCGTCGACAACGTCTTCGACGGCCTGCTCGCGGGCGACGACCGCGTCACCCGGGCGGACTTCGGGAACGGGCGGGTGACCGCGGCGCAGTTCGAGGGCGGGAGCACCGACGCCGGGCTGCGCGCCGAGCACGGGTTCGCCGCGCTCGTTGCGGTCCGCCGCGGCGCGACCACGACGACGCTCCTGTTCGACACCGGACTGTCGCCCGACGGCATGGTCGTCAACGCCGAGCGGATGGGCGTCGACCTGTCCGAGGTGCAGGGGGTCGTGCTCAGCCACGGGCACTTCGACCACGCCGGTGGCCTCGCCGGGCTCGCCGCGAGGCGGGGGCGACGTGCCATGCCGATGGTGCTGCACCCCGTCGCGTGGACGCGCAGGCGCCTGGTCCCGCCGCGGGGTGAGGTGTTCGACCTGCCCACGCTGAGCAGGCGCGCACTGGAGGGCGAGGGCTTCGAGGTGATCGAGCGGCGCGAGCCCTCGCTGCTCGTCGACGGGTGCGTGCTGATCACGGGCGAGGTCGACCGCACCACCGAGTTCGAGCGTGGGATGCCGTCGCCGCACCAGGCCTGGACCGGCTCCGGCTGGGAGCACGACCCGCTCGTCCAGGACGACCAGGCGCTGGTCGTGCACGTCCGCGGCCGCGGGCTGGTCGTGCTCACCGGCTGCGGGCACGCGGGTGCGATCAACATCGTCCGCCACGCGCGGCGGCTCACCGGCGTCGACCGGCTGTGCGCGCTGCTCGGCGGCCTGCACCTCTCCGGCCCGGCGTTCGAGCCGGTGATCCCGCCGACGATCGCCGCGCTCACCGAGCTGGCCCCGGCCATGGTGGTGCCGGCCCACTGCACCGGCTGGAGCGCGCAGCACGCGCTCGCCGCCGCGCTGCCGGACGCGTGGCTGCCCGGCAGCAGCGGAAGCACCTACCGCATCGCCGCGTGAGCTACTTGCGCACGGGGGAGATGTTCAGGCTCAGCCCAGCGAGCCCGCGGGAGCGCACCGTGAGCTTGTCCGCGACGGCGCGCAGGGCCATGGCCGCCGGGCTCTCCGGTTCCGACAGCACGATCGGGGTGCCTGCGTCGCCGCACTCGCGCAGGCGCGGCTCGAGCGGCACCTGACCGAGCAGCGGCACGGGGGCACCGATGGTCCGGGTGAGGGAGTCGGAGACCGTCTGCCCACCGCCGGAGCCGAAGACCTCCATGCGGGTGCCGTCGGGCAGCTCCATCCAGGACATGTTCTCCACGACGCCTGCGAGGCGCTGGCGGGTCTGCAGCGCGATCGAGCCTGCGCGTTCGGCCACCTCGGCCGCGGCCGTCTGCGGGGTGGTGACGACCAGCAGCTCCGCGTTGGGCACGAGCTGCGCGGTGGAGATGGCGATGTCGCCGGTGCCGGGCGGCAGGTCGAGCAGCAGGACGTCGAGGTCGCCCCAGAAGACGTCGGCGAGGAACTGCTGCAGGGCCCGGTGCAGCATCGGGCCGCGCCACACCACGGCGTCGTTGCCCGGGGTGAACATGCCGATCGAGATGACCTTCACGCCGTGGGCCTGCGGCGGCATGATCATGTCGTCGACCTTGGTGGGGCGGTCGGCCGTGCCGAGCATCCGCGGCACCGAGTGGCCGTAGATGTCGGCGTCCACCACGCCGACCTTCAGGCCCTTGGCGGCCATCGCCGCGGCCAGGTTGACGGTGACCGACGACTTGCCGACCCCGCCCTTGCCCGACGCCACGCAGTAGACGCGGGTGAGCGAGCCGGGCTGGGCGAACGGGATCACCGGGTCGGCCGCGTCGCCGCGGAGGCTGCGGCGCAGCTCGTGGCGCTGCTCGTCGCTCATCACGTCGAGCTCGACCTCGACCCCGGTGACGCCCGCGACCTTGGACACGGCCTCGGTGACCCGGGACGTGATCGTCGAGCGCATCGGGCAGCCGGCGACGGTGAGGTAGACGGCGACGAGCGCGCGACCGTCCGGCGTGATCTCGACGCCCTTGACCATGCCCAGGTCGGTGATCGGCTTGTGGATCTCGGGATCGTCGACGGTGGCGAGCGCGGCCCGCACGGCCTGCTCGACGGTGATGCTGCTCTCGGTGGTGGACATCAGAGGTTCCGCTGGACCTTCCATCGACGGCGCGACGCTGCCGGGCGCGGCTGCCCGCGCCCCTTCGTCCACTGTACGTCCGTGCCCTTGTCGGCCGGGCTCCGTAGCATGATTGCCCGTGACGGACACCGTGGCGACCAGGGCGCCCGACGCGGGGCGGCCGCGGTCGGCCCCCACTCGTGAGCAGCTGGCGGCGTGGCGGGCGTTCCTGCGGGCGCACGCCTCCATCACGCGGCTGCTGGAAGCCGAGCTGCTCGCCGAGCAGCAGTTGCCGCTCGCCTCCTACGACGTGCTCGTGCAGCTGGCCGAGGCGCCCGACCGCAGGCTGCGGATGACCGAACTCGCCGACGCCGTGCTGCTGTCCCGCTCGGGCGTCACTCGCCTGGTCGACCGGCTGGAGAAGGGGGGGCTCGTGGCCCGCTGCCCGGTCGAGAGCGACGGGCGTGGCGTGGCGGCCCGGCTCACCGACGCAGGGCTCGACCGGCTGCGCACCGCGTCGCGCACCCACCTGCGCGGCGTCGCGCACCACTTCGTCAACCGGCTCGACGAGGCCGACCTGCGCATGCTGGAGCGGATCAGCAACCGCCTCGTCTAGCTGTAGCGACTCAGGACGTTGTTGACAGTTCGGTCAGCGTGTCGGCTTGATCGAGGGAGGACCTCCGGGCGGAGTGGGTGTGTCTCACGCACTCGCTCCAGGCCCAGGAGGTCCTCGTGGCGCACCGTAACGCCCGCACCACCGTCTTTGCGCGGCGGCTCATCGTCGAACGCTTCCTCGCCGGGTGGCCAGCGGCGCGGATCGCCGAGCAACTCGGCGTCTCCCGAGCGACGGTGCACAAGTGGGTCCGCCGCTACCGCGAGGAGGGCTGGGACGGACTTGCCGACCGCTCGTCGCGGCCGCACACCAGCCCGAACCGCGTCGCCGCACAGATCGAGGACCGCATCCTCGAGTTGCGAGCCACCGCGCATCGGGGAGCGGTGTTCCTGGCCGGCGAGCTCGGCCTGGTCGCCTCCACCGTCGGCCGGGTGCTGGCCCGCCACCAGGTGCCGCACCTGGCCGCGATCGACCCGATCACCGGCGCACCGGTCCGGCGCCGCCACTGCGGGATCCGCTACGAACGCCCCCACCCCGGGGATCTGATCCACATCGATGTCAAGAAGTTGGGCCGGGTCCCTGACGGCGGCGGCTGGCGGCTGCACGGGCGCCGAGAAGCCCGCCAGAGCGGAATCGGGCGCGGAATCGGGCGCGGGATCGGCTACGACTACCTGCACGTCGCGGTCGATGACCACTCCCGGCTGGCCTACATCGAAGCGCTGCCCGACGAACGCGACACCACCTGCGCCGGGTTCCTGCACCGGGCCGTGGCCTGGTTCCGTGAGCACGGCGTGCGAGTGCTGCGGGTCCTGACCGACAACGCCAAGGTCTACCGGATCGGGCAGGACTGGCGGGCGGTGTGTGTCGCGCTCGGGATCCGGCGCCGGTTCACCAAACCCGGCTGCCCCTGGACCAACGGCAAAGCTGAACGGCTCAACCGCACCCTGCTGACCGAGTTCGCCTACGCCCAACCCTGGCTGTCCAACCACGACCGGCTCACCGCCCTGGACAGCTGGGTCGAGCACTACAACACTCGACGCGCCCACTCCGCCCTCGGCGGCCGCCCTCCGATCACCCGACTCGCCGCATGACAGTCAACAACCTCCCGAGTCAGTACATCTAGCTCCAGCGCCCACCGAGCGGCGCAGGAAGGCATCGGCGGTCGGCTTGTCGACCAGGGTCCTCAGCTGGGCGTCGATCTGATCGATCGTGGACGGGTCGAGGTCGCCGAGGAGGACGAGGGCCTGGCGCCAATGCTCGTCGGCGGCCGCGCGGTCGCCCGCGACGTGGTGACAGGCGCCGAGATGGGCGAGGGTGCTGGCCTCGGCGTACAGGTCGCCGACCTCCCGGAACAGGTCGAGCGCCTGGCGGTGGCAGGGCAGTGCGGCGGCCGGGTCGCCCCGCCGGAAGTGGATCTCGGCGAGGCACCACCACGCGTGACCCTCGTGGGGACGGTTGCCCAGCTTCTGGTGGAGGATCAGGGCCTGCTCGCAGAGGTCGAGCCCGAGGTCGTGGTCTCCCAGGCGGCCGTGGTACCAGCCGAGGTCGGTGAGCGCGATGGCCCGCCCGACCTCGTCGCCCACCTCCTCGAAGAGGGCGTGGGCGCTGCGAGCGGCGGAGAGCGCCTCGGCCTCCCGGCCCTGGATGACGTAGACGAGGTCGCGGTGGTAGTGCGTCCACGCCTGACCCGCGGGGTCGTCACGTGATCGTTCCAGGGCGATGTCGAGGTTGCGGTGTGCTTCGTCGAAGCGGCCGAGGTCGGCGAGCGCGCCGGCCAGGTTGCGGTGAGCGAACGTCTCCTCGGCCGGGTCGCCCAGCCGATGAGCGGCGGCCACGGCGGCCCGCTGCGTCTCGGCCCGCTCGTGCCAGCGGCCTCGCCGGTGGAGGAAGACGAAGAGCGCCCGGGCCAGGTGGCAGAGCTGCCGGTCGAGGCCCAGCTCGCCGGCCAGCTGGAGGCCGGCGAGCAGGGCAGGGCGTTCGGCGGTGAACCAGGCCATCGCCTCGTCCGGTCCGGCGAAGCCGGCGACGGAGACGCCCGGAAGGGGTGGGGCCGGTGTGCCGGTCCCGGGGTGTCCGGGGAAGAGGAGGTGCAGCACCGCGGCGCTCGCCGTCCGGGCGTAGTGGTCCACGAGGCGATGCAGCGCGGCTTCCCGGTCCGCGTCGTGGGCAGCGCAGAGCTCGGCGGCATAGGCGCGCAGCAGGTCGTGGCACGTGAAGCGGCCCGTGGCCGGCTCGGCGAGGAGATTGGCGCGGGTGAGCTCGACCAGCGGCGCCCGTACCCGCGAGACGGGGATCCCCGCCATGCTGGCGGCGGCCGCGGCCGTGGCGGCGGGGCCGGGATGCAACCCCGCCACCAGCCGGAACAGTCGCGCCGCCGTCTCGTCGCCGAGCGCCTCGTAGGACCAGGAGAAGATCGCCCGTACGTCGACGGCGCCCGCCAGCGCGCCGAGGGCGTCCCCGAGCTCCCCGGCGAGCGTGCCGAGCGGGTGCGCCCGACGGATCGCGGCGCGGGCCGCGACGACCGCCAGCGCCAGTGGCAATCCGGCGCACCGGCGGATGATCTCGGCGACGGCGGTGGGCTCGGCGGCGATCCGGGCCCGGCCGAGCCGGCGGGCCAGCAGCTGCCCGGCTTCGTCGGGCGGAAGCAGATCGAGCGTCACCGGACGGGCGCCGTACGTCGCCACCAGACCGGCGAGGTGGTCCCGGCTGGTGACCACCACCAGGCAACCCGGCGCCCCAGGCAGCAGCGGGGCGGCCTGCTCGGCATCGCGCGCATTGTCCAGCAGGACGAGCATGCGCCGCCCGGCCAGCAGGCTGCGGTACATCCCGACCTGTGCCGCCCGGCTGCCAGGGATCCGGTGCGGGGGCACCTGGAGCGCGTCGAGGAGATCGCGGACGGCCGCCGTGGGCTGTGCGGGCTCCCCCGACGGGTCGTATCCGCGCAGGTCGACGTGGAGTTGCCCGTCCGGGAAGCGCGCGGCGACCCGGTGCGCCCAGTGCACGGCGAGCGTGGTCTTCCCGACACCGGCCGTACCGGAGATCACCGCGATCAGCGGTGACCAGCGGCCCGCCTCGTCGTGGCCGCCGAGTAGCGCGTCCAGCGCCGCCAGCTCGTCCGCCCGCCCGGCGAACCCATCGACCGCCGCGGGCAACTGCCTGGGCACCGCGTGCCCGCGGGGCGCCGCGCCACCGTCGAGCAGGTCGGCGTGCACCTGCCGGATCTCCTGGCTGGGATCGGTGCCGAGCTCGTCGGCGAGCCGGCGCCGGATCGTCTCGTACCGCTCCAGCGCCTCGGCGGGGCGCCCGGCCGATTCCAGGGCCCGCAGCAGCCGCGCCCAGAGCGACTCCCGCAGCGGATGCCGCTCGGCGAGCTCGGCCAGCTCGGCGGGGTCGGGGTGGGATCCGCTCGCGAGGTCGAGGTCGATCCGCCGTTCCACCGCGGTCAGGTAGCGCTCCTGCAGCGCGGGGGCCTTCGCCTGCTCCAGCCAGTCCGACCGGATGCCGTCGAAGGGGGTACCGCGCCACAGCGCCAGCGCGGCCGCCAGCCGGGACCGTTCGGTAGCCGGGTCGAGCTCGGCCGCGGCCTCGTCGAGCAGGCGACCGAAGCGCAGGGCATCCACGTGGTCCGGCGCGGTGGCCAGCAGGTAGCCGCCGGGACGGACGGCGATCAGCTGCTCTCCGGCGGTTCCCAGCGCACGGCGCAACCGCTTGACGTTCGTGCGCACGTTGGCCCGCGGGTCGCCGCCCGCATCCGCACCCCACACCGCTGTGGCCAGCCGGTCGGTCGCGACCGCGTGCCCGGCCGACATCGCCAGCACGGCCAGCAACGCGCGCAGCCGCCCGGCCGGCAGCTCGACCGGCCGTCCGGCCATCGAGACGCGCAGCGGCCCGAGCAGCTCGACGGTCAGCACGCGCCACCCCCTTCTCGCGCCCGGTGGCGGGTTTCACAGCGCTGACAGCACTCTGCCACCGGCGAGGGCCAAGCTGGTGATCAATCGCCGGAGCCGTTCACAGGGGGCCACGTGAGCAAGGTGATCTTCGACATGAGCATGTCGCTGGACGGGTACGTCCGGGCGTCCGGTCCGACTCCGGAAGAGCCGCTCGGGAAGGGCGGCGAGCGGCTGCACGAGTGGGCGATGGGCGGTGACCCGGCCGGCGGTGAGCTCGTGACCGCCGCCGTATCGCGGGCGGGTGCGTACATCTGCGGTCGGCGGACCTACGACGACTCGGTGGCCTGGTGGAAGGCCGACGGCCCGACCGGGCAGGCTCGAGTGCCGGTGTTCGTCGTGACCCACCAGGCACCTGAGGAGGTGCCGGAGGGTGGGGTCTACACCTTCGTGACGGACGGGGCCGACAGCGCCGTGCGACAGGCCGTGCAGACCGCCGCCGGCTCGGACGTCCACGTGATGGGCGGTCCGGACGTCGGGCAGCAGCTGGTCAGGGCCGGGCTGGTCGACCACATCGGCGTCCACCTCGTGCCGGTGCTGTTCGGTGCCGGCCTCCGGTTCTTCGACCACATCGGGGACGAGCACATCCAGCTCGAGAAGGTCGGTGTGGTCGACACCCCGCAGGCCACCCACCTCCTCTACCGCATCCAGAACTGAACCCAGGAGGCCGAAGTGCCCACATCGGTGCTCGACATGTCGGTATCGCTGGACGGGTACGTCGCCGACCCGGACGACTTCCTCGGCGGTGCCGACGGCCACCGCCTGCACGACTGGTTCGCGCCGGGCGGGAAGTTCCTCGAGCTGTCCGGGCCGGCGAAGGAACTGATGGACGAGATGAACGAGGCCGGTGCCGTCCTCGCGGGGCGGCGCACCGCCGAACTCATGGACCACTGGGGCGGCGACCACAACGGTCTCCCGATCTTCGTGCCCAGCCACCGTCCCCCCGGCCCGGCCGCCCGGTGGGGCTACCCGTTGGTGACGTACGTGACCGATGGGATCGAGAGCGCGATGGCCCAGGCGAAGGCGGCCGCAGGGGACCGGGACGTGCAGGTGCGCGGCGCGTACACGGGGCAACGGGCGCTCGAGGCCGGAGTGCTGGACGAGGTGCGGATCCACCAGGTGCCGGTGCTGCTGGGCCGGGGCATCCGGCTGTTCGACCAGCTGCCGTCCGAGATCGAGCTGGAGATCGTCCGGGTGATCGACACACCGGAGGCCACGCACATCCGCTACCGCGTCCGGCGCTAACCGCCGGCTTCCCTGGCTGCCGTGCGGCCGCGGCCCCGGGCGCGTTCGGTGGCCGGTTCGGGGGCGCCGAGCCGGTCGCAGAGCTTGTCGAGCTCACCGCGCAGGTAGTCGCGGGTGGCCACTTCGCCGACCGCGATCCGCAGCGCCGCGAGCTCCCTGGCCAGGTACTCGGTGTCGGCCTTCGTCCGCTCCGCGCGGGCGCGGTCCTCCTCGAGCGACACCCGGTCCCGGTCGTCCTGGCGGTTCTGGGCGAGCAGGATCAGCGGCGCCGCGTACGCGGCCTGCGTGGAGAAGACCAGGTTGAGCAGGATGAACGGGTAGGGGTCCCAGCTCCCGATCCACGCCGTCAGGTTCAGGATGATCCACACGATGACCACGACGGTCTGGATCGCGAGGAAACGGCCGGTACCGAGAAACCGGGCGATCTTCTCGGACAGCCGGGCGAACCACTCCGGATCGACCTCGAACCGGGTCCGGCCGAGGAGGGGCTGGTCGAGCCGTCGACTGGTGGTGATCTCAGGCATTTCTCAACTGCCTCCGCTTCGCTCCGGCGGGCTTGCGGGCCCGTGGTGCCGCCGTCTTGCTCCTCCGGTGCTCGGTCGCTCGTTCCTCGCTCCCTGCGCGCCTCCTCCGCAAGACGGCGTCGGCCCGCAAGCGTTCACTCCGTGCCTCCCCCGGAGGCGATGCCGTCGTCCGGTTCGGTCAGGCGGTCACGCCAGTCGGGCGGGAGCAGGTGGTCGAGCACGTCGTCCACGGTGACCGCGCCGAGCAGGTGGTCCTCGGCGTCCACGACCGGCCCTGCCACCAGGTTGTACGCCGCGAAGTAGCGGGTGACGTCGCCGAGCGTCGCGTCCGGCGACAGGCGGGCGAGCTCGGTGTCGACGACGCCGGCCACCAGCTCGAACGGTGCCGCCCGCAGCAGCCGCTGGGCGTGTGCGCACCCCAGGTAGCGCCCCGTCGGGGTCTCCGAGGGCGGCCGGCAGACGAACACCATGCTGGCCAGCGCGGGCGGGATGTCCGGGTTGCGGATGCGGGCCAGCGCTTCGGCCACGGTGGCGTCCGGGCGCAGGATGATCGGCTCCGGGGTCATGAGGCCGCCCGCCGTGTGCGGCGAGTAGCTCATCAGCCGCCGCACCGGCTCCGACTCCTCGGGCTGCATCAGGGCGAGCAGCGCGTCGGACTCGGCGTCGGGAAGCTCGTGCAGCAGGTCGGCCGCGTCGTCCGGTGACATGGCCTCGAGGACGTCCGCCGCCCGCTCGGGGGACAGGTGCGCGAGCAGCGCGCGCTGGTCGGCTTCGGACAGCTCCTCGAACACGTCGGCGAGCCGCTCGTCGTCGAGGCCGTCGACCACCTCGTGCTGGCGCTTCTCCGGCAGCTCCGACAGCGCGGCCGCGACGTCGGCGGGCCGCATCGACTCGAACACCGCGAGCAGGCCCTCGGTGCCCTGCCGGTCGGTGAGCGAGAGCCCGGTGACGGCGCGCCACGGCAGCACCTGCACCGGCTCGCGCCTGCCGAGGCGGTGCCGGCGGACGCGCACGGCGAGGCGCCCGACCACCCAGTCCCGGGAGCGGGTCGGCTCGATCGCGGCGTCGACGACCACGGCCTCCTCTCCGGTGTCGACGAGCCGGACCCGCGCGTCGAGCAGCTGGCCGACCAGGAGGCCCTCGTTGGGCCGCTGCGCGAAGCCGCGGAGGCTGACCGAGCCCGTGGCGAGGGTGACGGCACCGGGGTCGATCGCGGTGACGCGCAACATGGGCACGAAGATGCGCCGTCGGGTGGCGAGCTCCACCACCACGCCGAGCACCCGCGGCGGGTTCGCGTCGACACGCAGTGATGCGACGAGGTCGCGCACCCTGCCGATGCGCTCCCCGTCCGGCCCGAACACGGCGAGACCGACCAGGCGCGCGACGAAGACCCGGTCGATGCCCATGCCCGGAGCCTAGGACGCCGCCCGGCCCGTTCCGACGAACGGCGCGTTCGTCGGTACCTATCCGACCAACGGGCCGTTCGTCGGAACGGGGGTCCCGGCCTGAGAGACGAGTCACCTCGGGTTCGCGGGTGCTGCCGGCCGTGTCAACATCGGCGCAACCTGCGCCGCACTCGACGAGGAGTTCGTCCGTGACCACCCCGAATGAGCCGTCCCAGCTCCGCGCCCGCCGGTCCTGCCTCGCCGTGCCGGGGTCGAGCCAGAAGTTCATCGACAAGGCCCGCACCCTGGGCGCCGACCAGGTCTTCCTCGACCTGGAGGACGCCTGCGCGCCGCTGGCCAAGCCGGGGGCGCGCAAGACGATCGTCGAGGCGCTGAACGAGGGCGGCTGGGGCGAGAAGATCCGCGTGGTCCGGGTGAACGACTGGACCACGGAGTGGACCTACCGCGACGTCACCGAGGTCGTCGAGGGTGCGGGCGCCAACCTCGACGCGATCATGCTGCCGAAGGTGCAGACGGCCGAGCAGATCGTGGCCCTCGACCTGCTGCTCACGCAGATCGAGAAGGCGATGGGCTACGAGGTCGGGCGGATCGGCATCGAGGCGCAGATCGAGAACGCGCTCGGCCTCATCAACGTCAACGCGATCGCCACGGCGTCGCCGCGGGTCGAGACGATCATCTTCGGGCCGGCCGACTTCATGGCGTCCATCAACATGAAGTCGCTGGTGGTGGGGGAGCAGCCGCCCGGCTACGACGTGGGCGATGCGTACCACCACATCCTCATGAGCATCCTCATGGCCGCCCGGGCCCACGACAAGCAGGCCATCGACGGTCCCTACCTGCAGATCAAGGACGTCGACGGCTTCCGCAGGGTGGCCGGCCGATCGGCGGCGCTCGGCTTCGACGGCAAGTGGGTTCTGCACCCCGGCCAGATCGACGCGGCGAACGAGACCTTCTCCCCGCGGCAGGAGGACTACGACCACGCGGAGAACATCCTCGACGCCTACGAGTGGTACACGTCCGAGGCCGGCGGCAAGCGCGGCGCCGCCATGATCGGCGACGAGATGATCGACGAGGCGAGCCGCAAGATGGCGCTCGTCATCGCGGGCAAGGGCCGCGCGGCCGGGATGCAGCGCACCGATCGCTGGACCCCGCCGGAGGGCTGAGCGCCCTCTCCCAGGGCGGTGTGTCACAGGTCGCGGACGGTCTGTGCCGACGTTCACAGCGTGACCACCGCCGACCGGGAGATACTCCCCGGTAACTCGCCCAGCGTCGGGAGGTTCCCATGGCCAAGCTCGCACAGACCGCAGGCCTCAGCGAGATCCAGCAGGAGATCCTGGCCACGGTGCGCACGTTCGTGGACAAGGAGATCCTCCCGCACGCGACCGCGCTGGAGCACTCCGACACCTATCCCCAGGACATCGTCGACGGGATGAAGGAGATGGGCCTGTTCGGGCTCACCATCCCGGAGGAGTTCGGCGGGCTCGGCGAGTCGCTGCTGACCTACGCGCTGGTCGTCGAGCAGATCGCGCGCGGCTGGATGAGCGTCTCCGGCGTGATCAACACGCACTTCATCGTGGCGTACATGATCAACCAGCACGGCACGCCGGAGCAGAAGCAGCGCTACCTGCCGGGGATGGCCACCGGCGAGGTGCGGGGCTCGTTCTCGATGTCCGAGCCCGACCTCGGGTCCGACGTCGCGGCCATCAAGACGAAGGCCGTTCAGGACGGTGACGAGTTCGTCATCGACGGCGCCAAGATGTGGCTCACCAACGGCGGCACGTCGAACCTCACCGCCGTGCTGGTGCGCACCGACGAGGGCGCGGCGAAGCCCCACCAGAACCTCACGACGTTCCTGGTCGAGAAGCCCACCGGGTACGGCGAGGTCGCGCCCGGCCTGATCATCCCAGGCAAGATCGACAAGATGGGCTACAAGGGCGTGGACACCACCGAGATGGTGTTCAAGGGCTTCCGCGTGCCGGGCGAGCAGGTCCTCGGCGGCAAGCGCGGCGCAGGCTTCGCCCAGATGATGGACGGCGTCGAGGTCGGGCGGGTCAACGTCGCCGCGCGCGGCTGCGGCATCGCGATCCGCGCCTTCGAGCTCGCCGTCGAGTACGCCCAGCAGCGCTCGACGTTCGGCAAGCCGATCGCCGAGCACCAGGCCATCGCGTTCAAGCTGGCGGAGATGGCCACCAAGGTCGAGGCCGCCCACCTGATGATGGTCAACGCGGCGCGCCTCAAGGACGCAGGCACGCGCAACGACGTCGAGGCAGGCATGGCGAAGCTGATGGCCAGCGAGTACGCCGCCGAGGTCACCCAGGATGCCTTCCGCATCCACGGCGGCTACGGCTACTCCAAGGAGTACGAGATCGAGCGCCTCATGCGCGAGGCGCCGTTCCTGCTCATCGGCGAGGGCACGTCCGAGATCCAGAAGACGATCATCAGCCGGGGCCTGCTGAGGGAGTACAAGCTCCGCTAACCCCGGTTCCGCGGCCGGATCCGGGCGCCGGCGCGCAGCTGGCGGCCCGTCCCGCCGCGCCGTAGCTGCGCGGCGTGCCCTTGCACGAGCCGCAGACGGTGTACGGGTGCAGCAGCAGCGAGACGGCCCAGGCCGCCAGCAGACCGAGGCCGACGATCGTGAGGAGCGTCGTTCCGGACGGGTCGGATGCGAGCGGGGCGGCGGGCGCCGTTCCGTCCTCCATGTGATGATCGTCGGAATGGGCACTACGTCCCCGGTCCTCGCGTTGACATGATGTGGGCTCGAGAGCACCAGGAGCCCTGACACCGAGGAATGAGGAGGCCCCGTGACCAATCCGTTCGGTGGCCCCGCGCGCACAGCGCCCGGACTGCCCAATCTGCCGACCCCGCCCACCGGGTGGCCCGTCGGTTCCTATGCCACGTACGAGGAGGCGCAGCGGGCCGTCGATCACCTCGCCGATGCGGACTTCCCGGTCCGTGACGTCACGATCGTGGGTGTCGACCTGATGCTGGTGGAGCGCGTGATCGGCCGGCTCACCTGGGGCCGGGTCCTCGCCTCCGGTGCCGCGTCGGGGGCGTGGTTCGGTCTCTTCGTCGGCCTGCTGCTCAGCCTGGTGAGCCAGGGGGGCGACTCGTTCGGGCCGATCCTGCTCGGTCTCGGCTTCGGTCTCGTGTTCGGGCTGATCTTCGCCGCCGTCACCTACGGCCTGTCCCGTGGCCGCCGTGACTTCCAGTCGGTGAGCCAGCTCGTCGCGGGCCGGTACGACGTCCTCTGCCAGCCGCGCAACGCCGAGAAGGCCCGCGAGCTGCTGGCGAAGCTGGCCATGAGCGGGGGCCCGGCCTAAATCTGTCTTGTCATTCCCCTAACCCTCGCTCCAGCGATTGCGACCCCTTCCCGACCCGCATAGGTTCTGATCACGGCCACTGGCCGTGATCGGGATCACACTTGCGGGCGACGGCGCCTCGTCGTCCCCGCTCTCGGGACGGAGAGACGCATGGGGGAGCCGGTCCATTCGACGCTCCGGCGGCGACGCGGACGTCCGCTCGCCGCGGCGGCCTGCGGGCTCCTGGTCGCCGCGGCGGTGGCCGGATGCAGCTCGGGGCCGGCCGGGCCACCGGTGCTCAACTTCTACACACCTGCCGACAACGCCACCGGCTACGCCGCCGCTGCCGAGGCGTGCACCCAGGCGGCGAACGGCCGCTACGTCGTCACACAGCAGACTCTGCCGAAGGCAGCGGACGACCAGCGGTTGCAGCTCGCCCGCCGCCTCGTCGCGGGTGACCCCGAGGTCGACCTGGTCGGCCTCGACGTCACGTGGACCGCCGAGTTCGCCGAGGCCGGCTGGATCGAGCCGTGGCCGGACGACGCCGCTGCGGCCGTCGAGAAGGGCACGCTCGAAGGACCGCTCGAGACCGCCCGGTACCAGGGCCGGCTGTGGGCGGCGCCGCTCAACACCAACACGCAGCTGCTCTGGTACCGCAAGGACCTGGCGCCGCAGCCGCCGCAGACCTGGGACCAGATGATCCAGATGTCCGAGGGGCTGCACGACCAGGGCCTGCCCTCCTACATCGAGGTGCAGGCGGCGCAGTACGAGGGCATCACGGTCTGGTTCAACACGCTCCTGACCAGCGCGGGCGGCCAGATCGTCTCGGAGAACGGCGACGTTCTGGTCGACGACGGCGACGCCGCCCGCAAGGCGACGTCGATCATGCAGCGGGTGGCGAGCTCGCCGGCGAGCGACCCGTCGCTGTCGGTGGCCCAGGAGAACGACGGTCGCCTGCAGATGGAGGCCGGCGTCGCCGCGTTCCAGGTCAACTACCCGTTCGTGAACGCCTCGATCAACACCCCGCCGCCGGACGGCGGGGGCGGCGGCACGTTCATCGACGAGCAGGGCCGCCCGACCAGCGAGGACACCGGGCGTCGGGTCGTGGACGTCTTCGCGTGGGCGCCGTACCCGCGGGTCGACCCGGACAAGCCCGCGACGGTCACCATCGGTGGCCTCAACATCGGTGTGAGCAGCACCGGTGGCAACCAGGACCTGGCGTTCGAGGCGGCGATCTGCCTGCGCAACCGGGAGGCCCAGCTCACCAACGCAACCCAGGGTGGCGTGCCACCGACGCTGTCCGAGCTGTACGACGACCCGGCGTTCCAGGCCGAGTACCCGGCCTCGCAGGCCATCCGCGACTCCCTGGAGAACGCGAGCGTGCGGCCGAAGACCCCGGCCTACACGAGCATCTCGATCGTGCTCGCCGACCTGCTGAACCCGCCCGCGCAAATCGATCCGGACACGATCGTCCCGCGGATGGCGACCGAGGTCGAGCGAGCGGTGAACTCGGAAGGACTGGTGCCCTGATGACCGTCTCGAGCACGGCTCCGGCCGCCGAGGTCGAGACCTCGGCCCGGGCGCCGAAGCACCGGGGGAAGCCGCCGCTGTCGGAGGGGGCGCGCGCCGAGCGGAAGCTGGCGTTCCTGCTCTGCGCCCCGGCCGTGATCATCATGGTCGCGGTGACGGCCTATCCCATCGGCTACGCCCTCTGGCTGTCGCTGCAGCGGTACGACCTGCGGTTCCCGGCCGACCGGGCGTTCGCGGGCCTCTCGAACTACGTGGCGGTGCTGTCGTCGGGCTACTGGTGGTCGGCGTTCGGCATCACGTTGCTGATCACCGTCGTCTCGGTGGCGATCGAGTTCGTGCTCGGCCTCGCGCTCGCGCTGGTCATGCACCGCACGATCATCGGCCGCGGCCTCACCCGCACGGTCGTGCTGATCCCGTACGGCATCGTCACCGTCGTCGCGGCGTTCAGCTGGCAGTTCGCCTGGACGCCGGAGACCGGCTATCTCGCCAACATGCTCCCGGCGGGGAGCGCCCCGCTCACCGACCAGGCGGCGTCGATCGTGCTGATCATCATCGCCGAGGTCTGGAAGACCACGCCGTTCATGGCGCTCCTGCTGCTGGCCGGCCTCGCGCTCGTGCCGGACGACCTGCTGAAGGCCGCCCAGGTGGACGGCGCCGGGCCGTGGGAGCGGCTCACGCAGATCATCCTGCCGATGATGAAGCCCGCGATACTCGTGGCGCTGCTGTTCCGCACGCTCGACGCGTTCCGCATCTTCGACAACATCTACATCCTCACCGGTGGCTCGAACGGCACCGGATCGGTCTCGATGCTGGGTTACAACAACCTGTTCCGGGCGTTCAACCTCGGGATCGGATCGGCGATCAGCGTGCTGATCTTCATCGCCGTCGCGCTGATCGCATTCATCTTCATCAAGTTGTTCGGCGCGGCCGCGCCGGGCGCGGAGACCGAGGGGAGGCGCTGACATGGCCGTCGCGACCACCGGAGCCGCCAAGAGCAAGTGGGCCGTGGCCAACACGCTGGTGCTGCTCTACGCGCTCATCCCGGTGCTGTGGATCGTCAGCCTGTCGTTCAAGCCGGCGAGCACCATCACCGACGGCAACTTCATCCCGCGGGAGTGGACGCTCGAGAACTACACCCAGGTGTTCGGGGTCAGCCTGTTCACCAGCGCGCTGATCAACTCGATCGGTATTGCGATCATCGCCACCGTGTTGTCCGTCGTGATCGGCACGATGGCGGCCTACGCGATCGCCCGGCTGCGGTTCCCCGGCAAGGGTCTGCTCGTGGGCATCTCGCTGCTGATCGCGATGTTCCCACCGATCTCGCTGGTGAGCCCGCTGTTCGACATCGAGCGGGCGATCGGGCTGTTCGACACCTGGCCCGGCCTGATCCTGCCCTACATCACGTTCTCGCTGCCGCTGGCGATCTACACGCTCTCGGCGTTCTTCCGCGAGATCCCGTGGGAGTTGGAGAAGGCCGCCAAGATGGACGGGGCCACCCCGCTCCAGGCGTTCCGGTCCGTGATCGTGCCGCTCGCCGCGCCGGGCGTGTTCACGACCGCCATCCTGGTGTTCATCTTCTGCTGGAACGACTTCCTGTTCGCGCTCTCGCTGACCTCCACCGAGCGCTCGCAAACGGCCACCGTCGCGATCGCGAACTTCACGGGGGCCAGCGAGTTCGCCGAGCCGACCGGCTCGATCGCGGCGGCCGCGGTGCTGCTCACGATCCCGATCATCATCTTCGTGTTCTTCTTCCAGCGGCGCATCGTCGCCGGTCTGACCTCCGGCGCAGTGAAGGGCTGAGAAAGTGGCTGACATCGTCCTGGACCACATCACCAAGCGCTACCCCGACGGAACGATCGGCGTCGACGAGGCGAACTTCGAGATCGCCGACGGCGAGTTCATCATCCTGGTCGGCCCGTCCGGGTGCGGGAAGTCGACCACGCTCAACATGATCGCGGGGCTGGAGGACATCTCCGACGGTGAGCTGCGCATCGGCGGCGAGCGCGTCAACGAGAAGGCGCCTAAGGACCGCGACATCGCGATGGTGTTCCAGTCCTACGCGCTCTACCCGCACATGACCGTGCGGGAGAACATGGGTTTCCCGCTCAAGCTCGCCAAGGTCGACAAGGCGGAGATCAACCGCAAGGTCGAGGAGGCCGCCCAGATCCTCGACCTCACCCACCACCTGGACCGCAAACCGGCCAACATGTCCGGCGGCCAGCGCCAGCGGGTGGCGATGGGACGCGCGATCGTGCGCAGTCCCAAGGCGTTCCTCATGGACGAGCCGCTGTCGAACCTCGACGCCAAGCTGCGCGTGCAGATGCGCACGATGGTGTCCAAGCTGCAGCACCGGCTGCAGACCACCACGGTCTACGTCACCCACGACCAGACCGAGGCGATGACGCTCGGCGACCGGATCGTCGTCATGCGCGGCGGGAAGATCCAGCAGATCGGCTCGCCGCAGGTGCTCTACGACACCCCGGCCAACCTCTTCGTCGCCGGGTTCATCGGCTCGCCCGCCATGAACTTCCTGCCCGCGAGGGCGGAGGAAGGGGTGTTCCGCACGCCGCTGGGGGACCTGCCGATCAGCGACGAGCTGCGCCGCACCCTCGAGGCGGGCGACGCACCCCGCGAAGTGATCATCGGCATCCGACCGGAACACTTCGAGGACGCCGCGCTCGTCGAGGAACAGCAGAAGTCCCGGGGCGCTCTGTTCACCGCGCAGGTCGACGTGCTGGAGTCGATGGGCTCGGACAAGTTCGCGTACTTCAGCGTGGAGGGCGAGCAGGCCATGTCCGACGACCTGGCCGACCTGGCCGCCGACGCCGGCACGGCGGACGTGCCCGGCGGCGACACGGGCACGCTGGTCACCCGCCTGTCGGCCGAGTCCGGCGTGCGCCAGGGCGAGCGCTCCGAAGTGTGGGTGGACACCGGCAAGATCCAGGTGTTCGAGCCGGCGAGCGGAAAGAACCTGACGACCCGCGAGACCGCGGCGGTCGCAGCAGGCTAGGCGTCCGTGTGGCAGCGAGGTGGCTTCACCGCACGGCGGTGAGGCCACCTCGCTGACGTCCGGGGTGGCGCGTCAGCCGCTGAAGTCGCTGCGGAGGCGCTCGATCACCTCGTCGTCCCAGCGGTGGGTGCGCATCAGGCGGTAGCGCTGGCCCGCCAGGTGCAGGTAGGCCTCGGCCTCGGTGCGGTCACCGATCAGGTCGGCCTGGGTGAGCATCCGCACCACCGGCCGGTACTCCTCGGCGTACCAGCGCCGGGCCACGGTCTCCCGGTCGAGGAAGCGCCGCTCCTGCTGCATGAGCCGGAAGCCCCACGCCTCCACCTCCTCGCTGAGCTCCGCGTACGACCACGCGGTCGTCACGAGGATGGTCGCGAGCGCGGGTCCGGGCAGCGGCACCCGGTCGAGGAACACCCGCCGCAGGTCCTTCGTGATGAGGTCACCGCGCCGGGAGATGCCGGTGGCGTCGATCTTCGTGGTGACCTCCGTGACGTAGGCGTCGATCGAGCGGAAGCCGAGCGCGTGCGCCACGGAGACCCGGTGGTGCCCGTCCTTGACGAAGTGCAGCTCGCCCACCCGGTAGACGTCGATCGGCGGGATCGCCTCGCCGCGGCGCTGCGCCCTGGCCAGCCGCTCCCACCGCTCCCGGCTGCGGCCGGACCGCGGGCGGAACCAGCGATCGAAGTCGCGGGTGCGATCGACGCTGCCCACGATCGAGTCGAGCGGGATGATCTGCATCCCGAGCCTCTTCTCGCCCGTGCGACCGAGCGCCGCCACGACCTCGTCGAACGGCAGGATCTCGGAGATGTCGTCCGGCTCGCGGCGCAGCCACATCGCGAGCCGCGAGATGACCTGCCTGCGGCGGGCCCGCAGGAAGTCGTGCTCCGCGTCGACGTTGGGGAACCCGGTGTCGGCCATCCCGGCTACATCTCCAGCAGCCTTCGGCCCACGACGTTCACCACGCGGGTCTTCCCGATCATCCGGTCCGGGACACGCTCGCCGTACGGGTGGATGTGGCCGTGCACGAGCAGGCGCGGACGCAGCGCCGTGACCACGTCGTGCAGGCACTCGAAGCCGTGGTGCGGTGGGTCGGGACGGTCGCCGCAGTGACGCGGCGGGGCGTGCGTGAGCAGGACGTCCACCGGCCTGCCGTCGGCCCGGGTGCGCCGCCGCGCGGCCCGCACGAGCCGCCGCGCCCGGCGGGCCTGCTGGGCCTGCGTCCACTGGTTCGGTCCGGGCCGGTAGCGCACGCAGCCCCCGAGGCCTGCCACGCGCACCCCGGCGACGTCGACCACCCGGCCGTCGGCGTCGACGAAACCTGCCGGGCCCGGCCAGCGGGCAGGCAACCCGGCGCGCAGCCACATCCCGGCCCGCTGCGAGTACCCCGAGAGATCGGGGTCGTGGTTCCCGGGGACGAGCACGCCGGGGCGGTCGACCTGGTCGCAGAGCTCGGCCAGGTAGTCGAAGGGCAGGTCACCGGCCGCGATGACGAGGTGGACACCCAGCCGCCCGGCGGCACCGGCGCAGAGTCCGGCCTCGACCTCGTCGCTGACGGCAAGGGCACGGACCACCCCGTTCAGCCTACGGGTACCGCGACGTGACGCCGCAGATTTGCCAGGATGCGGGATGTGACTCCGAAGCCAGGCCCGATCGAGCGGGGTGGGGTCGCGCGCTCGTTCGACGCCCACGCGCGCACCTACGACAAGCTCGTCGGCTCCAATCCCGGCTACCACGCGCATCTGCGGTTGAGCGCCAAGCGAATGGGCCTGCCGGACCGGGGCCGCGGCCTGCGGCTGCTCGACGTCGGCTGCGGCACCGGCGCCTCCACCGCCGCTCTGCTCGACGCCGCCCCCGAAGCGGAGATCACCGCCGTCGACGCCTCCGCCGAGATGCTCGCGCAGGCGCATCGCAAGACGTGGCCGCGCACCGTCCGGTTCGTCCACGGCAACGCCGAGAACCTCGCAATGAGCGGCATCGTCGGCCCGTACGACGGGATCCTCGCCGCATACCTCCTGCGCAACCTCGTGCACCAGGACGCCGCGCTGCGCCAGTTCCACCGGCTCCTGCGCCCCGGCGCGCCGCTCGCGATCCACGAGTACTCCGTGCGCGACTCGATCCGCAGTCGCATCGTCTGGACCACGGTCTGCTGGGGCCTGATCATCCCGATGGCCCGCATCCAGGCCGGCTCGACCGACCTCTACCGCTACCTGTGGCGCAGCGCGCTGCAGTTCGACGGCGTCAAGACCCTCAGCGAGCGCCTCGCCTCGGCCGGTTTCGAGGACATCCGGGTGCAGACGGTCCCGGGCTGGCAGCAGCACATCGTCCACACGTTCCTCGGCAGGCGGCCGGCCGACCCTGCGGCCGCCCAGGCGATGACGGCCGAGGCGGACGTCGATCCGGAAGCGGCCACACCGGCCGACGGCATCGAGGTGACGAAGCCGCCCGCCTGACGCCGCCGCCCTGCGCACCCGGCTCGACCCGGGTGGCGTCGTGATCGGAGCGTGTCGCTCCCGCGACGGGCCGTCAGAACGTGAGCACCGACCACAGTGCGTACGTCACACCGGCAATGGGGCCGAGAACGATCAGGGCACGCAGCAGCTCGACCGCGCGCACCGCGACTCCGGCACGGACGATCGAGACGGTCTTCGCAACGACGACGACCGAGCCGAGCACGACGAAGACGCTGCCGACGACCGCCACAGCGCCACGCAGACCGATCGCCGCCGCCATCGCGAGGCTGATCGGAGCTGCCAGAAGGCCCGTGATCAGGGCGGGAGGCGCCCACCACCGGTGCAGCGAGTGCTGGTTCGCCGCCTCGCTCTCCAGCTGCCGCCGGGCCATGGCCTGCGCCGGGGTCGGCGGCACCGTGGCGTGATCAGTCTGTCGCACCGCACGTCGGTTCGTCTCCCGTTCGGTGAATCGCGCTGTCGGTGCGCGATAGGGTGGGTCCGTGCACCGGATGTACCCGATCACCCCGCCGCCCCGCTCCTAGCGGGGCCGTCCACCTCACCGCCCGGGTACCGGGCGGATCGTCTCGGGCCTGATCGGCCCCGCTTCAGCGACCACTTCTCCCTTCGTCGCAGGAGCGCGTGCACCCGTGTCCACTGTTCGCACCACCCCGTCCTCCGGGGTGTCCTTCCTCGTCCTCGCCGGCGTCCTGTGGGGAACGGGCGGCCTGCTCGGCCGCCTCCTCGCTGATGCCACCGGCCTGTCCTCACTCGCCGTTGCGACCTACCGGCTCGCTGTCGGCGGCCTGCTCATCGTCGGGTACCTGCTGGTCACGGGCGCGCGGCTGCCGCGGTCACGCGCTGCGTGGGCCCGCATCACCGCGGTCGGAGCGCTGGCGGCGCTGTTCCAGGTCTCGTACTTCACAGCGGTGTCGTTCACTTCGGTGAGCATGGCCACGCTGGTGACGATCGGGTCGTCGCCGGTGCTCGTGCTCCTCGCGCGCCCGCGCAGTGCCGACGGCCGCGGTCTCTCGGCCGTCGGGCTGGCGCTCTGCGGTCTTCTGCTGCTCGTCGGCGTGCCGACCGACGGCGGCCCGTCGACAGGGGCGGCGCTCGCCGGCGCGGCGTGCGCCCTGGCCGCCGCGGCCGGCTTCACCGCGATGTCGCTGCTCGGTGCCCGGCCCGTCCGCGGCCTGGACGCCATGACGACCACCGGCGTCGGGTTCGCGTTCGGCGGGGCGCTGCTGGCTCCGAGCGCCGTGACCACGTCCGGGCTCACCTTCGCGCCCACCCCGGCATCGATCGGGCTGCTGCTCGTGTTCGGGCTCGTGCCGACCGCGGTGGCCTACACCTGCTACTTCCGCGGCCTGCGCAGCGCAGCGGCGGGGGTGGGCGTGCTGATGGCGCTGCTCGAGCCGGTGACGTCGGCGGTGCTGTCGGCCGTGCTGCTCGGCGAGCGGCTGGGTGCGCCCGGGATCGCGGGCGGCCTGCTCCTCTGCGCCGCGCTGGTGCTGACCGCCCGGGGTCAGGGGCGGGAGCGCAGCTCGTATCGGCGCTCGGCGTAGGCGATGTCGTCCCGCCACAGCCGTCGTGCGGCGGCGCCCATCAGCGGGCGCAGGGCCGCGGCCACCCGCTGCGCGTGACCGAAGCCCGGACGGTCGGAGTGCGCGACCACCGCCTCGATCACGGCGGTGCGGGGCAGGCCGTCCGGGCCCGGCCGCAGCGGTGTCGCGTGTGTCTCGACCACGGATCCGGTGCCTTCGCCGTCGACGATCCGCATCGTCACCGTGCGCGCGTCGGGGCACGTGAACTCGGCGTGCACCGGGACGCCCAGGTGGCGGCCGACCGTGAACGTCACCTCGACGAGAAAGCGGTCCTCGGTGGCCGGGCAGTCCGGCGGGGGCGCGCTCAGGACCCGCAGCGCGGTGAACGAGTAGGGGTGGAACCAGGCGCCGTGCCACGGGTCGAGCCGGTTGGCGACGACGTCCTCCGGTTCACACCTGCCGATCACCGTGGCGACGGCCGGGATGCTGCGATCGCCGGGCGGGCGCGGCCCGAGAACCGGGGTGTCGGTCGGGAGACCACCCTCGTCGAGCCGGACCCAGGCCAGTACGCCGTCGTCGTACGCCGGCAGGGGCCGCCAGCCGGGGCGGCCGTCCGGGCCGAGGGCGAGCCCGTGCCACCGGCACACGAGCCGCCCGCGGTGCACGGGGGCGTCGCAGAGCGCTGCCCCGAGGTGCGGGCAGGCCCCCGGGCCCGCGTGCAGTGTGCCTGCCTCGTCGCGCCACGCCACGAGCTCGCGGCCGGCGACGATCCGTCCGAACGCCCGCCCCGGTCGTACCTCCCGGCTCCCGGCGATCACGTACCAGCCACCTGTGGGACGCTCCAGCGCCCGGCGCAGGGCGGCCCGGATGATCCCCGGCTTGGCGTCCACCCAAGTCGGTCGCTGGGCGGCCCACGCCGGCCGGCGCAGCCTGCGCAGCGGACCCGCCTCCACCCCCGGGAGGCTAGGCGACGTCACACCCGGGCCGCGACTCGCGGGAGTCAGAGCCACTGGTTGCGGCGGAACACCCTGAAGAGCGACAGACAGCTGATGATGATCACGAGCCAGACCATCGGATACCCGAGCGTCCAGTGCAGCTCGGGGATGTGGTCGAAGTTCATCCCGTAGATCCCGGCGATCATGGTGGGCACCGAGATGATCGCGACGTACGCCGAGATCTTGCGCATGTCGGTGTTCTGCCGAAGGGTGATCTTCGCGAGCGCGGCGTCGATCAGCGTGGTGAGCAGCTCGTTGAAGCCCGCGATCCGCTCGGTGACGGTGACGAGGTGGTCGTCGACGTCGCGGAAGTACGACCGCACGTCGTGCGGCACGAGCGAGCTGTAGCCCTCGGTGAGCTTGCGCACCGGCGCCCCGAGCGGGACGACGGCGCGCTTGAGCTCCAGCACCTCGCGCTTCATGACGTAGATCTGCTCGGAGTCGACGCTCGCCCGCGGCGCGAAGACCTGGGTCTCCATCTCCTCGATGTCGTCCTCGATGGCGGTGGTGACGTCGAGGTAGCTGTCGACCACGTGGTCGGCGATGGCGTGCAGGACCGCGGCGGGGCCGAGCGCGAGCTGCTCGGGGTCGGCCTCCAGGGTGCGGCGTACGTCGCGCAGGGAGGAGTGGTCGCCGTGGCGGACGGTGATGACGAAGTCGGGGCCGAGGAACACCATGACCTCACCGGTCTCGACGATCTCGTGCTCGGCGCCCTCCTCCGGCCGTCCGCGGTAGCAGACGGTCTTGAGCACCATGAAGAGCATGTCGTCGTAGCGCTCCAGCTTGGGGCGCTGGTGGGCGTGCACCGCGTCCTCGACCGCCAGCTCGTGCAGGCCGAACACGTCGGCGATGCCGGTGATCTGCTCCTCGTCCGGCTCGTGCAGGCCGATCCAGACGAATGCGTCGTCGTCGCGCTCCCGGACCTCCGCGAGGGCGCGCTCGTGCGTCCAGCGCCCGGGCAGCCGGTGGCCGTCGGCGTACACGGCGCAGTCGACGACGTAGGCCGAGATCGGGACGCGCAGCTTGTTCGACAGCACGGTCTCCCGGCGAACCTGGCGGTGGGCGCGGATGGCGGGGCGGAGGGCGGACAGGGGCGGCACGGTGTACCTCCGAAAGTCGATCGGGGCCGCGCCGAGCGGGGCTCGTGGCGCGCGCGTGGAGATCGCGTCCCGACCGGGGAGACCGTCAGCCAGTCACCGTGTCGGGAACGCGGCGACTACTGCATCCGGGTGCCGTCGGCACCGCGCTCACCTCCTCACCGGTGTGTGCAGGGCCATGTCCGCGCAGAGCTGACACAGCCGGTCCACGAGCTAGATTACCCCCACCTGTCCTGGTCATCGGCGATGGAGGCGGCAGCGTTGCAGTTCGGCCGGTATTACGAGGAGTTCGAGGTCGGCGCGGTCTACAAGCACTGGCCGGGCAAAACGGTCACCGAGTACGACGACCACCTTTTCTGCCTCCTCACGATGAACCACCACCCTCTGCACATGGACGCGCACTACGCGGGTGAGACCACCGAGTTCGGGCGCAATGTCGTGGTGGGCAACTACATCTACTCGCTGCTGCTGGGCATGTCGGTGCCCGACGTCTCCGGCAAGGCCATCGCGAACCTCGAGGTCGAGTCGCTCAAGCACGTCAAGCCGACCTTCCACGGCGACACGATCTACGGCGAGACCGAGGTGCTCGACAAGACCGAGTCGCGGTCCAAGGACGACCGCGGCGTCGTCTACGTCGAGACCCGGGGGTACAAGCAGGACGGCACCGTCGTGTGCACCTTCAGGCGCAAGGTGATGGTGCCGAAGCGCTCGTACGGCGAGGCCCGCGGCGGGGAGCAGCCCGCGCGGCCCGAACCGCGGCTCTAGGTTCCCACCGCGAACAGCAGAGCGGCGCTGACGAGCACCACGACGGCCGTGGCGAAGTGGATCCCGAAGGCGACCGCCCTGGTGCCGCCGTGGCGGAGTACGACGAACGTGTCACCGATGGGTACGAGGGCCACCACCAGCATGAACCAGGCTCCGGCCAGGGGGCCGACGAAGGCCAGGAGGGTCAGGCCGACCAGGCCGTAGCTGCCGTCGCGCAGGCCCTTGATCGTGAGGTAGGCGGGGTCGCCGTCCGCCTTCGCCGGTACGCCGTACCCGGCGGCCGCAGGCCGGGGGACGAACAGGAACCGGAGCCCGATGAAGAGGATCATCAGGTTCAACGCGATGGCCAGGCCATAGGCGGCGTACGTGAGCATCTGCACTCCCTGCTAGCGGCGCTAGGAACAGGAGCGACACTATCAGTGCGTCGCTAGGGTTGCTAGCGCCGCTAGAGTCACAGCATGTCGATTCGGACTCGCCGGGAGCGCGAGCGCGCGGAGCGGGAAAAGCTGATCGTCACGGCGGCCCGCGAGCTCGCCGAGGCCGAGGGCTGGGACGCGGTGACGACCCGGCGGCTCGCCGAGAAGGTCGAGTACAGCCAGCCCGTGCTCTACAGCCACTTCGACGGCAAGGACGCGATCGTGACCGCCGTCGCCGTGGAAGGCTTCGCCGAGTTGGGCGCACAGATGCGGGCGGCCCGGACGGCAGCCGCGGATGCCGACGCCGCTCTCGCGGCGGTCGGCCGCGCGTACACGGCGTTCGCCGACCGGCACCCCGCCCTCTACGACGCCATGTTCCGGCAGGTCGTCGCCCTGCCCTTCGCCGCGCCCGAGGCGCCGGCCGCCCTGCACGCGGGGTTCGACGAGCTGGCCACGGCGGTCCGGCCGCACGCGGGTGACGATGACGCCGGGCTGCTGACGGAGACGTTCTGGGCCGCGCTGCACGGTCTGGCCACGCTCACCCGCAGCGGCCGGCTCCCCGCGGGCGAGAGCGACAGGAGGCTCGCCCTGCTCCTCGCCCGCTTCGGCAGAGTGACGGACGGCCCCTCCGGCCGCGGACCGGCGACCTGATCACGATCTACGGCTGTCGCACTACCCCACGTCGACGCAGACGGCGCCGCCCCGGATCTCCTCCAGGCGCGTCTTGTGCTCGCACCCCCACGCGGCCAGGGGGCGCAGCGCCTCGATGAGGGTGGCGCCGGAGGGGGTGAGCGAGTACTCGACCTTGGGCGGCACGGCCTCGTGCACCGCCCGGTGCACCACCTCGTCGCGCTCGAGTTCCCGCAAGTGCTGGGCGAGGACCTTCTCGCTGACGCCTGCGACCGCGCGCCTCAGCTCTCCGAACCGCTTCGACCCGCCGCCGAGCGCCCAGAGGATGAGCACCTTCCACTTGCCGCCGACGACGTCGATGCTCGCGTCGAGCCCGGACACGAACACCGCGCACTTCTCAGGCATGCACGCACCTTCCGGTAAGTGGTTACTCGAATGTGGGTACTTGTCCTTCTCGCATTCTGCAACGACGATTCGTCCTGCCGTATTCCGCCGGTCGTAGGACTGTGATGACGTGCGGAAACTCCGTTCGGATAATTGTTCAAGAGGACGAGTGAGTCGTGTCGCCCACCATCTTCGCCCTCTTCCTCGTGGTGTTCGGGTTCACCACGGGGGAGTTCGTCGTGGCCGGGATCCTGCCGGACGTGGCCGCCGACCTCGGGGTGTCGATCCCCGCGGTGGGCCTGCTCACCACCGCCTACGCGATCGGGATGATCGTCGGGGGCCCGGTGCTCACGGTGATGACGGCGCGCACGCCGCGCAGGCGGCTCGTCGTGGGCCTCGTCGCCGTGTCGGTGCTCGGCAACGTGGGATCGGCGCTGGCACCGAACCACCTCGTGCTGCTGATGGCCCGGTTCGCCTCGGGTCTGGTGGTCGCGACGTTCTTCGCCGTGGCGATCGCCACCGCCGTGGCCGTTGCGCCTGCGGGTCGGCAGGCCTCCGCCGTCGCGCAGGTGACGCTGGGGCTGAACCTCGGGCTCGTCCTCGGCACACCGCTCGGCACGGTCATCGGCCAGCAGCTCGGCTGGCGGGCGACGTTCATGGCGGTCGCCGCGATCACGCTCGCTGCGGTGCCGCTGGTGTTGACCTACGTCCCGGCCGCCCCCGGAACCACCGGGTCGGTCCTCGCCGAGCTGCGCGTCCTCGCCGACCGCGACGTGCAGCTCGCGATCGCGCTGTCCGCCGTGGGCAACGTCGGCGTCGTCACGGTGTTCACCTACATCGCGCCGCTGCTCACCGGCGTCAGCGGGTTCGCAGGGGAGGCGCTGCCCGTCCTGCTGCTGGTGTACGGCGCGGGAGCCGTGATCGGGAACGTGGTCGGCGGCCGGCTGGCCGACCGCGCGCTGCTGCCGTCGCTCGTCGGGCTGCTCGCCGCGCTGGCCGCGGTGCTCGCTCTGTTCTGGCTGGTCGGCGGTGTGCCCGCGGCCGCGGCGGTGCTGACGTTCGCGATCGGCGTGCTCGCCTTCGCGGTCATCCCGGGTATGCAGACGCGGGTGGTGGCCATGGCCACCGCGGCCCCGACGCTCGCCGTCGCGGTGAACGCCTCGGGCTACCAGCTCGCCGCCGCGTTCGCGGGCTGGCTGGGCGGGCAGGTCATCGCAGGGCCGGGGATGCGGGCCGTGCCGCTCGTCGGCGCGCTCCTCACGGTGGCAGGGCTCGCGCTCGCGCTCCACCTCCTGCTCCGCGACCGCCGCACAGCGGCAGCGCGCGTCGTCTAGCGGGGCAGGGCGTCCCACTCCTGCAGCGTCTCCAGCAGCAGCGGCACGAGCGGGAGCTCCAGCAGAGTGGCGGCGTCGCACCACCGCGCGTCCAGCGCGTCGTCGCCGGCGAGCAGGGTGCCACCCACCACGTGGCACCGGTAGTCCGCGATCTCGTAGACACCGCGGTGGACTCGGCCGACAAGATCACCCGGTTGGACCACAAGGCCGGTCTCCTCGGCCATCTCCCGGACGAGCGCCGCAGCGTCGTCCTCACCCGGCTCGACGCGCCCGCCGGGGAGGGACCACATGCCTCTACCAGGCTCGTTCGCCCTCCGGACGAGCAGCAGCCTGCCCGAGTCGTCGTAGGCGAGCCCCCCCACACAGGGGACGAAATCCTCACCCGATGTCATCAACGCTCTCCATACGACCCCGCGCGCCGGATACCCTGGACACGATCGGTGCGGTACAAATCAAGTGCAGTGTTCTCCGTCCAGTCCAGAACGGTGGTTGTGGTGAACGTCAAGAAGATCGTCGGGTTGCTCGCGATCGCGCTGCTCCTCTTCTTCGTCTTCACTCAGCCGGACAACGCGGCCGGTTCCGTCACGAGCGTCGGCACCACGCTCAGGGACGGCGCCGAGTCCGTCATCCGCTTCGTCACCCAACTCGTCTAGTCCGATGCTCGCGCCCCGGGAGATCGACGAGTACCTGCTCCCCACGGAGCGCAGGGTGATTCGCGTGCGGCAGCACTGGGCCGTGATGATGAATCACGTCAGCTCCACGTCGCTCTTCCTGCTCGCCCTGGTCATCGGCGAGCGGCTGCTGCCGGACAGCGTGCTGATCGACAACCTCGTCTGGTACCTGGCGCTGGTGGCCGTCCTGCGGTTCACGGTGCTCACGATCCTCTGGTGGATCGAGCGCATCGTCATCACCGACAAGCGGGTGATGCTGGCACAGGGCATCATCACCCACAACGTCGGCATGATGCCGCTGGGCAAGGTCACCGACCTCACCTTCCAGCGCACGCTCGGCGGGCGCATGTTCGGTTACGGCACCATCGTCGTGGAGTCGGCCGGCCAGATCCAGGCGCTCAACAGGATCGACTACCTGCCTCGCCCCGAGGAGATCTACGAGGCGCTGTCCGAGCTCGTGTTCGGTGAGAAGGGCAGGACCCGCGCCAGCGGCATGCTCGCCCGCCCGCGCTGGCGCCGCTGACCGAAGCGCCCCTCACCGGACTCCCGGTGGGGGGCGCTAGGCCCGCAGTTAACCTCAGGCGTGCCCCGCCGCCCCCGCATCGACCTCCACACCCACTCCACCGCGTCCGACGGCACCGACCGCCCGGCCGAGCTCGTCGCAGCAGCGGCGGCCGCGGGCGTGGACGTGCTGGCCATCACCGACCACGACACGACGGCGGGTTGGGCGGAGGCCGCGGCGGCACTGCCACCGGGCATGCGGCTGCTGCGCGGCGCGGAGTTCTCCTGCGTGAGCCCCACCGGACGCGGTGACCGGGACGTGGCGGTGCACCTGCTCGGGTACCAGTTCGACCCCGAGCACCCGGCGATCGTCGCCGAGCAGGCGCGGCTGCGGGCCGAGCGCGTGGAGCGGTTGCGCCGGATGACCGAGAAGATGGCCGCGGACGGCTACCCGGTCGACCCGGAGGCCGTGTTCGCGATGCTCCCCGAGGGAGCCAGCGCCGGACGGCCGCACCTCGCGCGGGCGCTCGTCGCGGCGGGCGTGGTCGGCTCGGTCAACGAGGCCTTCGCCACGCTGCTCTACAACGGCAGCCCGTACTTCGTGCCGAAGACCGACACGCCGGTGCGCACGGCCATCGACATGGTGCGGTCCGCAGGCGGGTTCGCGGTGTTCGCCCACCCCTTGGCCCGCCGGCGCGGGCGGGTGGTGGAACCGAAGGTCATCGCCGAGCTGGCGCACGCGGGGCTCGCGGGCGTGGAGGTCGACCACCCCGATCACGGTCCCGAGGACCGCGAGCTGCTGCGCCGCCTCGCGGCCGACACGGGGCTCGTCGCCACGGGGTCGAGCGACTACCACGGCACCAACAAGACCACCCCGATCGCGCTCGAGACCACGGCCCCCGAAGCACTCGAGCAGCTGCTGCTGGACGTCACCACCGGTGTCGAGGTGGTCACCGGCTGAGGGATACCGTGCTCGGGTGGACGGCGCGCAGCTGGGGTTCGACTTCGTCACCACCCGGCTCGTGCGGGTCACGCCGTCCAAGCTCGGCACGTGGGACGACTGCCCCCGCCGGTACCGGATGACCTACCTGGACCGGCCTGCGCCGTCGCGCGGTGGGGCCCGCGCGGGCAGCACCCTCGGTGCCGTGGTGCACCTCGCGCTGCGGGCGCTGTTCGACCTCCCTCCCGCCGAACGCACCCCGAGGGCGGCGGCGCGGCTCGTGGACCGGTACTGGAGCAGCGAGGGGTTCCGCGACGCCGACCAGGCCGCCGAGTACCGCGAGCGCGCCCGCGGCTGGCTGGCCGAGTACGCCGCCGAGCTGGACCCGGACGCCGAACCGGTCGGCCTGGAGCGGTGGGTGTCCGCAGCCACCGACCGGATCGTCGCAGAGGGCCGCGTGGACCGGATCGACCGGCGCGGCGCCGAGCTGGTGGTGGTGGACTACAAGACCGGCCGCCGCACCCCGACACCCGCCGACGCGGCCGCATCGCAGGCGCTCGCCTTGTACGCGGTGGCGGTGGAACGCACGTTGCGCCGCACGTGCACGCAGGTCGAGCTGCACCACGTGCCCAGCGGCACGGTCGCGGCCTGGCGGCACGACGCGGCGTCCCTGCGGGAGCACGTCGCGCGGGCCGAGACGAGCGCTACCGAGCTCGACACCGCGGCCGATGGGCTCGCCGCAGGCGGGAACCCCGACGTCCTGTTCCCGCCGCGCCCCGCCCCCCGCTGTGGCAGCTGCGACGTTCGCCGGCACTGCCCGGAGGGCAGGGCGGCCGCACCCGAGGAGGTGCCGTGGGCCGGTCTCGCGCCCTGAGGCGCGCGCCGGAGCCCCGGGTGGTCCGCCTGCTGCGCGGGGTCTCCGGGGTGCTCGCCGGCGGGCTCGTCGCGCTGGCGGTGGGGCTTCTCGTCGCCGGGATCGTGGCGCAGCAACGCGCGGTGCCGGGCCCGGGCGCGCTCGCGATCGGCGGGCACGCCCTCGCCGCGGCCGTCGCGGTGCTGGTGCAACGCCGGGCCGATCGGACCGCGGGCGCGCCTGCGGCCGGAGCGGCGCTCGGCGTCGTGGCGCTCACCGTGGTGGTGCTGGGCGCCCAGTGGCTCGTCTGAAGGTCAGGAGCGCGGCGCGCACCGTCGCGAGCCCGGCGGTGGTGGCCGCGTCCCTTCCGGGCAGCCGCGGGATCCCGTAGAGCTGCTTCGCCCAGTCGGGGAGGAGCCCGACGGCCACGGCGGCCACGAACGTCCACGCAGGCCGGGCGGGCGTGAAGAGCGCGAGCCGCCACGGCAGCGGGGCGAGCAGCAGCCGAGCGGCGGCCCGCCGCGCCACGGCGCTGGCCGCCAGCTCCGGTCGGACGGCCGCGAAGTAGGCCTCCACCTCGGCGCGGGCGACGGGAAGATCGGTGGCACCCAGCAGCTCGCCCGCCCGCACCTGCTCGGCGAGGAACCGGTCCTCCTCCTCCCCGTCGATCAGACCGAGGCGCCGCACGGCGGAGGCGAACGAGCTGACCTCGCTGACGTGCACCCAGCGCAGCAGGTCGGGGTCGTCGGCCGCGTAGGGCAGGCCGGTCACCGGATCGATGCCGCGCACCCGCCGGTGGATCGCCCGCACCCGGGCGGCGGCCTTCTCCGCGGTGGGGAGGTCGGCGAACGCGAGCGTCGTGACGTAACCCGCGGTGCGCTGCAGCCGTGGCCAGAAGTCGTCGGGGAACGACGAGTGCTGTTCCACCCCCGCCATCGCCCGCGGGTGCAGGGCCTGCAGGAACAGGGCGCTGATGCCGCCGACGAGCGCCGCGGGGTCACCGATGACGTGCCGGGTGGCGCTGCCCGCGGGGAAGAGCCCCTCACGTGCGGGTGGGGCAGGGGAGAACGGTGCGCTGCTCACGCCTCCAGCATCACCCCATCGCGCACCTCGGAGCCACTGCGCTGCCGGAAGCGCTGCGAAAATGCAGCGCGACTCCGCCGGGCGCTCCTAGAGCGGGCGTAGCGCCACGACCTCGCCGCCCCGCTGTTCCAGCAGCATCTCGCCCAGGGCCGCGAGCCGCACGGGGCCGGGCGGGCGGTCGACGGGGATCGTGCGCAGCTCGGTGCCGAGGGCGTCGAGCACGCGCAGCCCGCCCGGGACGGGTACGAGCTGCGCGTCGCCGTAGCCGGCGGCCGGGCCCAGCGCGTCCGGCACGGTCCACTGCGGGGAGAGGTCCCTGCTGTCCAGGGCGATCGTCCGCGAGCCCGTCCACCAGGTGATCCGGTGGTCGTAGGCGGTCGTGGCGACCGCGCCGCCCGGGGGATCGGTGAGGTCGGACTCCGGCACGTCCAGCGGGTGCTCACCCACCTGCTGGCCCGCGTGGTCGTACAGCAGCAGCCGGGGCGGTCCGGGCAGTGCCACGGCCACCCGCTCGGCCGACACGGCCACGATCACCGCGTCCACGCCGGGCAGCAGCACGGAGAAGTCGATCTCCGGCTCCTCGGCGCCCTTCTCCCCGTCGGTGGCGACGAGCGTGAGCCGGTCGCTCCCCTCGCCGGGACAACGTTCGACGAGGCCGAGCCGGTCGCCGCCGATCGCGGTGGACGGGCGGGTGCAGTGCGGCCGCGGCTGCTGCCCGGCCTGCACCGGGACGGCCACGGCACCGTACTCGAGCGTCTTGACGAGGTCGCTGCGCATGACCTCGAGGTAGTCGGTACCGGTCGCGACGACCGACGAGCCCGCGGCGACCAGCCGGGTGCCCGGGCGAACGTCGGGATTGCTCGCCGCGGCCCGCGCACCGGTGTCCGGGCGCAGGGCCGTGAGCTCGCTGCACCACCGGGAGTCCTCCGCGTACAGCGCGAGCACGCGGCCCCGGCCGTCGTCGGCACGGGGGAACCCCGCCGCGACCGTGCACAACGGCCGGTCGCGCTGGTAGCTCCAGCGCTCCTCACCGGTGAGCGCGTCGCGGCCGACGACGAGATCGCCGTCGGCCGTGACGACGGCGGGTCCCGCCACCACCGGTGCGACCGTGGCGCCGCTGGCCGCGCGCCACGCCTCGGTGACGCCCGCGGGGACACCCGCGGCCGCCGGTGGCGCCGCGATCGGATCGGTGGCCGGGCGGGAGGTCGTGCGGGCGGCGTCGCTCGTGATCCAGAGGAACACGGTGACGCCGATCAGGACGACGGTGAGCGCCACCGCCACGACCACGTCGCTGCGGCGCCGCCGCTCCGGCCGCACCCGCGGTGGGCGCGGACGCGGCCGGTCAGGGATGTCGGGCGCCAACCCGGCCGCCCCGCGTGCGGCGCTCAGCTGGCGGCCGCGTCCGGCTCTTGCGCGTCGCCGCCGACGCCGTCGACACCCCCGTTCGCGCGGCGGCGGGCGCCACCACGGCGCCTGCGCCGCCTGCGAGCACCCTCGCCGTCGGCGTGGGATCCGGCGCCGTTCTGCTCGGCGTCCGGCCCGGCCTGCGGGGCGGCGGCGTCGGTGACCTGCTCGGAGGCGCCCTCGGCGGTGGCGGCCTGCCCGTCGACCGAGACGCCTGCCCGGCTGCGGGTGCGCACCCGCGGGCGGCGCGCCCGCGGGGCCACCACGTCGTCCTCGGTGCGGCGCCCGCTCGGCTTCTCGCGACGGCGACGGCCACCGTGGTCGCCCTCGGTGTCGAGGTACTCGGCGTCCAGCCCCGGCCGGGTGCGCTTCGAGCGCGGGAGCCGCCCGGTGGCGCCGGCGGGGATGCTGAGTTCGGCGTACAGGTGCTCCGACGTCGAGTAGGTCTCGACCGGCTCCTCGATGCCGAGGCCGAGGTCGTCGCTGATCAGCTTCCAGCGCGGGATCTCGTCCCAGTCGACGAGCGTGACGGCCACGCCCTCCTTGCCGGCGCGGCCGGTGCGACCGATGCGGTGGACGTAGGTCTTGGAGTCCTCAGGGCACTGGTAGTTGACGACGTGGGTGACGTCGCTGACGTCGATGCCGCGCGCCGCGACATCGGTGGCCACCAGTACGTCGACCTTGCCGGAGCGGAATGCGCGCAGCGCCTGCTCACGGGCGCCCTGACCGAGGTCGCCGTGCACGGCGGCGGCCGCGAACCCGCGGTCGGCGAGGTCGTCGGCAACCCGCTGCACGGTGCGCTTCGTGCGCGCGAAGATCATGGTGAGGCCGCGGTCCTCGGCCTGCAGCACCCGGGTGAGCAGCTCCACCTTGTCCATCGCGTGGGCGCGGTAGACCAGCTGCTTGGTGCGCTCGTGGATGGAGCCCTGGTCGGACTCCTCCGCCCGGATGTGGGTGGGGCGGTGCAGGAACGTGCGCGACAGCTGGATGATCGGGCCCGGCATGGTGGCCGAGAAGAGCATCGTGTGCCGCTGGTCCGGCAGCATCCGCATGATGCGCTCGACGTCGGGCAGGAAGCCCAGGTCGAGCATCTCGTCGGCCTCGTCGAGCACGAGGGCCTTGACGCGGCCCAGCACCAGGTGGCGCTGCTCGGCGAGGTCGAGCAGCCGGCCGGGCGTGCCGACCACGACGTCGACGCCCTTGCGGAGGGCGGCGAGCTGCGGCTCGTAGGCGCGGCCGCCGTAGATGGCGGTGACGCGGATGCCGAGGTGCTTGCCCGCGTCGGCGATGTCCTTGGCGACCTGCACGCACAGCTCGCGCGTCGGCACGACGACCAGCGCCTGCGGGACGTCCTTGGTGCGGTCGGCGGCCTCGCCGTCGACACCGGCGGCGGGCTGCTCGGACGGCGGAACGACGCGCTGGAGCAGCGGGACGCCGAAGCCGAGGGTCTTGCCCATGCCGGTGCGGGCCTGGCCGATCACGTCCTCGCCGGCGAGCGCCAGCGGCAGCGTGAGCTCCTGGATCGCGAACGTGCGCTCGATGCCGGCCTCGGCGAGCGCCTTGACGATCTCGGGCCGGACGCCGAGCTCGGCGAACGTGGGGGAGTCGGGCCGGACCGGTGCTCCGGCCTGGAGGGGGTGCGCCTCCACGACCTCGTCGGTCGGGTCGGCGGTGGGAGGATTCTCGATGGAGGTGTCGCTCTCGACGGACAGGTTGATCGCCTCTCTCCGCGCACAGGAGCCCGAGGCCGGCTCATCGACCACCGGCGCGGGTGCGCTCGGGTGGGAGAGCTGACGAGGCGCTGCACGCACCATGTCGTTGCGGGCCGGATGCGCTACCGCACCGGCGACGCTGGTGAGCGTGCGCCCGAGTCGGGCGCTGCGCTACGGCACATCCTACCGGGTCGCGGGGTCGAACGCGCCACCGTGGGCGGCCTGTCGTGCCGTCGGGTGTCGCCGTTCCGTGGCCGGGGCCGGGTCAACCGATCTTGGTGACATCGGTCACGGCGGTCGCGCGGGCATTAGGCTCGCGGCATGGTGACTGCGCGGGCGGTGGACGACGCCGTGGCGGATCGGGCCACCGTGGACCTTCTCGGCGTGCTGGCCTACGGGGAGCTGTCGGCATTCGACCGTCTTGCCGAGGACGCGCGGCACGCGCCCACCCTCGCCGGTCGCGCCGCGCTCTCGGCGATGGCCGCAGCCGAGATCGGGCATTTCCGGCTGCTCGAGGAGCACCTGGACGGGCTCGGGGTGAGCGTCGAGGACGCGATGCGGCCGTTCGTGGCGCAGTGGGACGCCTACCACGCGTCCACCGCGCCGCGCAGCTGGCTCGAGTCGCTGGTCAAGGCCTATCTCGGCGACGGGCTCGCCGCCGACTTCTACCGCGAGATCGCCGGCTGGCTGCCCGGCCCCACCGGCGACCTCGTGCAGCAGGTGCTCGCCGACACCGGGCACAGCGCCTTCGCCGAGCGCGAGGTGAAGGCGGCCTGCGAGAGCGGCAGGCAGGTGCACGACCGGCTCGCGCTCTGGGGTCGCCGGCTGCTCGGCGAGGCCGTCACCCAGGCGCAGCAGATCGTGGCCGAGCGCGACGAGCTGGCCGAGTTCATCGTGTCCGGGTCCGGTGACCTCACCGGCATCGCCGCGCTGCTCAAACGCCTGCAGTCCAACCACGGCAAGCGGATGGCCAAGCTCGGCCTGACCTAGCCGCGCCGCGCATCGTGCGAGCCCGAGGGCCTTGGCCGGGGTGGCGCGCGGCGCCGGCAGGCCGGTGTCACGGGCCGTCACGGGGTCTCGGTGCCGCCCGCGCACGAGGTGTGCGCTCGCGCGCCCCGTGTCTGTCCATGCGCCCGGTCGACGGGGTTGCGTGGGCGGTGAACGGGTGCGTGAGCGGCGCAGATCGTTCCGATCAGCACACCATGGGCTCGGCGGTGACGTTGATGGACTCCTGGGGCCGATCACGAGTGCCCTCTCCCCCCACCGATAGCGACTTCACACACCCAGTGGCGACTTCACACAAGGCCGGCCTTGTGTGAAGTGCGTGCTGGGTGTGTGAAGTCGGCTGTGGTGGTGCCACGGGTGGCGTGATCGGCAGTTCGGTGGGTTCTCGTGTCGTTTTCGCCGGTTTCCGCGCCGGGGCCTCGATCTTGTCCGTCCGCACCGCCTTCGGTGGCGCCGCGCGCCCTCCGGGCAGGCCCTTGGTCTGCCCGTGTTGTGCTGCCCGGAGGGGTCGCAGAGGCTCGGAGGTCAAGGGTCGCGAAGCGATCGCGGAGTGACGCCGCAGGCGTCCTTGAGCTCTGAGGGGCGGCCCCGCACGATGCGCGGCGCCACCGAAGGCCTTGCAGGAAGGCGCCTCCGAAGGCCTTGCCGGAAGGCGCCTCCGAAGGCCCTGGCGCCTCCGAAGGCCCGGCGCCCGGAGGACGCGGCGCCATGGAAGGCCCGGCGGCCACGGCGTGCGTCGCCAGCTAGCGCCCGTTCGCCCACGGCTGAGCGCCCACGCCCTCTTCCCGCTCCGCGCTCGGCTAGCCTGGGCCGCGCATTCCAGCTCGGACGACGTGACCAGGAGGTCCACCGGTGGAGGTCAAGATCGGCATCGCGGAGAGCGCGCGCGAGCTCGTGGTGTCCAGCGACCAGACGCCGGACGAGGTCCAGGCCCTGGTCGACGACGCGATCAAGGACGCGGACGGCCTGCTCCGCCTCGTCGACGACAAGGGTCGGCGCTACCTCATTCGCGCTGCCCAGATCGCCTATGTCGAGATCGCGCCCGCCGCGGCAGGCCGCGTGGGCTTCGCGATCGGCTGACGCCGCTCGTCCGGTTCGCCGGACTCGCCGTGTCCATTCGTCGGACTCGCCGTGTCGAGATGTCGGACTCGCCCCGCGGGGGGTGAGTCTTGCGTCTCGACGCGGCGAGTCCGACGTTCGGCGGGGTCAGTCGTCCAGGTCGGGGTCGTCGATCCGGAACGGTGGGATACCGACGCCGGTGAGGCGGTAGCGGCCCCAGGGATCCACGTCCCCGATGCGGGCCTGGGCGTGACCGCTCTCGGTGCGCACCTCCACGGTTCCGCTCGGGATCTCCGGTTGGCCCTCCTCGACGCGGACGCGGCCGAACCAGTGCAACCGCCCGTCGTGCGGCTCGTGCCGGGCGTCCAGTTGGGCGTGGACGGGCACGTCCCGCCCGTCGACGGTCAGGACCGCCGGGCCGGTGTATCCCTCGTCGTGATCGTGCTCATCCACGGTCCACCTCCGGGGTGGGTGCCGGGAACGGGACGGGCTGGTCGGCCATGGCGATGACGCCCGAGAGGCCGCCCCAGATCAGGGTGGTCAGGTAGTCGGTGAGCGCGGCGCGGCTCATCGTGCGGCGCTCGAGCCACCAGTCGCCCGCGCTCTGCACCATGCCCACGAGGCCCTGCGCCCACGCCTCCGCGCCGCCGGAGTCGAGTCCGAGCGCGCGCAACCGCTCGCCGATGATCATGGCGAGCAGGCGGGCGATCTGCTGGCGGGCGTCCTCGACGATCTCGGCCCCCGCCTCCCGCTCGATCGGGTGGTGCACCACGAACCGCCACAGCTGGGGCTCGTCCTCGATGCCCGCGAGGAACGCGTCGATCACCCCGCGGATGAGCTGAACCGGCTCCCGCTCGGGGTCCATCTCCGGCGCCATCCGGTTGAGCAGCATCTCGGCTGCCTTCTCCCCGACCGCTCGCTGCAGGTCGGCGCGGTCGGTGAAGTGCCGGTAGAGCACCGGCTTGGTGATCCCGGCCGCCGCTGCCAGCTCTGCGACGGAGACGCCCGGCCCGTGGGTGCGGACCGCCTCGATCGCGGCCTGCACCATCTCGGCGCGGCGTTCGGCCCGTCGCTGCTGCCGTTCCGCCGGGGTGCCCGGCTTGACACGGCGCTCATCAGGATGCACGGTACTTGTGGTAACAGTTACCGGCGGTAACACGCAAGTGTCGTCTGGAGGCTGGTTCGATGGCACGGACAGAGGCGTCCACCGGAATGCCTGGCCGGGTGCTCGTCACCGGGGCGGCCGGCGGCTTCGGTTCCGCCACCGTGACGCGACTGCGGGAGCGGGGCGCGCAGGTGGTCGGGCTCGACGTCGCCGGTGCCGGGGACGGGAGCGGCGGCGTGCTCGCCTGCAACATCACCGACACCGCGGCCGTGGAGACGGCCGTCGCCGAGGCCGTGGCGCGGTTGGGCGGCCTGGATGCGGTCGTGCACTACGCCGGCATCGGCATCCCGAACGACGCGGGCGGTCCGCTCGAGCCCGACGCGCTGCGCGTCATCGACGTCAACCTGCTCGGCGCGTGGCGCGTCACCGCCGCGGCGCTCCCGGCGCTCCTGGCCGGTCGGGCCGAACGCGGCGGGCTGCGCGGGCGGGCCGTCTTCGTCGCCAGCGAGCTCGCGTACGTGACGTTGCCGTTCGTTTCGGCCTACAGCGTCGCGAAGCGCGGAATGTCGGCCTACGCCGACGCCCTGCGGCTGGAATACGGCACGGAGCTGCACGTCAGCACCGTCTACCCGGGCTACGTGCGCACCGGGATCCACGCCGCGGGCCGCGAGGCCGGGCTGACCCTCGAAGGCCAGGTGCGGCGCGAGGAGGTCGAGGACGTCGTCGGCACGGTGCTGCGCTCGCTCACCGCGCCGCGGCCGCCGCGCGACACCGCGTGCACCCGCGCCGGGAACCTCGAGCTGTGGGCGGCCCGGCACCTGCCGGGTGCGGTCGGCGCCATGGCCGCCAGGCAGATACGCAAGCAGGCCGCCGCAGGGCGGTTCGACGGCTCGCCGCTCGCGGCAGGTCTCGTCGCACGGTTGACCGGCCGCATCACTGAGAGGAGCCCGCGATGAACGTCAAGACGGTGAACGACCGCGAGGCGACCGCGGAGCGGCTGCTCCGCTCGTCGCTCGACCACTCCTACGAGCCCAGCATCGACATCGACTGGGAGGCCCCGCTCGTCCCGGACGGGTGGGCGATGCCGGAGCACCGCGTGTCGCTGTACGGCACGGAGCTGTGGGAGGGCCTCACCGAGGAGCAGCGGCGCACGCTGTCGGTGCACGAGGTGTGCAGCATCGCCCGCATCGGCCTCTGGTTCGAGATCATCCTCATGCAGATGCTGCTGCGCTACGCGTACGACCGCGACCCGCGCCGCCAGCACATCCAGTACGCGCTCACCGAGATCGCCGACGAGTGCCGGCACTCGATCATGTTCGCGAAGATGACCGAGCGGTACGGCGTGCCGGACTACGCGCCGCGGCGGCTCACCCACGAGCTCGGGAGGTTCTTCAAGACCGTCGCCTACGGCCCCGCGATGTTCGCGGGCACGCTGTTCGTGGAGGAGATCCTCGACCAGCTGCAGCGCGAGGCGATGCGCGACGACTCCGTGCAGCCGCTCACCCGCATGGTCAACCGGATCCACGTCACCGAGGAGGCCCGGCACGTCCGCTACGCCCGCGAGGAGCTGATGCGGATCATGCCGAAGACGAACGCCGCGCAGCGCACGCTCGCCCGCTACCTCTCGGCTCGCGTGGCGTTCGTGGTGGCTCGCAACCTGATCCACCGCGACGTCTACACGTCCGTCGGCATCGATCCGGCCGTCGGCCACAAGGCCGCTCTGGCCAACCCGCACCACCAGGAGATGCTGCGCTGGACGGCGCGCAAGCTGGTGCCGTTCCTGCGGGAGCAGAAGCTCATCGGTGGACCCAGCGAGGTCCTCTGGCGCAAGGCGCACCTCATCTGATGACGACCGCCCGCTCCGTCCCCGCGGCCGACGGCGTTCCGCTGCACGTCGAGCTCGACGGGCCCGAGGGCGCCGCCGTCACCGTGGAAGAAGTTGTCGCGCCGGCGCATGTCCGGTCATGCTGGCGCGGTGAGCGCAGGCGCGACCGCCCCCGGCAGTTTCGAGGGCCGGTCCGCGCCCCGGCCCGCCTGGATCCGTCTGCTGGCCGCGGCACTGGTGATGGTCTCCGCGGTTGCGCTGTTCGGCCTGCAGGAGCGACTGATCGGGTACGCGCTGATCGTCGCCGGTCTGGTCGTCGCAGCGGCGGCGGACCGCCTGCTGCTGCGGCACCTGATCCTCATCTCGGTCGGCCTGGTCGTCATCAGCACGATGTCGCTGGAAGCGGATCTGAGCAACGCCGGCATGGCCCGTTTCGCGATCACGCTGTCGGCGGCGGTCGCCCTGCCCTACGCCCTCTCCCGATGGTGGCACCGGGAGGACATCATCAAGTTCCCGGTCGGAACCGGGAACCGGTGGAGCCGGTTCGAGTTCGGCTACCTCGCGCTGGTGGTCGTCGCGGGCTACCTGATCCTCCCGGTGTACTTCCTGGGCTCGGGTGCCTACCGGAACTGGCCCGACGTCTCCGGCTCGGGCGAGATCGTCCGGCTGTTCATCGGCGTCAACGCAGTCGGCCTGTGGGACGAGCTGTTCTTCATCTGCATCGTCTTCGCCCTTCTCCGCCACCACTTCCCGGTCTGGCAGGCGAACCTGCTGCAGTCGGTGGTGTTCGTCTCGTTCCTCTGGGAGCTGGGCTACCGCAGCTGGGGTCCGCTGCTCACGGTGCCCTTCGCCCTGTTGCAGGGCTACATCTTCCAGCGCACCCGGTCGTTGCCGTACGTGGTCACCGTGCACCTGACCTTCGACGCCATCATCTTCGGCATCCTCGTGCACGCCTACAACCCGGCCATTGCGGACATCTTCCTGACCGACCCGAGATAGCGAGCGAGATCCTCCGGCGGAAGGCACGCCTCGTCACATGACCACCGCACGATCCGTCCCCGCGGCCGACGGCGTGCCGCTGCACGTCGCGCTGGACGGCCCGCAGGATGCTCCCGTCACGGTCGTCCTGGTCCACGGCTGGACGCTCGACCGGCGTGTCTGGAGACCGGTCACCAGGTCGCTCGCGACCGGGCCCTCACCGGTGCGCGTGGTGCGGCCCGACCACCGCGGCCACGGCCGCTCGGCGCCCGTCGACCCGGCGACGATGACGATCGACCAGCTCGCCGACGACCTCGCCGAGGTCGTCGCCGCGACGGCGCCCGCCGGGCCGCTCGTGCTCGCCGGGCACTCGATGGGTGGCATGACCCTGATGGCGCTCGCCGAGCGCCATCCGGACGTGATGGCGCGAGCGGTCGGGGTCGCACTGGTGGCCACCGCGAGCGGTGGGCTCGCCGAGCGGCCGTTCGGCCTGTCCCCGCCCGCGGCCGCGGTGTACCGCAGGGTGCAGCGGCGGATCGCCGCCACGAGGGGGTGGTCGCGGCGGGAGCACCTCGGCGACCCGCGTCTCATCGCGCCCGCGACGCGGTGGCTGCTGCTCGGCGCGCGGCCGAGCCCGGAGGCCATCCGGATCACGTGCGAGACGGTGGGTGGCTGCCGCCCGCTCACCGTGTCCGGGTTCCAGCCCACCCTCGAAGCCCATGAACGCGACGCCGCGCTCGCGGCGTTCGCGGACATCCCGACCGTCGTGCTCGTCGGGTCCCGCGACCGCCTCACGCCCGTGCGCGCGGCCCGGCGCATCGCCGACGCGGTTCCGTCGGCCAGTCTGACGATCTTCCCCGAGGCCGGGCACATGCTGCCCCTGGAGCGGGTGTCCGGGGTGGCGAGCCGGATCGCGGCGCTGGCGACGGGCGCCGTGCGGACCGGGGAGCTCCGCTCGACGGCGTGATCGGTGTCGCCCCGTTGCAGCACGGGGGACAGTGGTTCGGCGGAGCCGGCGGGGTGGGTGGGTGGAGCCGCCTTCATGCAGCGAGATCGCGCAGATGTGGCTTCTCTGCAATCGGGGCGGGTCGGCCGGGCAGCGTGATCAGCTGAGCGCCTGCCTCCAGTAGGCGGTCGCGGTGCTCGCGGATGTGGTGGTTGCAGAAGTGCAGCTCGCCTGCCGGCAGCGCGGCGCGGACGCGAGCTCGGGCGGGACAGCGGTCGCAATACGCCGTGGTGTTCATGTCACGCCGCCTCGAGCAGGGCGCGGCCGGTGGCCGTCAGGCGGGCGGGGCCGGGGCCCGCGGCGATCAGGCCGGCGTTCGCCAGCCGACGGCCGACGAACTGGTCGCAGCATCCCAGGCCGTCGACGGCGAGGACGCCGATCGCGGAGACGGTGCAGCGTCCGGCGGCGACTGCGCGCAGGACGGCGCGGTCCCGGTAGCTGAGGTCGGTCGTGGTGGTCATCGTTCGCTCCCTTCCGGGCCGGCGCGCCCCGTGCGGCGCGGTTGTAGATGAGACCGCGGCCACATCCGGAACTCATCGCTCCCGGCGTCCGCTCTCGGCGAAAGGGTTTCGCCGCCCGCGAATGTCCGGGTTTGCGCAGGTGTGGCGCCGTTAGCGTCCGGGAGATCAATGCCCACCCGGAGGTCATCGGATGCAGAGCGCGCAGGCCCGCTACGTCCTGCCGTCGTTCGTCGAACGGACGAGCTACGGCTATCAGGAGTCCAATCCGTACAGCAAGCTGTTCGAGGGCCGGATCGTCTTTCTCGGCACCCAGATCGACGACGCGGCAGCCAACGACGTCATGGCGCAGCTGATCTGCCTGGAGTCGACCGAGCCGGACCGGCCGATCTCGATGTACATCAACTCGCCTGGCGGCTCGCTCACGGCGATGACGGCGATCTACGACACGATGCGCTACATCCGTCCGGCGGTGCACACGTACTGCCTCGGGCAGGCCGCATCGGCGGCAGCCGTGCTGCTCGCGGCCGGCGCACCCGGCCACCGGTCGGTGGTGCCCAACGCGCGGGTGCTCATCCACCAGCCGAGCATCGACGTCGTCCGCGGGCAGACCTCCGACCTGGAGATCTACGCGGCCGAGGTCTCCCGGCTGCGCCGCCAGCTCGAGGACGCACTCGCCGAGGGCACGGGCCAGACCGTGGAGCGCATCCACGCCGACATCGAGCGCGACCTCGTCCTCACCGCCGACGAGGCCGTGGCCTACGGGATCGCCGACAACGTCATCGCCAGCCGCAAACTCCCCCGCTGAAGGAGACCACCCACATGAGCGCCCCCACCATCGACGACACCGTCTACAACCGGCTGCTGCGCGAGCGCATCGTCGTGCTCGGGCAGGAGGTGGACGACGACGTCTCGACGAAGCTCGTCGCGCAGCTGCTCCTGCTCGCAGGCGAGGACCCGGCCGCCGACATCACGCTCTACATCAACTCGCCGGGCGGCTCGGTGTTCGCCGGCATGGCGATCTACGACACGATGCACTCGATCGAGCCGGACGTCGCCACGATCGCCACCGGGATGGCCGCCTCGATGGGCCAGTTCCTGCTCACCGGGGGTGCGCCGGGCAAGCGGTTCGCCCTGCCGCACGCCCAGGTGATGATGCACCAGCCGTCGGGCGGCGCGGGCGGGTCGGAGTCCGACATCGTGATCCGCGCCGGCATGCTGTCCAAGCTCAAGAAGCGGATCGCCGAGCTCACGGCCGAGCACAGCGGGCAGCCGCTGGATCGGATCGAGGCCGACTTCGACCGCGACCGCTGGTTCACCGCCCAGGAGGCCGTCGACTACGGCCTGGTCGACGGGGTGCTGCGCACGCCACCCCGGTGACACGGCGTCAGTCGTGGATGAGGGGGAAGCCGGCGAGCCCGCGCCAGGCGAACCCGGACATGAGGGCCACGGCCTCGTCGCGGGGCACCGACCGGTCGGAGTCGAGCCAGTACTGGGCGGCGACCTGGCTCAGCCCGACCAGCCCGACGGCCAGCATGCGGGCGCGCGGGGTGTCCAGGCCGGCATCGGCGGTGACGGCTGCGGCGACGGCGTCGATGCAGCTGTTGAGCGCGCCGTCGACGACAGCGGCCGCCTCCGGCTCGCCGCGCAGGTCGGACTCGAACACGAGCCGGTAGGCCTGTCCCTCGCCCGCGACGAAGTCGAAGTAGGCCGCGACGGCGGCGTGCACGCGCTGTTCGTTGTCGGAGGTGCCGTCGATCGCGGCGGTGACGCGCTCCACTAGCTCGTCGGCGTACGTGGTGAGCAGCGCCCGGTAGAGCTCGAGCTTGCCGGGGAAGTGCTGGTACAGAACCGGCTTGCTCACGCCGGCCCGCTCGGCGATGTCGTCCATCGCGGCGGCGTGGTAACCGTGCGCCGCGAAGACGTCCCGTGCGGCCACGAGCAGTTGGGCCCGGCGCGCGTCGCGGGACAGGCGGGTGCCGCGGTGCACCGGTGCCGGCGCCTCGGTCATGCGGTTGCCCTTCCGTCCGTCCACCCGATCGGGTGCGGAAGAACACCTTACCCGCCGGTAGAGGTGTGCCGCTCGCACCGCAGGCTGTTGACCGCGAGCACGGCCGCTCCGGCCGCCGTCGCCGCTGCCGAGAGGGACGGGCCGAGCAGGCCGGCGGCGGTCACCGGCAGCAGCGCCGCGACGCACGCGAGCGACCAGGCGAGGTTCGTGCGGATGACGGCGGCGGTGTGGCGGGCGAGCCGGATCGCGTCCACCGCGGCAGCGAGGTCGCCGCGTACCAGCGTCAGGGCGGGCCTGGTGGCCGTCGTGGCGCAGCGGCGAACCGCGATTCCGGCGGCGTCCAGCGCCGCCTCGTACCGCTCGGGATCGGCGATGACGGCGACACCGGGCCCGAGCTCGCGGACGAGTGGAGCAGCGTGCTGCGGGGCGACACCGGCCAGTACGGCGTCGGGCGCGAGCCCTGCGCGTGCGGCGACGGCCTGCGCGACCGGGGCCTCCTCGGCGGTCAGGAGGACGGGCCGCAGCCCGAGCGCCCTCAGCCGGTGCACGGCGGCTGCCCTCGCGGCCGCCACGTCCGGCCCGACGTCCAGCACGCCCCTGGCCACGCCGTCCCAGGCCACCGCGACCGGGGTGCACCCGGCCGTCGCGGGTACGGCGGGCAGGTCGATGTCGTGCGCGGCGAGGAGCTCCGCGTCGCCGACGAGCACGGCGTGGGCGATCACGCGCTGCTCCTCGCCGGAGGCGCCGACGACCTCGGCCACGACGCCGCGCGCGCCCAGATCCGCCACCGGGTCGAAGTCGGAGACGCCGGGCAGCCGCGGTGTCGCCGCGGCGATCGCCCGATCGACCGGCCGGCCGGACTCCCGGGCCACGGCACCGGCGATGCGCAGCACGTCGGCGTGCGATGCGCCGTCGACGGCGTGCACGGCGTGCACCCCCAGCTCGCCCCCGGTGACCAAGTCGCTTCCCGCGATGACGACGGTGCGGATCTGCCGCGCTGCCGCGAACGCGTCGGGGCCGGAGACCAGGACCCCGAGCCGGTTCGCGCGTTCCGTGCCGACCAGGCGCGGCAGCCCGGTGGCCAGGCGCAGGGCGGCGGGCACCGCGACGAGGAGCACCGCGAACGCGGCGCCGAGGGCCACCGCGGCCGGTTGCCCGCTGCCCAGCCGGTACGCGAGCACCACCAGTGCTGCCGTGCCCGTCAGAGCTGCGGCCCCGCTCTCCAGCTGGCTCGCCCCGGCCAATGTCCGCCTCCTCTCAGCGGTACAACGGCCGTGACCGGCGGCGATGACGTCCCCCACAGGCGCGAGTCCCGTCACGGCGGGTGGCCGGCGCGGCGCGGCCGGGTCATCCTCGGAGGGTGAGTACCGTCGCGCTGCCGTTCGTCCGACCGCTGCTGACGCGTGCACGAAGGCCTCAGTCGGTGCCGGCGGGCCCGCCGCCACTGGCGGACCCGGCGACGCTCCCGGCCCACGATCCGCACCGTGCCGCGTGGCCGGGTGGCGAGGTGACCTCCGGCGGCGTCACGCTGCACGTGCGCGAGACGCCCGGCCCGCAGGACACCCCGGCCGTCTACGTCCACGGCCTGTCCGGCTCGGCCACGAACTGGACGGACCTCGCTGCGCTGCTCGCCACCCGGGCCGCGGGCACCGCGGTCGACCTGCCCGGGTTCGGCCTCTCCCGGCCGCTCGCGTCGCAGGACTACACGCCCGCCGGGCACGCCGACGCCCTGCTGTGCTTCCTCGCCGGTCGCGGCCGTCCGGTGCACCTGCTGGGGAACTCGTTCGGTGGGGCCGTTGCGCTGACCGTGGCCGCCCGCAGGCCCGAGCTGGTGCGCACGCTCACGTTGGTGTCGCCCGCGATGCCCGACCTGCGCCCGGACCCGCGCCGCGTGTCCGACCCGAGGCTGCTGCTCGCGCTGTTGCCCCTGATCGGGAAGCGGGCCCGTGCCGAGCTCGCCGCGATGGACCCGCGCACGCGCGCCGAGCAGATCGTGCGGCTCTGCTTCGGCGATCCGACGATCGCCGCGGAGCACCGGATGGCCGAGGCCGCCGCCGAGCTCGCGGCGCGGGCCCGCCTGGCATGGGCACAGGAGGCCGCCGAGCGCACCGGGAAGGCGATGGTCGCGGGCTGGTTGCGCGGGGAGTCGCTCTGGTCGGTGGCGGCCCGCGTACAGGCGCCTACCCTGGTGGTCTGGGGCGAACGCGACCGGCTCGTCGCGCCGCGCCTGGCCGGACGCACCGCGGCGGCGCTGCGGCACTCCCGGCTGCTGGTGCTGCCCGGTGTGGGCCACGTCGCTCAGCTCGAGGCGCCCGAGACGGTGGCGCGCGCCGTCGCGGGCATGTGGGATGCGGTCGACGCGGGGACCTGGGAAGAACCCGGGTGACCACGACGTTGCGCACACGGAGTCAGTACGTCGATGCGAGGAGCTTGATCATGGCGCTACCGCCGCTCGTGGAGCCGGCCGCCGAGCTGTCCAAGGAGGAGGTCGAGCGCTACAGCCGCCACCTCATCATCCCGGACGTCGGCATGGCGGGGCAGAAGCGGCTGAAGAACGCGAAGGTGCTGGTGGTCGGCGCGGGCGGGCTCGGGAGCCCGGCGCTGCTCTACCTCGCCGCCGCGGGCGTCGGCACGCTCGGCATCGTCGAGTTCGACGTGGTCGACGAGTCCAACCTGCAGCGGCAGATCATCCACGGGCAGTCCGACGTCGGCCGGTCGAAGGCGGAATCGGCGCGCGACTCCATCAAGGAGATCAACCCGTTCGTCGAGGTCCGGCTGCACGAGACGCGGCTCGACTCCTCGAACGTCCTCGACGTCTTCCGCGACTACGACCTCATCCTCGACGGCACCGACAACTTCGCCACGCGCTACCTGGTGAACGACGCGGCGGTCCTGCTCGGCAAGCCGTACGTGTGGGGCTCGATCTTCCGGTTCGAGGGCCAGGCGTCGGTGTTCTGGGAGGACGCCCCGAACGGCAAGGGCCTCAACTACCGCGACCTCTACCCCGAGCCGCCGCCGCCCGGGATGGTTCCGTCCTGCGCCGAGGGTGGCGTGCTGGGCGTGCTGTGCGCGTCGATCGGCTCGATCATGGTCAACGAGGCCATCAAGCTGATCACCGGCATCGGTGAGCCGCTCCTGGGCAGGCTGATGGTGTACGACGCCCTCGAGATGAGCTACCGCACGATCAAGATCCGCAAGGACCCCAACACGCCGAAGATCACCGAGCTCATCGACTACGAGGCGTTCTGCGGTGTGGTGTCCGAGGACGCGCAGCAGGCGGCCGTCGGGAGCACGATCACGGCGCTCGAGCTCAAGGAGATGATCGACGCGGGCAAGGACTTCGCGCTGATCGACGTCCGCGAGCAGAACGAGTACGAGATCGTCAGCATCCCGGGCGCGACGCTGATCCCGAAGGACCGCATCCTGTCCGGCGAGGCCCTCGCCGAGATCCCACAGGACAAGCCCGTCGTGCTGCACTGCAAGTCAGGGGTGCGTTCGGCAGAGGCCCTTGCGGTGCTGCACCGCGCAGGCTTCAAGGACGCCGTGCACGTCGGCGGCGGCGTGCTGGCCTGGATCAAGCAGGTCGACCCCTCCCAGCCCGTGTACTGAGCGCAACCTCGGGCCCGCGCGACGGCGCCCCGTCCGGCACCTGGTCGGAGGGGCGCCGTCGTCGTTTCTGCGCCCGGTGCATGTGCCGATGCAAGAACGAATGGCGCAGGCACGGGAGAAGTCCTCGAATGGCCCAATCGGACCAGTCATGATCACCCAAAGTGATCGTCTTCGTGCCGTTGTGTTCGTCGAACGGAGCAGTGACACCCGGTCGAGTGCCGGGTAGCGTTCCGGAGCCGGAAGATCAAGACGGATCTGCGGCACCCGTGCTGTCGGGGTGCGCCGCGGCGCACAGCAACGGTGGCCTGACGGAGCGTCCCGAGTTCTGGCATGCCTTCCGTCACCCGGCGATGGGGGTCGCACTGGTGGACGACACTGCGAGACGTTGTGCCCTCCCGGGGTGCAACGAGGTGATCGAGGACATCCCCGGTCGTCCGCCTCGTCGCTACTGCACGGCAGCGCACCGGGCCGCCGCCCGGCAGGCCCGCAGGGCCGCTGCGCAGGCGGGCCACGACGCGCGCCTCGCAGCCGCCCTTCCCTGGCTGCTCGAGCCCCAGGACGAACCGGACGCGCCGCCCGTCCCGCACGGCGTGCGGGAGCAGCGGGCTCTCGTCGAGGCGCGCCGCGTGGAGCGGGCCGCGGAGGCCGCCTCCACCCGCGCCAGGGCCGCCGCCGGCGCGACCGCGCGCAGGCGGCGCACCGTCGCGGTGTTCGGCGCCGCCGGCATCCTCGCCGCCACCTACGTCTTCACCGCGTCCGAACCGATCGCCCCGCCGCAGGCCGCCGCCCCGCTCCCGCCCGGGGTGGACCCACGCGCTGAGTGGATCGCGCACGCCCAGATCACCCTCACCTCGCTCGACAGCCAGCTCGACACGATCGCGCAGACCGAGCGGGCGTGGATCAGCCTCCCGCCGGAGCGGCGCACGATCACACCGCCCGAGGTGAAGGACCTGCAGGCGCGCAAGGCCCTCCTCGAACGGCGGAAGGCCACCCTGCAGTCGCAGATCGACACCTACCGCTCGCTCGACCGCGCCAGGGCCGACCTCCAGAGCACCGAGCGCCACCTGCAGGCGGTCGAGCAGGCGCGCGCGGCCGCACCGACCGGCCGGCGGGGCCCCGAACAGTCCTCCGAGCTCGCCGCGCTCGAGGAGCAGCGCGACCTGCGGTTGCGGCAGCGGGAGGCCAAGCGCGACGAGCTGGAGGAGCTCGAGCGGGGCGTCGACAACGCCGTTCGGGCGCCGCTGCCCGACGACGACGAGGAGACCGAGGACGTGCGGGAGCGCGTCCTCGACGTTGTCGAACGTGGTGGCTCCGACGAGGAGCCGGGCGAGAACTCGGAGGACGCCGAAGGAGACGACCAGGACGGCGCCGAGGCGGACGGCGACGAGTCCGACGAATCGGACCGCGACGAGTCCGACGAGCGCAAGGACGAGGGAGACGTCCTGCCCGACCTCCCTGACGTGGTCGCTCCGCGCGACGAGCACGACGACAAGGAGCGGCAGGACACGTCCAACGGGGCGCCGCCGGACCCGCGCGGCCCCGGCGACGAGTCCGCGGAGCACGACGACGACCCCGAAGCGCCGTCCGACGAGGACGAGCCCGACGTCCGGGCGGACGGCGGTGGCCAGCAGCGCGGGCCGATCGCGGACGCGTTGGACTCGCTGGGCGGGGCGCTCGGCGGTGACGAGCAGGGTGACAGGCCCGGCGGCGACGAGCCCGGCGACGAGGCGCGTTCCCCGGCCGGAGGCGGGGAGAGCCCGGGTGGGCGTGCGCCGGCCGGTGACGCGCCCGGGACGCCGGGCGGCGCGGATCGGGATCCGGGCGACCGCCGGGAGACCGGTGAAGGTGATGGCGGGGATCGCCAGCAGCCGGGCGGGCCTGTAGGCGAGGCGCTCGACTCGTTGGGCGAGGCGCTCGGCGGCGCTGACGGCGACGGTCGGACGGAAGACGCCGAAGGCCGGAACGGGCCACCGGGGACGGGTGACCGGGACAACGACGCCGACGAGCGGGAAGGACCCCGTGCCCAGGGCCCGGGCGGCCCCGAAGGCGATGCTCCGGGCGGCTCCGGCGACCGGGGAGGAGCCCCGGGCGACCCGGGCGAGGAGAAGAACGAGGGCCCGGGCGATCGAGGGCCCGGTGGCCCCATCGGTGATGCACTCGGGTCCGTCGGCGAGGCGCTGGGTGGCGACAGCGGCCCGGGTGACTCGGACACCGGCGACGGCGGGGAGCGCGAGCGTCCCGGCGCCGCCGAGCCGGGCGACCGCGCGGGCGGGGGCACGCCGGGCGGCGCCCCGGATGGGGCGGGGCCGGGCGGCGACGGCGCCGCAGGCCCGGAGTCGGGCGGCGGTCGGTCCCCGGGCGGGATCCTGGGATCCGTCGGCGACCTCCTCGGGGGCGGCGGTCGGTCTGACGAGGGCCATGACGACGGTGCACGGGAAGGCGGCGGCGGTTCCGGCGACGACTCCGGCGGCGGTTCCGGCGGCGACTCCGACGGTGACTCCGCCGGCAGCCCTGGCGGCAGCTCCGGCGGTTCCGGCGGCGGTGACACCGCCGGGCCGCTCCGCGGTCTTCTCGGCGGTGGCGACGACCGGGACGACTCGGACGACGGCGACGACGGGGACGGCCGCAGCGACCGGGGCGGCGCGTCCGACAGCAAGCCGAGCGGCGGCGGCGCCGACCGTGGCGGCAGCGACGGGGACGACGGCGACGACTCGGGCTCGTCCGGGCCCGAGCGCGAGGTCACGGGGGTCGTCGAGGCCGTCGGCGGCGCGCTGACCGGCGACGACGACCGGGAGGACGACCGCGGTGGCGGCGGGGCCGACCGTGGGCCCGACCGTGGGCGCGACGACGCGGGCGAGCGGGCCGACACCGACCGCGGCCCCGACCGTGGCCCCGCCCGCGAGACCGACCGGTCCGGCGAGGAATCGGACGGCGACCGCGCCGGCCGATCGGACGGCGAGCGCGACCGGGGGAGGCAGGACTCGGACGACTCGTCGGGCTCCGAGAGCTCGGAGGACGTCGAACGCGCCGGAAGGGTGCTCGAGGCGCTCGGTGCCTCCGGACTCGGGTCCCTGCTGGCGGCTGCGGCCGAGGCGGACGACTCCTCGGACGGCGACTCCTCGGACGGCGACTCGGACCGGGACTCGGACCGGGACGCTGACCGCGGATCCGAACGCGGGTCGGATGGTGACGCTCCGGATCGGGAATCCGGGGAAGACGACTCGTCGGGTGAATCGTCCGACCGGGATTCCGGGTCGGACGACCTGAGCGGCTGGGACGAGGACGAGCTCGAGGCGGCCGTCTGGGAGGCACTGTCGGAGGAGGGCTCCTCCGACGAGGACTCCGCGTACCGCGCCTCTTCCGACCGTGACTCCGAGGACTCCGATCGGGACTCGGACACCGAGGGTTCCGAGAGCTGGTCGGAACGCGACTCATCGGAACGGGACCCGGACGAGGACGCCGAGCGCGACGGGGGATCGGAGCGGAAATCCGAGCGGGAGTCCGACGATCGGTCGGAGGAGGACTCGGCGAACCGGGAGTCCGACAACCGCTCGGGCGAGGAAGCCGACCAGGACTCGGAACGGGAAACCGAGAGCAGGTCCGACCGCGACTCGGACTCCGAGCGCGACACCGACGGCGAATCGGCCCGCGACGAGGACCGCGACGACAACCGCGAGGACAACCGCGACGACAACCGCGACGCAGACCGCGACACCGACCGGAACTCGGACTCCGAGCGGGACTCCGACAACGAGTCCGACCGGGATTCGGACGAAAAGTCGGATCGGAAGTCCGACGACGACTCGGACCGTGACTCCGACAAGGACTCCGACAAGGACTCCGGCAAGGACTCCGACAAGGATTCGGACAAGGATTCGGACAAGGACTCGGACGAGGAATCCGGCGATTCCGACGATCGCGATTCCCGCGATCGTGATTCCGAGGACGGCGGGGATGACGACCGCGGCGATTCCGACAGCGGTGACGACGACGGCGGGGACGACGGCGGGGACTCCGACGACGGCGGTGACGGCGGCGGCGATGACGGCGGCGACGGCGGGGACGACGACTGAGGCGACGACGGCGAGTGATCATCCAACCGCCCGCGCCGCCCGATCGCGGGGCGCGGCGACGCGCCCCGCGTGGCACCCCGGAACGCCCGCGGTGCGCAGGTAGCGTGCGATGCCGTGACCGCTGCGCCTGTCCTGCCGCCCGCCGGGACCACCCTTCCCGCGCACGTTCGCACCGCTTTCGGCGTGAACGATGTCGAGCCACGTCCGGTGGTCTGGGCAGGTAGGCGGGCATGGCATTGCGGCGACGTCCTCGTCCGCCCGGTGCCGGACAACGTCGTGGCCGCCTGGTCCGCGGCGGTCCTCGACGGGCTCCAGGTCGACGGCGTGCGCATCGCCCGCCCGCTGCGTTCCTCCGACGGGCGGTGGGTGGTCGGCGGCTGGGCCGCGTGCCGCTACATCCCCGGCTACGTCGAACCCCGTTACGACGAGGTCGTCGAGACGTCCATCCGGCTGCACGCCGCCACCGCGAGCGTCTCCCGGCCGCGGCTCCTCGACGACCGCGACGACCTGGTCGCCCGGTCCGCCGCCGGAGCGTTCGGCGAGCGGCGGCTCACCCTCGACCCGTCCACCGGCGGTGAGCTCTACTCGCAGCTCGCCGAGTTCCGCAAGCCCGTCCAGCTCACGCCTCAGCTGGTGCACCCCGAGCTCTTCGGTGCCGTCCTGTTCGACGAGCGGGGCGTGCCGGCGGTCATCGACCTCGTCCCGTGCTGGCGCCCGGCGCAGTGGGCCGCCGCCGTCATCGTCGTCGACGCGCTGGCCTGGGGCGGTGCCGACGAGGAGCTGCCCCAGCGGTGGACGCACCTCGAGGAGTGGCCGCAGATGCTGCTGCGGGCCCTGCTGCACCGCGTCGCGCTGCACGCGCAGCACCCCGACGCCTCCCCGCGGACGCTGGCCGGCCTGCAGCGTGCGGCGGGCGCGATCGGCCCCCTCCTGTAACGGCGGCACGGGCAGCGACCCCGACTCGCGCGCACTGAGACCGCGACTCGCGGACGAGCGTGCCCTCACCCCTCGCGGCCCCCTGCGGTGAGGCCGGCTTTGCGTTCCTGTCACATCGAACCGACGGGCCGGTAACGGGCCGTGCATAGCGTCGCGCCCTGACCGACGAACCCAGGAGGACCGGCGTGACGACGACGGCACCAGACGCACCCCCCGCGCGTTCCCTGCTCCGCGGGCGTTGGATCGACCACTGGGACCCCGAGGACGGCGGGTTCTGGGAGCGCACCGGCGCGAAGGTGGCGAACCGCAACCTGTGGTTCTCGATCCTCTCCGAGCACATCGGCTTCTCGATCTGGACGATGTGGTCGGTCCTCGTGCTCTTCATGGGCCCGGAGTACGGCATCGACGCGGCGGGGAAGTTCTTCCTGGTCGCCGTGCCGACGCTGGTGGGCTCGATCCTCCGGCTGCCCTACACGATGGCCCCGGCGCGCTTCGGCGGCCGCAACTGGACGATCGTGAGCGCGGCCCTGCTGCTGATCCCGACGATCCTCGCCGCGATCGTGATGCAGCCCGGCACGCCGTACTGGGTGTTCGTACTCGTCGCCGCCGTCGGTGGGCTCGGCGGCGGGAACTTCGCCTCGTCCATGGCGAACATCAACGCCTTCTACCCGGAGGCGAAGAAGGGCTGGGCACTGGGACTGAACGCCGGCGGGGGGAACATCGGCGTGCCGGTCATCCAGCTGGTCGGCCTGCTGATCATCGCGACGGCGGGAGCGGGCGCGCCGCGGATCCTGCTCGGCGTCTACATCCCGCTGATCGTGGTCGCCGCCACCTTCGCCGCGCTGAAGATGGACAACCTCACCTCCATGCGCAACGACACCGGGGCCTTCAAGGAGGCGTACCGGGAGCCGCAGACCTGGGTGATGTCGTTCCTCTACATCGGCACGTTCGGGTCGTTCATCGGCTACAGCTTCGCGTTCGGGCTCGTGCTGCAGAACCAGTTCGGCCGCACCCCGCTGCAGGCCGCGGCGGTGACGTTCATCGGCCCGCTCCTCGGCTCGCTGATCCGGCCCGTGGGCGGGTGGTTCGCCGACAAGTACGGCGGCGCGAAGGTCACGTTCTACAACTTCATCGCGATGGGTGTCTCGGCCCTCGTGGTGCTCGCGGCATCGGCCATGGACTCGCTGACGCTGTACACGATCGGCTTCGTGCTGCTGTTCGTGTTCAGCGGCGTCGGCAACGGCTCCACCTACAAGATGATCCCGGCGATCTTCCGGGGCCAGGCGCGCGTCGCGATCGAGACCGCCGGTGCCGAGCCCGGTCCCGCGTACCTGCGGGCGCGGCGCCTGTCGGGCGCGGTCATCGGCATCGCGGGCGCGATCGGGGCGCTCGGCGGCCTGTTCATCAACCTGGCGTTCCGGCAGTCGTTCATGACCGCGCAGTCCGGCGACCCGGCGTTCTGGTCCTTCCTCGCCTTCTACGTGGTGTGCATCGCGGTGACCTACGTGGTCTACCTGCGTCCGGTACCGGCCGAGGCCACGCACCCGCGCGTGGCGTACGCGCACGTATGACGCTCGCGGTCACCCCGACGACGAGAGTCGCCACCCACTGCCCGTACTGCGCGCTGCAGTGCGGCCAGTGGGTCGACGGCCGCGGGGACGTCGACGGCCGGGAGTTCCCCACCAACCGCGGCGGGCTGTGCCAGAAGGGCTGGACCTCGGGCAGCCTGCTCGCCCATCCCGAGCGGTTGACCACCCCGCTGGTGCGCGCGTCGCGTTCGGCCCCGTTCGACCCGGTGAGCTGGGACGCGGCACTGGGGCACGTCGCGGGCCGGCTGTGCGAGCTGCAGGCCGAGCACGGCCCGGATGCCGTCGCCGTCTTCGGCGCGGGCGGGCTCACGAACGAGAAGGCCTACCTGCTGGGCAAGTTCGCCCGCGTCGCGCTCGGCACCTCGCAGATCGACTACAACGGCCGGTTCTGCATGTCGTCGGCGGCCGCCGCCGGCAACCGGGCGTTCGGGATCGACCGCGGGCTGCCGTTCCCCGTCACCGATCTCGACGAGGCGGAGGTCGTGCTGCTCGCGGGCGCGAACGTCGCGGAGACGATGCCACCGCTGATGGGGCACCTCGCCGCTGCCCGGCTCGTGGTGGTGGATCCACGGCGGACGCCGACGGCGGAGCGGGCGCTGGCGTCGGGCGGGCTGCACCTGCAGCCCGTGCCGGGCACCGACCTCGTGCTGGCGCTGGGGATGTTGCACGCCGCCGTGACCGACGGGCACCTCGACGCCGACTACCTGGCCGAGCGCACCACCGGCTTCGACGACGCCTGGCGGGTCGCCGGGCAGTGGTGGCCCGAGCGCGCGGAGCGGGTGTGCGGGGTGCCTGCCTCCGACATGCGCACCGCCGTCGGCTGGCTCGCCGGGGCGGCGCGGCGCTACGTGCTCACCGCGCGCGGCGCCGAGCAGCACGCCCACGGCGTCGACACGGTCACCTCCTGGATCAACCTCGCCCTCGCGCTGGGGCTGCCGGGCCGGCCCGGCTCGGGCTTCGGCACGATCACCGGGCAGGGCAACGGGCAGGGTGGGCGCGAGCACGGGCAGAAGTCCGACCAGCTGCCGGGCTACCGCTCGATCAGCGATCCCGCCGCCCGCGCGCACGTCGCGGGCGTATGGGGCGTGGACCCGGACAGCCTGCCGGGGCCGGGTCGCAGCGCCACCGAGCTGCTCGCCGCACTCGGCCGCCGCGACGGCCCGAAGGCGCTGCTCGTCTTCGGCTCGAACGTGCTCGTCTCCGCGCCGCACGCGAACGCCGTGGCCGATCGGCTCGCGGCGCTGGACCTGCTGGTCGTCGCCGACATCCTGCCGGGCGAGACGGCGATGGCCGCCGACGTCGTGCTTCCCGTCGCCCAGTGGGCCGAGGAGGAGGGCACGATGACCAACCTCGAGGGCCGGGTGCTGCGCAGGCGACGCGCGATGCGTCCGCCGGACGGGGTGCGCACCGACCTGGAGGTGGTGTCGGGGCTCGCCGAGCGGCTCGGCGCCGCCGGGTTCCCCAGCGAGCCGCGGGTGGTGTTCGACGAGCTGCGGGCCGCTTCGGCGGGCGGGATCGCCGACTACTCCGGCATCAGCTACGACCGGCTGGACGCGGGCGAGGCGCTGCACTGGCCGTGCCCCGCGCCCGGCCACCCCGGCACGCCGCGGTTGTTCACCGAGCGGTTCGCCCACCCCGACGGGCGCGCCCGGTTGATCGCGGTCGACCACACGCCGTCGGCCGAGCTGCCCGACGCCGACCACCCGCTGCGGGCCACCACCGGGCGGGTGCTGGTGCACTACCAGTCGGGTGCGCAGACCCGCCGGGTCGCCGATCTCTCCGGTGTCGCGCCGGAGTCGTTCGTGGAGGTCCATCCGGACACCGCTGCGCGAGCCGGCCTCGCCGACGGCGACCGGGCGCGGGTGGTCTCCCGGCGTGGCACGGCGGAGGCACGCGTGCGGTGCGTGCCGAGCCTGCGGCCGGACACGGTGTTCCTGCCGTTCCACTTCGGCGCCGAGCAGGCGGCCAACCTCGTCACCAACCCGGCGCTGGACCCGATCAGCCGCATGCCCGAGTTCAAGGTGTGCGCGGTCCGGCTCGAGCCGGCCTGACGCCGGCCGGTCAGGCGCCCGCCCGCAGCACCGCCTCGTACGCCGCCTGCATCCGCTCGCCGGCCGTCGGACCCTCCGGCGCCGGCGTGCGGCGCGCTCCCGGGCCGAGGTGGATCTCGCGGAGCTCGTCCATGTAGGCCTCCCACAGCGGCGGCCCGCCCTCGTCGAGCACCCGCGCGCGAGCCACGCACAGCTCGTCGTCGGCCGGCAGGTGCCGTGTGCCCCACGAGCTGATCTGGGCGAGCACGGGGACGAGCTCGATCGCCTGCTCGGTGAGGCTGTAGACGACCTTCTGCTGGTGTGCGGGGTCGCCCGCGCGCGTGAGCAGCCCGTGCTCGACGAGCCGGGAGAGCCGGTCGCTCAGGATGTTCGACGAGATCCGCTCGGGGCCGGCCAGCAGCTCACGGAAGTGCCGTGCGCCGGCGAAGATGATGTCGCGCAGCACCAGCAGCGTCCAACGGTCGCCGAAGATCTCCAGCGACTGGTTGATCGGGCAGCCCGACCGGACGTCCTTCCGCACTGCAACCACCTCTGCACCAGTTGCGTTATGCCATCAGTCTGCCGTACGGTCACTGCGCTTGCAAAACAGGAGCAGTCGAGGGGTTGCGATGACCATCGGGAGACCGGACGGCGAGACGCGCACCCGCGCGGGGCGGGCGGACCGCGTGCTGGCCGCGCTGTTCCTGGGCACGTTCGTGCTCGGCACCACCGAGATGCTCGTCGTCGGCGTGCTCAACCTCATCGCGGCGGACCTCGGCGTGTCCGTTCCCGCGGCCGGGGGGCTGGTCACCGCCTTCGCGCTCGGGCTCGCGGTCGGGGGGCCGCTCCTGACCGCGCTGACGATCCGGCTGGACCGGCGCGTGGTGCTGGTCTGCGCGTTGGCCCTGGTGGTCGTGGGCGTCCTGCTGCCCGTCGTCGTCGGGAGCTACCCGCTCTTCGTGGTGGCCCGGGTGCTCACCGGCGCGCTCACCGGGCTGTTCATCGCCGTCGCGTTCGCGGTCGGCACGTCGGTCGCCGAGCCGGCCCGCACCGGCCGCGCGATCTCCGTGGTGTTCTCCGGGTTCGCCGTCTCGACCGCACTGGGCGTGCCGCTGGGCACGCTCCTCGGGCAGGTCGTCGGCTGGCGCGGCGCGTTCTTCGCCGTCGTCGCCGTCGCCGTGGTGGCGCTCGCCGCCGTCCTCACGCTGGTCCCGTCCGTTCCCGGAACCCGGGCCGGGGTGGCGGACCAGGCGCGGCACGCGTTCGCCCCCCGCGTCCTGGCCGTGCTGACCCTGCTGCTCCTCGTGTTCGCGGCCCTGTACTCGGTGCTCACCTACGTCGTGCCGTTCCTCGAAACGGTCACCGGTGTCTCCGGGGCCTTCGTCAGCCTGTTCCTGCTCGTCCACGGCGCCGCCACGGCGGTCGGCTCGATCGGTGGCGGCCGGTTCGCCGACCACGACGCCGCGCGGACGCTCATCGTCGCGACCGCAGGTATGACGGTCTGCCTGCTCGCCCTGCGGCTCGTGGGTGGGAGCCCGGCCGTCGTCGCCGTCGTGCTGGCCGCATTGGGCCTGGTGGCCACGGGCATGGTGCCGTCGCTGCAGTACCGCGTCGTGGAACTGGCAGGCCCGGGCGGCACGCTCGCGCAGTCGCTGCCCGCGTCCGCGGCGAACATCGGCGTCGCGCTCGGCTCGCTCGCCGGTGGCGCCACGATCGGCAACCTCTCCATCGCCGCGACCACGCTGACCGGAGCCGGCATCGCCGTGGTCGCGGTCGCGGTCGCCGTCGCCACCCGCCGGCTGCGCGGGCCCGCGGCCGCGGACGTCCCCGGGCCGGACGGGGCCGTCGCGACCCGGTGACGGGTCCGGCGCGACGCGGGGAGGCAGGCCTACGCCGCCCGGCGCCCGGCCGCTGAGGTCCCCCGGCCGACCGCCGCTCACGGGTGCGGTCCGCCGATGTGCGAGCGGCGTTACGTCCCCGTCACCTATCGCCCCACCGTCGTAACTCCCGCTACATACCGTCGGTCGCCGTGAGCAGACGGGTCGTGGTCGTGGGGCACGGGATGGTGGGTGCCCGGTTCGTCGAGGAGGTGCGGCGCCGGGACCCGAACGGCAGACTCGTGCGCCTGACCGTTCTCGGTGCCGAGCCACGTCCGGCCTACAACCGGGTGCTGCTGTCCACCGTGCTGGGCGGAGGCCTGTCGGCGCAGGCGGTGCAGCTGCACCCCACGGGCTGGGCCGCCCGGCAGCGCGTGGACCTGCGCGTCGGTGTCACCGTGAAGTCGGTCGACCGCGCGGAGCGGGTCGTGCACTGCTCGGACGGCGCGGTGGAGCGCTACGACGAGCTGGTGCTCGCCACCGGCAGCCGGGCGTGGCTGCCGCCGGTCGAAGGGCTCGCCGACAAGAACGTCGTCCCGTTCCGCGACCTGGACGACTGCGAGCGGATCCTGGAGATGGCCCGACCCGGCGCGCGCTTCGCCGTGCTCGGTGGTGGGTTGCTGGGCTGCGAGGCCGCCCGCGGGCTGGCGGGCCGCGGGGTGCGCGTGACGGTCGTGCACCCGATGTCCCACCTCATGGAGCGCCAGCTCGACGCGGCCGCCGGCGAGGTGCTCGCCGCCACGATGACGCGCCTGGGCGTCGATGTCCGGCTCGGTTTCCGGGCGGCGGCGTGGGAGCCCGACGCCGGGCTGCGCGGCGCCGACGGAGAGCTCGTCGCGGCCGACGCCCTGGTCGTCGCGGCCGGGGTGCGGGCCGAGACCGGCCTCGCCTCCGACGCCGGGATCGCGGTCGACCGCGGCGTTCTGGTCGACGACCGGCTCGCCACCTCCGACGGGCGGGTGCACGCCATCGGCGACTGCGCCCAGCACCCGGGCACGCCTGCGGGGCTCGTGCAGCCGGGCTGGGAGCAGGCCGCTGTGCTCGCCGACCTGATCACCGGCACGAACCCGGCCGCCCGCTACGGGGGCACCCGCGCCGTCACCCGGCTGAAGGCGCGCGACGTGGACCTCGCCACGGTCGGCGACCCCGCGGTGCTGGCCGAGGCCGGTGCGGAGGTGCTGCGGTTCGCCGACCCGTCGGGCGGCCGGTACGCCACCCTCGCGCTGCGGGGCGATCGCGTCGTCGGCGGCGCCATGATCGGCCTGCCCCAGGCCGCCGCCTCCATGATCCAGTACTACGACACGGGGCAGCCCGCCCCCAGCGACCGGCTCGGGCTGCTGTTCGGCCGTGCGCTGCCCGGCGCCCCCGAGACGGCCGACCCGGGCCGCCTGCCTGCGTCCGCTGTCGTCTGCCGCTGCAACACCGTCACGAAGGGTGCCCTCGTCGCCGCGTGGCGGGACGGGCACACCGACGTCGCCGCCCTGAGCCGCGCCACCCGCGCAGGCACGGGCTGCGGCGGCTGCGGCGACGCGGTGCGCGGCATCTGCGCGTGGCTCGCCGAGAGCGACCCCCCGACGCTGAGCGGAGCTCTGCGGAGCGAACAGACAGCGCTGACCCCCGTCCCCGAGGAGGGAGCCGCGTGAAGGAGCTCGTCGTCGTCGGAAACGGCATGGTCGGGCACCGGCTGGTGCAGGCCATGCGCGACCGCGATACCGCAGGCGCGTGGCGGATCACGGTGCTGGGGCAGGAGTCCCGCCCCGCCTACGACCGCGTCGCCCTCTCGTCCTACGTCGACGGCAAGTCCGCCGAGGAACTGACGCTGCCCGAGGTCGCAGACCCGCTGGTGCAGCTGCACCTGGGCGACGCGGCCGTCGCGCTCGACCGGGACGCACGCGTGGTGCGCACCGCGGCCGGGCGTGAGCTGCCCTACGACGCGCTCGTGCTCGCCACCGGGTCGGTGCCGTTCGTGCCACCGGTACCCGGCCGCGATCTCCCGGGCTGCTTCGTCTACCGCACCCTCGACGACCTCGACGCGATCATGGGCGCCGCCGAGCGGGCCGTGTCGGCGCCCCGGGCGGGACGGCGCTCGGCCGTGGTGGTCGGCGGCGGGCTGCTCGGCCTGGAGGCCGCACGGGCGCTGCGGCTGCTCGGCCTGTCCCCGCAGGTCGTCGAGATCGCGCCGAGGCTCATGCCCGTGCAGGTCGACGAGGGCGGCGGCGCGGTGCTGCGGCGGCTCGTGGAGTCCGAGGACCTGCAGGTCCGCTGCGGGGTGTCGGTCACCGGGATCAGCGAGGACCGGGGTCGCCTGATCGCCGAGCTCTCCGACGGGGTCGAGCTGGACGCGGACCTCGTCGTCTTCTCCGCGGGCATCCGCCCCGCCGACGGGCTGGCCCGCGGCGCCGGGCTGCCGCTCGGTGAACGCGGGGGCGTGCTGGTCAACACCGCGTGCCGCACGCCCGACCCGCACATCTGGGCCGTCGGCGAGGTCGCCGCCCTCGAGGGCCGCACGTACGGGCTCGTCGCGCCCGGGTACGCGATGGCCGAGGTGGTGGCCGACCGGCTGCTCGGCGGCGAGGCCACGATGACGCCGGCCGAGCTGGACATGTCGACGCAGCTGAAGATGCTCGGCGTCGACGTCGCGAGCTTCGGCGACGCGCTCGCCCGGACACCGGGCGCGCTGGAGGTCGTCGTCAACGACCCCGTCGCAGGCACCTACGCCAAGCTCGTCGTGAGCGACGACGCGAAGACGCTGCTCGGCGGCGTGCTGGTCGGCGACGCGTCCAAGTACGCGACGCTGCGGCCCCTCGTCGGGTCGCCGCTCCCGGCGGACCCGGTCGCGATGATCGCTCCCGGCGGTGTGGAGCTCGGCGCCGACGCACTCCCCGACTCCGCCCAGATCTGTTCCTGCAACGCCGTGACGAAGGGCGCCCTGCGGGAGGCGATCTGCGGTGGCGCGCACGACGTGCCGGCGCTCAAGGCGTGCACCCGCGCCGGGACCAGCTGCGGATCTTGTGTCCCGATGCTCAAGACGCTGCTCGCCCAGGAGGGCGTCGAGGTCTCGAAGGCGCTGTGCGAGCACTTCGCCGTGTCCCGCGCCGAGCTCTTCGAGATCGTCGCGGGCACCGGGATACGCACGTTCTCCGCGCTCATCGCCCAGTACGGCACCGGCCGCGGCTGCGACATCTGCAAGCCCGCGGTCGCCTCGATCCTCGCTTCGCTCGGCACCGGGCACGTCCTGTCCGGCGAGCAGGCGGCGCTGCAGGACACCAACGACCACTTCCTGGCCAACCTGCAGCGCAACGGCACGTATTCGGTGGTGCCGCGGATCCCCGGCGGCGAGATCACGCCGGAGGGCCTGATCGTGATCGGCGAGGTGGCCCGCGACTTCGGGCTCTACACGAAGATCACGGGCGGGCAGCGGATCGACCTCTTCGGCGCCCGGGTCGAGCAGCTTCCGGCGATCTGGCGCCGGCTGGTCGATGCAGGCTTCGAGTCGGGTCACGCGTACGGCAAGGCGCTGCGCACCGTGAAGTCGTGCGTCGGCACCACGTGGTGCCGCTACGGCCAGCAGGACTCGGTGGGCCTGGCCGTCGCGCTGGAGCTGCGCTACCGCGGCCTGCGGGCCCCGCACAAGATCAAGTCCGGGGTGTCCGGCTGCGCCCGCGAGTGCGCGGAGGCCCGGTCCAAGGACTTCGGGCTGATCGCCACCGAGACCGGCTGGAACCTCTACGTCGGCGGCAACGGCGGCTTCACACCGCGGCACGCCGAGCTGCTCGCCTCCGACGTAGACACCGACACGCTGATCGCACTCATCGACCGGTTCCTCATGTTCTACATCCGCACCGCCGACCGGCTGCAGCGCACCGCCGCCTGGATCGAGGCCATGGACGGCGGGCTCGACCACCTCCGTGCCGTGATCGTCGACGACTCGCTCGGCATCTGCGCCGACCTCGAGGCAGCCATGGAGTCGCACGTCGCCGGCTACGCCGACGAGTGGCGGGGCGTGCTCGAGGACCCCGAGAAGCTGGAGCGGTTCGTGTCCTTCGTCAACGCGCCCGACGCCCCCGACCCGACGATCACGTTCGTCAGCGAACGGGGCCAGCCGGTGCCCGTCACGCTCGGCCTCCCGGGGGTGCGCGCATGACAGCCGAAACGATCAACACCGAAACGATCAACACCGAGACGATCGACACAGCGAGGGTCGGTCTCCGGTGGGAGACCGTCTGCCTGGTCGACCGCCTGCTGCCCGAGCGGGGGGCCGCCGCGCTGCTCGCGGCCGGCGGCGAGCCGGTGCAGGTGGCGCTGTTCCGGCTGGCCGACGACGCGGAGGGCGGGAGCGACGGGGTGCACGCGATCGGCAATGTCGACCCCTTCTCCGGGGCGGCGGTGCTCTCGCGCGGGATCGTGGGAGATCGCGGGGGTGTGCCCACCGTCGCATCGCCGGTCTACAAGCAGGTGTTCAGCCTGGTCACGGGCGAGTGCCTGGACGACCCGGGCGTCCGCGTGCCGGTGTACCCGGTGCGGGTCGCCGACGGATGGCTGCAGGTCGGGCTACCGTGACGGCTGCCGTGACCTCCTCCGGAGCCACCGTCGCCGCGGTGCCGCCCCTGGCCGGGTTCACCGTCGGTGTCACCGCCGCGCGCCGCGCCGAGGAGCTCGCCACGATGCTGGAGCGGCGCGGCGCCGTCGTGCAGCAGGGAGCCGCGCTGCGGATCGTCCCGGTGGCCGACGACACCGAGCTCGCCGACGCCACGCGCGCGCTCATCGCCCGCCCGCCGGACATCACGGTGGCCACCACCGGCATCGGGTTCCGCGGGTGGGTCGAGGCCGCCGACGGCTGGGGGATCGGGGAGGACCTGCTCGCCGCGCTGGGCTCCGGCAAGCTGCTCGCCCGCGGCCCGAAGGCGCGCGGCGCGATCCGGGCTTCCGGTCTCGTCGACGCCTGGTCGCCGCCGTCGGAGTCATCGGCCGAGGTCCTCGACCACCTGCTGGACATGGGGGTCGACGGTCTGCGCATCGCCGTGCAGCTGCACGGCGAGCCGCTGCCCGACGTCGTGGACGCGCTGCGGATGGCCGGTGCGGAGGTCGTCGAGCTGCCGGTGTACCGCTGGCTGCCGCCCGCCGACCTCGGCCCGCTGGACCGGTTGATCGACACCGTCCTCTGCGGCGGGATCGACGTGCTCGCGTTCACCAGCGCGCCCGCCGCGGCGAGCCTGCTGGCCCGGGCCACCGAGCGTGGCATGCGCGAGCTGCTGCTGGACGCGCTGCGCGGGCCGGTGCTCGCGCTGTGCGTCGGGCCGGTCACCGCGGCACCCCTCGAGGCCGTGGACGTGCCGACCGTGCAGCCGCAGCGTTCCCGGCTCGGCGCGATGGTGCGGCAGCTGGAGGCCGAGCTGCCGGCCCGCGCCCGCAGGCTGCCGGTCGCCGGGCACGTCCTGGAGCTGCGCGGGTACGCCGTGCTCGTCGACGGCGAGCTGCGCACGGTGCCCCCCGCCGGGATGGCGCTGCTGCGGGTGCTGGCGCGCCGTCCCGGGCGGGTCGTCTCGCGTGCCGAGCTGTTGAAGGCCCTGCCCGGCGGCAGCGGTGACGAGCACGCCGTCGAGACCGCCATGGCCCGGCTGCGCGGCGCGCTGGGGCGGCCGAAGCTCGTGCAGACCGTCGTCAAGCGCGGCTACCGGCTCGCCCTCGATCCGGGTGCGGGACCGGGCACGGTGGGCGGCCACTGCGTGCACGGGTCGGTGCGGTGAACCTGCTCCTCATCGCGCACGGCACGCGGGACCCGGCAGGAGCCGTCGTCACCGATCGGGTCGCCGAGCGCGCCCGGCTGCGGCTGGGGGTGCCGGTGCACGCCTGCTACGCGGACGTCCGCGGGCCCACCCCGGCCGACGTCCTTGCCGAGGTCGGCGGCCCGGCGGTCGCGGTGCCCGCGTTCCTCGCGGCCGGCTACCACGTCCGCGCGGACGTCCCCGAGCAGCTGCGGGCCACCGGCCGCTCCGACGTCGTGCTCGCCGACGCGTTCGGCCCCGACCCCGTGCTCGTCGCCGCCGCGGCCGAGCGGCTCACCGAGGCGGGCGCCCGGCCCGACGACGTGGTGGTGCTCGCGGTCGCCGCGTCGAGCGACCCGCACGCGAAGGCCGACGGTGCCCGGGCCGCCCGGCGGCTCGGACGGCTGCTCGGCAGGCCCGTCACGCTCGCCCCCATCGTGCTCGGCGGCGGGTCCGCGGCCCAGCGCCGGCCGGGCGTTGCCGACGTGGTGGCGAGGCTGCGCTCCGAAGGGGCGAACCGCGTGGCCGTGGCGTCGTGGCTGCTGGCGCCCGGCCTGTTCCAGCGCAACCTGGAACGCTGCGGCGCCGACGTGGTGGCCGCGCCGCTGTCGGACCACGAGGCGGTCCTGGACGTGCTGGCGTCCCGCTACCGGTCCGCGCAGCGGTCTCTCCGCCTCCTCGCCTGAGGCACTCGCCGGGGCCTGCTCAGCGTGCGCGCAGCTCGCGGGGGAGTCGACCGTCCACCATCAGGACTCCCTCCGCCCTCAGGCGTGCGCTCTGCTCCTGCGCCAGGTGCGGGGCGCACGAGCCGTCGGCGCGCAGCACGCGGTGCCAGGGCAGGTCGTGGCCGTCCTCGGCGAGGATCCGGCCCACCAGCCGGGCCGACCGCAGCCCGCACCGCTCGGCGATCTCGCCGTAGCTCGCGGTCTCCCCGGGCGGGATCGCGCGGACGGCGGCCCGCACCCGCTCGACGGTCTCCTCGTCCATCCCCGGCCTCCTGCTCAGCTCGCGAGGAACGCCCGCACCAGCTGCGCGACCTCGGGCGTCCGCTCCAGGAAGAGCATGTGCCCCGCGTCGACCTCGGTGACGGTGAGCGCGTCGCCGAGCTCGGCGCGGCAGGCCGCAACCCACGCGGCGTCGACGAAGTCGGCCTTGGTGGCAGGCAGCAGCAGCGTGCGGGTGCGTGCCGGCGGGGCCACCGCGGGGCGGGCCATCTCGCTCCACGCGACGACGGCGGCCGGCTGGCAGTAGCGGTAGCGCAGGCGGTCGCCGTCGGCGACGAGGTGCTCGGCCAGCTCGGCGTCGACGCGGTCGGCGGGCAGGCCCTCCCAGCGCTGCGCGCGGTCGGCGCGGGCGGTGTCGAGGTCGGGGAAGGACTCGTCGGCCCGCGTCGCCTCGGCCTGCTCCTGCATGCGCTGGGCGTCGAGCCCGAGTGCCGGGTCGAGCAGCACCAGCCGCTCCACCCGCTCGGGCGCGGTGCGGGCGAGGTGCACGGCGATCGCGCCGCCGAACGAGTGCCCGATCACCGGCACGCGGTCGAGGCCGAGCCCGTCCAGCACGCCGAGGACGTCCGCGACGTGCTGCTCGATCCGCCACGGCGGGACCCACGGGGAGCGGCCGTGGCCGCGCAGGTCCACGGCGTGCACCCGGACGCCGGGCAGCTCGTCGGCGAGCACCCGGTAGCGCGCCCCGTGCCCCGTGACGCCGTGCATGGCCAGCACCGGCCGCCCGTCGGCCGGCCCGAACGTGTGGACGTGGAGTGGGAGCTCGGTCACGCCCCGATCCTGCCAGCGGCACGGGTGCCGGCCGCTGTGATGTCGGCCCGGCGTGGTTGCATCGGCCCGTGCTCCGCTCCGACGCTCGTCCCGACCGCGCAGTGCTCGCGCCCGGGTTGGTGCGGCGCGTGCGGACGGCGGCCACCGAGCCCGAGTGGGACGCCGCCGCGCGCCGGGTGCTGGAGCACACCGCCGGGCCCCTGCGAGTGGTCGGCGGGCCCGGCACGGGCAAGACCACCGTGCTGCTCACCGCCGTGGCCCGGCGCATCCGGGCGGGGGACGACCCGGAGCGCACCCTCGTGCTGGTCGGCAGCAGGCGCGCGGCGGGTGAGCTGCGGGAGCGGATCGTCGACCTGGCCCACGAGCCGCACTCCGAGCGCACCACCCGCGAACCGCTGGTGCGCACCGTCCACTCCTACGCGTTCGGGGTGCTGCGGCTGCACGCAGCACGCCACGGCGACCCGCCGCCGCGGCTGCTCGCCAGCGCCGAGCAGGACGCCGTGGTGCGCGACCTGCTGGGCGGGGAGCTCGCGGGGCCGGAGCGTGGCGGGGTGCCCGACTCGGGCTGGGGGGAGCGGTTGCGACCGGCGCTGGGGCTGCCCGGGTTCGCCGCCGAGCTTCGGGAGCTGCTCCTGCGCGCGGCGGAGCGCGGGCTGGGGCCCGACGAGCTCGCCGAGCTCGGCCGGCGCCACGACGTGCCCGCGTGGGTGGCGTCCGGCCGGTTCTTCCGCACGTACGAGCACGTCATCCTGCTGCGCGGCGCCGCGGGGCGGGGCGCACCGCAGGCCACCGCGCCCGCCCTGGACGCCGCCGAGCTCGTGGCCGCCGCGCTCGACGCACTGGCGGCCGACCGCGATCTGCTCGCGGCCGAGCGGGAACGGGTGCGGCACCTCGTCGTCGACGACGCGCAGGACCTCGACCCGCAGCAGATGGAGCTGGTCCGCGTGCTCGGCGCCACGGCGCAGACCGTGCTGCTCGCAGGCGACCCCGACCAGGCCGTCCTGAACTTCCGGGGCGCCGACCCGGAGGGTCTGCGGGCCGTGGAGGCCCCCACGGTCGTGCTGCCGGTGGACCACCGGGGCACGCCCGTCGTCCGGGAGGCCGTCGCCCGGCTCGCCGCCCGGCTGCCCGGCACCGGGCCGGGCCGGGAGCGCGCGGCGCCGCCCGGCGAGGCGGAGGCCGCAGGCGATGTGCAGGTGAAGGTGTTCGGCTCCGCGGCGCAGGAGGCCGGGTGGATCGCCGACCGGCTGCGGCGCGCCCACCTCGAGCGGGGCGTGCCGTGGTCGCGGATGGCGGTGCTGGCCCGCTCCACCCGTCGCACGCTGCCCACGCTGCGGCGCGCCCTGCTGGCCGCGGGCGTGCCCATCGCTGCGCCGCCCGACGAGCTGCCGCTCGCCCGCCAGCCCGCGGTCGTCCCGCTGCTGCTGGTGCTGCGCTGCGCCACCCGGCCCGACGACATCGACGCCGACGCCGCGGCCGCGCTGCTCACGTCACCGCTCGGATCGGCCGACCCGATGCGCATGCGCCGGCTGCGCCGCGGACTGCTGCGGCTGCACGCAGGCACACCCCCGGCCCGTGAGCCGGAGGAGGCCGAGCGCGCGGGCAGCGATCCGCTGCTGGTCAAGGCGCTGCGAGCCGCCGCGCTCGGCCGCCCGGATCCGCTCGTCGCGCTGCCCCCGCAGGAGACGGCGCCGCTGCGCCGGGTCGCCACACTGCTCGCGATCGCAGGCGACGCCGCCCGCGACGGCGAGAGCGCAGAGGAGGTGCTCTGGCGGGTGTGGCAGGCCAGCGGGCTCGGCCCGCGGCTGCGGGACGCGAGCGGGCGCGGCGGCCCGGTGGGCGCCGCCGCCGACCGCGACCTCGACGCCGTCCTCGCACTGTTCGACGCGGCGGCGCGCTATGCCGACCGCTTGCCCGGCGCGGCCGTCGCGAGCTTCATCGAGTACCTCGCCGACCAGCAGCTGCCGGGCGACTCGCTCGCCCCGCGCGCCCCTCAGGGTGACGCGGTCTCGCTGCTCACCGCGCACGCGGCGCGGGGCCGCGAGTGGGACGTCGTGGCCGTGCCCGCGGTGCAGGAGGGCAGCTGGCCCGACCTGCGGCTGCGTGGCAGTCTGCTGGGCAACGAGCGGCTCGTCGACCTCGTCGCGGGGGTGGTCGAGCCCACCGTGTCGCGGATCGCCCCGCTGCTCGCGGAGGAGCGGCGGCTGTTCTACGTGGCGTGCTCCCGGGCCCGGCACACGCTGCTCGTGAGCGCCGTGCAGGGCGAGGACGAGCAGCCGTCCCGCTTCCTCGACGAGCTCGACCCCGTGCCCGCCACCAGCGCCGACCGCCCGGTCCACCGGCCAGGGCGCTCGCTCGTGCTCGCCGAGCTGGTCGGGGAGCTGCGGCGGGCCGTGTGCACCCCCGCCGACGACCCGGCCGCGGAGGAGCACAGGCGCCGCGCCGCGGTGCAGCTGGCGCGGCTGGCCGAGGCGGGCGTCCCGGGCGCCCACCCCGACGACTGGTACGGGCTCGCTCCCCTGTCCAGCCACGCCCCGCTGCGGGCGCCGGGTGAGGTCGTCCCGGTATCGCCATCGGACGTGGAGAAGATTGTCCGCTGCCCGTTGCGCTGGGTGCTGGAGCGCCACGGCGGTGCCGAGGTGGGCGCGCTCGCGGCCGTCACCGGCTCGCTGGTGCACGCGCTGGTGCAGGCGGGCGCGGCGGGCGCCGACGAGGCGGAGCTGGAGGGGGCGCTGCGTTCAGCGTGGTCGCGGCTCGACGCGGGCGCGCCGTGGTACGGCCGCCGTGAGCTGGAACGCGTGCGGGGGATGCTGGCCGCGTTCGAGGGCTGGGTGCGCAGCAGCCGGGCCGACGGGCTGCGGCTGGTGGCCGTCGAGCAGCCCGTGCAGCTCGACCTCGCGGGCGACGCACCGGGGGAGCTGGGGGAGCGCGCCGGCCGTTCCGGTGGTCCGTGGCTGCGGGTGCGCGGGCGCGTCGACCGGCTGGAGGTCGACGCGGAGGGCCGGCCCGTCGTGATCGACATCAAGACCGGCAAGACCGCGATCAGCGCCCGGGCGGCGGCCGAGCACCCGCAGCTGGCCGTCTACCAGCTCGCCGCGGCGCTCGGGGCGTTCGGCAAGCTCCTCGAGCCCGGGGTGAAGCCCGGCGGCGCGCGGCTCGTGTACGTGGCGGACCAGAAGACGGGCGGGCAGGCGAAGGAGCCGACTCAGCCCCCGCTCGACGACGCCGAGCTGGCGGAGTGGGAGAAGGTCGTGCGGCAGTGCGCCGAGGACACGTCCGACGCCCACTTCATCGCCAGGGTCGGACCCGACTGCGACCGCTGCCCGGTACGCACCAGCTGCCCGCTCAGCGCCTCGGGACGGCCGGTCACGGACGCGTGACACGCGCTCGGCGCGGTCCCACCGGGAGTGCGCGGTGGATCCCCAGATCAGGCGACTGTGATCCGGGGGAGGTCGTTCTGTCCGGTTCTGAGTACGCGGTACCGTGATGTCCGTACACCGGCGCTCCCCAGGCTGCTTCCCCACCGGTGTGCAGGTCGAGGAGGCGGACATGTCCCGGAGTGCGGGGCGGCTGCGATCGCTGCTGGTCTGCGCCGCGCTGTTGGTGTCCGCGGGCTGCGCCGGCGCGACGGGTTCCGCCGAGCCGGACCTCTTGCAGGCGCTGCCCGAGCCGTCACCGGCACCCACGGCGGTGCCCACCCCGCCGCCCGGGCGTTCGTCCGGTGTGAACAACACGGGCCGGGACGCCTCGGGCGTCAGCTGGAGGCCGGTCCACAGCTTCGACTTCGACAGGGCGCTCGACCCCAAGGTCTGGAACCGCTACAACAGCGTCGGCGGCTTCGGCAACGGCTTCCGCCGCCCGTCCGCGATCACCGTCGAGAACGGCATGCTGAAGATCACCGCGCGCGGCAACGTCTCCGGCGGCATGGGGCACGAGGTCGACCAGATGTACGGGCGCTGGGAGTTCCGCGCCCGCACCGAGAAGGGGCGCGGTCGCGGCGCCGCCATCCTGCTCTGGCCCAAGACCGAGACCAAGGACGACGGCGAGCTGGACATGATGGAGGTGCCGAAGGAGGACCGCTCCGAGGCCCACTTCGTCATCCACTTCTCGGCCCAGAACAAGCAGGCCGGCAGCAAGGTCAGCGGCGACTTCAGCCAGTGGCACACGTTCGCCATGGATTGGCTGCCCAATCGGATCACCTGGTACGTCGACGGGGTCAAGCAGTTCGAGACCGTCGACAAGAACGTGATCCCGAAGGTCCCGATGCACATGACGATCCAGCTCGACATGGGTCCCTACCGGGAATGGATCCCGGCGGCGGACGCCACCACGCCCGCCGAGGTCAGCCTGTGGGTGGACTGGGTGAAGATCTTCGCCGCTCCGCGGGAGGCGCGGGGCTGACCTCCCCGCCGGGCAGCGTCGGGTAGAAAGTTCGAGGTGGAGCTCACCCCGGCGGCGCTGGCCACCGCTCTCGGCCTGCCGCGCCCCACCGACGAGCAGGCAGCGGTGATCGCCGCGCCGCCCGGACCGGCGCTCGTCGTGGCCGGGGCAGGGGCGGGCAAGACCGAGACGATGGCCGCCCGGGTGGTGTGGCTCGTCGCCACCGGGCAGGTGCTGCCCGAGCAGGTGCTCGGCCTGACGTTCACGCGCAAGGCTGCTCAGCAGCTCGGGGCCCGGGTGCGGGCGCGGCTGCGCCGTCTGGCCGGCACGCGGCTCCTCGACGATCTGGACCCGAGCGGCGAGCGCCGCGTGGCGGTGCTCGCCGGGGAGCCCACGATCGCGACCTACCACGCCTACGCGGGACGCCTTGTCGGCGAGCACGCGTTGCGGCTCCCGGCCGAGCCCGCGGCGCGGCTGCTGGGGCAGACGGCGTCGTGGCAGCTCGCCCACCGCGTCGTCACCACGTGGGCCGATGACCTGGACGTCGACCTCGTGCCGGCCACGGTCACCGAGCGGCTGCTCGCGCTGGCAGGCGAGCTGGGCGAGCACCTCGTCGACCCCGAGGCGGTGCGCCGCCACGCCGACGCGCTGGTCGCCGTGCTCGCCGCGGCCCCGCCCGGCAAGCGGCAGCGCGCGGAGCCGTCGCAGACCTACAAGCGGTGGATGGACGCCCAGCGCCAGCGGCAGGCGCTGCTGCCGCTCGTCGAGGCGTTCGCGGCGCGCAAGCGGGCGGAGCGGGCCGTCGACTTCGGCGACCAGCTGACGATCGCGGCGCGGGTGGCCGCCGAGCACCCCGAGGTCGGTGCCACCGAGCGCGCCACGTACCGGGCGGTGCTGCTCGACGAGTACCAGGACACCGGGCACGCGCAGCGGGTGCTGCTGAGGTCGCTCTTCGGGACGCCGCCGGGGGAACCGGTGCGGCCCGACGACCCCACCGTCACCGCGGTGGGCGACCCGAACCAGTCGATCTACGGGTGGCGCGGGGCCAGCGCGGGCAACCTGGCCCGCTTCCGCACCGACTTCCCCTCGTCCGACGGCCGCCCGGCGCCGGAGTACGGGCTGCTCACGAGCTTCCGCAACCCACCGGAGGTGCTGGCGCTCGCCAACGCGGCCTCGGCCCCGCTGCGGGGCGCGCCGGGCGCGGTGGGCGTCGACGAGCTGAAGGCCGGGCCCGGCGCCCGCACCGGCGACGTCCGCGTGGCGCTGCTGCCGGACGTCGCGACCGAGATCGCGTGGATGGCCGACGCGATCGCGGAGCGCTGGCACGCCGCCGCGCGCAGCGACAGCGGAGAGCGCATCAGCGGGGACGAGCCGCCCACGTCGGCCGTGCTGGTGCGCCGCCGCGCCGACATGGACCCGATCGCCACCGCGCTGCGCGCCCGCGGCCTGCCGGTGGAGGTCGTCGGGCTCGGCGGCCTGCTCGACACACCAGAGGTGCGCGACCTCGTCAGCGCGTTGCGGCTGGTGGCCGACCCGCTGGCCGGCCCGGCCGCCGTCCGGCTGCTCACCGGCGCGCGCTGGCGGCTCGGCGTCGCCGACCTCGCCGCGCTGTGGCAGCGCGCCCGCGAGATCGTGCCCGCACTCCCGCCGCGGCCGGGCCCGCTGTCCCCCGCGGAGCTGGCCCACGGCGCACTCCCGGGTGAGCAGGCCGAGCAGGCCGGGCTCGTCGACGCCCTCGACGACCCCGGCGAGCCGGAGAACTACTCGCCCCAGGGCTACGCGCGCATCGCGCGGCTGGCCAGGGAGCTGGGGTGGCTCCGGTCGCGCGCGTCAGCGCCGCTCACCGACCTGGTGGCCGACGCGGAGCGCGTGCTGCTGCTGGACGCCGAGACCGCGGCCCGTCCCGGCCCGGTCGGGCGGGCCCACCTCGACGCGTTCGCCGACGTCGTGGCCGACTTCGCGGCGGGCGCCGAGGTGGCCACGCTCCCTGCGCTGCTGGATTTCCTGGAAACCGCCGAGCGGGCCGAGGACGGGCTCACGCCCGGCGAGGTGGAGGTGGCGCCCGACCGGGTGCAGGTGCTCACGGTGCACGCCGCGAAGGGCCTCGAATGGGAGGTCGTGGCCGTCCCGCACCTGGTGGCGCAGGTGTTCCCGGGCCGCAAGCTCAGCGGGACCTGGCTCACCAACCCCGCCGAGCTGCCCGTGGCGCTGCGCGGTGACGCCGACGACCTGCCCGTTCTGGACCTGCCGTCGGACTCACCCGACCGCAAGCAGCTCGAGGACGCCGTCAAGGCCCATTCCGAGGCACTCGACGAGCGGCGGCTCGCCGAGGAACGCCGCCTGTTCTACGTGGCGCTCACCCGGGCCGAGCACGTCCTGCTCGTGTCCGGGCACCGGTGGGGTCCGGCGGGGGAGCGGCCGAAGCAGCCCTCGGACTTCCTGGTCGAGATCGCGGCCGTGCACGGCGCCGAGCAGTGGGCAGAGGAACCCGGCCCGGACGACGTGAACCCGGCCATCCTGGATCAGCCCACCGCGCTCTGGCCGGTTGATCCGCTGGGCGAGCGATCCGAGCACGTTCGGGCCGGCGCGGAGCTCGTCCGTGCGGCGCTGCGCGATCTCGCGGAGCGGCGTGCGGCGCAGGCCGAGGCCGCAGCCGAGCCGGGCGGGCAGATGGAGCTGCTCGTGCCGGAACCGCCCGAGGAGGATCCGGAGTCCGACGACCCGGAGGGGTGGGCGGCCGACGTCGACGTGCTGCTCGCCGAGCGCGCCGCGGCCAGGGCGCGGCCTGCGGTGGCGCTGCCGGCGCAGCTGTCGGTGAGCCAGCTCGTGGAGCTGGCGGCCGATCCCGCCGCGCTGGCCACCCGGCTGCGCCGCCCGCTGCCGCTGCCCCCCAGCCCGCACGCCCGCCGCGGCACGGCGTTCCACGCCTGGCTGGAGCAGCGCTTCGGCGCCGCCCAGCTGCTCGACCTGGACGAGCTGCCGGGCGCCGCCGACGAGGGTGCCGCGTCCGACGACGCCCTGGAGGAGCTGCAGGCGGCGTTCCTCGCGAGCGGGTGGGCCGACCGGCGCCCGGTCGAGGTGGAGGTGCCGTTCGAGACGGTGATCGCCGGGGTGGGTGTGCGCGGCCGGATGGACGCCGTGTTCGCCGACCCGGACGGCGGTTGGACCGTGGTCGACTGGAAGACCGGCGCCCTACCCGAGACCGAGCGGATCCCGGCGCTCACGGTGCAGCTCGCCGCCTACCGCCTGGCCTGGGCGGCACTCGCCGGCTGCGAGCCGGAGCGCGTGCGCGCGGCGTTCCACTTCGTGCGCCAGGACGTCACCCTGCGCCCTGCGGATCTGCTCGACGCCGCGGGCCTCCGCGCCCTGCTGGCCTCGGTGCCGCTCGCCGGTTGACCGCGGCGATACTGCGCCTTGTACTTCGCCAAACTGCAGCGCACAATGGAGATATCCCAGCTGGAGGTAGTAGCTTCGAGGAGATCGACTTGAGCCTTGCGAACGTGTGGCTGCAGCTGCTCGACGGCAGCCTGGTCCGCGCCGACCAGGTCACCGAGATCACCGTGCACCAGACGCCCGAGATCGCCGGGAAGCCCTCGCGGTGGCTGCTCGACGTCGCCGTGGCCGTTCCGGTCGGCAGCGGCGACCCGAGCGGCTGGCGCACCGGCCCGCTGCACCGCACCCTCACCCAGACCAGCCGTTGTCCGCGCGAGGCCCCGGCCGCGCTGGCTCGGCTGCTCGCCCAGCTCGACGCCGTCGACGCGGCTGGCATCATGCGCGCGGACGTCTCCCGCGTGAACGCCGCCCCGCACCCGGAGCGCACGGTGGCGGCAGGTGAGGTCCACTTCGGGTTCACCGCCTTCACCGGCGCAGGCGCAGCGTCGGTACCGACCCTCGTCGACGGCGGTGGACCGAGCGATCTGCGGGAGCTGACCTCCCGGGAAACGGCTTCCAGCGGCGCGCGCTGAGCGGCCCGCTGCGCGGCCTCCGCCGATACCGGCCGACCGGTCCGCCCGTCAGGCACCGGGAGGCCGAGGACCACCACCGCACACGGCACGACCGCGGGAGGCAGATGACCGGACTCCACTCGACGACGAACTGAACGGAAGATATCGGTGACGAACAACCTGGGCAGGCTGGACGACGAGGACTACCCCTCGGTCGCCATGGGGCAGGCCGCGGAGCTGCTCGGCGTCCAGCCCGCCTTCCTGCGCAGCCTCGACAACGCGGGGGTGCTGCAACCGCACCGCACCGGCGGCGGGCACCGCCGCTACTCCCGCCGTCAGCTCGCCATCGCCGCCCGGCTGCGGGAGCTGCTCGACGACGGGCACCCCCTCGCGTCCGCCCGCGCCATCAGCGGGCTCGAGGATCGCCTGCGCACCACCGACGACGCACTCGAGGACGCTCGGGCCGACCTGCGCGACCGCGACGCCGAGCTGCGGCGCACCCGCGCCGAGCTGCGCGATGCCCGCCGGGAGAACATGGACCGGCGGGGCGCGGGGGAGACTAGATCAGCTCGCTGAGCTTCGTGATCGTGTTCCAGTTCCGCGCCGTGACGTCGACGCGCAGGCGCTGTTGGACGTACGGGCCGATGTCCGGCGCGGCCATCAGGCCGTCCGGGCACCACTGGTAGACCGCCCGGTCGCCCACGCGGGCGCGCTCCGGGTCCTGTGGCACCGGCGGGTGCCCGGCCACCAGCGCCGGGTCGACCGGGCGCAGGAAGACGTGGGCCATCATTCGCGAGCCGTTGTCGGCGACGCCTGCGAAGGGATGGTCGTCGACGACCGTCCGCAGCTCGTCGGCGGTGAGGACGGCGCAGCGCACCTGTATGCCCAGCCGCTCGCGGATGGCGTTCTCGATCCTCTCGGCATGCTCGGCCGGATCGGCGTCCTCGCCGGTCAGCACCACGTTGCCGCTGTTGAGGTGCGTACGGACGTCCGTGTACCCGGCGTCCTCCAGCAGCGCGCGCAGGTCGGCCATGGCGACGCGCTTCGCGCGACCGAGGTTGATCCCGCGCAGGAGCACGGCGAAGCGGGGCACGCCGCGCAGCGTACGCGCGCCGGGCCGCCCGACTCCCGCGTCGGGATGCCCGACTCGCGGTGCGTCCGACGTGTCGACACGGGGCGCGCACGATCAGGGCTCGCGCAACCAGCCGCGGCGGGTGCGGGTGAGCTCGCGGAAGCCCACCGCCTGCAGGAACGGCAGCTCGCCGTCGTCCTCGTCGGGCACGGCGTAGGTGAGCAGGCGGTCGGCGCGGGCCAGCCGGAGCCGGTCCGCGGCGTGCCCGACCAGCCAGGTGCCGATGCCGCGGCGGCGGTGTGCGGCGTCGACGTCCAGCTCCCAGACCTCGGCCCACCCGGCGAGCCGCGAGCGGGTGCCGCCCGCGGTCAGGTCGGTCTGCACCTCGTGGATGCCCACGACCTGCCCGTCCAGCACGGCCGTCAGCCGGGTGCCGCGGCCACCGAGCGCGGTCCGCAGCCCCAGGCCGGGCACGGGTGGGTCGCCGGGGCGCGGAAGATCCGCGACGTCCGCGACGAGGATCACCTCGATGCGTGCGCCCGGCGAGAACCCGGCGCGTTCCAGCGCCGCGGCGACGTGCGGCCACACGTCCGGTATGCCGTACGTGGCGGGTGCCGGGAGCGAGCCGTCCCCGTGGATCCGCCGGACGCCCGCCCGCTCCAGTGCGGCGATGGCCGATGCCGCGAGCGCGTCGGCGGCCTCCTCGTAGGTGCTGCTCGGCCAGCAGAGCAGCCAGAGGAACTCGCCTGCGCCCCGGTAGTCCGGCGCGACGCGTTCCTCGTCGGCGAAGGTCCGCAGGTGCGCGGCGGCGACGAGCCGGTCGCGCTGGATCGCGACGAGCGTGTGTCGCGTGGTCACCCAGGGGTCCACGACGATCTCGTCGGGCTCGCGTTCCAGCTGGCTCAGCACCGCGTTCGGGGAGACGGACACGCCCGGCAGCACGGCCTCGACGTGGGCGTTGACGAGCTCGGTGAGCTGGTCGCGGTCGCTGCGGCGGAAGGGGCGGATCTCGATCGGAGGCACGGCGGATCCCGGGTCGGAGGAAAGGACGCCGCCACCGGTGCGGTACGCGGGCGAGGCTACCCGATCTCGGCATAGGGTCGGCGCCATGGGCGCGCGGATCGTGCTGTTCGGGGCCACCGGGTACACCGGCGCCCGCACGGCCGAGGCCATGGTCGGCAGGGGCCTGCGGCCCGTTCTGGCGGGGCGGGACCCGCAGCGGCTGGCGGCGCTCGCGCAGCGGCTGGGTGGGCTGGAGACCGCGGTCGCGCAGGTCACGGACGAGGCGTCGGTGGCCGCGCTCGTCGGCCGCGGTGACGTGCTGGTCAGCACGGTGGGGCCGTTCACCGAGCTCGGGACGCCCGCGGTCGCGGCGGCGGCCGGGGCGGGCGCGGTGTACCTCGACTCCACCGGCGAGCCGCCGTTCATCCGCGCGGTGTACGAGCGCTGGGGCCCCGCCGCCGAGCGGACCGGCGCCGCGCTGCTCACCGCGTTCGGCAACGACTACGTGCCCGGCGTGCTCGCCGGGGCGCTCGCCCTGCGCGCGGCGGGGGAGGGCGCCGATCGCGTGGACATCGGCTACTTCATCAGCGGGCTCGGCAAGGGGCGGCCGTTCTCCCGGGGCACCCTTCGCTCGCTGGCCGGGATCGCCACCCAGCCGCTCTACGCGTGGCGCGACGGCGCCCTGCGCACCGAGCCTGCCGGTGCGCGGATGCGCACGTTCGACGTGGCGGGCCGCCCGCGCGCCGGCGTCACGATCGGGGCGAGCGAGCAGTTCGCGCTGCCGCGGATCGCGCCGGGCCTGCGCACGGTGGACGTGTACCTCGGCTGGTTCGGCCGGGCCAGCGGGGCCGTGCACGCGGGCGCGCGGGCCGCTCCGCTGCTGTCCCGCGTGCCGTCGCGGGCGGTGGCGACCGTGGCCGACGTGCTCACCCGCCGGGTCCCGGCCGACCCCGCCGCAGAGGCGCTGGCGGCGGCTCGGTCGCACTTCGTCGCAGAGGTCTTCGACGTCACCGGCACGCTGCTCGCCCGCACCCGGCTCACCGCACCCGAGCCGTACGCGATCACGGCCGACCTGCTCGCATGGGGCGCGGGGCGGGCGGCGGAGCACGGCGTGCGCGGCAGCGGGGCGCTCGACGCGGTGGCCGCGTTCGGGCTGGACGAGCTGGTGGAAGGTGCCGCGGAGGCCGGGATCGTCGCATCTCCCGGAGACGATCCTCGGTGATCTTCGCGGCACACGGGCCGGTCGCTGCGCGGGTTCCGGGCTCGACGGTTACTCTCCGCGCGTGGTGACGGATCTGCGTCGGACGAACCATCGCCGGCCGTTCGCCGACCCGTCGCTGGTCGGTCTCATCCGCATGCCCGAGACGGGCGGGAGCCCCGCGGTGGCGCTGCTGCGCCGCCTGATGATCGCGCTCGGTGCCCTGGTGGCCGCCGCGCTCGTCGTCTACTTCGGCGGCGACGGGTACGTCGACAACAACAGCGACACCCCGATCTCGCTCGGTGATGCGTTCTACTACGCCACGGTCTCGCTCTCCACCACCGGGTACGGCGACATCGTGCCCGTCACCCCCGAGGCGCGGCTGCTGACCACCGTCGTCATCACGCCGCTGCGGCTGTTGTTCCTCATCGTGCTGGTCGGCACCACGGTGGAACTGCTCACCGAGCGCTCCCGGCAGGCCGTTCGCATCGAGCGCTGGAGGTCCCGCGTGCGCAACCACACCGTCGTCGTCGGCTACGGCACCAAGGGACGTGCTGCCGTCGAGACGCTGCTCGGCGACGGTGCCGAACCCTCCGACATCGTCGTGGTCGACACCGACCGCGCGCAGCTGGACGCCGCGTCCGCGCTCGGCCTGGTGACCGTCACCGGCAACGCCACCCGCTCCAGCGTGCTGCGGATCGCCGGCCTCCAGCAGGCCAGCGCGATCATCGTCGCCACCAACCGCGACGACACCGCGGTGCTCGTCACGCTCACGGCCCGCGAGCTCGCCCCGGACGTGCGGATCGTCGCGTCGGTGCGGGAGTCGGAGAACGTGCACCTGCTGCGGCAGTCCGGGGCCAACTCGGTGATCGTGTCCGCGGAGACGGCGGGCCGGCTGCTCGGCATGGCCACCACCACGCCGAGCGTCGTCGAGGTGGTCGAGGACCTGCTCACCCCCGAGGCGGGCTTCGCGATCAGCGAGCGGGTGGTGGAGGAGTCGGAGGTGGGCGGTTCGCCGCGGCACCTGGCCGACATCGTGCTCGGCGTCGTGCGGGGCGATGACCTGTACCGCGTGGACGCCGCCGCCGTCGACGCACTCGAGCGCGGGGACCGGCTGCTCTACATCAAGAAGGTCACGCTGCCCGACGAGGAGTAGGCAGCACCAGCTCGAAGGCCGCACCGCGGTCGGACGGCGGGTCGACGCACCGCAGGTCGCCCCCGTGGACACGCGCGATGCCCCTGGCGATCGCGAGTCCCAGCCCGGCGCCGCCGTCCTCGCCGCGGGCCTCGTCCAGCCGGACGAGCCGGTCGAAGATCCGCTCCCGGTCGGCGGGGGCGACGCCCGGTCCGTCGTCGGTGACGAGCAGGGTCGCCCGGTCGCCGCCGGACACCGTGACGGTCACCACGCCGGGGCCCGCGTGACGGCGGGCGTTGTCGAGCAGGTTGCCCAGCACCTGGGCGAGCCGGGAGGCGTCGCCGGTCACGGTGACGGGCTCGCCGCGAACCTCGACCCGCTGGTCCGGCGCCACGAGCTGCGCCCGTTCGGCCTCGGTGCGGGCCAGCTCCAGCAGGTCGACCGGCTCGCGGCGCAGCTCGAGGCCCGCGTCGAGACGGGCGAGCACCAGCAGGTCGTCGACGAGCCGGCCGGCTCGGCGGCTCTCGCGCAGCATCAGCAGGTGCAGCCGCTCCCGGTCCTCGGGCGCCATGTCGGGCGCGAGCGCCGCCTCGGCGACGGCCTGCACCCCGGCGATCGGGGTGCGCAGCTCGTGCGCGGCATCGGCGACGAACCGGCGCGTCCTCGCCTCCGACGCCCGCGCGGCCGCCTCCGCCCCCTCCAGCTCGTCGAGCATCGCGTCGAACGCCGCCGCGGTGCGGCCGAGCTCGGTGTCGGTGCGCGCGGGCGCGAGGCGCCGGCCGCGGTCCCCGCCGGTGATCGAGCGCGCCACCGCCGTCATCGCGTCGAGCGGCGCCAGCGCGACGCGCGTGGTGAGCAGCATGACGATGCCGGCCACGGCCAGTGCCGCGAGGCTGAGCACGATCAGCGTGCGGCGCAGCAACGTCTGCGCGCCGCTCACGGGCCCGCCGCTCGCCACGAGCGTGAGCCGCGAACCGTCGGCCAGCGGTTGCTCCAGTACCTGCGGGTTGCCCCAGTCGCCGTCGTCGCCGCCGTCGTCGTCCCACCAGCCGCGGTGATCGCGGTCCGGCGGCCCGCCCCGCCACGGGGGCGGCATCCAGCGCTCGTCGTCGTCGGGGTCCCCGGCGTACACCCGGCCGTCGGCGGCGACGAGCTCCGCCCGGATCCCCGGTGCCTCCACCCGCCGCGCCACCTCGTCGGCGGGGACGCCCTGCGCGACGAGCTGCCCGGCGAGCGTGGCGCGCACGTTCAGCTGCTGGCGCAGCTCGGAGCGGATCTGGGCGCTGAACACGACGTCGGTCAGGACGCCGACCACCAGCAGCACGGCCGCGAGCACGGTGAGGCTGAGCGCCGTGACGCGGCGCCGCAGTGAGACGGTACGCAGCGGGCCCGTCATGTCTCCGCCTCCCCATCGGAGCGCAGGACGTAGCCGAGCCCGCGCACGGTGTGCACCAGCCGCGGCTCGCCGAGTTTGCGGCGCAGCGCGGAGACGTGGACCTCGACGAGGTTGGGGTCGTAGTCGGTGTAGCCCCACACCCGGGTGAGGATCTGCCCCTTGCTGACGACGCGGCCGCGTTGCGCGGCGAGGTAGTCGAGCAGCCGCAGCTCCGTGGCGGTGAGCTCGACCGGCTCGCCGCGACGCAGCACGGTGCCGGCGGCGGCGTCGATCACGAGGTCGCCCACCTCCACCGTGGTGGGCGTCCGGCCCATCCGGCGCAGCACCGCCGTGACCCGCGCGACCAGCTCGGCCAGCGCGAACGGCTTCACCACGTAGTCGTCGGCGCCGCCGTGCAGGCCGCGCAACCGGTCGTCCACGGCGTCGCGCGCGGTCAGCATCACCACGCCCGCGTCGCTGTGGCGACGCACGACGTCGAGCAGGGCGAAGCCGTCGCGGCCGGGCAGCATGACGTCGAGGACCACCAGGTCGGGGCGGAACGTGGCCAGGTCGTCCTCGAGACTCCGCCCGTCGGGGCGGCCGGTGGCGCCGAACCCGGCCTCGCCGAGGCCGGCGACCACGGCGGTGCGGATCGCCTCGGCGTCCTCCACCACCAGCACGCGCGCGGTCACGACGCCCATTCTCCCGACGCCCGCCCCGGACAGCCTGAAGATCGGCTGAAGGTGTGGGCGGACTTCAGGCCGCCTTCAGGAACGGGCGGAAGCGTCAGTGGGGAGTTCAGCAACGTCCCGAGGGGAGAACCGAGATGAGCACCACCGAACCACCCACGAGCAAGATCGAGGAGCCGCGCCGGTCCTGGCGGCCCCGGCTGCGCAGCCGCGGCGTCGTGATCACCGCGGTGGTCGCGGCGCTGGTCGTGATCGGCGGCGTCACGGCCGCCCTCCTGCTGCCCGACCACGACCGCGACCGCTTCGGTCCCGGCTTCGACCGGGCCGGCTGGTCGGGCCAGGGGCCGTGGGAGGGCGGCCGCCACGGCGGATGGGGCCCCCACGACCGCGACGACTTCGACGAGGACGACTTCGAAGGCCGCGGACCTGGTGGTCGCCCGTTCGGCCTCGCTGACGAACCGGTGGTCACCGGCACCGTCGCATCGGTGGCGGGCGGCTCGATCGTCGTGAACGTCGACGGCGCAGGTCAGCGCACCATCCGCACCGACAGCGACACGCGGGTGCGCGGCTCGTCGAACAGCGGGCTGGGCGACCTGCAGGTCGGTGAGCGCGTGGTGGTCGGGGTCGAGGGCACCGGTGACGCCGCGACCGCCGAGTCGATCTGGGTGCCGCAGGCGAGCGTCAGCGGCACGGTCACCGCGGTCAGCGGCGAGACCGCCACCGTCACCTCGGTGGACGGCCTGCCCGTCACCGTGAACACCACGGCGCTGACCCAGAAGCCGGTTGTCGGCGACGTCGTGGTGCTCACCGGCACCGCGGACGCCGGGACGATCCGCGCCGACGGGATCCGGGTGCTGCCCAAGGCCTCGTGACGACCCGACCGCGCCCATGATCCGCTGTGTCGGTTGTCCATTGCTGTCGCTGCAGCAATGGACAACCGCCGGTTCGGATCATGCCGCTCGTGCGCGGTGAGCACGGGCCCGTCGAGTCGAGGTTCGCCCGGGCGTACGTGGACGTACACGGCCGCACCGGGCCGGCCCCGCAGCGTCGCCCGGCTCATCCCCGCGCCGAGCAGTCGGCTGCTCACGTCCAGATCGGTCCGGGGGTGCCGCCGTCGACGGTGATGACGGCGCCGTTGGCGGCAGTGGCCCGGGGGGACGCCAGGAATGTGACGACGGCAGCGACCTCCTCGGCGGTCACGGGCCGGCCGAGGCCGTTGTTCGAGGCCGCCTCGCGGAACGCGGGGTCCTGCTGAACCCGCTCGGTGAGGGTCAGGCCGGGATGGACGCAGGTGACGGTGATCCCGCTCCGCCCCAGCTCGTCGGCGAGGTTCTTCGTCAGCGCGACGACGGCGATGTTGCGCACCGACCCGGTGATCGAGCCGGTCCTGCGGGCGTTCATCCCGCTGATGTTGACCACCCGTCCGCCCCTTGCGGCGAGGAGGTGGGGCACGGCGGCGCGCACGACGCGGGCGTAGCCGAGCGCCTTGGTGTCGACCTGGCGGAGGAAGTCCTCGTCGTCGAGGCCGGAGAGCCCTGAGGGCCTCCCCGGCTCAGCACGCGGAGCAGCGCAGTTGACCAGGGCGTCGAGGCGGCCCAGCTCGGCGACCGACTCGTCCACCGCCGCGCGCACCTCGGCGTCGGCGGTGGTGTCGGCGCGCACCGTCACGGTGCCCGGGCCGACCACCTCCGCTGCTGCCGCCAACGCTGCGGTGTCCCGCCCGAGCAGAGCGACCCGGGCACCCTCCGCCGCCAGCGCCGCGGCCACGGCGAGGCCGATGCCGCGGCTGCCGCCGGTCACGAGTGCCGCCGTGTCGCGCAGTCCCAGGTCCACTTCCACCCTCCGCCTTCAACCGGTCCACCACCTCGCCGATCAGTCTGGCCGGTTCACTGGGTCCCCGGCGAGCTGACGGAGGCGCTCCTCTCCTTCCTCACCTGACCCTGCGCGCCGATCACCGCACCCGGATCGGCCAGCACGTCCTGCACGACCGTGGTGGCAGCCCCCCGCAGGGCGGCGTCGGCGCCGAGTGCCGAGTAGCGGACCTCGACGCCTGCCCGCGAGAAGGCCCGGGCGGCCAGCTCGGCGCGCACGGCGTCGAGCAGGAGGGGGCCGACGCCCGGATAGCCGCCGCCCAGCACGACGGCCGGGACGTCGAGCAGGTGCACGGCGCCGGTCAGGGCGATGCCGAGCGCCCGACCGGCCGCTCGGACGGCGTCGGGACCGGTCAGGGCCTCCAGCCCGGCGACGGTCTCCAGACAGCCCCGGCCGCCGCAGTGGCAGGTCCGCCCGTCGGGCTCGACGACGACGTGCCCGATCTCGCCCGCGCGCCCGCCCGCTCCCGCGAACAGCGCGCCGTCCAGCAGGATCCCGGCGCCCACGCCGATCCCCCCGGAGACGACGACCGCGTCGGCCGGCCCACCCGCCCACCGCTCCGCGAGCGCGGCGAGGTCGGCCTCGTTGCCCGCGCGCACGGGCAGGCCGCGTAGCTGCGTGCTGAGCGCGGCGCCGACGGCCACGTCGACCCAGCGCGGGAGGTTGGGGGCGCGCTCCAGCACCCCGTCCGGCCCGACGACGCCCGGCAGGGCCACCGTCGCGCCGGCGATCGGGAGCCCGGCCTCGGCCACGACGTCGGCGGCGAGCGCCGCGAGGCGGCCGAGCGCGGCGTCCGGTGCGTCCTCGCGGTGGTCCGACGGCGCGGTGCGTTGCACGCGCACCGTGCCACCGAGGTCGACGACGCAGGCGCCGACCGTGTCGACACCGACCTCGAGACCGAGCCCGGCCGGCCCGCGCGGGTCCAGCCGCAGCGGGCTCGCCGGCCGGCCCGGACCGCCGCGCGCGGCCGCGAGCTCCGTGACGAGCCCGGCCGCGATCAGCTCCTCCACCAGGGACGACACGGTGCCGCGCGTGAGCCCGGTCCGTGCCGCCACCCCGGCCCGGGACAGCGGCTCCGGCCCGGCGACCTCCCCCAGCACGAGCGCCAGGTTGTGCCGCCGGACCGTGTGCTGCCCCGCGGGAACGCTCACCCCGACTCGCCCGCGCTCATCCAGCGACTCGCGTTCACGAGCCGAGGCGCGGCGCCGTCAGCTCGCGTACCTGCGCGTAGCGCTCGCGGACCGCGGGAGTGGGGTCGGCCTCGAACGTCTCCGTGTCGGCCGCATCCCACGCCGGCGGGGCGTCGCCGCCCGCCAGCACCCATGCCGCCTGCCGGGCGGCGCCGTCGGCCACGTACTCGCCCGGCGTGGGCCGCAGCACGGGACGCCCGAGCACCGCCGGGGCGATCCGGGCGAGGGCCTCCGAGCGCGCACCGCCGCCCACCAGGAACGCCCGCTCCAGCGGCACGTCGGCCGCGAGGAACGCGTCGAGCGCGTCGGCGAGCCCGCACAGCAGGCCCTCGACCGCCGCGCGCGCCAGGTGCGCGGGTGTGGAGCTCGCGAGGGTGAGCCCGTGCAGGGCGCCGGTGGCGTCCGGCCGGTTCGGCGTGCGCTCGCCCTCCAGGTACGGCACCAGCACGAGCCCGTCGGACCCGGGCGGGGCCGACAGCGCGAGCCGGGACAGCGCCTCGTGGTCGACGCCGAGCATCCGCGCCGCCGCGTCGAGCACGCGGGCGGCGTTCAGCGTGCACACCAGCGGCAGGTGCTCTCCGGACGCCGACGCGAAGCCGGCGATGATGCCGGTCTCGTCCGCCGTCGGGGTCGGGCTGATCGCGGACACCACCCCGGACGTGCCGATCGAGATCACGACGTCCCCGACGGCGGCGCCGAGCCCGAGCGCGGCGCCCGCGTTGTCGCCGGCTCCGGGCCCGATCAGCACCCCGTCCGGGGTGCGGCCGGCCGCCTCGGCCGGGCCGAGCACCCGCGGGAGGCGGACGTCGGACCGCCCGAACGCGCGCTCCAGCAGGTCGAGCCGGTACCCCCCGCTGACGCCGGAGAAGTAGCCCGTGCCGCTGGCGTCGGAGCGATCGGTGACGAGGTCGTCCAGCGACCCGGTGCCGAGCAGCTTCCAGGTGAGCCAGTCGTGCGGCAGGCACACCGCCGCGGTGGCGGCGGCGTGCTCGGGCTCGTGCTCGGCGAGCCAGCGCAGCTTCGTGGCGGTGAACGACGCGACCGGGACGCTGCCGGTGGCCTCGGCCCACACCTTCGCACCCAGCTCGGCGACGAGGTCGGCGGCCGCGCCCGCGGAGCGGGTGTCGTTCCACAGCAGCGCGGGCCGCACCACCTCGCCCGCGTCGTCGAGGCAGACCATGCCGTGCTGCTGGCCCGCCACGGCGATGGCCTCGACGCCCTCGAGCCCGCCTGCCTCGGCGATCGCGGCCTGCAGCGCCTCCCACCAGGCCGAGGGGTGGACCTCGGTGCCGTCCGGGTGCTTCGCGTTGCCCGAGCGGACCAGCGCGCCGGTCTCCGCGTCCCGGATCACCACCGTGCACGACTGGGTCGACGAGTCGACCCCGGCCACGAGGGTCATCGGGCGCCCAAGAGGTGCTCCACCGCCAGCTGGTTGAGCCGGACGTAGCCGTAGCCGCGCTCACCCGCCTTCACGGCGTCGTAGTCCTCGAACGCGGACCGGTCGGCCTTCAGGTCCGCCACGGTCTCGCCGGGGTTCAGCGTCGGCTTCGCCAGCTCGGCAACCCCCGCCACGGCGAGGGCCTCGGCCACCTCCGGGTCGGCGCGGAACGCGGCGGCCCGCTCCTTGAGGATGAGGTAGGTGCTCATGTTGGCCGCGGCCGATGCCCAGACGCCGTCGAGGTCCTCGGTGCGCAGCGGCTTGTAGTCGAAGTGCAGGGGGCCGTCGTACTTCGGCCCGCCGCCGGGCGCGCCGTTCTCCAGCAGGTCGACGGTGGCGAACGCGCTGAGCAGGTCGCCGTGACCGAACACGAGGTCCTGGTCGTACTTGATGCCGCGCTGGCCGTTCAGGTCGATGTGGAAGAGCTTGCCCGCCCACAGCGCCTGGGCGATGCCCGCGGTGTAGTTGAGCCCGGCCATCTGCTCGTGGCCGACCTCGGGGTTGACGCCGACGATGTCGCCGTGCTCCAGCTCGGCGATGAACGCGAGCGCGTGGCCGAGGGTGGGCAGCAGGATGTCGCCGCGGGGCTCGTTCGGCTTCGGCTCGATGGCGAAGCGGATGTCGTAGCCCTGCTCCTTGACGTACGCGGCGAGCAGGTCGATGCCCTCGCGGTAGCGGTCGAGGGCGGCCGCGATGTCCTTGCCGGAGTCGACCTCGGCGCCCTCGCGGCCGCCCCAGAACACGTAGGTCTTGGCGCCGAGCTCGGCGGCGAGGTCGAGGTTGCGGATGACCTTGCGCAGCGCGAACCGGCGCACGCCCCGGTCGTTGCTGGTGAACGCCCCGTCCTTGAAGACGGGGTGGGTGAACAGGTTGGTGGTCATCGTCGTGACGACCGTCCCGGTCTCGGCCAGGGCCGCCTTGAACCGGGCGATGATCCGGTCGCGCTCGGCGCCGTCGGTCCCGAACGGGATGAGGTCGTCGTCGTGGAAGTTCACGCCCCACGCGCCGAGCTCGGCGAGCCGGTGCACCGACTCGACCGGGTCGATCGCGGGCCGGGTGGCGTCCCCGAACGGGTCGCGCGCGGGCCAGCCGACCGTCCAGAGCCCGAAGCTGAAGCGGTCCTCGCGGGTGGGCTGCGGCATTGGGAAACCCCTTTGTTCGACCATCGTACAAACTCTGCAACGGTAGCGTGCTGCGGGTGCGTCTGGCTACGTGGAACGTGAACTCGGCCCTCACCCGCCTGCCCCGGCTGTTGCCATGGCTCGACGAGCGCGCCCCGGACGTGGTGTGCCTCCAGGAGACCAAGCTGACGGACGAGGCGTTCGCCGAGACCTTCGACGCGCCGCTCGCCGAGCGCGGGTACGCCGTCGCCCATTTCGGCGAGGGCCGCTGGAACGGTGTGGCGCTGCTGTCCCGCGTGGGGCTCGACGACGTCGTGCGGGGCCTGCCGGGGGAGCCGCGGTTCCCCACGCCCGACTCGCCCGCCGAGGCCCGCGCCGTGACGGCGACGTGCGGCGGTCTGCGCGTCACGTCCGTCTACGTGCCAAACGGCCGCACCCCCGACGACCCGCACTACCTCTACAAGCTCGAATGGCTCGCCGCGCTGCGTGAGTCGGTGGCCGACCCGGTGACGGCCGTGGTGGCGGGCGACATGAACATCGCCCCCACCGACGAGGACCTGTGGGACCCGGCGCTCTTCGTCAACTCGACGCACGTCACCCCGGCCGAGCGCAAGGCGCTCGCCGAGATCAAGGGCCTCGGCCTGCACGACGTCGTGCGCGAACGCTGGCCGGCCGACCGGATCTTCACGTACTGGGACTACCGGGCCGGGCGGTTCCACAAGGACCTGGGCATGCGCATCGACCTCGTGCTCGCGGGCGCGGACGTGGCCACGCGCGTGCAGGCCGCGTGGGTGGACCGCAAGGCACGCAAGGGCAGCGGCCCGAGCGACCACGCGCCCGTGATCGTCGACCTCGACACGGCGCCGGACGGCGACGCCGGGCCGGTGGTTCCCCCGCCCTCGACGCCCGCGAAGCTGCCGCACCGCCCCTGATCGGGGCGTGATCCAACTCCGGGCGGGTACTGCTGCTCGATGACCGTGCTGGAGAACCGTGAGCTGACCGTTCTCGATCCGCGCACCGACGAGGTCGTCGGGCGCGTCCCGATCGCCTCGCCCGAGCGCTGCGACGAGGCCGTGTCGTCCGCTCGGCGGGCCGCGGCCGGCTGGGCGCGCACCCCGGCGGCGGAGCGCGGCGCGGCCCTGCACGCCGCCGCGGCCGCCGTCCGGGCCGCCGCCGACGAGCTCGCCGCGCTGAATGCCCGGGAGACGGGCAAGCCGGTCGACGACGCCCGGGGCGGTGTCGACGCGGGCATCGGCACTCTCGTGCAGTACGCCGAGCTCGGGCCGGTGCACCGCGGCCGGAGCCTGCACGGCGGCTGGGACGCCACCGACCTGATGGTGCCCGAGCCCCGTGGCGTCGTGGCCGTGCTGACACCGTGGAACGACCCGGTCGCCGTCGCGGCCGGGCTGATCGGGGCGGCGCTCGCCACGGGGAACACCGTGGTGCACAAGCCCAGCGAGCGCTGCCCCCAGACCGGCCGCCGGTTCGCCGAGCTCGTGGCCGCGCACCTGCCACCGGGTGTCCTCGAGATCGTCGACGGGGACGGGGCGGTCGGCGCCCGCCTCGCCGAGGCCGAGGTGGACGTCGTGGCGCACGTCGGCAGCACCGCCACCGGTCGGGCCATCGCCGAGGCATGCGCCCGCACCGGCGCCCGCGCCCTCCTGGAGAACGGTGGCAACGACGCGTTGGTCGTCGACGCCGACATCGACCCGGAGTGGGCCGCCGCCCAGGCAGCGCTCGGCGCGTTCGCGAACGCCGGGCAGATCTGCGTGTCCGTCGAGCGGATCTACGTGCACGCCTGCCTGGCCGACGCGTTCCTGGACGCGCTCGTGCGGGAGGCGGAGCAGTGGCGGGAGCGGATCGGTCCCCTCGTCGACCGGGCGCACCGCGGGCACGTCCACGGGCACGTCGAGGCCGCTCTCGGCGGCGGCGCCCGAGCGCTGACCGGCGGCGCCGTCCCGGACGGCCCGGGCGCCTTCTACCCGCCGACCGTCCTGATCGGGTGCGTGCCGCACATGTCCGTGATGAGGGACGAGACGTTCGGCCCGGTGGCCCCGGTGCGGGTCGTCCCCGACTTCGCCACCGCGCTGCAGGAGGCGGGCGCCGACCGCTACGGCCTCGCGGCCACCGTGCTCACGTCCGACATGGCGCACGCCCAGCGAGCGTGGCGCGAGCTGCCCGTCGGCACGGTCAAGGTCAACGACGTATTCGGTGGCGCGCCCGGCGGGGCGTCCCAGCCCCGTGGCGCCAGCGGGTCCGGCTTCGGGTTCGGGCCGGAGCTGCTGGACGAGATGACCGCGGTGAAGGTCGTGCACCTCGCCCCGGCCCCGGGACCCGCCTGAGGGACACACATCCGGGCGGAGTTCGCCGGTCCCGGCTGCGGGGCGACCAGGATGGCGCAACGGTTTCGAGGGTCCACCGACGAAGGAGGAGCCGTGCGCACCCGTCCCATCAGGCAGGTCGCCGCCAACGCGGTCGCCCTGATCGCGGTTCTCGGAATCGTGTTCGGCGCCGTCACGGCGTGCGGATCGACCGATCAGGCCCAGCTCCCCACCCCGGTCACCACCGGCCAGCCAGGTGGGCTGGACTCCGCGCTCGGGATGGGCGCGGACGGCGCGCTCGGGGCGGCCGGGTCCACCGCGGCGGCCATCGCCGCCCTCGGCGGTCTCGGCCAGGCGCAGGGCGACGCGCAGAACGTGCGCACCCTGGGCGCCCAGTACTCCACCGACGGGCAGGCGCTGCTCGACCAGCTGAAGGCGGGCGCGGAAGGCGGCCTCGACGCCGAGCCGACCGCGGAGCAGCAGGCCACCCTCGCCGACCTGCGCGCCCGCAGCGGTGAGCAGTTCGACCAGGGGTGGCTGCGGGCAGCGGATCAGCTCCAGCAGCAGATGCGCGACGCGGCGAACGCCGTGCTCGCCGACGAGAACGCCTCCGCCGAGGCGAAGGCCGCCGCGCAGGAGACGCTGAACCGCCTCGACTCGCTCGCCGAACGGCTCCGGCAGGCTGCGGCACCGGCCGGCGCGTCGACCCCCTCGGCCGTCGACGCCGGGAGCGGTGGGCAGGCCGCGGGCGACGTGACGCCTGCAGCGGTCGTCCTGGTCGGGATCGGGGCCCTGCTGCTCGCCGGCGCGCTGTGGTGGCAGCGCCGCGCGGCCTGACGCCCCGCGGGGGCGGCGCCGCACCGGGGTTCGCCGAGCCGGCCGGCGCCGTCGCTCCGGCGAGCGGCCCGGCCGCCGGTTCAGGACGCCATCGCGCCCTGACCACCGGCCGCACCCGCACGGTGGCGACGAACTTCGACGCCCGCGGCCGTCGCACGGTCCGTGCGCTCATGGCCGCGGGTGCGGTGTGCCTCCTGGGCGGCCTGACGATGCTCGGCCCGGCCCCGGTCTCCATCGCGCCGTCGCTGGACGCGCCGGTCGGGCACCCGGCGCTCCCCGTGCCGGACCCGTTCTCGCCTGCGGCACCGGTCGTCGACGGGGTTCTCGCGCAGCTCGTCACGGGAAAGGCGCCCACGCCGCCGGTTCGGGCGGGCACGCCGCCCGTGGAGCTCGTCCTGCCCGCGCGGGACCTGCACGCCCCCGTCGTCGCCGTGACGACGGGACCGGAGGGTGCGCTCGTGCTGCCCGAGCCGCCGTCCACGGTGGGCTGGTGGTCGCCGAGCGCGCTCGCGGGCGGCGCGGCCGGGCCGACGGTGCTCGCCGGGCACGTCGACTCGCTCGCGGGCGGGCTCGGCGCGCTCGCGGTGCTGCGGAACGTCGCCGACGGCGAGGAGGTCGTCCTGCGCGGGGCCGACGGCCGGTCGGTCGGCTACCGCGTGACCACCCGCCGCCAGTACGCGAAGGCGGAGCTGCCGCCCGAGGTGTTCGCCGCGGGCGGGCCGCCCCGCCTGGTGCTGATCACGTGCGGCGGCGCGTTCGACCGCCGCACCCGGCACTACTCCGACAACGTCGTGGTGTTCGCCGACCCCGTCTGACCGGCGGTGCGCGGCGCGCCGAGCACCCCGACCAGCCCGAGCGCGACGAGCACCGCGATCAGCACCGGCAGCGCCGCCGCGGGTGTGCCGAGCAGCGCGAGCACCGCGCCGCCCGCGCCGATCAGGGTGGCGGTGCCGAGCTGGTCGGCGATCTGGGCGGCCGAGGTGTGGAAGCCGGTCTCGTGCGGCTCGGACTGCTGCAGCAGCAGGAACGACACCGACGAGAACCCGAGCCCCATCCCGAGCCCGGCGATCGCCCAGAACGGCAGGGCCAGCCACGGGACGCCCCACGTGGGGGCGACCAGCAGCATGCCGGCGGCGCCGACGGTGACCGCGCAGAACCCGATGCGCAGCAGCCTCTCGCGCGGCAGGTCCGGGTGCTTGCCCTGCCACGCCGACGCGCCCGACCACGCCAGCGCCCCGACGATCAGCGGGATCCCCGCCGTGGCGAGCGACCAGCCGTGCGTCGCCTCGAGCATGAGCGGCAGGTAGGAGTTGATCGTGAAGAACACGCCGGCGAGCAGCCCGCGCGATGCGACGATCGTGGGGATCCCGCGCCCCAGCCGGAACACCCCGCGCGGGAAGAGCCGCAGGAGCGCCGGGACGAGCACGGCGACGGACACCGCCCCCACGACGGCGGCGAGCACCGACACGTGCTGCGAGGCCCAGCTCAGTGCGGCGACCCCGGCGGAGGCGGCGAACGCCGCGGGCACCACGCCGCGGCGGCCTGCACCGGCCCCCCGCTCCGGCGGCGTGAGCGTGCGCACCGCGGGCACCACCAGCGCCGTGGCGACCAGCACGAGGGGAACCAGTCCGAGGAACACCCAGTGCCAGGAGAGGGCCTGTGTGACCAGCCCGGACACCGGCGGCCCGAGCAGCGCGGGGAGCACCCACGCCGAGGAGATGAGGCCGAACACCGCGGGCCGGGCCCGCTCCGGGTACACCGCGGCGATCAGCACGAAGATCGCCACGCTGGACATCCCGGCCCCCGCGCCCTGCAGCACCCGGCCCACGAGCAGCTGGGTCATGGTCGTCGCCGTCCCGGCGACCAGCAGGCCGACGCCGAACATCAACGGCGAGACCACCAGCGGCACCGCAGGCCCGGCCCGGTCGCACCAGCGGCCGCCGAGCACGGTGGCGAACACCGACGCGGCCATGAACGACACGAACGGCCACGCGTAGAGCGCGACGCCGCCGAGGTCGGCGACCAGCGCTGGCATCGCGGTGTTCACCCCCATCGCCTCGAACGCGATGAGGCTGATCAGGAGCACGATGCCGATCGTCGTCGCACGCCGGCTCGGTCCGAACAGCTCATCGCGGACGGCGGTGGGGGATTGCGCTGCGGTCACGCCGACGATCGTGCAACCTGAACACGGGTGCAGGTCAAATCGGTTCGTGGCGAAGGAGCTCCGCATGCCGATCAGAACGACGCACACCGGGAGCCTGCCGCGCCCGTCCGACCTGCTCGGGGCGATCGCCGAGCGGGAGCGCGGCGGGCCCGAGCTCGATCCGGCCGCCGTTCGCGCCGCCGTCGCCGGGTGCGTGCGCCGGCAGGTGGAGACGGGCCTCGACGTGGTGAACGACGGCGAGCTCGGCAAGATCAGCTACGTCACGTACGTGCGGTCGCGGATCACCGGGCTGGAGGCCGTCGAGCGCGAGCCCCGCCCCAACACCGCGTTGGAGGGCTTCCCCGAGTACGCGGAGCGGCTCGCCCGCCGGGGCGTGTCGCGCGACTTCGTCATCCCCGTCTGCCGGGGCCCGGTCACCTACCCGGACACCGCGGCCGTCGAGGCCGACATCGCCGCGCTCCGCTCCGCCGCCGACGCCGCCGGGGCGGGAGAGGCGTTCCTCACAGCCGCCTCGCCGGGCGTGATCGCGATGTTCGTCGACGACGAGCACTACGGCGACCGCACCGCCTACCTCGGAGCGCTCGCCGATGCGATGAAGGAGGAGTACGACGCGATCGTCGGTGCGGGCCTCCTGCTGCAGGTCGACTGCCCCGACCTCGCGGCCGGCCGCGCGGCCTTCCCCGACGGGGACGACGGCTTGCGCGCCCATCGCGAGCGCATGGCGGAGAACGTCGCCGCGCTGAACACGGCCCTGCGCGACGTCCCGCGCGAGCGCGTGCGCCTGCACGTCTGCTGGGGCAACTACGAGGGCCCGCACCACCGCGACGTGCCGTTGCGCGACATCCTCGACGTCCTGCTCACCGCGCGCGCCGGCACGCTGTCCTTCGAGGGCGCCAACCCACGGCACGGTCACGAGTGGACGGTGTTCGCCGACACCGACGTGCCCGACGACCTCGTCCTCATGCCCGGCGTCATCGACAGCACCACCAACTACGTGGAGCACCCGGAGCTGGTGGCCCAGCGGATCGAGCACTACGCGCGGATCGTCGGCCCCGACCGCGTGCTCGCCTCCACCGACTGCGGCATGGCCACCCTGGCCGTGAACGAGCACGGCGTCGACCCGCGCATCGCATGGGCGAAGCTCCGCAGCCTCACCGAAGGCGCCGAGCTGGCCAAGCCCTGAGCGGGCTCCGGCACGTTCAGGAAAGCCACATTCAGGAACTGCATGGCCCTGAATGTGGCTTTCCTGAACCTCCGCGCGGAGGCCACCGGCCGCGTGGCAACCTTTCCGCGTGAGCACCAGCACCGCCACCCCGACCGAGAGCCCCGAGGCCACCGCCGTGCGGGAGGCCGCCCAGCGTGCCGCGGCCGCCGCGCCGGGGGTGCGGGCCGCCGGCGGCTCGGCGGTCGACGCCGCGCTGCGCACCGCGGCCGGGCTGCTGCGGGAGCGGGAGGCCGAGCTGCTGGACGCTAACGCCGCCGACGTGGCGGCGGCCGAGCGGGCCGGGATGGCCCCCGGCCTGCTGGACCGGCTGCGCCTGTCGCCGGAACGGCTCGCGGACATGGCCACCCAGCTCGAGGTGCTCGCCGACACGCCCGAGCCGCCCGCTCAGCGCGAGGTGCGCACGCTGCCGAGCGGCGAGCGGGTCTACGAGCGGCGGGTGCCGGTCGGCGTGATCGGCGCGGTGTTCGAGGCCCGTCCGAACGTCACGGTGGACGTCGCGTCGCAGGTGCTGAAGGCCCGCAGCGCCGCTGTGCTGCGCACCGGGTCGGCGGCGCTCGGCTCGGCCCGCGCGCTCGTCGACCTCGTGATCGCGCCCGCCCTGGAGCGCCACGGCGTGCCGGCCGGCGCCGTGCAGCTGGTTCCCACGCCGGGCCACGCCGGGGCCGAGGCGCTCGTCGGGCTCCCCGACCTGGTCCCGCTGGTGGTGGTGCGCGGCAGCGGTGAGGTCACGCGCAAGCTGTCGGCGCTCGGAGCCACGGCCGGCACCCGGGTCCTCGCCCACGCCGACGGCGGCGGCGTGCTCTACCTGGACGCGAGCGCCGATCCCGCCGACGTCACCCGGCTGGTCACCGAGAGCACCGACCGGCTGGGCGTCTGCAACCGGCTCAACCTGTTGCTGATCGACCGTCCGGCCTACGACCGGTTGTGGCCGGTGGCCGAGCAGGCCCTGCGGGCGCGGGAGATCACGCCGAGCCTGCCGCCGCACACCCACCCGCTCGGCCACGAGTGGGCCCTCGACTCCGGCGCCGAGGCGCACGTCACCGTCGCGCCCGTGGACGGACCGGTGGACGCCGCGGCCACGGCGATCCGGGAGACCTCCGGGCTCGCGGCCACCGTCTGCGCCGCGGACGAGGCGGCGGCCACCGCGTTCATCGACGCCTACACCGGCACCGGCGTGTTCTGGAACACCACCACCCGGCTGCTCGACGGCTACAAGCTGCTCGGCCTGCCCGAGACCGGCATCAACGTCGATCGCACCCCGGGGCCGCGCGGGCCCGTGACCTACCTCGACCTGTCGCTGCGCCAGTTCGTGGTGCTCCCGGCCTGACGCACCTCGCGCGCGGTGCACCCGAACCGGGCCTTGAACGCCCGGCTGAAGTGCGACGCGTCCACGAAACCCCACGAGAAGGCGATGTCGCTGATCGTCCGGTGGCGCAGCGCCGGGTCGCACAGGTCCGCCCGCACCGCGTCGAGGCGCTGAGCCCAGACCCACTCCGCGATCGAGCACGGCTCGCCCGCGAACGCCCGGTGCAGCGTGCTCACCGACGTGTGCAGCGCGGCGGCGATCGCGGCCACCGTGAGGCCCGGGTCGCGCAGGCGGGCGCGGGCGCAGGTCTTGATCTGCTCCCGGCGCGCGGCCAGCTCCGGTTCGCGGACGGGTGCGCTCGGGGCCAGCGAGCTGAGCCCGGCGACCACGATGTGCTCCACGCTCTGCGCCACGGCGGCCGCCGCGGCCGGTTCGAGCACGCCGATGTCGTCGGCGAGCGTCCTGATCATCTCGATCATCAGGTGCCCCGCACCGCGGGAGCCGTGCACGGCCCGCGCGGTGAGCTCCGGCGCGCGCCGCAGCTGGGAGCGCAGCGTCGGGCCGGGGAGCATCAGCACGTACTGCTGGAACTCCCCGTCGAAGCGCAGCTCGTAGGGGCGGGTCGAGTCGTAGAGGGCGAAGTCGCCGGGCGCCAGCACGGCGGCGCGCCCGTCCTGCACGACGGCACCCGCACCGCGGGTCTGGATGCTCACGAGGAAGTAGTCCTCGGCGGCAGCGGCGATGAGGGACGGCGTGCGCCGGACGTGCTGCGCCGTGGCCGTGACGCGGGAGAGCTCGAGAGTGGCGAGGGAGTCGGCGCGGATCTCCCCGACGACGTCGCGGCCCGGCGCGGTGGTGTCGAGCCGGACGTAGGTGTCGGACACGGCCTCGTTCCAGTACGCGAGCCGCTCGCGCGCCTCCACCACGTCAGTGGTGAGCAGGCGCGACATGCGCCGACGGTAGGGAGGGCGGCGGGCCGGGGCAAGGGAGTGCGTCGCACAGTCAACCGAACCGACACGCACGGACCAGCGCCGAAGCCATCCGCGGGCCACGCTTCCCCAGCATGACGCACCCCCGCTTCCGCGCCGCCGCCGTGCAGGCCGCCCCCGAGTTCCTCGACCTCGACGCGGGCGTCGAGAAGTCGATCGCCCTGATCGCCGAGGCGGCTGCGAACGGCGCTCAGCTCATCGGCTTCCCGGAGACCTTCCTGCCGGGCTACCCGTGGTTCATCTGGCTGGACGCGCCGGCGTGGGGCCTGCAGTTCTTCCCGCGCTACCACGACAACTCGTTGGTCTACGGCTCGCCGCAGGCCGAGCGGCTCGCCGCCGCGGCGCGCCGGCACGGGATCACCGTCGTCATGGGGCTCTCGGAGCGGCAGGCCGGCAGCCTCTACATCGCGCAGTGGATCATCGGCCCGGACGGGGAGACGGTCGCGCAGCGCCGCAAGCTCAAGCCCACCCACGTCGAACGCACGGTGTTCGGCGAGGGCGACGGCAGCGACCTGTCCGTGTACGACACGCCGCTCGGCCGCCTCGGCGGGCTGTGCTGCTGGGAACACCTGCAGCCGCTGTCGAAGTACGCGATGTACGCGCAGAACGAGCAGGTGCACGTCGCCGCGTGGCCGAGCTTCTCGCTCTACTCGGGCGCCGCGTACGCCCTCGGCCCCGAGGTGAACACCTCCGCGAGCCGGATCTACGCCGTCGAGGGCGGCTGCTTCGTCGTGGCGCCGTGCGCCACCGTCTCGTCGGAGATGGTCGAGCTGATGTGCACCGACGACACCAAGCGCACCCTGCTGCAGCCCGGCGGCGGGCACGCCCGGATCTTCGGTCCCGACGGGAGCCTCCTGCACGAGCCGCTCGCGCCGGACACCGAGGGCATCGTCTACGCCGACCTCGACCTCGGCATGATCTCCCTCGCCAAGGCCGCCGCCGACCCGGCGGGCCACTACGCCCGTCCCGACGTCACCCGGCTGCTGCTCAACAAGACCCCCGGCGACCGCGTCGTGCCCTTCGCCACGCCCGGTGTCGAGATCGAGGGCGAGCTGCCGGGCGCGCCGACCCGCATCCCTGCGGACGTGTGACGTGGAGTCGGCGATCCCGGAGCACCTCACCGTCGCCCGCACCCACCCCGGCCGGATGAGGGACGGCTGGACCCCGCCGTACCCGTCCTTCGTGGCACGGATGGAGCCCGCCGTCCGCCGGGTCGTCATGGCCTACTTCGGGCTGCAGTTCCGCGGGGAGCCGCCCGCTGGAGCGCTCGGCGTGCTCGACGCCGCCTTCGCAGCCCCCGACGGGCCCGGCCACCACGACCGGGCGCGCGAGGTCGCACCGGACGGGACGACCGACGTCGTGGCGATCGCCTACTGGGACGACCCTGCCGCGTTCGACCGCTGGTCCGCCACCCACCGCGAGTCCTGGCTCGGTGCGGGAGACGGTTGCGGCCGCTGGGCCGAGGTCCTGCGGCCCACTGTCCAAGAGCACGAGACGCTGTTCTCGTCCCTCGGCCGCCCGGAGGGTGTTGCGGCGCTGGCCACCGGGTGGAGCGGCGAGATCGCCGAGCACGCCTACTGGGGCGGGATGCGCGACCGCATCCCGCTGTCGCAGACCGACCCGCTGGTGCCGGTGGGCACCCCGGTCGTCGAGCGGGACGGGGGCCGGGTGCGGATCCGGCCGCACGGCGGCATCTGCCTGATCCGGTCCGGCCAGGACTGGACCGACACCGGCGACGCCGAACGGGAGATGTACCTGAACGACGTCGAGCCGGTGCTGCGGGCCGGGATGGACTTCCTCACCACCGAGGGCCGCGCGATCGGCTGCTACGCCAACCGCTACCTCACGGTGGTGCAGGACGGGCGGCCGGTGGATCGCACCTTCGGCATGGGGTGGTGGCGCAGCGTGGCTGACCTGGAGCGCTGGGCCGAGTCCCACGCGACGCACGTCGCGATCTTCGGGGCCGCGATGCGTCACCTGTCGACGCTCGGCCCGGCGGCGCGGTTGCGGCTCTACCACGAGGTGTCCGTGGTGGCCGAGGGCGAGGCGTTGTTCGAGTACGTCGACTGCCGGCCCGGCACCGGCCTGCTCGGCGCGCTGCCGGGGTAAGCGGCAGGTCCCCGCAACGGGATACATTCGGCGGCGTGCCTGCGCCAGAACTGCATCGGACGACGTTGCCCAACGGGCTGCGGGTCCTCGTCGTCCCGGACCCCGTCACCCCCGTCGTCGGCGTCGCCGTGCACGTCGACGTGGGCTTCCGCTCCGAGCCGGAGGGGCGCACCGGATTCGCGCACCTGTTCGAGCACCTGATGTTCCAGGGCAGCGAGAGCCTGGAGAAGCTCGCGCACTTCCGGCACGTCCAGGGCTCCGGCGGTGTGTTCAACGGTTCGACGCACCAGGACTACACCGACTACTTCCAGGTGCTCCCGGCCGCGGCGTTGGAGCGCGCGCTGTTCCTGGAGGCCGACCGCCTGCGCGCGCCCAAGCTGACGCAGGAGAACCTGCGCAACCAGGTGGACGTGGTGAAGGAGGAGATCCGGCTCAACGTCCTGAACCGGCCGTACGGCGGGTTCCCCTGGATCCTGCTGCCGCCGGTGCTCTACGACACCTTCCCCAATGCGCACAACGGCTACGGGGACTTCTCCGAGCTGGAGCAGGCGTCGCTCGACGACGCCGCGGCGTTCTTCGACACCTACTACTCGCCGGCCAACGCGCAGGTCACCGTCGCCGGCTACCTGGACGTCGAGGAGACGCTCCGGCTGGTCGAGAGGCACTTCGGGGACATCCCGGCCCGCCCCGCGCCGCGGCGTCCGTCGTTCGGTGAGCCGCTGTCCACCGGCGAGCGGCGCCAGTCCGTCATGGACGCGCACGCCCCGCTGCCCGCCATCGCGCTGGGCTACCGGATGCCCGACCCGGGCGCCGACCTCGACGGATACCTCGGCCACGCGCTGCTCGGATCGGTGCTCGGCGACGGGGAGGCCGCGCGCCTGCAGCGCAGGCTCGTGCACACCGACGGGCTCGTCACCGACATCTCCGCGAGCGCCGGGCTCATGGGCCCGCTCGACGCGCGCGACCCCGACACGTTCACGATCACCGCCGTGCACCCGGCCGCGGTCGACCCGGACCGCGTGCTCGCCGCCGTCGACGAGGAGCTGGACAAGCTCGCCGCGGAGGGACCGAGCGAGGACGAGCTCTCCCGCCAGGTGGCGCGCTGGTCGGCGGGCCTGCACCAGGAGAACGACCGAGTCATGTACCGGATGCTCGGCCTCGGCGCCCGTGAGCTGCTCTACGGGCGGGCCGAGATCAGTGCGGAGCTGCCCGACCGGCTCGCCGCCGTCACCCCCGAGCAGGTGCGCGCCGCCGCGGCCGCGCTGCGCTCCGGCGGGCGCGGCGTGCTGCTGGTGGAGCCGAAGGAGAGCGAGTGAGCACCACGTCCCATCGCAGCGCGGAGGAGATCGGCCGCACCGAGCTGGGGCCGCGCCCGCTGCCGCCGCTCGGGCCCACCCGCGCCGTCCCGTTGCCCGACGTCGAGGAGCGCATCCTCCCCAACGGCCTGCGCGTGCTCGCCGCGCACCGGCCGGGCGTACCCATGGTGGAGGTGCGACTGCGCGTGCCGTTCGCCGGTGACGCGCCGGAGCACCCGGCCGTCGCGGAGCTGCTGTCGTCCACGCTGCTGACCGGCACCGTCGCCCGCGACCGGATCGGCATCGACGACGAGCTCGCCGCCGTCGGCGCCGACCTGGGGGTGAACGTCGACCCCGAGCGGCTGCAGATCGGCGGCTCCGGCCTCGCCGACGGCCTGCCCGACCTGCTCGCCGTGCTCGCCGACGTGCTCACATCGGCCACCCACCCCGACGGCGAGGTGGCGCGCGAGCGCGACCGGCTCGTCGAACGGATCAGCGTGGCCCGCGCACAGCCGCGCACGATCGCCCGCGAGGCGTTGCAGCGCAAGCGCTTCGGTGACCACCCGATCACCAGGGAGATGCCCACGGGGGAGGAGGTCGCCGCCGTCACGGTCGAGCAGGTGCGAGCCCTGCACACCGCGGCGCTCGTGCCCGGCGGGTCCATCCTCGTCGTCGTCGGCGACATCGACCCCGCCGCCGCGATCGCGCAGGTCGAGAAGGCGGTCAGCGGCTGGACGGCCGACGCGCCGGCACGGGAGCTGTCCCCGCCGCCGCCGATCACGCCGTCGGACCTGCAGCTGGTGCACCGCGCCGGCTCGGTGCAGTCGCAGCTGCGGCTCTCGGCGCCCGCCCTGCGCCGCCACGACCCGCGCTACGCGGCGCTGCAGCTGGCCAACCTCGTGTTCGGCGGCTACTTCTCCTCCCGGTGGATGGAGAACGTCCGCGAGGACAAGGGCTACACCTACGGAGCCCACTCCGGCATCGAGTTCGTGCCCGGCGGCGCCGTACTGGGCGTCGAGACCGACGTGGCGAGCGACGTCACCGCCGCCGCGTTGCTCGAGACCCGCTACGAGCTGGGCCGGCTCACCGCCGTCCCGCCCACCGCCGCCGAGGTCGACGCCGCCCGCGCCTACGCCGTCGGGTCGCTGCTGATCTCGCTGGACAACCAGGGCGGGCTCGCGTCCACCCTGGCGGCACTGGCCGCCGACGGGCTCGGGATCGACTGGCTGCGCGCCCACCCCGGGCGGCTGGAGTCGGTCACGGTCGAACAGGTGGCCGAGGCGGCGCTGGAGTTTTTCGCGCCCACGGCGTTCACCGGTGTCGTCGTCGGCGACGCCGACGTGATCGGTGCGCGGGTGCGTGCGCTGGGCGGGATCACCGGCCCGTGACCGACGAGCTGCGGTTCCGGCTGAACGCCCCGCCGGTCCTGTCCCGCTCGGTGGTGATGCGCGACGAGCCGATACGCACCGACCGCGAGCGCCAGCTCACCGGCTGGCCCAAGGCGCGGCTCGTCGTGCTCGACGAGGGCGGGCGCACGCCCGTCGACTGGGGGGACGTGCGACGGCCCCGCGACCGCTGGGACATGATCTCCGGCTCGGGCGCCCGGCTGATCACCCGGCCCACCACGGGCGACGAGCCGCCCGAGGAGGCGGTGCTGCTCGGCGAGCACGACGGCATCGCCTACTGGGCCGTACGCGGCGAGGTCGATCTCGTCGCCGGTGAGGACCCCACCGACTGGGCCGACCTGCGCACCGTGGGCGCCGCCCTCGACGCACTCGGCGCCGGCCTGCTCACAGGCGCGGTCGCGGTGCTGAACTGGCACGCAGCCGCCCGGTTCTGCGCGCGCGACGGCTCGCCGATGCACCCGCGCAACGCGGGCTGGCACCGGGTCTGCGAGGCGAACGGGCACGAGGAGTACCCCCGCACCGACCCCGCCGTCATCTGCCTGGTGCACGACGGCGGCTCGGGCGAGGGGGCCCGCGTCCTGCTCGCCCGCCAACCGGTGTGGCCCGAGGGGCGGTACTCCGTGCTCGCCGGGTTCGTCGAGGCGGGGGAGTCCCTCGAAGCGTGCGTCCTGCGGGAGATCCACGAGGAGGTCGGTGTCCGGGTCGAGGACGTGTCGTACCTGGGCAGCCAGGCCTGGCCGTTCCCCCGCTCGCTGATGATCGGCTTCGAGGCCCGTGCCGACCCGGATGCTCCGCTGATCCCGGCCGACGGCGAGATAGCCGAGGCGATGTGGGTCAGCCGCGCCGACCTGCGCGCAGCCCTGGAGGAGGGCGACTGGGGCGCAAGGCCGCAGGGGGAGCGCCCCTTGCTGCTCCCCGGGAAGGTGAGCATCGCGAGATCGATGCTGGAGAGCTGGGCCGCCCTCGACTGACCGTGCACACCGCGGGGGCGCGCTGCCGACGAGATCGTGCTCGTCGAGGGTGTGCCGCTCACCTCGGTGCCTCGCACGATCGTCGACGTCGCCCGCACGGTCGGCATCGAGCAGGCCGTCGTCGTGGCCGATGCCGCACTCGAGGCAGGTCTCGTCGACGAGGCCGCCCTCGCAGCCGCCTTTGCCCGGTGGTCGCGCCGGCCAGGGCTCCCGGCGGCACGCCGGGCGATCGGCTTCGCGGCCCGGGGCGGCGGGAGCGTCGGGGTGTCCCGCGGCCGGGTGGCGATCGCCAGGGCCGGTCTGCCCGCCCCGCTCCTGCAGTGGGAGGTCCGGCGCGCCGACGGCACCTTCGTCGGGCTTCCGCGACTGACCGGGTGACCGTGCACACCATCACGCCACGGTGCAGACGGCAGAACGTGTGCAGGGTGGCCGCGAGATGTGCACGGCCAGGCTCAGGCCGCCAGGTCGGCGACCTTCTCCGCCACCACCGCGAAGGGTGGGTTGGTCAGGGCCGTGCCATCCGCGAAACGGACCGTCGGGACCGTCTGGTTCCCGCCGTTCACCTTCTCCACGTACGCGGCGGCCTCGGGGTCACGCTCGATGTCGATCTCCTCGTACGCGATGCCCGCCTGGTCCAGCTGCAGCTTGAGCCGCCGGCAGTAGCCGCACCACGTCGTCGAGTACATCGTCACCTGAGACATGCATCCTTCAACCACCCCCGCCGGTCCTGTCTTCCCCGGCTGTCAGGATGGGCCGGTGACTGCGCCCACCCTCGAAGCCGGCCTGGACGACGAGCAGCTCGCGGCGGTCACCGCGCCCCGAGGTCCGGTGTGCGTGCTGGCGGGAGCGGGCACGGGCAAGACGCGCACGATCACCCGGCGGATCGCCCACCTGGTCGCCACCGGCCACGTGGCGGCGGGCCAGGTCCTCGCGGTCACGTTCACGGCGCGAGCGGCGGGGGAGATGCGCACCCGGTTGCGCGCGCTCGGGGTGTCGGGAGTGCAGGCGCGGACGTTCCACGCGGCGGCGCTGCGCCAGCTGCGCTACTTCTGGCCGCGCGTGGTCGGCGGTGAGCAGTGGCAGCTGCTCGACGGCAAGCTGCGCCTGGTCGGGCAGGCGGCCGTGCGTGTGAAGGCGGGCACGGACGCGGCCGTGCTGCGGGACTTCGCCGGGGAGATCGAGTGGGCCAAGGCCACGCTCGTCACGCCGGACGAGTACCCGGCCGCCGTCGCGAAGCTCCGGAGGGAGACGCCGGGGCCCGCCGAGCAGGTCGCCGCCGTGTACGCCGGGTACGAGGCACTCAAGAATCGCGCGGAGATGCTCGACTTCGACGACCTGCTGCTGCACACGGCAGCCGCGCTCGAGGAGCACGCGGGCGTCGCGGAGGAGTTCCGCGACCGCTACCGCTGCTTCGTGGTGGACGAGTACCAGGACGTCACGCCGCTGCAGCAGCGCGTGCTCGACGCGTGGCTCGGCGAGCGCGACGACCTCACCGTGGTGGGCGATGCCAACCAGACCATCTACACGTTCGCCGGTGCCAGCCCGCGCTACCTGCTCGAGTTCCCACGCCGGTTCCCCGAGGCCGTGGTCGTGCGGCTGCAGCGCGACTACCGGTCCACGCCGCAGGTGGTGGCGGCGGCGAACACGTTGATCGGCTCGGCGCGTGGACGCGTGGCCGGCACCAGGCTGCGGCTGGTCGGCCAGCTGCCCCCGGGGCCCGAGCCCGACTTCAGCGAGCACGACGACGAGCCCGCGGAGGCCGCCGCCGTCGCGAAGCGGATCGCCCGTCTGATCGCCGACGGCACCCCGGCCGGCGAGATCGCCGTGCTGTTCCGGATCAACGCGCAGTCGGAGGTGTACGAGCAGGCGCTCACCGACGTCGGCGTGCCGTACCAGGTGCGCGGCGGGGAGCGGTTCTTCAACCGGCCGGAGGTCCGCCGCGCGATGATGGCCGTCCGGGCCGCCGGTGACGTCGGCGCGCCGCTGGTCGACGCGGTGCGCGCCGTGCTCACCCCCGTCGGGCTCACCGCCGACCCGCCCGCCGGTGCGCAGCAACGCGCGCAGTGGGAGTCGCTGCTCGCGATCGTCGAGCTGGCCGAGGAACTGGTGGCGGTGGAGCCCGACGCCGACATGCCCCGGTTCGCGGTCGAGCTGGAGACCCGCGCCGACGCCGCCCACCCGCCCACCGTGCAGGGCGTCACGCTCGCGTCCCTGCACGCGGCGAAGGGCCTCGAGTGGGACGTGGTGTTCCTCGTCGGACTGGTCGACGGCACGCTGCCGATCCAGCACGCCGAGGGCGACGACGAGGCGATCGAGGAGGAGCGGCGCCTGCTCTACGTCGGCATCACCCGCGCGCGGCGGCGGCTCGCCCTGTCGTGGGCGCTCTCGCGGCAGCCCGGCGGGCCACGGCGCCGCAGGCGGAGCCGTTTCCTCTACGGGCTCATCCCCGACGAGCACCCCGCTTCGCGCGTGGCGAACGGCGGTGGTGGCCGAGGCGCGCCGAAGCCGCGCTGCCGGGTCTGCGGCTCGCCGTTGATCGGCGCCGACGCGATGAAGCTGCGCCGGTGCGCCGACTGTCCGTCCGATGTGGACGTCGAGCTGCTCGACCGGCTACGGGTCTGGCGGGCAGACCAGGCCAAGGAACAGCAGGTCCCGGCCTATGTGATCTTCACGGACGCCACCCTCACCGCCATCGCGGAGCACCGGCCCGCCGACAACGCGGCCCTCGTCCGGATTCCCGGGATCGGTGCCCGGAAGCTCGACCGGTACGGCGAGGCGGTGCTCGCCCTGGTGACCGAGTCGGGTAGTTGATCGGAGAAACTTCCCGTAAATGAGTTGTGCGGCCTCCGTCAAGGTCGCTAACGTCTTCGCTCGACGGACCTCACCAGCCCGTCATCTGCCACGACCTCACCCGTGAAGGGGGTGCCCTGATGATCACGATGACGCTTCCCGTCGCCACCGTCCACGGCGCCCTGCCGCGTGTGGAGTCCGTGGTGCCGACGTACGCGCGCGCGTGGAAGCAGCGCCCGTCCGGCGTCATCCTCGGTGGCTTCGGGACCGATAACAGCACAGGTGTGTCCGCAGAGGAGCGTCGTCATCTATAGACGCCTTCAGAGCCCCAGGCCAGAAGACCGAGGCCGCGGACCCCACCAGGGATCCGCGGCCTTTTTGTTTGTCCTGCACGACCACTCACCGCAGGAGGTTGAAGTGCTAGTCCGATCAGTTCCGTTGGACGGCGGAACGATCACTCCGGAGCAGCTCGGCGGCGACTGCGCCACCGGGCTGGGGACCCTGCTCGACGCGGCACCCCACGCCGGGCTGGATCTGCCGTGTCGTTCCGGCGACGCGGACCTGTGGTTCGCCGAGGCTCCCGCGGAGCTGGAGCGGGCCAAGGCGCTCTGCGCGTCCTGCCCGATCAAGGCCGACTGCCTCGCAGGCGCGCTGCAGCGCGCCGAGCCGTGGGGCGTCTGGGGCGGCGAGATCTTCGAGCGCGGCACGGTGATCCCGCGCAAGAGGCCTCGCGGCCGCCCGAGCAAGGCCGACCTCGCCCGGGACCGCGCGTACGCCGCGGCCATGTCCGCCTGATCGCACCGCCCCACCCGTAGGTCCTTCGAGGACCAGCAACAGGAGACCGATACCGATGACCGAACTCATGACGCCGCAGACCGCCGCCGAGACGCGACCTGTCGTGCGCGACCGCGAAGGAACCGCGATGTTGCTCCATGAAGCACTGGCGAGATGCCGACACCAAGAGGCCCTCGCGGCCGCCCGGCAGCACGCGCTCGTCCGGCAGTTCACTGCCGGCCGCAGGTGGGCGTCGCTCGCCGGCTACGCCGCCCGGAAGGCCGCACGCGCCCGCGCCCGTGCGGTGGTGAGGGTGGCGTAGCCACCACGCGGACCGGTCCTCCCGCGGCCGGTCCGCAGGGCGGCGTCTCTCCGCGACGCCGCCCGTCCGACGCCGCCCATCCGACGGCGCCCCGGGCCGTGGCACCCCGGGGCGCCGTCACATTCGAGATGCCGGACTCGCCGAGTCGAGGTGTCGGACTCGCCGTGTCGAGATGTCGGACTCGCCGTGTCAGGACGTCGGACTCGCCGTGTCGAGATGTCGGACTCGCCCCACGGAGAGCGAGTCTTGCCTTCGAGCACGGCGAGTCGGGCGTTTGGGCACGGCGAGTCGGGCGTTTGGCACGGTGAGGCCCGGGTTTCGGCTCGGCCGGGACGTCAGGCGTGGCGGCCCGCCGTCTCGTCCTCTGCGTCGAAGATCCACGGCTGCCAGTGCTGGACGATGCCGCGCAGGGGGACGTCGGCATCGAGCTGGCAGAGCACGCCGAGCGTGCCCATCGTGACGCGGTGCACCAGCAGGTACTGCGGCGGCAGGTTGAGCTCGCGCCCCGTGCGGAACTCGGGACGTCGCAGGTCGCCCACCCGCTCGGCCTGCCGCTGCAGCCACTTGCGGTTGAAGCGGAAGGAATCGGTGCGCAGGGGTTCGGTGAACGGCGCGAGGTACTCGATCGCCTCCTCCGCCACGAGCGGTGATCCCTCCCGCACGAAGCCGTGGTCGCGCAGGAGCTGCAGCAGGTCTCCGGGCCTGTTCTCGAGGGCGAGCCGCACCATGATCGACAATGGTCGGGGCAGACCGTCGGGGAGCCGGGCGACCGCGCCGTAGTCGAGCACCATGAGCCGGCCGTCGTCGAGCACCTGGAAGTTGCCGGGATGCGGGTCGGCGTGCAACAGCCCGACCCGCGCGGGGGCCGAGTAGTGGAACTCCGCGAGCAGGGCAGCGGCCCGGTCACGATCGGCCTGCGTGCCACTGCGGATGACGTCCGACAGCCTCCGGCCCGTGACCCACTCGCTGACCATCGCCCGTGGGGCGGACGCCACCACGCGCGGCACCTTGACCATGTGGTCGCCCTCGTAGGCGGCGGCGAAGACGCGCTGGCTGGCCGCCTCGTCGCGGTAGTCGAGCTCCTCCTCCATGCGCTCGCGCAGCTCGGCGATCAGCGGCTTGATCTCCAGGCCGGGCACGAGCGGCTGGATGATCCGGCTCATCCGGGACAGCTGCCGCAGGTCCGACCGCAGCGCCTCCTCGGCGCCGGGGTACTGCACCTTGACCGCGACCTCCCGCCCGTCGCGCCAGATCGCGCGATGGACCTGGCCGATGCTCGCCGCAGCGGCGGGTGTCTCGTCGAACTCCCGGAAGCGCTCACGCCAGCCGCGGCCGAACTGCTCGGCGAGCATCCGGTGCACGTCCGCGCTGGACATCGGTGGCGCAGCGGACTGCAGCTTCACGAGCGACTCGCGGAACGGTGCCGCGAACTCGTCGGGGATCGCGGCCTCGAACACGCTGAGGGCCTGGCCGAACTTCATCGCGCCGCCCTTGAGCTCGCCGAGGACGGCGAACAGCTGCTCGGCGCTCTTGGCCATGAGCTGGGCGGAGATCTCCTCGCCGTCGCCGCCCACCAGCCGCCTGCCCCATCCGGCTGCTGCGCGACCGGCCACGCCGAGCGGGAGGCTCGCGAGCTTGGCGGTGCGAGCTGCCGTGCGACGGGGGATATCGGTCACGTCGTCACCTCGGCCTGCGTGCTGACCGGGCGCGGGAATCCGTCCACTCCTTGATTGTCTCCCGAGCACGACCGTCCGCGCATATCACCAGCTCACGCCCGGGTGAGTCGCGTCACGCCCCGCAGCGGCAGTCGGGATGCGGCGCCCAGGTGCGCCGGACGATCGTGCCCGCGTCGACGTCGAGCTCGAGCGTGGCGTCCAGGACGGGCGGTCCGCTCGCGCTGTCCGGACCGTCGAGCGCGACGAGGGCCTGCGCCGTGGCCAGGCCGGCCGTCGCCGCGACGCAGGCCGGGGCCGCGCGGCCCGGGACACCGACGAGCTGGGCCGCCGCCGCGGTCCACGCAGGCTCGCGGGCGCAGCGTTCGATCTCCATGCAGCCGAGGCAGGTGGTGCGCCCGGGGAGCACGAGCGGCCCGACGACACCGACGCCGTCCCGCACGCGGACCACCAGGTGGGAGGTGCCCGTCGCGTGCAACCCGGCGACATGCACCGGATCGGGTGTGCCCGCATCGGCGAGCACGACGAGGTCGGGCACGGTGCGCTGGCGCGGCGGACCGGTGCTGGCCTGGGGATGCAAGCGGGCCAGCGCGGCCGCGGTCGCGGAGCCGCGGTCCCGGCCGCGGTCGGCGTCGACGAGCCCGGTGCCCAGGTCGGCCTCGAGCACAGTGCCCGATGCGACGACGTGCACCGTGCCGACGCCTGCCGTGGCGAGTCCCAGCACCACGCCGACTGCGAGCGGTCCACAGCCGTGCACCACCACCGTGCTCACCGCGCGGCGGCGCTCCTGCCGCTGCACGTCGGCGGCATCGACGACCACGCCGCTCGCGACGAGCTCGGCGAGCAGCAGCTCCGCCTCGCCCCGATCGGCACCGCGTCCCGCCGCCCGATCGACGAGCTGGGCCGTGGGCACCGCCCCGGTGAGCTCGTCGAGCATCTCGGCGAGCGGCGGCGGGAGGTCCTCGACGGCCATCGCGGCGGCCGGGTCGAGGCCGAGCATCCGGGATCCGGCCCCCAGTTTCAGCACGGATCGGTGCCGCGCCAGCTGGAGGGATCGGGGCAATGGGTGTGCCGACCGGGTCATGGCTCGATGGTGCGCGCACCCGGCTGTCGCCTGCCCCGAGTTGTCCACAGGCCTGTGGACAACTCGGTGTGCCGCCTCTCCCGTCGGCCGGGGTCCGGGTCGAGGTGGCACTAGGCTGGCCTGATGGCGCAGCCCGCGGTCGTGGAGGTCCGGCGCAGTGACCGCCGCCGGCGCATGGTCAGTGCCCGGCGCGAAGGCGACACCGTCATCGTCTTCATCCCAGGTTGGATGAGCGACGCCGAGGAGCGGCGTTGGGTGGACGAAATGGTGCGCAGGTTGGAACGCAGCGAGGCCCGCCGCCGGTCACCCGGCCGCAAGGGCGACGACGCGCTGCGGCGGCGGTCGGTGGAGCTGTCACGGCGTTTCCTCGAGGGCAGGGCCCGGCCCACCAGCGTCCGGTGGGTGCCCCCGATGCGCACGCGCTGGGCGTCCTGCACTCCGGCCGACGGCACCATCCGCATCAGCGAGCGGCTGCGCGACGCGCCTGGCTGGGTGGTCGACTACGTGCTGGTGCACGAGCTCACGCACCTCCTCGAACCCGGCCACGACGCCCGCTTCTGGGCCTGGGTCAACCGCTACCCGCGCACGGAGCGCGCGATGGGATACCTGGAGGGGCTGTCCGCGGCCGCAGGCCTCGGGCTCATGGGCATCGACGGCGAAGAGCCCGACACCGCCGAGCCCGAGGAGCCCGCTTCCGCCACGGGGTAGACGGGCGGGCGCTGTCAGCCGGTCTTCTCCGGGCCGTCCGACTCGCCGTCCGCGTCGCCCCCCGTGTCGCCGTCGGGCTTGCTGCCGGGGCTGTCCTCCTGCGGCGCCTTCTGGCCCGCCAGCTTCTCCAGCTCGGCGATCGGGTCGCCCATCTCGGTGCGCCCGACGAACGCGGCCGGGTCGTCGAGGTCATCTGCCGTCGGGATGAGGTCGGGGTGGGCCCAGAGCGCGTCGCGACCAGCGGTGCCGCGCTGCTCGCCGAGCAGCCGCCAGAGCTCGGCGGCGGCCCGCAGCCGGCGGGGGCGCAGCTCGAGCCCCACGACGGTGGCGAACGCCTGCTCGGCGGGGCCACCGGCGCCGCGGCGGCGGCGCAGTGCCTCGCGCAGCGCTTCTGCTCCCGGCAGCCGCTCGCCGACCGCCTCGGCGACGACGGCGTCCACCCAGCCCTCGATCAGCGCGAGCAGCGTCTCGAGCCGGGCCAGTGCGGCCTTCTGCTCCGGGGTGGTCTCGGGCTCGAACATGCCCGACCGCATGGCCTCCTCGATCGCCGCCGGGTTGGACGGGTCGATGCCGCGTGCCAGCTCCTCGATCCGGGACGAGTCGACGCGGATGCCGCGCGCGTACTGCTCGACCGTGCCGAGGAGGCGCTCCTTCAGCCACGGGACGTGGGCGAACAGGCGCTGGTGGGCGGCCTCCCGCGCGGCCAGGAAGATCATGACCTCGCTGGAGGGGCGATCGAGGTCCTTCGTGAACTTCTCGATGTTCTCCGGCAGCAGCGCGACGACGCGGTCGGGCCCGACCGGCACCCCGATGTCGGTGGACGAGACGACCTCGGCGGCGAGCTGCGCGAGCCCGTTGCCGAGCTGGCTGCCGAACGCGAGGCCGCCCATCTGCCCGAGCATCGCGATCATCGGTCCGGCGGCGGCTCGGACCTCCTCCGGCATGGCCTCGACCCACGCGCTCGACACGCGCTGTGCCACCGGGTCGCACAGCCGCTTCCAGGTGGGGAGGCTGGCGTCGACCCACTCGCTTGCCGACCACGCCTTCGTCTCGGTGGCCCCGGCCGGGAACTCGGTGGCGGGGTCGAGCCACAGCTCGGCCAGCTTGACGGCGTCGCTGACGGCCGCGCGCTGGGCGCCGGTGAGCGAGGAGGTGGTGGCCGCCAGCCGCTGGCGCGCGAGCTGCGCGGCGAGGTCGTAGTTGACCGGACCACCGCCGCTGGACTGCGCCTGGCTGAGCATCTGACCGAGCTGGGTGAGCATCTGACCGAGCTGGCTGACGTCGAAGCCCTGCGCCCCACCGGGCATCCCGGGCATGCCGGGGAAGCCGCTGAACCCGAGCGGGTCGTTCGCCCCTTCGCCGCGGCCCTCCAGGTCGCGCCGCCGGCGCTCGTCGTCGGGATCGCGGTCGGCCGATCCGAAGCCGAACGGGATGTCACTCATGGTGTCCACGGTACGCGGGTACGGGCTGCTCAGTGTCGATTGCCGACGCTCCGCGTCGGCGGGCGAGCGGTGTTCGCGCTCGGCGTGAGCGCCACACCGCACGAGGATCCCACGCGCCCGCGGCTTAGGCTCTCGGGTCGTGACCCGCCGGACATGGACCGTCGTCTCCGCGAGCATGCTCGCGCTGGCGCTCGGGGTGCTCGGCGCCACGCTCCCCGTGCCGCTGGTGGCGCTCGGACCCGGGCCGACGTACGACACCCTCGGTACGGTCGACGGCGCCACGGTCATCGAGGTCGACGGCCTGCCGGTCTACCCGACCACCGGGCACCTGAACATGACCACCGTGTCGGTGACCGACCGGCTGACGATGTTCTCCGCGCTCGAGCTGTGGGCGTCGCCGGACAACCAGGTCGTGCCGCGCGAGCCGATCTACCCGTCCAGCATGTCGCTGGACGAGATCCAGCAGCAGAACACCGCCCAGTTCACCTCGTCGGAGGCCAACGCCGAGGCGGCCGCGCTCGGCGAGCTGCAGCTGCCCGTGACCGTCCTCGTCACCAGCCTGGTGCCGGACACCCCGGCGGCAGCCATCCTGCAGCCCGGCGACGAGCTGCTCGCCGTCGCCGGCCAGCCCATGGACTCGGTGCGCGAGGTCTCCGACGTCCTGGGGCCGACCCGCCCCGGTGACGTGGTCGCGGTCCAGTACCGCCGCGCGGGCGAGGTGCGCGACACCCAGATCCCCCTGGCCGCCCGGCCCGACCGCGACCAGGGCCTGCTCGGCGTGATCCTGGGCGCCAAGCTGCGCGACGGCGAGATCCGCATCAGCCTCGGCGGCGTGGGCGGGCCGTCTGCGGGTCTGATGTTCGCGCTCGCGGTCGTCGACAAACTCACCCCCGGTGACCTCGCGGGCGGCCGGTTCGTCGCCGGAACGGGGGCGATCGAGCCGACGGGGAACGTCACGCCGATCAACGGCATCCCGTTCAAGATGCGCAAGGCGTACGACGAGGGCGCCACGGTGTTCCTCGTCCCGGCGGCGAACTGCGCCGAGGCCGTCGCCACCAACCCCGGTGACCTGCAGCTCGTCCGCATCGGCACGCTGCACGACGCCGTCACCTCCCTCGAGTCGCTGAAGTCGGGGGCGCCGGTCACCGGCTGCTGATCGCCCGTCCGCGGAACCGGGAATCTCGGACATACGAGGCCCCCACGGGAACTCCACACCCGGTCCGTAGAGTTGGGTGAGCAGGCGCGCGATCCGGCCGGCTGGAGGGGATCCGAGCAGGTCTCCGCCGCCCCGGCCGGCACGGGCGCCTCGCGGCCGAACCTCGATCTGCTGGAGCGTGCCCTGTGGCCATGCGGCCCCCGGTGGGAGCCCCGACGCTGACCCGCCGCACCCGGATCCTGCTTGTCGTCGCCGGGCTGCTGGTGCTGCTGCTGCTCGGCGGTTCCCGATTGATCAACTTCTACGTCGACTGGCTGTGGTTCGGCGAGGTGGGGTACCGGGGCGTCTTCGCCACGGTGCTGTTCACGCAGATCGTGCAGTTCCTGGTGGGTGCGCTGCTGATCGGCGGGCTCGTCGCGCTGTCGTTGTGGATCGCCTACCGCACGCGCCCGGTGTTCGTGCCGGTCAGCGGCCCCGAGGACCCGATCGCGCGGTACCGCACGGTGATCATCCAGCGGCTGCGCCTGTTCGGGATCGGCATCCCGGTCGTCATCGGCGTCATCGCGGGCCTCGCCGCGCAGGGCGACTGGCAGATCGTCCAGCAGTTCCTCAACTCCACGCCGTTCGGCATCGCCGACCCCGAGTTCGGCATCGACATCAGCTTCTACGCCTTCCAGCTGCCGTTCCTGCGCTACGTCCTGGACTGGATGTTCGTCGCGGTCGCCATCTCCTTCGTGGTCTCGCTGATCACCCACTACATCTTCGGCGGCATCCGGCTCACCGGCCGCGCAGGCCAGGTGTCGGCGGCGGCGCGCGCCCAGCTCGCGATCCTCGCGGGCGTCTTCGTCCTGCTGAAGGCGGCGGCCTACTACCTCGACCGCTACGAGTTGCTGTTCAGCAACCGCAGCCCGCTCTTCACCGGCGCCACCTACACCGACCTCAACGCGGTGATGCCGGCGAAGCTGATCCTGCTGTTCATCTCGATCATCTGTGCAGCGGCGTTCTTCGCGGCGGTGTTCCGGCGCAACCTGCAGCTGCCGGCCATCGCCACCGTCCTGCTCGTGCTCTCCAGCGTGCTGATCGGTGCGGCGTGGCCGCAGGTCCTGCAGCAGTTCTCGGTGGCACCGAACGCCCAGCAGCGCGAGGCGCTCTCGATCGAGCGCAACATCGCGGCCACCCGTGACGCGTACGGCCTGAACAACATCAACGAGATCTCCTACAGCGGTCAGTCCGCGGCGACCCCCGCCGAGGTCCGCGCGGAGACGGCCACGATGTCCAACATCCGGCTGCTCGACCCGGCGAAGATCGAGCGGACGTTCACCCAGCGGCAGCAGCTGCGCGCGTTCTACGGGTTCCCGCCCCAGCTCGACATCGACCGCTACGAGGTCAACGGGCAGCTCCAGGACTTCGTCGTCGCGGTGCGCGAGCTCGACACGAGCGGCCTCTCCGGCAACCAGACCGAGTGGATCAACCAGCACCTCGTCTACACGCACGGCAACGGGATCGTCACCGCGCCTGCCAACGAGATCAACGCTGCGCTCGAGGACAGCGGTGGCCAGGGCGGGCTTCCGGTGTTCACCCAGGACAGCCCGGACATCCCGGAGAGCCTGCGCGTCCAGGAGCCGCGTACGTACTACGGCGAGTTGATCGACACGTACTCGATCGTCGGCGCCCCGGACGGTGCACCGCCTGTGGAGTACGACACCGACACCGAGCGCTACACCTACAACGGGCGCGGTGGTGTCCCCCTGGACAACATCGTCAACCGGCTGGTCTTCGCCCTGTTCTACGGCGAGCGGAACATCCTGTTCAACAGCTCGATCAACGAGAACTCGAAGATCATGTACGTCCGGGACCCGGCGGACCGGGTCCGGGCCGCCGCGCCGTGGCTCACCATGGACGGCGACCCCTACCCGGCCGTGGTGGACGGCCGCATCACCTGGATCGTCGACGGCTACACCACGCTCGAGAACTACCCGTACGCCCAGCGCACGTCGCTCGGTGAGTCCACCACCGACGCGCTGCAGCCGGGGCAGGGCGGGGTGCGTCCCGAGCTCGACCGGGACGTCAGCTACCTGCGCAACTCGGTGAAGGCCACGGTCGACGCCTACGACGGCACGGTCACGATGTACGCGTTCGACGAGCAGGACCCGGTCCTGCAGACGTGGATGAAGACGTTCCCCGGCACGGTGCGCCCGGCCTCGGAGATCAGCCCGAGCCTGCGCTCTCACTTCCGGTACCCGGAGGACCAGTTCAAGGTGCAGCGCGAGCTGCTCACCCGCTACCACGTCGACACGCCGGGCGACTTCTTCAACAACGTGTCGTTCTGGAACGTCCCGTCGGACCCGTCGCCGCAGGGCGCCGGCAGCGGGAGCGCGCTGCCCCAGCCGCCGTACTACATCCTGGCCGGCACTCCGGCGGAGCCGGGGTCACCGCCGTCGTTCCAGCTCACGAGCGCGCTGGTGTTCCAGCAACGCGAGTTCCTCTCCGCGTACCTCTCGGTCAGCTCCGATCCGGACACCTACGGGCAGATGACCCTGCTCCGATTGCCGGACAACACGACCACCCAGGGCCCGCAGCTCGTCCAGAGCGCCCTGGTCAGCGATCCTGACGTGAGCCAGGAGATCGGGCTGCTGTCCAGGAACGGGCAGAGCACGGTCGACTACGGCAACCTGCTGACATTGCCGGTGGCAGGCGGATTGCTGTTCGTCGAGCCGGTGTACATCGAGAGAGCGAACCAGGAAGTCAGCTATCCGCAGCTCGCTCGGGTGCTCGTGTTCTACAACGGCCGGGTGGGCTTCGATCCCACGCTGGCCGGCGCGCTCGACGAGGTGCTGCCGGGCGCCAGCGCGGTGGTGCCGAACATTCCGGGGCAGGCGCAAGCGCAAGCGCCGGCTCAGGCGGGCACTGTGCCGGCCGCGCCCGCTGGGCCACCGGGGGCGGCCAACCCCCAGACCGCCGCGGCCGCGTCAGCCATCCAGCAGGCCATCAGCGACCTGAAGGCGGCGCAGCAGAATGGCGACTTCGCGGCTCAAGGGCAGGCGCTTCAACGGCTCGACCAGGCGGTGCAGCAGTTCCAGCAGGCGAACGGCCAGACGCCGGCCCCGACTGCTGCGCCCGCGCCGGCCCCGGGAGGATGAGCCTCGTGTAGTAGGCGGGTCGCTTCCCGGTCCGGCGGGCCGGGAAGCGACCCGTTTGACGCCGCGTGGGGCCCGTGGGCTCGATCTGTGTGGGCTCGAGCAGCCGCGCGGGCCCATCAGCACTCAGTGGGCTCGCGGGCGGCTTGGTCAGCGTGCCGGGCGCTGTGGCCGAGGCTGGATCGCCCGGGTCCCCGCCCGGGACCGCAACCGACCCCCCGCTGCAGGGGCGTTTCGGGCGGGTGTACAGTAGTTCTCACAACAGCAACGCGGGGTGGAGCAGCTCGGTAGCTCGCTGGGCTCATAACCCAGAGGTCGTAGGTTCGAATCCTACCCCCGCTACCAGGTCGAACGGCCCTCGGGAGATCCTCCCGGGGGCCGTTCGCATGTGGTCGTCGTAAGAACGGTAGTACGCGGGTCAGCTCAGTACGTCTCGTCGGCCGGTGCCACCGCCACGTCGCCGCGCGGGTGTGCGGCTCGACGTGCTGGCCGCCGGGTCCGGGGATCGGCTCCGCGCGCCCGAGGTCCAAGAGGGAGCGCGCCGCGCGCCGGCCGGATTGTCGGCTGCGGTCGACGCCGGCGTCGGGGAGATCGGCAGCCGGGTCCGGCGCGATCGTGCGGGACCCGGATCTGACGCGCGAGCCGCTCGGGGCGCGGGCCGTGACGTCGACGCTCAGGCAAGGACACCGAACCGACCGTCGAGCAGGACCGTGTCACCCGAAGTGAGGATCGTGCCCACCGTGCAGCCGCCTGCCGAGCTCTTCGTCCCGGCTCAGCGGGAACCCCTCGACGACGAGCCCGACCGTGAGCCCGATCCACCCGGCTCAACGGCCGGCCACACGAGGATTCGGGCCACTCGGAAGCAGTCGATCGCGATCGCGGCGGTGCTGCTCTCCGGGCTGCTCGGTGTGGTGACCATCGGGACGTTCCCCGAGCCCGACGGAGCCACGACCCAGAACGCACCGTCGGTCGTTCCGGACCGACCACTCGACGACACCCGGAGCACTGGCGGGGCCGGCACCGCCGTGGTCGTCGTGCCGCCCGGAACATCGGTGAGCCTGCCCGGGCCGAACTCGCGGGACTGGGTGGCACCGGGTGCCCGCAGCGACGGTGCACTGGTGCGGGCCGCTCTGGCCGAGGAGTCGATCGAGTTCCGGGCGGCCAACACGCAACCCGGCCGACCCGGCGCGTTCCGGATGTCGTGGAGCGGCGGTACTCCGCTGGCCGAGAGCGGCGAGGCAACCTCCATGCTGGGCATTCGTCCCGGCGGCTGGGTCGCGTTCGTCGTCCGCCCGCTCAGCTCGCCTGCCGAGCTCGTCGTGCATCTGGGCGGGAACGACGTCGCGGTCACGGTGGACACCGGGCACGGCTCCACACGCCGCACCGTGTCCGCCCCGGCCGTGATCGCGACCGTTGCACTGCCCGCCGCCACTGCGGCCACGGTGACGGTCACCGCCGAAGGGGACCAGGACGTCGCCGTCGCGTCCGCCGAGCTGCAGGACATCCCACCCGCTCGATGACGCCGTTCGTCCGAATGGGTTCGCCAACTTGTACCCATGTGTGGGTTCTCACCGCACAACAGCACCCGCTCGGCCCACTGCCCGCGATTTCGTGAACCGCTTCCCACCCTTCCACGTGCCTGCCGGTGACCTTGAAACCGTGCGCGACCGAGGGGAAGTGATCGTGTGCGACACAGTGTGGATGCGCGGCTGTTCCAGCAGACCGCACACAGTCCGTCGTACTTCGAGCTGTCGAGAAGCATGGGCGAGCACGGCAGACAACTGATCGACTTCTGCATCCCGTGCAACCCGTACTTCCCGACGAAGGGGATGTTCGAGGAGCTGGCCGGAAACCTGGAGAACATCCTCAAGTTCTATCCGAGCGACGCAGACACGATCACCGGACAGCTCGCGCGGGTCATCGGGCTCAACCCGAGCACGATTGCCATGTCCAACGGATCGACCGAGCTCATCACGTGGATGGACCACCTGTGGGTGACCGAGAGCATCGCGATCCCGATCCCGACCTTCGGCAGGTGGACCGACCAGCCGATGGAGACCGGCAAGCGGGTCGACATGTTCCCGCTGCAGGAGCGCGACGCCTTCGAGCTGGACATCGATCGGTACATCGCGTTCATCCGGTCCCGCGGATCGCGAGTCGCCGTGCTGTGCAATCCGAACAACCCGGACGGCGGCTACCTCCCCCAGCGGGAGATCATCCGATTCCTCGACGAGCTGGCGGACCTGGACCTGGTGGTGATCGACGAGTCGTTCATCGATTTCGTCGACGCGGAGCAGTACCCCTCCGTCGCGGCGGAGGCGACGATCCGCCCGAACGTCGTCGTGCTCAAGAGCCTCGGCAAGAACTTCGGCCTGCACGGGATCCGGTTCGGGTACCTGGTGGCGAACCCCGGGCTCGCCGGCATGATGCGCAAGACGCTCCCGAAGTGGAACCTCAACTCCCTCGCCGAGGCGATCGTGTTCATGCTGAAGGAACACCGCAACGAGTACGACGAGAGCCTGCGCATGCTGGCGCATGACCGCTTCAGCATGGGCGTGGAACTGGCGAGACTGCCCGAGCTCAGCGTGTTCTCGTCCCAGGCGAACTTCTTGCTGGTGAAGCTCGCCGACGGCATCGACGGCGGCGAGCTGCGCGACCACCTGATCTCGCAGCACGGCGTCCTGGTCCGTGAATGCGGCAACAAGCTGGGCATGAGCAGCCAGTTCCTGCGCCTCGTCGTACGGCCTCCGCAGGACGTCACCCCTCTGGTCGAGGGCATCCGCTCCTTCATGGTGTCCCGCTGGAGGACCGAGAATCGCGTCTCGGCCCTGCACAGCATCCCGCCCGATGCTCCCGAGCTCCCCCGCCCGCGCACACCGGACGCATCAGGACCGATGCCGAGCATCAACGGCCACCGGTCACGAGGTCGCCACCGCTGACCCCGCTCGGTGGCCCCCGCCGCCAGGTCTGCGGGGGTCATCGAGTGCTGCTGGCGGAGATTCGGGAGAACCGGCCCGCCCGGAGCCGCGAGGCGTTCGCGCTACGAACGGTCGTGGACTGGTCGTTCGAACGCCGGGACGCCGGCGTCCGACGCCATCGGCCGCGGCGGCGAGCGCGCCGGCGTGGAGTTCCCAAGCACCGGCCATGGCTCACCGTGACCAGAGGTGCGGGTGGTACTTCGGGCAGACGCAGTGCGGGTCGTCAAGGGGCGGGTCGATCACGGAGGATGTGAGCGTGCCGAGCGCGGCCTCGATCCTGATAGCGGATTCGACCGTCCGGGCGGTCACCTCGTACGGCTGGTCGGGGTCGGACAGCCGGAGCTCCAGGCGGCCGAGACGGGACCAGACGTAGGCGTTCTCGCCCGCGATGCGGACGTGTCCGAGCTCGGTGATCCCGAGCGCCGCGAGAACGGCGGCCAGCTCGTGCTCGGTCTCGGCCCGCAGCGCGAGCCGGAGATCGTCGCCGTCGTTGTTGTGCGCGCCGAACGCGCTGCAGAACCGGAACCACCGCAACCGGGTCACCCAATCACGCAGCTGCCTCGGCGAATGCCGTCGGTAGAGGTAGCAGGAGTCCCAGCTGTGGTCGGCCATGGCGGCAACTATCGCGGGACCGTCCGTCCCCGGTGTTGGGCCGGGCTGATGCCGCGTACCCGTTTGAACGCGGTGCTGAGGGCGAAGCCGTTGCTGTAGCCGACGCGGAGGGCGACGGCCTCGACGGTGGTTCCGGGCTCGCAGAGGAGGTCGGCGGCCAGGGCGAGGCGCCAGCCGGTGAGGTAGGTCATCGGTGGCTCGCCGACGAGTTCGGTGAACCGACGGGCGAACAGGCCGCGGGAGACGCCGGCGGCGCGGGCCATGGTTGCCACCGTCCAGGGATGGGACGGCTCGCTGTGCAGCATGCGCAGCGCTCGGCCGATGACCGGGTCCCGATGGGCGCGGTACCACGCGGGGGCGTGCCCGTCGGGTCGGGCGAACCAGGCTCGCAGCGCGGCGATCAGCAGCAGGTCGAACAGCCGGTCCAGGACGGCCTGTTGGCCGGGCTCGTCCTTGGCGATCTCGGTGTCGAGCAGTTGCAGCAGTGGCGGATCCCACATCGATGGGGTCAGCACCAGGATCTCCGGCAACGCATCGAGCAGCCGCTGGCTGATCTCACCGCTGACGTGGTAGCAGCCCAGGAGCGCCACCGTGGATCCTTCGGGGTCGTTGCCCCAGGCGCGCACGCCGAGATCCATCGTCGATCCGAGATCGTCGCCATGGGTCGTGCTGGGTCGCCACCCGGGATTGATCACGACCTGTGGGACGGTGGCGGGGCTGTCGGCGAAGGTGAACGCGTCGGGACCCTTGAGGACCGCGACCACGCCGTTGTCGAGCCGCACCGGGGCGCCGGCCTGGGGCACCACCCAGGCCGAGCCGCGCAGCATCGCGATCATCCCCACCAGCGCTTGGTCCTGGACACGCACCGACCATGGCGGCCGCATGGTCATCCGAACCAGCACGGGGGCCCGGCCACGGGGTCCGTCGAGCAGGTTCGCCAGCGCGTCCATCCGCCCACGGTAGACGGACAGACATGGAATATGGCCTGCTCGGCCATGGCCCGGCGCATCCTCGCCGGATTGACTTCATCCATGACGAACTCGTACCCCCCAGCAGGCGGTGGACCGACCACCAGCGGACCGGTGACCTTGGTCGTCGGCGGTACCGGACAGAGCGGGAGCCGGGTCGCCGCACGGCTGTCGGACCGGGGCGTGCCGGTGCGGATCGCGGCGCGGTCGAGCCGACCGCGGTTCGACTGGCAGGACGACTCCAGCTGGGCGCCGGCCCTGGACGGGGTCGCCGCGGCGTTCCTGAGCTACCACCCCGACATCGGTGACCCGAGCGCCCCCGAGCACATCGGGTCCTTCGCCCGGCAGGCGGTCGAGCGCGGTGCTGGTCGGCTGGTCCTGCTCAGCGGGCGAGGCTCGCACAACGCGCTGGCGGCGGAACGAGCGCTGCATGAGTCCGGGGCGGACTGGACGATCGTGCGGTGCAGCTGGTTCGCCCAGAACTTCACCGAAGGCTTCCTGACCGACCTGGTCCGTAGTGGTGAGCTCGCGTTCCCGGCCGGCCGGGTGGCCGAACCGTTCATCGACGCCGACGACGTCGCCGAGGTGGCGGTGGCGGCGCTGCTCGAGGACCGCCACATCGGCCAGGTCTACGAGGTGAGCGGTCCGCGGTTGCTGACCTTCGCTGACGCCGCCGCGGAGCTGTCGGCCGCCGTCGGTCGGCCGCTGCGCTACCGGCCGATCTCCTTCGACGAGTTCGCGGACGTGCTCATCCAGGCCGGGGCGCCGGCCGAGGCCGTCGCCGGGACGGTCGCGGTGCTCCAGGAGATCCTCGACGGCCGCAACGCCCACCTGGCCGACGGCGTGCAGCGCGCGCTGGGCCGGCCGGCCTCTGACTTCGCCGACTACGCACGCGCGGTCGCACGGACCGCGGTGCTGGGGTGACGGAGTCATGACGCCACTGCCATTTCTGGTTGCCTTGCATAGATAATCCTGATCCATGAACCTGACGCACCTCCGGGTGCTGGAGGCCGTCGCCCGCCACGGGTCGGTGACGGAGGCGGCCAAGGAGCTGCACTACTCCCAGCCCTCGGTCAGCCACCACCTCGGGCGGTTGGAGGCTGCGACCGGGGCGCGGCTCGTCCAGCGCGTTGGCCGCGGCATCCGGCTCACCCCGGAGGGCGAGCTCCTCGCCCTGCGAGCCAGCGAGATCGTCGGCCGCGTGGACGCGGCCGCCGTCGAGCTGGCCACCCGCGTCGGGCTCCGGGCCGGACGGGTCCGAGTCGCCGGTTTCCAGACGGTCCTCAGCACGATCGTCCCCAAGGCGGCGGCCGAGCTGTCCGCGTCGTACCCGGGTATCGAGCTGAACCTCGTCGACGTACACCCGGTCGAGGGGCTGCGGATGCTGCGCGCCGGGCACGTCGACGTCGCGCTGGTCTTCCGGCACGCCGACGCCCCGGACGAGGAGGAGGGGTTCCGGCTGACCCATCTGCTGGACGACCCGCTCCACCTGATCAGCCGGGAGCCGGACCAGCGCCTGGATGACCACCGCGCCTCCGCCTGGGTCGGCGGGTGCGAGCGCTGTCGCGCGGCGATGATCACTGCCTGCGAACGCGCCGGCTTCACCCCGCGGATCGCGTACTCCAGTGACGACATGGTCGTGACCCAGTCGCTCGTGGCGGCCGGCATGGGTGTCGGCACCCTGCCCGGGCTCGCGCTCGAAGCGCACCGCGCGCCGGGGATCCACGCCACCGAGATCGCGGGCAACGCCCGGCAGATCTTCGCCGCCACGTACGGCGAGCCACCCGACCCGCCCGCGACCACCGCGCTGATCGAGATCCTGGAGGCGACCGCACATGCGGTGGCGTGGACCACACCTGGCGCGCACGTGGAACGGCCCTCAGGACGACGTCCTGAGGGCCGTTCCGTCGCTCCGACCGAGGATCAGACCAGGTCGTAGCGGTCCAGCATCATGACCTTGTTCCACGCGGCCGCGAAGTCGCGCACGAACTTCTCCTGCGCGTCGTCGCTGGCGTAGACCTCGGCGAGGGCGCGCAGCTCGGAGTTCGAGCCGAACACGAGGTCGACGCGGCTACCGGTCCACTTGACCTCGCCCGTGTCGTCGCGGCCCTCGAAGAGCTCCGCGTCCTCGGAGGCAGGCTTCCACGTGGTGCCCATGTCGAGCAGGTTCACGAAGAAGTCGTTGGTCAGGGCCTCCGGCCGGGAGGTGAACACGCCCAGCGGGGACTGCTGGTGGTTCGCGCCCAGCACCCGCAGGCCACCGACCAGCACGGTCATCTCGGGGGCGCTGAGGCCGAGCAGGTTCGCCCGGTCGAGCAGCAGGTACTCCGAGGGCAGCCGGTTGCCCTTGCCGCGGTAGTTGCGGAACCCGTCGGCCTTCGGCTCGAGCGGAGCGAAGGACTCCACGTCGGTCTGGTCCTGGGTGGCGTCGGTGCGGCCCGGGGTGAACGGCACCTGCACCTCGTGACCGGCGTTGCGGGCGGCCTGCTCCACGCCTGCGACGCCGCCGAGCACGATCAGGTCGGCGAGGGAGACCTTCTTGGCGCCGCTCTGGGAGCTGTTGAAGGACTCCTGGATGCCTTCCAGGGTGTTCAGCACGTGGGTGAGCGTGTCGGGGTCGTTGACCTCCCAGCCGCGCTGCGGCTGCAGGCGGATGCGGGCCCCGTTGGCCCCGCCGCGCTTGTCGCTGCTGCGGAACGTGGAGGCCGAGGCCCATGCGGTGGAGACCAGCTGGGACACCGACAGCCCGGAGGCGAGGATCTGCTGCTTGAGCGCGGCGACGTCGGCGGCGTCGACGAGCTCGTGGTCGACGGCGGGGAGCGGGTCCTGCCAGATCAGCGTCTCCTGCGGGACCAGCGGCCCGAGGTAGCGCTGGATCGGGCCCATGTCGCGGTGGGTCAGCTTGAACCAGGCGCGGGCGAACGCGTCGGCGAACTCCTCGGGGTTCTCGTAGAACCGCCGCGAGATCTGCTCGTAGATCGGGTCGAACCGCAGTGCGAGGTCGGTCGTGAGCATGCTCGGCGCGCGGTTGAGATCACCGGTCTCCGGGTCGGGGACGGTGTTCGAGGCGGCGCCGTTCTTCGGCCGCCACTGGTGCGCGCCAGCCGGGCTCTTGGTCAGCTCCCACTCGTACTGGAACAGGTTGTGGAAGAACCAGTTGCTCCACTTGGTCGGCGTGGGGGTCCACGTGACCTCGAGGCCGCTGCCGATCGCGTCGCGGCCCTTGCCGCTGCCGAACGTGCTCTTCCAGCCGAGGCCCTGCTCCTCGATCGGGGCGGCCTCGGGCTCCGGACCGACGTGGGGCTCGGGGTCGGCCGCACCGTGGGTCTTGCCGAACGTGTGGCCGCCTGCGATCAGAGCGACGGTCTCCTCGTCGTTCATCGCCATCCGGCGGAACGTCTCGCGGATGTCGCGGGCCGCGGCGAGCGGGTCCGGGTTGCCGTTGGGGCCCTCCGGATTGACGTAGATGAGGCCCATCTGGACCGCGGCGAGGGGGCCCTCGAGCTCCCGGTCACCGCTGTAGCGCTCGTCGCCGAGCCAGGTGCGCTCGGGACCCCAGTAGACGTCCTCGTCGGGCTCCCAGACGTCCGCGCGGCCGCCGGCGAAACCGAAGGTCTTGAAGCCCATGGTCTCGAGGGCCCGGTTGCCCGTGAAGATCATCAGGTCGGCCCAGGAGATCTTGCGGCCGTACTTCTTCTTCACCGGCCACAGCAGGCGGCGCGCCTTGTCGAGGTTGACGTTGTCCGGCCAGCTGTTGAGCGGCGCGAAGCGCTGCATGCCTGCGCCGGCCCCACCGCGGCCGTCGTCGATCCGGTACGTGCCCGCGCTGTGCCACGCCATGCGGATCATGAGCGGGCCGTAGTGGCCGAAGTCGGCGGGCCACCAGTCCTGCGAGGTCGTGAGCACCTCGTCGACGTCCCGGGTGAGGGCGTCGAGGTCGAGCGTCTTGAACTCCGCGGCGTAGTCGAAGTCCTCGTCCATGGGGTTGGCCACGGGCGAGTGCTTCCGAAGGATCTTGAGGTTGAGCTGGTTCGGCCACCAGTCGCGGTTCCCCGCGCCCTCGGTCGGGTGGTTGCGGCGGCCGGCGGAGACGGGGCATCCGCCTGCGCTCTCCTCGTTCACCTCGCTGATCACAGCGTCATGGCTGTCAGACACGGGCATCCTTCCGGGAATCGGTGGTGGTGGTGGTGGAGCAGGTGGGGCACAGGCCGCGGTAGACGACCTCGGCCTCGTCGATCACGAAGCCGTGGTCGTCCGACGGGGTCAGGCACGGGGCGGGCCCGACGGCACAGTCGACATCCGCGATGGCGCCGCACGATCGGCACACGATGTGGTGATGGTTGTCGCCGACCCGCGCCTCGTAGCGCGCCACCGAGCCCGGCGGCTCGATGCAGCGCACCAGATCCGCCGCTGTCAGCGCCCTCAGGACGTCGTAGACGGCCTGGTGGGACACCTCGCCGAGGTCCTCGCGCACGGCTGCGATGATCGCGCTCGTGTCGGCGTGGGGATGGTGGTGGACCGCGGACAGCACCGCGACCCGGGGACGGGTCACCCGCAGGGCGGCCCCGCGCAGCATGCGCTCGAAGTCGGCGGTCGTCGGCACGCGGCGAGTCTGGCCCGTTTTCTGGAATCAGTCAAGAAAGTGCGTCCGGGCGCGCGCTGACCAGCAGCTATCCTGGGCCCCGGCGTGTCGTCCGACGTCGAGGAGCCCCGCGATTCCCTGTCACAGCCAGTGCGCGTCACGCTGATCGGGCCGGCCTTCCCGTGGCGGGGCGGCATCCCACTCCTCACCAACGAGCTGGCGCACCGCCTCGCCGCGTCCGGCCACACGGTGCATGTGCGGACCTGGACCCGCCAAGGTCCGGCCCGGCTCCTCCCGGCGGAGCTGCACCCGCTCGCGACGCCAGAAGCCGATGTCTTCCCGACCGTCCGGGAGCCGCTGTCCTGGCGCAACCCGCTCCAGTGGGCACGCACGGGCCGGCGGGCCGCGGCGGCGTCGGACGTCGTCGTGCTGCTCTACTACGTCCCGTTCCAGGCTCCCGCGCTGGCCACGATCGCCCGCGCGGCGCGCCGCGCCGCCCGGGTCGTCGTGATCTGCGCCAACGCGGTGCCCCACGAGCCCCGGCCGGGTGACCGGCTGCTCATGTCGTTGCTCATGCGGTCCGCCGACGCGATCCTCGTGCACACCGAGGCCGAGCGGGACGCGCTCCGGCGGCTCACCGATCGGCCTGCCGCGGTCGCCGCGCTGCCCCCGCACCTCCCGGCGACGGGCCGGTCGCCGGTGGGACCGGACGGCCCGCCGCGGCGCAGGCTGCTGTTCTTCGGCAAGGTGCGGCCGTACAAGGGTGTGGATGTCCTGCTCAGGGCGCTGACACTCGTCCCGGACGTCGAGCTGCGGATCGTCGGCGAGTTCTACGAGGACCGTGCGCGACTGGACGCGCTCGTCGACGACCTGGGGCTCGGCGACCGGGTCCACACGAGTCCCGACTACCTGCCGGCCGGGCGGATCCCCGAGCTGTTCGCCGGGTTCGACGCGCTCGTGCTCCCGTACCGCACAGCGACCGCGTCACAACTCGTGGCGCTCGCCCACTGGCACGGGCTGCCGGTGGTGGCCACACGCGTGGGGAACTTCCCCGAGACCGTCCGCGACGGCGTGGACGGCCTGCTCTGCTCCCCGGGCGATGTGCTCGACCTGGCCCGGGTGCTGCGCTCGCTCTACGAGCCCGGACGGCTGGCGGCGCTCCGCGCGGGTGTCCGCCCCGCCGACGGGGAGGCGACCTGGCGGAACTACATCGCGGCGCTGTGGAGCCTGGCCGGCGTGGACGGCGGACGTCCCCGATCCCGGACCGAGCCGACCGGGTAGCGTTGCGGCATGGGTGAAGCCCTGATCAAGCGCCCCCGTTCCGCCTGAGGCGGTGCACCTCGCCGACCGGTGTTGACGGTCGGCCTCTCGCGCGTGCCGACCCGAGGTCCGCGTGCAGACGTGACGCCGCCGCGAGTTGACGTGCGATTCGACGGGACGACGCGGACATGGCATCCGACCCTCCTTCCTCAGCGCTCGACGCCGTGGCCGACCGGCTGCGGTGTCCGATCTGCAGTGACTCGCTGCGGCGTGACGACCGCCGCCTGCTGTGCCCGGCGGGGCACGCCTTCGACATCGCCCGCCAGGGCTACGCCAACCTGATCACCGGCCATCGTCGCCACCGGGGCGACGACGCCCGGATGGTCGCCGCCCGCGAACGGTTCCTCGGTGCCGGTCATTACCGGCTGCTGAGCGCCGCGCTCGCCGAGCTGGCCGCCGCGCACGTCCCGATCGGTGACGGCATCGTGGTGGACCTCGCCGGCGGCACCGGGCACCACCTTGCGGCGGTGCTCGACGCCTGCTCGCACCGCTACGGGCTGTGCGTCGAGGCGTCTGCGCCGGCGCTGCGTCGTGCGGCGAGGGCCCACCCCCGGGCCGCCGCGATCGGCGCCGACGTGTGGGAGCCGCTCCCCGTGCGGACCGGTGCGGCGGCCGCGGTGCTCAGCGTGTTCGGGCCGCGGGGCGTCGCGGAGGTCGAACGGATCCTCGAGCCAGGGGGCATCGTCGTCGTGACCAGGCCGCTTCCGGGGCACCTGGCGGAGCTCGGGCGGCTCGTCGGCGGCATCGGGATCGATCCCCGCAAGCCCGAACGCCTCGCCGGCTCGTTCCGCGGCTTCGAGCGCCTGGCGCTCGAGCAGGTGACCCGGCGGATCGCGCTGGGCCATGCGGAGGTCCACGCCGTCATGGCGATGGGGCCGAGTGCCCGCCACCTCACCGACGACCAGCTCGACCGTGCGATCGCCCGCCTCCCCGCACGCGCGGATGTCACGCTGGCCGTCGAGATCTCCGTGCACCGCTCACGACGCGGTGAGCACGGCGCGTCCGGCCGGTGAGGACGAGCAGCACCACGAGGCACAGCACGGCCACGACGCAGGCGAACGACTGCACGGCGGCGAGGAGCCCGGCGGTGGTGGCGAGGAAGCCGACGCCGATGGCGGGAACCCCGGCGCCGAGGTAGATGATCACGTAGAAGGCGGCGAGCGCCTCGGCGTGGCGGCCGGCGGGCGCCGACCTGTTGATCGTGGTCAGGCCGCCGAGGAACGCCAGGCCGTGGCCGGTGCCGGCGATGACGGTCGCGCGAGGAGCAACCACGACGAGGACACGCCGCCCGCGACCGCGAGCAGTACCAGCCCGGCGGACAGCAGCGGCAGGCCGAGGAGCTCCAGCGTGCGGGCGCACCTGCCGTAGCCGACGAGCTGGGCGACCGCCGAGCAGACGAGCAGCATCGCCACGGCGGCACCGACGATCAGCAGGTTCTCGCTACCCGACAGCGTGGCCACGTACGTGGGGACGAGGGTGAGGAACAACCCGATCACGGTGAACGCGAGGAAGCCGGCCGTCTCACTGGTCGCGAAGTGGCCCTTCATGCCCGCGGGGATCTCCGGGCGACGGGGCCGCCCCCGGGTCCTCGGCGCCGTCTCGGGCAACATCGTGATCACGGCAGCGGCCGGCACCAGCAGCACGATCTCCAGCGCGAACGGGCAGAGCTGCGGTTCACGGCGGTGCTGGCCGCGCTGAGCGATCCGGTCCGCCTGGCCATCGTCGCCCGGCTCGCTGCTGCCGGACCGACGGGGAGTTGGCGTGCGGGGCCTTCGCCCTTCCGGTCAGCGAGTCCACGCAGAGCGGCCACTTCAAGGTCTTGCGCGAGACCGGTGTGATCCACCAGCGCGACGAGGGGACCCGCCGGATGAACCGGTTGCGCCGCGACGATCTCGACGCCCGCTTCCCCGGCCTGCTCGATCTCGCCCTCCGGCACGGGCGCGACGCGATCGGCAGCGGCTGAGCAGGGTCGGAGCACGAACACGCCCCAGCCCGGGTAGCGACGGTGAAGACCGGGCCGAGGTCCACGCCGGCCCCGCTCGAGCCGATCAGCGCCGGCAACCGGGTCACGGGAGGATGAGCGGGTGAGCCGCGCCCCGATCCAGGACGTCCCGGTCGCCGAGCACCCGATCCGGCTCGGCCAGTTCCTCAAGCTGGCCGGGCTCGCCGAGCACGGCGCACACGCGCGGGAGTTGCTGGAAGCCGAGGAAGTGCAGGTGAACGGCCGACTGGAGACGCGCAGGGGCGCGCAGCTGCGAGCCGGGGACGTCGTGGCGGTCGGCGGGCAGCGGGCGCGGGTGGCCTCGTTCCACTAGCCGCCGACGGCCGACACCACCTGATCCTCGATCACGGGCGCCATCGTGGTGGCGTAGGAGGCCGTGAGGTGGTTGTCGTCGAGGTACACGAGCACGTTGCCGATCTCGGCCGGGCAGCGCGTGTCGGTGCAGACGTAGTCGGCGAGGTCGAGGAAGCTCACGTTCGACGGCACGTCCAGCTGCGCGTACGGCGGGTCGGCCGCGTACACGGTGTCGCGGTCCACCCCGCAGGGATCCCCTTCCCGTCCCTGCCTGCGGATGCAGTCGGGCACGTCCTGGGCGAACCGTGGGTTGTCCCGCACGGCCAGCACCGGGATGTCGAGGTCGGCGAGGCGCCGCCACTGCTCGACGAACCCGGGCGGGGTCTGCTCGGTGAGGCCGCTGCGCACGTCGCGGGTGGCGAGGGTGATGACGGCATCGGGTCGTAGCTCGGTGATCTCGTCCGCGACAGCGGCGTTCCAGGCGACGCACTCGGCGTCGTCCGGGTCCACCTCGGACGCCGTCGAGAATGGGCACGCTCCGCGCAGCGCACCGATCAGCTGCCAGTCGTGCTGCCGGGCGATCGGCACGAGGGCGGCGATGAACTGCTCCAGGTGCGAGTCCCCCACGACGAGGATCCGCCGCTCCGGTGGGGCCTCCACCGGCTGCGTGCAGATGTCGGCGGCGACCTCGGAGAGCGGGGCGCAGTCCCAGTCCTGGACCCAGACCCAGTCCTGGTACACCGACACCGGCGCCGGCAGCAGCGGGGCAGGCTCGGGTTCGCCGTCGACGAGCGCGGCAGCGCCGGGGTACTGCGGCCCGCCGAGCCCGTCGCTGGGGATCTCACGCCGAGTGGCCGCGGACTGCCAAATCGCGGCGGCGAGCAGCACGACGGCCACCGCGGCCGCCCCGTACCGGTACGCGTCGCCGTCACTGAGCCGGACGCGCCGCAGCGGGCTCTCGACGAAACGGGAGGTGAGCACCGCGAGCACGAACGACACCATGATCACGGCGATCCCGCCGAGCGGCCCGACCTCGTCCTGGTCGCGGGCCACCATGAAGAGCACGAGCACCGGCCAGTGCCAGAGGTAGAGCGGGTAGCTGACCTCGCCGAGGAACTGCACGGGGCGGAGCAGGAGCAGCCGGTGGACGCCGTAGCCGGACCGCGTGACCCCGCCCAGCAGCACCAGCGCACCGGCGAGCGTCGGCCACAGCGCGGCGTAGCCGGGGAACGTCGAGCCGCCGTCCAGCACGAAGCCGCACGCCACCAGGCCGAGCACGCCGGCCCAGCCGAACGCGACGCGCTCGCCGCGCGTCCACGGGACGCGGTCGATCCACAGGGCGAGCAGCCCGCCCAGCGCGAACTCCCACAGGCGCGTGAGCGAGTGGAAGTACGCCAGCGGCTGGTCGGCCGCCGTGAGCGCGATCGAGCACGACAGCGACACCGCGAAGACGCCGAGCAGCGTCGCCGTGAGGTGCGCGTGCAGGCGGTGCGGGGCGCGGCGGGCCACGAGGGCCACGAGCGCGACGGCGAGCGGCCACACCAGGAAGAACTGCACCTGGATCGACAGCGACCAGAAGTGCTGCACCACGCTCGTGGTGTTGTTGCGTGCGGTGTAGTCGACGGCGTCGGCGGCCAGCTGCCAGTTCTCCAGGAACAGCGCGCTGGCGATGATCTCGCGCACGGTCTGGGGCCACCGCGTCTCGGGCAGCAGCAGCGCGCCCGCGGCGATCGTGGCGAGCAGCACCACCGTCGCCGACGGCAACAGCCTGCGGGCCATCCTGCTCCAGCGAGCCGGCAGGTCGAGGGGGCCGCGCTCGGCGGCACGGGCGAGCTGACCGGTGAGCAGGAAGCCCGAGACCAGGAAGAAGACGTCGACGCCGCCGGAGACCCGCCCGTCCGAGACGTGGTGGACCACGACGAGGGCGACCGCGAGCGCACGCAGACCCTGCAGCTCCGGGCGGAACCTGACAGGTGGGATGGAGAGGCCGGGCCGCCCGGTGCCCGGGAGGTGCTCAGTAACCGACGTAGTTCCCGGCGCTGTTGGTGCGGCCGCCGGCCTCGAGCGTCTTCATCCCGTAGTTGTCGATCATGTACCGGATCCCCGCGGTGATGTTCGCGACCGGGTCGGTGATCGGGCGGTTCTTGAGCTCGGGATGCACGTAGTGCTTGTAGGTGGTCGGGATCGTCTGCATCAGGCCCTGGGACGGGGTGCCGCGGCGGGCGTTGGAGTCCCAGTTGTTGATCGCGCGCGGGTTGCCGCCCGACTCCTTCATCACGATCTTCTTGACGGCGGGGGCGAGCGTCTGCGGCAGGTCGAGGATCTGCAGGGCCTGCGCGATCCATCCGTCGACGCCGCCGCGCTCGATCAGGGCGGCGACCCGTTCCCGCTCGGCCTGCTCGCGGGCCTGCTCGGCGTGCAGCTTGGCCAGGTCGGCGGCCTGTACGACGCGGGCCACGTGGTCCTCGACGGACTCCGCCTCCGCGGTCAGCTCGACCGGGACCATCGAGACGACTGCCGCGACCGGGTCGAGGTCCGTGCTGGCGGAGGCGAGCGCTGCGTCGTAAGGGGCGTCGGCGGCCGCCGAGGTGGCCGTTCCGTCGTCCAGCGCCGGGACGATCGCGGTGAACGCGCCGGTGGCCACCGCGCCGACGGCGGCCGTGGTGGCGATCACCGTCGTGCCGAGCGACGGCCCGGCGGGCGCAGGCCGGTGGGCCGCCTGGTGGCGGCCGGTGCCGGAGGATCCGGCGGTGCGGGGCGCACGAGCACCACGGGGGGAGCGGTGTCCTGCCACGTAACAGCCCTTTCAGCGCTGGGGAGCGATCCGTTCGCGCGCTGCCGGTCGGGGGTCCGGGGACCGGGTGGGGAGTCCGGTCCAGTCGTTGCACGTGATCGGATCGTGACGCTGGGCGAAAGAGTATTGGGGCGGGCAGCCCCCCGACAAGCGGAGGCACTGCAATTCAGCGCAGCTCAGATGCCGTTCGGCGGCTCGAGGCAACCGAAGGCGATGCCCTGAAAGTGCGGTGAGCGGTCACCCACTACGACGAGTGGACTGGGCCGGGAGGAGGAGGCAGGAGTCGCCGAACTCGTGCCACCGATACCGGTGTTCCACCGCCGCGGCATACGCCCTGCTCACCAGCCGTGCGCCGGCGACCGCCTCGAGCAGCAGCAGGTGCGACGCCTCCGGCTCGTGCCATCCGGTGACGAGGCCGTCGACGACGCGGGCGGGGCGGTCGGGGCCGAGCACGAGGTGCGTCCAGCCGGCGCCCGCCGTCACGTGCCCGTCCGGTGCGGCGACCGTCTCGAGCGCCCGCGTCGTCGTGGTGCCGACGGTGACCACCCGCCCGCCGGCCGCCCGCGTGGCGTTCACGGCGTCCGCGGTCTCCGGTGGGACGCGGTAGCGCTCCGGGAGCGGCGGCTCGCCGACCTCCGGCGACGACACCCCGGTGTGCAGCACGATCCGGGCGACGCGGACGCCTCGGGCGTGCAGGGCGGTCAGCACCGCGACCGTGAACGGGCGGCCCGCGCTGGGCATCTCGGCGCTGCCGAACTCGGCCTCCGCACGGGCGAACACCGTGCGGTAGGCGTCGAGCGGCCACTGCCGGTGCACGTAGGAGTAGCGGATGGGCCGCCCGAACTCGGCGAGCCACGACCGCAGCCCGCCCGCCACCGGGATGCGGGCCCGCCACAGCCTGCTGCCGGTGGCGATCCGGGGATCGGGGTGGCCGGTGAGCAGGGTGGCCACCACGCCGCACGGCAGGGCGATGCCCTCTCCGGCGTTCCCGTCGGTCACCCGCTGCCCGTCCGGCGTCCGCAGCTCGACGACGTGCAGGTTGTCCGGGGCGGGACCGGACACGTGCACCGTGACGGGAGTGCCGTCCGCGCGGTGACCGTCGACGGCGGCGGGCTCCGTGTCGGAGGTGTTCACGACCACGAGGTCGCCGCGGCGCAGCGCAGCCGGAAGGGAGCGGAACGTCGTGTGCCGCACCGGGCTGCGCCCCCGGGCGACGAGCAGGCGCACCTCGTCGCGGGCGAGCCCGCGGGCCTCGGGCGGCTCGGTGGCCGAGAGCTCGGGCGGCACCGTGAACGTCGTGGCCGATGCGGTCACTGCGGGCTCCTCGCCGCGGGCGCGAGGTCGGCAGCCCGGTACCGGCCGCTGGGGAGGCGCTCGTCGAGCAGGCGCAGCAGCGACGGCACGACGGTCTCCGGTTCGGGACGGTCGGAGACGTCCTCGCCGGGGAAGGCGCGCTGGTGCATCGCGGTGCGCATGTCGCCGGGGTCGAACGCGTGCACCCGCAGGCCGGGCTCCTCCACCGCCAGCACGGCGGCGAGGTGGTCGAGCGCGGCCTTGGCGGCGCCGTACCCGCCCCAGCCGGCGTACGCCTCCACGGCGGCGTCCGAGCTGAGGGTCACGACCGTCCCGGTGGCGGAGGCGCGCAGGGACGGCAGTGCGAGCTGGGTGAGCGCCAGCGGGGCGAGCACGGTGGTCTCCAGGACCCCGCGCAGCGCGTCGAGCGGGTAGCGCTCCAGGGTGGGCAGGGGCGACGGGCCGAGCTCCCCGGCGTTGTGCACCAGGAGATCCAGCCGGCCGTCGGCGGCATCCACGAGATCTGCGCGGAACGCCGGATCGGTGACGTCCCCCGCGAGCGCGACCACCCCGGGCAGGGCCGCGGTGGCGCCCCGGAGCCGGTCGGCGTCGCGGGCGCACGCGATCACGGTGGTGCCGCGCGCGGCGAGCGAGGCGGTGAGGGCGAGGCCGAAGCCCTGGCCCGCCCCGGTGACGATGGCGGTCGCGAAGGTCATGCCTGTACCGTGCGACTTGAAGTCAGGTTCAGGTCAAGGAGGAACGGACCCCGTGGAGACGACGGACCTGCTCACCATCGGGGAGGTGGCGCACCGCAGCGGCTTCCCCCAGTCGGCGCTGCGGTACTACGAGCGCGAGGGGCTGCTGAAGACCACGCGCACGTCCGGCGGGCAGCGCCGCTACGAGCGCTCGGCGCTGCGCAGGCTCGCGTTCATCCGCGCCGCCCGCACCATCGGCGTCGGGCTGGACGAGCTGCGCGAGGCCCTCGACGAGCTGCCCGAGGGGCGCACCCCGACGAAGGCCGACTGGTCGCGGCTGTCGAAGAAGTGGCGCGGGCGGCTCGACGAGCAGATCCAGGCCCTCGTCGCGCTGCGGGACGGGCTGGACTCGTGCATCGGCTGCGGCTGCCTGTCGCTCAAGCGCTGCCGCCTGTACAACCCGGAGGACCGGGTCTCGGAGCTCGGGCCGGGTGCGCGCCTCCTCCCGCCCCTGCTCCGCCGCACCCCGGCAGAGGGGGTCTGAACCTGCCGGGCCCTACGAGGAGAGCAGGCGCGGGCGGGCCGACCAGCGCGCGGGGAGCGTCTGGTCCACCCACGAGTGCAGGTCCTCGACCGGCGGGCGGGTGCTGATCGCCGACTGCTCGTGCTCGGCCAGGAACGCCGTGGTGCGCTCTTCCCAGCCGACGCCCAGGCAGGGCACGCCCATGGACACCGCGAAGACCAGTGAGTGGATGCGCAGCCCGAACAGCGCGTCGGCCTCGCCGACCACGGCCTTGGCCAGGGTGGGCTCCAGCTGCGGGCCGAGCACGGGCACCTTGCGCCCGAGCCGCTGGCCGAGCTCGTTGATGAGCACCTCGTCGCGGCGGGCGAGGCCGAGGCCGTAGTCGGCGTGGGTGCTGATCGCGAGGCCGGCGACCGCGCCGCCGCGCTCGATCCAGCGGCGCCCGAGGATCTCCGCCGCGTCCTGCAGCGCGTCGACGAGGATGGGGTTGGGCAGCGCCTTCGGGGCGACGAGCAGCAGCGGCACCGCGGGGTCGACGCCGGCGGCGGCGAGTGCGCGCCGTGCGTCGGCGGGCGGGGCCGGCTTGAGGCCCATCGCGAGGTCGCCGACGACCGGCGCGACGATCCGGTCACCGAGCACGGCCGCCGAGACCTCGTCGCGCACGCTGATCCGCCCCGGCTTGCGCACCGAGCGGCGCAGCAGGTCGAGCACCCGGTCCGGGGTGCCGGGGTACACGCCGATCGCCAGGTAGGTGATGTCGCGGCCACGGGCTGTGGCCGCCCACACGATCGCGGGAAGGGCCTGCACCAACGACGACGCGCCGGTGCCGAAGAGACCGCCACCCACGACCGCGATCCCGTCGCACCACTTCAGCGACTTGATGAAGGGGATGCCCTCCATCGGCACGGCGGGCACCCGGTGCAGCGCCTCCACCATCCGAGGGTTGCGCGACACGACGCGCACATCGGTGTCCTCGGGCAGCTCCTGCAGGGTGCGGGCGAGCATCGCCTCGTCGCCCGTGTTGCCGTTGCCGAAGTTCCCGATGATGAGCACGCGGGTTGCGCGTGGTGTGGCCGCTTTGGCGTTCTCCTCGGCGGCGTGCCGCCTGCCCAGGTCGGCGAGCTGCTGGCGGATCAGGTTGGCGCGGGGGTCCGTCATCGATTCCCTCGGGTCCGTGGCGGCGACTCTGCGTGACCTTCGTCGGTCACTCATTCGCCGCAGCCTACGGTGTGGCTCGCGGCACTCGTTCAGCACGTGCGGCACCTCGTGGTCCCCACCCACCACCATGATCATCCGGCAGCGCCGGGACCAGCGCCGACCGCCCGTGGACGACCGGCTCGCCGTCGGCAGGACCCGCGCCGGGACGGGCGCTCGTGGCGTACCCGATCGGGTGAGGCCGAGATCAGGTCGCGACCGCGCGGAGATAGGTGCTCGCGAGCGTGTCGGTGATCTCGTCGACGGACGGTAGTTCCCCGCCCGGCGCTGCCTCGAGGGTCGGACGCAGCAGCATGTGCGTGACGATCGGCCCGAGCAGGAGCTGGACGAGCATCGGGAATGGGAGCGGCTGCAGTCGTCCCGCCTCGATGTGCGGGGACAGCAGCGCCCGCAGGCTCTCCGTCGTGCGCGGGACCATCGCCTTCAGCATCGCCTGGCCGGGACCGCCGGGCCGGCCGCATGCGTCGGCGAAGATCGCCGGCAGCACGCGAGGTTCCCGCGCGAAGGCGCTGATGATCGCCCGGTGTACCTCGCGCAGGAGCTCGCAGAGGTCGTCCGGCGGATCGGCGGCGAGCGCCTCGAGGTCGGGCAGCGGGCCGAAGCGGTCGAACACCGCGGTGAGCAGGCCGTCCCGCCCCTCGAAGAGGCCGTGCAGGGTGGGCAGGGCGCAGTCGGCCGCCGCGGCGACGGCGTCGAGGGTGGTGGCGCCGAGCCCCTGCTCGGCGATGAGCGACGCGGCGGCCGCGATCGCGCGCTCCCGGGCCGGGGGGCGGCCACCCGGGTCGACGCCCGCGCGCCGCACGGCGTCGTCCAGCGGCCCGCGGGTGCCGCCGAGCCGCCGCAGCAGCGTGCTGCGGGACATGCCTGCCGCGGCGGCGATCGCCGCGAGCGGCACGTCCGCGACGTCGCGGCCACGGGCGCGCGCCACCGTCAGCGCCGCGGCCACCAGTTCCTGCTCCACCTGACACACGATACGTGGTGGTGTCTGATGATGTTCCGCATGCGAGGGTGGTGTCGTGGCTGCACCCGTGGATCGCTGGCTCGCTCTGGAAGGTCTCGACAACATCCGTGACGTCGGCGGGCTGCCGCTGCGCGACGGCGGCACCACCCGGCGAGGGGTGCTGTTGCGGAGCGCCTCGTTGCGGTACTGCACGCAGGCCGACATCACCCACCTCGTCGAGGAGTTCGGGCTGCGGCTCGTGCTCGACCTGCGCACGGAGCGCGAGCGGGAGCGGTCGGTGAGCCCGGCGGCCTTCGCGGAGGCCGGCGTCGAGACCGTCGCGCTGAGCTTCATCCCCGAGGAGGGGCGCGAGCTCCCCGAGACCGAGGAGGACGTGGATCCGCTGGTCCACATCTACCTCGGTTACCTGCGCGACCGCGCCGAGAACGTCGTCGCGGCCGTACGGAGGCTCTCCGCGGCCGGCCCGACCCTCGTGCACTGCGCGGCGGGCAAGGATCGCACCGGCGTGCTCGTGGCGCTCGTGCTGGACGCCGTGGGCGTCGAACGCGACGCCGTCGTGGCCGACTACGCGCTCTCCGGGGAGCGGATCGAGGCGCTGTTCCGGAGGTGGACCGCGGCGTCGGGCGACCCCATGCCGGACGACCTCACCCCGCACCTGCCGCGGGCCGAGGCGATGGCCGCCGTGCTCGACCACCTGGACGCCGAGCACGGCGGTGCCGCGGGCTGGTTGCGCGCCCACGGGCTGGAGGAGGATGCGCTCGCCCGGCTGCGCGACCGGTTGACGGGCTGACGCGACCGCCCCGCTCGCACCGACCTGCCGATCAGGGGAGCTCCTCGATCGCCACCGTCGTGTCCAGCTTGCGCAGGGCCGCGGGATCACCCGTCACCGCGGGCCAGCCCCGACGCTTGGCGCTGGCGGCCACCTGACCGGCCACGATGTCGTCCTGGCCGGACGCGGCCAGCAGCAGCCCGGACTCGTGCGCCGACACCGTGCCGAGCTCGTCGATCACCGTGTTGGGCAGGTCGAGCAACACCTGGAGGGCCGGGTGGTGCTCGGGCTCGAGCATCGACCACGCGCGGCCGAGAGCGGCGCTCGGCACGGCCAGCACGATGTTCTCCTCGACGGCCGCCCACACCAGCGCCCGCACGTACACGGGCCGGCCGATGGCGAAGGCGGCGAGCGCGGTGGCGTCGAGGACCCGCCCGCCGATCATGCCGGCATCAGACGGCGGCAGCCCGACGCACCAGGCGCAGAGCTCGTCGTGCCTCCGCGAGCTCGTCGGGAGGGGGCGGGCCGCCGTAGAGATCGGCGAGCGCCGCCAGTGACCGGTCGCGCAGCTGCCGCGCCGACACGGCCTCCGCGATGTAGGAGGAGATGCTCCGCGCGGTCCCGCGCCGCACGGCGTTGCGGGCCTCGGCCACCAGTTCGGCCGGCAGGCTCACCGTCACCCGCTCAGTGCGCATATGCGGAGAGTACCTGGGAACGCCGGGCGTCCTCACCCACCGTGCCGGAGGTGGCGCAGGTTACCCGCGGGTATGCCAAGGTGGGTGGCGAGTCGCCGATGCGCGCGAGGAGGCCGCGATGGACCTGACCTACACCGCAGCGGAGGAGGAGTTCCGCCGCGAGCTGCGGACGTGGTTGCGGGCGAACATCCCGGAGGAGTGGACGCGCCCGGGGTTCTGGGAGGCGCTCGACCCCGATGAGAGCTTCCGGCTGCGCCGGGACTGGGAACGCGACAAGGCGGAGGCGGGCTTCGCCGGGATCGCATGGCCCACCGAGTACGGCGGCCGCGGCGGCACCGCGGGCATGAAGGCGATCTACGACGAGGAGATGGTGCGCGCGAACGCGCCCCGCACCGTCAACGCGCTCGGCCTGACCTTCCTCGCGCCCACCGTCATGGCGATCGGCACGGACGCGCAGAAGAAGGAGATCATCGGGCCGCTGCTGCGCAACGAGGTGATCTGGTGCCAGGGCTTCTCCGAGCCCGGCGCCGGGTCCGACCTCGCCGCGATCTCCACCCGCGGGGTCCGCGACGGCGACGATTTCGTCGTCAACGGGCAGAAGGTGTGGACCACCAACGCCGTCCACGGCGACAAGATCTTCACCATGGTCCGCACGGAACCGGGGTCGCAGCGCCACCGCGGCATCTCCATGCTGCTCATCGACATGCACCAGCCGGGTGTGGACGCCCGGCCGCTCAAGCAGATGAGCGGGGCCAGCGAGTTCGGCGAGGTGTTCTTCGACGACGCCCGCGTCCCGGCCGGCGAGTGCCTCGGCGAGATCGGCGAGGGCTGGCGCACGGCGATGCTGCTGCTGTCGTTCGAGCGCGGGGCGTCCGGGATCGCGCAGTACACGGAGTTCCGGCGCCAGTACGACGAGATCGCCGCCGTCGCGAAGCGCCTCGGCCGCCACCGCGACCCGGTGGTGCGCGGCGAGCTCGCCCGCGTCCTCACCGAGCTCGAATGCCTGCGGTTGCACGCGATGCACGTTCTCACGCAGGTCGAGCAGGGCCGCGACCTCGGCTTCGAGGCGTCGATGACCAAGCTGCAGTGGTCGGAGACGTACCAGGACCTCTGGGAGGTCTTCGACGACCTCCTCGGCGAGGACGCCACGCTCGACTCGATCGACGGGCTGGACCTGCGCCCGCTGCACGCCCAGTCGATGTGGTCCCGGTCGGTCACCATCTGGGGCGGCTCGTCCCAGGTGCAGCGCAACGTCACCGCCGAGCGCGTGCTCGGCCTGCCGAGGTAGCGGACGCCGAGAGGACGCGATCATGTTCTTCGCACTCACCGAGGACCAGCGCGAGTTCGACGGCGCCGTGCGCGGCTACCTCGCCGACCGGTTCGACCTGGACGCCGTTCGCACCGTCTTCGAGGACACCGGAGGTGACGGGCACCCCGCTTCGCTGTGGAAGGCCGCGGGCGAGCAGGGCTGGCTCGCCGTGCTCGTTCCGGAGGAGCACGACGGCCTCGGCCTGGGCCTCGTGGAGGCCCAGGTGATCGCACGGGCGCTCGGCGCGGGCGTGGCTCCCGGGCCGTGGCGCAGCACCGTGCTGGCGGGCGAAGCGCTCCGCCTCGCAGGCTCCGACGAGCAGAAGGCGGCCTGGCTGCCCCGGTTCGCCGCGGGCGAGGCCGTAGGGGCGTTCACCCTGCGCGGCAGTGCCCCCGGCGCCCTGCCCGCCGTCGAGTACGGCGCGGTGGCGGACGTGGTTGTCGCGCGGTCCGGCGACGGGTTGACGCTGGTCCAGGGGGCGACCGCCACACCGCGCGGGTCCCACGACGGCACCACCCGGCTCGCCGACCTGGACGCCGCCACGGGGGAGCCGCTGCCGGGAGCGACCGCGGAGGTGATCGACGAGCTCGCAGCCCGGGCCACCGTGCTCGTCGCGGCCGACCTCGTCGGTATCGCGCGCGAGGCGATCACCCGCACCGTCGCCTACGACCGCGAGCGCCAGCAGTTCGGCGTGCCGGTCGGGTCGTTCCAGGCGATCAAGCACGCGCTGGCGGACCTGCACGTGGGCGTCACGATGGCCGAGCACGCGGCGCTGTACGCCGCGCACGCCGTGGACGAGCGCCTTGCGGACGCGCCGCTCGCCGTCAGCGTGGCGAAGGCGAAGGCGAGCGACGTGGCGCTGCAGGCCACGGGCGCGATGATCCAGTACCACGGCGGCATCGGCTACACCTGGGAGCACGAGGCGCACTTCTTCTACAAGCGCGCCAAGCGCCTCGCCGGGCAGTGGGGCGACGCCGACGCCCACCGCGTCCGGATCGCCGACCTGACGCTCCCGGCATAGCCCGCGGCGCACCGCGCTGCGGGGGCTACGCGAGTCGGGGAACGCGTCAGCTCGGGTCGGAGCCGCGGAGGGCGGCGAGCCACAGCCCGAGCGCACCGAGCAGGGCGGTCGTCGCTGTCCACGTGGTGATCCCGGCGCCGTCGACGACGGTCCACAGCAGGGCGGCGATCGGGGCCGGGAGCAGCAGTGGGAGGTCCGCGCGGAACTGCCGGCGCAGCGGCGCGAGGCGGGCCATCCGCTCGATCGTCGACGCGTCCGGCGCGGCCGGGTTGTCGGTGCGCCGACCGCGCGGCTCCCGCGTCCGGACCGGCCCGGACGGGTGCAGCACCCGCCCCTCCACGTCCACGGCGACGAGGCGGTCGCGCAGCGGGTCGCCGTGCACGCGCACGGTCGCGGGTGAGGGGAGCCCGACGAGCACCGGGTCGAAGTGGACCGGGATCCAGCGGTGGGGCGCCGTCTCGGTCTCCAGCCAGCTGCGGGCGATGAGCCCGGACTGGATCCGCACGCGGCGCACCGGGACGCTCCGCGCGGGGCGTGCGGCCGCGTGCCTGCGGCTCGAGAGCTGCCAGCCGCCCACGAGGACCACGAGGGCGGCGACGGTGGCCGCCAGGTACAGGGTGCCGAGCTCGCTGTCCGCATCGGCGAGGACGGCCGCTCCGGGCACGAGCGGCGTGCCCGGAGCGTCCGGGTCGTAGGCCACCTCGGTGCGGGTGCCGACCGGGGGTGCCGGGCCGGCGAGCTCGACGGGATCGGTCCGCTCGGTGCCGCCCTCCGGGGTCCAGCGCACCTCGACCCGGTTCCCGTCGACCGCGCTGACCGTGCCGACGGTCCGCCCGGTGAAGGGTGCCAGCTGCCGGGAGGCGGCCGTGAGCGCCGTGCCCGCGACGAGGGCGAGCACGGCGCACACGGTGAGGACGAGCCCGGTGGTGACCAGCCCGTACCGCAGGGCCCGGGTCACGTCACGCGGTGAAGCCGATCTCGGTGTAGTCGAGGTCGGCGAACCCCTTGGCGCCGAAGTTCGCGAGCGTGCTGCGCACCGCGACCGCTCCGGTGGCCTGGTACAGCGGCACGTAGGGCATCTGCTCCCAGAGCGCCTGGTCGATCCGTTGGCAGAGCTCGATGCGCTTCGCGTCGTCGAGCTCGGCGCTGGCCTGCGCGAACAGGGCGTCGATCTCCGGGGTGTTGATGCGGCTCACGTTCGACTCGCTGCCCGAGACGAAGACCTCGCGGCTGCTCGTGATCGGGAACGGCGAGCCGGAGTACGCGAAGCCGATCATGTCGAAGTTCCCGGGGTTCACGTACTGGTCGAACAGGTCCGCCGAGGCCACCGGGACCACCTCGACGCCCACCCCGATCGCCCGCAGCTGCTGCGAGGTGATGGCGACGATCCGCTCGCTGATGGGGTTGCCCGCGGTCGCGACGTAGCGCACGTCCAGCGGCTGCCCGTTGCGCACGCGGGCCTGGCCCTCGCCCGGTGAGACCCAGCCCAGCGCGTCGAGGGCGGCACCCGCGGCTGCCGGGTCGTACGCGACGCCCTGGGCGTGGTCGACGTAGTTCTCCGACCCCTGCACGAAGATGAACTGGTTGAGGGGCGTGATGGTCGGGACGATCTGGCCGACGAGGGCGGTCGCGATGGCCTGGCGGTCCATGCCCTGCACGATGGCCCGGCGCAGCGCGGGATCGGACAGGACGGCGCCCGGTCCGCCGTTGAACGTGATGTGGTTGAACAGGGGCTCGACGGCCTGCCGCACGACCACGCCGGGAATTCCCTGTGCACGGGCGGACAGGTTGACGTCCGATCCGATGCGGTAGCTGTCGATCTCGTTGTTCGCCAGCGCGTCGGCGAGCGCGCTCCGCTCGACGACCCGGAAGATGATGCGGTCCAGCTTCGCGGGCTCGCCCCACCACTTCTCGTTGCGGACGAGGGTGATCGTCTGCCCGGTGGTGTCGACGTTCTCGGCGCGGAACGGGCCCGCCGTCGTTCCGATCGAGGTCAGCCAGCCCCGGTTGAACGCCTCCGGGTCGGTGTTGGTTGCCGCCGGGTAGATGTGCTCGTACATCGCGCGCCACTCGGCGTAGGGGGTGGCGAACGTGACCACGGCCTGCTTGTCGTCCACGCCCCGCTCGACCGACGCCACGCTGTCGTACCCGGCGGTGTCGGCGGGCAGGTAGGCCGGGTTCGTGCCGTTCAGCGCCTGCCACTGGGCCTGCAGGTCGCGCCACGTGATCGGCGTGCCGTCGTCCCAGCCGGCAGCCGGGTTGATCGTGTAGGTCACGACCTGCGGGGCGGTGGAGGTGAGCTCGATCGAGGTGAAGTAGTCCTCGTCGAGGCTCACGGTGCCGTCGGCCTCGCGGACGAACGCGCCGGGCAGCAGGGCTTCGACGATCTCGCGGTTGTCGACGAGGTTGCCGTCGACGTGGTTGATGTTGAAGTTGTCCGGGATCGCGTCGATCGGCCAGCGCAGGTCCCCGCCGTCGCGGACCTGCTCGCGCGCGACGGGGTTGATGTCGTTGACACCCCGCTGCTGCTCGTCGATCCCGGCGAGCCCGCCGCCCGCGTCACCGGCGCCGCCACCTCCACCGCATGCGGTCAGCAGCAACGCCATGGCCACGGCGCCCACCGCGAGACGGCGCGAACGGGTTCTCATCGTTCTCCCTGGTCTGGTCAGCCGACGAAACCGATGTCGGCGTAGTCGACGGAGGCGAAACCCGGAGCTCCGTAGTTGGCGACCGTGCTGCGCACGGCGTAGGCACCGGTGGACTGGTAGAGCGGTAGCTGCGGCATCTCCTGCCAGAGCAGCTGGTCGATCTGCTGGCCGAGCTCGATCCGCCGGGCGTCGTCGAGCTCGCGGATCGCCTGGTCGTACAACGCGTCGATCTCGGGGGTGCCGATGTGGCCGTAGTTCTGCTCACCCGTGGTCGAGTAGACGTTGCGGGTCGACGTGACCGGGAACGGCGTGCCTTCCCAGCCGAACGTCACCATGTCGAAGTTGCCCGGCGTGACGTACTGGTCGAAGAAGTCACCTGCCGCGGCCTGCACGAGCTCGACGCCGATGCCGGCGGCGGCGAGCTGGGACCGGACCAGCGCCGTGACCCGCTCGGTGATCGGGTTGCCCGCGTCGGTCACGAGCCGCAGGGTGAGCGGGCGCCCGTTGTTCGTGCGGACCTGCCCCGCGCCGGGGGACGTCCAGCCGAGCTGGTCGAGTGCGGCGGCGGACGCCGCCGGGTCGAAGGCCACCACCTGTGAGTGATCGACGTAGTTCCTCGACCCCTGCACGTAGATGTAGTTCCCCAGTGGCGTGGTCTCCGGGACGATCTGGCCGATCAGCGCGCGAGCGATGGCCTGCCGGTCGATGGCCCGGGCGACCGCGCGGCGCAGCGCGGGGTCCGCCAGCGGGGCGCCGGGCGCGCCGCCGAACGTGATGTGGTTGTACCGCGGCTCGACGGCCTGCCGGATCTCGGTGCCCGGGATGGTCTGCGCGCGGGCGAACAGGTTGACGTCCGAGCCGATCGAGTACCAGTCGATCTCGTTGTTGGCGAGCGCATCGGCCAGCGCTCCGCGCTCGACGACCCGGAAGATGATGCGGTCCAGCTTCGGCCGATCGGCCCACCACTTCTCGTTGCGCGCCAGGGTGATCGTCTGGGCGGTGGTGTCGACGGTCTCGAACCGGAACGGCCCCGCCGAGGTCGGCACGGCGTTGATCCAGCCGCTGTTGAACACTGCCGGATCGGTGTTGGTGGACGCCGGGTAGATCGGGCTGAACAGGCTGCGCCACTCGCTGAACACCCGGGCGAACGTGACGACGGCCTGCTTGTCGTCCGCGCCGCGCTCGACCGAGGCGATGTCCTCGTACCCCGTGGTCGAGGCCACCAGGAACGCCGGGTTGCTGCCGTTCAGGGCCTGCCACTGGGCCTGCAGGTCGCGCCACGTGATCGGCGTGCCGTCGTCCCAGGCGGCCTCCGGCCGGAGCGTGTAGGTGATGGTCTGCGGCTCGCTGGAGGTCAGCTCGATCGAGGTGAAGTAGTCGGTGTCCACCTCGACGGTCGCGTCGGGCAGGGTGCGGTGGGCGCCGGGCATCAACGCCGACATGACCTCGCCGTTCACGCCGAGCGTCCCGTCGACCTGGTTGCGGTTGAAGTTGTCCGGGAGCTGGTCGAGCGGCCAACGCAGGTCACCGCCGTCCGGGATCTGGTCCCGCGGTACGGGATTGATCTCGTTCTGGCCCTGCTGCTGCTGGTCGGGCGCCACCACCGGGGCGCCACCACCTCCGCCGGAACCGCCGCCACAGGCGCTCACGGCGAGCGCGGTGACGAGCGCCATGACGGTCGTCGACCGGATTCGCATGGTGGTCCTTCCTGTCACGGCCCTCTCACAACTGCAACGTCACAGCACGGCGTGCGGTGCGGCGTAGTGGCAGGCCACCTCGTGGTCGTGGGTCTCGCGGGCCTTGCCGGGCGGCGGCTCCAGCCGCGGGTCGTCGGTCTCGCACCGCTGCCGATCGACGGCGTCGAGCGCGGCGTACCGGAAGCACCGGGAGCGGAAGCGGCACCCGGACGGTGGTTCGGCCGGGCTGGGCAGGTCGCCGGTGAGCAGGATGCGTTCGCGGGAGCGCTCGACCGCGGGGTCGGGCACCGGGATCGCCGAGAGCAGCGCCTGGGTGTACGGGTGCTCGGGCGCCCGGAACACGGTGCGCACGTCGCCGATCTCCACGATCCGCCCGAGGTACATCACGGCGACCCGGTCGGCGATGTGCCGCACGACCGACAGGTCGTGGGCGACGAAGAGGTACGCGAGCCCCAACCGGACCCGCAGGTCCTCGAGCAGGTTGATCACGCCGGCCTGGATGGAGACGTCGAGTGCCGACACCGGCTCGTCCAGGACGAGGAGCTTCGGTTCGAGCGCCAGGGCTCTCGCGATGCCGATCCGCTGGCGCTGTCCGCCGGAGAACTCCGCGGGGTAGCGGCTCGCGTGCTCCGGGCGCAGCCCGACCAGCTGCAGCAGCGCGGGAATCCGCCGCCGGACCTCGTCCCGCGGCACGTCGTGGGTGACGAGCGGCTCGGCGAGGATGTCGGCGACCGGCATCCTCGGGTCGAGCGAGGCGATCGGGTCCTGGAACACCACCTGGACGTCCCGTCGCAGCGCCCTGCGGTCCTTCGTGGTCAACGTGCGGACGTCGCGGCCGAGCACCTCGACCGTGCCGCGTTCGGGCGCCTCGAGCCCGAGGATCTCCATCAGGGTGGTGGTCTTGCCGCAACCCGACTCCCCGACCAGGCCGAGCGTCTCGCCCGCCCGGATGTCGAAGCCGACCCCGTCGACGGCGTGCACGGTGCCGACCCGCCTGCGGAAGACCGTTCCGGTCGAGACCGGGTAGTGCTTGATCATGCCGTCGACGCGCAGGACGGTGTCCCGCTGCTCGCGCGGCGTCTCCGGCGGCCCGGGCGGTGGTTCCGCCCCGTACACGTCGGCGGCGTCACGCCGTTCGAGCTCGCTGCTGCGGTGGCAGGCCGCCCGGTGCTCGTCGTCCCGGTGCTCGTCGTCCCGGTGATCAGCGCCCGCGACCGGCGCGAGCTCGGGCTCGACCTCGCGGCAGAGGTCGACGGCGAGGGGGCAGCGCGGGGAGAACGGGCAGCCCGGCGGCATGTCGGTGAGTGCGGGCGGTTGCCCCTCGATCGGGACGAGCGGCCGTCGCTCGTCCGCGTCGAGCCGGGGGAGTGAGCCGAGAAGACCGAGGGTGTAGGGCATCCGCGGGCGTGCGAACAGCTCGTCGACGGGCGCGGTCTCCACCGCCCGGCCCGCGTACATGACCATCACGCGGTCGGCGGTGCCGGCGACGACGCCCAGGTCGTGGGTGATCAGCATGATCGCCGCACCGGTGACCGCCCGCGCGGTCTTCAGCACCTCCAGCACCTGCGCCTGCACGGTGACGTCGAGCGCGGTGGTCGGCTCGTCGGCGATGATCAGGTCGGGGTCGTTGGCGATGGCCATGGCGATCACCGCGCGCTGCCGCATGCCCCCCGAGAACTCGTGCGGGAAGGCGCGGGCCCGCGCGGTGGCGTTCGGGATGCCCACGAGGTCGAGCAGCTCCACCGCCCGTGCGCGGGCGGCGGACGCAGACATGCCGCGCCGGTGGATCCGCAGGGCTTCGGCGATCTGGTCGCCGACGGTGTAGACCGGCGTGAGCGCGGACAGCGGGTCCTGGAACACCATCGCGATCTTGCGGCCGCGGATCCGGGAGAGCTCGGCGTCCGGCTTGCCGAGCAGTTCGACGCCCTGGAACCGCACGGAGCCGGTGACGCGCGCCTGGCCGGGCAGCAGCCCCATGACGGCCATCGAGGACACCGACTTCCCCGATCCGGACTCCCCGACGATCCCGAGCACCTCGCCCGGCGCGAGGTCGAGGTCCAGCCCGCGGACCGCCTCGACCCGCCCTGCCTCGCTGGGGAACGACACGGTGAGGTCCCGCACGGACAGCACGGGCTCGTTCGCCGCCATCGGCTCGTCGAAAACAGGTTCAGCGAGGCTCATCGGTCGCCCTTGGCCGCACGCTGGGAACTGGCGTCGAGCGCGTCACGCAGGCCGTCGCCGACGAGGTTCACCGACAGCACCGCCACCACCAGGAAACCCGCGGAGAAGAGGAAGAGCCACGGGTAGGTCAGTGCGGAGTCGGTGCCCGCGGCGATCAGCGAGCCCAGCGACACGTCGGGCGGCTGCACCCCGAAACCGAAGAACGACAGGCCCGTCTCGGCGAGGATCGCGGACCCGACGGTGATGGTCGCGTCGATGATCAGCAGTGACGACATGTTCGGCACGATGTGCCGGAAGATGATCTTCCAGGGGGGCACGCCCGTGAAACGGGCGGCCTTGACGAACTCCCGCTCGCGCAGCGAGAGCGTCATGCCGCGCACGATCCGGGCCGTGATCATCCAGCCGAACGCGGCGAGCAGCACGACGAAGACCAGCCACGTCTCGCCGCGGAAGGTCGGGGAGAGGATGGCTATGATCAGGAACGAGGGCAGGACGAGCAGCAGGTCCACGACCCACATCAGGACCCGGTCGACCCAGCCGCCGAAGTAGCCGGCCGCCGCGCCGACGACCGCCGCGAGGCCGGTCGAGATCAGGCCGACGAGCAGCCCGATGACGAGCGACTTCTGCAGTCCGCGCATGGTCTGCGCGAAGACGTCCGCGCCGACCTGCGTCGTGCCGAACCAGTGGTCCGCGGACGGCGCCTCGAGGAACGAGGTGTAGTCGAGCTGGTCGTACCCCCAGTCGTTCACCAGCGGGCCGATGTAGGCGAGCGCGAACAGCAGCACGATCGAGGTGAGGCCGAGCAGCCCCTGCCAGTTGCGGAGGAAGCGGCGAGCGACGAGCCGGCCGCGGGTGGTCCGTCCCGCCACGACGGGCTCGGCGGGCCCGACGGGCGCGGAGCTCTCGACCGGTGCGGACATGCCTTCTCACCTGATCCTGATGCGCGGGTCGAGTGCGGCGTAGAGGACGTCGGACAGCCAGCCCGAGACGAGGACGAGGATCGCGATGAAGAGCGTGACGATCGCGACGATGTTCGTGTCCTGCTGCTGCACGCCGTAGACCAGCCAGTCGCCCATCCCGAACCAGCCGAAGATGCGTTCGGTGAACACGCCCCCGGTGACGAGGAGCCCGAACCCGAACGCGAAGAGCGTGGCCATCGGGATGAGCGCGGTGCGCAGGCCGTGGGTGAACAGCGCACGGCGGCGGGTGAGGCCCTTGGCCTGCGCGGTGCGCAGGAAGTCGCTGCCGAGCACGTCGAGCATCGCGCTGCGCTGGTAGCGGCTGTAGTAGGCGATCTGGCCCAGCGCGATGGCGAGCGTGGGGAGCACGAGGTGCTGCAGGCGGTCGACCAGCTCGGCCAGTGCGCTGCCCTGGAAGCTCGGCGTCACCTCGCCCTGGAAGTAGAGGATCGTCGTCCCCGCTGCCTCGTTGAGCTGCAGGCCGCCGAACTTGAGCAGCTGTGCCAGCACGAAGACCGGGGTCGACAGCACGAGGAACGAGAAGAACGTGGCGGCGTAGTCGCCGAACCGGTACTGGCGCACCGCGCTCGCGACCCCGACGATCACCCCGGCCACGACGCCGAGCACCGTGCCGACGAGGAACAGCCGCAGGCTCACCCCGATGCGGCTGTAGAGCTGGTCCGAGATCGGCACACCGGTCACCGTCGTCCCGAAGTCGCCCTGCACGACGTCGCCGAGCCAGCCGACGAACCGCTGCGGGACGGGTTCGTCGAGCCGCAGCTCGGCCCGCTTGGCCTCGATCACCTCGGCCGGCGGCGGCGGGATGCGCTCGGCGAAGTTCGCCAGTGGATCGAACGTCAGTGCCGCGAGGCTGAAGGCGAGGAAGGTGGCGACCAGGCAGAGCGCGACGTAGTTGACGAGGCGGCGCACCAGGAACCGGACCATGCGTCTCCTTGCCTACGCCGGGCGGGTCTGATCTGGTGTCCATCCTCGCTCGCCGGGATGTTGGCGGGAACCTTGGGGCGCCGTCTGTGAGCTCGGCGTGAAGTACGAGCGCGCTGTGACGCTTCGTAACACGGCGATACACGGTCGTGGCGATCCGCGGCCCCGGATGGCACGGTGGCCCGCATGCCGGCCCCGCGAGCTCCCGCCGTGAACGCCACCGCCGCCGCGCTGCTCGGCCTCCTGCACGAGGGCCCCATGTCGGGCGGACAGCTCGTCACGGCCGCCAAGGAGCGCTTCGGCGCCTTCTTCTCGGTCACCCGCAGCCAGGTCTACCGGGAGCTGCCGGCGCTCGCGGCCGCCGGGTTGCTCGAACGGGGGGAACAGGGGCCGCGCGCGTCGCAGCAGTACGTGCTCACGGCCCAGGGGAAGCGGGCGTTCCGGGCGTGGGTGGCGGCCGGCCGGGGCGCGGACAGCCTGCGCAGCCCGCTGGTGTTGCGGCTGCTGCACGCCCGCACGCTCGGCCCCAAGCAGCGGGCCGAGCTGGTGCGTACCAGCCGGGAGGCCTACACCGAGCGGCTCGCGGCGGCCCGCGCGGCGGCCCGCGCCGAGCGCGACCCGTACCGGAAAGCGGCGGCCGACTTCGCGGTGGCCCACGTCCGCGCGGTGCTCAAGCTCATCGACGCCATCCCGGAGTGAGTGGCCCCCGCCTGCGCGTAGCCTGAAGTGTTGTGAACCCCGACGCCGCGGCCGATCTGAAGGACCTCTCCGCCACCCTGGAGAGCATCGAGGCGGTCACCGACCTGCCCGCGCTGCGCGCCGAGATCGCCGACCTCTCCGACCAGGCCGGCCAGCCCGACCTGTGGGACGACGCGGAGGCGGCCCAGCGCGTCACCAGCCGCCTCGCCCACGCACAGGGCGACCTGCGCCGCCTGGACGACCTGCGGCGCAGGCTCGAGGACCTGCCGATCCTCTACGAGCTGGCCGAGGACGAGGGCGACCAGTCCGCGATCGCCGACGCCGACGCCGAGCGGGCCAAGCTCCGCGAGGAGATCGCCTCGCTCGAGGTGCGCACCCTGCTGTCGGGCGAGTACGACCCGCGCGAGGCGCTGGTGACGATCCGCTCCGAGGCGGGCGGGGTGGACGCCGCCGACTTCGCCGAGATGCTCATGCGCATGTACCTGCGCTGGGCCGAGCGGCACGGCTACGGCGTCGACGTCCTCGACACCTCCTACGCGGAGGAGGCGGGCATCAAGTCGGCCACGTTCCAGGTGCACGCGCCGTTCGCCTACGGCACCCTCTCGGTCGAGCAGGGCACCCACCGGCTCGTGCGGATCTCGCCGTTCGACAACCAGGGCCGCAGGCAGACGTCGTTCGCCGGGGTCGAGGTCCTGCCGGTCACCGAGACCACCGACCACGTCGACATCCCGGAGAACGAGATCCGCATCGACGTGTTCCGCTCCTCCGGCCCCGGCGGGCAGAGCGTCAACACCACCGACTCGGCCGTGCGGATCACCCACCTGCCCACCGGCATCGTCGTGTCCTGCCAGAACGAGAAGTCGCAGATCCAGAACCGGGCGGCGGCGATGCGGGTGCTGCAGTCGCGCCTGCTGGAGCAGCGCCGCCGGGAGGAGAAGGCGGCGATGAACGCGCTGAAGGACGCCGGCTCGTCCTGGGGCAACCAGATGCGCTCCTACGTGCTGCACCCGTACCAGATGGTCAAGGACCTGCGCACCGAGCACGAGGTCGGAAACCCCTCGGCCGTGCTCGACGGCGACATCGACGGCTTCATCGAGGCAGGCATCCGCTGGCGCCGCAGCCAGGCAACGGCTGACGCATAGGCGGGTCGGTGCCCGGGGTGGGACCGACCCACGAGTAACCTTCCGCGTCGTGATCCGCCTGGAACGCGTCACCAAGCTGTACAAGACCTCGACGCGCCCGGCTCTCGACCGGGTGTCGATGTCGGTGGAGAAGGGCGAGTTCGTCTTCCTCATCGGCCCGTCCGGCTCCGGCAAGTCGACGTTCCTCCGGCTGTTGCTGCGCGAGGACGTGCCCACCAAGGGCGACATCTACGTCTCCGACATGAACGTCGCGAAGCTGCCGCGGCGCCGCGTGCCCAAGCTGCGCCAGCGGATCGGGTGCGTGTTCCAGGACTTCCGGCTGCTGTCGAACAAGACGGTCGGCGAGAACGTCGCCTTCGCCCTCGAGGTGATCGGCAAGTCGCGCAACACCGTGAACAAGGTCGTGCCCGAGGTGCTCGACCTCGTGGGGCTCACCGGCAAGGCCGACCGCATGCCGCACGAGCTCTCCGGCGGTGAGCAGCAGCGCGTCGCGATCGCGCGGGCCTTCGTCAACCGGCCGCAGGTGCTGCTCGCCGACGAGCCGACGGGCAACCTCGACCCGGACACCAGCCAGGACATCATGCTGCTGCTGGAGCGGATCAACCGGACCGGCACGACCGTGCTCATGGCCACCCACGACCACTCGATCGTCGACTCGATGCGCCGCCGGGTCGTCGAGCTCGACCTCGGCACCGTCGTCCGCGACGACGTTCGCGGCGTCTACGGCGTGGGGCGGTAGAGGTATGCGCACCGACTTCGTCGTCCGCGAGGTCGCCACCGGCCTGCGCCGCAACGTCACGATGACGATCGCGATGGTGCTCACCACCGCGATCTCGCTGGGCCTCGTCGGCACCGGGCTGCTCGCCGTCCGCACGATCGACCGCACCGAGCAGCTCTACAGCGACCGCTTCGAGGTGCAGGTCACCCTCACCGCGGACGTCTCGGCCGCCGACCTCGACTGCAGCCAGCCGATCTGCGCCGACCTGCGCGAAATCCTCGAACGCTCACCGGTCGTGGAGTCGGTGCGGTTCCAGAGCCAGCAGGAGGCCTACGAGCACTTCCAGGAGCTGTTCGCCGGGCAGGCCCTCGCCGAGGTCGCCCGCCCGCAGTCGCTGCCCGCCACGTTGCGGGTGCGGCTGGCCGACCAGTCGGCGGGCGCCGACGCCGTCCGCCAGGCCATGACGGGGCAGGTGGGCGTGCGCAACGTGATCGACCAGCGTGAGGTTGTCTCCAAGCTGTTCGACATGATCGGCAGCTTCCGCGACGTCACGTTCGCGCTCGCCGTCGTGCAGGCGATCGCGGCCCTGCTGCTGATCTCCAACACGGTGCAGGTCTCGGCGTACACCCGGCGCACCGAGGTGGGCGTGATGCGTCTCGTCGGCGCCACCCGCTGGTACACGCAGCTGCCGTTCCTCATCGAGGCGGTGGTCACCGGTGTGGTCGGCGCCCTGATCGCCGTCGCAGGCCTGCTGGCCGGGAAGTACCTGTTCGTCGACGAGCTGCTCTCCGGCATCGTGGCCAACGGTGTGGTGCCGCCGGTCGAGCTCGCCGACATCCTGTGGGTCGCCCCGATCCTCGTGATGATCGGTGGCGGGATCGCGGCGGTCACCGGCTACGCGACGCTGCGGATGTACGTGCGCCTCTAACCGCGAGCCTCCGATCCCTCCGTCCGCGTACGCTGGACCGGTGAAGGAGACGGGGCGCAAGGTGATCGCGCAGAACCGCAGGGCGCGACACGACTACACCATCCTCGACACCTACGAGGCCGGCGTGGCGCTGATGGGCACCGAGGTGAAGAGCCTGCGGCTGGGCCGCGCCTCCCTCGTCGACTCCTTCGCCACGATCGACGACGGCGAGGTGTTCCTCCGCGGCCTGCACATCCCGGAGTACACGCAGGGCAGCTGGACCAACCACGAGCCCCGGCGCACGCGCAAGCTGCTCCTGCACCGCGGCGAGATCGAGCGGCTCATCGGCAAGATCCGCGAGGGCGGGCTCACGCTCGTGCCGATGTCGCTGTACTTCAGCGACGGCAAGGTCAAGCTGGAGCTGGCGCTCGCCCGAGGCAAGCGGGACTACGACAAGCGCGCCGACCTCGCCAAGCGCGACGCCGACCGGGAGATCCAGCGGGCGTACGGACGCGCCGTGAAGGGACGGGCGCGGGAGATGCGGTGACCGTTCCGCCGCCTCCGGAGTCCGACGACGACGTCCCGCGGTTCCTCGCCGATCTCGGTGTGCCCGGGATCGTCGACATCCACGTGCACTTCCTGCCGGAGCGGATGCTGCGCAAGGTCTGGGCGTACTTCGACCAGGCGGCCACGCACTACGGCACGGCCTGGCCGATCCACTACCGCACCCCCGAGCCGGAGCGGGTCGCCACGCTGAAGAAGCTCGGGGTGCGGACGTTCGCGCCGCTCGTCTACCCGCACAAGCCGGGCATGGCGCGCTGGCTCACCGAGTGGGTCACGCAGTTCGCCGCCGCCACCCCCGACGCGGTGCCCACGGCCACGCTCTACCCCGAGCCGGACGTGGCCGACTACCTGGCCGCGGCCGTCGAGTCCGGAGCCAGGGCGGTGAAGGTGCACGTGCAGGTCGGCGCGTTCGACCCGCGGGACCCGATGCTGCGGCCGGCATGGGGGCTTCTCGCCGAGGCGGGCGTGCCCGTCGTCGTGCACTGCGGGCACGGGCCGATCCCCGGCGCCCACACCGGGCTCGACGTCTTCGGCGAGGTCCTCGCCGAGCACAGCCGGCTGTGTGCCGTCCTCGCGCACGCGGGGATGCCCGACTTCGGCACCGCGCTCGACCTCGTGCACCGCCACGAGGGCGTGCACATCGACACGACGATGGTCGGCACCGCGTTCAGCGGCCGGTTCGCACCGCTGCCGGCCGACTGGCCCGCGCGACTCGCCGACGTCGCCGACCGCGTGGTCTTCGGCTCGGACTTCCCCAACATCCCCTACCCGTACGCCGAGCAGGTGCGCGCGGTCGCGGAGTGGGCCTCCGCGGACCCGCGGCTCGGCGTCCCGTTCCTCCGCTCGGTGCTCCACACGGCTCCGGCCCGGCTTCTGGGCCTCTGACCAGCCCGGTTATCGATCCCGGGAAGCGGGTACACCCGGGAATGGCAATGGCGCTGACAATCGTCGTCGTCCTGGTGTTGCTCGCCGCGATCGCGATGGCCGCGATCCTCGCCGTGTACGGCAGCCGACGAAGGCGTGAGCAACAGCGCATCGAAGCCGCCATCTCCGACCAGCCCGCACCCGCCGACGAACTGCCGTTCTTGCCGGATCGGGCCGGTGGATGGCACGGTCCGAGCTGCAGCGGAGGGTTCCCCGCGGTCGACCCGGCCGCTCCCCACACGCGGGTGCCGGCGCAACGCACCGGCGACCACGACCGTGACGGGCGCGAGCCGGGCCGTGCCCTCGCCGGCCGTCGCCTGCGGCGACGCGGCTCGTCGGAACCGGGATGAACGACGGGTGTCCAGGCGTTACACTCGACGGACGCCCGACAGCCGGGCGTAGAAGGGGGTGAACGGTTTCGACTCCGGATGCGGAGCGAGGGGAAGCGTGCCGAGGAAGGCGACGATGATCTCGAAAACCATACGTCGCAAAAAAACAAGTGCCGCTAATACGCAGCACGCCCCGGCTAAGGCCAGCCAGCGCGACTTCGCGCTTGCTGCCTGATCCAGTAAGGGGCTGTCGGTCCGGGTGTGTTCCCGACCCGGGGTCCGGCATCAGCTAGGGGACTTACCTGTCCACCCGGTCGCGGGGTGGGCGGGGACACCGAACAGCGACTGGGATCGTCACACCGGCTCGTCCGCGTGACCGGTGGATCCGAGTAGAGGCACAGCGGACTGCGCACGGAGAAGCCCTCGTGAAGTGACGGAGGACCCGGGTTCGATTCCCGGCACCTCCACGCCCAGGCGCCCCCGGTCCGCGGAACGCGGACCGGGGGCGTTTCGGGTTTTTCTGGGGGCGCAGCCCCAGACCCCCGCCCGGAGGGGCGCCGCCCCCCGGACCCCCTGTCCCGGACCTCCCGGTTCCGCAGAGCCTCATGGCCCGGCCCTTCACGCACGAGGTGTCCACCGAAAGTGGGGAGCACGCCTCGTCCATCGCGTTTCTGGGGCCAAGGCCGGGCAGCGATGAGGTCTAGGATCGCGCCCGATGGGACTGATCTTCAACGCCGTCGCCGGCGAACTCCCGCTGGTGCAACGGGTGTGGTCGGCGAGCTGTGACGCCGCGACCGGCTTCACCTCGGCGGCGAAGGCCTCATCCATGATCGCGTTTGCCCGGAGCGGTGACGGGTTGACGGTGCACGTCCGCGGACCGGAGACGGCGGGCACATCGCTGACGTGCCCGGAGGGCTGCGAGTTCTTCGGCGTCGAACTGCGGCTCGGTGCTTATCTGCCGCTGTACCCGCCCTCCGGTCTGACCGACCTCAACGATGCGTTGTTGCCGACCCTGCCGGGCGGCCGGATCCTGCTGGCCAACCGGGACTGGGAGATGCCGACCGAGCAGAACGTCGATGTATTCCTCGACCGGCTGGTGCGCGCAGGTCTGTTGGTCTTCGACCCTCTCGTCGACGAGATCCGGCACGGCGAACGACCACGCGGCATGTCGGAACGGATCGCGCAGATCAGGTTCCGCCGGGCTGTCGGGATCTCGCACCGCAAGCTCGTCAGCATCGAGCAGGCACAGCACGCCGCGCGACTCCTCACGGCGGGGAGATCGATCGCCGACGTGGTGACCGCCGGCGGCTACTACGACCAGCCGCAGCTCGCGCGGGCGATGCGGTGGGCGACCGGCCACACCCCGGGCGAGTTGCGGTCCGGCATCCCGTTCCTGGCGTTGTGATGCGGCGTTACGGGCACGTGTGCAGGGGTCACAGCCGCTTCGCCGACCGGAACGACCGCGCGTAGTACCCCCCGTCGTCGAGCAGGGACGTCCCGCCGAGGTCACCGAGGGTCGGCCCGTCGGCGCGCACCCGGCTGGACACGAACCGGTGCCCGCCGGACTCGTCCCGTCCCAGGTAGATCGCCACGTGGTCGGTCCGGCCGTCGGCCGTCTTGTCCAGGTCGAAGAACAGCAGGTCCCCGGCCTGGAGCACACCGAGGTCCGTCGGGATCCCGCCGGTGTCGGGCAACAGGGTGACCCCCGGCCCGTTCTCCGACATGGCCCGCGCACGCCTCGGCAGGCCCGGCCCGCGGTCGTTGGTGGGGATCAGCGGGTAGCCGGCCCGGAAGCCGTAGACGAGCCGGACGAAGCCGGAGCAGTCGACGGTGCCGTAGCGCACCGGGTCGGGCTCGCGTCGCGCGCCGTCCGCGAAACTCCAGTCGACGCCCAGGTAGTCGTAGAAGTCGTTGTTCTCGATGGGTGGGCTGCCCGGCGGCGGAGGCGGGCCGAAGGCCGCGTCGCCCTTGAACCGCACCTCCTGGGCGTCCCGTTCCTCCGGCGCCCCGTCCAGGTAGTCCTGCGCGAACGCCAGCACGTCGGGCTCGGTGCTGCCGAGGTTCGTCTCCAGCCAGTCGCGCACCCAGGGCGCGTTCTCGTCCTCAGGGCGCCACTCCTGGGGCAGTAGCCGCACCCACACCCGCGTGGTCACCGCGCGGCCGGGGAACTGGGGTTCGGCGAAGGTGCGCTCCGGCCCGTCGAGGGTGACCGTGCGTGCGCCGTCGGTGAAGGTGGCGAGCACCGTGCCCGCCGCGTCGACCACGGTCGTACGAGCGGGCCCGTCGCGGCGCACGAAACCCAGCTCGGTCGACACGGGCGCGGGAGCCGACGGCGACACCGCGATCGAGGCCACGCGTGCCTCCTCCCGCTCCGCTCCGAGGACGATCCCGCCGACGCCCACCCCGACGGCCAGCACACCCATGAGAGCGCGGCGGAGGAGGAGCCTGCTCCGGCCGTTCACTGGACGGACACCGCCCCGAGCACCAGCCCGCTCGCGAGCACCCCGTAGCTGGCCAGGCTCACCGCCGACGTCGCGAGCACGGTGGCCGCCGGCGGCTGCCGCACCAGCTGGTAGGCGACGAGGCCCGGGATCACGAAACCGAGGGTCTCGTGCGCGAAGAGCAGGGGGTAGTCCCGCTGGACCAGCAGGAACAGGGCGGTCGAGAGCAGCACCGACAGCATCATGACGGCCGCGAACAGACGCTTGCCGTAGAGGATCACCAGTCGTTGCAGGACGCGCACCCCGAGGTAGGTGACCACCGTGACACCAGCGATCACCGCGACCTTCAGCGCGTCCTCCACGAGCGTGAGGGCCAGCCAGCCGGGCGTGATCATGCCGCCGGGCGAGAGGTTGGTGGTGAGGTAGCAGATCAGCGCGAACAGCAGCCCGATCGCGAGGGCGAGGGTCGCCGCCTGCGGCGCGAGGATGGCGGCGAACATCAGGCCGCCTCGGCAGCCACGGCCCGAGGCAGCGCGGCGATGTGGGAGAGCAGCACCTCACCCTGCCCGTGGATGTTGCCGACCGCGACCACGCACGCGTGTCCCCCGGGCCCGAACGCGACGCTGTCCAGGAAGGCGTCGACGTCGAGGTCACCGCCGAGGTCGAGGACCCGGTCGGCGAGCTCGCGCGGCACTCTGGCCCGGGCGCTGTGGGTCTGTTCCCCGATCAGCACGATCCGGTCCGGCTGGATCCGGCCGGTCAGCTCGCCCATCTGCCCGTTGCGCTCGATGCGGTCCGGACGGCAGTTGATCACGACCGTGAGCGGGTCGTACAGCAGGCCGCGGTCCTCGAGGAGATGGATGTTCATCAGCGTGGACTCGGGGTCGTTCGCGGCGAAGACGTTCGCGAACGCGAGCCGGCCGCGGCCGGTGGCGTAGGTGTCGACGGTGACCGTGCCGGGGTCCGGACGCGCCGCGACCATCCCGGCCATCGCCTCCCCCCGGCCGACACCGCACAGCTGCGCGACGGCCAGCGCGACGGCCACGTTCTCCTTGAACGTGATCCACCGGAAGCGCTCCATCTCGTCGTCCCGGACGGACTCGGGGTCCACGACGACGAGCTCGCAGTCCCGCTTCCGGGCCTCCTCCTGCAGGATGTGCAGCCGGTCGCGCTCGGCGGTGACGCAGATCCCGCCGACGGGCATCGACCGCGAGAGCGAGCGGGCGACGTCGTCGAGGGTGGGCCCCATCTCGTCGAGGTGGTCCTCGCGGACGTTGCAGATCACGCAGATCGTGGAGCGCACCAGCTTCTTCTCGTTGATCTCCTGCAGGTCCGGCAGCACGGCCATGCACTCGATCACCAGCGCGTCCGGCCCGCAGGCCGCCGCGCGGCGGATGATCCCGATCTGCTCGACGATGTTCGCGATCCCGAACTTGCGGTGCACCGGCTCCTCGGTGCCGTCCGGGAGGATGAAGCGGGCCGCCGTGCCGGTCGTCTTCGCGACCGTCCGCAGGCCGCCGCCGCGCAGCGCCCCGGCACACAGCCGGGTGATGGAGCTCTTGCCGCGGATGCCGTTCACGACGACCCGCTCCGGGATCGAGGCCAGGCGCCGGTGGTGGCCGCGCTGCTCGACCAGCCCGGCGACCAGGAGGAACAGGCAGCCGGCCACGTACACACCGAACAGGTACGTCACGGGCGGATCTCCCCGGCAGGACCGGTGTGCGTCACGGCGAAATGGTTGGTCGCCGCGACGGCGGTGCCGAGCTCGTCGAGGCGCTGCGGAGCGAGCGGGGGCACCTCGTCACCGGTGGCCAGCCGCTCGACGTGCCGGGCCAGCCTGCGGGCGGGCAGCACGACCGTGACCGTGGTCCACGCGAGTGCCCCGACCGCCAGGCTCGTGATCAGCGCGATCACGACGAGGGTGGCGCGCCTGCTGCCGTCGTCGGCCAGCGCGGCGACCGTCACGTCCTGCTCCTCGATGAGCACCCATCCGAGATCGGTGGGCGCGCCCGGGGCGCTCACGAGCCGGGCCGCGGCACCCCGCCCGTCGACCGGCTGCTCGGCACGGGGGGCGTCCGTGGACACTCTCGCGGCGAGCGCCCCGAGCGCCGGGTCGTCCAGCGGCTCGAACGCGGTGTAGCCGCCGGTGTCGAGCACGGTGGCGCGCTGCGGGTCGACCACCCGGGTGTCGCCGCCGGCCGCGCGGATCACGTCGTTCAGCGCGCGGGGGTCGAACTCGGCCACGAGCGCGGTCGTGCCGTCCATCGGGGCGGATGCCCGGACGAGCGGTTCGCTCCCGGAGGTGTTGGCCTGCACGACCCGTGGCTCGGCGGGCGGAACGGCGACCGGCTCGTCGAGCGCGGGACCCGCGGTCACGATCGGCCGGCCTGCCCGGTCGACGATCGACACCGACCGGAACAGCGGTTCCGCCGCGAGGATCCCACTGACGGTGGTGCCGGGGTCGGCGACGACCCCGCCGGTCGGCGGGTCGGCCGCCCGTTGGAGTGCGGTGAGCCCGCCGCGCAGTGCGGCGTCCAGTTCCGCGGCCCGTTCATCGGCCCGCACGCCCGCGGCACGGGCGACCTCCTCGATGGGCAGCGCGGCCCCGCCGACGGTCGCGATCGCGGTCGGCACCACCCAGCCGAGTACGAGCAGGGCGACGAGGCACGGCGCAGCGGCGAGCGGGACCACCAGGCGACGGGGCCGGGAGCTGCGCCGGCTGACGCCGCTGGGGTGGAACCGGTACAGCCCCAGCGCGACGCGGTCCAGCTCGGCGACCCGCCCACGGGGCACCATGTCGACCCGATCCTGGGCGGCCATGCGCGCCGTCGCGTCCGCGAACCGCCGGACCGGTACCACGAGACCGCCCCACAGCAGGACGTGCCCGACCGCAGCGACGAGCACGAGCGCGCCGGGGATCCGCAGGTCCGGCCACCTGCCGTCACCGGCGACCGCGATGGCGCTGAGCGCGGCCGCGCCCGCCTGCATCGCGAACAGCGCGACGAGCGGCCCACCGCTCACCCCGGCCAGGAAGCCGGGCTGCGGGAAGGGCGTGAACGGCGGGGCGGAGATCACCCGCATGGGGAGCGGCATCGTGGACGGGCCGGCGATCATCTCCATGTGGGGTGGGATCGTCCGCGGGGGGCAGGGCGTGCTCAACGAGCGTGTCCCTTCGCATGGTCCGGGTGCCGGTGGTCACACCCCCACGTGCCCACCGGCGCCGCATGGTCACAAGATCAATATCTGATCAATCACGATATCGGCACGATGCACCCCGGACGGTGCAGTTCCCGTCACCGAGCGATGACCGAGAGCCGTGGAATCGGCGAGCGGAGGGGAAGTCGATTCACTCGGAAGAGTGACACCCGGGCGCCTCGGCGAGCGGTCACTCCAGGACGGTCTCGGACATCCGCGGATGTAACACCAGTCGCCCGGTCCTCACGTCTCGGCGCGCTCGGCTGTCGCCGCCAATGCCGGGACGTGCACCTCGACGACTGCGGAAGCCTCGATCTGATCTGCGGCTCTGCGTCCTCGTGGGGGCGCCGGTGGGGAACCTCGGGTCGACCAGGGGCACCTGATCGGCCCGAGGTTCATGAGGGCACCCGTGGGCGGGCGCGCACATGGGGCTGGGAATGCTCAGGCGCTGGTCGCGACCACCTGTTCCAGGCGGGCCAGTGCGTCGTCCAGCCAGTTCCGCACCTCGTGGGCGGGAGTGCCGCCGTGGGTTTCGGGCTGGTCGCCGAGGAACGACAGGTGCAGGAGCACGGTCGAGCGGGTGCCCTCGGCGTGCTGCACCTGCAGCCAGCCCGCGTACTCGGGCGCGTGGGCCCATTCCACGCGCAGCTGCTCCGGACGCACCCGCACCGTGCCCTCGGCGTCGACCCCGCGCTCCGGGACGTCGGCGTGCACCTCCCCGTCGCCGGTGGGGCGAACCGCCACCGGTGCGGGCAGCCACTCCTGCAGCCGGTCCAGATCCGACACCACCGCGAACACCCGATCGGCGGTGGCCGGCATGCCGCGTTCCGCCTCGAACTCCGCCATGGCCCGCCTGTACCCGGCCCTCCGCTTGACCATCCGTCGGACCGTCGGGCGTAGGGTTTCCGGACGTGGTCGAGGTCGGACGGTCGAAGCCCGACCGCAACACGAGAGAGCGGATGCCCCGCGAGATCTGGGTCCTCGTCGGCACCTCGTTCCTCATCGCTATCGGCTACGGGATCGTCGCGCCGACGCTGCCGGTGTTCGTCCGATCCTTCGACGTCGGCATCACGGCGGCCTCCCTCGTCATCAGCGTGTTCGCGCTCGTCAGGCTGCTGTTCGCGCCGATGAGCGGACGCATCGTCGGGCGCATCGGCGAGGTGCCGACGTTCACGATCGGGCTCTCGGTCGTGGCCCTGAGCACCGGAGCGTGCGCGTTCGCGGCGAGCTACTGGCAGCTGCTCGTGCTGCGCGGGCTGGGCGGGATCGGCTCGACGATGTTCACCGTGTCGGCGCTGTCGCTGCTCATCCGGCTCGCGCCGGTGCACATGCGGGGGCGCGCCTCCGGGATGTGGGCAACCGGCTTCCTGCTCGGCAACGTCATCGGCCCGCTCGTCGGCGGCGGTCTGGGGACCGTGAGCCTGCGCGCGCCGTTCCTCGTGTACTCGGCGGTGCTCGTGATCGTCGTGTGCGTCGCACTGGTCCTGCTGCGCGGGCGTGAGGGGACGGACGCCGAGCAGGCGGGCACCACGGAACCACCTGCCCGGTTCCGCACCGCACTCGCCCATCCGACCTACCGCGCGGCGCTCGCCGCGAGCTTCGCCAACGGGTGGGTCGTGTTCGGCGTGCGCGTCGCTCTCGTGCCGCTGTTCGTGGTCGAGGCGCTGGGGCAGCCGGAGGCATGGGGCGGCATCGCCCTCGCGGTGTTCGCCGTCGGCAACGCGGCGACGCTCGTGCTCGCCGGTCGGTTGGCCGACCGGCGTGGCCGCCGCCCACCCGTGCTCGCCGGGCTCATCGTCTCGGCTGCCGCCACCAGCGTGCTCGGGTTCCTCACCGACCCGGCCCTGTTCCTGGCGGCCAGCCTGCTCGCGGGGATGGGCAGCGGGCTGGTGAACCCGCCCACGAACGCCGCCGTCGCCGACGTGATCGGATCCCGGGCCCGGGGCGGCACCGTCCTCGCCGGGTTCCAGATGGTCGCCGACCTGGGTGCCATCATCGGTCCCGTGGTGGCCGGCGCGCTCGCCGAGGTCGCCGGGTTCGGCGCCGCGTTCGCGTTGTCCGGAGCGACCGCGCTCGTCGCGCTCGGGTTCTGGCTCCGCGCACCCGAGACCCTGCCGTCGGCGTCGAGCCCGAAGGCGGCGGAGGAGTCGCTGGCGGAATGCTCGGAGTCGGCCTGCGCGTCCGCGTCGTCGGGGTCGGGATCAGCTACGTGGTTTCGACGCCGCCGTCCTCGCGCACGTCGCTGATGACGCCTGCTGTGTCGCCCGCCACGCACGCTTGCCCCTGACATCGGCGTGAGGTCTTAGCGTGCCGGCCATGGAGATCGAGAACCAGATCGCCCTGGTCACCGGGGCAAACCGGGGGATCGGCCGCAGCCTGGTGGCCGAGCTGCAGCGCAGGGGAGCCGCGAAGGTCTACGCGGCCGCGCGCCGTCCCGAGACCGTCGACATCCCGGGCGCCGTCCCGCTGCGCCTCGACGTCACCGACGACGCCTCGGTGGCCGAGGCCGCCGCGGTCGCCACGGATGTGACCCTGGTGATCAACAACGCCGGCGTCGCCACGCTGGCCAAGCTCGTCGACGGCCCGGAGGCCGACATCCGGCTGGAGATGGAGACCAACTACTTCGGGACCCTGCGGATGGTGCGCTCCTTCGCGCCGGTCCTCGGGGCGAACGGCGGCGGCGCGATCCTCAACGTGCTGTCGGTGATGGCGTGGACGGCGTACGAGCACTCCAACGGCTACTCGGCGTCGAAGGCCGCGGCCTGGGCGCTGACCAACGGTGTCCGGCTCGAGCTCGCCGGCCAGGGCACGCAGGTCACCGGGCTGGCCATGGCCAGCGTCGACACCGACATGATGGCCTGGGCCGACGGCATCGAGAAGACCGATCCGGCGGAGATCGCGCGGCTCGCGGTGGACGGCGTCGAGGCGGGTGCCATGGAGGTGCTCGGTGACGAGAACACCCGCCGGTGGAAGGCGCGCCTCGGCGAGGACCCCGCGCTCCTGTACCCGCAGCTCGTCGGCGTCCGCGCGAACGCCTCGGCGGGCTCGTCGCGCTGACCAGCACGCACCCCTGAGCCGAGGTCGCCCGGTCCGACCGGCTACTCGTGCGACGCCGCCACCCGTACGCGGTGGTGCGCGCCGTCGGAGAGGAACGCCGCGAGGGCACGCCCCTCCTCGGCGACGGCGGTGCGTTCGGCGCGGGAGAACCGGCTCAGGGGTGTGACGACCACGGTGTCGGCCCCGCCGTCGGCCACGACGGTCCAGGTCGCCGCGACCCGGCCGTCGACGAGGACGGCACGCTCGCCCGCCACGGACAGGCCGCGGTGGGCGTCGTCGATGATGCGGCTGCGGTCGTGGTAGCCGAGGATCGCGTTGTCGAACGCGGGGAGGAACCGCACCGGGGCCGGGGTGTCCGGGTCGGGTCGCGGCGCGTCCGGGAGGTCGAGCAGCTCGCGTCCGCGCTCGTCCCGGAACGCGACCAGATCGTCGCGGACCGCGGCCACCGCCCGGGGCAGCCCGGCCAGGCCGCACCAAGCGCGCAGGTCGGCCGAGGCCGCCGGGCCGAACGCGGCGAGGTAGCGCCGCACGAGTGCGGCCCCCACCGGGTCCGCGCCGTCCGCGGCCGGTCGGTCGATCTCCCCGCCGAGCCAGGACGCCATCCGGACGTTCCGCACGCCTGCGGTCACGCGCCACAGCCCGCGGGGCGGGAGCTGCACCATGGGGACGAGCGCGGCGACCACCGCCTCGCCCAGCGGTCGCGGTCCCGCGTCCGGCCAGCGCGTGGTGAGCACGCGCCCGATCTCGGCCATCGAGCGGGGCTCGCCGTCGGCCATCACCGCCCTGCCCGCCGCCGCGAGCTCGTCGAGATCGATCCCGCCGAGCTCGCGGCGGTACACCCCGAGCACCCGCTGGCGCAGCATCGCGTCGTGCCGGGAGCGCCAGGCCAGCGCGTCCTGCGCCGTCACCAGGTGGACCGTGCGCCGCATGAGGTGGGTCCGCACCACCCGCCGATCGACGAGCAGCTCCGACAGCTCCGCCGGGTCGAATGCGCGTAGCCGCGACCAGAGGCCGGCGAAGGGCTCCTGCGGTTCCTGGGCCTGCAGGCCGCACAGGTGCGCGACGGCGTCGAGGACCGGGATGTCCGCGCGGTCGAGGAGGAACTGCCGGGCGAGCGTCGCGCGGCCCAGCGCCCGCACGCCGAGTCGGGTGGGCACGGCCGGTCAGGCGGCGGCCGGCAGCACGGCGCGCCGGTCGATCGATCCGAACGCGGTGAGCACGGTCATCTCAGGTCCCTTCCTCTGCGCAGGTGACCACCCTCGCGCGAGAAGAGGCCGGTTTCTGTCCGCTAGCCGGCCGGAACCTCTGCCGTCCGTCACTCAGCTGCTGACATCCATGCGTTGGGTCCCGACGACCGACAGCAGGCGCAGCGCCTCCTCGGACGACGAGCCGGGGTCGGCCGTGTAGATGACGACGTGCTGGTCGCGGTCGGGGACGTCGAGCACGTCGCAGTTGACCGTGACCGGACCGACCATCGGGTGCTGGAAGGTCTTGCGCAGAGGCCTGGGGACGTCGATGTCCCCGGACGACCACAGTCCGGCGAACTCGTCGCTCCCGGCGAGCAGTTCGTCCACCAGCCCGGTCACCTCGGGCGAGTCGGGATACCTGGCCACGGCGGCGCGCAGGCCGACGGCCACCGAATGCGCGAACTCCCCGGCGTCGGACACGCCGAACAGCCGTCGCCCGTCGGAGTGGGGTCCGAGGAAGGCGCGGCGGGCCAGGTTCCGGTCACGGGGCGGCACCGCCGAGAAGTCCTCCATGAGGGCCGCCGCCAGGTCGTTCCACGCGAGCACCTCGTAGATCGCCGACATGACGCCGGCCGCGGCCAGTGGCAACCGCTGCACCAGGTCCAGGATGCTGGGCCGAACGTCCCGCGGCGGTCCCGGCGGCGGACCCGGCGGCGTTCCGGCCAGGTGGTGCAGGTGGACGCGTTCGGCGTCCGACAGCCGCAAGGCCCGTGCCAGGCCCGCCAGCACCTCGCGCGACGGGCTCGGACCACGCGCCTGTTCCAGGCGGGCGTAGTACTCCGTGGAGATGAACGCGAGCTGCGCCACCTCCTCCCGGCGCAGGCCGGGCGTCCGACGACGGCGCCCCGCGGGCAGACCGACGTCGGTAGGCGTGATGCGCTCACGCCTGCTGCGCAGGAACTCGCCGAGCCCGGACCTGGCCACGTACTCCAGTATGTGCGCGGCCGGGCGGCTCAGGCAGGTACAGCCAGTACATGGCTGAGACAGCAGCGCTCGGCGCAGGGTCGAGGCATGACCTCGACACAGAACCCGTCCACCGGCCTGCTCTCCGGCAAGGTCGCCTTCGTCACCGGCGCGGGCCGCGGTATCGGCGCCGCCGCGGCCCGCCTGTTCGCCCGGGAGGGCGCCACGGTCCTCCTGGCGGCCCGCACAGAGGCGCAGCTCGAGGCCGTCACCGAACAGATCCGGGCGAACGGCGGCACTGCCGACCACGTCGTGTGCGACCTGGCCGAACCGGCTGAGGTACGGGCTGCCGTCGACCGCGCCGTCGAGCTGTTCGGCCGGCTCGACGTCGCCTTCAACAACGGTGGGACGGCCACCCCGCCCGTCCCGGTCGACAGGGTTCCGCAGGCCGACTTCGACCACCTCTACGAGGTGAACCTCCGCGGGACGTGGCTGGCGATGGCCGCCGAGGTCGACGCCATCCGAGCGACTGCCGGTTCCGGTGCCATCGTGAACAACTCCAGTGTCGGCAGCCTGCGCGGCAACCCCGTGCTGCCCGCCTACGGCGCCATGAAGCGGGCCGTCAACAGCCTCACCGAGTCGGCGGCCGTCACCTACGGCCCCGAGGGGATCCGCGTCAACGCCATCGCGCCCGGGAACACGCTCACCGACATGATCCGCACCTGGGAGCAGTACACGCCCGACCTGCAGGAACGGCTCGTCGCGGCGACGCCCCTCCGCCGAGGAGCAGACCCCGACGAGATCGCCCAGGCCGCGGCATGGCTGCTCAGCGATCGCGCGTCGTTCGTCACCGGCGCCGTCCTGCCGGTCGACGGGGGCGCGCGGGCCTGAGCGTGGGACGTCTCCCGGGCGTGGCTACGGGAAGCGGGCGGTGGTTCAGGCGCGAAGCCCGCTGCCGCCGCCGACGACGATGTCCTGGCCGGTGACGTAGCCGGCCTTGTCGGAGGCGAGGAAGGCGACGACTTCGGCGACCTCGCGGGCCGTGCCGAACCGGCCGAACGGAATGGACGCCGCCATCTCCGTCGTGATCTCGGCGATCATCTCGGGAGGCGCACCCGACTTGGACCAGATCGGCGTGTCGATGGCCCCCGGGCTCACGGCGTTGACGCGGATCCGCCGCGGGGCCAGCTCGAGGGCGAGGGAGGGAATCATCGCGAGGAGGGCGCCCCGGCTGCCGGCCGTGACGCTGCCCCCCGGGATACCGCGGGTGGCGCCGATCCCGACGGTGAAGACGACCGAGGCGCCGTCGGTCAGCAGTGGAAGCAGCTTCACCAGGGTGAAGAGCTGGCCCTTGGTGTTGGTGCTGAAGGCGTCGTCGTAGGCCGCCTCGTCCAGGGAGGTCAGCGGGGTCGGTCGGGTGATGCCGGCGTTGAGGAACAGGGCGGTGAGCCCACCGAAGCGCGCCCCGACCTCCTCGGCCACGCGGTCGGTGTCTGCCAGGGTCCGTGCGTCGGCCCGGAGGACGACGACGCCATCGGGGAGCTCCCGTCGGGTGGCGGCGACCCTGGCGGGGTCCTGGCCGGTGACGATCACCAGGTATCCACGGTCGTGGAGCAGCTCCGCCGTCGCCCGGCCGATTCCGCTGGTCCCACCCGTGATCAGGACGGCGGGCTCGGGCATCTCAGGCGTCCTCGGGCTGGTCGTAGTGGCCCGCGGCGATGTCCTCCAGGAGGGTCGGGCCGGTGGGCTGCCAGCCGAGCAGGTTCCGCGTGATGTCGCTGGTGGCGGGGCTGTCGGCGGCCAGGAACCGGCCGACGAACGGGATCTCCTCGGCGATCTGCTCGGCCGGGGCCGACTTCGCCGACACGCCGAGCCGGGCGGCGAGCGCCTCGGCGATCTCCCGGACGGCCACGCCCTCCTCGTCGACGGCGTGCAGGATCGTGCCGGCGGGAGCCTTCTCGAGTCCGAGCCGGACCAGGCGTGCGGCGTCGGAGCGGTGGACCGCGGGCCAGCGGTTGCGACCCTCACCCGGGTAGACCGAGGCCCCGCGACGACGGGCGGCCCGGGCGATGATCGAGATGAATCCGTGGTCGCCCTCGCCGTGCACGGTGGGCGCGAAGCGGGCGGAGACGACGCGTACCCCCCGGTCCGCGTAGGCCAGGGCGAGGTTCTCGGCACCGCCGCGCGGTGAGCCCGGGCCGACGGCGGGACTGCGGTCCTGCTCCGTTGCCGGGCGTCCCAGGCCGGGCAGGATGAGGCCGGACGCGAACACGAAGGGCCGGTCCGAGCCCGCGAGCGCGTCGCTGATCGTCCGGACCGCGGCCCGTTCGGCGCGGTTGGAGACCTCGGGGTGGGTCCAGTCGTGCTTGTTCGCCAGGTGGACCACGCCGTCGGCCGCGGTCGCGGCCCGGCGGATCCCGTCGAGGTCGTCGAGGTCGCCGCGGTGGACGGCGGCCCCCAGGTCGGTGATGGCGGTTGCCGAGGCCGCCGAGCGGGCCAGGCCGGTCACCTCGTGTCCCGCGGCGACGAGCTCGGCGACGACGGCGCGGCCGATGAATCCGGATGCTCCGGTGACGTAGACGTGCAAGGTGCTCGTTCTCCTCAGTGATGCCGGAACCGATGTCAGAAGCTGACATCAGCGAGCCTAGCGGCGATGTCAGCTTCTGTCATCATCCGGTGGGCCGGATACGCTGTGGGGCATGGCACGGTGGGCTCCCGGGGCGTCCGATCGCCTGCAGCGGGCGGCGATGGAGCTGTTCGCCGAGCACGGCTACGAGGCGACGACCGTGGCCGGGATCGCCGAGCGGGCCGGGGTGACGGAGCGGACGTTCTTCCGCTACTTCGCCGACAAGCGCGAGGTCCTGTTCCCCGGTGAGGAGCAGCTCGAAGCGGTGTTCGTGGACGCGATCGCCGGTGCGCCCGCGGACGCGTCCCTGACCGGTCTGCTCATCGCGGCCCTCGACGCCGGCGGAGGGGCCTTGCAGGACCTGCGGGGCCGGGAGTTCGCCCGGACCCGCAACGCGATCATCGCTGCGAACGCGCAGCTGCAGGAGCGCGAGCTGCTCAAGCTCGCGAAGCTCTCCCGCGCCGTGACCGCCGCGCTCGTCGCGCGCGGCGTCGCCGATGTGCCCGCCCGCCTGGCGGGCGACCTCGTCGTATCGGTGTTCGGCACGGCATTCGCCCGCTGGATCGCCCCCGGCGAGACCCGCGACCTGGTCGAGCTGCAACGCGACGGTCTCGCTGTGCTCAGCGACCTGGCACGTGCCGACTCCGGGTGACGGCGGCCCGGGTCAGAGCGCGTGCTGTGCCGGCTCGGGTTCGGTGGCGGCGCGGACCAGGGCGGCGACGGCGGTCGAGCGGGACTGCTGGGGCCATGCGATGGCGAGGACGGCAGGCGGCGCGTCGGGCACGTCGAGGTAGGCGAGGCCGCGGCGGGGGTACCGGTCGGCGACGGAACGCGGCACGAGCGTGACGAAGCGGCCGAGCTCCACGAGGGCGAGGAGCTGGGCCAGGTCCCGGATCCCGTGCCGGTCGACCAGGTTGTCCTGGTGGCGGCGGACGCCGGCCAGGTCGGAGGGGCCCGTCATGGGCAGGCCCAGGTCGGCGAGCGTGGCGCGGCCCTCGTGCGCCAGCGGGTGGGTGGCCGGGACCGCGGCGACGGTGGGCTCGACCGCGACGGGTTCGGCGTCCAGGCCGGTGCGGTCGAAGGGCTCGTGCACCAAGGCGACGTCGGCTTCGCCCCGGCGCAGGAGGCGGGGTTGTTCGGCCCACCCGCACAGGCGGACGGTGACCGGCAGCGCCGGGTCCTGGGCGGCGTAGCGGGCCAGGATGGCGTCCAGCAGCCCGGCGTCGCTGTCCGCCTTGACGGCCAGCACGATCTGGGGCGTGGACGCGCCGGCGCGCTGGGCCCGGCGCACGGCGGCCTGCGCGGCGTCGAGCGCGGAGCGTCCCTCCTCCAGGAGGACGGCACCGGCCGGGGTGAGGGAGACGCCGTGGGTGCTGCGTTCCAGGAGGGTGACGCCCATGTCGGCCTCGAGCGCGCGGATCGCCCGGGACAGCGGTGATGCGGAGATGCCGAGCCGATCGGCGGCGCGGGAGAAGTTGAGCTCCTCGGCGACCGCGACGAAGTAGCGCAGTGCCCTGGACTCGATCGTCGGTCCGGTCATCCCACGAGCTCTCCGCTCCTGCTGCGGCCGGTGTGTCCCTGGAGGCAACACCGCTGACCCTCGTGATCCTTCCGTGCCGGGCGGGGAGGCGGCACCGTCGTCGTGACCGAGAGGGAAGGAACTTGATGATCATCGTCACCGGTGCCAACGGTGCGCTCGGCCGCAGCGTGGTCGAGCGCCTGCTGGACCGCGTCCCGGGGCACGAGATCGGGGTGTGCGTCCGCGATCCGCACGCGGCCCGCCCGCTCGCCGACCGCGGGGTGCGCGTCCGCAGGGGTGACTTCACCGACCCCGGCTCCCTCGCCCACGCCTTCGAGGGGGCCGACCGCGTGCTCGTGGTGTCCGTCGACACCACCGGACCCACCGCCGTCGGCATGCACCGCGCCGCCATCCACGCTGCGCGCGACGCGGGCGCCGCCCGCATCGTCTACACCGGTCACATGGGAGCCCGGCCCGGCTCGCCCTTCGCACCGATGCCCGACCACGCGGCCGCGGAGGAGGACCTGCGTTCGTCCGGCGTGCCGTTCACCTCGCTGCGCAACGGCTTCTACGCGTCGTCGGCTCTCATGCTGGTGCAGAGCGCGCTGGCCGCAGGCGAGCTCGCCGTGCCGGATGACGGCCCGGTCGCATGGACCGCGCACGCCGACCTCGCGGAGGCGGCCGCGATCGCGCTCACCGACGAGGCGCCGGCCGGTGCTGTCCTGGACGGACCGACACCCCCGCTGACCGCCTCCGAGGCGCTCGACACGGCCGAGGTGGCCGCACTGGCGTCCGACGTGACGGGCCGGACGATCCGCCGCGTCGTCGTGCCACCGGACGACTACCGGGCCGGCCTGATCGCCCACGGTGCGCCCGAACACGTGGCCGACATCCTCGTCGGCATGTTCGCCGCCGCCGCGAAGGGCGACTTCGCGACCGTGGACCCGACGCTGGCCGGCCTTCTGGGCCGCGCGCCGCGAACGCTGCGCGCCACCCTGGCGACCGCGCTCGGGCGAGGGCCGGGCCCCGTCGGCGTTCAGTCGAGGACGGCGTAGGCCTCGACCTCGACGAGCACGTCGGGCTCGAACAGGTAGTCGACGCCGATCGCCGACAACGGCGGCAGCGGTCGCGGGATCCCCAGCTCGTCCACGACGCGCTCGATGCCGGCGACGAAGTCGTCGTACTTGTCCGGACTCCAGTTCGTGACGAAGAACCGGAGGCGCACGACGTCGGCGAAGCTCGCACCGGCGCCTGCCAGGCCGCGCCCGGTGCTGCGCAGCGCGTGCGCGACCTGGCCTGCGAGGTCGCCCGTCGCGACCGGGTTGCCCTCGGCGTCGCGGGCGATCTGGCCGGCGACGTGCACGTGACGGGCTCCCGTGGCGATCGACACGTGGTGGTACGGAACGGGGGCGAACATGCCTTCCGGGGTCAGCAGTTGCACTGCCATGAGCGGTCCCTTCGCTGGTTGACTAGGTATCCAACGTCTACCTGGTGTCCGAAGGGAACTTCAACGAGACTAGGTGTCATGGCGGAAACCGCTCCATCTCCGTCGGGCAGCCCTCAGCTCACCGAGCGGCACCGCGAGCTGCTCGACCAGGTGCTCGACAAGTGGTCGCTCCAGGTTCTCGACGCCCTGTGCGAGCGGCCCTTGCGCTTCAACGACCTCCGGCGCGCGATCCCCCTCGTGACGCAGAAGTCGCTCACGGCGACCCTCCGGCGCCTGGAGCGCAACGGGATGGTCGAGCGCATCGTCACGAGCACGCGGCCCGTCGCCGTCGAGTACCGCATCTCGGCGCTCGGGAAGTCGCTGCAGGACCTCATCGACGCACTCCTGCAGTGGACCACCGTGACGCTGCCCGACGTCGAACGAGCACGCGCACGCTTCGACGAAGAGGGCACGCCCGGCCTCTGAGCGGCTCCCGGGAGGCGGCGATGCTGCCCAGGGATCAGGACCAGGTGATCTCACCGGTCCGGTCGACGAAGCGTCCGGAGCCGGCGCCCGGCTTCTCGGTTGCCAGGCCGACGATGGCGTCCGTGCCTTCGGTGACGGTCTGCGGGCCGCTGTGACCGTTGAGGTCGGTCGCCGTGTAGCCGGGATCGGCGGCGTTGATGCGGATGTCGGGCCACGCCTTGGCGTACTGCGTCGTCAGCATCGTGAGCGCCGCCTTCGAGGCGGTGTAGAGCGGCGCGACGACCTTGGACTCGGCCCGCGACGGGTCGTGGGTGTGGGCGAGCGAGCCCATCCCGCTGCTGACGTTGACGACGACCGGGTCCGGTGACCGCCGCAGCAGCGGCAGGAACGCGGTGGTCGTCCGGACCACACCGGCGACGTTGACGTCGAGGACACCGAGCACGTCGGCGCCGGTCAGGGTGCTGGGGTCGCCGGCGGGGCCGTGGACGCCGGCGTTGTTGATCAGGACGTCGATCGAGCCCTCGCGCTCGGCGACGTTCGCGGCCGCTGCAGCGACGGACGCGTCGTCGGTCACGTCGATGGGCACGAACCGTGCGCCGAGCGCGGCGGCGGCCGCTTCGCCCCGTTCGGGGTCGCGCGCTCCGATCAGCACGGTGTGTCCGAGTTCGATGAGGCGCCGTGCGGTCTCGTGGCCGAGCCCCTTGTTCGCGCCGGTGATGAAGGTGATCGTCATGTGTTCGACGTTCGTCCACGCCGGGGTGCTCTGCCAGGGACGCCTCGACGGTGGGAACGGCAGTACCACCATCATCGCCACCCGAGGCGGTCCGGATGCGGGACGCTGGTGACATGTCGGCGACACCCGGGACCGGGCTCGGTCCGATGATCCGCACCTGGCGGGACCGGCTGCCCCCGTCGGCCGCGGCGCTGCCGGTGGGCCGCACGCGCCGCGCGGTCGGGCTGCGCCGCGAGGAGCTCGCCGAACTCGCCGGCGTGTCGGTCGACTACGTCGTGCGTCTCGAGCAGGGGCGGGCCACGACGCCCTCGGCGCAGGTGGTGGCCTCCTTGGCACGCGCCCTGCAGCTGTCCGCCGCCGAGCGGGACCACCTGTACCGGCTGGCCCACCTCGTCCCGCCCGCAGATGGCGCGATCTCCGACCACATCCCGCCCGGCGTCCGCCGGGTGCTCACCCGGCTCGGGGACGTCGCGGTCGCCGTGTTCGCCGCGGATTGGCAGCTGATCTGGTGGAACCGGGGTTGGGCAGCGCTGCTCGGCGAACCCTCGTCGTCGCCCCCGCAGCTGCGCAACTTCGCCCGCGACAGGTTCCCGGTCGACACCGGTCCCGCTCACCTCGCCCGATGGCCGGTGGCCGAACGGGACAGGGACACCACGGACGCCGCCGTCGTGTCCGACCTGCGCCGCGCCACCGGCCGCTTCCCGCACGACACGCGCCTGGCAGAACTGATCCGCGGATTGCGTGCGGGCAACCGGCGGTTCGCCGAGCTGTGGGGCGCCGGTACGGTGGCCGCCCACCGTGAGGACCACAAAACCGTCGACCATCCATCGGTCGGGCCGATCACGGTGGACTGCGACGTGCTGACCGACGGTGACACCGAGCTCAAGATCGTGATCATGACCGCCGTGCCCGGCAGTGCGGACGAGACCAAGCTGCGGCTCGCCTTGATCGCTGGTCCGCCGGATAGGGCCGCGCTCCGTGGAGTGCACCGGTCCGTTAGACACGACGACTTCACCACCGTGCCGCTCGACGGGCCGGACCGGCCCGGCCGTGCCTGGGAACGGCACACCCCACCTTCCGCGGTCCGGAGCGGGCGTGTCTGGTGAACCATGGACGCATGGCCGGTCGTGAGCTGGGCGAGTACCTCAAGGCGCTGCGCGCCCGTACGCGGCCGGAGGACGTCGGCCTGCCACCCGCGGGGGTGAACCGTCGGGTTCCCGGTCTGCGGCGCGAGGAGCTGGCGCAGCTCGCGGGCGTCTCGGTGGACTACTACACACGGCTGGAGCAGGGCCGCCACCAGCACCCGTCGCACTCGGTCGTCGAGGCCGTCGCCACCGCGCTGCGCCTCGACGACGCCGAGCGGGCCCACCTGATCAACCTGGCGCGGGACGGGGTGCCCGAGCGCCCGCGGCCGGGCTCGCGGGCCCAGCGGGTGCGGCCCGAGCTGCTGGACCTGATGGACGGGCTGACCGGCCACCCCGCCTTCGTCGTCGGCCGGCGCACCGACGTGCTCGCCGCGAACCCGCTCGCCCGGGCGCTGATCGCCGACTGGCACGCGATGCCGGCCAGGGAACGCAACTACGTGCGCTGGCTGGTCCTGGCGCCCGAGGCGCGCGCGCTCTACCCGGACTGGGCGACGGTGGCGGCCGAGGCCGTCGGGACGCTGCGGCTCGACGCCGGCCGCTATCCCGACGACCCGGCCACCCGGGAGCTGGTCGGCGAGCTCGCGATGACGAGCGAGGACTTCCACCGCTGGTGGGCAGATCACCGCGTCGTCGAGCGCAGCCACGGCACCAAGCGCATGCGCCACCCGGTCGTCGGCGAGCTGGAGATCCACTACGAGGCGATGAACCTCCCCGGCGACCCGGACCAGACCCTGTTCGTCTACACGACCCGCCGGGGCAGCCCGTCAGAGGACGCGATGCGGCTGCTGTCGTCGTGGCTGGCCACGACGGACGAGCCGGCGGGACGGGAGATCCACTCCGAGGACGTCGATGCCGACCGGTGAGATCGACGTCCGTCCCGGGGCTACGCCCCGAGCAGCCGCTCGCTCAGCTCCCAGAGCCGCTTCGCCGACTCCGGGTCGATGGCGTGCGGCACGACGGTGGCCGGGGGAGCATGGCCGTTGGTGAGGTCGATGGGTTTCGGGTCCTCGTCCAGCGGTGAAATGTCGTTGTCCTTCAGGTAGACGCCGCCGATCCCGGCCAACATCGGGCTGGTCGCGGCGAACACGATGGTGCTCGCCCCCTGTTGTGGCGTCTTCTTCTCGTGGTCGGGGTCGATGATCGGCCGGCCGGACTCGTCGATGAGCCCCATGGCCAGGTTGGAGGCCCGCAGCTGCTCCTCGGACATCCAGCCACCCAGGTTCGTGCCGACGACGATGCCGGGGTGCACGGCGTAGCCGCGGATGGCCTGGCCGGCCCAGCGGCGATCGAGCTCGACGGCGAACAGGACGTTCGCGGTCTTGGACTGGCCGTAGGCGGTGTGGCCGTCGTAGCCGCCGGTGGTGAAGTGCGGGTCGTCCCAGCGGATGTCGGACATGCGGTGTGCGCCGGACGTCACGTTCACCACCCGGGCACCGTGCGCGGCGCGCAGTGCGGGTTGCAGGCCGAGGGTGAGCTGGAAGTGGCCGATGTGGTTGGTCGCGAAGTGCGACTCGTAGCCGCGCGCATCGCGGACCAACGGGCCGCCCATGATGCCTGCGCCGTTGATCAGGACGTGCAGGGGACGACCGGAGTCGAGGTACTCCGCGACGAAGGCGTCGATCGACGTCGGGTCGAGGAGGTCCAGGCGGCCGATCTCGACGCGCGCGATCCCGGCCAGCGCGCCGGCGGCGCGGTCCGGGTCGCGCGACGCGACGGTGACGGAGGCGCCTGCGCCGCTCAGGGCGCGGGTGGCCTCCAGGCCGAGCCCGACGTGGCCGCCGGTGACGACGACGTTCGTGCCGGACAGGTCGATGCCCTTGAGCACCTCGTCGGCCGTCGACGCCGCGGTGAACCCGGTTCCGATCGGGCGTTGCTGCTGTGTCATGTCGCCAGCCTGCGCCCCGCCCGCCGAACTCTGAATAGTTGTCAGTCCGGGTTTCTTTCGCGATAGTACGGGCGTGGTCGGTGACCAGCTGTCCGGGATGTTGGACCTCGTCGAGGTCCGCGGCCTGGTGACGGGCGGTTTCGCGGTGCGGGGCCCCTGGATCGCCCGACACGACGTCGAGGACCCGCTGAAGCTCATCGCGATGGTGTCCGGCCGGGGCCGGCTGACCACCGACGGCCTCGACGGGCCGATCGAGCTCGAGCCGGGCGACGTCGCCATCCTGAACAACCGCTCGTGGCTGGAGCACGAGGGCGGCGTCGGCGACGGACCGCGCCGCGAGATCGTGCCGGAGGCGGACTTCGCCCGTCTCGCCGGCGCCGACCGCGGTACCGACGACGTCGTCGTCGGCTGTCGCGTCGACATCGACCCGGCCGGGCAGGCGCTGCTGCAGCAGGCGCTTCCGCCGGTGGGGCACGTCCGGGCATCGGCCGCCACGGCGACCAACCTGCGCGGCACGCTCGACCGGCTCTTCGACGAGGTGACCGCGAACCGGGCGGGGTCCGGCTTCGCCATCCGGCAGTACGGCCAGCTCCTGCTGCTCGAGGTGCTGCGCGCGTACGTCGACCAGGCCGAGCTGCCCCCGGGCTGGCTGCGGCTGCTGACCGACGAGCGGCTGCGTCCGGCCATCGGCCTCATGCATGCCGAACCCGGAAGGCCGTGGGGCCTCGAGGAACTGGCGCGCGCCGCGGCGATGTCGCGGACGTCGTTCGCCGAACGCTTCCGGACGGTGGCGGGCGTTCCGCCCGTGACCTATCTCAACCGCTGGCGGATGCTGCTGGCCCAGCGGGCCCTTCGCGACGGCGATGTTCGCGTCGGGTCGCTCGCGGCCGAGTTGGGCTACGCGTCGGAGAGCGCGTTCAGCACCGCGTTCAAGCGGGAGATCGGGGAGTCGCCGCTGCGCTACCGCCACCGGGTGCGCGCCGGGTTGGTATCGGTATGACCGTCACCGCCCCTGAGATCGCGGCCTGTCGGTCGTCGATCCGAACCGCTGCTGGTACGTGCGTGGTGCGACGCCCACGCGCAGGACGAACGCCCTGCGCATCGACTCCGAGGTGCCGAACCCGGCAGCCCGAGCGGCACCCGCCACGCTGAACCCCTGTTCCAATGCACGCTTCCCGGCGTCGATGCGAACGTCCTCCACGTACCGCGCGGGCGTCAGTCCCAGCTCGGCCCGGAACAGCCGGGTGAGGTGACGCGGGCTGACGGCGGCCGTCGCGGCCATCCTGGCGATGGAGTGATCGCCTGCGGGGTCGGCCGCGACCGCGTCGGTGACCGCTCGCAGCACCTCGGACCGGGGGCGGGGGTGCGACGTGGAGGGTGAGAACTGCGACTGGCCGCCCGGGCGCTGCAGGAACACCACGAGTGACCGGGCGACGGCCCGGGCCAGCTCGCCGCCGGCGTCCTTCTCGATCAGCGCGAGTGCCAGGTCGATCCCCGCCGAGACCCCCGCGGAGGTGAACACCGGGCCGTCCTGCACCCAGATCGCGTCCGGCTCGACCCTGATCTCCGGATGGCTCGATGCCAGCAGACGGGCGTGCTCCCAGTGGGTCGTCGCGCGCCTGCCGTTGAGGGCCCCGGCCGCGGCGAGGACGAAAGCACCCGTGCAGATCGAGCAGACCCGGGGCGTGCGCTCGGCGAGCTCTCGCACGGAGTCCACGAGTTCCGGCTCGATCGGACGGCCGACGAGACGGTCGCCCCCCGCGACCAGCACCGTGTCCAGGTCGACGGTGAAACCGGCGTCGACGTTGATCGCCAGCCCGGTCGAGGACGTGACCTCACCCTCGCCGACCGCCATCAGCTCGTAACTCGTGCCGCCGATGCGGTTGGCCTCGGCGAAGACCTCCATCGGCCCGGCCACGTCCAGCAGCTTGACCCCGTCGAAGACCACCACACCGACCCGATGGCCCCTCATCCGCCCTCCCTCCCGCGTCCCGTTCCCTGCGAAGTATGTCCGTCAGGTGATGGGTCGCACGGGCCCGCGCGACCAGCATCTCGGGTATGACAGACGTGATCGCCGGGGTCGAGATCCCCGACTCCCCAGTTGCCCGGGCCGCCACCGAGCTGGTCCGCGAGGCCGCCGACGACCTGCTGTTCCACCACTCCCGACGGGTGTACCTCCTGGGCTCGCTCAAGGGCCGGTACCGGGGGCTGGAAGCCGACCCCGACCTGTTGTACGTGGGCGCGATGTTCCACGACCTCGGCCTGACCGAGAAGTACCGAACCACCAACCGCCGGTTCGAGATCGACGGGGCCGAGACCGCGCGGACGTTCCTGCTCGACCACGGCTACTCCGAGGCCGACGCCCGCCAGGTCTGGTACGCCATCGCGCTGCACACCACCCCCGGTGTCCCCGAGCACCTCGCGCCGGAGATCGGCCTGGTCACGCTGGGTGTGGAGGCCGACGTGCTCGGGCTCGACCTCGACCAGATCACGCCGGAGCAGATCGCCGAGGTCACGGCCGCGCACCCGCGCCCCGACTTCAAGAACCGCATCCTCAACGCGTTCTACCAGGGCATGAAGGACCGGCCGGACACCACCTTCGGCACCATGAACGATGACGTCATCGCCCACTTCGACCCGTCGTTCCGGCGAGCGGACTTCGCCGGGATCATCCTCGGCTCGGCATGGCCCGAGTGAAGGTCACAGCGGTCGTGCACCGCTGACCGCCCTGCCGACGAGCGGAGCGACATCCCGCCCGAATCGGACGACCTGGTCCGCGGTCTGCTGCTCCGGCCAGAACACGAAGCTCGTGAACGGCTGCTCGACGGCGAGCCGCGAGAGCACGGCCGCCCACTGCTCCGCGTTCCCGCGCACGGGCGCTGCACCGCTGTCGACCCGAACGTCGCCCGGCTCGTCGGTGATGTGGCCGACGAGCTGGGCGGTCCGCCGGATGTCGGCAGGCCGCCTGCGGACGGACACCGCCGCCTCGTCGAGGATCGCGTTGGCGGCAGGCCACTGCTCGTACGGCAGGTACGAGGGGATCGGCGCTGCCCAGCCGTCGGCGCGTTCGACAACGTGGTGCAGCGGACGTCGGCGGCGCTCGGTGTCGCCGTGCTCACCGCGATGCTGACCAGCACCCAGGCACAGACGATGGCCGGCCGGGCCGCGCTCGTCCCGTACGGCACCGTCCCGCCTGCCGTGGGCCCGCCGGGCACCCCGCAGCTGCTGGGGCTGTACGGGTGGTACCAGCAGACCAACCTGCAGGTGTACGTCGTCGCCCTGAACGACGTCTTCCTGGTGACCGCCGCCGTCTCGGTGCTCGGTGTGCTCGGCGCGCTGCTGTTGCGCTCCGGGGCGAGGGCAGCGGGCGGCGGGGGTGCGCCACCACCCGCCGAACCTGCGCCGTCGAACGTGTCGATCCCGTCTCCCCGGCCCGCGCCCGAGGCGGGTCCCCTGGGGGAGGACCGGCCTGCGACCGTCGGCGCGGCCGCTCGGCCGCACGCACGTCGCCGGCGGTAGCGGCCTACTCGCCGAGCCGCCTGCGAACCCGCTCGGTGGCGATCCGCTGCTGCACCCGGCCGAACGAGCCCGGCCGCGTGTAGGAGACCAGGAGGCTGCCGATGTCGCGCCGGACCACGACGGCATCACGCCACCGTCCGTGGATGTAGGCCAGCACCGCTTCGCCCGGCCTCACGTCGGTGCTGCGTGCGATCGGCTCCGTCCCCACGGGCGGCTCGTCGAGATCCGTGCCGCTGCGCGCCGTCTGATCCGGTGCCGACTCGGGCACGACGACGTCCGGTTCGATCACCGGCTCATCGGTGTCCGGCTGCTCGGTGTCCGGCTGCTCGGTGTCCGGCTGCTCGGTGTCCGGCTGCTCGGTGTCCGGTTGCTCGGGGCCGCTCACCAGCGCCGGCACGGCGATCGTCTCGCCCGCGAGCAGCAGCGCGAGCTCGTCACCGGTGAACTCGACCTCGACGAGCAGCCCGTCCTGCTCGTCCGCGACGAGGCGGGCGGTGACGGTGCCTTCGGGGTCCTGCTCGACGGTGAGCGAGACCTGCAGGTCACAGCTGATCGGCGATCCGCGTCCCATGCCACGTGTCGGTGACATGGGCCGACGGTACGGGCCCCGCCGCCCACCTGCGCCGATCTACCCCGTGATCCGTCCGAACGGGTGCGATGAGGTTTCGACCCCGGCCCGGTCTACCTTCCGGCACATCCGATGCGAAGGGAGCACCACGATGGCGAAGGTTGTCTCGACACTGTTCATCTCGGCCGACGGCGTCGCCGAGATCGACCCCGACTGGCACTTCCCCTACTTCGACGAGAACATGGGCCGCGCGGTCGTCGAGGACTACGACACCGCCGACGTGCTGCTCATCGGCCGCGAGACCTACGACAGCTTCGCCGGGGCATGGCCCGACCGGGAGACCGCGGGCGGGGAGGACGCGGAGTTCGCCGAGCGGCTCGGGGACACGCGCAAGGTCGTCGTCTCGCGCCAGTCGCTGGAGTTCTCGTGGCGCAACTCCGAACTGATCGAGGGCGATCTCGTCGAGGCCGTCGCCGCGCTCAAGGCGGATGCGGGGGTCAAGGGCATCCTCATCCCGGGCTCGATCTCCGTCGTGCAGCAGCTGCTCGCCGCCGGGCTGGTCGACGAGCTCCGTCTGCTGGTGCACCCGGTTGCGGCGCGCAAGGGCCGCAGGCTCTTCGACGACGGCGACGCGCCCTATCACCTGAAGGTCAGGTTGACCGAGGCGTACCCGACGGGCGTGATCCGCGTGATCTACACGCCGAGCGAGGCGCCGGGCAAGGTCGGCTACGAGGAGGTCAAGGGGCAGGTCTGAGCCTGCGCTGCCCGGGAGTGGGCGTCGAGGCGGCTGCGTGACCGTCCGCTACCGGCAGGGCCGCGGCAGCCCCGATCGTGCGGCGTGCGGCTAGTCTCCCTCCATGGCGACGGACGTCGAGCTGCCGCGCGAGCGACTCCGTCGCATCGAGGCGATCACGGATACGGCGCTCGGACATCTCGGGGTCGAGGAGCTGCTCGCCGAGCTGCTCGACCGGGTGCGTGATCTCCTCGAGGTGGACACCGCGGCGGTGCTCCTGCTGGACCCGTCCGGGCAGTACCTCGTCGCGACGGCGGCCCGTGGCATCGAGGAGGAGGTGCGCCAGGGCGTCCGGATCCCACTCGGGAGGGGGTTCGCCGGGCGGATCGCCGCGCTGAAGGCGCCGGTCATCCTCGAGGCGGTCGACCACTCGAACGTCCTCAACCCGATCCTGCGCGACAAGGGGATCCGCTCCCTCCTCGGTGTTCCACTGATGTCCGGCGGCGAGGCGATCGGTGTCCTGCACGTCGGAAGCCTGACCACCCGGCTCTTCACGCCCGAGGAGACCGAGCTCCTCCAGCTCGCGGCCGATCGCGTGGCGCTCGCCACCCAGGCGAGGCAGATCCAGGTGTCGCGGGCTGCCGCCGCGACGCTCCAGCGCAGCCTCCTGCCCGCGAAGCTGCCTGCCGTGCCGGGCATGGAGTTCGCTTCCCGGTACGCACCCGGCGGCGGAGGACAGGTCGGGGGCGACTGGTACGACGTCTTCGACGTTCCGTCGGGGCACGTCTTCGTCGTCGTCGGCGACGTGGCCGGTCGCGGCATTCAGGCCGCCGTCGCGATGGGACGGCTCCGCACGGCCCTGCGCGCGTACGCCCTGCAGACCGACGACCCGGCCGACCTGCTCGCGCGCCTCGACGCGCACGTCCGGCACTTCGAGCACGGGATCATGGCCACGGTCCTGTGCGCGGTCCTGTCGCCGTCCAGTGATTGCCTGGTCGCGTCTTGCGCCGGCCACCCGCCACCGGTGACCACGCCACCCGATGCGCCGGCCCGCGTGGTGGACCTGCCGCCCGACCTGCCGCTCGGCGTCGACCCCACGCGCCCGCGGCGCGCCACCCCGATCCCGCTTCCGGCCGGGCACGCGCTCTTCCTCTACACCGACGGCCTCATTGAAAGGCGAGGGTTCTCCCCGGACGTCGGGATACGGAGGCTGTGCGCGGCCCTGTCCCCCGGACCGGCGGACGCCATCTGCGGAAAGGTGATGTTCGAGCTGCTCGGCGCCGAGCCGGCCGCCGACGACGTCGCCGTGCTGATGGTGTCGCGGCTGCTGGTGGACGGCGCCGGATTGTCGATGCCGACCTGAGCTCACGCATCCCGACCGGCGCTACGGTGGAGCGGGTACGTCGAGACGGGCGGGGGTGGATCGCGTGACGGTGGACGAGCTGGTCGTCGAGTTCGCGCTGGTCCGCCTCGACCACCCGGGCCTCGACCTCGAGGAGATCGCCGCGATGGTCGTCCGGCGGGCCGGGCCGGACCGGACCCTCGAGTTCGCGGCGCGGAACCTCGCCACGCGCGACGAGCTGCGGGGCGGCGCGTTCGAGTCGGCCGTCGAGTACGTGCTCCGGACCGTGCTGACGCTGCGCGACGAGGCCGACCGCGAGTGGATGTGAGCGCGGGATCGGTCGGCGACGCGCGTCAGTAGGCCCGGCCGATCAGCACGGTGTGCTCGGCGGGCATGCCGGTGATCAGGCAGGTGGGTGCGGGCGGGTCGGCGTCGACGATGCAGCGGATCGTGGCGCTGGTCCGCTCGCGGAGTGCCTGTTCGGACTCCTCGGTGCCGGACCAGGCGGCGAGGAACAGCCCTCCGTCACCGAGTCGCTGCGTGAAATCGTCGAAGTCGGTGACGGGGTGGGTGTTCTCCTCGCGGAAGGCCCGCGACCGGGTGAACAACGCCTGCTGGATCTCGTCGAGCAGGGCGATGGCAGCACGCGCGGCGCCGTCGAGCGGCACCTTGCTCTTGCTGCGGTCGTCGCGGCGGACCAGCGTGGCTTCACCTGCGGCGAGCTCCCGCGCGCCCAGCTCGATCCGGACGGGCACGCCCTTGATCTCCCAGTCGACGGACCGGCGTCCGAACGAGGTGTGGGTGCGGTCGTCGAGGTGCGTGCGGACCCCGGCGGCGCGCAGCTCGGCCTCGACGCGCCTTGCGGCCTCGCCTTCGGAGTCGAGCTGCATGATCACCACCTGGTGCGGCGCGATCGTCGGGGGCAGGCGCAGCCCGTGGTCGTCGCCGTGGACCATGATCGTCCCGCCGATCATGCGCGTGGACGTGCCCCATGAGGTGGTGGCGGCGTGCCGCCGCTCGCCGCCCGCGTCGAGGTACTGGATGTCGAAGGCACGCGCGAAGTTGTGGCCCAGGTTGTGGCTGGTGCCCATCTGCAGCGCCTTGCCGTCGCGCATCAGCGCCTCGCAGGTGAAGGTGTGGTCGGCGCCGGCGAAGCGCTCGCCCGGCGACTTCTCTCCCACGGCCACGGAGATGGCGAGGGTCTCCTCCATGAACCGCCGGTAGACCTCCAGCATGCGCCGGGTCTCCTCGACCGCGTCCTCGTAGGTGGCGTGGGCGGTGTGGCCCTCCTGCCAGAGGAACTCGGTGGTGCGCAGGAAGACCCGCGGGCGCAGCTCCCAGCGGACCACGTTGTTCCAGAGGTTGATCATCAACGGCAGGTCCCGGTGGGACTGCACCCACTTGGCGAAGTAGTGGTTGATGACCGTCTCCGAGGTGGGCCGCACCACCAGCGGTTCGGTGAGCTCCTCCCCGCCGCCGTGGGTGACCACCGCCAGCTCCGGGGAGAAGCCCTCGACGTGCTGCTTCTCCTTCTCCAGGAAGCTCATGGGGATGAACAGCGGGAAGGCGACGTTCTGGGCTCCCGTCGCCTTGATCCGCCGGTCCATGTCGGCCTGCATGAGCTCCCAGATCGCGTACCCCCACGGTCGGATGACCATGGTCCCCCGCGCCGGACCGTTGTCGGCCAGTTCGGCGCGCGCAACGACGTCCTGGTACCAGGCGGGGAAGTTCTCCGCCTGCGGGGTGAGTACGACCTTGGCCACGGTGGTGACGGTAGCCGTGCCGGCAAACGCTTATCGGCTAGCTGGGAACCGCGAAGACGTGGGTCATCGCGGAGTCGTGCTTCGGGTCCGAGGTGATCGGGCCGGTCTTGTCGGGGAGCTTCACCTCGCCGCCCACGGAACCGGGGTCGCCTGCCAGGTGGGTGGTCGTCACCTTGGCCTGGAAGTCCGTGCAGCCGGCCTTGAGCGGGACGATGGTGTAGAGCGGTACCGCGGCGTGGTTGACGCCCCGTTGCAGGGTCCGCTCGATCTGGGCGACCGGAGCGGACGGGCAGTTCGCGCCGCCCGAGGTCGACACGCTCAGCGCGAAGCGGGCCTTGACCGTGCACTTCGACGCGGTGTTGCAACGGTGGAACTCCACGTCGGCGATGACGGCCAGCTCCTTGAGACCGGCCGGGATCCTGCCGCTGAGGACGGGGGTCGTGACCGAGGACGTCACGGGCGTGTTCCCCGGCGGCAGGGAGCGCTGGAGGGCCGCGCCGTTCACGTCGCCGATGACGTCCTCGGACGCGAACCGCAGCTCGCTCTTCACGGTCTCGCGGGAGACGTTGGGCGAGGTGGACGCCGTGCGCAGGTACTGGTTGCACGTGAGCTCGCCGGAGGTTGTCGCCTTGACCAGGAACCGGGTGACGACAGTGATCGTGCTGAGCGGGGATCCGCTGGTCCGCGGCATCACGTTCTCGCCCATGACGACGTTCGCCTTGCCGGCCCCCGAGCACCGCACCTCGTTGTCGATGAGGTTGACGTCGTCGGCCTCGGAGGCGGTCACCGTGGAGTAGACGTACGCGGTTCTGCCGGCCTGGAGCGTGGTGTCGATCGTGGCGAGCGCCACCACCTTCTGGATCGGCTTCTCGCCCTTCGTGGTGTCCGGAGCCTTAGGGACATCGGTGATGACGGCCGGACCGAACGTGTCGGACTTGGCGGACGTGGTGGCACTCGCCTCGAAGGCGGTGCCCCCTGCCATCACGGTCGCCACCGCGAGCACGGCGGCACATCGTCGGAAGAGGTTCACGGATTCCCCCGTGTTTGCTGTACTGGATCGACCCGGCGTGTCGACGTTCGTCGAGCGGATCATGACGGCGCGCAGGATCTAATGATCAACGCACCGGCGCGTCCTTCCCCGGGAGGACATGACTCGTCCGCCCGGGGGCGGACGACGGGACGCATCCGGTGCGAAATGATGCGATCATGACGTCCGCCCCGACCCGGATGCAGTGGCGCGACCGGGCCCGCGACCTCGCCGTCGTGGTGGGCGGATGCGGGCTCGACCTGGTCGGGTTCTCTCAGGTCTTCTCGGGCGCCGAGGCGTTTCCGGCCTGGGTCGCCGGATACGCGGCCGCCGGGTTCGTCGCGCTGTTCTGGCGGCGCCGAGCACCCCGCGTGGTGTTCGCGGTGATGTGGCTGCACGCGGTGATCGCCGCGGTCGCGATCCCGTCGTACGGGCCCGTGGTCGGGTTGATGATCGCCCTGTTCGCCGTGGCGAACCGGTCATCGCGCGCGGCGGGGATCTGGGCGCTCGCCCTGAGCCTTGTCCCGACGGTGATCCTGACCGCCGGTGAGGTCGCCGGGTCCCCGCCCGAGCTGGTGCTCTCCGTGCTGGTGGCGTCGTTGACGCTGCTCTCGCTGGTCAATGCCGGAGCGTGGAGCCTCGGCCGGTGGGCGCGCGCGCACCACGAGCGGCTCGACCTGCTCGAGCGGCAGCGCCGCCGCGAGGCGCAGGACGCCCTCGCCGCCGAGCGCGCCCGCATAGCCCGTGACCTGCACGACATCGTCTCCCACTCCGTCGGCGTGATGACCCTGCAGGCCGCGGGCGCCCGCCGCGTGCTGGCGGCCGGGAAGCAGGACCGCGCTGCCCAGGCCCTCGCCGACATCGAGGGAGCCGGCACGCAGGCCATGACCGAGCTGCGACGCATGCTCGGCGTCCTGCGCGTCGACGGGCGACCGGACGACGACGGGTCCGGCGACGCGGACGAGCCCGAGACGCAGCCCCGGGTCGGGCTCGACGAGCTCGAGCCCCTCGTCCAGCGCGTGCTCGCCGCCGGCGTGCCGGCCCGCGTCGTGCGGCACGGGCGGCCGCGCGCCCTCGACCTGGGGGCGGACCTGACGGCGTACCGCATCGTCCAGGAAGCCCTCACCAACGTTCTGAAGCACGCAGATGTGGGCGTGCCCACCGTCGTCGAGCTGCGGTGGGGCGGCAGCGAGCTGGAACTCTCGATCACCAACGACGCGCCGACCGGCCCGGTCGAGCCGCGGCCCGCGTCCGGCTACGGCCTGATCGGCCTGCACGAGCGGGTGGCGGCCGTCGGTGGCCACTTCGCCGCGGGCCCGCTGCCCGACGGCGGGTTCCGGGTCGCTGCCACGCTGCCCGCTGCCGTCCCGGCCCCCGCGGTCGCCACCGCGGAACGCGCATGATCCGCGTCATCGTCGCGGACGACCAGCCACTCGTGCGAAGCGGTCTGGCGATGCTGCTCGACGCCGAGCCCGACGTCGAGATCGTCGGGGAGGCCGCCGACGGCGCCGAGGCCGTCGATCAGGCCGGGCGCCTGCAGCCCGACCTCGTGATCATGGACGTGCGCATGCCCGTGATGGACGGGGTGGAGGCGACCCGGCGCGTCACCGCGGATGCCTTCGCCGGGGACGCCGACCGGCCGGTGAAGGTCCTCATCCTCACGACGTACCACGTCGACCGCACGGTGCACGAGGCGCTGCGCGCCGGGGCGTCCGGCTTCCTGCTCAAGGACGCGGCACCCGCCGACCTCCTCGCGGCTACGCGGGCCGTCGCCGCCGGTGACGCCTGGCTCCAACCGGCCGTCGCCCGTGATCTGCTCGCCGAGTTCGCCGCGCGCCCCGAGCAGCGTTCACCCGCTCCGGAGGTGATGGCGCGGCTCACTCCGCGCGAGACCGAGGTGCTCGTCCACATCGCACACGGCCTGACCAACCCGGAGATCGCCCAGCGTCTCCACGTCAGCGAGGTCACCGTGAAGACCCACGTCGGACGGATCTTCATGAAGCTCGATCTCCGCGACCGCGTGCACGCGGTGATCACGGCCTACGAGACCGGGTTGGTCACTCCCAGCAGGCGCGGGTGATCCGGCACAGCCCCACCGGGTCGCCCGGGTCGGTGTCGGCCGCTGACACCGACGTGATCGGGCGCGGCGCGGCGTCGATGACGTGCGCCGAACCGACCACGGCCGCCAGGCTCCCGAGGAGCAGGGCCAGCCCGACGATCGACGATCGCCTGCGACCACGCACGATGTTGGTCATAGTGCCTCCAGACGCACTCGGCCGGAGCCGTTCCCCGGCCGGGTGACCCTACTGATCAACAGCCCGCCCGGGCCGACCGACCCCGATCACGGAGTCAGCCGATCCGCCCTTCGAGGATGTCGCGCAGCACGGCGAGCCCGTCGTGGAGTTCGGTGAACGAGGTGGACAGGGGTGCCGGGCCGATGCGGATGGCGTCGGGTTCGCGGTAGTCGGGCAGCACGCCGCGGGCCCAGAGCTGGTCGACGACGTCGCGGAAGCCGGGCCGGTGGATGGTGATGTGTCCGCCGCGGCGCTCGGGCTCGCGGGGGGAGATGACCCGGACGCCGTGCGGGACGAGCCAGGCGTCGACGAGGTCGAGAGCGTATCCGGTGAGGGCGAGTGACTTGGTGCGCACGGCCGTGATGCCGGCTTGCTCGAGCAGGTCGAGGGAGGCGAGCAGGGGGACGGCGGCGAGGATCGGTGGGGTGCCGGACACCAGGTGCCGGATGCCGGCGGCTGGGACGTAGCCGGGGCCCATGGTGAACGGCTCCGCGTGCCCCATCCAGCCCTGGATGGGCTGGCGCAGCCGGTCGTGCAGGTCGCGGCGGAGGTAGGCGAAGGCGGGGGAGCCCGGCCCTCCGTTGAGGAACTTGTAGGTGCAGCCCACGGCGAGGTCGACGCCCCACTCGTCGAGGGCGAGCGGCACGGATCCGGCGGAGTGGCACAGGTCCAGCAGCACGTACGCGCCCGCGTCGTGGGCGGCCGCGACGATGGAGGGGGCGTCGGCGAGCCAGCCGGATCGGTAGGCGACGTGGGAGATCAGCACCAGCGCCGTGTCCGGGCCGACGGCCCCGCCGATCTGGTCGGGGGTGACGCCCGCGGCGATGTCGGCGTCGAGCCGGCGGACGGTGCCGCCGCGCTCGGCGGCGATGGCGTCGACGATGTAGCGGTCGGTGGGGAAGTCGTCGGCGAAGGTGACGATCACCCGCCGGGCCGGGTCGGCGGCGGTGGCGGCGTCGACGGCGGCGCGGGCGAGCTTGTAGAGCAGCACGGTGGTGGAGTCGGCCAGCACGGTCTGCCCCGGTGCGGCGCCCAGGGCGAGTGCGGCGATGCGGTCCCCGACCCGCTGCGGCCAGTCCATCCACGGGCCGTCCGGGCCGTCCTCGGTCCAGCCGCGGATCAGGCGTTGCCCCCAGGCGTGGTGCACGAACTCGCCCAGCCGGTTCGCGGCGTCGGCGACCGGGCGGCCGAGGGAGTTGCCGTCGAGGTAGGCCACGACCCCGGGCGCGGGCAGGAACCGGTCCCGCAGTGCGGCGAGGGGGTCGGCGGCATCCAGGTCGGCGGCGCGTTCCGCCCACGTGCGCGTACCGGTCATGCGTGGATCTCGGTGCGGACGGCGAACAGCTCGGGGAAGAAGGTGAGGTCGAGCGCGGCGCGCAGGAACGCGACCCCGCTGGATCCGCCGGTGCCCCGGACGGTCCCGATCGTGCGCTCCACCGTCTTGAGGTGGCGGAAGCGCCACAGCTGGAAGTTCTCCTCCAGATCCACCAGCTCCTCGCAGGTCTCGTAGGCCTCCCAGAACTCCCGGGAGTGCTCGTAGATGCGGCGGAACACCGGCACCAGTTCGGGGGTGAAGGTGTGCGGCTGGGTGACGTCGCGGCTCAGCAGGGGTTCGGGCACGGCGTGCCCGTGCCGGTGCAGGTGGTGCAGGAACTCGTCGTAGACGGTCGGCTCCGTGAGCACGGTCTGCAGCAGCTCGCGGGCGGACTCGTCGTGGGCGAACAGCTGGATCATCGCCTGGTTCTTGTTGCCCAGCACGAACTCCACCGCCCGGTACTGGTAGGACTGGAACCCCGACGACGTGCCCAGGAACCGGCGGAACTCCGCGTACTCCGACGGGGTCAGCGTCGCCAGCACCGACCACTGCTCGGTGAGCTGGCGCTGGATGTGCTTCACCCGGGCCAGACCCTTCAACGCCGGGCGCAGCTCGTCGGCCTGCAGCCGGTCCCGCACCGCCCGCAACTCGTGCAGCACCAGCTTCAGCCACAGCTCGGAGGTCTGGTGCGCCGCGATGAACAGCAACTCGTCGTGGTGCACCGGACGGCTCACCGGATGCTGGGCCGACAGCAACTGATCCAGGTGCAGGTAGGCCCCGTAGGAGAGGTTCACCCTCTCCCCGGTGCCCCCGAACTCCCGGACCACACCCTCCTCGAGGGGCCGGAGGTTCTCGCCGTTCACCGTCACCCCATCACGGTTCCAGAACTTCCCGGCGTGCGCTCGTGCTACTCACCGTCTCGGCGCGAGGAGGAGCTCGTCGGGGTAGCACCAGGCCCAGTCCTCGCCGGGCTGGAACGACTGGACGAGCGGGTGCGAGGTGGCGTGCCAGTGCCCGGTCGCGTGGCGGCCGGGGGAGTCGTCGCAGCACCCGACGTGCCCGCAGCTCAGGCACGTGCGGAGGTGGACCCACGTGCCGCCGTCGCGCAGGCAGTCCTCGCATCCCTGGGCGGTGCCGGGGGACACGCCGGGGGAGATCTGGTCCAGGTGCGTGCAGGTCGCATCGGTCGGCCGTCCGCCCGCGTCCCCGACGACGGTGAACCCGCCGGTCCGGACGGATGCGGTCGCCGGTGCGCCGGCCGGACGGATCAGGACGGCGGCCACCAGGACACCGAGTGCGATGACCCCGATCCCCACGAGGAACACGATCGTCAGCGCCTGCGAGAAGGACGTCGTGTACGCGGGGACGAGTGCGGTCGCGGCGCGGCCGAGCGAGCGCGCCGCGCCGTCGACGTCGCCCGATGCGGCCAGTTCCGCCGCGGCGACGGCCTGCGGCCCCGGCACCCCACCTGCGGCGAGACGGGAGCCCGTCCCGTCGGCGAGCCGGGACTCGAAGACGGCGCCGAGGCCTGCGATCCCGGCCGCGATGCCGAGTTGGCGGGCGGTGTTGTTGATCCCGGACGCCATGCCGCTGTGCGCGGCGTCCACCGTGCTGAGCGCCGCGACGGTCATCGTCGGGTTGACCACGCCCGCGCCGATGCCGAAGACCAGTAGCGCCGGAAGCAGCCGCAGGCCACCGGACTCCGCGCCCAGGTCGAGCATGAGCGCAAGGCCCACGCCGCACAGCACCAGGCCGCCGACCAGGGAGACCCGCACGCCGAGCCGGGCCACCACCCGGGCCGCCAGCAACGACACCACCAGCGAGGCCACCGCGAACGGTGCGACCTCCAGGCCGGCGACCGTCGGGCTCGAGCCGCGCACCTGCAACAGGAACAGGGTGAGGTACACCAGCGGGGCGAACCCGGCGGCGGCGAACACCACGGCCACCAGCGTGGCGCCGAGGAACGTCGGATTGCGCATGAGCGCAGGCGCGATCAGCGGCGTCCTGCTGCGGAACTCGACCAGCGTGAACAGCCCGAACAGCAGCAGCGCCCCGCCGGCCATGGCGAGCGTGACCGGGGCGAGCCAGCCCACCGCGTTGCCCCGCTGGATCAGCACGATCACCAGCACCATGCCGCCCGTGAGGAGCGCGGCGCCCGGCCAGTCCAACCTGGTCGCGGCGCTGTCACGGCTCTCGCGGAGGTGCCGCAGCCCGACCACGGCGGTGGGGAGGACCAGCACCACGGCGAGCGCGAACTGGGCGCGCCAGGAGATGGCCTCCACGAGGATCCCGCCGAGCAACGGGCCCAGCGCGATCGCGCCCGACACGCTCGCGCCCCAGACCCCGATCGCCCTGGCCCGCGCCGGCCCGTCGAACTCCGCCGCGATCAACGCGAGCCCGGACGGGAAGAGCGCCGCCGCGCCCGCGCCCTGCACCAGCCGTCCGAGGATGAGCAGCCCCGACGTGGGCGCCAGTGTGCACAGCAGGGACCCGGCCCAGAACCCGGCGAGGCCGAGCAGGAACAGCCTGCGCCGGCCGTACCGGTCGCCGAGTGCGCCGCCCGCCAGCAGCAGCGAAGCCAGCACCAGCGCGTACGCCGACAGGACCCACTGCTGCGCGCTGAACCCGGCGGACAGCTCGGCCGCGATCGCCGGCAGCGCGACGTTCGGTGCGGTCACGTTGAACAGCAGCAGCGCCGAGGCCAGGCACACCACGGCCAGCGTCCACCGCTGGCAGCGCCGGGCGCCCTCCGTGGTCTCGCCGGGCGGCCGCGCCGCCGCCGGCACGTCCGGATGTGCCGGGCACGCCCCCAGCCCGGCGGCCGGGAACAGCCGTGCCACGCCGTGGCGCCGTGACTCGAGGTTCGCCTGGCCTGACGCCGTCATCACGCCTCGCCCCCTCCCGGGCTGCCGTGCCAGGTCGGATTACACCCTTACGCCGCGGCCGGGACAACCGCCCGAGGCGCCCGGGCGATCGCCGGCACCGGAAGCGCAGCGACGGATCTGCTGTCATGGCACGGCATCGCACTGACTTGCGCTACGGTCGCCACGTGCCGAGCGAGGCCCTGCTCACATGGCTTCGCGACTCCGACCCCGCATTGCGCTGGCAGGTCGAGCGCGACCTCATGGGTGAACCGCCCGAAGTCTGGGAAGAGACCCGGGCACGGGTCGCGACGGAGGGCTTCGGCGCCCGGCTGCTGGCGCTCCAGGATCCGGACGGGCAGTGGGCGGGCGGCGCGTTCTTCCCCGCGGATTTCGATCCCGAGACGGGCGAGACCGGGCAACCGTGGACGGCGACGACGTGGACGCTCAACTCGCTGCGCGAGTGGGGCCTCGACCCCGCCGTCCTCCGGGAGCGCCGCACGGCCGAGCTGATCGCCGAGAACAGCCGCTGGGAGTACGAGAACCTCCCGTACTGGGACGGCGAGGTCGACTGCTGCATCAACGCATGGACCGTCCAGAACGGCTTGTGGCTCGGCGCCGGGATCAGCGGCATCGTCGACTGGTTCGTCGAGCACCGGCTGCCGGACGGCGGCTGGAACTGCGAATGGGTCGAGGGCTCGACGCGATCGTCGTTCCACTCGACGCTCAACTCCCTCAAGGGGTTGCTCGCCTACGACGCCGCGACCGGGGGCACGGACGCCACGCGCGCGGCCCGGCGGTCCGGCGAGGAGTACCTGCTGCACCGCGGGCTCTTCCGCCGTCTCTCGACCGGCGAGCCGGTGGCACCGTGGGTGGACCGGTTCGCCTATCCGTTCCGCTGGTCCTACGACGTGCTGAATGCGGCCGAGTACTTCCGGGAGGCGTCGCTGCTCGACGGCAGGGCACCCGACCCGCGCATGGCCGACGCGATCGAGCTCGTCCGAGCTGCGAGGCAGCCGGACGGCACCTGGCTGCAGGCGCGCCGGCACCCGGGCCGGGTGTGGTTCGAGGTCGACGTGCCGGCGGGAGAGCCGTCGAAGTGGCTCACCCTGTTCGGCACCCGCGTGCTCGCCTGGTGGGACTCCCGCATTCCCTGAGGGCCGGGTCTTTGTCCCTCGTACCGCGAGATCTTGTCGGCCGTGAGCGGGCGTGCCGGCCCGCCGGGGCACGCGCGCGGGCCGGGTGGGCAGCTGCCGCTCGGCTCGGGCGAGTTCAAGGTCGAGTACCGGCCCGGCGTGCGGATCCACTGTTGTACCGTCAGCGCGGTTCGGGGGCGGCACGGGTGGTCGGACGACCGGGAGACGGTGGATCGTGGACGAGCGGCCGGCCGACCCGCGGGTCCGGGCCGCCCGGACCAAGCGGATCCGCACCCGCGCCGCGCTGATCGCGGCGGCCGACTCCGCCTTCAGCCGCCGGGGCTGGGCCGCGACGCGCATCGAGGACATCGCCGACGCCGCAGGGGTCAGCCCGGCCACGGCGTACAACCACTTCCCGACCAAGCACGCCCTGCTCGGCGCCGTGTACGAACCCCACGTCCGCGGCCTCGTCCACCAGGCCGAGCAGGACATCGCCGCCGGACGCCCCGTCGTCGACGCGCTCGTCGACCAGGTCAACGCGCTGGCGCGCCTCAGCTGGTACCACCGCGGGCTGACGGCGTCGTTCACGGCGGCCGTGTTCGACTACACGATCCGCACCGGGAAGGCGCCGGATCCCGATGACGAGGCCGACCCGCGGATCCTCGCTCCCCTCAACGTGCCACTCCTGCTGCTCGTCCAGCACGGGCAGGCCACCGGTGAGCTGCGCTCCCACCCGCCCGCCAACGAGATCAGCGGCATCGTCGTCAACCTGCTTCTCGTGCGGAGCATCAACCGCAAGGAGGAGCCGCCTGCCGTCATCGCCGACCTGATGCTCACGCTGCTCTTCGGCGCGCTCCGCCCCGAACTCGTCGTCGCCCGCGACGGCGACGGTTCGGTGTGGGGCTGAACTCGTCAGCCGGACCCCCGCTTGTAGAGGAAGCCGCTGGAGCCGGGCGTTGTCGTGGTGGATCGTGATGCTCGGCGTCGGGTCCCTCCACCCTCACCGAGCGCGCGAGACGAGGCGCGTCAGGAACGGTGTCGCGAGGTCGAACGCCGTCGCCATCAGCGCCGGTGGCCTCTGGTTGAGGGTGTCCTCGCTGGGCAGCTCGGCGAAGTCGACGTGCTTGGCCGGGACGCCCGCGGCCGCGAGGACCCCGACGAGCTCGTCCGCGACGATCCCGTACCCGCAGGTCGTCGGGTGTATGCCGTCGAGCCCGAAGAGACCTCCCTGCAGCCTGCCGGTCCGGTCGGAGCGGAAGAAGCGGGTGTCGAGGTCCGCGAGGTCCGACGGGAGCCGCTGGGGCTGCCAGGCGTGGTGTTCGCCGGCCTCGGCGTCGGTGACGAACCGGCGGTACGCCAGGCCGTCGAGCACCCCGCACAGGTCGAAGAGGAACCAGTCCCGGCCGTGGCTGCGGGCATGGCGGACGGCGTCTGCGATGGTGTCGTTGTACTGGTCGATCGCCGAGTCCACGGCGCGCGCCTGCTGGTGGGTGAGGTGCCGGTGCTTGGCGGGGTCGAAGCTCGCCTCGCCGATCCAGGGGTCGGTGTAGAAGGGGAAGTACCGCGAGCCGGGGCGCCACTTCTGGCCGGGTGCCTGCGGGTTGACCCCCTTGGCGATCGGGGCGATGGTCACGTGGGGCACTGTGGCGAGGACGACGCGCCGCGTGTCGATCGCCTCGACCGCGCGCACCAGCTCGGCGAACCGACCGTGACGAGCCGGTGGACGGGGTCGGTCGGTGGGGCCGGGACGTCCGGGTCGCGCGGACCGAGCTGGACCCCGAGCGTCGGGTCGTCGACGCGCGGTCGCAGCAGATCGGTCACCACGACGTCCGGCGGGGTGTTCGGGTCCAGATACTCCGGTGGCAGCGCAGCCATGTCCCCTCCTCGCGATCGCTCGCCGGCTCATCCTGGTCCGGCGGTGGAGGAGCGGAGACCGCAGCGGGGTGATACCGCGCGCGGCCGGGGCCGGACCGAGCGGCCCGTGCCGCGTTCGCTATCCCGCGCGGCTGGGCAGATCGACGTGCTCGCGCTCGCGCGCCGCGCGCCGGTACGACTGCGGGGACTCACCGGTGACGCGGGTGAACTGCAGCCGGAAGTTGCTCGTGCTGCCGAAGCCGGTCATCCGGGCGATCCGCTCGACCGGTTCGCAGGTGGTGTCGAGCAGGTGCTGGGCGCGGCGGATGCGCTGGGCGAGCAGCCACTGCATCGGGGAGGTGCCGAGCGCGGCCTCGAACCGCCGGGCGAGGGTGCGGGAGCTCACGTGCGCGGCCCGCGCGAGGTCGGCGAGGCTGAGCGGTTGGGCGAGCCGCGCGGTGGCCCACTCGATCACCTCGGCGAGGTCGTCGGCGCTGGCGGGACCGTCGTCGTGCCGCGCGAGCTCCCGGCACAGCTCGATGGTGGTGGTGCCGCCCGCACAGGTGCGGATGCCGCCGTCGACGACGGTGGGCGCCGAGCCGTCGACGAGGACGCGCGGGAAGCGGCGCCGCAGGTCGTCGGCGAGATCGTGGCGGGTGGTCGCGCGGCGGCCGGTGAGCAGGCCTGCTGCGGCGAGGACGAAGGTGCCGGAACCAGTCCCGACGATCCGGGCACCCCGGCCTGCGGCGGTGCGGAGCGCGTGGGTGATCGCGGGCGGCGGGTCGATCGGCCGGCCGGAGCCGCCCGGGACGATCACCGTGCCCGCTGCGGCCAGCCGGTCGAGGCCGTGCGGCGCCTCGATCGAGAAGCCCGACGCGAGCGTGACCCGGCCCGGTGTGGCCGCGCAGAACCGCATCGCGTACCGCTTGTGCGCGAGCACCTCGGCCGGCATCCCCAGCTCGACGATCGATGCGTTCGGCGTCGTCAGCAGCGCCACCGTGTGTTTCACAGCGTGTCGTTCTCCCGGCACGGCGTGACTCTCCGCGAGCACGTGGCCCGAGGCCAGGCCATCCGGCGGTCACCTACCGGTCAACCGGCCCGACGCCCAGGAACGCCTCGATTTCCTCCGTGCTGACCTCGCCGTCCGTGGTGTTCTTGCGGCTGAGTGCGAGCGACGCCGGACCTGCGGACGCCCTCGTACGGGTAGGCGGTGCCCATGGTGACGGCAGCGCTGTGGCGGTAGTGGGCGAACAGCCTGGTGAGCGCGTCCCGCCGGGCGGGCTCGGGCTCGTCGAGGTCCGCTCTCGCGCGGCTGTGGGACCGGACCAGGTCGTGGAACCGGTGCCGACCGGGAGCCGGCTCCTGCAGGAGGTGCGAGTCGAGCAGGCCGTCGATCAGCCGCTCGGCCTTCTGCCGGTCCGTGCCGAGCAGCGCGGCTGCCGCCGACACGGTCAGATCGGGTCCGGGGTGGAGGCCGAACAACCGGTACGCGCGCTGCTGGTCGGCAGGCAGCTGCTGGTAGGACAGGTCGAGCGCGGCGGTGACGCTGCGTTCGCCCGCCTCGAGCTCGGCGAGCACGTGCCGGCGCACCCGCAGGCGTTGGATCAGGTGCGTGACCGTCCAGGACGGCCGGGATCTCAGACGTGCGGCGGCGACCCGCACGGCGAGGGGGAGCCGCCCGCACAGCTCGACGAGCTCGTCGGGTCGGCCGGGCGCCTCGTCGCGTACGCGGTGGTCACCGGCTGCGCGCCGGAAGAGGGCGACGGCGTCGGCAAGGGGGAGCACGTCGAGCGAGAGTGCGTGGCTGTGGTCCAGCCCGGTGAGCAGCCGCCGGCTCGTGACGAGCACGAGGCAGCCGGGCGTTCCCGGGAGCAGCGGAGCCACCTGCTCCTCGGACGCCGCGTTGTCGAGCAGGATCAGCGCGCGGTGATCGGCGAGCCGGCTGCGGTACAGCCCGGCGCGGTCCTCGGGATCGGTTGGGATCTGCTCGGCGGGCACGCCGAGGGAGAGCAGCACGCGTTCGAGCGCTTCGCCGGGCTCGACCGGGCGCCCATCCTGGGTGTACCCGCGCAGGTCGAGGTAGATGTGCTCGTCGGGGTAGTGGGGCGCGACGAGATGGGCCGCCTGCACCGCGAGGGCCGTCTTGCCGACACCGGCCATGCCGGCGATCGTGACGATCACGAGGCGGTCCGGGTCCCTGATCCGGTCGAGGTCGGCGAGTTCGGCCTCCCTCCCGGTGAAGAGGGGAGACGGGCCCGGGAGCTGACGCAACCGGTCCTGAGCGGGTTCGCGGGTCGCCGTGACGAGCGCCGCGCGCTCTTCCGGGCTCAGCCCCAGCGCGTCGGCGAGCAACCGGATCGACGTGCTCTGCGCGGAGCCACCGCGCTCGAACCTGCGGATCGAGCGCACGGAGAGCCCGGCCCGCGCGGCGAGCTGCTCCTGCGTCAACAGCGCCCGCTCCCGCCATTCCCGCAGCAGTCGCCCGGTGTCGGCGCGGGTGTCCGGCGAACGGGTGCCGTTCGTCGGATGGTCCGACACGGTTCTCGACGTGACGGCAGATCCCTCATCCCGTTGCGGTCCGATGACCGTCGCGTCGCCCCGCATCCCGCGAGCATCGCCGGTGGATCTGGCAAAACCTTGCGGAAGCGAGGATCAGGTGTTGTCGAGGATGATCGCCGGGGTGTCGGGGACGGGCAGGCGGCGCAGCAGGCCGGCCTGTTCGTCGTCGATCGCGCCGATGTCGCCGAGGATCGTGACGGACCCGTTCCAGTAGGCGCGGGCCTCGTCGAGGTTGCCGAGCGCGTGGTGCGCGTCGCCGAGGCCCCACAGCGTCTCGGCCTCCTGGTAGCGGTCGCCGGCCTCCCGGGCCGGCGCCAGGCTCCTGCGGAAGCACTCGACGGCGTCCTCCGACGCGCCCGCGCGGTGGTGGGTCCATCCGAGGTTGGCGAGAGCGACGGCCTGACCGCTGCGGTCGTCCAGTTCCTCGTTGAGCGCGAGCGCTCTGGTGTGGCAGGCGACCGCATCGTCGAACCGTCGGAGGTGCTTGTGGACCAGGCCCAGGTGGTTCAGCGTCGCGGCCTCGCCGTACCGGTGGCCGATGTCCTGGCAGATGCCGTGCGCGCGTTCGAGAGCCTCGACGGCCTCGGTGTGGCGGCCCAGCTGGCGGAAGGCGTAGCCGAGGATGTTGAGGCAGGCCTGCTCGCTGCGGCGGTCGCCGACCTCGCGCCAGACGTCCAGGGCGCGTTTCGTCGTGGCGATCGCGTCGTCGGCGCGGCCGAGGCGCACCTGGGTCCACGCGACGTCCTGCCATGCGAATGCCGCGCCCGTCCAGTCCCCGAGGCGGTGTGCGGTCTCTGCGGCCTGCCCCCGCACGGTGACGAAGCCCTGCCACCGGCCCAGGATGTCGAAGGGACGGTTCAGGGCGGCGGACAGGCGCACCGCGAGGGCCGGCGCGTCGCCCGCGGCGTCGAACGCCCTGCCGAGCGCGCCGACGAGGTTGTCGTGCTCGGTGGCGGCCCACGCACCGGCGTCCGCAGGCGTGGACAGGGGGAACCTGCCGCGCAGCCGGAACCCCCTCCCGCGAGGGCGGTGCCGGCTCATGGGGTTCACCAGGAGGTTCGCCCGCTCGGCCGCGTCGACGTAGCAGCGCAGCACGCGTTCCAGTGCGTCCGCGCGGTCGTGCTCGGAGTCCTGCTGGGCGAGCTCGCGCGCGTACAGGCGCAGGAGATCGTGGGTGTGGTAGCGACCGGGTGCCGCGGACTCGAGCAGTTGGTCGTCGACGAGGCGTTCCAGTGCGCTCTGCGCCCGGTGCGGGTCCGCGTCGAGCAGGGCGCACGCGACCGGCACGCTCATGTCGACCCAGTCGAGCGCGCCGAGGAGCCGGAAGGCCCGTGCCGCCTCGCGATCGACCGGGTCGGCGCTGGTCAGCAGGGCCCGGTGGCTGACCTCGAAACCGGTGCGCACCGCCCGATCGCCCACCGCGAGCTCCTCCAGCCGACGCTCCTCGTCGGCCAGGAGCGCGGCCAGGGTCGCGACGCTCCACCGTGGCCGCGCGGCGAGGCGGGCGCCCGCCAGCCGGATCGCCAGCGGCAGCCGTGCGCACATCCGGACCACGGCCGACGCCGCGTCCGGGTCCGCGTCGGTGCGATCCCGTCCGACCAGCGTGGCCAGCAACGACAGCGCCTCCTGCTCGGACAGCACGTCGAGGTGGATGTGATCGGCGTTGTCCAGGGTGGACAGGATGGTGCGGCTGGTGACCACCACGAGGCAGCCGGGGGCGCCGGGCAGCAGCGGCCCGACCTGCTCGGCGGTCCGCGCGTTGTCCAGCACGACGAGGACATGCCTGCCCGCGAGGTGCGAGCGGTAGGTCGCGGCGAGCTCCTGGACGTCCGTCGGCATCTGGTCGGGCGGCCTGCCGAGGCCGCGCAGCATGTGGCCGAGCGCCTCGACCGCGGTCACCGGAGGCGCGGTTCCGTTGCCGCGCAGGTCCAGGTAGAGCTGCCCGTCGGGGAACCGGTCGGCCACCTCGTGCCCGAAGTGAACGGCGAGCGCCGTCTTCCCGACGCCTGCCGTTCCGGCGATCGCGGCGACGGCCGGAGCGTCGCCGCTGCGCGAGCGCTCGACACGAGTGCGGAGCTCGGCCATGTGCCGATCCCGCCCTGTGAAATGGGAGATGCCCGCGGGGAGCTGCCGTGGTGCCGGGATGGGTTCGGCCCGCCGGACCCGCGCCGCGACCCCGCCCGCGAGGATGCGGTGGTGCAGGTCCTGCAGCTCCGGACCCGGCTCCAGGCCCAGCTCGTCGACGAGCGCGGTGCGGGTGTCCTGGTAGACCTGCAGCGCCTCGGGGCGCCTTCCCGCCTGGTGGAGGGCGAGCATGAGCTGTCCGGCGAGGCGTTCGTCCAGCGGGTGTTCCGCGGAACGTGCGGCGATCCCCGTGAGGACGTCCGCGTGCCTGCCCTGGCTCAGCATCAGATCGTTCCAGTCGAGCTCGGCGGCGCGCCGCTCGAGATCGAGGGACGTGCGCATCCGGCTGATCCAGTGCGTGTCGAGGCCGGCGAACGCCTCGCCCCGCCACAGCCCGAGCGCCGTCCGGTAGTGGGCGGCGGCCTGTCCGGGATCGGTCGCCCGGTGCGCGGCACCGATCAGGTGGCGGAACTTGTGCAGGTCCACGTTCATGGGGTCGACCGTCAGCAGGTAGCCGCCCGATCGGCGCGTCAGCTCCACGTCCTCCGCAGCCGCCAGCGCGCTGCGCAGCCGGGAGACGTGGCTGTAGAGCGTTCCACGGCGGGCGGAGTCCCCGTCCCACACTCGGTCCAGCAGCTGCTCGACGGGCACGACGTGGTTGGCCTCGAGCAGCAGGGCGGCGAGCACGCACCGCCTGCGAGCAGGACCGAGATCGACCGCTCGACCACCGACGCGCGCCTCGACGGCACCCAGAACGCGGAACTGCATCGCAATTCTCTCCCCGGCGCTTGCCCGGGACGATTGAACACGGTCGTGGACGACGATGCCGCGGCGCCGTTCACTCCGGGTACGAGCCCTGTGTCGCGCCGGCACCACAGGGAGCGGACAGGAGACGCACAGGAACGCCCCACATCCCGTTCCTACCTTGGGGACCGACCAGCGATGCCACCACCGGAGGAACCGTGAGACACGAGCCCGCCTACGAAGGACGCCCACTCGTCCGGCCCGGCGAGGAGGTCGTGGACCAGGGCCTCGGCTTCGACATCACGACCCTGATGAGCCGCAGGCGGATGCTGCGGGCGCTCGGACTCGGCGCCGCCGCCGCGGGCCTGGCGGCCTGCGCGAGCAACCCGGGCACCTCGTCCGGCTCCACGAGCGCCACGACGACCGCGTCGGGCACCGGCCTGGTGGAGATCCCCGACGAGACCGCGGGTCCGTACCCGGGAGACGGCTCGAACGGCCCGAACGTGCTCGCGGAGAGCGGCATCGTCCGCAGCGACATCCGGTCCAGCTTCGGCGGGGCGAGCGGCACGGCCGACGGGGTCCCGCTGACCATCCGGCTGACGATCCTCGACATCGCGAACGGCGGGTCCGCCTTCGCCGGCGCGGCCGTCTACGTCTGGCACTGCAACCGCGAGGGCGGGTACTCGATGTACTCGAGCGCGATCGAGGACCAGAACTACCTGCGCGGCGTCCAGATCGCCGACTCCTCCGGCCGCGTGAGCTTCATCAGCATCTTCCCGGCCTGCTACTCGGGACGGTGGCCGCACATCCACTTCGAGGTCTACCCGGACCAGGCCGGCATCACCGATGCCTCGAACGCCATCGCCACGTCGCAGATCGCGCTTCCCCAGGACGTCTGCGAGGCGGTGTACGCCCAGCCCGGGTACGAGCCGTCGGTCGGCAACCTCGCACAGGTCAGCCTCACCACGGACAACGTCTTCGGCGACGACGGCGGCGTGCACGAGCTCGGCGCCGTGACCGGCGACGCCAGCGGCTACACCGTGTCCCTGACGGCCCCGGTCGACACCACGACCACCCCGACCGGCGGCAGCGCCCCCGCGGGCGGGCCGGGTGGGCCGCCTCCGTCACGCTGACGGGGGCACGGCCCGGCGCTCACCTGCTGCCGGTTCTCCCTGTGTACGGACGGAAACTTTCCGTAGAGTCCCCGCCGTGGGCGGCCGTCGCAGATCTCTCAGCCTGGTGCTCAACGGCACGTTCGACCGCGCCCTCCAAGTGGCGGCAGAGCTGGAGGACTGCCTCCTGCTCGCCCGCGACCGGGGTAGCGGGGGCGCGGACGGCACCCTGTTCCGGGCGCGTGTACTGGCCCGCGACCTCGAGAACGCATTCATGGACGCCCTGGCCATCCGCGCCCCGCTCGTCGGCGACTACGACGGCGCGCTCGGCTCGGCCCGCGACCTGGTCACCGTGCTGCGGCGGGTCTACCCGCTCGCATTCGAGCTCGACGACGGCCGCTACGCCGGGGTCAAGAGCAACGTCGACCACGCCTTCGCGTGCGCCCAGGTGTTCGTCACCGTGCTGGAGATGGCGCAGGAGCGGGGGCCGGGGGAGCCGGACCTCGCAGTGGTGTCGCCGTCACCGGACGGCTCCGCCGACGCCGAGGAGATGGAGGAGCAGGTGCGGGAGCAGTGGGCCCGCATCCTCCCCTTCGAGGGCGACCGGGACCGCTGACACCGCAGCGTGTGCTCCCGCCTCGCTCGCCTGCGTTCCAGTGTCGATCGTTGTGTGGAGGGCTTACCGCCCCAGGCTGGTGCGGAACGCACCCGGGCCGCTGCGGGGGTGGTCCGTCTCGTGGGCGCGCCGTTCCCGGCTCGGGTCGCCCTGCCCTGCGCACCGACCGGGGCTGCTGTCGTGTCGATCCGGTTCGCCTCGAGCCCGCATCGGTGCGGGGTGGCTGGGCTGGGTTCACTACCGACGCCTGGGGTTGCGCTGGGTGCCGTCCCCGGCCAGGGGGCACGCCCGTTGGGGACGAGATCGCTGCGGTCGGGTGCCACGTGACTGGCTGTGGCCCGATCGAGCGGCGCTCGACCTGGGCATCTGTTGCGATCGGTCCGTCTCATCGGTTTCCCGGGGCCGCAGTGACGGGTCGGGACCACCGCCGGCTGAGTGGCACCCGGCAGCGACGGCCTCGTCGGGAACGGGCGTGCCCCCAGGTCGGGAACGGCCACCCACGCAACCCGGGAGGTCGGTAGTGGACCCAACCAGGCCACCCCGCACAGGCGAGCGGTGCGACGCGAACCGTGGGACCAGGCGAGAGGCCTGGATGGTGGGCGAGCGCCGGGTGGCCCGGGCCGGGAACGGCGCGCCCACCGGAACCCGGCCCGACCAGGCCGATCCGGCGGCCTCGATCGAGGAGATGCCCGCGCTCAGGCCCGGCGGGTGACGGCCTCACCGGCCCGAGCGCCATGATCCGAACCGTCGGTTGTCCATGGCTGCTCCTACGACCATGAGCACCCGCTACTGCGGATCATGAGCGCGGTTGAGCCGTTCAGGTTTGCTAGTCAGGCGTGGCAACGCGCAGTTCGGTGGTCCGGGTCTGGTCCCGCCGGAAGTACTCGGTGTGATCCGGGGGCAGCGGCGGCTGGTCGAGGATGATGTCGGCGGCCTTCTCCGCGATCACCATGACCGGTGCGTAGGTGTTGGCGTTCGTGACGACCGGCATCACCGACGCGTCCACGACGCGCACGCCGTCCAGGCCGTGCACCTTCATCGTGTCCGGGTCGACGACCGCCTGGTCGTCGGTGCCCATCTTGCAGGATCCGGAGTAGTGCATGGCCGACTTGGCGTTCGTCACCACCCATTCCCAGATCTGCTCGTCGGTCTGGACGTCCGGGCCGGGGGCGGCTTCCCCGCCGTCGTAACGGGCGAGCGAGGACTGCGCCATGATCTCCCGGGTCACCCGGACCGCGTCGATCCAGTCCCGCCTGTCCTGCTCGGTGGACAGGTAGTTGAACTGGATCGCCGGGGGCGTGCGCCAGCTCGGCGAGGTGAGCTTGATGCTGCCCCGCGAGTCGGAGTTCATCACCCCGACGTGCACCTGGTACCCGTGCGGGCCGGTGGGCGACGTCGGGTACGACTTCGACGCCAGCGGCAGGAACTGGTACATGAGGTTCGGGAATGCCAGCTTGTCGTTGCTGCGCGCGAAGCCGCCTGCGTCCCAGTGGTTGGTGGCGCCCGGGCCGCTGTGCAGGAACAGCCATTGCGCCCCGATCCACGGCGCGTTCTTCAGATTGGCGGTCGGCTGCAGCGACACCGGCTTGGTGCAGGAATGCTGGATCTGGATCGCGAGGTGGTCCTGCAGGTTCGCGCCCACCCCGGGAAGGTGGTGCACCACGGGCACGCCCGCCGATTCCAGGAGCGCGCCGTCGCCCACCCCGGACAGCTGCAGGATGTGCGGGCTCTTGATCGCGCCCGCGCACAGGATGGTGTCGCGGCTGAGCACGTGGTGCACGTGCCCGCGCCGGTCCACGAACTCGACCCCGACCGCCTGCTTGCCGTCGAACATGATCTTCGAGACGGTGGTGCCGGTGCGGACGACCAGGTTGTGGCGGTCCATCGCCGGACGCAGGTACGCGCGGGTGGCCGACCAGCGCCGGGACTTGCGGATGTTGTGGTCGAGGGCCCCGAAGCCCTCCTGCCGGTACCCGTTGACGTCCGGGGTGGCGTAGTGCCCGGCCTCCTGCGCGGCCAGCAGGAACGACTGGGCGAGGACGTTGCTCGGCCGCGCCTTCGACACCGTCAGCGGGCCTCCGCGGCCCCGCAGCGGTCCGCCGACCTCCGCGTCCTCCATGCGCTTGAAATACGGCAGCACGTGGGCGAAATCCCAGTTCTGCATCCCGGGCTGCGCGGCCCAGCCCTCGTAGTCCAAGGGATTACCGCGCTGGTACAGCATCCCGTAGAGGTTGCTCGTGCCACCCAGCATCCGGCCGGCCGGCAGATTCATCCGCCGACCCCGCAGGCCCGGCTCGGGCTCGCTGCGGTAACGCCAGTCGTAGAAGCTCACGCCGCGCGTGAACGCGATGCCGGCCGGCATTCGCATGAGCACGTCCCACGAGTAGTCCGGTCGGCCGCTCTCGAGCACGAGCACCCGCCGCGCCGGATCCGCGGACAGCCGGTTGGCCAACGCCGAACCCGCCGAACCACCCCCGACGATGACGTGATCGAACGACTCGGTCACTCGGTCCCCCTCATGGCAATGCCGGCCACCACGCGTCGTTTCACCCGATCGTGATGCGAAGCGGCTCTTGACGGCGAAGGACGCTACACCGGCTCAGGAGGCCGCGGAGAGCCGACCCGGCGGGGCTAACGCAGAGGTGGACGGCCCCGATAGACGGCACGATGGGCGCTGTTCAGCGCTGTTGCGGGGGAGCTGTTGCGGGGGAGGCACGACCTGCATGCCGTCACGTCGAGGGCCGGTCGGATGATGGGCCGCGTGCCGCCACCGGATGAGCTCGACGCCCCGACCGTTCGGTTCGAGGCCTTGACCCAGCCGCTGCCGCTCGGCGCGGCGGCGGATGACGGCTGGCGTGCCCCGCAGCACCGCGACGGTATGGCGCTCGTGCTCAGCTCGGCCGCGTCGTCGGGCATCGGGATGCTGTTCTGGGTGCTCGCCGCGCGGCTGTTCGACCCCACCACCGTCGGGCTGAACTCCACGGCGCTGTCGGCGATGACGCTCCTCGGCTCGGCCGCCCACCTGAACCTCGGCAACGCGATCCTGCGCTTCGTCCCGGTCACCGACCGGCGCGGCGCGATCATCGCCGGATGCTTCGCCGTCGGCATCGGGGTGGCGGCGGTGCTCGGCCTCGGGTTCGCGGTCGGTGCAGGCGTGTGGGCTCCCGAGCTCGTGGAGGCGGTCGGGTACCCGATGCTGATCGTCTTCTTCGTGATCAGCACCCCGCTCTACACCGTGTTCGTCCTCCAGGACGCCGCCCTCACCTCGATCAAGCGTGCCGACCTCGTGCTGTGGGAGAACCTCGTGTTCTCCCTGCTGAAGGTCGCCCTGCTCGCGGTCGCGGCCTGGCTCGCCGTGGAGAGCGGGATCGCGATCGGGTGGGTGGTGGCCACCCTGCTCGTCGTCCTGGTCGTCACGAGCTGGGTCACCAGGGCGGTGCGCAAGGCCCCGCCCCCGCCCACCGTCCACCCGGTCACGGTGCGGGACCTCGGCGAGTTCGTGGGCGCCGACTACGCGGGCAACATCTTCTGGCAGGCCGCGGTCTTCGGCCTCCCGCTCGTCGTGATCAACCTGGCCGGGCCCGACGGCGCCGCCGTGTACGGCGTGGTCTGGCAGATCGCGTTCGCGTTCTACCTGGTGGCGATCGGCATGGGGAAGTCGATGGTGGCGCACAACGCCGCCGCCGACCGTGCCGCGGCCGACCGGGCCCGGCGCGGGATGGAGCGCAAGGCGCTCACGCTGATCGTCCCCGCGGCCATCGTGACCGCCGTCGCGTCCTACCCGATCCTGTGGGTGTTCGGGCCCGCCTACGCCCAGACCGGCACGTTGTTGCTGATCCTGCTGGCCCTCTCCGCGATCCCGAACGTCGTCACGAACTCGACGGTGTGGGAGGCGCGCGTCAGCCGCCACCGCGCCGTGCTGGTCGGGCTGCCGGCCGGGCTCTGCGCACTGGTGATGATCGGCACCTTCGTCCTGGTGCCGATGATGGGCATCACCGGTGCCGGATGCGCGTGGCTCGGCGCCCAGTGCGTGGTGGCCGCGGGGGTCCTGCTGCGGCGCCGGGCAACGCGGGTGACCGCCGCGTAGCGGTCCCCACGCGCCGGTCGGACTCCTCCGGAAATCTTCGCCTGCGATGTCGAAGGGCGCCGTCCTGCTCCGACCAGATGGCGAGGTGGGGGAGAACCGATCCCCCGCGCGACGCGAGGAGTCGAGATGGGCAAGGTCACCTGCGGGATGGCGATCTCTCTGGACGGCTACACGGCCGGCCCGAACCAGCGCGCGGACGCCCCCTTCGGCGACGGGGTCGGCGAGAGCCTGCACCGGTTGGATGTTCGAGGCCGCGGAGGAGAACGCCGCCGAGATCGAGACGCTCACCGCCGCAAGCGCGTACATCATGGGCCGCAACATGTTCGGGCCCGGCCGTGGCGAGTGGGACCTGGACTGGACCGGGTGGTGGGGCGAGGAGCCGCCCTACCACGCCCCGGTCTTCGTCCTCACCCACCACGAGCGCGAACCCGTCGAGATGAAGGGCGGAACGACGTTCCACTTCGTGACCGGCGGGATCGTCGAAGCGCTCGACCGGGCCCGGGCCACCGCGGGGGACCGGGAGGTCGCGATCGCGGGCGGCGCCGCCACCGTCAACCAGTACCTCGCCGCCGGCCTGATCGACGAGCTGTACCTGCACATCGCGCCCGTCGTGCTCGGGCGCGGCGAGCGCCTGTTCGAGGGCGTGGGCCGGCTGGAGCTGACCCCGGTCGAGGCCCGGCACACCGCACTCGTGACGCACGTGCGCTACACCGTCGGCGGTGCGAACCGGTCGTCGTGATCCGGGACGCCCGCCGGCGCTCTACTGGAGGCGATCACGCCGCCTCCGCGACGAACTCCGCGAACGTCTTCGGCCTGCGCCCGCTCAGCTTCTCGATCGTGTCGGTCACCTCCACGTCCTGCGGCCCGCTGCGCAGCGCCGCCCACAGCTTGGACAGGTGTGCGACGGCGTGGGCGTTGATCCGGCTGCCCGCCGCCTCGGCCCACGCCTCGTCGGTGACGTTCTCGTAGCCGATCTCCCGGCCGAGCCCGGCGGTCAGGGTGGCCACGATCTCCTGCACGGTCAGGAGCTGGCCGACCACGGGGTACGCGCTTCCCGCCGGCACGTCCGCCGCGGTGAGCACGCCGGCCGCGACCCGGGCCACGTCCTCCCCGGCGACCAGGGGAATCACGGTGCTGTCGTCGCCGAGCGGCATCGCGAGCGCTCCGGAGGCGGTCGCCAGTGCGTGGATGTTCTCGAAGAACACCGTGGCCCGCACGTGGGCGGCCCCGATCCCGGCCCACTCGAAGACCTGCTCCGACAGGTAGTTCTCCCGCATGCGCGGCGTCGGCGCGTCCGGGGTGGACAGCAGCATCACCATGTCCACGAGTCGCTCGACACCGGCGTTCCGGGCCGCGACCGCCATCTTGACGGTCGCGTCGAGCAGGCCCTCCTGCACCGGATAGGCGAAGTAGACGGCGGAGACGCCCTCGACGACCGCCTGGATCGACCGGAAGTCGAGGAAGTCGCCCACCACCACCTCCGCGCCGATGCTGCGCAGGTGGTCGGCCCGCTCGTCGTTCGTACGCACCATCGCACGGACCGGCACGTCGCGTTCCCGCAGCAGCTCGGTCACGCGGCGTCCCGTCCTTCCCTGCTGCCCGCCTGCCGCTCCGGTCACGAGCACGGTTCCACCGTTCATGACGTTCCTCTCCCTCTGGTACCGACTGGTACCAGCTACTGTGGTACCAACTGGTACCCGATGTCAAGGGAGGGGTCGATGCCCACAGCGGACGAGGCGCCCGCACGCGAACGCATCCTCGGCGCCGCGTTCTCCGCGTTCATGGAGGCCGGGTACGCCGCGACCAGCACGCTCGAGATCGCCACCCGGGCGCGGGTCTCCAAGCGGGAGCTCTACGCCCTGGTGGGCAACAAGCAGCAGATGCTCGAGGCCTGCGTCCGCGAGCGCGCCACGCGGCTGCGGGTACCCGCCGACCTTCCCGAGCCACGGGACACCGAGACGCTCGAGCGCGTCCTGGTCGGGTTCGGGACGCAACTCCTGCGCGAGACCACCGATCCCACCGTCGTCGCGGTCTTCCGGCTGGCGATCGCAGAGGCCGTGCGCGCCCCGGAGGTCGCTCGCACGCTGCATTCGCTCGGGCCGCAGACCAGCCGGGCCGCCCTGACCGCGATCATGGAAGCGGCCCACGCCCACGGTGTTCTCCCGGGCCGCGCAGCCGAACAGGCCGAGCAGTTCGCCGGTCTGTTGTGGGGCGACCTGATGATGAGGTTGCTGCTCCGGGTCGCCGATCCACCGACGGCCACGGAGGTCGACGCGCGGGCGCGCGCCGCGGTGTCCGCCTTCCTGCAGCTGCACCGCCCATGACGCCCAGTGCTGATGTCGACGAACGGCGCGTTCGTCGGTACCTATCCGACGAAGGCGCCGTTCGTCGGTGTGGGGCAAGGTGATCGGCGTGGAGTTCGCCGAGGTGGTCCGCCGCCGCCGCATGATCCGTGACTACGACCCCGACCGGCCGGTGCCGCCCCAGGTGCGGGAGCGGTTGCTCGAGCACGCGATCAGGGCGCCGTCGGCGGGGTTCAGCCAGGGGTGGGCGTTCCTCGTGCTGGAGTCGCCGGACGAGCGCGCGCGGTTCTGGGCGGCCACCGTGGACGACGGCGAGCCGGACCGGTGGCTCGTCCGGATGCGCCGCGCGCCGCTGCTGATCGTGCCGCTGTCGCACAAGGCGGCCTACCTGGACCGCTACGCCGAACCGGACAAGGGCTGGGCCGACCGCGACGAGGCCCGCTGGCCGGTGCCGTACTGGGACATCGACACCGGGATGGCCGCCCTGCTCATGCTGCTCACCGCCGTGGACGAGGGGCTGGGCGCCTGCTTCTTCGGCATCCCACCCGGTCGGATCGATCCCTTCCGGCGGGAGTTCGGGGTGCCGGAGGAGTACCGGCCCATCGGTTGCGTCTCGGTGGGCTACGAGGGCGGGCACGACAGGCGCTCGCCCTCACTGAGGCGAGGCCGCAGGGGCGTGACCGAGGTGGTCCACCGCGGCCACTGGTAGCTCGAAAGTGCGTTCTCCCGGGACCTCTAACATCCGCACGTGACCCTCGTCGATGACCTCGAGTTCCTGGATGCCTCCTCGCTGCCCGTGCGGCAGCAGCGGATCCTCCTGACCATCCGGGACTGGGTCGTCCGGTACGGGTACGCGCCGAGCACCCGCGAGATCGGTGAGGCCGTCGGGCTGCGGTCGCCGTCGTCGGTGTCGAAACACCTCGCGAGCCTGGAGGAGAAGGGCTTCCTCCGGCGCGGGACGGTGGTGTCCCGGCCGATCGACGTGCGCGCGTTCCTGCAGGAGCCGCAGGCGCGGGACACCAGCGACTCCGTGCCCGTCCCCGTGGTCGGTGACATCGCCGCGGGAACCCCGATCCTGGCCGAGGAGCACGTCGACGACGTCCTCACGCTGCCCCGCGAGCTGGCCGGGCGCGGCAACGTCTTCGCGCTGCGGGTCCGCGGCGACTCCATGATCGACGCCGCGATCTGCGACGGCGACACGGTGGTGGTGCGCCAGCAGTCCGAGGCACACTCGGGCCAGATCGTGGCCGCGATGATCGACGGCGAGGCCACGGTGAAGGTGTACCGCCGCCGGAACGGCCACGTGTACCTCGAGCCGCGCAACCCGGCCTACGACGTGATCGACGGCGACGAGGCCGTCGTGCTGGGGGTCATCGTCTCGGTGCTGCGCAGCGTCTGACCACTGGCCGAGCAATTCCGAACTCGATGCCCACGGGCCGAGCCGGCCCTGCAGGTGTTGTTCCGAGCGGTTGCGCCCGAGATACTCGCGATCTTGCGCTCATGATCCGCAGTAGCGGGTGCTCATGGTCGTGGACGCAGCCATGGGCAAGCGACAGTTCGGATCATGGGCACCGGAGGCCCGTGGCCAGCCCGGTCACCGGCCGGGCGTGAGGCCATCCGTCGATCGGTTCCCGTCGAGTCGGCCTGGTCCGGCTGGGTTCCGGTGGGCGCGCCGTTCCCGGCCCGGGCCACCCGGCGCTCGCCCACCATCCAGGCCTTCCGTGTGGTCCCGCGGTTCGCGCCGCCTCTCACCTGAGCGGGTGGCCGGGTTGGGTTCACTACCGACCTCCCGGGTTGCGTGGGTGGCCGTTCCCGACCTGGGGGCACGCCCGTTCCCGACGAGCCCGTCGCTGCCGGGTGCCACTTGAATGGCGGTGGTCCCGACCCCTTACCCCCAACCCTTCCCCTGGCGAGGCACGGTGAGATCACCCCGGATCCGTGCCGATGCTACCCCTCATGATCAGCGGAAACGGGACACCAGCTGGGAGTCGCGTGGGCACCCGACCGCGTCCCCAACGGGCGTGCCCCCTGGCCGGCGACGGCACCCAGCGCAACCCCGGGGGTCGGCAGTGGACCCAGCCCAGCGACCCCGCCCAGATGCGGGCTGGAGGCGAACCGGATCGACACAACAGTGGTCCAGGGCCGGGCGTGAGGCGGTGCGGCCCGAGCCGGGAACGGCGCGGCCACGAGACGGACCACGCCCGCAGCGGCCCGGGTGCGTTCCGCGGAACGCACCCGGGCGGAAGCCGTGATCAGCGGCTCGGCGTGCCACCGGACTACCCGCCGATCACGACGATGCCAGCGCCGCCTGCGGCGGGAAGCCCTCCACACACGGGCACGACGATCGACAGCCGGAGCACTAGCCCAGGCGGGGCTGGGCGAAGCGGGTGTACGTGCCGTCGTTCTGCGCGATGCGCAGCCAGCCGTTCACCCACTCCTGCAGGACCACGTCGCCGCGGGGCAGCAGGTAGGCCTTCTCGGAGAACGTGAACGGCGCCTCGGGGTGCACCGCGCACAGCTCGGGGTGCTGCTGCTGTTGCCAGCGGGTCTCGGTGGCGTCGGTGATCATCAGATCCGCGCGGCCGGCCAGGATCTCCTCGAAGATCGTGTTGTTGTCGGGGTGCGGGACGATCGTGGCCCGGGTCAGGTTGGCCTTGGCGAACTGCTCGTTCGTCCCGCCCGGGTTGACCACCGCGCGCACGCCTGGCTGGTTGATCTGCTCCAGGGTCTGGAACCGGGCCGCGTTCTCGCAGCGCGTGATCGGCGTCTTGCCGTCGACGAGGTACGGGTCGCTGTAGAACGCGCGCTTGGCGCGGTCGGTGGTGACCGAGATGCCGCCCATGGCGATGTCGCAGGTCCTGCCGAGATCGTCGACGAGCGTGCCCCATGTGGTCTTCACGATGGTGAGCCGGACGCCGAGCTTCGCGGCGAGGTCGGCTGCCATGTCGATGTCGATGCCGTCCCAGCGCCCCGTGGACTCGTCGAGGTGGGTGAACGGGCGGTAGTCGCCGGTGCTGCAGATCTTGATCTCGCCGTTCGCGAGCACGGCGTCGAGCACGCTCTGCGCCGGAGCGGGCTCGGATGCGGGTTCCGGCTCTGCCGAACACCCGGCCACGAGAGCCATCGCGGCCAGGCCGCCCGCCATGATCCGTGCCACCCGATCCGCGATGATCATGAGTGGAACCTACCCCGTCGGGGAGCGGGCCGGACCGGTGTCGCCCGGTGCCGGACCATCACCCGGCAGAGCCACGGTGAGCTCGACGACGTCGAAGAGCTTCATCGGCGCGCCGTCACGATCCACATCGCCGACGGGTACGTGACGCCCTCGGGTCCGAGGTGCTCCTCCAGCGTGGCGCGCAGCGCGGCGCCGGCCTCGGCGCGGGTGGTGTCGTCGAGCTCGGCGAGCGGCCCGCGCATCATCGCTCGCACGTACCGCTCGGCGGCGGCCACGTCGGGGCCGTAGAACATCGGCGCGCGGACGCCCGCGAAGTCCGGTTCGGGGAAGCCGGCGGCGCTCAGCAGCGTGCGGACGCGGTCCGGGTCGCCGAACGCGAACGGGCCGGGGCCGTCCGGCGGCGGCAGCGGGAGGTCCCGGCCCACGGCGACGGCCCGGCGGAACGCCGTGAACCACGGGTTCTCGGCCATGGCCTGCCAGACCAGCAACACCATGCGCCCGTCGGGCTTCAGCGCACGGGCGAGGTTGGCGAACGCGGCGACGGGATCGCCGAAGAACATCACGCCGTTGCGGCTGATCACGCGGTCGTAGCGGGCCTCACCGAGGTCGGCGACCTGCACGTCGGCCTGCACGAACGAGACGTTCGCGAGCCCGTCGGCGGCGGCGCGCGTGCGGGCGGTGTCGAGCATCCTCGCGGACAGGTCCACGCCGGTGACGCTCGCGGCCCGGCGGGCGGCCTCGCGCGTGGTGACCCCGTTGCCGCAGCCGACGTCGAGCACGTGGGCGGTGGGCTCGATCGCCGCCGCATCCAGGAAGGGCGGCAGGTAGCCGGCGACGCCCGCGTCGAACATGTCGGCGTGGTCGGCCCAGAGGTCACCGGTGGGTCCGTCCCACGCGGTGGCGGCCTCGGCGTTGGACGGGTGGATGCCGGTCATCGGTTCTCGGTGGCCGCGATGAGCTGATCCTCGGCACCGGGCCCCGGGGCGATCCGGGGCAGCCGCAGCACGAACCACAGGCCGACGAGCCACCAGAGGCCGACGATCAACCACTCCGCGGGCCAGACGAGCGCCGCCGGCATCCCCGGCAGGTAGAGCACGGCGAGCACGAGGCTCAAGCCGGCCGCCGCCCAGCCGACCAGCGGCCCGGCCGGCACCCGGAACGGCCGCGGCATGTCGGGCTCGCGGCGGCGCAGCACGAGGAACGACAGGGAGACGAGGAAGAACGCGACCACGATGTTGATGCCGCCCGCGTCGACCAGCCACACCAGCATCTGCCGGCCGAACAGGGGGGCGATCACGGACAGGCCGCCGATGACCAGGATCGCGTGGGTGGGTGTGCGGTAGCGCGGGTGCAGGTAGGCGAACCAGCGCGGGAGCATCCCGGACTCGGCCATCGCGTAGATGATCCGGCTCGCCCCGATGAGGAAGCCGTTCCAGCTGGTGAGGATGCCCGCGATGCCGCCGAGGACGAGCAGGGTGCCCATCGCGGGGCTGTTCCACAGCGCGGCCATCCCGGCCGCGCTGGCGAGCTCGGCGTCGGCCAGCTCGGCGTGCGGGAGCGCGGAACTGACGCTGATGACCACCACGATGTAGAAGGCGGCGGCCATCAGGACCGAGACGACGAGCAGCTTGCCGACCTGCCGCTGCGGCAGGTTGATCTCCTCGGCGGACTGCGGGATCACGTCGAATCCGACGAACAGGAACGGCGTGGCGACGAGCACCGAGATGAACCCGGCCAGCCCGCCGGTGAACCACGGCTCGAAGTGACGGGCCTCGCCGCCGACGAACATGCCCGCGAGCAGGACGAGACCGACGCCGATCAGGAACGCGACGGCGATCGTCTGCGCGACGCTGGCCGGGCGGATGCCGATGTAGTTGATCCACGTGATCAGGACGGCGCCCACGATCCCGACCAGCGCCCACGTCGCGTAGACGTCGTAGCCCGCCACCGACCACAGTCGTCCGGCGAGCATGTCGGGAGCGAGGTAGAGCAGCGTCTGCGGCAGCGCGACCGCTTCGAACGCGACCACCGAGACGTACCCCAGCACGATCGCCCACGACGTCACGAACGCGGGTCGGGAGCCCAGCGCGCGCAGCGCGTAGTTGTGCTCGCCGCCTGCCCGCGGCATCGCGGCGACGAGCTCCGCGTAGGCCAGCCCGACCAGCGTCATGACCAGGCCGCCCGCCACGAACGCGAGCGCGGCGCCGAGCGTGCCTGCGTCCTCGAGCCAGCCGCCCACCAGCACGACCCAACCGAAGCCGATCATCGCACCGAACCCGACGGCGAGGGTGTCCCAGCGGCCGAGGGCCTTGATGAAGCCGGTTTCTCCGCGGTCGGTCACGGGGCCCCCTTCTCCGGACGAGAGCCCGATGATCACATCTCCGGGCCGTCTCGGCCAGACCTGCCGGACGATCCGCAAGCCGCGAGGCGGCGTTCGAGGAACCGCCGTTCGGCGTCGGTGGTGGTGAGCTCGAGTGCCCGACGGTAGGCCGTGCGGGCGCCTGCCTCGTCACCGAGGCGGCGCAGCAGCTCGGCGCGCGTGGAGTGCAGGTAGCGGTAGCCGTCGAGATCGACGGCGACGGCGTCGACGACCGCCAGTGCCGCGCGTGGGCCGGAGGTCTCGGCCACCGCGACGGCGCGGTTGAGCTCGACGACGGCGCTGCCGGTGAGTTCCCTCAGCGTGGCGTAGAGGTCGGCGACGCCCGCCCAGTCGATCGGGTCCTCGGTCTGCAGGGCGGCGATCGCGGCCTGCACCGCGTAGGGGCCGCGGGTGTCGCGGAGCAGGGAGCGACCCTCCTCGATCTGCGCGGTGTTCCAGTGCGAACGATCCTGGTCGGCCAGCAGGACGAGCTCGCCGTCCCGGGTGCGGGCGTCGCGGCGCGCGTCGTGCAGCAGCATCAGGGCGAGCAGTGCGCTCGGCTCCGGCTCGTCGGGCAGGAGTTCCACCAACATCCGGCCCAGGTGGATCGCCTCGGCGGCGAGGTCGACGCGCTGGTCGCCGTAGCCCTGGTTGAAGATCAGGTAGAGGACGGCGAGGACCGTGCCGAGGCGGGCCGGCAACAGGTCCTCGTTCGGCACCGCGAACGGGACACCCGCCCCCTTGATCTTCGTGCGGGCTCGGGTGAGCCGGCGCTTCATGGTCTCCTCGGACACCAGGAACGCCCGCCCGATCTCCGCGGTGGTGAGCCCACCCAGTGCGCGCAGCGTCAACGCCACCCTGGCCTCGGGGGCCAGCGCGGGGTGGCAGCACAGGAAGATCAGCTCGAGGCGTTCGTCGGGGATCGCGGTAGCGGGCATCGGCGTCTCCGCAGGTGGCGGCAGGAGCTGGAGCTTCTCGGCGTGCCGGCGTTCGCGCCGGAGCCGGTCGATCGCCTTGTTCCGCCCGACGGTGACGAGCCACGCTCGTGGCTCGTCGGGCAGCCCGTCCCGGGCCCAGCGCCGCGTGGCCAGGGCGAACGCCTCCTGGGCGGCCTCCTCCGCGACGTCGACGTCGCGGCAGAAGCCGACCAGGGAGGCGACGACCCGGCCCCACTCGGCCCGGAAGATCTCCTCGATCACCGTGACGGCGACCCCAGCGGACGCACCTCGACCGACCCACCGAACCGCAGCGCCGGGACCCGGCAGGCCACCTCGAGCGCGCTGTCGAGGTCGGGCGCCTCCACCAGGAAGTACCCGCCGAAGATCTCCTTTGTGTCCGCGAACGGGCCGTCGGTCAGCAGGATCTCGCCGTCGGCGATCCGGACGGTGGTGGCGGTCTCCGCGGACTGGAGGTGCTCCCCGCCGATCACGCGCGGGTCGTCGTGGAACGCCATGTACTCGGCGCTGAGGGCCGCGCGCTCGTGCTCGTCGAGCGGGTCGTCGGCCCCGGGCCGTTCGTTGATCAGCAGTGCGTACCGCATCAGCGCTCCTTCACCATGGCCATGTCGTCCTCCTCGATCGGTGCCTGTCGCGAGGGGGACGACCGGGTTCGGTCGCAGGGGACAACGCCTTCGTGTGACGCCAATCACATATTGTCACGTGCCATGCAGCCGTCGGCGGGCGTTCGGCAGCCGTCCATCCACAGTTTGCTTTCAGCGTCCGCGGCTAGCCTGGCGGCCGTCCAGCGAGAGCGTGAACCGAGGTGTGAAGGCCTGCATGTCCGAGCAGACGTACGACTTCGTGATCGTGGGCGGCGGCGCGGCCGGCTGCGTGCTCGCCAACCGGCTGAGCGCCGACCCGAACACCAAGGTTTTGCTCCTCGAGGCGGGCCGTCCCGACTACTGGTGGGACCTCGCGGTTCACCTGCCGCTCGCGATGGGCATGCCGGTGGGCAGCCCTGCGCACGACTGGCGTTACGTGGGTGAGCCGGAGCCGCTGCTGCAGAGCAGGCGGATCGAGCACCCGCGCGGCAAGGTTCTCGGCGGCTCCACCAGCATCAACGGGATGCTCTACACCCGGGGCAACCGGGCCGACTACGACCGGTGGGCGCAGGAGACCGGTACCGGCGAGTGGGATTACGCCCACTGCCTGCCCTACTTCCGGCGGCTCGAGCGGCGGGTCGGCGAGGCCGAGGACGCCTTCCGCGGGCGCAGCGGCCCGCACACCCTCGCGCCGAGCCCCACGGACGGCCCGATCTTCCAGGCGTTCTTCCAGGCGGTCCGCCAGGCCGGCTACAAGGTCCTGAACGACACCAACGGTTCGGAGCAGGAGGGCTTCGCGCCGCTCGACCAGGGTGTCCGCGGCGGGCGGCGGGAGTCGGCCTCGCGGGCCTACCTGTGGCCGGTGCGCAAGCGCCCCAACCTGGACGTCCGCACCCGCGTCATGGTCACGAAGGTCGAGATCGAGGACGGCCGCGCGGTCGGTGTGCGGTTCCGCCACGGCGCTGACGAGACGGTCGTGCGGGCGGGTGAGATCCTGCTGTCGGCGGGGGCGATCGGTTCGCCGCAGATCCTGCAGCTGTCCGGGATCGGCGACAAGGCGCACCTGGAGGCGCTCGGCGTGCCCGTGGTGCAGCACCTGCCGGGGGTCGGCCAGTCGCTGCAGGACCACTTCGCCGTGCACATCCAGCACACCTGCCTGCTGCCGGTGTCGATGGCTGCGGTCCGCCGCAAGTCGAACTGGCCGAAGATCGTCGGTGAGGCGCTGCTGTTCGGCCGCGGGCCCGGTGCCTGGAACCCGATGCGGGTCGGCGGGTTCGTCCGCAGCACCCCGGAGCAGGGCTACCCCGACCTGTTCTTCGTGCTCGCCCCGCTCGCCATGCAGAGCGAGGAGCGGTCGATGCCGGTCGACCAGCACGGCTACCAGATGCACGTCGAGGTGATGCGCTCCGGGGCGCGCGGGTCCGTCCGGATCAGGTCCGCCGATCCCGATGCGCACCCGGCGGTCCAGCTCAACTTCCTCACCGGCTCGGAGGACCGCACGCGCTGGCTCGCCGCGGTGCGGCTGGCCCGTGAGCTGCTGTCCCAGCAGGCGATGCAGCACCTCGACGGCGGCGAGTGGCTGCCCGGCGCCGACGTCGGCTCCGACGAGCAGGTCGTGGAGTGGGTGGCCCGCACCGGCCAGCCGGGCCTGCACCTGTCGTGCAGCGCGCGGATGGGGGCCGACGACGACGCGGTGCTCGACCCGGCCACGATGCGGGTGCGTGGGGTGGACGGCCTGCGCGTGGTCGACGCCGCCGCATTCCCGTCGATCACCAACGCCAACACCTACGCGCCCGCGCTGATGCTCGCGGAGAAGGCGGCCGACATCGTCCTCGGCAACACCCCGCTCGCGCCCGAGTACCCGACCGTGCCCGCGCGGGCAGGGGGCACCGCGGGAGCCGACGCGGGCGATGCCTGACGGTACTGCGCACGGCCGGTCCGGCCTGCGAGGGGTTCTCGCAGGCTGGACCGCTCCGCAGCACCGCGACGGGCTCGCGCTCGTGCTCAGCTCGGGTCTCACGTCGGTCATCGGGTTGCTCTACTGGGTGGTGGCCGCCCGGCTGTTCCCGCCGGAGATCCTCGGCGTCAACAACACGCTGATCTCGACGATGACGCTGATCGCGGTGGGCGCGCAGCTCAACCTCGGCAACGCGCTGCTGCGCTTCGTGCCCGTCGCCGAGCGTTCGGCCCGGCGGATGGTGTTCACCTGCTACGCGGTGGGGATCGCGGTCGCAGGCGTGGCGGGCGGGATCTTCGCGCTCGGTGCCGGCTGGTGGGCACCCGTGCTGCAGCACGCGGTGGGCGGCGGCCCGCTGGTGGCCTTCTTCGTGCTGTCCACGCCGGTCTGGACGGTGTTCGTCATCCAGGACTACGTCCTCACCGCGGTCAAGCGGGCCACGCTCGTGCCGCTGGAGAACCTGGTCTTCTCCCTGCTGAAGATCGCGCTGCTCGGCGCGGGGGCGCTGATCGCGTTCGACCTCGCCATCGCCGTCTCGTGGATGGTGGCCACCGCGCTGATCGTGCTCGCCGTCACCGGCTACCTGCTGCGCGTCCTGCCTGCGCCCGCCGCCGGCGAGCCGCCCGTGGCGTCGCCGGTGCGGCCGCGGGCCGTCGCCCGGTTCGTGTCGGCGGACTGGACGGGCGGGCTGTTCACCAACGCCGTCGAGTTCGGGCTGCCGCTGCTCGTCCTCGTGACGCTCGGCGCCGAGCAGGCCGCGACCTTCGGCGTCACGTGGGCGATCGCATACGGGCTGTACCTCGTGTCGCACGGGATGGGGCAGTCGCTCGTGGCGCACGTGGCGGCCGACCCCGCGGCGCTGGACGCAGCCCGTCGCAGCACGGTGACGCGGTCGCTCGCCCTGATCCTGCCCGCGGCGTTGGTCATCGTCCCGGGGGCAGGGCTGATCCTCTCGATCTTCGGCGCGCACTACGCCGCCACCGGCACCACGCTGCTCGCGCTCGCCTCGCTCTCGGCGGTGCCGAACGTCATCGTCACGGCGGCGCTCTTCGGGGCCCGCGTCCAGCAGCAGCACGCCGTGTTGCTGGGCGTGCCCGCCGCGGTCGCCGTGCTGGTCATCCCGGCCGCGTTGGTGCTCATGCCCGTGCTGGGGCTCACCGGCGTCGGTGTCGCGCTGATCGTCGGGCAGACCGTGGTGGCCGCCGCGATCCTGATCCGCTACCGGATGTCGAGGAGGCGGTTCACGCGGTCCGCGTGAGGCGGTGGATCCAGATCTTCGGCAGCCGGGTGGCGGAGGTCTGAACCGACGCCCACCGGGTGCGGGCGATCGCCAGGAACTCCTCGGTGAGCGGGCGCTCCGGGTCGGCGATCCACACCTGCCCGCCCTCGCCGACGAGCCGGGGCAGCAGGGCGTGCATGTCGTCGACGTTGCGCTGGCCGTACAGGACGTCGGACGCGAGCACGAGCTGGAAGGGGCCACTGGCGACCAGGGCGTCGGGGGCGTCCCACGAGCATCGGGCGGTCTCGATGTGCGCTCCGTTCTGCTCGGCGTTCACCGCGGCGAACGCGAGCGCGTCGGCGGAACGGTCGGTGGCGAGCACCCGCGCTCCCGCGAGCGCGGCGGCCACGGCGGGGAGGCCCAGCCCGCAGCCCAGCTCCACGGCGTCCGTTCCGGTCCAGTCGCGCTGCGACACGGCGTGGGCCAGCTCGATGCCGCTGGGCCACAGCTCCGCCCAGTACGGGGGGTAGGCCTGGTCGGCGGCGACGTCGTCCTCGTAGAGCAGGGCGGTGGGGTCGCGCGGGTGGACGAACCGGATGCGGCCGTGGAGCAGGTCGATGGAGCCGGCGACGAGGTCGAGGCGCGGGTCGGCGGGCCCCGGCCTCCGGGCGATCTCGGTCGGGGACGGCCGCCGCTGCTCCATCCGGCCAGTGTGCACTGCGGGTCGGCGCAGCCCAATCCTTGACAAGAATATTTGTCGGTGGGACCGTCGGGGAGTGCAGGAGCTCACCGTCATCGACGACCCGGCAGCCGCGGGGGTCTCGCTCGACCCGGTCCGGGCCCGGCTGCTCGCCGAGCTGGCAGAACCGGGGTCGGCCAGCAGCCTCGCGGGGAAGATCGGGCTCGCCCGGCAGAAGGTCAACTACCACCTGCGGACGCTGGAGCAGCACGGCCTGATCGAGCTGGTCGCCGAGCGGCGCAAGGGCAACATGACCGAGCGGGTCATGCAGGCCACGGGCGCGAGCTACGTCATCTCGCCGGCGGCGCTCGGCGCCGTCGCGCCGGATCCCGGGCGCGCGCCGGACCGGCTCTCGGCCCGCTGGCTCATCGCCGTCGCCGCGCGGACGGTGCGGGAGGTCGGCGAGCTGCTCGCGGGGGCGACGAAGGCCGGGAAGCGGCTGGCGACGTTCGCGATCGACGGCGAGGTGCGGTTCGCCTCGGCGGCCGACCGCGCCGCGTTCGCCGACGAACTCGCGCACGCCGTCACGACTCTGGTGGGCAAGTACCACGACGAGAGCGCCCCGGCCGGGCGCCGGCACCGGGTGGTCGTGGCGATCCACCCCGAGCTCGCGAGGACCGACGCGTGACGGACCGTCGGCTGGAGAAGCACGTCGAGCTGGATGCCACCCCCGAGCAGGTGTGGCAGGCCGTCGCGACGGGGCCGGGGATCGCCACCTGGTTCGTGCCGCACGATGTGGAGCCCCGCGTCGGCGGCACCGTCGAGCAGGACTACGGCGGCGGGTTCACCACGCGGGGCCGGGTCACGGGATGGGAGCCGGGCCGCCGGATCGCCTACGGCGCCTTCGAGCAGCCCGCGGACGGGCGGCCGAGCTACGCCTACGAGTTCCTCGTCGAGGGCCGCGACGGCGGCGGCGCGGTGCTGCGGTTCGTGCAGAGCGGGTTCCTCGACGGCGCCGACTGGGACGGCGAGTACGACAGCTTCGACGCCGGTTGGTCCCTGTTCTTCGACAACCTCCGCAGCTACCTGCGCCACTTCGCCGGGCTGCCGGCCCGGAACGCCGTCGCCATGAGCTACACCGCCGGGAGCGCGGGCGAACTCCGGCCGGTGGTGTTCCGCGCGCTCGGCCTGGCCGGGCCCCCTGCCGTCGGCGAGACGGTCACCCTGACTCCCGCCGGCCCCGATCCGATCACCGGTGTCGTGGACGTCGCGAACGAGGAGTTCCTCGGGGTGCGGTCGGAGCACGGGCTGCACCGCATCGGCGTCGAGGGCGCAGACGGGTGCGGCGTGAGTGTCTACCACTACGTCTACGGGCGCGACGTCGACACCAGGGCCCTCACCGCGGACTGGCAACGGTGGATCGAGAAGACGATCGAGGAGAGGAAATCATGAGCGAGGACTGGAAGGCCGGCACGTTCGTGCACCTGGACCTGACCGTGCCCGACGCGCCCGGCATGCGGGACTTCTACTCCGCCGTCGTCGGCTGGAAACCCGAGCCGCTCGGCGAGGACTGGATGATGCTCGCGCCCGACGGCACGCCCGTGACCGGGATCTGCCACGCGCGCGGTGAGAACGCCGACCTGCCGCCGCAATGGCTGGCCTACATCGCCGTCGACGACCTCGACGCGTGCCTCGATGCGGTGCGCGAGCACGGCGGCGAAGTGGTGGCGGGCCCCAAGGGCGGGGGTGAGGGCGCCTACGCGGTGATCCGCGACCCCGAGGGCGCCGTGCTCGCGCTCATCCGACGGGGGACGACCTGCACGCCCCCGTAACCTCGGGCGGGGGAAGATCTCGACTTCCGGGTGTTCATTGCAGTGCGCGCGACCTTCGACGCCCGATACTGGCGATCATGCGGGCACGGGTGGTGCAGTCGGGTGTGGCGGCCCTCGTGATCGCGCTCGGTGCGTGGGGTGCCGTTCCGGCCGACGTCCCCGTCTCCTGTGACGGCGCGGAGATGCGGGCGGCGTGGGTCGCCACCGTCCAGAACATCGACTGGCCCAGCAAGCCGGGCCTCTCCACCGCCGACCAGCAACAGGAGTACCGCGCGCTCCTCGACGACGTGCAGCGGCACGGGCTGAACACCGTGATCGTGCAGGTGCGTCCCACGGCGGACGCGCTGTGGCCCTCGCCGTACGAGCCGTGGTCGCACTGGCTCACCGGCGAGCAGGGGAAGGACCCCGGCTACGACCCCCTCGCGTTCCTGGTCGAGGAGGCCCATGCACGCGGCCTGCGGTTCCACGCCTGGTTCAACCCGTTCCGCGTGAGCAGGCAGGCCGACCCGGCGCAGCTGGTGCCCGGCCACCCGGCCAGGCAGCACCCGGACTGGGTGTTCGCCTACGGCGGCCAGCTCTACTACGACCCGGGTCGCCCCGAGGTCCGGGAGTTCGTCACCGACGTCGTGCTGGACGTGGCGACCCGCTACCCGGTGGACGGCGTGCACTTCGACGACTACTTCTACCCGTACCCCGTCGACGGCGAGCAGATCCCGGACGCCGGCACGTTCGCCGCGCACGGCGGTGGCTTCGCCGACATCGCCCACTGGCGGCGCCACAACGTCGACGAGCTGGTCAAGGGCGTCTCAGAGCGGCTCGCCGCGCAGAACGGCGACGTCGAGTTCGGGATCAGCCCGTTCGGCATCTGGCGCAACCGGGCCGCGGATCCGCGCGGGTCGGTGACCACCGGCATGCAGTCCTACGACACGACCTACGCCGACAGCAGGACGTGGGTGCGTGCGGGCTGGGTGCACTACATCGTCCCGCAGATCTACTGGGAGATCGGCCACCCGACCGCGGACTACGCGGTGCTCGTTCCGTGGTGGGCCGGGGCCGTGGCCGGCACCCGGGTGAAGCTGTACATCGGGCAGGCGGCGTACAAGGTCGGCAGCAGCCCCGCATGGGGTGACGGCGAGCTCAGCGCACACCTGACCCTCGACCGCGAGCATCCCGCGGTGGGCGGCGAGGTCTACTTCAGCGCGCGGTCCCTGTCGACGAACGCTGCCGCCGCGATGGCGCGGGTCAAGGCGGACCACTACTCCTGCCTGCCGGCAGGCAGCGGCTGATTCCGGGTAGCACTACTCGTCCGGCCCGTGCATCGCCACTAGGCTTTTCGTGATCCAGGCCACGATCCGGGCGGGTGAATGCGATGGCGAGTCAGCAGCGGCCTGAACGCGTGCTCGCCGACCTGCTCGCTCTCCTCGCCATCGCCGACCAGGCCATCCTCCTCCAGGAGCGGGCCGAAGCCGTGCTGCAGGCGTGCGCGGAGCCGGGGGGGTCGGCGCAGTTCGTCGCGCGGGAGGGCGCCCGGGTAGCGGGCGAGTACCAGCGGCTGTGGACCTGGTCGCTCGACTTCGCGCCCACCGCGGGCGACGGCTCCCTGGAGCGGCGGCTGTCCGACCTCGTGCTGCTGCACTTCCAGATGCTGCACGTCGCGGTGCGCCTCGCCTTTCCGCGGCAGGGCCCGCCGGGCGCGTACCGGTCGGTGCGTGCGGTGGAGGACCTCGAGCCGTGGGTCGCGGAGCTGCGCTCGGTGCGCGACCAGCTCAACCTGTGGATCACCGCGCTCACCCCGGCGCGGTGAACGCGGCGCTCACCGTGCCGAAGCGGCGGACTCGCCGTGCTCGGATGCCGGACTCGCCGCGGGCGTGTGGTGCGTACGCCCGGCGGCGTAACGGCCGCCGCCGGGCTACTCCGGCGGGCGCACGTCATCCGCAGCCCTCGCCCGGACGCGGAGCGCGCTGGCGCCCGTCACGATGGGCCCATGGCGACGACGCTGGTCGAGGGGCGGTTGCGGTGGCGGATGCGGCCGCGCACCCGCAAGGGCGTGCTGGTGGCGCACATCGTGGCGGCGGGGGCGTGGATCGGGCTCGACGTGATGCTCGCCGTGCTGGTCTTCACCCCGCTGCTCGGCTCCGACACCGCCGTCGCCGCGCTCTGCTACCAGGCGATGCCGCTGCTGTTCTGGCCGATCGTGGTGAGCGGGCTGACGAGCCTCCTCACCGGGGTCGTCCTCGGCCTGGGCACCCATCACGGGGTGGTGCGCCACTGGTGGGTGCTGGTGAAGCTGGTGCTGAACGTCGTGCTGACGTCGCTGGTCGTCGTGCTGCTGGGACCCGCCATGGATGACGCGGCGGAGGCCGGCAGGCGGCTCGCCGCCGGCGGCCCCGTCGGCACCGACCTGGCGAACCTGGTGTTCCCACCGATCGTCTCCGGCACGTCGCTGGTGGTCGCCACCGTGCTGGCGGTCTACAAGCCGTGGGGCCGGGTGCGCACTACGCGGTGACCGGGGCGTCCGCCCACCGGTGCACGACGAGCTCGTCGCCCACGGTCAGCTGCCCGGTGCGGACCACCGAGAACTTGGCCCCGAACGCGACGCCCTTGTCCGTGACGCGCCGGTAGTCCGCCAGCGTCCGCAGCGGCTCGGGACCGGACCGCACCCCCGTGCGCTGGTCGACCAGCGTCACCGCGCACCGGATCGCCTGCTTGGCGAACGCCAGGTCGGCGTCGCCGACGGACATCTCGCGGACCTGGTCCTCGACGTGCGGCTCGGCCCACCCGTCGACCACGACGTTGGGACGGAACCGGTCCATGGGCACCGTGCCCACCTTCGCTGGCTGCCGTTCCCCGGCGCCTGCGCCGCGCGCGGCGATCCGCCGGTCCAGCTCGGCCCAGGACGCGCGGCTCGCGAGCAGCAGTGCGCCGCTGTCGGCGAACCCGGCCCGGCCCGGCGTCTCACCGTCGGTGATGCGGTCGTGCTCCGGCGGGACCCGCACGAGCCGGCTCGGCCTCCCGAGCACCTCGGTGAGCCACCCCGCGACGGCGTCGCCCTGGTCGATGCCCCGGTAGGGGTTGCCGAACATCTCCACGGGACGCCGCGGCCCGTCGATGTCCACCATGACCCGCACGGCATCGGCGCCGGGTGCGTGCAGCTCCAGCTCGCGGCCCTCGCCGAAGATCGCGGGCCGGATCGTCGCGAGCAGCGGGTCCCGGCGCTGGCTGCGGAAGACGCCCTCCTCGTCGACGACCATGAACGTCCGGTCGTGGGCGAGGCCGGCGGGGGCCAGGAACGCGCTGGTCAGGCTGGTGCCGGCGCAGCCCTTGACCGGGTAGGTGTGCAGCGCGACCACGCGGGCGCTCATGCGGCCAGGTCCGCGAACACGAGGAAAGACCGGCGCGGGGCGGGCGTGGTCGTCACCCGCACGGACTCGAACCCGGCCGCGCGGGCGATGCGCTCGGCGCCCTCCTCGTCGGCCGGGACGGCGAGGTCGGCGGGCAGCGATGCCGCGAACTCCGGGGAGGGGTGGAAGTGGGCGGCCACCGGGATGCTGAACGCCGCCCGCCCTCCCGGCCGCAGCACCCGGCGCCACTCGGCCGGGGCGGAGGCGCCGATGAGGTGCAGCGCGGACGCGCAGAGCACCACGTCGACCGTTCCGTCCGGCAGGTCGAGCGGCACGGCGGGCCCCACCCGCCACTCGACCCGGCCGTCGGTGGCCGCCTTCGCCGCGGCCTTCTCGATCATCCGCGGCGAGATGTCGATCGCCAGGACGCGCCGCGGCGCGAGCGTCTCGAGCGCGGCGAGGGCGGCGAACCCGGTGCCCGTCGCGACGTCGACGACCAGCTCGGGTGCCGGTACCGGCCGCAGGCCGGCCACCAGCTGCCGGGCGATCGCGAGGTGGTGCGGGTCGTCGTCGTAGGCGTCGGCGGCTGCATCGAAACGAGCGGCATCGAAACGGGCGGCATCGGAGGGCGCGGGGACGGGCACCTCGGCCATCCTAGGAGCGAGCCCGGATTGTCCGACCCCCGTGGTGAACTCGGTGCCGGAGGTGATGGGCGTGTCGTTCGTCCGCGGGCATCCCCGCCGCACCGGGTGGGTGATGGGTCACGTGCGGCGGCCCAACCGTGCGGCGCCGGGTCAGCTGCCGTTGCTGGTCGTGGTGCCGCTGCCGCGCCCGCCTGCCGAGGGCGGTGGTGCCACCAGCGCTCCGGCGTCCGGGCCGGCCAGGTCGGCGAGGAAGTCGGCGATCACCCGCAACTGAGCGTCGTCGCGGGTGCTGAGCACGGCGTCGAGCTGCTCGCCGTGGTGGCGGTAGTGCTCGCCCAGGGTGGCCATCGTCTCGGGCACCGGCGTCACGAGCACCTTCCGCCGGTCCGTCGTGTCCCGTTCGCGGCGCACGAACCCGGCACGCTCCAAGCGGTCGATCACACCCGTCACGGTGCCGGTGGTGAGGCCGGTCAGGTCCGCGAGCCGGCCCGGGGTCAGCGGGCCGTGCAAGTTGAGCAGCGAGATCAGCTGGGAGTCGCTCGCCCCGAGCCCCATCCGCTGCGCCACGGCGTGGTTGTGCAGCACGACGCCTGCGATGAAGCGCAGCGTCGACCGCTGGATGTCGGCGCGCAACTCGTCGGTGGACACCCGACCTCCTTGACACTTCTCTCGGACTGCCGAGATACTCGGACTGACGAGATATTTGGTGGTGCGAGGAAAGGGTAGGACATGCGGACGGCACTGGTGATCGGTGCGGGGATCGCGGGGCCGGTCGCGGCCGTCGCGCTGCAGCGGGCGGGCCTCACGCCCACGGTGTACGAGGCCCACGAGGGCCCGGCGGACGAGGTGGGTGCGTTCCTGACGCTGCAGGTCAACGGCATCGATGCGCTGCGCACGCTGGGCATCGGTCATGTGGTGTCCGAGATCGGGTTCCCCACGCCGCGCATGCGCTTCCGCAGCGGCACCGGGAAACTGCTCGGCGAGGTGAGCACGGGAGCGGCCCTTCCGGACGGCACGGTCGGCGTCACGCTGCGGCGCAGCGACCTCTACCGCGCATTGCGTGACGAGGCCCGCCGTCGGGGCATCACGATCGAGCACGGGCGCAGGCTCACCGACGCGCGGGCGGTGCCCGGCGGCGTCCGGGCCGAGTTCGCCGACGGCACGACGGCGACGGCCGACCTGCTCGTCGGCGCCGACGGCATCCGGTCCAGGGTCCGGCGGGCCATCGATCCGGCCGCGGCGCCCGCGCGGTACGTGCCGGTGCTCAACATCGGCGGGTTCGCTCCGGCACTGGACGTCGGCACCGCGCCCGGCGGCTACGAGATGATCTTCGGCAAGCGGGCCTTCTTCGGCCACGTGGTCGCGCCGGACGGGGCCGTCTGGTGGTTCGCGAACCCGCCCCGGCGCTCCGAGCCCGCGCCCGGCGAGCTCGCCGCGCTCGGCACGGCCCACTGGCGCGCCCGGCTGAACGACCTGTTCGCGGGCGACCGCACCGCGGCCTGCGCGATCATCGCCGCAACCCCGGGGGAGCTGGAGGCCTGGGCGACCTACGACCTTCCATCGGTGCGCCACTGGCATCGCGATCGCATGATCCTCATCGGCGACGCCGCGCACGCGACGTCGCCCGCGTCCGGGCAGGGTGCCTCGATGGCGATCGAGGACGCCGTCGAGCTCGGCCGGTGTCTGCGCGACGTGCCCGAGCCCGACGCCGCGTTCGCCGCCTACGAGCGGCTGCGGCGGTCCCGGGTGGAGCAGGTGGTGGCCGACGGCGCGCGATCGAGCAACGCGAAGGCGGCGGGGCCGGTGGTGCGGGTCCTGCGCGATGCGCTCCTGCCGATCTTCCTCCGTAGGCAGGGGGACCGGGCCGCCGCCTGGCTGCACGGGCACCACATCGACTGGGATGCTCCGGTCACGACCACTGCGGGCGCCGGCCACAGGTAGCGGCACTATGGGTACGTGGACGAACCGCCAGGACGGGAGCTGCGCATCGGCGACCGCGAACGCCGCGCCGCCGACGCGCACCTGCAGCAGGCGCACGCCGATGGCGTGCTCACCCTCACCGAGTACGACGAGCGCGCCGCGCTGTGCTGGGCCGCCCGCACCCAGAGCGAGCTGGACGAGCTGGTCCGCGACCTGCCCCCGTACCGGCCGGGCCCCGATGAGCAGCCCACCGCCGTCGTAGCGGCACCCGAGAGGGGGCCGTCGAAGAGCCTCGGGCAGCGGGTCGGCGGAGCCGTCGGCGCGGTGGCGGCCACCGCGGCGCTGCTCTTCGTCGGTTCGCAGGTCGTCACGGCCGCCGACGGCGCGGCCGTCTTCGGCAATCGGGAGATCACCGTCGCGCCCGGCCAGGACCGCGTCGAGGTGGGCATGATCTTCGGCAGCGTCGACGTCGTCATCCCGGAGGGGATGCGGGCGCGGCACACCGGCACGATCATCTTCGGCAGCACCGACTGCGCACTGGCCTGCACCGGCACCGGCCCAGAAGTGGTGGTGGATGCCACCGGCGCGTTCGGCAGCGTCGACATCCTGCGCCCCGGCGAGCCGGAGCGCGACGACGACGAGGACGACGACTAGCTCCGGCGTGGCCGGGCTGCAACTCGGGCGCGGGGTCAGGACTCCAGGCCCGTGCCCTCGAGGTGAGCGAGGCGGTCGGGGTCGGAGAGGATGTCGATCGTGGCGATCTTGCCGTCGGCGATGGTGAAGCTCATGATCGAGATGAGTTCGCCGTCGATCGTGTTGACCAGTCCGGCCGCTCCGTTGATCTCGGCGGGGCGGGTGGTGGAGATGGTGGCCATGCGCTGGAAGGTCGCGAGCTGTCCGGCCACGGCCTCGGCGCCGTGCAGGACGTTCATGCCACCGGGGAGCAGCCTGCCGCCGTCGGCACGCAGCACGACGTCCGGGGCGAGGATGGCCAGCAGGCCGTCGATGTCGCCGCCGCGCGCGGCTGTCAGGAACGCGTCGACGACGCGACGCTGAGCAACCGGGTCGGGGTCAGGGGCGGGAGCCGCGCCCTGCACCCGCTGCCTGGCCCGGCTGGCGAGCTTCCTGGCCGCGGTGGGGGTGCGGTCCACGATCGGGGCGATCTCCTCGAACGACATGCCGAACATGTCGTGCAGCACGAACGCCAGCCGTTCGGCCGGGTTCAGCGATTCCAGGACCACCAGCAGTGCCAGCCCCACCGAGTCGGCGATCAGCGCTTGGTGTTCGGGATCGGAGTCGTCGGTACGGACGACCGGGTCCGGCAGGTGGGACTCGAGCGGAGCTTCGCCGCGCAGCCGGCGGGAGCGCAGCATGTCCAGGCAGACGCGGCCGACGACGGTCGTCAGCCAGCCGCCGAGATTGTCGATGTCGCTGCTCTGGCCGCGCGCGAGTCGCAGCCATGCCTCCTGGACGGCGTCGTCGGCCTCGGCCAGGGAGCCGAGCATCCGGTAGGCCACGGCCTTCAGATGTGCGCGGTGCTCTTCGAACTGCTCGGCCAGGAGGTCACGCTCGTTCATGATCGCCCTTCGGTGTTGATGGTCGCAGTCTTGACGAACGGCAGCCCGGCGATGTGACCACCCGGGAGCCGGTCACATCCCTGGCGGCCCGTTCGTCATGCCCGCGATCGATTCGACGAACGGAGCAGGAAGTGACGAGCGAGATCGAGATCCACGGGACGGTGGCCGACGGGTTCGAGGCGGTGCGCGAGGAGTTCGCCGCCGCGGTGGCCGAGGAGGGCGGGTCCGGCGCGCAGCTCGCGGCGTACGCGGATGGACACGCGGTGGTCGATCTGTGGGCCGGGGCCGAGGTGACCGGCGACACCCTGACCGGCGTCTACTCCTCCACGAAGGGCGCCGCGACACTGGTGGTCGCGCTGCTGGTGCAGGACGGTGTGGTGGAGCTGGACCAGCCCGTCGCCCGCCTCTGGCCCGAGTTCGCCGCCGCGGGCAAGGCCGGGATCACGCTGCGGGACGTGCTGTCCCACCGGTCCGGCGTGATCGGCGTCGACGGCGGGTTGACGGCCGCCGAACTCGCCGACGACCGGGCGATCGCGGGGCGGCTGGCCGGGCAGCGGCCGTACTGGAGGCCGGGATCGGCCTACGGCTACGGCGGGTTCGTGTCGTTCGCGCTGGTCGGTGAGGTGGTCCTTCGGGCCACCGGCCGCTCGCTGCAGGAGATCTTCGAGGAACGGGTGCGCGCGCCCTACGGGCTGGACGTGCACCTCGGGCTGCCCGAGGCGCTGGAGGACCGGTACCGGGAGGTGCTGCCGGGGCTCGCCGATCCGGAGGAGCTCGCCGCGTTCTGGGCGAACGTCCCGGGACCGCACAGCATCACCGGGGTCGGGTACGGCCTCAACTCCAGGCCGCCCCTGGATCAGGTCGCCTTCATCAACACGCGGCGGGTGCGCGCGCTCGGGCAGGCCTCCGCCGGTGGGGTGGGCAGCGCCCGGGGGCTGGCCGGCATGTACGCGGCGGCGGTCTTCGGCCTCGACGGCCACGCCCCGCTGCTCGAGCCCGAGACCATCGGCGAGTTCGCCATGATCCACTCGACCGGCGGCGACCTGGTCACCGGTCCTCGGGGCCAGTACGCGCTGGGATTCCAGGCCACCGGCCTGCGCTACCCGTTCCTGAGCGCGAACGCGTTCGGCCACGGCGGTTCGGCGGGCTCGGAGGCCTTCGCCGACCCCCGCAGCGGCATCGCGTTCGGCTACACCCGCCGCCGCTTCTCCTTCGACTGGTCCTACCCCGAACACGACCGGCTGGTCGCCGCGGTCCACCGCGCGGCCACCGCCTCCTGAGGACGCGCACGTGGCTTCGCACACCTTGCGCTCGCCACGCTCACGATGGCGATCGGCCAGGTCTGCTCCTTCATCCCCCTGCCGTCATCGGCAAGCCCCTCCCCGGCGTGTCGCCCGCAGAGCAGTGAAGGGAGTGGACGGGTTCTCGCCGGTCCGCGTCGCACTCCGATCGAGCGCCACCAGCAGGTCGTCCACCGGACCGAAGGTGATCATGGCGGTCGTTCCGCCCGCGATCTCGCCGCGCAGGGGGTGGAGTGCCTCCCGTGCTCGGGCGGCGAGGGAATCGTCCTGCAGCAGGACCGCCGTGTGTGCGTTGACGGCCCAGAGCGAGTCGTACAGGTGGTCGGCAGCGGGTCGGGGCAGGGTGCCGGCGGCGCGCCGGGCCGCGGCGAGGTCGCCGCGGGCGTGGTCGAGGAGGGGCTGCACCCAGGGGCGGTAGGGGCCCCAGTCGAGATCGGGGTCGGTCGGAGCCGGACGTCGGTGACGCATGCGCAGCGAGAGGAGCGCGAGCGGGAAGAGGCCGGCCTCCACCCCGGGCATGCCGGCGCCGGCGAGGTCGGCGGCGACGGCGCGATAGGCCCGGGCGACCTCGGCGGGGACGTTCGAGCGTGCTGCCAGCCGCATCGCTCGGAAGGCCCCGGTCAAGACGTGGACGAGCGGGGTCTCGTGGATCGTGGCGAGCCGCTCGGCCGCCACGACGTGGGGCTCTGCCGAGTCGAGGTCGCCGCGCGCCGCGTGCACCTGGATCTTGATGAGATGGCCGAGGACCTCGAACGTCGGGAGGTCGTGTCGGGTGGAGAGCTCGATGAGCTCGCCGGCCACGGCGTCGCGCTCCCCGGTGCGCCCGGGGTGCTGGAAGGACTGCACGAACCGGGCGTTGAGCGCGAGCGCCAGCACGCCTGCGTCCTGCAGGTCCCGGGCGAGCCGTTCGGCCTCGGTCGCCGCCTCGGCGGCCCAGCGGTCCCGGGTCCCGCGGTGCTCGAGCCCGATGGTGGCGAGCAGACGTGCTCGAAGCGCAGGTGGAGCGCCTGCTCCGAGCCGGTCGAGGGTGCGCCGGGTCGTCGCGACGAGGGCCTGGGAGCGTCCGGGATCGTCGGCGCGGGTCCAGATGGTCGGGACGTCGTAGGCCGCGATCACCCGCGCGGTGAGCACGGGGTCCCCGGTGCGTTCCGCCTCCGCGACCGCGGCGGCCCGCTGGTCCTGGGCGAGCACCAGGTTGGCGCCACCCGTGATCGCGGCGGCCCCGGCCACGGTGCTCATCGAGCGGAGCCGGGTGAAGGTCCCGGTCGCCTCCGTGCGCGTGAGCAGGCGCAGCCGGTCCTCGTCCCGCGGCGCGGGCCTCAGGTGCGGGGCGTGCCGGAGGATGTCGCGTTCGAGGTGGTCGAGGCTGTCCGCCGACTCAAGCCCGTACCGATCCAGCAGCCTCGCGCGCGCGTCGCGCAGTGAAGCGAGCGCGTCGACCTGGCGGTCGGCCTGGTAGAGAGCATGGGCGAGGAGGACCCAGGCCTGTTCCCGCCACGCGTGCGTGGCCGCGAACGCGTCCAGCTCCGGGACGAGGGGCGCGCCACGCCCGAGGTCGAGCTCCGCCCGGGCGCGCAGCTCGACCGCCTGGCGGTGGAGCTCCGCCAGGCGGGCCCGCTCCTGCGTCAGCCACGGCGAGGCGTCGAGGTCCGCGTACGGCTCGCCCGTCCACCACGAGAGCGCATCGCTCAACGCCGGGGCGACCCGGCCGCCGGGTTCGTCGCGCACGGCCCGGAGGGTGTCCTCGAAACGGTGGGCGTCCACTCGTTCCCGGGGAACCCGCAGGGCGTATCCGGTGCCGACGGTCTCGATGACGTGCGACCGGCTCCGCGGCGGACGATCCGGTTCGAGTGCCCGGCGCAGCTCGGCGACGAAGGTGCGGACGGTCCCGGCCGCCGTGTGCGGCCGGTCCTCCCAGAGATCCGCGACCAGCACCCCGAGCGGGACGGGCCGGCCGCCGGCCGCGACCAGGCGACCGAGGAGCTCGCGGCGCCGCCGGCTGCCGACCGCGATCGGCGCGCCCTCGGCATCCCGGACCACCACCGGTCCGAGCACCTCGACGTGGATCTCCACGTGCCCATTGTCGCCGCTGATCCGCTGCTGATCCGGCTCGCGCATCCTCGGGCCATGGGCACCACCGTTCCGGGATTCGAGACCAGGTCGATCGGCGTGGCCGACGGCATCGAGCTCAACGCGGCGGTCGGAGGGGACGGGCCGCCGCTCGTGCTGCTGCACGGCTTCCCCGAGACCCACCTGATGTGGCGGCACGTCGCTCCCGTCCTCGCCGAGCACCGCACGGTGGTCTGCCCCGATCTCCGCGGCTACGGCGCCAGCAGCAAGCCGGAGGCGGTCGACGACGACACCTACTCGAAGCGGACGATGGCCGCTGACGTCGTCGGCATGGCCGACGCCCTCGGGTTCGCGCGGTTCGCGCTGGTCGGGCACGACCGCGGCGCGCACGTCGCGTTCCGGGCCGGCCTGGACCAGCCGGATCGGGTGAGCCACCTGGGGATCCTGGACATCCTCCCCACCCTGGACACCTGGAACGTGCTCCACGGGGTGAGCGCGGCCGTGGCCTTCCACCTCTACCTGATGGCCCAGCCGCCCGGCCTGCCCGAGCAGATGATCCGGGCCAGCTCCGACGCGTTCTTCGGGTACTTCCTCGACGCCTGGTCCTCGAACCCCGACGCGATCCCGGCGGACGTGCGCGCCGAGTACCTGCGCGCCTGCCGGGACGCCGTTCCGTCGATCGTGGCCGACTACCGGGCCACCGCGACGGTCGACATCGAGCACGACCGGGCCGACCTCGACGCCGGCAACCGGCTCACGATGCCGGTGACGGTCGTCCAGCAGGACTGGGGAACGCAGCTGGGGTTCGACGCTGCCGCGACGTGGCGGCCGTGGGCCACCGATCTGCAGCACGTCACCACGCGAGCGGGCCACTTCATGGCCGAGGAAGCGCCGCAGGACGTCGCCGAGCTGGTCCTGGACCTGGTCAAGCGGTGACCGGCCCCCCGTTCACCGCTGTCCCGATCGCCTGCGGCCCCACCACGCCGAGCAGCGCGAGCGCCTCGGCCTCCCGGCTCCCCGGTGGAGCCGAGTAGAGCAGCAGCACCTGGTCGTCGCCCTGGACGTGCAGCACGTTGCAGTCCAGCTCGATCACGCCGAGCTCGGGGTGGCGGATGCGCTTGGTGTCGCCGTGGCGTTCGTCGAGCTCACGCAGGGTCCAGAGGCGCTCGAACCGGTCGCTCCCGGCGCGCAGCTCGGCGACGAGCCGGGCGAGGCCGGGGTCGTCCGGGTAGCGGGCGGCCGTGCGGCGCAGGTCGGAGACGATCGCCCGGTCGAGCCGCGCCCGGTCCTCGGGGTCCACGTCGACGCGCCCGTGCCCGCCGAGGAACGCCTGCCACACCAGGTTGCGCTGCCCGGGCGGCACGGCCGACATGTCGCCGAGCAGCGCGGCGGCGAGGGGGTTCCAGGCGAGCACGTCGCACTTGGCGTCGAGCAGCACGACCGGGAGGTCGGTGAAGCCGTCCATCAGCCGCTGCACGCTCGGCCGCACCGCGCTGCGGATCCGTCCCGGCGGCGGTGGCGCGACGCCGGCGAGCGCGAAGAGGTGGTCACGCTCGGCGTCGGTGAGGCGCAGCGCCCGGGCGAGGCCGCCGAGCACCGCCTCGGACGGACGAGGGCCACGGCCCTGCTCCACGCGGGTCAGGTAGTCCACCGACATCCCGGCGAGGCCGGCGACCTCCTCGCGCCGCAGGCCGGGGGTGCGTCGCCGCGCACCCGGCGGCAGGCCGACGTCGGCGGGGCGCAGTCGCTCCCGCCACGTGCGCAGCGCGATCCCGAGCTCGGTCCGGTCCACCCGTCCAGCATGCCCCGCCGCCCGGACCACGATCCGCGTGACGCCGGCGCGGAGGTGTGTCGTCCCTACCGGATGTGTGCGGTCGACAAGAAGTCGGTGAAAACCGCGAGCCAGGCGTCGGCGGCGTCGAGGTGCGGGCCGTGGCCGGAGCCGGCGAGGACCTCGGTGCGCACCGTGCCTCCGGCGGCCGCGTAGCGGCCGAGCACCTCGCGGATCTGCGTGACCATCGGCTGCGCCGGGAAGGCGTCGGGCCCGGGCCAGCCGGGTACCGCACCGGACGCGCCGACCGTCCCCATCTCGAGTGGTGACCCGTCGGCCACGACGAGGTCGGCGCTGCCGTGCGTCCACAGCACGGGCGGCTTCGGGGCCAGGTCGACGATCCCGGTCCAGTCGCAGTACTTCGGGGAGAGCGCGTTGAGGACGCCGGACGTGCCCGGGGCGGTGCCGGGCCAGTGCGGCGAGGCCTCGGCGTCGCCCGGGTAGCCGGTCGGGCCGGTCAGGGTCCGGAGGATCTCGTCGACGAGCAGGTCCTCGCGCTCGGGCGGCTCCCGGTGGGTGGGGGCGAAGTAGAACGCGTTCATGACGTTGCGGATCGACGCCGGGCTGTCGGCCGACGCGTCGCCCTCGGCGATCCGCCGCACGACCTCGGGGTTGGCCGTGCCGCCGCCGGACCCCGCGAAGTCCGGGGCGCACGGGCGGCCGTCGGCGTGGACGCCGCCATAGCCGTACGGCGAGACCGGGCCGATGAGCGTCAGCGAGGCCACGGGTCGGTCCAGCGCGTACCGCGCGATCGCCGCGGCGCCCGTCGACCACCCCACGAGGTGCGGCGGGGCGTCGATCCCGAGCGCTCGTAGCAGCGCGTCCAGGTCGTCGGCCCAGTCGGCGAGCCCGCGCGTGGCGTCCAGCGGGGCCGGTTCGGAACGGCCGAACCCGCGCATGTCCGGAGCGAGCACCCGGTACCGCGGTAACCGCGGCATGAGGTGCTCGTAGAAACGCCCGGTCGAGAGATTGCCGTGGACGAACACGACCGGGACGCCGTCGGCGGGGCCGGACTCGAGGACGTGCATCCGGATGCGGTCGGTGTCGACGAGCGCGGCGCGGACGCCGGGGAGCAGCTGCACGACGGCATGCTCGCGGGCCCGGCCCGTCGGGGTCAACGGCGCACTTGACATGCTGGCTGCGGGTCCCGGCGATCGGAGGTACGGGTGGGGGAGCGGCTGCAGGTCGCGGTGGTGACACCCCTGAGCGCGGAGCTGTGTGCGCTCGTGGAGGAGCGGGAGCCGCGGGTGGAGATGCTGTTCGAGCCGGAGCTGCTCCCGCCCGAGCGCTACCCCGCCGACCACCACGGCGACCCCGCCTTCACCCGCACCCCGGAGCAGGAACGCCGGTTCGCCGAGATCATCGACGGCGCGGACGCGCTCTACGGGGTGCCCGGCGAGGATCCGGCGGCGCTGCGGCGTGCCGTCGAGTCCAACCCGCGGCTGCGGTGGGTGCACACGATGGCGGCCGGTGGCGGCGCGCTCGTGAAGGCCGCGGGGCTCACCGCGGAGCAGCTCGCCCGCGTCATGTTCACCACCTCGGCAGGCGTGCACGCGGGCCCGCTCGCCGAGTACGCCCTGTTCGGCCTGCTCGCGGGCGCGAAGAACCTGCCGCGGCTGCAGGCCGACGCCGCCCGGCACGCGTGGCCGCCGCGGTGGCTGATGGGGCAGCTGCGGGAGCAGACCGTGCTGGTCGTCGGGCTCGGCGGGATCGGGCGCGAGGTGGCGCGGGTGCTCGCAGCGCTCGGCACCCGGGTGATCGGCACGAGCCGGCGGGGCGAGCCGGTCGACGGGGTCGCCGAGCTCGTGCACCCGAGCGAGCTCGCGGCCGTCGTCGGACGGGTCGACGGCATCGTCGTCACGCTGCCGGCCACCGCGGCCACCGACAAGCTGGTGAGCGCCGAGGTGCTGGCCGCCGTCCGCCCGGGCACGACCCTGGTCAACGTCGGCCGCGGCACCGTGGTGGACGAGGACGCGCTCGTCGCGGCCCTGCGCGACGGGCGCATCGGGTTCGCCGCCCTCGACGTGTTCGCCGTGGAGCCGCTCGACCCCGCGAGCCCGCTGTGGGACCTGCCGAACGTGCTGATCAGCCCGCACAACGCCACGCTCACCCCGGCAGAGGGGCGGCGGATCGCGGAGCTGTTCGCCGACAACGCCGGCAGGCTGCTGGACGGCCTGCCCCTGCGCAACGTGGTGAACACCGTGGAGTTCTACTGACCGGCTTCGGCCGGGTCGTCAGGGGAAGTGCACGTACTCGTAGTCGACCGGCTTGTCGTTGATGCCCTTCGACGGCGGCGCGATCCAGCCGGCGATCTTGCCCGGCTCGTAGACCGGCCGCATCAGCGACCGGACGTGGGTCTTGTCGGCCTCGCTCGGCAGCCACCTGTCCCGGTTGGCCTCCCAGACGTCCTCGCCGACGAGATCGCCCTTCGGCGTGACGTGGTGGTCGGCGAACACCCCGACGTGGCGGTTGAACCCGAGGTGCGGCAGGTACAGGCGACGGTCGATCCCGCCCTTCTCCAGCACGCGGTTCCAGCGCTTGAGCCCGGTCTCGCAGTCGGCGATGTACTCGCGGCGCAGGTCGTGGTTGAGCGCGAGCAGCGCCGACACCTCGTCGGTGGTGATCTCGCCGTCCCGCACCACGTCGATGTGCGTCGCGTCCTCGGTGAGCACGTGGTCGTCCTTGCGCCGCTCCTCCTGCCAGCGGCCCTTCAGGCCCGCGGTGAAGTAGTTGGCGGCGTTCGTGGAGCGCTCCGAGCCGAAGAGGTCCAGCGACACCGAGTAGTGGAAGTTGATGTACTTCTGGATCACGTCGAGGGGGATCCCGCCGCGCGGCGCGATGTCGTCGGTGTCGTGCTCGCGCATCAGCTCCGCGGTGCGCGCGACCACCCGGTCGACGCCCGTGGTGCCGACGAACATGTGGTGCGCCTCCTCCTTGAGCATGAACTCGCAGGTCCTGCTCAGGGGGTCGAACGCCGACTCCTTCAGCGTGCCGAGCTGGTACTTCCCGTCCCGGTCGGTGAAGTACGTGAACATGAAGAACGACAGCCAGTCCGGCGTCTCCTCGTTGAAGGCGCCGAGGATGCGCGGCGAGTCGATGTCACCGGAGTTGCGCTGCAGCAGCGCCTCGGCCTCCTCGCGCCCGGCGCGGCCGAAGTAGGCGTGCAGCAGGTACACCATCGCCCAGAGGTGCCGGCCCTCCTCCACGTTGACCTGGAAGAGGTTGCGCAGGTCGTACAGCGACGGGGCGCTCTCGCCGAGGCGGCGCTGCTGCTCCACCGACGCAGGCTCGGTGTCGCCCTGGATGACGATGAGCCGTTGCAGGTCGGCGCGGTACTCGCCGGGCACCTGCTGCCACACCGGCTCGCCCTTCTGCTCGCCGAAGGCGATGCGGCGGTCGGTGTTGCGTTCGGCGAGGAACACGCCCCACCGGTACTCGTCCATCGGAACGTGGTCGAAGTGGGCCCAGCCCTCGCGGCCGACCGCGACGGCCGTGCGCAGGTACACGTCCTCGGTGGGCACGGCGGGGCCCATGGTCTTCCACCAGTTCAGGAAGTTGGGCTGCCACGACTCGAGGGCCCGCTGCAGCTTGCGGTCGCCCGCCAAGTCGACGTTGTTCGGGATCTTCTCGCTGTAGTCGATGCTCATGAAGTGGTCACACCCGCCTGCGGTCGAAGTCGGCCCTGCGGCCCGTGCCGTACCGGCGCAGCGCGCCCTCCGGGCCCGCCGCGTTCGGTCGTACGAAGATCCAGTTCTGCCACGCCGTGAGCCGCCCGAAGATCCGCGACTCCATCGTCTCCGGGCCGACGAACCGGTGGTTGGCCTCCATGCCGGTCAGCGCATCCGGGGAGAGGGAGGCCCGCTCCTCGATCATGATGCGGATCTCGTCGTCCCAGTCGATGTCGTCGGGCGCGTCGGTGACCAGGCCCAGCTCCAGCGCCTCGCGCGCGTCGATGCGGCGTCCCGCCTCCTGGCGCAGCTTCGCCACGTGGTCGTCGTCGCCGTAGAAGCGGCTCTCGAGCCGGGACAGGCCGTTGCCCATCGGGAAGGTGCCGAAGTTGCTGTCGGACAGCACGATCTGGGCCGGCTCGCCCTCCTGCGAGTCCTCCTCGAGGAAGCCGTCGAGCATGTACTGCCGGTCGCAGGCCAGGGCCAGCTCCAGCAGCGCGCCTGCGAAGCACGAACCGGGCTCGATCAGCGCGATCAACGAGCGGGACGTGACGTCGAGCCGCTTGAGCACCCGCTTGAAGTAGTGCCGGATCTCGTTGACCAGCCAGTCGTCCCGGGAATGCTGCGCGATCACGCGCTCGAACGCGAGCGCGTCCTCGACATCGCCCCGCGTGCGGATCACCCACGTGCCGAGCTCCCGCTCGTTGGCGCGCAGCCGCAGGACCAGGTCGTCCAGCTCGCGGGTCATGGCCAGCGGCCAGAACCGCGCGCCCAGTTCGTGGACGCGCTCGACGGTGTCGGGGACGTCGCCCTCCGGTCCGTGCACGGTGATCTCCACGATCCCACCGGACCGGTCGTACCGCGCCTCGACGTGCTGGTAACGCACGCCGTCGGGCGACTCCTCGCGCTGCAGCGGCGGCAGCTCGATGCCCCGGGCGTCGGCGGGCCGGGTGGAGCGGGCGGCGACCGCGGCGGCGCGCTCGGCCACGGTCTCGTCCCACTGCCGCTTGGGGATCACCTCGTCCACCAGCCGCCACTCGACGGCCTGCCGCCCGCGGATGCCCTCGGCGCGGGTGGCGAACACGTCGGCGCGGTCCTTCCGGACCTTGCGCTTGTCGGTGACGCGCGTGAGCCCGCCGGTGCCCGGCAGCACGCCGAGCAGCGGGACCTCCGGCAGTGCGACGGCCGAGGAGTTGTCGTCGACGAGCAGGATCGTCTCGCAGGCCAGCGCGAGTTCGTACCCGCCGCCCGCTGCCGTGCCGTTGACGGCCGCGATCCAGGTCTGCCCGGAGTTCGCGGTGGCGTCCTCGATCTCGTTGCGCGTCTCGTTGGTGAACTTGCAGAAGTTCACCTTCCACGGGTGGCTGCTCTGGGCGAGCATCCGGATGTTCGCGCCCGCACAGAAGTTGCGATCCCGCGCGCTCGTGAGTACGACGGCCCGCACCTGCGGGTGGGAGAAGCGCAGCCGCTGGACGGCGTCGTGCAGCTCGATGTCGACGCCGAGGTCGTAGCTGTTCATCTTCAGCTCGTAGCCCGGCACGAGCCCGCCGTCCTCGGCGACGTCGAGGCGCAGGTACGCCACCTCCCCCTGCACGTCGAGCCGCCAGTGCCGGTAGCTCGCCGGATCGGCGTCGAACGAGACCTGGGGTTCTGCGGCGGGCTCTGCGTTGCTCGTCATCGGCGACGGACCTCCCGAGGGGACTGAGCGTCATTCTACAGTGGCACGTCTATTGGGCAAGCAGGTGTAGAACATCGACACTTCACAGACCCTCGGTGTCCTTCACACAAGGCCGGCCCTGTGTGAAGCAGGCACTGGAGCTGTGAAGTCGCGCCGGGTCAGGCCTTCGCCTCCGCCACGTCCTTCGCCGTGTCCTGGGGCGGTGTCACCGTGGCTGCGGCTCGTTCCCGCAGTCGGTAGCGCTGGATCTTGCCCGTCGCCGTGCGGGGCAGCTCGTCGACCTGGACGACCAGGCGGGGGCGTTTGAAGGCCGCCAGCCCGGCCCGGCAGAACTCGACCACCTCGTCCGGGTCGACGACCGAGCCGGGGCGGGCGACGACGTAGGCGACCGGCTTGTCCAGCCCGTCCTCGTCCGGCACCCCGATCACGACGGCTTCGGCGAGCGCCGGGTGCTCCAGCAGGCGCGCCTCGACCTCGGAGGGGCTCACCCAGATCCCGCCGACCTTGAGCACGTCGTCGGCGCGGCCGAGGCAGGTCCAGCTGCCGTCGGAGTTGCGGACGTACTGGTCCCCGGTGCGCATCCACTCCCCGTGGAACACCGTCCGGTTGACGCTGGTGCGGCACCAGTAGCCGGTGCAGAGCGACTCGCCTGCCACGTAGAGCATCCCCGGCTCGCCGGTCCCGTCGATGACGCTCCCGTCGGGCCGGCGCAGCTGCACCTCGTAGCCCGGCACCGGGAACCCGGAGCTGCCGGGCACCACCTTCCCGGGGACGTTGGAGATGAAGATGTGCAGCGCCTCGGTCGAACCGATGCCGTCGAGGATCTCGAAGCCGTACAGGTCGCGCACGCCGTGGAACATCCGCGGCGGCAGCGCCTCGCCGGCCGAGACCCCGTTGCGCACGGTCGCGAACGTCTCCCGCGGCAGGTCGGCGGCCATCAGTGGACCCCAGAAGCTCGGGCCCCCGAAGAAGAGCGTGACGCCGTGCGCGGCCACGCGTTCGGCGTACAGCGTGGGGTTGGGCCGCGACGGCTCCAGCACGCTGCTCGCGCCCACCGAGAGGGGGAAGAACAGCGAGTTGCCGATGCCGTACGCGAAGAACAGCTTCGCCACCGACAGGCACACGTCGTCCGGGCCCATGCCGAGCACCTGGGCGGCGTAGGTCTCGCACACGTAGCGGATGTCGGTGTGGCGGTGCATCGCACCCTTGGGTCTGCCCGTCGTGCCGGACGTGTAGAGCCAGAGGGCGGGCGACTCGTCCCAGGTGGCGTACGGCGCCGCGAGCGGCTCGGCCGTTCGCAGGTCGTCCCAGGTCAGGCCGGTCATGCCGGGGACATCCGGCGGGGTGTCGCCCGTGAGCACGACGTGGCGCAGGTCCGGTGCGTCGGCGGCGGCAGTGGTGACCGCGTCCGCGAACTGCGGGCTGCCGACGATCACCCGGGCCCGGGAGTCGCGGACGAGCGTGGCCAGCTCACCGCCGGTGAGCATCGTCGAGGCCGGCACCGCCACGGCGCCCACGTACATCGCGGCGAGGATGCCGGTGGCCAGCTCGACGTCGTCGGCCATGCACAGGAGCACACGCTCCTCGGGGCGCACGCCGATGGCGACCAGGCCGGCGGCGACGCGGCGGACCTCAGCGGTGAGCTGGGAGTAGGTGTGGGTACCCCGCGGGTGGCGGAGGGCGATCCGCTCGCCGTCACCGGCGTCGACACGGCGCTCGGAGAGGTAGGCGGCGGCGTTGAACAGTTCCGTCATGGGAGCGGCTCCGGTCCGAACGGGTGGGTCCGAACTCTACTGCTTGCTCACGCTCCGTCAACGATTCGTAGAAGATTCCCGCCAGCCCTGCTTTCACATCCATGCACACGCTGCTATGAACGAGACCCGGCCGCTCGTCAAAGGAGATCAGCGATGCAGACCCGTGGCGCCATCGTCCGGCAGGCACCGGGCAAGTACGAGGTCGTGGACCTCGAGGTCGACGACCCGCGCGAGAACGAGGTCCAGGTCCAGATGGTGGCGTCGGGCCTGTGCCACTCCGACGACCACGTCGCCACCGGCGACATCCCGGTCGGGGTCTACCCCTTCGCCGGCGGCCACGAGGGTGCCGGCATCGTCACCAAGGCGGGGGTGAACACCAAGGGCCTGAAGGAGGGCGACCACGTCGTCTTCTCGTTCCTGCCGGCCTGCGGGCACTGCCGCTGGTGCGCCTCGGGCATGCAGAACCTGTGCGACCTGGGCGCGGGCCTGCTCGCCGGCTCCCGGTGGGGCGACCCGACCGACTTCCGGCTGAAGCTGGCCGACGGTGGACAGCCCGTCGGCCAGATGTGCGGGATCTCGACGTTCCTGCAGACCACCACGGTGTCCGCCGACTCCGCGGTCAAGGTGCCCGACGACATCCCGCTGGACAAGGCGTGCCTCGTCGGGTGCGGCGTGGGCACCGGCTGGGGCTCGGCGGTCAACTCCGCGCAGGTCCAGCCCGGCCACACCGTGATCGTCATGGGGATCGGCGGCATCGGCATCAACGCGGTGCAGGGCGCCGCGCACGCCGGGGCGTCGAACGTGATCGCGGTGGACCCGGTGGCGTTCAAGCGGGAGAAGGCTCAGGAGCTGGGCGCCACGCACGCGGTCGAGAACATGGACGAGGCCACCGAGCTGGCCAAGCAGTTCACCAACGGGCAGGGCGCCGACTCCGCGATCGTCACCGTCGGCGTGACGAAGCCCGAACACGTCGCGCAGGCCTTCGGGGCTATCCGGAAGGCGGGGACGTGTGTGGTGACCGGACTGGGTGACATCAGCGAGGTCGGGCTGCCCATCGCGATCTCGGAGCTGACGCTGTTCCAGAAGCGCCTGCAGGGCGCGATGTTCGGTGCGTCCAACCCGAACTGGGACATCCTGCGGCAGCTGCAGCTCTACCGAGAGGGCGTGCTCAAGCTGGACGAGCTGGTCACGAAGACCTACTCGCTGGACGAGATCGGGCAGGGCTACCAGGACATGCACGACGGCAAGAACATCCGTGGCGTCATCGTCTACTGAGCGGAGCGCAGGCGGAGCGAACATCGGCACTGAGGTCGCACCGGTCGGGCTGCGTCGCGAGCGCGAGGTCCTCACCGTCGCGCTCGCGACCGGCCGGCACGTGGTCATCGAGGGGCCGCCCGGCACGGGCAAGTCGACGCTGCTGCGCTCGATCGCCCGGGCCAACGGGCGGGCCGTCGTGTTCGTCGAGGGCAACGCCGAGCTGACCCCGGCCCGGCTGGTGGGGCAGTTCGACCCGGCGCAGGTGCTCGCCGAGGGCTACCGCCCTGCGAGCTTCGTGGACGGCCCGCTGCTCACCGCCATGCGCGAGGGCGGGTTGCTGTACCTGGAGGAGCTCAACCGCGTCCCGGAGGAGACGCTCAACGTCCTGATCACCGTGCTCGCCGAGGGCGAGATCGCGGTGCCCCGGCTGGGCCCGGTGCGGGCAGGGCCGGAGTTCCGGCTGATCGCGGCGATGAACCCGTTCGACGCGATCGGCACCGCGCGCGTGAGCCAGGCGATCGCCGACCGGATGTGCCGGGTGGTGCTCGGCTACCAGGACGAACCGGCGGAGCGTTCGATCACGACCGCGGTGACGGGGCTGAACGGCGCGGTCGTCGAGCTGGCGGTGGGCATGGCCCGCGCCACCCGCACGCACCGGGACGTCCGGATGGGCTCATCGGTGCGCGGTGCGATCGACATGGCGCTCGTGCTCACGGGGCTCGCCGAGCTGCGCGGCGAGCGGAACCCCGAGCGCGAGACCGGCCGCGACGCCGCGTACGCCGCGTTGTCCGGCCGCATCCGGATCGCCGACGGCGTCGACCGGACGCCGGAGTCCGTCATCGACGAGTTGCTGGACGCCCTGTGGCCCGTGGACGAGCCCTCGGACGACCCGGGAAAAGCTGAGGGCCCGCCGGACACCCCGGCGGGCTTCCGGCCGCGGTCGCGCCCCGGGCGCGACCGGGCGGGCCGCACCCAGGGTCGCGCCCAGCTCGCGGCGCAGCACGCCGCGTTCGCCGACGTCTCGCCGGAGGTGGGCGCGCTCGACACCGCCGCGTTCGATGCGCTGCTCTCCCGCGACCCTGAGGCCGCCGCCGCGCTGCTCGCCGACCTCGCCGTCGCCACCGACGAGGGGTTGCGGGCCGCCGCCCGGCAGCTCGCGGGCCGGGTGTTCCTGCGCCTGGGCCGCGTCGGCCCGGCCCGCGCCCGCGGCACCCGGCGGCTCGCCCCGTCACCGGGCGGCGACGGCGACCTCGACCTCGACCGCACCCTGGACGCATGGGAGCCGGGGCCGAGCCGCCGTCCCGGCCCCGCCGACGTCGTCACCCGCAACTGGACGGCGTCGCGACGGGCGGTCGCGCTCGCCGTCGACGTGTCCGGCTCGATGCAGGGGCAGGCCGTGGCGCTCGCCGCCGTGGCGGCCGCCGGGGTGGTGCTGGCGGCGGGGGACGGTCTCGTCCCGGCCGTCGTCGCGTTCGGATCGGGCGTCCGGGTCCTGCAGGCCCACGGCGTGCGGCGCCCGCCGGAGGAGCTGCTGTCCGACCTCGTCGCCCTGCGTGGCCACGGCACCACCGACCTCGCCGCCGGGCTGCGCGAGGCGGCCGGGCAGCTCGCGGCCGCGGTGGCCGACGAGCGGCTCGTCGTGCTGCTGTCGGACTGCATCCACACCGCGGGCGGCGATCCGACCGCGGCCCTCGGTGGCATCGACCGGCTGCAGGTGCTGGTCCCGCTCGGGGGAGCCGACGCCGAGGCCGCCGCGGCAGCGCTCGCGGCCAGGCGGGGAGGGCGGGCGCAGACGGTGCGGCGGCTCACCGAGGTGGGCCCGGCGCTGACGCGCGTGCTGGCCTAGGAACGTCCTGCGGGAGCCGCGCCGGGTGGGACATCTCTTTCGTGCGGTGGCGCACGAGGGGGTAGGCGAGACCGACCGGTCCTGGGCCGAGCCGTTGCCGCCGTCGGTGGGCAGCCTGGCCCGCGGGATCTGGTCCACCACGGCGGGCACGTTGATCGCGAAGTCGGTGGACGGCGGGATCAGGCACCTCGTCGGCAGGGTGCGCGCCCGGCTGTCGCGCGCCGGGGTCGCGGGTCTCACGAGGGAGGAGGTCAGCGGACCCGTCGGCAACGCCCTCAACCACAACCTCATCACCGAGCTCGTCCGTTCCACGACCCTCGTGCCGCCGGACCTGCGCCGCCTGGAGCTCCCGGGCTGATCCCCGCGAGGCCGCGGTGGCCCGGGTGCACTGTTCTATTCTCCGTGCGGTTTCACCTGGGGGGAGTACGGATGACCGGGATCCCGGACGGTGCTCCGGTCGCTGTGGTCGCGGGCCGTTACCGGCTGCGCGAGCTCGTCGGGACCGGTGGCATGGGCGCCGTGTGGCGGGCGGGCGACGAGCTGCTCGGCCGCGAGGTGGCGCTCAAGCGGGTGCGCCTGGCCGACCAGCCGGCCACCGACATCGCGCTCGCCCGCGAGCGGATCATGCGCGAGGCCCGGATCGCCGCAGCCCTGCACCACCCCCACATCGTCTCGATCTTCGACGTCGTCCTCGAGGACGGCGAGCCGTGGCTCGTGCTGGAGTTCCTGCCCTCCCGGAGCCTCGGCAGCGTGCTCACCGAACGCGGCACCCTGCCGCCCGCCGAGGTCGCCGCCATCGGGGCCGATGTGGCCGCCGCGCTGGCCGCCGCGCACGCGGCCGGCATCGTGCATCGCGACGTGAAGCCGGACAACGTGCTGCTGTCGCGCCCATCGGCCGCGGGGCCGGTCGTCAAGCTCACCGACTTCGGCATCGCCCACACCGCGGCGTCGCCCGCGATCACGGCCACGCACGTGCTCACCGGCACCCCCGCGTACTTCGCGCCCGAGACCGCGCGCGGCGAGGGAACCGACACGCGCAGCGACGTCTACTCGCTCGGCGCCACCCTGTACGCCGCCGTCGAGGGGCACCCACCGTTCGGCTCCGACCCGGAGAACGTCCTCGCGTTGCTGGCCCGAATCGGACGCGGCGGGGCGCCCCTTCCGCAGCACGCCGGACCGCTCACCGACCTGCTGCGCCACCTCACGGCCGACGACCCGGCGGCACGGCCCACCGCAGCGCAGGCCCAGGCCGCCCTCCGGATGATCGCCGGCGGCGGGCCCCCGGCCGGTCCGCCGCCCGCCGGGCTCGACGCGGTGCTCACCGGGAAACGACCGCGTCGGGGACCGCGGGTCGCGGGTGCCGTGGTCGCCACCCTCGTCGTGGTGGCCGGTGTGATCGCGGCCGTCGCCGTCTCCCGCCCCGGCACCGGGCCCTCCGGCCCGTCGTCGACCCCGCCCACGACCACGACGGCGTCCGGCACCGCGACCATCGCGAACCCCGACACGGCCGACCCCTGCTCCCTCCTGGACGCGGAGTCGGTGAAGGGCTTCGGCGCCGTCTCCGTCGACCCGGACAACGTCCTGTTCGCCGGGTGCCGCGCGGACATCGCGCGACCCGACGGCGGTGCGGTCGGGTTCACGGTCGCGTTCGAGAGCCAGGCCGAGACCAAGCAGATCGCCGGTGCCTCCCGCTCGGAGGAGTCCGGCTACCCGATCATGCGCTACCCGTCCGGCGACGACTACTGCGAGCAGCGGATCGGGCTGGGCGACGGGAACGCCGTGCTGGTGTCCGCCGTCGAGTACGAAGACCCGTCCGGCACGACCGATCTCTGCGCGATCGCCGAGGCCGGGCGGGCCGCCGCGCTCTCCCGGCTGGTGAACCAGGGCATCGGTGAGCGCCAGCCGCTCAGCGCCACCAGCCCGCTGGCCGGCATCCCCGCCTGCGGGCTGCTGACGAGGGAGGAGATCGTCGCCGCCCTGGGAGACCCCTCCCCGGAGCAGCCGCATTTCGGTGGGTGGGGCTGCAACTGGAACGACTACGGGCTGGGCGACCGGGTGGGGTTGACGTACTACCGCGGCTTCGCCCTCGGCGAGTCCGACGGCACGCCCGCCGAGTTCGCCGGCCACCAGGGCGCCGTGCTCGCGCGCGAGGGGAACTGCTGGGTGCAGTTCGTGCAGCGTTCCTACACGGCGAGGGGCAGCGACCGGGTCGAGGCCGTCTGGGTGACGTACTGGGGGTCCGGCAGCGGCGACGAGCTCTGCCGGACCGCCACCACCCTCGCCACCGCGGCAGCAGGCCGGCTGCCCCCGCCCAGCTGACGGTCTCAGACCCGGAAGGCCGCCGCGAACTCCGCCATCCGGTCCGCGGCACCGTCGGCGCCGCCGAACCAGACCGCCACGGCGTCGGCTCCCGCCTCGGCGAGGGCGTGTGCCTCCTCGACTGTGCGCTCCAGCTCGTCGCGACCACCGCTCCAGGCGAGCCGGGTACCGAGCCGGGGAGTGCGCTGAGAATGTGTTCGAGAAGCACGAATGTGGGCCGCAGACGTCGGTGATCCAGCAGGTCCCGGCTGCCCTGGGCGACCCGCTCCGCGCTTCTCGAACACATTCTCCGCCAGCTCGCGCAGCCGCGCCGCGCAGCGCGCGAACCCGCCCGCGTCGATCGCGAACCCCTGCCACTCGTCGGCCACGGCCGCGGCCCTGCGCAGCGCCGCCTCGCTCGTCCCGCCCACCATGATCGGCACGGACCGCGCCGGCACTGGCGCGAACACGCCCTGCTCGACGTGGTGGAACCGGCCGTGGAACGCGCCGCCGTCGCGGAAGAGGTGGCGCAGCAGGGCGATGTCCTCGTCGGTGCGGGCGCCTCGGGTGGCGAAGTCGGCGCCCACGGACGCGAACTCGGTGCGGTCCCAGCCCACCCCCACCCCGAGCACGGCCCGGCCGCCGGAGAGCCGGTCGAGCGTGGCCACCTGCTTCGCGACGACGAACGGGCTGCGCAACGGCAGCACCAGCACCGACGTCCCGAGCCGGATGACCGACGTGCGGGCCGCGATGTGCGCGAGCGTCACGAGCGGCTCGTACACGCCCCCGTACGTGGCGCCGTACGGCTCGGGTGGGAGCAGGTGGTCGGGCAGGTAGAGGGTGCGGTAGCCGAGCCGCTCGGCGGTCCGGGCGAGCTCCACGAACGCTTCGGGTGCGATGTCGGGCGACTCGTCGGGCAGCACCACCTCGAGATCCACGGCTCAGCCTATCCGCGACAGGTGTGAGCGGATGGCCGCGAGCCACTCGTCGCGGGCCTCCACCCCGATGCCGTGGCCGGCCGCGATCTCGACGAGCTCGGCGCCCGGGATGCCGGCGGCGAGCTGCCGGGAGTGCTCTGGGGTGGCGAGCCCGTCCTCGGTCGTCGCGACGACGAGGGTGGGCACGGCGATCTTCGGCAGGTCGGCGCGCGTGTCGACGGCCGCCACGAGGTCGACGTGCTCCGGGCTGCCCTCGGGGATGTAGTCGGCGAGGGCGGCGACGGCCGCCTCGACGTCGGCGGGTGAGAGCGCGTTCAGGTGGCCGGGACCCGTGCCGACCAGGGTGAGGAAGCGGGCGAGCAGCGTCCGGTCGCCCGCGGCGAGCAGGTCCTGCCATATCCGTACGGCGAGCCGGATCCGGTTGTCGGGGTACGTGAAGCCCGCCGTGAGCACCAGCCCCGTGACGCGCTCCGGGTGCCGCACCGCGATCCGAACCGCGACGGCGGTGCCGACGGAGTAGCCCAGCACCGTGAAGCGTCCGACCCCGGCCTCGACGGCGGTGCGGACGAGGGCGTCGGCCACCTCGTCGAGGACCAACGGCTCGGGACTGCGCGGCGTGTCCCCGGATCCCGGGTAGTCGGGCCCGACCACGGTGTGGGTGGTGGCGAGGTCGTCGAGGATCGGGCCGTAGTTGCCCGCGATGCTGCCGCCCCCGCCGTGGGCGAGCAGGAGCCCCGGGCCGGAGCCTTTGACGACGTGCGCGAAATGTTCTGCCATGCCGCTGATGTTGGGGTTTGACATCGGTGTCAGGGCCAACGCCGAGTGGGAGGGATCACGTGCTGATCGGGGAGCTCGCACAGCGCACCGGAGTGAGCCAGCGGTCGCTGCGCTACTACGAGCAGCAGGGCCTGCTGTCCGCCGAGCGCGACGTGCACGGCTACCGGCGCTACGGCCCCGACTCCGTCCGCACGGTGGCCCGGATCCGCGCCCTGCTGGCCGTCGGCCTCTCCACCGACGTGATCCGCGAGGTCCTGCCCTGCGTCGCCGGCGGCGACCCGATCGAGCTGGAGCTGTGCCCCGACCTGGTGCGCACCATCCGGCGCGAGCTCGCGGACCTGGACGCGCGGATCGGGGAGCTGCAGTGCAGCCGCAGCACCCTGGCCGGCTACCTGCCGCGCTAGATCTGGGCCGTCAGGCGTCCACCGGCCCGCTCGCCACCACCGTGGTCGGGACGGCGGGCATCGTGCGCCCGGGCTCGAGGGAGACCGCGTAGGCCCCGAACGGCGAACCGTCACCGGTGCCGATCTCGTGGAACCCCGGGCCGGGTGCGGTGACGTCGAACGCCGCGAGCGGGCGCGGGTCGCCCGCGCCGAGGCCCCACACGACGTAGGTGGTGGCGCTGGTGTCGTTCGGGTCGAGGCCCGCGGTGACGACCGTGCGGCCCGCGGCGGTGACGAGCACGGCCGCCACCGGCTGCCCGGAGTCGGTGCTGAGCGTGGCGTGGCTGTTGCCCGGGGCGTCGAGCTGCGTGACGATGCCGGCGAGTGCCTGAGCCTGCGCGGCCAGCGCGTCCCGCTCACGCTGCACCTGCACGGTGTAGGCACCCAGGCCGCCGACCCCCAGCACCACGGCCGCCGCGGCGGCCGCGATCAGGAGTCGTGCCCTGGCCGGTCGGCGGGGCTCCGCCGACCGGGGATGGGCGAACCGCGGATGCGGCTGCGGCGGGCCGGCCTGTGGCGGGCCGGCCTGTGGCGTCTCGGCCGCCATGGCCATGAGGTTGGAGCGCAGCCGCGACGGCGGATCGACCTGCTCCACCGCCCCACCCACCGCGGCCGCGACGAGCTCGGTCTCGCGCACCGTCTCCGAGCACGAGCGGCAGCGCTCGATGTGGCTGCGCATCGCCGCCTCCTCGTGGGGCTCGAGAGCGTGCAGGGCGAACGCGACCGCGTCCTCGCCGAGCGGGCAGGGCGTGGCGCCGTCGAACCGGGACCGGTCGTCCATCACGCGCCTCCTCCCGCGTCGCTGGAGATCTCGCGAAGCACCGGACCCAGTGCCCCGCGCAACCGTCGCATGCCGCTGAACATCCGCGACTTCACCGTCCCCAACGGCACCCCGGTCAGCGTGGCGACCTCACGCTGCGAGTACCCGCCGAAGTAGGCGAGCGCCAGCGCCTCCCGCTGCTCGGCGGGCAAGCCGCTGAGCGCATCGCGGACCTGCCCGGCCTCCATGGCCTGCAAGGCGCCGTGGTCGGCTCCCGGCCCGGGAGCCGACCACTCCTGCGCCTCGTCGACGACCGCCACCGTGCGGCGGCGGATCGCGGCCTCGCGCCGCACGGTGTCGACCGACTTGTGGTGCACGAGCGTGAGGATCCACGTGCCGAAACCGCCCCTGGCGGGATCGAAGCGCCTCGGCTCGCGCCAGAACGTGAGGAAGACCTCCTGCACGACGTCCTCGGCGAGGTTGTCGTCGCCGCAGATCCGGCGGGCGAGCGAGTACGCCCGCCGCCCGTACCGGTCGTAGAGCGCCGCCAGCGCGGAGTGCGCGCCTGCCACCACCGCCCGCACGAGCGCCTCGTCGGGCTGGTCGAGCGCTTCGGCATCGGCCACCGGCGCGGTCCTCACATCACGTCGTTCGCACCGGAGCGGTCACCGGTTCGTGTGAGGTGAACCATAGGACTCAGAGAGCTCCTGCCAAGCCCCGAACGGCGATACCGACACCGACCACGAGGACGAGTGCGGCCGTCAGCACCGGTGCGCCGGCAGCGAGCCGCCCCGCCCGCCGCCGCAGGCCGTCGGACAACCGGACCCGCTCGATCCGGTCCCGCAGACCCACGAGCAGCAGCCCGGCCGCGGTGAGGGTGGCCGCCATCCCGAGCCCGTAGCAGAGCACGAGGACGATGCCGAACCAGCTCCGGCCGAGCCCGATCGCGCCGAGCAGGACCAGCAGCGCCGTGGGGCTCGGCACCAGCCCGCCCGCCACGCCGAGACCGACCAGCGCGGTTCTCCCGAACCGTTGCGCCGGGTGCCCGTGCCCATGTCCGTGACCGTGCCCATGTCCGTGTCCGTGACCATGACCATGACCATGACCGTGTCCGTGACCGACCGGCACGACCGCCTCCCCGCGCACCGCCGAGCGCAGCAGGCCCACCCCGACCCCGGCCACGAGCAGGCCGCTGGCCACCGCGAGTCCGCGCAACACCCCGTCGGGAGCGAACGCGGTCGAGACGCTGACCAGGGCGCCGAGCACCAGCACACCGGCGGTGTGGGTCGCGGTCACGGTGGCGCCCACCAGCAGCGCGTCCCTCCGCGTTCCGCGACGACCCGCCAGGTAGGCGGCCATCACCGTCTTGCCGTGGCCGGGTAGCAGCGCGTGCGACGCCCCGAGCACCAGCGCCAGCGCGACCGCCAGCAGCCCGATCCCGCCCGTCAGCTCGGCCGTGCCGACGAGACCGGTGAACCAGCCGTCGAGCGCGCCGAGCAGCCGCTCGACCGGCGCGAACACCGGCGGACCCGCGCTCCCGCCGCCTCCGACACCGGGTTCCACGTGCATGGCCGCGGCGCGGACGTCGAGGGGATCCGCGAGGAGGTCGATCGGGTACGCACGCAGTCCGGCACTCACGCTCTCCGCCGGCACGGTGGAGTCGGCCAGCCGGACGCCCGAGCCGGTGGCGGTGATCTCCCGCCACCCGATCCGGTCGGCGAGGTAGGTGTCCACGAACCGCACGTCCGCGTCGGCCTCCATGGCGGCGCCGGCCAGCAGCTCGCACTCGACGCGAGTGGTGGGGAGACCGGCCTCGCCCCGCGGCATCGTCAGGCCCGCCCGCACCACCGTCCAGGCCACCTCGGACCCGTCGACGGTGAGCGACACCGCCTCGGACACCGCGGCGCATTCGCCATCGGCGCCGCCCTTCGCCTCGGCGGGGGAGACGGCGCCGTCGGCGTCGCGGTCCAGAACGGGCGCCAGTTGCAGGGTCGGGATCTCGGCGTGGTCGACCACCGCGGACAGCTCGACCCGGTCCGGGTACAGCCGCAGCCCGTCGTAGTGGTTGACCGTGACGTTGCCCAGCGGGTGGGCCGCGGCGGTCCCGGCGGGCACCGCCAGCGCGGCCATCGAACCGATCACGACGGCGACCCGCCACCACCAGCGGTTCATCGCTTCGCCCCGAGCGCGTCGAGGGCCTGCAGCGCGACCGGGGCGTGCAGCGGCGAGAAGTGCGGGTTGGTGCGCAGTGCCTGCTCGAGGGTTGCGATCGCGTCGCCGGTCCGGCCCAGAGCGGCCAGGATCATGCCGCGGTGGAAGGTGGCGGTGGCGTCGCGCCTGCCGAGCTGCGCGGCTCGCTCCGCGTACGGGAGGGCATCCGCGTGGCGGCCGGCCCGGTGCAGTGCCCACGCCAGCGCGTCGGCGGTGAACACGCTCTGGCGCCGGTCCCAATCCGCCTGCGCCAGCCGGACCGCCTCCGCCGGGTCGCCGTGGTCGGCCGCCACCTGCGAGGCCATGAGGTCGTCGGTGGATCCCTGCGCCGCGTCGAGCCGCTGCTGGTCGGCGATCAGGCGGTACTGCGCGCGCGCCTCGTCGGCCCGGCCTGCCGACTCCAGCAGCTCGCCGTACTCCAGCAGGTACTGCGGCAGCGGCACCCGCTCGGTCAGCCGCCGGTAGCCCTCGATGGCCTCGTCGGTGCGTCCGCGTGCGGCGAGCACCTTCGCGCGGCCCTGGAGCAGCGCCGGGTCACCGGGCACGGCGGCGAGGCCGCGGGTGTACTGCGCCTCCGCCTCGTCGAGGTCGCCGCCGCCCCAGGCCAGCTCGCCCAGGTGGTAGTGGCAGAACGCCAGCTCGTCGCGGCTGGTCGCGGCCTCGAGCGCACGCTGCATGGCCGCCCGGGCGTCGTCCGTGCGTCCGTGCAGCTCCAGCTCGTAGGAGGCCCGGGTGAACGACGCGACACCGGGGCGCAGGTCGAGCATGCGCTGCACCGCTGCCGTGGCGGCGGCGGTGTCGCCGAGCTGGGTCGTGGCGTCCGCGAGCACGCCGTACGCCTCCACGCTCGCCGGGTTGAGCGCCACCGCGTCCTCGGCGTGACGGCGGGCGGCCGCGAAGTCGTGCCGGGCGTTCGCGAGGGCGCCGAGACCGACGAGAGCGGCGGCATTCCCGTCGGGTTGCAGCTGGACGGACCGGTCCAGCGCGCCCTGTGCCTGCGGGTAGTAGGCCGGGTTGGCGAGCGCCCGAGCCTGCTCGACGTACGCGGCGCCGAGGTTCGCCCACGTCGTCGGGTCGTCGGGCGCCCGGCGGATGCGGTCGCGCAGCTGTTCGATCGTGGCGGTGAGCCGATCGCCGACCGGCTGCGGGGTCGCTGCTCGTGGGGCGGCCGGCTGGAACGCCATGCCGACGACGAACAGGCCCGCGATCACGAGGGCGGCGACGGGGAGGACCCGGCGCCACATCGGGCTGGAATCGGGTGGCGTGGGCGGGGGCAGGGTGGATGTCGACATGCGAGGTCCAGTCCGTGGGCGGGGAAGTGGGGGCACGGGGGCGGCCCGGTCGGTCCGAGCCGCCCCCGGCCGGTCACCGGGGCGGAGCCGGCGGGCGGGCGTGGTCGAGCGGTGCGGTCCGGCCGCGCCGCCGCACGGCGAGCAGCACCACGGAGGCGAGCAGCGCGCCTCCGATCCCGGCGCCCAGCGCGATCGGCATCATGGGCGAGCTGAACGCCGCGTTGCCGATCCAGGAGTCGCTCTCCGTCGGGACGCTGGCGGCCCCGCTGCCCGTGTCGGACGACCCGGTCGCCGACGGCTGGGCACCGGCCGCGTCGGCACGGGTCTCGTTGCCCGGCAGCGCGACGTAGGGGAACTCGTCGAGGAACGCGACGTCGTTGGCGTCCACCCCGTCGCCCGCCGCCAGCGCGTCGACCAGCTTTCCGGCCTGCGCCGCGCCCGCGACCGCCTGCACCTCGATGTCGATGACGTCGTCGGTGAGCCGTCGCCCGTTCGGGAAGCCCTGCAGGTCCCCGCCGAGGACACCCAGCCGGTTCGGGTCGGCCGCAGGCGCGATCGACGTGTTGAGCCGCAGCATCTCCGACGGCTGGAACTGCTTCGGGTCGGTGTCGGCGTTGAGGACGTGGCTGTTCAGGTCCGCCTGGATCGGGGCCTGCGTGCCGTCGAGCGTCGGCGCGTCCTTGGCGATCCCGGTCAGGAAGATCTCGACCAGGTCGTTGCGCGGCGTCGCGGGCGCCGGCACCCCGTAGATGCCCTCGAGGAGCCGCGCGACCTCCGGATCGGTCACCCGCTTCACGACGTCGGGGATGGTCGCGTCCTTCACCGGCGCCAGCCCGTTGAACGCGTCCTTCAGCCCTGCCGGCAGCACGACCTCGTTGACCAGCGGGTTGCCCAGCCGGGACACCTGCACCGGCTCGCCCACCGCGGTGGCCATGCCCGGGGAGAGCTGCAGGGAGCGGCGCTCCGTGTCGCTCCAGACGCCGATCACCGGGTTGCGCTGCGGATCGCCCCCGGCCGTGACCTCCGACAACGGCACCTGCAGCGCCCAGGTGTTGACGTTGGTGCCGGCGAGGGTGTCCTGGCCGACCTCGGAGAGGTCACCCCCGTACAGCAGGTCGAACACGCGCAGGTCGGCGAAGAACGGGTCCTCCGCGGAGCCGACGTAGACCTGGCCGCCGCCCGGCACGTCCTTGATCGCCTGGTCGCGCAGCGTCGCGTAGTCCGGGATCGACGCCGCTCCGAGCTGCGACGGCGCGACCTGCCCCTCGAGCAGCTTCGTCCAGCCGCCGCCCTTGCTGACCGACAGCGTGTAGTACTGGCGGAACAGCAGGTTCTCGTCGTCCAGGCCGGTCACCGGACCGTTGTTGTAGAGGAACGTGTCGTTGCCCCGCCGGTCCTCCGTGCGGAACGTGAGCCGGTAACCGACGTCGGGCTTCGCGTTGCCGTCGGTGTCGATGTTGATGTCGTAGTTCGCGTCGGTGGCCCACGGGTAGAACGTGGGGCCGCCGTTGGGCTCCTGGAGCCCGAACCAGTTGGCGACGAACGTCACCGTGTCCGGTTGGTCGGGGCTGACGAACGCGTAGACGTCCGTGTTGTCCACGGCCGGGTCCGCGGCGATCAGGGGTGCCTCGCGGTGGCTCGAGGCAACCGCCGGACCTGCGCCGACGCCGGCCAGCAGCGCGGCGAGCACCACCGTGCCGGTTGCTGCGAACGCAGCTGATCTGCGACCTCGTGGTCGGGATGGACGGGACATGCGCTTCCCTCCATGGGCAGCACGGGACGACCGGGCACGACACGTCGTCCCGGTTGTCGGATGGGCGAGACCACACCGCCGGCAGCCGGCCCGCGCCGTGCGGGTCCGGGTCGTGCCGGTCTGCCCACGCCTTCGCACGACCCCCCGCGTGCGGTTCGCCGCCGTCAGGACGAGGTGATCCAGAAGCGCTGCGTAGGGTGGCTTCGTGGGAACCATCGTCTCCTTCCATGCGCACCCCGACGACGAGTCGATCGCTTCCGCCGGCACCCTCGCCAGGGCGGCCGCCGCGGGTCACCGGGTCGTCCTGGTCTTCGGCACCCGCGGTGAGCTCGGCGAGCCCGTCCCGGGTGTGCTGGAGCCAGGGGAGCAGCTGTCCATGCGCCGGTCCGCGGAGTGCTACGCGTCGGCCGCGGCGATCGGGGCCAAGCGCGTGGAGTTCCTCGGCTACACCGACTCCGGGATGATGGGCGAGCCGAGCAACGCCGCTCCGTTCTGCTTCTGGCAGGCCGACGTCGAGCACGCGGCCCGCCGCCTCGCGGTGATCCTCGACGAGGAGGAGCCGGACGTCCTCACCACCTACGACGACAACGGCGGCTACGGCCACCCGGACCACATCCAGGTGCACCGGGTCGGCAAGCGCGCCGCCGAGCTGTCGGCGGTCCCGGTCGTGGCGCAGCACACGATCAACCGCGACTGGATGATCCGAGGGATGCGCGGGATGGCCGAGTCCGGCCAGCTGCCGGAGGGCTGGCAGGGGCCGAGCCTCGAAGCGCCGACGTTCGGCAAGCCGGAGGCGGAGATCACCCACCGCGTCGAGGCCGTCGACTTCGTCGAGCAGAAGCGCGCCTCGATGCGGGCGCACGCGAGCCAGATGTCGCCGGAGCACTTCCTGCTCGCGATGCCCGACCCGGTCTTCGCGCTGGGGATGGGCACGGAGTTCTACATCGTCGACCCGGCGCCCAGCCCGGCGGCGGCGCCGGAGCTGTTCGAGGAGCTGTTCACGCCGCTCCGATAGGCGGCCTGCGCACCATCCCGCGGCACACCAGCTCGAGCATCAGCGCCACCGCCACCGTCTCGACGGCCAGCAGGAGCACCAGCACGAGCAGCTGCACGGCGCCGGCCTGCACCGGCGTGGCGCCGCCCAGCAGCATGCCGACGAACGCTCCGGGCAGCGTGACCAGCCCGACCGTGCGGGTCTGGTCGAGCGCAGGCACGAGTGCCTGACCCGCGCTCGGCCGGGCGATCTCCAATGCGGCGTCGCGCGGGAGGAAGCCGAGCGAGAGCGCGGCCTCCACCTCGCCGCGGCGCGCCGCCAGCTCGTCGAGCGTGCGCCGGCCTGCGAGCGACGTGGCGGTCATCGTGCCGCCGATGAGGATGCCGGCCATCGGGATCACCGCGACGCCGACCGGCGGCACGACGCCCGAGACCACGAGCAGGGCCGTGACCGGGAGCGGGGCCACCGCGATCGGCAGCACCGCCCACCAACCGCTGCGGTGCGGGGTGATGCGCCGCGCGGAGGTCCACGCCGCCACGGCCACCATCACCAGCACGAATGCGGCACTGAGCAGCACCGAGCCGACGATCGCGCCGATCAGCAGCGAGACCGCGCCGAGCTGGAGCGCCGCTCGCACACCGGCGAAGACGGTCGCACGGGCGGTGCCGAGGCTCGCCGCCGCTGCAAGCGCGGCCGCCGCGAGCACGCCCAGCGCACCGGCCACGGCCAGCGCCGGCCCGATGACCACCGTCGTCGACCCCATGGGGGGATCATCGCGCCCGGCCGCACCGCGTGTCCGCGCACGCACCGCGTGTCCTCCGGACGTGGGGCCCGCCACCCGGGCGCCGCCTTCGACGGCGGGTAGAGCTAACATCGCGAGCTGGGCCACCCGGCCCGCCGCTCTTGAAGTCGGCAGTTCCAGGAGGACCAGTGACCGCCGTCGCCCCCAAGCCGATCGCGCCGGAGTACCCGGCACGACAGTCGCCCAAGGGCTCGACCTTCCTGAAGATGCTGCGGACGACGGACCCCAAGGACATCGCGATCCTGTACATGGTCACGTCGTTCGGGTTCTTCCTGGCCGGCGGTGCGATGGCGCTGCTGATCCGCGGCGAGCTGGCCGTGCCGGGGATGCAGTTCCTGTCCACCGAGCAGTACAACCAGCTGTTCACCATGCACGGCACGATCATGCTGCTGCTGTACGCGACGCCGATCCTGTTCGGCTTCGCGAACTACATCGTGCCGCTGCAGATCGGGGCGCCCGACGTCGCGTTCCCGCGGCTGAACGCCTTCTCCTACTGGCTGTTCCTGTTCGGCGGGCTCACGGTGCTGTCCGGGTTCCTCACCCCGGGCGGTGCCGCCGACTTCGGCTGGTTCGCCTACACCCCGCTGTCGGACGCCATCCGCTCGCCGGGGGCCGGGGCCGACCTGTGGATCGTCGGCCTGGTCGTCTCCGGTCTCGGCACGATCCTCGGTGGCGTCAACTTCATCACCACGATCGTCTGCATGCGCGCGCCCGGCATGACGATGTTCCGGATGCCGATCTTCACCTGGAACATCCTCGTCACGGCGATCCTGATCCTCATCGCGTTCCCGGTGCTCACCGCCGCGCTGCTGGGCCTGCTGGCCGACCGCCACTTCGGCGCCCACGTCTTCGACCCCGCCAACGGCGGCGTGATCCTCTGGCAGCACCTGTTCTGGTTCTTCGGGCACCCCGAGGTCTACATCGTGGCGCTGCCGTTCTTCGGCATCGTCAGCGAGATCTTCCCGGTGTTCAGCCGCAAGCCGATCTTCGGCTACAAGACGCTGATCTACGCGACGATCGCGATCGCCGCCCTGTCGGTGGCCGTGTGGGCGCACCACATGTACGCCACGGGCGCGGTGCTGCTGGCGTTCTTCTCCTTCACCACCTTCCTCATCGCGGTGCCCACGGGCGTGAAGTTCGTGAACTGGATCGGCACCATGTGGAAGGGCAGGCTGACGTTCGAGACCCCGATGCTGTTCAGCGTCGGCTTCCTCGCCACGTTCCTGTTCGGCGGGCTGACCGGCATCCTGCTGGCCTCGCCGCCGCTGGACTTCCACGTCTCCGACACCTACTTCGTGGTGGCGCACTTCCACTACGTGCTGTTCGGCACGATCGTGTTCGCCACCTACGCCGGCATCTACTTCTGGTTCCCGAAGATGACCGGCCGGATGCTGGACGAGACCTGGGGCAAGGTCCACTTCTGGCTCACGTTCGTCGGGTTCCACCTGACGTTCCTGGTGCAGCACTGGCTGGGCAACGAGGGCTTCCCGCGCCGCTACGCCGACTACCTGCCGATCGACGGCTTCAACGTGCTGAACGCGGTCTCCTCGATCGGCGCGTTCGTGCTGGGCGCGTCCACCCTGCCGTTCCTGTGGAACGTGTTCCGCAGCTACCGCTACGGGCGCGTGGTCACCGTCGACGACCCGTGGGGCTTCGGCAACTCCCTGGAGTGGGCCACGTCCTGCCCGCCGCCTCGGCACAACTTCACCGAGCTGCCGCGGATCCGGTCCGAGCGCCCCGCGTTCGAGCTGCACTACCCGCACCTCGTGGAGCGCTTCCGCGCGGAGGCGCACCTCGGGCACGCCGACCCCGGCGAGCTGATCACGCAGGGCGTGGGCCGGGAGACGCAGCCGAACGACGATCCCAAGTCGCGCTGAGAAGATCGAGACAGCCACCTCCATGACCGGCACGGGCACCAGCGTCCTCATCACGGTCACGGGCCCGGACCGGCCCGGCGTGAGCTCCGTGCTGTTCGCGGCGCTCACCCGGCACGGGGTCGACCTGGTCGACGTCGAGCAGGTGGTGATCCGCGGGCGGCTCACCCTCGGGGTGGTCGTCGAGACCCACCGCGATCCGGAGGGCCTGCAGGAGGCCGTCGAGCAGGCGATGGCGAGCATCGCGATGCAGGTGCACACCACGCTCGAGGTGCGTGACGACCCGGCCGTCCGGCGGCACTCCACGCACGTCGTGGTGGTGCTCGGCCGGCCGATCACGGCACGGGCGTTCGGCGCCGTGGCGGCGGCGCTCGCCGACGCCGGTGCCAACATCGACTCGATCCGCCGGGTCGCCGACTACCCGGTCACCGGGCTGGAGCTGATGGTCTCCCCCGAGCCCGGTCGCGGGAGCGAGCACTACCCGCCCGGCACCCTGCGCGCGCGGCTCGTGGAGGTGGCCCGCACCGCGGGCGTCGACGTCGCCGTCGAGCGGGCCGGGCTCGGCCGACGCGGCAAGCGGTTGATCGTCTTCGACGTCGACTCGACGCTCGTGCAGGGCGAGGTCATCGAGATGCTCGCGGCGCACGCGGGCGCGGAGGCCGAGGTCCGGGCCGTCACCGAGGCGGCGATGCGCGGCGAGCTGGACTTCGCGGAGTCGCTGCGCCGCCGTGTGGCGGTGCTCGCCGGACTGCCCGAGACCGTGCTCGACGAGGTGGCCGCCCAGCTGGAGCTCACCCCGGGCGCCCGCACCACGATCCGCACGCTGAAGCGGCTCGGCTTCCGCTGTGGGGTCGTGTCCGGCGGGTTCACGCGGGTGATCAAGGGCCTCGTGGACGAGCTGGGGCTGGACTTCTGCGCCGCCAACGAGCTGGAGATCGTCGACGGCCGGCTCACCGGCGAGGTCGTCGGTGAGATCGTGGACCGGCCGGGCAAGTCGGTGGCGCTGCGCCGGTTCGCCGACGGCTTCGGCGTTCCACTGGAGCAGTGCGTGGCCGTCGGCGACGGCGCCAACGACATCGACATGCTCTCCACGGCCGGGCTCGGCATCGCCTTCAACGCCAAGCCGGCGCTGCGCGAGGTCGCCGACACCGCGCTCAGCCACCCCTATCTGGACGTCGTCCTGTTCGTCCTGGGCATCACCCGCGACGAGGTCGAGCGCGCGGATGCCGCCGAGGGCCTCCTGCGCCGGGTGCCGATCGCATGACGGGCGGGCACTGATCGTGGCCCGGTCCCGGCAGCGGCTCCTGGTCGGTCGCGGGGCGCCCGAACCGCCTGCCGAGAGCACCGAGGAAGCGCGGTTCGAGGCGGTCTGGACCGCCTACCGCGAGGTGGTGCGGGAACAGGTGGTGGTCGGCCACGAGGAGCTGATGCGGCTCCTCTCCGCCCGGGTGGGGCTCGACCTCTCGGATCCCGGCACGGAGCGGCTCGTCGACGAGGCCGAGGAAGACGTCCTGGACGACCCGACCGGTCCGGTGACGATGCTCGTCCCCGACGTCCTGGTGCACGCGCCCGCGCTGACCGACGGCATCGTGCTCACCCACCGGCTCTCCGCCGCCGAGCTGGCCGACGAGCACCTCGACCTCGACACCGACCTCGCCGGGTTCCTGCGCTGCCCCGACCCGCACGTCGACGGCGGGCCGCTGCACGTGGACGAGCCGGACGGCGACGAGCCGGCCCGGTGGGGCGGGCCGCCCGACTGGCTGGCGGGGTTGACCGCCGGTGCGCTGCTCGCCGTGCGGGCCACGCAGGGCGGCGCCGTGACGATCTCGGCGCTGGACGACGAGCCGGCCGCACCGGCGGAGCTCGTGGCGGCGCTGCGGGCGGTGTACGAGGCCGAGCTGGAGGAACCCGGTCTCCCGGTGCGGGCGGAGACGCTCGTCCTCGGCCTGCTGCACGGCGACCGCGCGGCCTTCGCCGAACCCCGCCCGCCCCTCACCGAGCTGGCCGCGGCGGCGGGCCTGCTGCGGCGCGGCGACGAGTTCGCCCACGACGAGTCGGTGTGGACGGAGGCGGAGGCGGTCGACCAGGCGTTCCGGTTGGTCAGCCGGGTCGAGACCGAGGAGCAGGGGGAGGCGGCGGTCCGGGCGTTCGCGCTGCTCGCCGACGCGCACGATCCGGCCGCGCTGCGGGAGGCGCTCGGCCTCATGCAGGACCCGGACGTCGTCGAATCCGTCGTCGAGGAGCTGCTGCGCGAACCCGACGACGACGGGGAGCGGGTGCGGGCCGCCGTCGCGCTCGCCGGCCGACTGGTCACCGTCGCCGGTCGGTCCCCCCGGGAGGCCGTGGCGCGGTGGGTCGCCGCGGTCGCCGCGGAGCGGGACGGCCGGGTGCAGGACGCAGAGTCGCACCTGCGGGCCGCGGCCGTCGCGGCGCCGGGCTGGCCGCTCGTGGAGGACCGGTTGGCCTGGTACGAGTCGGACCGCGGCGACGCCGCGGCCGCTGCCGCCAGGTGGACGGCGATCGAGGTGCCCGCCGACGATCCGGATCTCGCCGCCGTCCGGCCCTTCGCCGCCCCTGCCGGCCCCGAACCCGGCCGCAACGACCCGTGCTGGTGCGGATCGGGCCGCAAGTACAAGCAGTGCCACCTCGGCCGGCCCGCCCATGCCGAGCTTCCGGCGCGGGCCGGCTGGCTCTACCGCAAGGCGGTGATGTTCCTGGAGCGCCGCGGGGGCGCCGCCACTGCCGACCTGGCCTGGTGGGCCGACACGCTCGACGTCGACTGGGATGCGCCCGAGGTCGTGGACGCGGCGCTGGACGAGGGCGGCTGGGGCGAGAGGTTCCTCGCCGAGCGCGGGCCCCTGCTCCCGGCCGACGAGGCCGAGCTGGCGGCCTCGTGGGCGACCGTGGTGCCCGGCCTGTACGAGGTGGAGCGGGTCCACTTCGGCGAGGGCGTGACGTTGCGGGACCTCCGCGGCGACGGCCGGGCCGACGTCCGGCCCACCACCGGGGTGAGCCCGGGCATGGGCGAGCTGGTCTTCGCCAGGGCGCTGCCGGACGGCTCGGGGTCGGGTCATCTGCTCGTTGGAGCGGTGGCGGTGCCGCGGGGCGCCGAGCGCGAGCTGCTGGCGCAGCTCGGAGATCTCTGAGGGTCCCGCGGAAGCGGAGCAGGGGCGGATGCGTTGGTCCCGGGCGTGACCGAGGAACTGTCCGGGACCGGGCTCGCCGACCGGCCGGCCGTTGGTGTGCTCGCGCCGCTCGCGGCCCGCTACGCCGGGGGAGGAGCGCCGGTGTCGGACGGCATCGTGCGCGCGATGCCGGTCATCCTGCGTCTGGAACGCCCACCGGCCGCCCGCACGCCGGTGCTGGAGGCGGCGGCCGCCGCGGCGCTCGCCGTGTGCCTCGACCCGCGCACGCAGCCGGGGGGCGAGTGGCACGAGACCGTCGCGATCTGGGTGAGCACCCAGATCCGCAAGATCGCCCGCCGGGCCCGTGGCGCGCACTGGGCCGCCGTGCAGGAGCTGCCGGGCGTGACGTGGGAGGTGGACGGCGCGCAGGCGCGGGCCCTGCTCCCCGGCCCGGTCGACGACGTGCCGCGCGTGGTGTCGCGGCTGCAGATCGGCGGCACCGAGCTCGAACCCGACGAGCCGGGCCCGCCCCCGCAGGGCGTCCCGGTGATCTGGGTGAACGCCGGCCTGAACCTGACGGTCGGGAAGGCGGCCGCGCAGGTCGGGCACGCCTCGATGCTCTACGCCGCCGCCCACGGCCTCGCCGACGTGCCCCGCTTCGCGGTGCGGGACGCCGACGGCGACCGCTGGGCGCAGCTGTGCGCCGCGGTCGGGCGCGGCGAGGCGGTCGCCGTCCGGGACGCGGGCTTCACCGAGGTGGCGCCGGGCACGATCACCTGCATCGCGACACCTGGCTGAGGTTAGGCTCACCGCACTTTCTCCGAGGAGGGTGACGGTGAGGCTCGAGATCTCCGGGATCGTGGCGGCGCTGCTCGTGGTGGTGGGCTGCTCCGCGCCGTCGGACACCACGGCGCCCGCGGGAGCCGGACCCGCCCCCGGGTTCCCGGTCACGATCGAGCACGCGCTCGGCACCACCACGATCCCCGCCCCGCCCGCCCGGGTCGTCGCGCTCTCCTTCGAGGAGGACGTGCTCAGCCAGGTGGGCGTGAGCGTGGTCGGGCGCACCGAGAACTTCTACGCCTCCGGCTCGCTCTACCCGTGGCAGGAGGGCGAGGTCGATCCCGGTGTCGTCCCGCTGGGTGGGCCGGACGGGCTCGACCTGGAGCAGGTGGCGTCGCTGCAACCGGACCTCATCCTGGCCACCAACTACTACGGCCTCGAGAGCGAGTACGCGGGCCTGAGCGCCATCGCCCCGACCGTCGGGTACCGGACGGGCTGGGGGGAGGACACCTGGCAGGACACGGCTCGTGTGGTCGGCCGCGCGGTCGGCCGGGAGGCCGATGTCGAGCGGCGGATCGGCGAGGTCGACGGGTCGGTGGCCGCGCTGGCGGCCGAGCTGCCCGGCCTGTCCGGGAAGACGTTCAGCTCGGTCTTCCACCACGACGCCGGGCAGTTCAGCGTGGACACCAACCCCGATGGGCACACCGCGAAGTTGCTCGGCCAGCTCGGCATGGTGATGTCCCCGCGGGTCGTCGCCGAGGTCGTGAACCGCTCCCTCGGAGCCGAGCAGGTCGGTCTGATCGACGCCGACCTCGTGCGGCTCGGCTACGCCTCGGACGAGCTGCGCGCGCAGCTCGCCGCGAGCCCGCTGTTCCGGGCCGTGCCCGCGGTGCGCGACGGCCGGGTGTTCGAGTCCGACGTCTTCGGCGCGACGGCCGGCAACAACCCCACCCTGCTCAACGTGCCCTGGCAGCTGGAACAGCAGCGGGCCGTGCTGGAGCGGGTGGCGGTGTCCTAGTGTTCCGCCCGCGCGAGCACCGCCGCACGCGTGCCGGTGAGCTCCTCGGAGACCGCCCACAGACGTCTGGCGAGGTCCCGATCGTCGGCGGGCGGGCGCACCGGAAGGCGGGTGACGCGCATGGGTCCGCGGAACTCGGTGCGCGGCCCGACGAACGTGCCGCCATCGAGCTCCGGCACGGTCGCGGCGTACAGGATGGGCAGGGCGGCGTCCTCGGGGGCGCGGGCCACGACGCCGGCGACCGGCGAGATGAGGCGGTCGAGCAGCGTGTGGCAGCGGTCGGTGTTCATCGGGGTGCTGGCCATCCCGGGATGTGCGAGCACGCTGCGGACGGGGGAGCACGTCTCGCGCAACCTGCGGTCGAGCTCCAGCCCGAACAGCATGTTGGCGAGCTTCGAGCGCGCGTAGGCGCGCATGGGGGAGTAGCGCCGCCCGCCGGTCAGGTGGTCGTCGCGGTCCAGGTCGAGCTTCCCGTAGCGGTAGACCGCCGAGGCGACCGTGACCACGCGCGGCTCCCACCCGCGGCCGAGGGCGTCGAGCAGGAGCGTGGTGAGGGCGAAGTGCCCGAGGTGGTTCGTTGCGAACTGGCTCTCCCAGCCCTGCGCGGTGTGGCGCAGCGGCGTGCCCGCGATGCCGGCCACGTTGAGCAGCGCGTCGACCGGCTCGGCCGTGACGGCGGCGGCGAAGGCCCGGATGGATGCGGGGTCCATGAGGTCGAGCGGCAGGACGTCCACCGTGGCCGCCGGGTGCTCGGCCAGCAGTTCCGCGCGGTGCCGGCCGGCCTTGACGACGTCGCGGGCCGCCATCACCACGCGCGCTCCGCGCTTCGCGAGCTCGCGGGCGACGACGAGGCCGAGCCCGCTGCCGGCTCCGGTGACGACGACGCGCCTTCCCTGCTGATCGGGAACGTCGCTCAGGTCCCAGGCGCCCACAGGATCCCCCATCCTTGAGTAGCTCAAGGGTATGCTTGAGCTACTCAAAGAGATTGTCAAGGTTTACGCTGTGATCATGTCCGGTCCCCAGCCCGCTCCCCCGCTCGTCGAGCAGGTGATGGCGGTGGCCATGGCGATCGTGCAGGAGCTCAAGGAAGCCGTGCGCGAGCTCGGACTGGGCGAGTCGGTCGCCCACCTCGTCTGGGTGCTCGACCCCGATGCCGAGCCGGTGCCGCTGCGACAGGTCGCCGAGCGGTTGCGCTGCGACCCGTCCAACGTCACGCTGCTCAGCGACCAGCTGGAGAAGAAGGGCCTCGCCGAGCGCCGCCCTCACCCGGCCGACAGACGCGTCCGCACGCTCGTGCTCACCCCGGCGGGTGTTGCCGCCCGTCGCAAGCTCCTCGAGCACGTCCAGGAGCGCTCCCCGCTCGCGGCGCTCACCGAGCAGCAGCAACGGCAGCTGCGGGAACTGCTGGCGGTGGCCCTGGAGGGCCGCAAGAGCAGCTGATCAGGCTCCCCGCAGCCGACGCAGCGCGCCGTGCACCTTCTCGCGGTCGTCGGTGGCCCAGAACGGGGGCAGGCTCGCCCGCAGGAAGCCGCCGTAGCGGGCGGTGGCCAGGCGGGAGTCGAGGATCGCGACGACGCCGCGGTCGTCCATCCCGCGCAGCAGCCGGCCTGCGCCCTGGGCGAGCAGCAGCGCAGCGTGGGTGGCCGAGACCGACAGGAAGCCGTTGCCGCCGCGGGCGTCGGTGGCGCGCTGGCGGGCCGCGACGAGCGGGTCGTCGGGGCGCGGGAACGGGATCCGGTCGATGATCACGCACGACAGCGACGGGCCCGGCACGTCGACGCCCTGCCACAGCGAGAGGGTGCCGAAGAGCGACGTGGCCTCGTCGGCGGCGAACTTCTCGACGAGCTGCATCGTGGAGTCATCGCCCTGGCACAGCACCGGGGTTTCCAGCCGGCCCCGCATCGCCTCGGTGGCCTGTTTGGCCGCCCGCATCGAGGAGAACAGCCCGAGCGTGCGCCCGCCCGCGGCCTCGACGAGCCCGGCGATCTCGTCGAGGTAGGAGGGTGGCAGGCCGTCGCGGCCGGGCGGGGGCAGCCGCTTGGCGACGTACAGGATGCCGCTCTTGGCGTGGGCGAACGGCGAGCCGACGTCGAGGCCGGACCACTTCGGGGCGTCCGGGTCGGGCACGGGGTCGTCGGTCTTCTCCGCCGCCACCTTCTCCGGGGGCAGGCCCCACTGCCGGGCCAGCGCGTCGAAGTTGCCGCCGAGCGCGAGCGTGGCCGACGTCAGCACCACGGTGGAGCGGCCGAAGAGCCGCTCCCGCAGCAACCCGCCCACCCACAGCGGGGCCGCGTGCAGCGACTTGTGCCGCGTGGCGTCCGGCCCCTGCTGCGCTGATCCGCGTTCCGCTGACGCTCCACGCTCTGCGAGCCAGACGACGTCGTGCCGCTTGGCCGGGTCGGGCTCGTCGAACGCGCCGAGCAGCCGTACCGCCGTGTCGGCGACCTCGTCGAGGGAGGCCTGGGCGATCTTGCGGCCGGCTGCCGCCTCGGGGTCCTCCCTGCGGTCGGCGCCGAGGGCCTGCTTGCAGGCGCCCGCCGCGTCGCGGACGGCGGAGAGGGCCCCCGCCGCGGCCCGGGGCAGGGACTCCCAACGGCCCGGCGGCAGGTCGTCCAGCACGAGGCCGAGGCCCTCGCCCGCCTCGGCGAGCCGGTCGGCGACGGCCTGGTCCACGAGCTTGCCGAGCCGTCGGGCGGTGGCGGCGATCATGCCCGCGGTGAGCTCGGCCGTGGCCACGCCGGTGACGCGGTCGACCAGCTCGTGCGCCTCGTCGACGACCACGACGTCGTGCTCGGGCAGCACCGGGCGCCCTTCGAGCGCGTCGATCGCGAGCAGGGCGTGGTTGGTGACGACGATGTCGGCCTGGCCGGCGACGCCGCGCGCCTTCTCCGCGAAGCAGTCCTCGCCGACGGGGCACTTGGCCACCCCGAGGCATTCGCGCGCGGTGACCGAGACCTGGCGCCACACGGAGTCCTGCACACCGGGCACGAGCTCGTCGCGGTCGCCGGTCTCGGTGGTGTCGGCCCACTCGTGGATCCGCTTGACCGCCCGACCCATCGCCGAGATCGCGAACGGGTCGAACAGCTCGTCGCCCGGGTCGGTGTCGTCGCCGCCGTGCAGCTTGTTGAGGCACAGGTAGTTGCGCCTGCCCTTGAGGATCGCGAACGTGGGCGCGCGGCCCAGCATCGGCTTGAGTGCCTTCGCGAGGCGGGGCAGGTCGCGGTCGACCAGCTGGCGCTGCAGCGCGATCGTGGCCGTGGAGACGACGACCGTGGCGCCCCTCCCGACCGCGTGGTGGATGGCCGGTACGAGGTAGGCGAGCGACTTGCCGGTGCCCGTGCCGGCCTGCACGGCCACGTGCTCGCCGCTGACGAGCGCCTTGCGGACGGCCTGCGCCATCGCGTCCTGCCCATCGCGGCGCGCGCCCCCGACGGCGGTGACCGCGGCTTCCAGCAGCTCCGCAACTCCCGGGAGATCCGTCTCCTTCTTGCGGGTCGCGGTAGGCACCGGGCGAGGTTACCGGGCGACCCCGACGCCCCGGGGCGGAACGCCGCGATCCACCGTTGCGCGGTTCACACGTGATGAACAACTTCGCGTAACCCGCGGCCGCGGTCGCGGCGCCATCATGGGTGGGGTGACATCCACGCAAGTTCTGCTCCCCCCGACGTCCTACCCCGTGCTGCTCGAGCACGACGCCCGCTACAGCGACCTGGACCCGAGCCGCCGCATCGGCCGGGACGCGCTCGTGAGGTGGTTCGAGGACGCCCGTGTCGCCGTGGAGCGCACCCGCTTCGGCGCCGACCTGACCGGCCGCATGCGCCTGCTGCTCGCCTCCGTGCGCGTCGACGTGCTCGCTCCCCTGCGCGTCACCGGGAGCTACCGCATCGGCCTCGGTGTGACGCACGTCGGCACCTCGTCCTTCGCGTACTCCTACGGCGTCTTCGCCGACGACGAGTGCGTCGCGGCCGGTGAGTCGGTCAGCGTCCACGCCTCCGGTGGCCGGCCGGCCCCGCTGCCCGCGTCCGTCCGCGCCGCGCTCGAGGAGCTGCGGGTCGACGGGCCGCGCGTCGAGCGCCCCGAGCTCGACCCGGCCCGGCGCGTGCGCGAGGCCTACCCGTTCCGGCTCGACGTGCGCACCCGCTTCGGCGACCTCGACACCAACCGCCACGTGAACAACGTCCGGCTCGCGGGCTGGTACCTCGACGGCCTCGCCGAGCTGCACCTCGACGTGCTCGGCTACCCCACCGGCGGCCCGCTCGACGGCCTCGCGCCGAGCACCCTGTCCGTGCAGTACCTCGACGAGGTGCACTACCCGGGCATCTACCAGCTCCGGGTCGGGGTGGTGGACCTCGACGACACCACCGCGCGCTACGCCTGCGGCCTGTTCGACGGCCCCCGCTGCATCGGCCTGGCCGACGCGGTGGGCAACCACCGCGTGCTCGACGAGAACGGTGTGGTGGGAGACCTGGGCGCCCTCCTGGAACCGTTCCGGATGCGGCGGGTCTGACCCAGCGCCACTTCACACACCACCTGCCCGCTTCACACAAGGCCCGCCCTGTGTGAAGCGGGCACTGGGTGTGTGAAGTCCCTCAGGTCAGCTGGACGCCTGCCGCCTGCATCTCCTTCAGCGCGCGCTCCGTCGTCGCCGGGGACACGCCTGCGCACAGGTCGAGCAGCACCGTCGTCGTGAAGCCCGCCTTCGCGGCGTCCAGGGCGGTGGCGCGGACGCAGTGGTCCGTGGCGATCCCGACCACGTCCACGCTGTCCACGCCGCGGGCGCGCAGCCAGTCGGTCAGGCCGCTGCCGCCCGGCTCGGCGCCCTCGAACCCGGAGTAGGCGGCGGCGTGCTCACCCTTGCTGAACACGGCCTCGATCGGGGCCACGTCCAGTCCGGGGTGGAACGACGCCCCCGGCGTGCCTGCGCGGCAGTGCGGAGGCCAGCTGGCGACGAAGTCGGGGGTGGCCGAGAAGTGGGCGCCGGGGTCGACGTGGTGGTCGCGGGTGGCGACGACGTGGTCGTAGGAGGCGGTGCGCATGTGGCCGGAGATCGCGGCTGCGACCGCAGCACCCCCGTCGACGGCCAGCGAACCGCCTTCGCAGAAGTCGTTCTGCACGTCGACGACGACAAGGGCACGCATCGTCAGACCCCCTCGAACACGGTGGGAAGGGCGGGCTCGCCGCGGGAGAGCTTGAGGCCCTCCCACGGCACGGACACGAGCGCGGCGCGCAGGTGCTCGCGGGACTCCTCGAGGGTGGGCAGCCCTGCCACCTGCTCGCCATCCCGGACCAGCGGGATCGGCACGACGCGGTCGTGCGGCCCGATCCCCGGTGGCGTCGAGGCCAGGTGCACGACCTCCTCGATCGCGGTTCCCGTCGGCTTGTACCGGCGAACGGCCGACTTGCGCCCGCCGTGCGACTCCTTCGACTCGCTGCGCTTGGCGACCGGCCTGCCGTCGACCTCGACCAGCTTGTAGACCATCCCGGCGGTGGGCGCGCCCGAGCCGGTGACGACCGAGGTGCCGACCCCGTAGGAGTCGACGGGCTCGGCCCGCAGCGAGGCGATCGCGTACTCGTCGAGGTCGCCGGAGAGCACGATCTTCGTCTCGGTGGCGCCGAGCGCGTCGAGCTGGTCGCGGGCCTGGCGGGCGAGCTCGCCGAGGTCGCCCGAGTCGATCCGGATGGCGCCGAGGCCGGTGCCGGCGGCCTCGACCGCGAGCTCCACGCCGCGGCGGATGTCGTAGGTGTCCACGAGCAGGGTGGTGTCCGGGCCCAACGACTTCACCTGGCTGGTGAACGCCGACAGCTCGTCGTCGTGCAGCAGCACCCAGGCGTGCGCGGCCGTTCCGGCGGTGGGGATGCCGTGCCTGCGCTGGGCCTCCAAGTTGGAGGTGGTGGTGAACCCGGCGAGGTAGGTGGCCCGCGCGGACGCCACCGCCGCGGCCTCGTGGGTGCGGCGCGACCCCATCTCGATGATGGGCCGCCCCGCGGCGGCGGTGACCATGCGCGCCGCGGCCGAGGCTACGGCGCTGTCGTGGTTGAGGATCGAGAGCACGAGCGTCTCGAGCAGCACGGCGTCGACGAACGTGCCCGTGACGGTGAGGATCGGCGATCCGGGGAAGTACAGCTCGCCCTCGGGGTAACCGTCGATGTCGCCGGAGAAGCGGTACTCGGCCAGCCACGAGAGCGTGGCGTCGTCGACGACGCCCTCGAGCATCGCGAGCTCCTGTTCGCCGAACCGGAACCGCTCGATCGACTCGAGCAGGCGACCGGTGCCCGCCACCACCCCGTAGCGGCGTCCCTCCGGCAGCCGGCGCGCGAAGACCTCGAACACGCAGTGCCGCTGCGCGGTGCCGTCGGCGAGCGAGGCGGCCGCCATGGTCAGCTCGTACCGGTCGGTGAACAGGGCGGTGGACACACCGGCCGACGACGGACTGCCAGTCATGGATCGAGAGCCTATGTGCCGTGCGAGCCGAATGGGGGAGGTGTCACCATGGAGACCATGGCCGCCCCGCTACCCGCACCCACTCGCCAGGTGGAGCCGGACCTCGCCGAGGACACGACGGCCGACGTCCCCTGGCAGGCGATCGTCTGGAACGATCCCGTGAACCTGATGTCCTACGTCACATACGTGTTGCAGAAGCTGTTCGGCTACCCGGAGCCGAAGGCCACCGCCCTGATGCTCGACGTGCACCACAAGGGCAAGGCGGCGGTGTCGTCCGGGGACAAGGACAAGATCGAGACGGACGTCGCGAAGCTGCACGCCGCCGGTCTCTGGGCCACGATGCAGAAGGCATGAACGGCGAGCGGCAGTGAACGGCTGGAAGAAGGCGGGCCGCGGCGCCAAGGCGCGGCTCGCCGGCACGTTCGATCCCCAGGAGGCCGCGGTCCTGCGCGGCCTCGTGGCCGAGATCCGGCAGATGCTCGCCGGGCGCTCCGCCGACAACCCCGCCGACGAGCTGGCCGTCCTCACCGGGATGCGCACCGGCCCGTCCACCCGGCCCGACGACCGGGTGCTCGCCCGGCTGCTCCCGGACTTCTCCACCGACGACGCCGACCTCTCGGCGGGCATGCGCTCCCTGCACGAGCCCGAGCTGATCGAGGCCAAGGACGCCGCGGCAGTGCTGATGCTCGACACCCTCCCCGAGGCCGGGGGGCGCGTCGAGCTCACCCCGGATCAGGCCGACAGCTGGCTCACCGCCCTCAACGACGTGCGGCTCGCGCTGGGCACCGCGCTCGACGTCAGCGAGGACATGCCGGAGGACCTCCCGATCGACGACCCGCGGGCCGCGCACCTCGGCGTCTACCACTGGCTCACGTACGTGCAGGACTCGCTGGTGCAGGCACGGATGCAGGTGCGCGGCTAACGGCGGTCCGAGTGGCCGAGGCTGCGGTCGGGAGCCACGCGGTCGCGCACGAGCTGCTTGAGCCGCGACAGCTCGGGGAATCCGCCCTCGGTGGCGCGGTCCCAGAGCATGTCGTCGTCGAGCCGCACCTGGAAGACCCCGCCGGTGCCGGGCACCAGCGCGACCTCGCCGAGGTCGCCGGGGAACGTCGTGAGCAGCTCCTGCGCCGTCCATCCGGCGCGCAGCAGCCAGCGGCACTGCGTGCAGTAGGTGATCTCGAGGCGGGGGGCGGGCACGCAGGCGAGTCTGGCAGAGATGTGAGCCGCGCCCGGGGAAGTGCGTTCGCCCGTATCCGGAACGTAGGCTGGACGGGTGCTGGTGATCCGACGCGATCTCGTGGACGAGATCGTCTCCCACGCCCGCCGGGACCACCCCGACGAGGCGTGTGGCGTCATCGCCGGCCCAGAGGGATCCGACCGCCCCGAGCGGTTCATCCCGATGCTCAACGCCGCCCGCTCGCCCACGTTCTACGAGTTCGACTCGGGCGACCTGCTGCGGCTCTACCGCGACATGGACTCCCGTGGCGAGGTGCCCGTGGTGATCTACCACTCGCACACGTCCACGGAGGCCTACCCGTCGCGCACCGACATCTCCTACGCCTCAGAGCCCTACGCGCACTACGTGCTCGTCTCGACGCGCGAGCCCGCTGCGACGAACAGGACGGGCCATGAGTTCCGGTCGTTCCGGATCGTGGACGGCGTGGTCACCGAGGAAGACGTCGAGGTCGTGGAGAGTTACATGTTCTCGCACACGGGTGCTGACGACGTCCCGGACCACGCCTGACGTCCGTCCGCGTCCCGACCCACGACCGAACCACCTTGGAGCATCCGCATGGCCGTCACCGTGTCCGTCCCGACCATCCTGCGCACCCACACCGGCGGCGAGAAGGCCGTCGAGGCGAAGGGGAGCACCGTCGCCGAGGTGATCGACGACCTCGAGTCCCGCCACAGCGGGATCGCGGGGCGGTTGGTCAAGGACGGCAAGCTGCACCGCTTCGTCAACATCTACGTCGACGACGAGGACGTGCGCTTCGCCGGCGGCCTCGAGGCGCCGGTGGGCGAGAACTCCACCGTGACGATCCTGCCCGCCGTCGCAGGTGGCATGCGCTGACCCGAGCGCTACCCCAGGAGGCGTCATGGCCCGGTACGACTCCCTGCTGCAGGCGGTTGGCGACACCCCGCTGGTAGGCCTGCCGTCGCTCTCGCCCGCTCCGCACGTGCGGCTGTGGGCCAAGCTGGAGGACCGCAACCCCACCGGATCCATCAAGGACCGCCCGGCCCTCGCGATGATCGAGAAGGCCGAGGCGGACGGGTTGCTGACGCCCGGCTGCACGGTGCTGGAGCCGACGTCCGGAAACACGGGCATCTCGCTCGCGATGGCCTGCAAGCTCAAGGGCTACCAGCTGGTCTGCGTGATGCCGGAGAACACGTCCCTCGAGCGCCGCCAGCTCCTGGAGATGTACGGCGCGCAGATCATCTCCTCGCCCGCGGCAGGTGGCTCCAACCAGGCCGTCGCCATGGCGAAGGAGCTGGCCGCGGAGCACCCGGACTGGGTCATGCTCTACCAGTACGGCAACCCGGCCAACGCCGACGCGCACTACCGCACCACCGGTCCGGAGATCCTGCGCGACCTGCCGACCGTCACCCACTTCGTCGCAGGGCTCGGCACCACCGGCACGCTCGTCGGCACCGGCCGCTACCTGCGCGAGCACAAGCCCGACATCCAGATCGTGGCCGCCGAGCCGCGCTACGGCGAGCTGGTCTACGGCCTGCGCAACCTCGACGAGGGCTTCGTCCCCGAGTTGTACGACCCCGAGGTGCTCACCGCCCGCTACTCCGTCGGCAGCCGCGACGCCCTGCGCCGCACCCGCCAGCTCGTGGAGCAGGAGGGCATCTTCGCCGGCATCTCCAGCGGCGGCATCCTGCACGCCGCGCTCGCCGTGGCGGAGAAGGCGGCCGGAGCGGGCGAGACCGCCGACATCGTGATCATCATCGCGGACGCGGGGTGGAAGTACCTGTCCACCGGCGCCTACGCGGGCGAGCTGGACGACGCGGCCGAGGGCATCGAGGGCCACCTCTGGGCGTGAGCTGCCCGTATCAGCCCACGGCCGCGCAGGTCGAAGGGTCGACCTGCACCGGGGGTCGTCGCGCGTGACGTCCTGCAGGGGCTCGGTCACCGCCGGGTGTGCCACCCCGTCGGCGATGGTGCAGGGCCCCGCCGTGCCGTCGTAGTGGGGCGTGCCGCCCGTGGACGCGGCCTCGTCGAGCCTGGCTTGCACGTCGCGGAGCTGACGGCTGGGCGTGCCGGGCACGCACCCGTACTCACCGATGGCGGACACCCCGCCGCCCTCGTAGAGCCGCCACGGTGCGCCGCTCGAAGTGACGTGGCCCACATCGGTCGCGTCCGGACTCCACCTGCGTAACCTCGATGGCATGGCCGCCCCTGCGCCCGCCCCTCGCCGGACCGCCCGCGTGCTGCCGCGCACCCCGGTCACCTCGGCACTGTTCATGCTGCTGTTCACGGCCGGGCTGTACGTCGTCGAGGCGTTCGACGTCGTCAGCGGCCACATGCTCGATCGGAACTACGGCATCGAGCCGCTCGAGGCCGACGGGCTCGACGGAGTGCTGTTCGCCCCCCTGCTGCACGCCGACTGGGGCCACCTGGTCGCCAACACGGTGCCGTTCCTCGTGCTCGGGTTCCTGGCCATGGCCGGCGGCGTCCGCCAGTTCGTGGTGGTGACGGCCACGATCTGGATCCTGGGCGGGCTCGGGGTGTGGCTCACCGGCGGCTACGGCTCCGGCTACCACATCGGGGCATCCGGGTTGATCTTCGGCTGGCTGGTCTTCCTGCTCACCCGGGGTTTCTTCGCCCGCAGCGGCCTCCAGATCCTCCTCGCGGTGGGGCTGTTCCTCGTCTGGGGCGGCATCCTGTTCGGCGTGCTGCCGGGGCAGCCGGGCATCTCGTGGCAGGCCCACCTGTTCGGGGCGCTCGCCGGGCTGCTGGCGGCCCGGCTCGCCGCCCGCGCCGACCGCCGCGCCTAGACTTCCCGCGTGCCCCCCGGTCCCGACGCCCCGATCGGCATCTTCGACTCCGGCGTCGGTGGCCTCACCGTGGCGAGGTCGCTGATCGACCAGCTGCCCGCCGAGCAGGTCGTGTACGTCGGCGACACCGCCCACGGGCCGTACGGGCCGCTGCGCATCGCCGACGTGCGCCGCCACGCCCTCGCCGTCGGCGACGCGCTGATGGAGCGGGGGGTCAAGGCGCTGGTCGTCGCCTGCAACACCGCCACCGCCGCCTGCCTGCCCGACATCCGCGAGCGCTACCCGGTGCCGGTCGTGGAGGTGTTGCGGCCCGCGGTGCGCCGGGCCGTCGCCACCACCCGGAGCGGGCGGATCGGGGTGATCGGCACCAGCGCGACGATCGCATCGGGCGCCTACCAGGACGCCTTCGCCGCCGCACCCGGCGCGGAGGTCACGGCCGTCGCCTGCCCGCGTTTCGTCGACTTCGTCGAGCGCGGCATGACGAGCGGCCGCCAGGTGCTCGGGCTCGTGCAGAGCTACCTGGAGCCGCTGCAGCGGGCGCGGATCGACACGCTGGTGCTCGGCTGCACGCACTACCCGCTGCTCGCAGGCGTGCTCCAGATCGTCGCCGGGCCGGACGTCACGCTCGTCTCCAGCGCGGACGAGACGGCCAAGGACGTCGTGCGCGTGCTCATGGAGCACGACCTCGCCCGCGACCCCGCCGGCCCGCCGCCCGCTGCACACCGCTTCCTCGCCACGGGCGACCCGGAGCCGTTCCGCCGCCTGGGCCGCCGCTTCCTCGGCCCGGAGATCGGCGCGGTCGCAGGCCTCCGCACCCTTCCGACGAGCGGCGCGTTCGTCGGAACCTAGGCGACGAACGCGCCGCTCGTCGGATTACTCGGCTCGGGTAGCGTCGCGGCGTGATCGGCGCTCTCGTCGTCGTGGTTCAGGTCGCGCTCCTGGCGCTCGCGGTCTACGGCGTTGTCCTCACCGTGCTGAACCGGCCTCCGGACGTGTGGACCAAGCGCGCGGCGGGCGCCGTGGTCGCGCTGCTCGTGCTGCAGGCCGCGATCGGCGCGGTGCAGGTCTTCTCCGGTACCGCGCTGCCCGAGACCACCACGTTCCTCATCTACCTCGTCGTGTCCGTGTGCGTGCTCCCGATCGCCACGCAGTTCGCCACCGCCGAGCCGACGCGATGGGGCGGGGCCGTCGTGGCCGTGGGGGCGATCGCCACGGCCGTCGCGGTCTGGCGGTTGCAGGGACTGTGGGTGCCCGTTGCCTGAGCCCGCCCGCGCCACGTCGTCCGGGCCGGGGCGGGTGCTGATCGCCGTCTACGGGGTGTTCGCGCTCTCGGCCACGGCGCGCGCAGGCGTGCAGATCGCCACCCGGTTCGGCGAGGCGCCCGTGCCGTACCTGCTGTCGGCGCTCGCCGGTGTCGTCTACATCCTCGCGACGATCGGGCTCGCCGGTCACGGGCCCGCCGCTCGGCGGCTCGCCTGGGGAGCCGTGGTGTTCGAGCTCGTCGGCGTGCTCGCCGTCGGCACGCTGACGGTGTTCGACAACGGCGACTTCCCCGATGACACGGTCTGGTCGGTGTACGGGCGCGGCTACGGCTTCGTGCCGCTCGTGCTCCCGCTCATCGGCCTGTGGTGGCTGCGGCACACACGCGCGCGTTAGCTTCTCAAGCATGCGGCTGATCGTGCTCGGGTGTTCGGGCAGCGGGCCGGGGCCGGACGCACCGGCCTCCGGCTACCTCGTCGACACGGGGGACGCACGGCTCGTGCTCGACCTGGGCAACGGCACGTTCGGCGCCCTGCAGCGCCACCTCGACCCGTGGGAGCTCGACGCCGTCGCCTTCTCCCACCTGCACCCGGACCACTGCGCCGACTTCACCTCGCTCGTGGTGCACCGCCGCTACCACCCGCGCCCGCCGTACGACCCCGCCGCGCGCCCGCTGCCGGTGCACGCCCCGGCCGAGGCGCCCGACCGGTTCGCCGCCGCGTACGCGCCCTCCGCCGCCGAGCGGGCCGAGACCGACCTCACCGACGTGTTCACCTTCCACGCGCTCTCCGACGGCGGCACGTCCGACGTCGGGGCCGCCACGCTCACGGCTCGGCGCGTCGACCACCTCTGCGAGGCCTACGGGCTGCGCGTGGAGGCGGGTGGGCGGAGCCTCGTCTACAGCGGTGACACCGGCCCGTGCACCGCGCTCGTGGAACTCGCCCGCGACGCGGACGTGCTGCTGTGCGAGGCCACCTGGCCGCACGTCATGCCGCAGTGGGGGGACGAGCCGCCCACCGGGGTGCACCTGTCGGGACGGCAGGCAGGCGAGCACGCCGCGGCGGCCGGGGTCGGGCGGCTGCTCATCACCCACGTGCCCGCCTGGTTCGACGGGGAGGAGCTGCTGGCCGAGGCCAAGGCCGCGTTCGGCGGGCCCGTTGAGCTGGTGATCCCCGAGGGGGCGTACGAGATCTAGCGGGACGCGGGCTACTGGCCGATCCCCTGCCAGACGGCCATGGACCCGGCGTGCCCGATCCACACGACGATGGCGGTGACGGCGAGGCCGGCGAGCGCCGCCAGCGCGGAGAGCCCGGCGGCGACGCGGTAGCGCGAGGGGCCTGCGGCGGGCGCGGCGTGCGCCCCGACCTCTGCCCGCACGGCGGCCAGCTCCGTGAGCACGGCGGCGGCCAGCAGCACGAGGAACGCGAGGGCGACCGGCAGCAGCCACGAGGCCCGCTCGGCGTGGACGTCGATCAGCGGGTTCTGCACGCGCAGGGCCGTCCACAGCTCCGTGCCGGTGGTGGTGGCCACCGGGACCGCGCCGACGCCGACCAGCGCCAGCAGCAGGACCGGGATGCCGAGCGAGCGCCGCCACGAGCGCCGCACCGCGATCACAACGGAACCCAGCGCGGCGAGCGGCAGCAGCACGACGACCGCGTGCACGACGAGAGGGTGCAGCGGGATGCCGTCGATGACCCACATGTCCTGCTCAACGTTCAACCGCCGTGTCCGGTTCATCCCCCGGGTCATAGGGTGGCCCCGTGACGCGCGCAGACGGCAGGACGGACGACGACCTCCGCCCGGTGACCATCACCCGGGGTTTCCAGAAGCATCCGGCGGGTTCGGTGCTCGTCGAGTTCGGGGACACGAAGGTGCTGTGCGCGGCGAGCGTCACGGAGGGCGTACCGCGCTGGCGCAAGGGATCGGGTCTGGGCTGGCTCACCGCGGAGTACGCGATGCTGCCGTCGGCCACGAACACCCGCAGCGACCGCGAGTCGGTGCGGGGGCGCATCGGCGGGCGCACGCACGAGATCAGCAGGCTGATCGGCCGCTCGCTGCGTGCCTGCATCGACCTCGCCGCGCTCGGCGAGAACACCATTGCCCTCGACTGCGACGTCATCCAGGCCGACGGCGGCACCCGCACCGCGGCGATCACCGGTGCCTACGTGGCGCTCGCCGACGCGGTGACCTGGCTCGGCGCGCAGGGTGCGCTCGCCGATCCGAAGCCGCTGTCGTGCCAGGTCGCCGCCGTCAGCGTCGGTGTGGTGGACGGGCGCGTGCGGCTCGACCTGCCGTACGAGGAGGACTCCCGCGCCGAGGTCGACGCGAACGTCGTCGCCACTGACACGGGCACCCTCATCGAGGTGCAGAGCACCGGCGAGGGCGCCACCTTCACCCGCAGCACGCTCGACTCGATGCTCGACATCGCGCTGGCAGGCATCCGGAAGCTGTCGGACCTGCAGGCCGAGGTGCTGGCGCAGCCCTACCCGCGTGACCTGCCGGGGCGCTCGTGAAGGTACTGCTCGCCACCCGCAACGTCGGCAAGCTCGCCGAGCTGCGCCGGATGCTCGCCGACGGACCCTTCGAGGTGCTCGGGCTCGCCGACGTGCCGGACTTCCCGGAGGCGCCCGAGACCGGCGCCACCTTCGCGGAGAACGCCCTCGCCAAGGCGCGGGACGCGGCGGCGGCTTCCGGCCTGCCGTCCGTGGCGGACGACTCGGGCCTCGCCGTCGAGGCGCTGAACGGGATGCCCGGTGTGCTGTCGGCGCGCTGGTGCGGCCGGCACGGCGACGACCTCGCCAACCTCGAGCTCCTCCTCGGCCAGCTCGCCGACGTGCCGGACGAGCGGCGGCGCGGCGCGTTCGTGTGCGCGGCGGCGCTGGTGGTGCCGGGCGGGCCGGAGACGGTGGTGCACGGGGAGTGGTCGGGCCGGATCGTGCGGGCGCCGCGCGGCACCGGCGGCTTCGGCTACGACCCGATCTTCGTGCCCGACGGCGAGGAGCGCACCTCCGCCGAGCTCAGCCCGGAGGAGAAGGACGCCGCCTCCCACCGCGGCCGCGCCATGCGCGCCCTCCTGCCCCACCTGCACGCCCTGACCTGACCAGCACCGCGCGCCGGACTCGCCGCGGTACGACGTCGGACTCGCCGTGCCGGAACGTCGGGCTCGCCATGGCAGGGCGTCGGACTCGCCGTGCCGGAACGTCGGACTCGCCGTGGCAGGGCGTCGGACTCGCCGTGCTCGGACGCAAGACTCGCGACAGGTTGCGGGACAACCCAGGCGAGTCTTGCGTTTCGACACGGTGAGTCGTGCGTTCTGGCACGGCGAGTCCTGCGTCTCGGCGCGGCGAGTCCGGCGGCGCCGCAGTGTCAGTCCGTGGGGTCGTCAGTCCGTGGGGTCGGGTTCGGCCAGGACTCGGCGGGCGACGGCGAAGGCGGAGTTGGCGGCGGGGACGCCGCAGTAGATCGCGCTCTGCAGCAGCACCTCGACGATCTCCTCGCGGGTGAGGCCGTTGCGCAGAGCCGCCCGCAGGTGCATCTCCAACTCGGCGTAGTGGCCGTGCGCGACGAGCGCGGTGAGCGTGATGGCGCTGCGCATCCGCCGGTCGAGGCCGGGGCGGGTCCAGATGCCGCCCCACGCGTACCGGGTGATCAGCTCCTGGAAGTCGGCCGTGACGGCGTCGGCGCGGGCGATGGCGGCGTCGACGTGCTTCGCCCCGAGCACCTCGCGGCGCACGGCGAGGCCGTCGGGGTCGAGGTCGAGGGTGGGCTGCTCCGTGGTCACGTCCCGCACCGTAGCCGCCGCGAAGGTGAACGGGCGGTGTCGAGCACCACCCTTCCCGACCCGCCGCTCCCGGACGCCGGTACCTTCGGTCGGGTGAGCTGGGGACGGATCGCCGCCGTGGGCATTGGTGTGCTCGTGGTCGCCGTGCTCGCGTTCCTGCTGTTCCGGACCGGCACGGACCTGCTGGACGTCCGCACCGCCGTGCAGGCGGCGGGCCTGTGGGCCCCGCTGCTGTTCGTGCTGCTGCAGGGCATGGTCACGGTCACGCCGATCCCGCGCACGGTGTTCACGGTGGCGGCGGGGGTGCTGTTCGGCGGGATCGGTGGCGTGATCCTCGCGGTGGTGGGCACCTCGCTCGCTGCGACCGTCGCGTTCTGGCTGGTCAAGCTGCTGGGCGGCCGGTTCGTTCGCCGGCACACCGACCATCGCGTCATGACGTGGGTACGCGCCCGGCTGGACCGCAACGGCCTGCTCGCGATGGTGTCGCTGCGGCTGATCCCGGCCGTGCCGTTCTCGGCGATGAACTACGCCTCGGCGCTCTCGGGTGTGCGCTTCGCGCCCTACCTGCTGGGTACGGTGCTGGGGGTCCTGCCCGGGACGATCGGGATCGTGATCCTCGGCGACGCCGCGGTGGGCGGCAACCCGCACCCGGCGATGCTGCTGGTCTCGGTGACCTCGGGCCTCGTTGGGCTCACGGGTGCGCTGATCGCGGCCCGGCGGCCGGCACCGACCGGCCAGGTTCTGCCCGACCCCGCGGACTGACGTGGGCCGGGCCCCGTAGCGGAAGTGCCGGCGATGGGATTCGAACCCACACTGTCGGCGTTCTAAGCGCCGCCTCTCTGCCGATTGGAGTACGCCGGCTTCCTGTTCCGCCCGCACCACGTATCGGTGATGGCGTGGCAGTTCGGGCACAGGATACGGAGGTTCTCCAGGCGGTTGTCGGTGTGGTCGCCATTGTGTGATCAAGATGCAGGGGCAGCAGTTGACCCCGCCATCTGGTGAGGTCGCACTCGGCGCACTTGGGCGCAAGCAGCCCTGCCTCGATGAGGGGCCTGCGCAGGTTCGAGTTGCCGCTGTACGTGGAGCCTCGGACGAGGATCTCCTCCAACGGGATCTTCGGACGTCACCGACCTCGTGCCCATCGAGTGCCGGTGAAGTGCGATGTGTCGAAGCCTGACGACCGGATGTGGCCAACGATCATGCGATGTACGCCACCGTTCGGCGTGTATCCCAGGCGCCGGCTCACCTCGGACACGGAGTCGCTCGCCGCCACGGCCTCCGCGAGATCCTCCAACGACCAGGAGCGCCGGTGTCGGCGCACACCCCCGGCGGAAAGCGGGATGTGCGACGCATCCAGCCCGAGGCGGGCGATGTGCCGTCGGAGCATGTCGTACTTGCCGGGCCGAAGGCCGAGCCGGCGGCAGACCTCGCTGAGGGTCCGGCTCGCCGCCACAGCAGCTGTCAGCTGCTCGTCCGTCCAACTCCGCGCCCGGGGCATGATCCCGACGCTATCGAACAGGTGTTCGCAAGCAGCATCGAAGATCGCGAGTTGTCCACAAGCAGTGCTAGACCAAGGGGTCGGCGAGCTCGGCCGGAGCGCGCATGCGCCAGGCGTCGAGGATCAGTTCCTCCAACCGTTCCGGTCCGACCCTGTCGAGCCACACCATCACCAGCGGCAGGCCGTCGTAGGTGGGGTGGGTGAAGAACAGCTCGGGCTCTCCGAGGAGCAGCGCCTGCTTCTCGGCCTCGTCGCCGACGTACAGCACGGCGACGTCGGTGCGGATCTCCCGCCTCCGCCCGGGCACGCGCTCCGGATAGGACCACACGAACCCCTTGTTCCCGACGCGGAAGTCGAAGCCCTCGCTGGGGATCTCCTCGACCCCCGGTAGCGCGAGCGCGATCCGGCGCACGTCGTCGTCGGTCGCCACGAAAACCCCCTCGACTCACTCCCGCACGGCGCCCTCAAGCATGCCCCGGATGAAATGGCGCTGGAGGAAGAGGTACACCACCACGACCGGCGCGGCGACGATCACCGCCCCGGCCGCGAGCAGCGTGAGGCCGGACGTGTGCTGCCCCTGGAAGAACGCGAGTCCGAGCGGTGCGGTGCGCAGGCTCTCGTCGGTGGCCATGACCAGCGGGATGAGGAACTCGTTCCAGGTCCACATGAACGTCAGCACCACCATCGTCACGATCGCGGGACGGCCCGGCGGCACCAGGATCTGCCAGAGGATGCGCCACGAGCCCGCGCCGTCGAGGCGGCCGGCCTCGATGAGCGACTGCGGGCGGGACCGGAAGTAGGCCCGCATCCAGAACGTGCCGAAGGCGACCGACTGGGCCACCTGCGGCAGGGCGATGCCCCAGAACGTGTTGGTGAGCCCGAAGGTGCGCAGGTCGAAGTACAGCGGGACGACGATGACCTCGGTGGGCACCATGAGCCCGAGCAGGAACAGCGGGAAGAGGACCGCGGCGCCGGGGACGCGCATGGTCCCGAACGCGTAGCCCGCCAGGATCGACAGCACGCCTGCCACGGCCACGACGAAGCCCGAGACGGCGATGCTGGTGAGCATCGAGCTCCCGAACCGGCCCTCCTCCCAGGCAGCCGGGAAGTTGGCGAGACCGCCCGTGCCCCCGGCGTCGTCGGGGCCGAGGGCGGTGCCGAGGATCGTGAGGATCGGCCACAGCGCGATCGCGGCGAAGAGCAGCAGGATCGCGTAGTTGGCGGACCGCTCGGTGTGGGAGATCATCGGCGCTCGCCGATCCGGGCCACCGCGAGGTTGATCGCGAAGATGATCACGGTGAGCGTGACGCCGACGGCCGCCGCCGAGCCCACCTCACCCAGCCGGAACGCCCGGTTGTAGACCTCGTACGAGGGCACCGACGTGCGGTTGCCCGGCCCGCCGCCGGTGGTGATGTAGATCAGGTCGAACGTCTTGAGCGCGGCGATCACGGTGAGCGTCAGCGCGACGGCGAGCTCGGCGCGCACCGACGGCAGCGTGATCGCGAAGAACTCCCGCACCGGGCCCGCGCCGTCCAGGCGGGCGGCCTCGTACAGCTGGTCGGGTATGCGGCTGATCCCGGCCATGAGCAGCACGGTGACGAGCCCGGTCTGCACCCAGGTGCCGATCACGCCGACGGCGGGCAACGCGAACGTGGGGTCGCCGAGCCACGCCCGGGCGACCCCGCCGAGCCCGACGATGCCGAGCAGGTCGTTGACCGAGCCGTCTGGGGCGTAGAGCTGCCGCCACGCGACGCCGACCACCACCATGGCGATCACCTGCGGCAGGAACACGACGGTGCGGAAGAACGGCAGACCGCGAACCCGCGCGCGGGTGAGCAGCGTGGCCAGCACGAGCCCGATCGCTGTGGGCAGGAGCGCGAAGAACACGATCAGGACGAGCGCGTGCCCGAACGCCGCGCGCAGGTCGCCGTCGGTGACGACGTCGAGGTAGTTGTCCAGGCCGACGAACGTGGCGAGCGTGAGCCCGTCCCAGTCGAAGAGCGACAGGTGCACGGCCCGGCCGAGGGGGTAGAGCACGAACGCCGCGTACACGACCAGTGCGGGCGCCACGTAGGCCAGCGCGTGCCACGGCGAGGGCCCGAGGTGCCCGCGGCGGGCCGGGGCGGTGGTGGTCGGCCCGGCGAGGAGCGTGTCAGCCATTCTCGTCGGCAGGCGTCATCGGTTGACGAAAGCGGCGTAGTCGGCCTCCACCGTGGAGAGGACGGCCTCGGGCGGCTGCGCGCCGGAGAGCAGGTCCTGCAGCGCCGCGCCCATCGTGTCGCCCATGGTCGGGGTGGCGTAGTCGAGGTACGGCAGCAGCTGGCCGTCGTCGGCGACGGCCGCGAACGCGGCGAAGACGTCCTGTGAGAGCCCGGCGGGCGGGGTCTGCGCCGCGGTGTCGACGACGGGCAGGTTGCCGGTCTCGGTGAGCACCCGCATCGCGTCCGAGCTGGTGATGAAGTCGAGGTAGGCCGCGGCGGCGTCGGGTGCGTCACTGGCGCTGGTGATGGCGAAGGGCAGCCCGGTGCCCCCGGTGGCCGAGACGGGACGGCCCGCGGGCGGCGGGGGCGGCATGAACCGGACGTTCTGGCCCATGGCCGCCTCCAGGTCGGCGGCGTACCAGGAGCCGCCGATGAGGAACACCGCCTCGCCCCGGGAGAACGCCTGCCACGCCTGGTTGTCGTCGATGCCGTTGACGCCCTCGTTGAAGTACCCGGCGCGGGCCCAGTCGGCCACGCGTTGCGCCGCCTGGGTGTTCTCGGGGGTGGTCCAGGAGGCCCCCGCGCGGCCGAACGCGAGGTCGGTGATCTGGTCGGCCGGCACGAGCTGGTCCTGCACCGTGCCGAACACGTGCAGGGCGGGCCAGCTCTCGACGTTGCCCAGCGCGAGCGGGGTGGCCCCGCCGGCCTTGACGGCGGCGAGCGCTGCCTCGAACTCCTCCCACGTCGTGGGGACGGCGATGCCGAGCCGCTGCAGCTCCGCGGGGTTGTAGTAGATGCCGACGACCTCACCGACCTGCGGCAGCCCGTACATCTCGCCCTCGCCGAACACCTTGCCGTCGGGGGTGTAGCTCACGTACTGCCGCACCGAGTCCGGGTAGCGCTGGTCCCAGCCGTAGGCCCGCGACCACGGCTCCAGCGGCAGCAGCTCGCCTGCCGCCACGAACGCACCCATGTCCGCGCGGCCGTTGTTGGCCTGCACGACGTCCGGCGCGTCGTTGCCGGACAGGGCCAGGCGCAGCGTGGTGGCGAGGTCGTCGAACGAGCGCGAGTCGCGCTTGATCGTGACGTTCGGGTACTGCTGCTGGAACGCGGCGTTGAGCCGCTCCATCTGCTCGTTCTGGCCGCCGCGGACCTCCTGGTCCCAGACGGTGAGCGTGACCGGCCCCAGCGAGGCGATGTCGGTCTGCACGGCGCGGTCGGTGGGTGGCGGAGCGGCCGCGTTCTCCGATCCCGGCGTGCACGCGGCGAGCAGCCCCAGCGCCCCGACGAGCGCGGCGACGGCGGCGCGACGAGTACGTGCGGGACGGCTGGTCATGGGGGCTCCTCAGGGGCGGGTGACGTCGGAGTGGCGGGCGATGGTGGCGGCGGCCCGCCGCACCCCGCAGACGTGCGTGCGGGGCACGAGGTCCTCGAGGAACCCGTAGCGGCCGGCGAGCTCGACGGACGCGGGGTTGCCCTCGGCGGCGCAGGCGCGGGTGCGGCGCCACCAGTCGCCGATGTCACCCCAGCCCGGTGCGGCGAGCGAGCCGCCGAACTCGTGGACGGCGAGCGCGGCGGAGACCCCGGCGAACCGCAGGCGGTGTTCGAGGGGCCAGCCGGCGATGGTGCCGAGCACGAGCGCCGCCCCGAAGACGTCACCGGCCCCGGTGGGGTCGAGCGCGTCCACGGGGAGCGCGGGCACCTCCGCCGTCTCGCCGGTGACGCCGTCGATCGCGATGGCACCCTCGCCGCCCAGCGTGACGACGGCGAGCGGGACGTGCTCGGCGAGCGTGCGCAGCGCGGCCTTCGGGGTGTCGGTGCGGGTGTAGTGCATGGCCTCGACCGCGTTGGGCATGAACGCGTCGCAGCCCGCGAGCGTGCGCAGCAGGGCCGGATCCCACGTGCCGGTGGGGTCCCAGCCCGCGTCGGCGAACACGAGGGCGCCATCCTGCCGGGACCGCGCCACCCACGACGGGAGGACGGGGACGCCTGCGCCCTCGCCGATGCTGGTGATCACGGCCCGGCAGCGCGGCGGCGTACCGATCAGCTCGTCGGCGCTGATGGGCAGCTCGTGGCCGTGGGTGACCATGCTGCGGTCGCGCTGCACCGCCATCGAGACGGTGACGGGGGAGTGCCACTCCGCGAAGCGCCGGGACCGGGACAGGTCCACGCGCTCCTGCTCGGCGAGGGTCTGCCAGAGGAAGTCGGCGTAGACGTCGTCGCCGAAGCCCGCGGCGAGGCTCGTGCGCAGGCCCAGCCGGGCGGTCGCGACCGCGAGGTTGGCGATCCCGCCGGGGCAGGAGGCCATGCCCGCCGCCCACACCTCGGTGCCTGCGGCGGGGGGCGACGGCAGGCCGGTGAAGACGATGTCGAGGAACACGGTGCCGGACATGAAGACGTCGACGGCGGGGGAGTCGGCGTCGCGAAGGTCGGCGAGGGGATCCCACCACACTGGCTCGTGCGGGGTCTCCACGATCGCGCTGGTCACGTGTCACCACCTGTTCGTCGGCTCGCCTGCCGGGATAGTGCCGGTGAGGTGCGCACATGGCAACCGTTTGTGCGCGATTTTGCGCAGCCGTGACGCTGACTGCGCACTCATGACTGTTCGTCTGCGCGTTCCTGCGTTACCTTGTGGCCGTGCTTCCGGCGACGCGTCACGGGGAGATCCTCCGCCTGGTGCGGTCCTCGGGCGTGGTCTCGGTGGAGGCGCTGGCCGAGAACCTCGGGGTGAGCCCGTCGACGATCCGGCGCGACCTGCAGTCGCTCGACGCCGACGGTGCGCTGCGCCGCGTCCGGGGTGGTGCAGGGTCCGTCCCGGACGACGACCCGGTGCCGTTCGCGCAGGTCGCCACCGTGGCCGCTGGCGACAAGGAATGCGTCGCGCGCGCGGCGGCCGAGTTCGTCGGTGACGGCGAGGTGGTGCTGATCGACATCGGCACCACAACCGCACGGCTGGCGAGGGCGCTGCGGGGCAAGCGGATCACGGTGATCACGAGCAGCCTCGCGGTCGTCGACGAGCTGCGCGACGACCCGGCCGTCGAGCTGCTCGTGCTCGGCGGCATCCTGCGCCGCAACTACCACTCGCTCGTCGGGATGCTCACCGAGCAGGCGCTGCGTGAGGTGCGCGCCCACCGGCTCTTCCTCGGCACGAGCGGCATCTCCCGGGATGGCGAGGTGCGCGACTCCACGCTCGTCGAGGTGCCGGTCAAGCGCGCGATGATCGAGGCGGCCGAGCAGACGGTGGTGGTGGCCGACCGCGGCAAGTTCCCCGGCACGGGGCTGCTCACCGTGTGCGGGCCCGAGCAGGTCGACGTGATCGTCACCAACGAGGGCGCCGACGCCGCCACACTCGCCGCCTGCGCCGCGGCCGGGACGGAGATCCGGCTCGCGTGAAACTCACGATCCTCGGCGGTGGCGGGTTCCGGGTGCCGCTGGTCTACCGGGCACTCGGGGACTCGTCCCCGATCAGCGAAGTGGTCCTGCACGACGTCGCGCCCGGGCGGCTCGCGGCGATCCAGGCCGTTCTCGAGCAGGTCGGGGGCGGTCCTGCGGTGCGTGCCACCACCGACCTGGACGACGCACTGGCCGGCGCCCGGTTCGTGTTCTCCGCGATACGGGTGGACGGGCTCGCCGGCCGCACCGTGGACGAGCGGGTGGCGCTGTCGTGCGGTGTGCTGGGCCAGGAGACCACCGGTCCGGGCGGGATCGCGTACGGCCTGCGGACGGTGCCGGTCGCGCTGCGCGTCGCCGAGCGGGTGGCCGCCGTGGCGCCGGATGCGTGGGTCATCAACTTCACCAACCCCGCCGGCATGATCACCGAGGCCATGCAGCGCGTGCTCGGCGAGCGCGTGGTGGGCATCTGCGACTCGCCGATCGGGCTCGCGCAGCGGGCCGCGCGGGCGCTGACCGGGCTCGGTTTCGACGTGGGCCCCGAGCCGGTGGTCGAGTACGTGGGGCTCAACCACCTGGGCTGGCTGCGGGGCCTGCGGGTGGACGGGGCGGACCGGCTGCCCGACCTGCTGGCCGACGACGCCGCGCTCGCGTCCATCGAGGAGGCGCGGCTCGTGGGTGCCGACTGGGTGCGCGCCATCGGGGCGCTGCCCAACGAGTACCTCTACTACTTCTACCGCACCCGCGAGGCGGTCGCGGCGATCGGCGGCGCCGAGAGCACGCGCGGGGAGTACCTGCTCGCCCAGCAGGAGCGGTTCTACGCCGACGCCGCCGCCGACCCGGCCCGCGCCCTGGAGCGCTGGACGCGGGCGCGCGCCGAGCGCGACGCCAGCTACATGGCCGAGAGCCGGGAGGCGAGCGGCGCGGGCGAACGCGCGGCCGAGGACGTCGCAGGCGGTGGCTACCAGCAGGTGGCGCTCGAGCTGATGGCGGCGCTGTCCGGCGGCGAGCCCCGCACGATGATCCTCGACGTCCGCAACGGCGCAGCCGTGCCCGGGCTGCCTGCCGAGGCGGTGGTGGAGGTGCCCTGCCTGGTGGGCGCGCACGGCGTCACGCCGCTGGCCACCGCCCCCCTGCCCGGCGCGATGCTGGGCCTGTTGCAGCAGGTCAAGGCAGTGGAGCAGGACACCATCGAAGCTGCCGTCACCGGGTCGGACGTGCTGGCGCTGCGCGCGTTCGCGCAGCACCCGCTCGTCGACTCGGTGGGCGTGGCGCAGCGACTCCTCGACGGCTACCGCGCGCAGCTCCCGGGAATCGCCGAGATCCTCGGGTAGCACCCCAACCTCGGCCGCCCCCAGCGGGTCGTCCCCATCGATGGGCGACACGAGGGGGGAGGGCGAGATGGGGGAGCGGGCGCGAAGGACGATCGAGAACACCGTCGGTGGGCTGCTCGGGCTCGGGCTCGGCGTCGGCGTGATGGGCCTGGGGATGAAGGCGTTGGAGGCCGTCGGCGCAGACCCGATCACGTTCGCCGTCGTCCTCGCCACCGTCGCCGGGGGGTTCGCCTACGGGTGCGTGCAGGTCGGCATCGCCGCCGTTCAGGTCGTCAGCCTGTCCGTCCGCGCCCGGCGGCACCTGCGGGCCGGCCGACTGGAGGCGCTCGCCCCACTCGTCCGCGAGATGGTGGAGTACGACGAGCTGTTCCCCGGGTTCGACCATCCGAGGACGGTCACACGGCGCCGCGCGCTGATCTTCGTCCTCGCACGCCTCGGCCGCTTCGAGGAGGCCGGCATCATCGCCGAGCGGAACGTCGGGAGCCTGTCCCGCAGGCTCGGCGCCACCCACCCGGACACGGCGGAGGCCCGGGATGTTGCACGGCTCCTCCGGGAGGCGGCCCTGGCCCCCTCGGTCGCCGAGGTCGTGCGGGAGGCGATGCGGACCAGGACCTGAGTGTCAGACCGCGAGGTCCTTGCGCAGCTTCGCGACGTGCCCGGTGGCGCGGACGTTGTAGAACGCCTGCTCGATCTTCCCGTCCGGGTCGACCACGAACGTCGACCGGATGACGCCGGTGACCGTCTTGCCGTACATCTTCTTCTCGCCGAAGGCGCCCCAGGCCGTGAGCACCTCCTTGTCGACGTCGGAGAGCAGCGTGAACGTCAGGCCCTCCGCGTCGCGGAACTTCGCGAGCTTCGCCTGCTTGTCCGGTGAGATCCCGATGACGTCGAGGCCGGCGTCGCCCAGCTCGGCGAGGTTGTCGCGGAAGTCGCAGGCCTGCTTCGTGCAGCCGGGCGTGCTCGCGGCTGGGTAGAAGTAGACGATCACCCGGCGGCCGCGGTGGTCCGACAGGGACACGGGCTTGCCGTCCGCGTCGGGAAGGGTGAAGTCGGGAGCCGTGTCGCCGGGAGCCAAACGGGTGGTCATGCCGCGATACTGACACCCCAGCCGCTGATCTACGGTGGCACCCTCCGCAAGAGAAGTCCACCCCAGCACCAGGAGGCGTCGTGCCCCGCGACCCGGACACCATCCAGCGCGAGATCGAGCAGGCGAGGGACGCGCTCGCGGTCAGCCTCGACGAGCTCTCGGAGCGGGCCCACCCGAAGCACCTGGTGGATGCCGGGAAGGAGAGCGTGCAGCACCGCCTCGCCGACCCGCGGATCCGCTACGGCCTGATGGCCATCGGCGCCCTGCTCGTGTTCGCCCTGCTCCGCAAGCTCTTCCGCTGACGCTGGGCGCGGCTCAGGAGAGCGCGGCCGCGGTGGCGCGCGCCTCCGACAGCGGGGCGCCCGCCGCCACCAGGGGCCGGTAGCGCGCCACCAGGCGGGCGGCGCCGAAGCCGGCCACCGCCACCACCCGGTCGCCCGCGACGTACGCCGCCACGGTGCCGCGCACGGGGCCGCTGTCGAGCCCGGCGCCGTGCAGCTGCACGACCTCGTCGCCCAGCTCGGGGCGGCCCAGGATCTGGATCTTGAGCCCGAACTGGTCGGACCAGCAGTAGGGCACCGCGGCCTGCGGGGGTGGGGCGCCCAGTACGTCCCGTGCCGCGATGGTGGCCTGGTCGCCCGCGCTCGTCCAGTGCTCGTGGCGGTACCGCCCGCCGGTCGCCGGGTCGTCCCACGACGCGACGTCGCCGACGGCCCAGACGCCCTCCAGGCCGTGCACCCGCCCCGTGGGTCCGCACGCGAGGCCGCCGGAGGTGTCGAGGCCGAGGCCGGCCAGCCAGTCCAGGCGTGCCACGCCGCCGATCCCGACGACGGCGGCCTCCGCGCCGATTCGCCTGCCGTCGGCGAGCTCGACCGCGACCCCGTCGGGTGCGTCCCCGAATCGGGTGATCTTGGCGCCGGTGTGCAGCGCGACGCCGCCCTCGGTGAGCAGCCGCCCCGCCACGGGACCCACGTGCGGGCCGAGCGCGTGGGCGGCGGGCACGTCGAGCGCCTCGACGACCGTGACGGCGATGCCGCGGGTTCGGGCTGAGCTCGCCACCTCGGCGCCGATGAACCCGGCGCCGACGACGAGCAGCGACGACGCCGTCTCCAGCGTGGCCCGCAGGGCGAGTGCGTCGTCGAGGGTGCGCAGGGTGTGCACGTGCGCGGGCTGGTCGGGGAGCTCCCGCGCGACCAGGCCGGTGGCGATGACGATGGCGTCGCCGTGCAGCGCGGCCCCGTCGGCAAGTTCCAGCTCGTGACCGCGGTCGCCGGGGCGCAGGGCGACGGCCGGGTTGCCGAGGTGGGTGCGCACGCCGAGCTCGTCGAACGTGTCGGGCTCGGCGAGCCCGGTGCGCTCCGGGTGCCACTCGCCGGTGAGCACCTGCTTGGACAGCGGCGGCCGGTCGTAGGGCAGGTGCGACTCGGCACCGACGAGGCTGATCCGGCCCTGCAGCCCGGCGGAGCGCAGCTGCTGTGCCGTGCGCAGTCCGCCCAGCCCGGCCCCGACGATCACAACGTGTTCCGGCTGACCGGTCATGATGTGTTCCCCCTCGCCGGGATTCTGTCGCAGCGCTCAGCCGACGCGGGTCTCGGGGTCCAGCCGGGTGCGCAGCCGGTCCAGGGTCTGGGCGAGGAGCCGGGACACGTGCATCTGGGAGATGCCGACGCGGTCGGCGATCTGGGTCTGGGTCATGTTGCCGAAGAAGCGCAGCAGCACGATCGTGCGCTCCCGTTCGGCCAGCTCGGCGAGCACGGGGCGCAACGCCTGCCGGAAGTCGACGCGGTCGAGCTCGGCGTCGGCCTCGCCCACCAGCTCGCCGACGGTGGCACTGCCCTGCTCCGAGGAGAGCATCTCGTCCAGCGACGAGCTGCGGTACGCCTCGGAGGCCTCCAGGCCCTCCAGCACCTCGGAGACGGGCACCCCGAGCCGCTCGGCGATCTCGGTGGGTTTCGGCGCGCGGCCGAGGCTCTGCGACAGCTCGGACACCGCGCCGTTGATCGAGACGTGCAGGTCCTTGAGCCGCCGCGGCACGCGCATCGACCAGCCGAGGTCGCGGAAGTGGCGCCGGACCTCGCCGCTGATGGTGGGCACGGCGAACGAGAAGAAGTCGCTGCCGCGGTCGGGGGCGTAGCGGTCGATCGCGTTGATCAGACCGACGGTGGCGACCTGCACGAGGTCGTCGAGGGGCTCGCCGCGGTTGGAGAAGCGGCGAGCGATGTGCTGGGCCACCGGGAGGAACCCCCGCACGAGCTCGTCCCGCAGCTTCTCCCGGTCGGGGTGATCGGCCGGGAGGGCGGCGTAGCGTTCGAGGAGGGGCGAGAGGTGGCCGTACTCGGGATCTGCTCGGGTCACCGCATCACGTCGCCGGAGCGCTTGTCCAACCGGATGCCCACGGTGGGCCCGACGTCGTCGCGGCCGGCGTCGTGGTGGACGGTGACGTCGTCGGCGAGGGTCTGCAGCACGCGCCAGCCGAAGGTGTCGGTGGAGACCACCGCATCGGAGTGCTTCGTCTGCACCTGCGCGTGTACCTCGATGCGCTCAGGGCGCACCAGGAACGTGCAGCGCAGCCACGAGGTGGGCGCGGCGACGTCGACGAGCGTTGCGCAGGCCTCGTCCACGGCCATCCGCAGGTCGGAGATGGCGTCGAGGTCGAAGTCGGCCCGTGCGGCCAGGTCGGAGGCGACCGCGCGGATCGTCGGGATCAGCGCGGCACTCGCCGACGTCCGGACCTCCACGGTCGATGCCCCGTCGAGTGCGTCGGCGGGCGTTGGGGAGTCCAGGTCGGACACGCTGCCGGGTCTCCTTCCGGTCAGTCGGGTGCGGTCACCGCACCGGCGGCTTCATCTTGCTACCTGGTCGTTGCCGGTTCAATCGCGCCCCCCGTACGCGGACTCCACGTCGGAGTACAGGTCGAACAGCACCGCGGTGCCCGTGATCTCGAGGGGGCGGCGTACCGCGCGACTGGTGATGACCAGCCGCAACCGCGTGCCGCGGTCCTCGGCCCGGTGTGCCGCGGTGATCAGCACGGCCAGGCCGCTGGAGGCGAGGAACCGCACCTTCGTGAGGTCCATCACGAGAATCTCGCCCGATGTGGTGAGCAGATCCTCGGTGGCGGCGGTGAACGCGGGCGCGGTGAGCGTGTCGATCTCGCCGCGCACGGTGAGGACGGCGGTGTCCGGGTACGGCCGGCTCATGGCGATTTCCAGGAATTCCGGGCAGGGCTGGATCGATTCGTCCATCTCTCACCTCCGCCTCGGACGGCCGACCCTACCTCGCGCTCCCAGTGCGATTCGGCGTGTCACCCGCTTAGAGTGCGGTCGTGTCCCAGACGTCTGATGAGGTGAAGCTGGCGGCTCTTCGGGAGCGGGTGCGCGCCGAGCCGCGGCTGCTGGTCGCCTACTCCGGCGGGGTCGACTCGGCGCTCGTGGCAGCCGTCGCCGCGCAGGAGCTCGGAGAGCGGGCCGTGGCCGTCACGGCGGTGTCGGCGAGCCTGCCGCGCAGCGAGCGGGCGGCCGCGCGGGCGTTCGCCACCGCCCACGGGATCGCCCACGTGGAGGTGGCGACCGACGAGCTCGACCGGCCCGAGTACGTCGCCAACGGCGGGGACCGCTGCTACCACTGCAAGTCCGCGCTCTTCGACGCGCTCGCCCCGCTCGCTGCCCTGTCCGGGGCGCGGATCGCACTCGGCACCAACACCGACGATCTCGGCGACCACCGGCCCGGCCAGGCCGCCGCCGTCGCGCGCGGGGCGATCGCGCCACTGCTCGATGCCGGCTTCGGCAAGTCCGACGTGCGCCGCGTCAGCGCCGCACTCGGCCTCGCCACCGCCGAGAAACCGGCCGCCGCATGCCTCTCCTCGCGCGTGGCCTACGGCGACCCGGTCACGCCGGAGGTGCTGCACCGCATCGAGCTGGCCGAGGAGGCGGTGCGGGCGCTCGGCTTCGACGTCTGCCGGGTGCGCGCCCACGGTGGGGGATCGGTGGCGCGCGTCGAGGTGCCGGGCGAGGACGTGCCCCGGGCCGCTGACCTGCGTTCCGAGCTGGACCGGGCCGTTCGTGGGGCGGGTTTCGAGTTCTGCGCGCTCGACATGCAGGGCTTCGCGAGCGGGCGGATGAACGTGCTGCTCGGAATGCCGACCTCCCGATGACGGCTGAGCATGAGCTGCCGGGCGCCTCGAGGGCCCGCGAGCACGCCGGAGCGGAGCGGAGGCGATCGAGCGCTGCCTTCGAGGATCTCGGGTACGCGCGGCCCGACACCGGCCGGGAGGCACGGCTCGGCCTTCCCGAGGTCGTGTACGGGCCGGGGAAGACGGTCGATCAGATCGTGGGCGTGGTGCGATCGCTGCTCGCGGGCAACGACGGTCCGGTGCTGGTCAGCCGCATCGAAGACGGGGCCGCCGCCGAGGTGGGCGCCGCCGTCGAGGGTGGTGCCTACGACCCGGTGGCCCGGCTGCTGGTCTGGCGGCCCGCGGCGCCGCGGCCGTTCCGGGTGGTGGTGGCGTCGGCGGGCACGTCCGACTGGCCGGTGGCGGCCGAGGCGGCGGCCGTCGCCACGGCGATCGGGCTGCAGGTCGACGAGGTGCGCGACGTCGGGGTGGCCGGCGTGCACCGGCTGCTCGCCGAGAAGGAGAGGCTCGCGGCGGCCGACGCCGTGATCTGCGTGGCCGGCATGGAGGGCGCGCTGCCGAGCGTGGTCGGCGGGCTGGTCGGGTGCCCGGTCATCGCGGTGCCCACGTCCGTCGGGTACGGCGCGGTGTTCGAGGGCGTCACGCCGCTGCTCGCGATGCTCAGCTCCTGCGCGGCGGGGGTGGTGGTCGTGAACATCGACTCCGGCTTCGGGGCGGCGATCGCGGCCCACCGGATGGCCCTGGGGACAACGGCACAGCGAGCCGTCCGTTGATCCTCTGGCTCAACCCGTTCAGCGGGATCTCCGGCGACATGCTGCTGGGCGCGCTGCTCGACCTCGGCGCACCCCTCGAAGGGGTGCGGGCCGCGGTGGCGCGCACGGGGCTGGACGGATGGGAGCTGCGTGCCGAGCGCGTGACGCGCGGCGGGATCGGCGCCACCCGTGCCGTCGTCGACGTCACCGACACCGCCACCGAGCGGCACGCGGCGGAGCTGCTCGCACGCGTGGCCGACGTGCCGGTCGCGGCACGCGCCGTGCGCGAGATCGCCGAGGTGGAGGCCGGGATCCACGGCATCGACCCCGCTCGGGTGCACCTGCACGAGATCGGCGGGCACGACACCGTCGTCGACACGGTCGGTGTGGCCGCCGCGCTCGACCTGCTCGGAGTGGACGAGGTGCACTGCGGGCCGCTGACCTTGGGCTCCGGCACCGTCGCCACCCGGCACGGGGTGCTGCCGGTGCCCGCGCCTGCCACCGCGGCGCTGCTGGCGCGGGCCGGCGCGCCGGTCGTCGGGGCGGGCGAGGGTGAGACGGTGACGCCCACCGGTGCGGCGCTGCTGGTCGCGACGGGCGCGCGGTTCGGCCCGCTCCCCGCGATGACGCTGCAGGGCGTCGGCTACGGCGCAGGCGGCCGCGACCCGGCCGGCCGTGCCAACGTGCTCCAGGCGCTGCTCGGTGCTGCCGCCGGTCGCATTGAACGGATGCTGCTGCTCGAGACGAACGTCGACGACGTCACCGGGGAGGTGCTCGGCCACCTCGTCGGGCGCCTGCTCGACGCCGGCGCCGCGGACGCGTGGCTCTCGCCGATCGTGATGAAGAAGGGCAGGCCGGCCCACACCGTCCACGTGCTGGTGGCCCCCGAGCGCGCGGCGGGCTGCGAGCGGATCGTGCTGGCGGAGACCGGCAGCCTCGGCCTGCGCCGCACACCCGTCGACCGTGCCGCCCTGCCCCGGCGCACCACCACCGTGGACGTCGAGGGGCATGCGATCCGGCTCAAGCACGGCCCCTGGGGGGTCAAGCCTGAACACGACGATCTGGCGGCGGCCGCCGCGGCTCTGGATCTCCCGCTCCGCGAGGTCACCCGCCGCGCCCTAGACATCGGACGTCTGGCTGCTCACACATCAGAGGAGTTGCGTTGACCTGGTGAGCGGCCGCACATAGCCTCGGGTGACAGGCCGCGCACAAGGGGGTACGTCGTGAGCACGCATCTCGGTCCGTTCGAGGCCGTCCGGAACCTGACCTACGACGTGCCGTTCCCGCGGCTGCTGCCGGTCCGGCAGCGGTTCGACCCGGAGCAGGTGGCCGACGTCGCCGCGGCCACGGCGCAGGCGCTCGAACCGCTGCGGGCGCGCATTCGCCCCGGCATGACCGTGGCGATCACCGCGGGCAGCCGCGGCATCCACGACAAGCCGGCGGTGGTGCGCGCGGCCGGGGAGTGGCTGCGCGCTGCGGGCGCCGACCCGTTCGTGGTGCCTGCGATGGGCTCGCACGGCGGCGCCACGGCGGAGGGCCAGGTGGAGCTGCTCGCCGACCTCGGGATCACCGAGGAGAGCGTGGGCATGCCGATCCGCGCCACCATGGAGACCGTCGAGATCGACCGGTTGCCCGACGGACCGGCCGTGCACCTCGACGCCAACGCGGCGAAGGCCGACGGCATCCTCGCGATCAACCGGGTCAAGGCGCACACCGACTTCCAGGGCGACGTCGAGAGCGGCATCTCCAAGATCGTCGCCATCGGGCTGGGCAAGCAGCGGGGCGCCGAGGGCATCCACCGCTTCGGCCCGGCCAACCTGGCGGTCTGGATCCCGCGCGTGGCGCGCCGGATCGTCGACACCGGCAAGATCCTCGGCGGCCTCGCGATCGTCGAGAACGCCTACGACCGGGCCGCCCGCATCGAGCTGCTGGACGCGCCGGACATCGCGGGCCCCGCCGAGAGCGCGCTGCTCGCCGACGCCAAGCGCCGCATGGCGCGGCTCCCGTTCGACGACATCGACGTGGCCGTGATCGACGAGATGGGCAAGAACTACTCCGGTGCGGGGATGGACACCAACGTCATCGGCCGGATGATGATCCGCGGCAGCGCGGAGTTCGAGGGCCCGCGCATCCGCAACATCGCGGTGCTGGACGTGAGCGACGCCTCCCACGGCAACGCCGTCGGGCTCGGCCTGGCCGACTTCGTGCCGTTCCGGCTGCTGGAGCGGATCGACCTGCGCAGCGTCTACATCAACGCGATGACCTCGGGGCTGGGCGGTCCGCAGCGGGCGCAGATCCCGATGGCGTTCGCCACCGACCGCGACACGATCGCCGCTGCCGTCGTCACCTGTGGTGTGGCGGACGTCGGCGCGGTCACGCTCGTGCGCATGCGCAACACCCTCGACCTCGAGCACCTGCTGGTCTCGGAGTCGTTGCGGGACGCCGTCGACGCCCATCCCGCCCTCGAGACCACCGGCGATGCCGTTCCGATGGAGTTCGGCGCCGACGGGGAACTGCTCAAGTGGGACTGACGCCCTCATCCACCACAGGGGAGAACCGATGACCGCACCGTCCACCGACGATCTCGGCGTGCGCCTGCACGCCGCCGACAACGTGGTGGTCGCCGCCCGCGAGATACCCGAGGGCACGGTGGTGGGTGGTGCCCCGGCGCGGCGCGTCATCCCGCGCGGCCACAAGATCGCCGTTGCCGACATCGCGCAGGGCGAGCCGGTCCGCAAGTACAACCAGATCATCGGGTTCGCGACGAGCGCTATCGGGCCCGGTGACCACGTGCACACCCACAACGTCGAGTTCCGGGCGTTCGAGCGCGACTACGCCGTGGGCGCCGACGTCACCGAGACGCAGTTCGTGCCCGAGTCCGAGCGGGCCACGTTCCAGGGCATCGTCCGGCCCGACGGCAAGGTGGCCACGCGCAACTACCTGGGCATCCTCACGTCGGTGAACTGCTCGGCCACCGCGGCGAAGATGATCGCCGACCAGTTCCGGCGGCCAGGGCTGCTCGACGAGTTCCCCAACGTCGACGGCGTCGTGGCGCTCACCCACGGCACCGGCTGCGGGATGGCCGACGACGGCGAGGGCATCGCGGTGCTGCGCCGCACGCTCGCCGGCTACGCCGAGCACCCCAACTTCGCCGGGTTCCTCCTGCTCGGTCTGGGCTGCGAGGTCAACCAGATCCGCGGCGTGTCGGAGGGCTGGCGGCTCGACCCGTCCCGCCCCGTCGCCACGATGACGATCCAGGAGCAGGGCGGCACCGTCGCCACCGTCCGGGCGGGCGTCGAGGCGCTGAAGGCGATGCTGCCGCAGGCCAACGAGGTCACCCGCCAGACCGTCCCGGCCAGCGAGCTCGTGCTCGGCCTGAACTGCGGCGGCTCCGACGCCTACTCGGGCATCACCGCCAACCCCGCGCTGGGCGCGGCCGTCGACATCCTGGTGCGCCACGGGGGCACCGCCGTGCTCGGCGAGACCCCGGAGATCTACGGCGCCGAGCACCTGCTCACCCGGCGTGCGGTCAGCCCCGAGATCGCGGAGAAGCTCGTCGAGCGGATCCGGTGGTGGGAGGACTACACCGCGAAGAACAACGGGTCGATGGACAACAACCCGTCGCCGGGCAACAAGGCGGGCGGGCTCACCACGATCCTGGAGAAGTCGCTCGGCGCCGTCGCGAAGGGCGGCACGACGAACCTCACGGGCGTCTACAAGTACGCGGAGCGGGTCACCGCCAAGGGCTTCACGTTCATGGACACGCCGGGCTACGACCCCGTGTCGGTCACCGGGATCGTGGCAGGCGGCGCCACCGTCATGTGCTTCACCACCGGGCGCGGTTCCGTTCTGGGCACCAAGCCGACGCCCAGCATCAAGCTCGCCACCAACACCGAGATGTACGAGCGGATGTCCGGCGACATGGACGTCAACTGCGGCGTGATCCTCTCCGAGGGCGAGTCCGTTGAGGCGGTGGGGGAGCGGCTGTTCCAGTTCATCCTCGACACCGCGTCCGGGCGCAAGACCTTCAGCGAGGAGCTGGGCTTCGGACAGGAGGAGTTCGTGCCCTGGCAGCTCGGGGCGGTCATGTGATGCTCGACTTCACCGGTCAGGTCGTCCTGGTCACCGGCGCCGGCAGCGGGATCGGCGCCGCCGTCGCCGAGGGGTTCGGCCGCCACGGCGCGCAGGTCGTCGTGCACTACGGGCACAATCGCGACGGCGCCGAGAAGGTCGCGGCCACCATCCAGGAGGCGGGCGGGCAGGCGTCGGTCGTCTCGGCGGACCTCGCGCGGCCGGCCGCGGCCGCCCGGCTCGTCCACGAGGTGGTCTCGCGACACGGGCGGCTCGACGTGCTCGTGAACAACGCCGGTGACCTGCTGGGGCGCATGCCCGTCACCGAGATGTCCGACGAGCAGTTCACGCGGGTCATGGACCTCAACATGACGTCGGTGTTCGCCGCCTGCCGAGAGGCGGTGCCGGTGATGCAGCGGCAGGGTGCGGGCGCGGTCGTGAACCTCACGTCGGTCGCGGCGCGCACCGGCGGCGCGGGCGGTTCGGTCGCGTACGCCACCGCGAAGGGCGCCGTCAGCACCTTCACGCGGGGCCTCGCCAAGGAGGTCGCGCGGACCGGGATCCGCGTGAACGCCATCGCGCCCGGCATCATCGTCACGCCGTTCCACGAGCGGAACACGCCCGACGAGCAGATGGCGGCGATGGTGTCCGGCATCCCCATGGGCCGGTCCGGCACGCCCGACGAGTGCGTCGGCACCGTACTCTTCCTCGCCGATCCCGCGATGAGCGGATACGTCACCGGTCAGGTGATCGAGATCAACGGCGGCCAGCTCACCCCCTGAAAGAAGGACACGTGACTCAGGAGAGGCGCCTGCGCAGCCAGGCGTGGTTCGACAACCCCGAGAACCCCGGCATGACCTCGCTCTACATCGAGCGGTACATGAACTGGGGCCTGACGCGCGAGGAGCTGCAGTCCGGCAAGCCGATCATCGGGATCGCGCAGACCGGCTCCGACCTCTCTCCGTGCAACCGCCACCACCTCGTGCTCGCCGACCGGGTGCGCGAGGGCATCCGCGAGATGGGCGCGATCGCGTTCGAGTTCCCGGTGCACCCGATCCAGGAGACCGGCAAGCGCCCCACCGCTGCGATCGACCGCAACCTGGCCTACCTCGGGCTGGTCGAGGTGCTGCACGGCTATCCGCTCGACGGCGTGGTGCTCACCACCGGCTGCGACAAGACCACCCCGGCCTGCCTGATGGCCGCGGCCACCGTCGACATCCCGGCGATCGTGCTGTCCGGCGGGCCGATGCTCAACGGCTGGTACAACGGCGAGCGCACCGGCTCCGGCACGATCGTGTGGAAGGCCCGCGAGATGCTGGCCGCCGAGGAGATCGACCAGGCCGAGTTCGTGGAGATGGTGGCCTCCTCGGCGCCGTCCCCGGGGCACTGCAACACGATGGGCACCGCGTCCACGATGAACGCGCTCGCCGAGTCGCTCGGGATGAGCCTTCCCGGCTCGTCGGCGATCCCGGCGCCGCACCGCGACCGCGCCCGCAACGCCTACCTCACCGGCCGCCGGATCGTCGAGATGGTGCACGAGGACCTCAAGCCGTCGGACGTGATGACGCGGGAGGCCTTCGAGAACACGATCATCGTCAACTCGGCGATCGGCGGCTCCACCAACGCGCCGATCCACATCACGGCCGTTGCCCGGCACGTGGGCGTCGAACTGCCGATGGACGACTGGCAGCGGCTGGGCTTCGACGTCCCGCTGATCGTGGACCTGCAGCCGGCCGGCAAGTACCTCGGCGAGGAGTTCTACCGGGCGGGCGGCGTGCCCGCGGTCGTCCACGAGCTGATGCAGCACGGACTCATCCGCGAAGGCACCCGCACGGTCAACGGCCGCACGATCGGCGAGAACTGCCGGGACTCGGTGGCCACCGACCGCGACGTGATCCGCACCTTCGACAACGCGCTGCAGGACGACGCGGGCTTCCTCGTGCTGAAGGGCAACCTCTTCGACTGTGCGATCATGAAGACGAGCGTGATCTCGCAGGAGTTCCGGGAGCGCTACCTGTCCGACCCGGAGCACCCGAACGTCCTGGAGGGCCGCGCGGTCGTCTTCGACGGCCCCGAGGACTACCACCACCGCATCGAGGACCCCGACCTCAAGATCGACGAGGACTGCCTGCTGTTCATGCGCGGCGCGGGCCCGCTCGGGTACCCCGGCGCCGCCGAGGTCGTGAACATGCAGCCGCCCGCCGAGCTGATCAAGCGGGGCGTGCACGCGCTGCCGTGCATCGGCGACGGACGCCAGTCCGGCACGTCCGGTTCCCCGTCGATCCTCAACGCCTCCCCCGAGGCGGCGGCCGGCGGCGGCCTCGCGATCCTGCAGACCGGCGACCGCGTGCGCATCGACCTCAACGCCGGCACCGCCGACATGCTCGTGCCCGAGGCGGAACTGGCCGAGCGCCGTCGCAGGCTGGAGGAGGCGGGCGGCTACCCGATGCCCGCGTCGCAGACCCCGTGGCAGGAGATCCAGCGCAGCATGGTGGACCAGCTCTCCGGAGGCATGGTCCTGAAGCCGGCGGTGGCGTACCAGCGCGTGGCGTCGAAGGGATTGCCACGCGACAACCACTGACCGAGTCCGAAGCGACGCCCGGCTCGCACACACCCGCGTGCTCCGACACACATCTCCGGGGTGTGTGCCAGAGCCGGACGGTATGTGCGAGCCCGGATCGGTCAGGCGAGATCCACGGATCCGGCCCGCCGAGAGCGGGTACCAGCGCATGCTCTCGTCGTGGACCTGCCCGAGATGGTTCAGCGGAAGGCCCTGCGGCTCGAGGGGTACGGCGACGACGAGGTGCGCCGCCTCCTGCGGGCAGGCCGGCTGACGCCGGTCCGGCGTGGCGCCTACGTGCTCGGCACCACGCCCGATAGCCGCGAGGCCCGCCACGCGTTGGCGGTACGCGCCGAGCTCGCGCACCTCGCCGATGGCGCGGTTGTCAGCCACGCCTCGGCCGCGGTGCTGCACGGCCTGCCCACCTGGGGCATCCGGCTCGATCGCGTACACGTCACGCGGGCGCGGCGCAGCGGGGGCCGCTGCGGCCGTCACGTGCACGTCCACACAGCTCCCTTGCGCCCCGAGGATGTGGGCGCTGTCGACGGGATCCCGGTCACGTCCGTCGCGCGTACTGTCACCGACCTCGCCCGCACGATCGCGTTCGAGCCTGCGGTCGCCGTGGCCGACGCGGCATTGCACGCGGTGCTCACCGAACCGGAACGCCTCGCCGCCCTGCAGGCCGCGCTGGTTGCGGCGCTTGCTCATTGTGCGGGCTGGCGCGGCAGTCCGGACGCCCGCCGCGTCCTCGCCTTCGCCGACGCCCGAAGCGGCAGTGTCGGAGACTCGCGCAGCCGGGCGGGGATGGGATGCACTCTCCGACTTCGGCCCGATCGCCGCCCGGCTGTCGACCTACCTGCGAGCCTGACTCGTCGCACAGACCTCCCCGCCCTGGCACACACTGCCGGACGTGTGTGTCAGGTGCGGTCGGTGTGTGCGGGTTCCCGCCGGCGAGCGCGGGCGACCGGCCTCTGTGCGCGCACACAGTTCTGAATGACCCCCGTCATCCACTCCCATTTCTCCCCGCTATCGTCGCATTGTCTAAATGTGTGCGGAGGGGCTTTTCATAGCGTTTTCACAGCTCTCTCCAAGCGCATTCCAATATTGCGTGAAAGGGAATCATGGCGAGAGCGGGTGACCGGAGACTCGCGGCGGCGTTGGCGTGGGCGCGCGCGCGATGGCTGAACCTCGGGCTGCTCCTGCTGCTGGTCGTGGCGATCGTGGCCACGGTCCTGGTGATCACGAACCCCGGCGGCCAACAGCCGGTCGCGCGCACGGCGACGGTCAGTCGCGGCGACGTGACGGCGACCGTCACCGGGAGCGGCAACGCGGAGTCGTCGCTGCGCACGCCGGTCAGCTTCGAGGGGTCGGGCACCGTCACCTCCGTGGCGGTCGAGCCGGGTGACACCGTCACGCTCGGCCAGACGCTGGCCACGATCGACGACGCCGACGCCCATGCGCAGCTGCGCACCGCAGAGGCGCAGCTCGCGGGCGCGCGGGCCGCCCTCGACCAGGCGCGGGCCGGCGCGACCGACGTGCAGGCGCAGCAGGACCAGCTGGCGATCACCCAGGCCGAGCAGGCGCTCGCCAACGCACGTGCCGCGGTCACGGCCGCGGAGAAGCAGCTCGAGCTCGACCGGGTGGCGACGCAGACGGCGATCGAGAACGCGAAGACCCAGCTGGCGAACGACGACGAGGCCACCGCCACGGCGATCGAGAACGCCGAGGAGAAGCTCGAGGCCGACACCAAGACCCAGAAGACCCTCGTCGAGCAGGCCGAGGCGGAAGAGCAGGCGGCCTGCGGCGGCGGGAGCTCGATCACGGAGACGGACGAGGACTCCACCAGCTGCACGCAGGCGAAGCTCGCCACGAAGAACGCGAAGAACACCCGTGACTCGGTCCTGCTGGCCGACAAGCAGGCGACCACGACGGCGAAGCAGACCCGGGAGGCGACCCTCGACCAGGGCAGGCAGGCCGTCACGGAGGCGGAGCAGGCCAGGGCGGACACCCTGCTGAAGGGCGGGACGACGATCGACACCAACAAGCAGGCGGTGACGAAGGCGGAGGGCGACGTCACGGCGGCGAAGCTCACCGCGGAGGAGAACGAGCACCCGCAGTCGCCGGAGGAGATCGCCCAGGCACAGGCCACGGTGGACAACGCGCAGGTCGAGGTCGACACGGCCCGCCGCGCCGTGGACGAGACCGCGCTGAAGGCGCCGCAGGGCGGGCTCGTGCTCGCCGTGAACGGCGAGGTGGGCGAGTTCACGAACGGGCAGGGCTCGGGCGACTCCGGGTCGGACGGCGAGGGGGACAGCGGCGGGGACGGCGACTCGGCGGCGTCGGACGCCGCGACGTCGGCGGGCGACGGCTTCGTCGTCATCGCCAACGTCAGCGAGCTCGCCGTGACCGCGGACATCCCCGAGGCCGACGCGGCGAAGCTCGAGCTCGGCCAGCAGGCGACGATCTCGTTCCCGGCGACGGGGACCACCGCCAACGGCACGGTCACCCGGAAGGACCCGCAGAGCACCGTGTCGAACGACGTCGTGCTCTACCCGGTCACGATCTCGCTGACGACGGCTCCGCTCGGTGTCGGCGTCGGGGCAACCGCCAACCTGTCGATCACGACGGGCACCGCAACCGCAGTGCTGAAGGCGCCGACGCAGGCGATCACGACGACCGGCAACCGGAGCACGGTGACGGTGCGCCGGGGCGGCGCCGACACGGTCGTCCCCGTCCGGATCGGGGTGTCCGGGCCGGCCGAGACCGAGATCATCAGCGGTGTATCGGAGGGCGACGTGCTGGTGCTGCCGACGCCGAACGTCGCGACCGGCGGTTCCGGCGCGGGCTTCCCACGGCAGGGCGGTGGCGGGTGATGCGGCCGGTCATCGAGCTGCGCGACGTCGCGAAGATCTACGGCAGCGGCGACACGGTGGTACGGGCGGTCGACGGGGTCGACCTCGTCGTCGGGCGCGGCGACTACGTCGCGGTGATGGGGGCGTCGGGTTCCGGGAAGTCGACGCTGATGAACATCATCGGCTGCCTGGACCTCCCGTCCCGGGGCCGCTACGCCCTCGACGGCGTCGACACCCGGCGGCTCGACGAACGCCAGCAGGCCCTGATCCGCAACCGGAAGATCGGGTTCGTCTTCCAGTCGTTCAACCTGATCCCGCGCACCACGGCCTTGCGCAACGTCGAGCTGCCGATGGCCTACGCCCGCGTCCGCAAGGCGGAGCGGCGCAGCCGGGCGTTGCGGGCGCTGGAGCAGGTGGGGCTCGGCGACCGGGTCCACCACCGCCCGTCGGAGCTGTCCGGCGGGCAGCAGCAGCGGGTGGCCATCGCCCGGGCGATCGCGACCGATCCCGTCCTCCTGCTGGCCGACGAGCCGACCGGCGCCCTCGACAGCCGCAGCACCGACGAGGTGCTGGCGCTCTTCGACGACCTCAACTCCGACGGCCGGACCCTCGTGGTGATCACCCACGAGGAGCAGGTGGCGCGGCGTGCGAAGCGCGTGCTCCACATGCGCGACGGCCGGATCGTCTCGGATGAACGCGTGGTCCCGGCGGTGGCGTCGTGAACCTCGGGCAGAGCCTGCAGTTCGCCGTCGCCGGGGTGCTGGCGAACAAGATGCGCTCGGTGCTGACGATGTCGGGGATCGTCATCGGCGTCGCCGCGGTGATCATCCTCGTCGCCGCGGGTACTGGCGCGAGCGCCGCCACCACGGCGTCGATCAGCGCGCTGGGCAGCAACACGCTGACGATCACGCCCGAGACCGGCCAGGGCTCCGGTGGCCGCGGCGGCGGTGTCCGCATCGGCGGTGGCTTCCTCGGAGGTGGCGGGCCCCGCCCCGTCGGGCCGCCGGGCGCCGCGGCCCAGCCCTCCGAGGACGACCGCGGCACCGAGATCCGCGCGGTCCAGCTGACCCTGGAGGACGCCGAGGCGCTCGTGGACCCGGCGTTGGCCCCGACCGTCGCGTCGGTGGCGCCGGTGGTCACCGCGAGCTCGGTGACGGCCACCTACCAGGGCGCGTCGCACGAGGTCGCCACGCTGACCGGGACGACTCCGAGCTATCTCGCCAACCACGACGACACGGTGCAGGAGGGCGAGGCGATCACCGACTCCGACTACCTCGCGCGCAGCCGGGTGGCGCTCGTCGGGGCCACGGTCGCCATCGCGCTGGCCGGCGGCGACGGGCGCGCGATCGTCGGGCAGCCGATCCAGCTGAACGGCGTGGCGTTCCAGGTGGTCGGCCTGCTGACCGCCAAGGGCAGCAGCGGGCCGCAGGACCAGGACGACCGCGTGCTCGCACCGATGACCGCGGTGCAGGACACCCTCACGGGCTACGGGCCGCTCTCCAGCATCTCGGTGAAGGCCACATCGGCGGAGGGTGTCCCGACGGCCACGGCGGAGGTCACCGCCATCCTGACCGCGCGCCACGGCACGAAGGTCCCGGACTTCTCGATCTCCAGCCCGACGTCCATCCTGGAGGCGGTGTCCGAGGTCAACGCGACCTTCACGTTGCTGCTCGGAGCCGTGGCCGGCATCTCGCTCCTGGTGGGCGGGATCGGCGTCATGAACATCATGCTCGTTACCGTCACGGAACGGACGCGCGAGATCGGCATCCGGAAAGCCGTGGGCGCGCAGAAGTCCGACATCGTCGGGCAGTTCCTGCTCGAGGCCACGATGCTCTCCGTCGCGGGCGGCCTGCTCGGGATCGGCATCGGCGTCGTGGTCGGCTCGCTGTCGATCGGCGGGTTCCAGCTCATCGTCGCGCCGTTCTCCGTGCTGCTCGCCTTCGTCGTGTCCGTGGCGATCGGACTGTTCTTCGGCATCCATCCCGCGAACAAGGCGGCGAACCTGCGTCCGATCCACGCCCTCAGATACGAGTGATGCCGATGGAATCTCATGACGACCTGCTGGATCTGGAGTGGGAGCGGCCGAAGCGGACCAGCAGGCTCACGGTCGCGCTGGTCGCCGCCCTGATCTTCGTGCTGGGGTTCGCCGGTGGCGTGCTGACCGAGCGGGCACTCACCCCGGACGCGCCCACGATGGTCACCGGAGGGCAGGGCGGGGCACCGCCCGCAGGGGGCGTCCGCCGCGCCGGGCCGTCGGGCCCTTGACCCTCACCCGGCTTCACGGTCGAGCCTCGGGTCATGCCGACCTCAGCAACCTCCGTGGCGGACCGATTCGCGTCCGCGTTCAACGCCGGCGACGTCGACGGGGTGCTCGCCTGCTTCGCCCCGGACGCCACCTACCGGGACCTGTTCTACGGAACGTTCTCCGGTCACGACCCGATCCGCTCGCTGTTCGAGCGGATGTACGCCGAGGGCGACCGCCACGAGTGGACCATGACCCGCGTCGTGGCGGACCCGGACTGCACCATCGGCGAGTGGACCTTCGCCTTCACCGTCAGCGCGGCGGTGCCGCCGAGTGCCGGGCGCACGCTCACCTTCAGCGGGGTGTCGGTGTTCGAGACCGCGGACGGGACGTGCCACGCCTACCGCGAGCACTTCGACCGGGGCGCCGCGCTCCTCGCACTCGGCATCCGGCCGGCGGCGGTCGCAGCGATCGTCGCTCGCCGTCCGACGGTCGACGTGACGATGCCGATATCCACCATGCTGCAGGCATGAACGAGCTGATGATCGGCGAGTTCGCGCGCCGGTGCCGGCTGCCGGTCTCGACGCTGCGGTACTACGACCGGATCCGGCTGCTCGTTCCGGCGGTCGTCGACCCGGGCAGCGGCTACCGGCGCTACACGATCGATCAGCTACCGGTCGCCGTCCTGATCTCGCGGCTCCGGTCGCTCGGCGTCACGCCGGACCGGATCGGCCGCGTCCTCGCGGGCGGACCCGCCGCGTCGGCCGTGCTCGCAGGCGAGCGCAGGCGCGTCGCGGCCGAGATCGAGCTCCGCAGGGAGCGGTTGCGCGGCCTCGACGAGCTCCTCTCCGAGAGCCCGCCCGCCGACCACGAGGTGGACGTCGTCGGCCTCGCCGACCGCGAGGTGGTCGCGCTGCCCTTCCTGCTCCCGCTCGACGAGCTCGAAGCCGGTGTGACCCGCAGGATCGCGAGCCTTCGCTCGGTGCTGCGCCGGGCCGGCCACGAGCGCTCGGGTCCGTGGGGTGCGACGTTCCCGCTCGACCTGTCCGACGAGGTCAGCGGGTTCGTGTTCGCTCCGATCGCCGGCGAGCCGCGCGACGACCTCGACACGGCATGGCTGCCGACCGGTCGCGCCGTGGCGGCCGTGCACCGCGGAAACCCCGCGGGCTTGCCGATGGCCTACCGTGCCGCCTTCGCCGTGGTCGACGACCTCGGCGTCGCCGCGGCCGGTCCCGTGATCGAGGAGTACTCGCCGGGATCGATCCGGGTGCTCGTCCCGCTCAGCCGTTGACCGGGGTGAGGGCGCGGCCGTCGGTGAACCAGGAGGTCAGGTTGTCGACCACCAGCCTGCCCATGGCCCGGCGGGTGGGCTTGCTCGCCGACCCGACGTGGGGGAGCAGCACGGCGTTGTCGAGGTCGATCAGCTCCCGTGGGACGTTCGGCTCGTCCTCGTAGACGTCGAGGCCCGCCGCGCGGATCGTGCGCGTCTTCAACGCCCCGATGAGCGCGGCCTCGTCCACCACCGTGCCGCGCCCGATGTTGACGAGCACGCCGTCCGGGCCGAGCGCCTCGAGCACCTCGGCGTCGACCAGGTGGCGGGTGGCGGCGCTGCCCGGCACGACGACCAGCAGCGTGTCCACGTCGCGCGCCATCTCCAGCAGCGACGGGTAGTAGCGGTACGGGACGTCCTTCTCGCTGCGGTTGTGGTAGCCCACCGTCATCCGGAAGGTCTCGGCGCGCTTCGCGATCGCCTCACCGATCCGGCCCAGCCCGAGGATCCCGAGCTTGCGGCCCGTCATCGTCAGATCCGTGAGCGGGTAGTGCCCCTCGGCCGCCCACCGCCCGGCGCGCAGGTACCGCTCGGCCTGCCCCAGCTCGCGCACGGTCATCAGCAGCAGCGCGAGCGCGGTGTCGGCGACCTCGTCGTCCAGCACGCCGGGGGTGTTGGTGACGACCACGCCGCGCTCGGTGGCCGCATCGACGTCCACGCTGTCGTACCCGACGCCGAAGTTGGCGACGATCTGCAGGTTCGGCAGCTTGTCGAGCAGGGCGGCGTCGACCGGGTGGTGGCCGCCGGTGGCGAGGCCACGCACGTCGGCGCCGCGCTCGGCGAGCAGCGCGTCCGGGTCGGTGGCCTCCCACAGCCGGACGAGCTCGAAGCGTTCGGCGCAGCCGTCGACGACGACATCGTGCATGCGGGCGGGCATCAGGACGGTCGGACGGGTCATGACCGCAACTCTCCTAAACGCTGCCGGTGGGAGCAGCACCGGCCCGGACTATCCGGATCGCGAATACTGCTAGCCGCAGATGGTGATTGACCCGGTCTGCGGCGGATGTCCATCATGCGGGCACGCACCGTCACCGTGGACTGGAGCTGTCACCCATGCCGTTGACCCGTCGCCTCCGCCTCGCCGTCCTGCCGGTTGCGCTGAGTCTGGTGCTGGCAGCCTGTGGGGGTGGGGCGAGCTCGAACGCACCCGCGTCGCCGTGCGACACCGCTCCCGACTTCCCGCGCAGGCCGATCGAGATGATCGTGCCGTGGGCAGCGGGCGGTGGCACCGACAGCGTCGCCCGGTTCATCGGCACCCAGCTGGCCGAGCGGCTCGGCACGCAGGTCAACGTCGTCAACCGGACGGGCGGCGGCGGGGTCGTGGGCCACAGCGCCATCGCCACCGCGCGGCCCGACGGCACGACGATCGGGATGGCCACGGTCGAGATCACGATGATGCACTGGCAGGGGCTGACGGAGCTCACCTACGAGCAGCTCACCCCGATCGGGCTGGTCAACTCCGACCCGGCGGGCGTCACCGTGCGCAGCGACGCGCCATGGGCCGATGTGAAGCAGCTGCTCGCCGAGGCCGGCGCCCAGCCGGGGGCGACCACGGCGTCCGGCACCGGGCGGGGCGGGATCTGGGACCTCGCGCGGGCCGGGATGCTGCTGGAGGCGGGGCTGCCCGCCGACGCGATCCGCTGGGTGCCCAGCGAGGGCGCGGCGCCTGCGCTGCAGGAGCTGGTGGCAGGCGGCGTCCACGTCTCCACGGCGAGCCTCGTGGAGAACCAGACGATGATCCAGGCCGGGCGGGCCAAGGCCCTCGCCGTGATGGCCGAGGAGCGCCTGCCGAACTTCCCGGACGTGCCCACGCTGCGCGAGCAGGGCCTCGACTTCACGATGGCGGCCTGGCGGGGCATCACCGGGCCGGCCGACCTGCCCGAGGACGTGGTCGGCGAGCTGAGCTGCCACCTCGACGCCATCGTGCACAGCCCCGCCTACGAGGAGTTCATGGGCACGGCGGGCTTCGGCATCGTCTGGCGCAACGCGCAGGAGTTCGGCGCGTACCTCGCGGAGCAGGACGCCGAGAAGGGCGAGATCATGCGCGCCGCCGGGCTGGCGGCGTGACCGAGCTCGCGAGGTCACCATCCAACACAGCACGGCCCGTCGCGGCGCCGACGAGCGCCAGCGAGGAGGTCCCGTGACGGTCGAACCCACGTCCGCGCCGACCACCGGCGTCCCCTGGCGCCACGACCTCGTCGGCGGGTTGCTGGCCGCCGCCCTCGGCGCCGCTGTCGTGTTGCACGTCCGCACGTTCCCCGAGCTCCCGGACGGCCAGCCCGGCCCCGCGCTCTTCCCGGGCATCGTCGGTTCGCTCCTCGTGCTCTTCGGGCTGGTGCTCGTGGTGCGGGGGGCGCTGGACAGGAACCGGGTCTCGGCCGACCCGGACGCCGGGGTCACGGTGCAGGGCCGGTTGCGTGCGCTCGCCGTGCTCGGCCTCGTCGTCGGCTATCTGCTGCTGGCCGAGACGCTCGGGTTCGCCCTGACGATGGGCGTGCTGCTGTTCCTGCTGATGTGGCTGCTCGGGGTCCGCCCGCTGGTCGCGGTGCTCGCCGCGGCGGCCACCACCGGGTTCATCCTGCTGGTGTTCGGGGAGCTGCTGCTCGTCCCGCTGCCGCAAGGGTTTCTGGGGTAGTGACCGACCTCGCGACGGCGCTGGGGATGCTCGCCGACCCCACCCTCATCATCGTGGTGCTCGCCTCGGCGGTGTACGGCCTGTTCATCGGGGCCATCCCGGGGCTCTCGGCGACCCTCGCCACGGCACTGCTGGTGCCGTTCGTGTTCTTCCTCGACCCGCTGCCGGCCATGGCGGCGGTCATCACGATGTCGGCGATGGCGATCTTCGCAGGCGACCTGCCCTCGGCGTTGGTGCGCATGCCGGGCACGCCGGCGAGCGCGGCCTACACCGAGGACGCCTACCTGCAGACCCGGGCAGGCCACGGTGCGAGGGCGCTCGGCGTGGCGCTGCTCGGGTCGGTGATCGGTGGGATCGTCGGCGCGGTCGTGCTGATGGTCGCAGCCCCGTTGCTCGCCGAGTTCGCGCTGCAGTTCACCTCGTACGAGTACTTCTGGGTGGCGGTGCTCGGCCTCACCGCCTCGGTGGTCATCTCCGAGGGCTCCCAGGTGAAGGGGGCGATCTCGCTGCTCATCGGGCTGCTCCTGGCCACGGTCGGGATCGACATCGCCCTGGGCTACGCGCGGTTCACGTTCGGCAGCACCGACCTGCTGCAGGGGATCAGCTTCATCCCCGCAATGATCGGACTTTTCGGGCTGTCGGAGGTGCTGCGTGGCGTGCTGCGCCCGGGTGGCCCGGTGCACGTCGCGCGGTTGCGCACGCAGGGGATGTTCCGCGAGACCCTGCACACGCTCCGCCGGTACTGGCGCGGCGTGGTCAGCGGGAACGCCATCGGAAGCGTGATCGGGGCGCTGCCCGGCGCGGGCGGTGACATCGCCGCCTGGGTCTCCTACGCCGCCACGAAGAACGCCTCCAAAGAGGGGCACCTCTTCGGCAAGGGGGAGGGCCACGTCGAGCCGATCGTCTCCGCGGGTTCGGCGAACAACGCCGCGCTCGCGTCGGCGTACGTCCCGACGCTCGTGTTCGGCATCCCCGGCGACACGATCACCGCGATCCTGCTCGGCGTGCTGCTGGTGAAGGGGGTCCAGCCCGGTCCAGAGCTCTTCAACACCGACGCACCGCTGCTCTACGGCATATACCTGATCTTCATCCTGGCGAACCTGCTGCTGATCCCGCTCGGGTACCTGGCGATCAAGGGCAGCTCGTGGCTCCTGCGGGTGCCGACGTCGGTGCTGATGCCCGTGATCGTGGCGTTCTGCGTCGTCGGCTCGTTCTCGATCAACAACGGCTACCTCGAGATCGTGATCATGCTCGTGCTCGGGGTGCTCGGCTACCTGCTGGAGCGTTCCGGCTTCCCGCTGGCGCCGGTGGTGCTCGGGCTCGTGCTCGGGCCGATCGTCGAGAAGAACTTCATGCAAAGTGTGATCAAGACCAACTGGGACCTCAGCCAGTTCCTGACGCGGCCGATCAGCGCGGTGCTGGTGGCCCTGACCGTGCTCGTGCTGGTCTATCCGCTGCTGCGCGGGCTCGTTCGGCGCAGGTCCGCGGTTGACGCTTCCGGGTGATGGGTACCACGATCCCCCAGACATCTGATGAGTGAGCTTGAGAGGACGAGGATGTCCGAGAGCACCGAGAAGCCAACGGGGATCGAGACCACCGACCCGTACACGCTCACCGCGGACGGGATCAAGGAGCCGCCGGTCGGCTGGCGGGCGAGCATGCGGTACTTCGGCCCCGGCCTGATCCTCAGCGCCTCGATCGTGGGGTCCGGTGAGCTGATCGCCACCACCGCACTCGGCGCCCAGGCCGGGTTCGTGCTGCTCTGGCTGGTGATCGTCAGCACGCTGGTGAAGGTGGCGGTCCAGATCGAGCTGGCGCGGTGGACGATCGCCACGGGCCAGCCCGCGCTCACCGGCTATGCCAAGGTCCCCCCGAAGATCTTCGGGATCGGCTGGGTGAACCTGCTGTGGGCGGTGCTGGCCCTGTCCAAGCTGTTGCAGCTCGGCGGGATCATCGGTGGCACGGCCGTCGCGTTCAGCATCCTGCTGCCGATCGGCGGCGACCCGCTCGCATTCATCTCCCTGCTGTTCTGGACCACGGTCCTCGCCATCGCCAGCATCGCGCTGCTCTACTCCAACCGCTACTCGCTGATCGAGCGCGGCGCGGCGCTGCTCGTCGTGACGTTCACGGCCATCACGGTGCTCATCGCGCTCGGCCTGCCGGCCACCCCGTTCGCCTACGGGCTCGACGACCTCGGCAGTGGTCTCGCGTTCCTGATCCCGGCCGGGGCGCTCGGCGCGGCCCTGGCGATGTTCGGCATCACCGGCGTCGGCGCGGACGAGATCACCTTCTACACGTACTGGTGCGTGGAGAAGGGCTACGCGCGCTGGGTCGGCCCGAACGACGGCAGCGAGGCGTGGGTCCGGCGGGCGAACGGCTGGATCCGGGTGATGTACAAGGACGCGATGGTGTCCTGGGTGATCTACACCTTCGGGACGATCGCGTTCTACCTGATGGGCGCGGCCGTGCTGCACCCGCAGGGCCTCGCCCCCCAGGGCAACACGATGATCACCACGCTGTCCCGGATGTACACCGACACCCTCGGTGAGTGGGCGAGCGTCGTCTTCCTGCTCGGCGCGATCGCGGTGCTCGGGTCGACGATGTGGGCGGCGATCCCCAGCTGGTCGCGCATGTACACGAACCTGCTGGCCACGTTCGGGGTGCTGGACTGGCAGGACCCGGTCGCCCGGCTCAAGTGGATCCGGATCTTCACCGTCGCGCTGCCACTGCTGTGGGGCGTGATCTACCTGACGATCCAGTCGCCGGTGATCATGGTGCAGATCGCCGGCGTGATGACGGGGATCTTCCTCATCGGCGTGGTGTGGGCCGTGTACTGGCTGCGCCGGAACGAGACCGACTCACGCCTGCACGGCGGGCGCGCGTTCGCGGTGTGCCTCGCCGTGAGCAGCGTGGCGATCGCCATGCTCGGGGTGTACTCGCTGCTCGACGTCGTCGGGATCATCTAGTGCCTGCGCCCGCCGGGTCGAGGTAGCGCTCGACGTCCTCCTCGGTCTGCTGCAGGTGGGCCTCCATCGCCGCCCGCGCCTGCACGGGGTCGCCCGCCTCGATCGCGCGCAGGATCGCGGCGTGGCGGTCGAGGGCGTGGCTGCGGAAGTCCGGCACCGCGGAGGTCTCCTCGCGCATCGCGCGCAGCACGGAGGTGAGCGGCTCGAACAGCGCGTCGAGGAAGACGTTGTCGGCCGCCTCGAAGAGCGCGGTGTGGAAGGCGAGGTCGGCGTCGGCGGTGGCGGCCACGTCGCCGCGGGCGTGCCCGTCGAGCATCTGCTGGTGCAGCGTCCGGAGCCGCTCCAGGTGGTGCTCCTGGCGGCGCACCGCGGCGAGTTCGACGATCGCGACCTCGACGGCCCTGCGGGCCTCCATCAGCCGCCGCGGCAGCAGCAGCGGGTCGCCGCCGGCGCGGCTGCGGGCCAGGAGCAGCCTGCCGTCGAGGGGGGACCACAGGCTGGTGGGGTTCACGAGGGTGGAGCGCCCCTGCTGCACGTCGAGCACGCGGGTGGGGACGAGCGAGCGGATCGCCTCGCGCACCGTGAGGCGGCTGACGCCGAACCGGGCGGCGAGCTCGGACTCGCTCGGCAACGGCCCGCCGACCGGGAACGTGCCGTCGACCACGAGGTCGAGCAGCTGTTCGGCCACGACGTCGGCTCGCCCGGGGCGCATCCACCCACCATAGAGGGGTGGCCGGGGCGTGAAGGGCGCGCCTCCCGTGACCATTCTCCTACTCTGGGTGCGTGATGGATCGCGGCGAACGGCAGCTGGAGGGCCTCGGCGAACGTGCCGTCATCGCCACCCACCGGTCGTTCACGATCACCGACCCGCGGCAGGTCGACAACCCGCTGGTGTGGGTCAACCCGTCGTTCACCGCGCTGACCGGCTACCCGGCGGAGGAGGTGGTCGGGCGTAACTGCCGGTTCCTGCAGGGCCGCAACACCGACCGCGTCGCTGTGTCGCGCGTCGCGGACGCGTTGCGGCAACACCGCCCGATCACCGAGGTGCTGCTGAACTACCGCCGGGACGGCACGGCGTTCTGGAACGAGATCGCGATCTCCCCGGTCTTCGACAGCACAGGTGATCTCGTCAACTTCGTCGGTGTGCAGGGCGACGTCACCGAGCGGGTCGTCGTCGAGCAGGAGCGGCGGGCCGCGCTGGCCGAGGCCGAGGAGGCCCGCGGGCAGCTGCGGATGCTCGCCGAGGCCACCACCCAGATGACCGCCGCGCTCGGCGTCGTGGACGCGTGCGAGCGACTGGCCCGCAGCCTCGTACCGGCGCTCGCCGACCTGTGTGCGGTGGACGTGCTCGACGTGCCCGGACGCGGGGTGCCGCGCCGGCTCGTCGTCGCCGCGCGGGACGCGGTGGACGAGGAACGGCTGCGCGACCTCGGGCGGCTGCGCAACTACCACGTGGGCGGCGGCAGCGACACCGGCCACGTCCTGGCGGGCGATCGTCCGGTGCTCGTGCCGGACCTGCCCGAGCGCGGCGCCGACCGCTACCCGGAGGACCCCGCCGCTGCGGGCGTCTACGACACGTTGCGCCTGCGGTCGGTGATGGTCGTGCCGGTGCGGGCCCGTGGCCGGGTGCTGGGCGCGCTCACGCTGCTCACCCAGCATCCCTACGGTCGTCGCTACGGCCCACGCGACCTGCACCTTGCCACGGACATCGCCGGCCGGGCCGGGCTCGCGATCGACAACGCCCGGCTGTACGAGGCCGACCACGCCGCCGCCGTCACGCTCCAGCGCAGCCTGTTGCCCGCGGTGTCGGACGTCGACGGAGTGCAGGTGGCCGCCCGGTACCTGGTCGGCGTCGACGGCAACCAGGTCGGCGGCGACTGGTACGACGTGCTCGACCTGCCCGACGGCGCGCTCGGCCTCGCCATCGGCGACGTCGCGGGTCACGATCTGCGCGCCGCCGCCGCGATGGGTCAGCTGCGCGGCGTGCTGCGGTCCTACGCGTGGGACGGAGGGCACCCCGGTTCCGTGCTCGACCGGTGCGATCAGCTGGTGCAGGGCCTGGAGATGGCGGCGATGGCCACGGCCGTCTACGCCCGTGTCGAACCGCCCGACCCGGACGGCGCGCGGATCCTCTGCTACGCCAACGCAGGCCATCCGGCTCCGTTGCTGGTCGAACCCGACGGCACGCTGGTGCGGCTGGACGAGCAGCGGTCCCCGATGATCGGAGCGATCCGCGGGCTCGGCAGGCGCGCCGGCCCCGGCCGGGCCGAGGCGGTGCGCCGCTGTCTGCCCGGCACGCTGCTCCTGCTCTACACCGACGGGCTCACAGACGTCGCGGGCGAGGACGCGGACGGGCGGACCTCGCTGCTGGAGCGGACGCTCGCACAGCTGCCGCTCGACGCCGCGGCGGACGACGTCGTGGAGCGGGTTCTCGAGGTGTGCAGCCCGCGGCGCCTGCGCGACGACGTCGCTCTGCTGGCCGTCCGCCTCGATCGCTGACACGGAGTCTGCGCAGGTGGGAGCGCCGAACGGCGTTCACCTGCCGTTCCACCGCCTACCCCGCCGTAAGGCGCCACTCACGGATCACGTACCGCCGCTCGCCGTACGGACCGTCGGTACGGCGGTGCCAGGGCCTCGCGTGGGAGTTGACTCTGCGTGGATCGTCTGTCCCCGGGGGCGGGGCGGCGACCGTTCGAGGGGGACACGTTGCAGATGGTTGCGGTTCCGGAGATGCCGGTCTCCGAGCCGGTGGCGGGGGTCGTCACCGGCGGCTCGGCCGTTCCCGCATCGCGGGCAGTAGCCGTCACCGTCAGCCCGATGGAGCTGTTGCGCCCCGAGTCGCATCTCGCCGAGCTCATCGCGGGTTTCCCGCAGGTCGAACTGCTCGTGGCGGTCGACGACAGCAGGCCCGACCCGGAGGACGACCTCGACGAGGTCGGTGAGGAGCTGCGGGCGAGCGCATCCCGGCTCGGGCTGTCCGGGCTCGCGTTGCACCGGCTCGGCCTGCCCAACCCGCTTCCCGCCACCGCGGAGAGCGATCTGGTGGCGGCGATGAGCGAGCTGGTGGGCTTCGACCCGGAGCCGGGCCTGTACTGCCTGGCCCCCGCTCCGGCGCCCGCAGACCCGGCCCGCAGCGTCGTCGAGCGCGCGGTGCAGCGGATCGCCCGGGTGTACGGGGTCCCGCTGCTGCGCTACCGGTGCCTGGAGCTGGCCGTCGTCACGTAGACCGAGCGGACACGAAGGGCGGGTCCGCTCGGACCCGCCCTTCTCGTTCGACCGCTCAACTGGCCATCGCGATGCCGCGCTGTTCGAGGATCACCCGTCGCTCGGCTTCCGCGAGACCGCCCCACACGCCGAACGGCTCCCTGGTCTGGAGCGCGAACTCACGGCATTGCTCGATCACCGGGCAGCGCCGGCACACTTCCTTGGCCTGCGCGGTGCGCCGCGCGCGTGAGGGGTTGCGCTCCCCGTCGGGGTGGAAGAAGACGCCGCTGTCCATGCCCCGGCATGCCCCTAGACGCTGCCACTGCCACGCGTGGTCCATGGGGCCGGGGAGCCGCGAAACGTCGCTCATCGTCACCTCTTGTCGTTCGTGCCCGACGTTCCGGGCGACCGAGGTGCTTCTTCCCAGGCCGATCGACGACCAAACACGTCAGAACGCGCACCACCCAGATGTGAGCCAGCTCACATCGGCCGCGATGTTTCTCCGCTGGTCAGGTGGCCGCGAGCGCGCGCTCCACGGTGTCGTGGATGTCGAAGAGGGGAATGAGGCCTGCGATCGTCAGCGGCCGGAGCACGCGACGGGCGGTGCAGGCCAGCCGCAGCTCGACGCCGGCGGTGTGGGCGGCCTCGCGCACCTCGATGAGCACCGCGAGGCCGCTGGTGCCCAGGAAGGTGACCCCGTCGAGGTCGAGTACGACGAGCTCCACCCCGGCGTCGGGCTCGAACTGGTCGAGCACTGCGAAGCGCAGCTGTGGGGAGGTGAGCATGTCGACCTCGCCGCCGACCTCGATGACGACCTGCCCGTCGGCCGGGCGGGTGGTCGACAGCGTGATTTGGTCGTCGGCATCGCCGCCTCGTCGAATCGACGAGGGGTCAGCCTGCAGGTTCTCGCGCGTCTCGGACATCGGTCGCAACCGTAAGGCTATGAGCCGTCCCGTGCCACCGGAAGCGGCAGACGGCCCGGACGGGTCAGGTGGAGGGACCCGTCCGGGCCGTCTGCGGGGTGCGGATCGGAACGGACGATCAGCGCTGCCGCGGCTACGCGCGGGCGGTGACGGCGTTGCGTTCCGCGGAGTCGTTGTTGGTGTTGGTGGTGGTGCGCGTGAGGGCCTCGCCGAGCTCGGTGCCGAGGAGCTTGTGGAGCCGGGCCATCTCGTTGCGCACGCCCTCGTGGAGCGAGCCGATGCGCCGCAGCTCCTGCTCGGCGGCCTCACGGCGACGCTTGAGGTCCTGGTCGCTGCGGTTGAGCACCTCCTTGGCGCGGGCCTGCGCCTCGGAGAGCACCTTGTCGGCCGCGGCGCGCGCGTCGTCGGTGATGCGGCTGGCGTCCTCGCGGGCGGCCGCGAGCATGGCGGCGGCCTGCTGCTCCCGCTCCTGGATGGCCACGTTGCGCTGGGCGGCCTCCTGGTCGAGCTCGGCCGACCGTGCGATGAGCTTCTGCTCGACCTCGTGGCGGTGCCGCTCGGCGTCGGCACGGGCCTGCTCCACGAGCGCGGTGGCCTCGTTGGCGGCGCGGCTGCGGACGTCGGCCGCCTCGTGCTCGGCGAGTCGCAGGATCTTCTCCGCGCGGAACCCGAAGCTCTCCTGGGAGATGGGCCCGTCCGGCTGCTGCGCGCGGGCGGTGCGCAGTTCGCCCTCGAGGGCCCGCGCGTGCTGCTCGGCGGCCTTGCGCGCCGTCTCGGCGGCGTTGATGCGATCACGGAGCTCGCGCACCTGCGCATCGACCTGGTCGCGGTCGTAGCCGCGGCGGACGATGTCGAACGACGCTCCTGCTGGGGACGGGACGCCCCCACTGCTGTGGACGGAGTTCTGGGGGGTGCTGATCGTCACGGCCGGTAGTGTGTTCGCTCGAACCGGTGTTCCTCCATATGGCGTCGGCGGGCGGGTGTCCTCCTGCGTCCGACGGTGTTCGGCATCACTGCAGCGCACGGCCTTGCGGGGCGTGCGGTCGACGAGCTGCGGCCTGCGGCGCCCCCGCCGCATGGGGCACGTGACGTGCGAAGATCGCTTTTCGGAGGCGCCGCGCGCTCGTGCGACGTGACTTCAGAGCGTGATTGTGCACTAACCCAGGGTGGAGCGACTGCTTCACCCACCCCGGCGCGGACTTCACACGAGGCCGGCACCGTGTGAAGTCCGGGCCGGGGTGGGTGAAGTCGCCCCGATGGAGGTACGTGACCGCACGTCGTGGCCCGCCTCGCGCCGTCCGTCCGCTTTCATCGGACCCATGGGGCTGTCGCGGCGTTCGTTCCTCCGGCGGTCGGCGGCGGGGGTCCTGCTGGCCGGGAGCACCGACGTCCTGCGGATCGCCGCACCGCCTGCCGGGTACGGGCCGGTCGTCGACGACCCAGCGGGGCGGCTGGCGCTGCCCGAGGGGTTCACGTACGCGGTCGTCACCGAGGCGGGGTTGACGGCGCTGGAGACAGGGGAGCCCACCCCGCGCAACCACGACGGCACGGGCGCGTTCGCCGCCGCAGGTGGCGGCACGGTGCTCGTGCTCAACCACGAGATCCGCGAGGGGGCGGGCACGGAGCTCGCCGTGCCGCACCTCGACGGGCTGGTCTACGACCCCGGGGCGGCGGGCGGCTGCACGATCGTCACGACCGACGCGCAGGGACGGCGGATCTCCGAGCGCGTCGGGATCGCGGGCACGTCCACCAACTGCGCGGGCGGCGTGACGCCCTGGCAGACCTGGCTGACGTGCGAGGAGACCGAGGCGCGCGCCGGTGAGCGCGGTTACGACCGCGACCACGGCTACGTCTTCGAGGTGGACCCGTTCGACCGGGCGGCGATCGTCGACCCGCGCCCGGTGAAGGCACTGGGCCGCTACTCCCACGAGGCACTCGCGGTGGACCCGGCCACCGGCGGCATCTACCTCACCGAGGACGCTTCCGGGCCGAACGGGCTCGTCTACCGCTGGATGCCGCCCACGGGCTTCCAGGGCGGCCGTGGGGCGCTGCGCGGGCTCGGAGACACCGACGGCGTGCTGGCGGCCATGCGCTGCACCGACGAGGCAGACAGGCACGTGGACGACCTGTCGCGGGCCACCTCGCCCGGCACCATCTACGCCGTGGAATGGGTGGAGGTGCCGGACCGCGACGCCCGGGAGGAGTCGGTGCGCAAGCAGTTCGACGACGGCCGCGTCACCCGGGCCCACAAGCTGGAGGGCGCGTGGTGGGGCAACGGGGGCGCGTACATCGTGTCGAGCTTCTCGAGCAGCCACCGCGGGCAGGTGTGGTTCTACGACCCGCGCCGCTCGACGTTCACCTTGCGGCTGCTGTTCACCGGCGAGGACGACGGTGCCGACGGGCCGGACAACATCAGCGTCTCCCCGCACGGGGGCGTGATCATCGCCGAGGACGGGAACGGGGGCAACCACCTCGTCGGCGCCGCCGAGGACGGCACGACGTTCCGGCTCGCCCGCGGCGAGCGCGGCAGCGAGTTCACCGGCCCCGTCTTCAGCGCGGACGGCCGCGTGCTCTTCGCCAACGTGCAGGTGCCGGGCACGATGTTCGCCATCACGGGCCCCTGGGGTTGACTGGTGGCGTGTCCGGACCCGTCGACCGCTCCTGTGACCGCACCCGCGCCTGGGTCACCGAGGCCATCCGGCGCGTCGAGGCCGACGCCAACCGCTCCGCGGACACCCACCTGCACGTCTTCCCGCTGCCGCCGGAGTGGGGCATCGACGTGTACCTCAAGGACGAGTCCGTGCACCCCACGGGCAGCCTCAAGCACCGGCTCGCCCGCTCGCTCTTCCTCTACGCGCTGACGAGCGGCTGGATCGTCGAGGGCACCACGGTGGTGGAGGCGAGCTCGGGCTCCACGGCCGTCTCCGAGGCGTACTTCGCGCAGCTGATCGGGGTGCCGTTCGTGACCGTGATGCCGCGCACCACGAGCCCGGAGAAGATCGCGCTGATCGAGCGGTACGGCGGGCGCTGCCACTTCGTCGACCGGGCGCCGGACATGTACGCGGAGGCCCAGCGGCTCGCCGACGAGAGCGGCGGGCACTACATCGACCAGTTCACCTACGCCGAGCGGGCCACCGACTGGCGGGGCAACAACAACATCGCCGAATCGATCTTCGAGCAGCTGGCGATGGAGCGGTTCCCGGTGCCGGAGTGGATCGTGGTGGGCGCGGGCACCGGCGGCACGTCGGCGACGATCGGGCGGTACCTGCGCTACCGCCGCCACCCCACCCGCCTGGCCGTCGTCGACCCGGAGAACTCGGCGTTCTTCCCCGGCTGGACGCTCGACGCCCCGGAATACGCCACCGGCATGCCGTCGCGGATCGAGGGGATCGGCCGGCCCCGGATGGAGCCGAGCTTCGTGCCCACCGTGATCGACCTGATGGTCCCCGTGCCGGACGCGGCGAGCGTGGCGGCGGCCCGGCACCTGCACGCGGTCACCGGGCGCTGGGCGGGCGGGTCGACGGGCACCAACCTGTGGGGCGTCTGGCAGCTGGTGGCGCGGATGCGGGCGGACGGCGTGCGGGGCAGCGTCGTCACGCTGATCTGCGACGGCGGCGACCGCTACCAGCACAGCTACTACGACGACGCCTGGCTGCAGCGGCAGGGGATGGACCTCACGCCGTACACGACGACGCTGGAGCACTTCCTCGCCACGGGGGAGTGGAAGCCGCCCGCGCAGGCATGATCGATCGATCATTGCTGCGGGTGGAACCGGATCGGACCGGGCGGCGTCAGTGCGGGCCATGCCGATCGATCTGTGCCGGCCGTTCCGCGGGACCGACGCCGTCGCCGCCGGGCTCGTCACGCCCAAGGTCCTGAGGGGCCCGCGTTTCCGCCGCCTGTTCACCGGGATCTACGTCCGCGCCGACGTCGAGGTCACTCCGGAGGTGCGCTCGCGTGCCGCCCACCTGCTCGTCGACGGCCGTGGCGTGCTCGGCGGGTTCTCCGCGGCCGAGCTGCTGGGTGCGTCGTGCTGGCCACTGGACCTCCCCGCCGAGGCGCTCGGCCGCATCCCGAGCCGCGCACTGATCGTTCCCAGCTACGGCCTGCCGCCCTGGCGAGGGCGCTGAGCGCGATTTCGGAACGATCACGGGCCGGTGATCCGTCCGAGATCGGTGGATCCGCCCTCGCCAGGGCGTAAGGCCGCATCTCGCATCGATCACGGCTCGTTGATCGATCCCAGTTTCACCCGAATTGCCTTCTCCCGGGCGCTGTGCCGTATTTCGGAGCGATCAGCGCTCGCCGGTCCGACCGCCGCCGGACGGGCGGCGTTCACCTGTTCGTCGCAACCGCGGGTCACGATCTCCGCCGGCCACCACTCGGTCGGGTGAACCCGACCGGCCGCTCCCCGAACTGGAGACCACCATGACCGAGGCTCTGTCCCGCCGCGGGTTCCTCAGCCGAAGTGCCGCCGCCGGGTTCGGCGTCGTGCTGCTCGGTGCCAGCGACGTGCTGCTCACCGCTCCCAACGCCGCTGCCGCGCCGGCGGCCCCGGGGTACGGGCCGCTGATCCCCGACCCGGCCGGACGTCTCGCGCTGCCGCAGGGCTTCCGCTACTCGATCGTCACCGAGGCCGGCGTCACCAAGCTCGACTCGGGCGAGCCCACCCCGAGCCACCACGACGGGGCGGGCGCCTTCCGGGGGCGGGCGGGCGGCACCACGATCGTCTACAACCACGAGATCCGTGACCCCCTCGCCACGACCCCGTTCCCGGTGCCGCACCGCGACGGCCTCACCTACGACCCGGGCAGCGCGGGCGGCTGCACGATCGTCGAGACCGACCGGGACGGCAACCGCGTGCGGGAGTACGTGGGGATCGCCGGGACGTCCACGAACTGCGCCGGCGGGATCACCCCCTGGAACACCTGGCTGACCTGCGAGGAGACCGAGGACCGGGCCGGAGCGGGCGGGCGGGTGAAGGACCACGGGTACGTGTTCGAGGTCGACCCGTTCGACCTGGCTGCCAACCGGGACCCTGAGCCGATCAAGGCGCTCGGACGGTTCTCGCACGAGGCCGTGGCGGTCGACCCGCAGCGCGGCGACATCATCCTCACCGAGGACGCGTCGAACCCGAACGGGCTGCTGTACCGATGGGCACCGCCGCGGGGCTACCGCGGTCGGAAGGGCGGGCTGCGCGCGCTCGGCCCGACCGACGGTGACTTCGGCGCGATGCGGTGCACCGACGCGGCCGGGGCGCACGTGGACGACCTGTCGCGCGGCATCGAGGTCGGCACCACTTACGACGTGACATGGGTCCCCGTCCCGGACCGCGACGCGCGCACGACGTCCACCCGCAGCCAGTTCGGCCCCGGCGAGATCACCCGCGGGCGCAAGTTCGAGGGCGCCTGGTGGGGCGACGGCGGGGCCTACGTCGTCACGAGCTTCGCCCGCGAGGAGAGCCCGGTGCCGCACGACGGGCAGGTGTGGTTCTACGACCCGAGGCGGTCGACGCTCACCCTGAAGCTGCGGTTCGCACCGGGTGGCGAGCTCGACGGCCCGGACAACATCACCGTCTCCTCGTGGGGAGGGCTGATCCTCGCCGAGGACGGCGAGGGCACTCAGCACCTCGTGGGCGTCACCGAGGGCGGCGAGGCGTTCGAACTGGCCCGCAACCAGGTGGCGGGCGACTCCGAGTTCGCCGGCCCCGTCTACTCGCACGACAAGAAGGTGCTGTTCGCGAGCATCCAGACGCCGGGCATCATGTATGCGATCACCGGCCCGTGGCGGAACCAGCGCTGACCCGCGAAGGGCTTCCCGCCGCCGGCAGCAGGTGGCCTCGGGATCGATGCCGCCGTGATCGGCAGATCGGTGCGAGAACGGCCGGATCCGGCTGCGTTCGCGTCGAGCCGCTGATCACGGCTGGCGTTGGTCTGTTCCGCGGAACGCACCCGGTGCCGCTGTGGGGCCGAGCCGTTTCGTGGGCGCGGCCGCCGCCGAACGGGCCGCACACCATGTTCACGGAACTAGGCGTACACCCTGGGCGCCGCCGCGCCAGCCGTCGGCACCGCCCGGCGCTCCAGCTTCGCCGCCGCCGCCAGCAGGGCGGCCTCAGCGCCCGGGCGGCCGACCAGCTGGACGCCCACGGGGCGTCCGCCGATGAGGACCGGGGCCACCACGGCGGGCAGGCCGGCGAGGTTCCAGGCGGGGGTGCAGGAGAGCCGGGTGGCCGTGGTCAGCAGGCTCGAGGTGTAGCCGTGCCCGAGCATCGCGCCCGCGCGGAGCGGCGGCTGGGCGGTGGCCGGGCCGAGCAGCACGTCGTAGCCGCCGTCGTCCATCCAGCCGAGCACGCGCTCGCGCCACGCGGTGGCGGTGTCCGGGCGGGGCGGTGCGACGCGCAGGATGCGGCGGCCCTTGCGCACGACGGTGGCGGTGCACCGCTCCGCGGCGCCCATGTCGAGGTCGAGCGCCTCGGCGTCCAGGGCCACTCCCGCCTGCCAGCGGCGCAGCCACTGGGTGGCGAGCCCGCGGGGGTAGGGCGGGTCGGCGAAGCTGACGATCGCGCCGCCGGGTCCGGCGCGCAGCCGGGCGGCCGCGCCGATCGCGGCGGCCCGGTGGTCGGCGTGCAGCCCGCGGGACGGCCACGGCCCGCGCAGCGACAGTGCGATGCGGCGCGGGCCCGGCACGTCGAGGTCGATCGGGTCGCCTGCGAGCACGCCCAGCATCAGAGCGGCGTCCTCCGCGGTGCGCGCGATGGGACCGGTGGCGCCGAGCCCGCACCAGTGCTCGTCGGCCCCGCGGGGAAGCGGCACGACGTGCGGGCCGGGCTTGAGGCCGACGAGGCCGCAGCAGGCCGCTGGGACCCTGGCCGCGCCACCGCCGTCGGTGGCGAGCGCCAGCACCGCCATCCGGGCGGCGACGGCCGCTGCGGCGCCGGAGCCGCCCGGGTCGAGGGAGAGGTCGAGGGGGTTGCGCGGTGCCGCTTGAGTGGCCTGGGTGAACGCCCACGCCGCGAGCTCGGGCATCCGCGCCTTCCCCACGACGACGGCGCCCGCGGCGCGCAGCCGCTTCACCAGATCGTCGTCGCGGCGGGCCGGCTCGGCCGACGTCGCGGCCGACCCGTGGCGGGTGGGGTATCCCGCGACGTCGATGTCGTCCGGCACGGCGACCGGCACGCCGGCGAGCGGGAGCGCGAAGCGGTCGGGGCGGGCGTCGACACCACCGGCCTCCGCGAGCACCCGGACCGGGTCGTGCTCGGCGAAGGCACCGACCTCGGGGTCGTACTCGGCGATCCTGGCCAGGTGGGCGCGGGCGACGTCGACCGCGCTGCTGCGCCCGTCACGCACCCGCGCAACGATCTCGGCGGCGGTGAGCCCGGTCAGGTCGAGGGCGTCCATCGCGCAACCATGGCACCAAAAGCGCTGATCATGGGGAGGACCCGCCGGACAGACCCCCGGTCGGGGGTGTCGATCCGGCGGTCCACCTCGCTCAGCCCGCGGGCTCGAGCGCCTGCGGCACGCCCTCGGCGATGTCGAAGATCCCCAGCAGTCCGGTGGCCTCGAGGGCGCGGGTGACGATCCGCGAGCCGGGCACGAGCCGCAGCGTGTGCCGCCTGCGGTCGGCCTCGTCCTTGGCCGCGACGAGCACGGCGAGGCCGGCCGAGCCGAGGAACGTGACGTCGGTGAGGTCGAGGACCAGCAGCGGCACGGCCGCGACCTGCTCGTCGAGGCGGGTGCGCAGCACCGGAGCGGTGAGGGTGTCGATCTCCCCGACGACGTGCACGACCCGTGCGTCGGGGCCGTGGCTGACCACGTCGAACCGTACGACCTCGCCGATCTCGTCGCTGTCGTCCATGGGTCCGTGGTCGGCGGGGATGTCGCCGCTCATGCGCACCGGCTCCTCGATGTGGGTGTCGTGGACTCGGGGGGCGGTCTGTCCTCGCGGGCCGCTGTTCAACCCTACGGACGGCCTCGGAGGCGCACAACAACACCCCCCTTCGCCCGCCGGGCGGCTCGGCTCAGCCCGCGATGATCGCCGCTTCGTGGTTGTCGAAGATCGCGTTGTCGCCGTCGGGAACGACCGCGGAGCCCTTCAGCATGATCCCCGACCGGTTGGCGAAGATCAGGTTTCCGGCGATGTCGACGTCGCCGTCGATGTCGACGTACACGCCGTACCGCCCGTTCTCGCCGAGCGTGTTCGCGCGCACCGTGGTGAGAGCCGCCTCGCTCACGACGCGGATCCCGTCCTGCTGGTTGCCGCGGCTCTGGTTGTTCTCGACGAGGTTGTTCTGGGACGTCTGCGTGATGCCGATCCCGGACTCGATGTTGTCGTAGACCCGGTTGCCGCGGATGGCGTTGTCGTTGGACTCGTTGACGTTGATGCCCTGCGCTGCGTTGGCGAAGGTGTCGTTGCCCTCGACCGTGTTCCGGTCCGACCGCAGGTAGACCACGATGCCGTGGTGGTTGTTGCGGTACACGACGTTGTCGCGGATGACGTTGTCGACGCAGTCCTCGGCGAGGATGATGCCGTGCTTGCCGTTGTCGTGGACGACGTTGCGTTCGATCGTGAGGTTGTGTGAGCCCGTGTGCGGGTCGATGCCGTAGAGGACGTTGTCGTGGAACTCGTTGTCGGCCACGACGAGCCCGCCCACCTCGTAGCTGTACAGGCCGAAGTAGTTGTGCGACACGATGCTGTCGGTGATCTTCCCGCCGGTGCCCTCGGTGCGCCAGGACAGGCCGTAGGACTCGACCTCCCCGTGGCCGAGGTAGCGGATCTCGGCGTGGTCGATGGTCATCTGCGTGCCGTCACGGGCGAGCAGGAAGCCGCGGCCGTCGGCGGGCTCGGTGTCGACGGTGCCCTTGGCCGGGTCCCAGGAGGTGATGCAGACGCCGCTCACGTCGACGTTGCCACCGAAGGCCTTCACGGAGGCGTACCGGCCCGCCGTGCTGAGCAGCTTGAGCCACCGGGTGGTCGGGGCGGCGAGCTGCAGGGAGGTGCCGGGCAGCACCGCGAGGTCCGCGCCGAGCAGCCACTCGCCCGGCGCCTCCTCGCGCAGGAGGTCCGGGTTGCCCACGGCCTGTGCGAGCGCCGGCATGGTCACGCCCTGCCCGGCCGAGAGCACAACGGCGTTCTGGGCCGGGTCGAAGCGGGCCTGCACGCCCGCGGGCGGCGGTGCTGCCGGCCCTTCGGGCGCCTCCCGGCTGCAGGGCCGGGCCGGGTCGATCTGGACCGCGGCGGCCGCCTCGTGCCGCACCAGCTGCTGCGGCTCCGGAGGGATGCTCCCGACCACGGCGAGCACGACCGCGCTGCCGAGCACCCCGAGCGTCGCCACGAGGAGGGCGGCCCGGGCCGGTATCTGTGACGTGTTCATGGTCCCTCCTCGGCAGGCGGCGCGGGTCAGCTCGTCGCGCCGACGGGCACCGGCGGCAGCCGGCGCCTGCGGATGCCCGCCCGCCGCTGCCGGGTGGTGTGCACCTGCTCGAGCACGATGGCCAGCAGGATCAGCGGCACGCCGATCGCGCTGAGCAGGTTGAGCGGCGGCAGGCTGAGGTCGTTCGTGCCGTGCTGCTGGATCGGCCCGCGCAGCGCCTCGAGCGCGTGCACGCTGGAGCCGGTCAGGTGGAACGAGCTCCCCGGCGCGGCGTTGACGCCGAGGCTGAGCGCGTCGATGCGCATCTCGTCGGCCCGCACGAGGTCGGGCGACCGGGAGTGGATGCCCTCGGCGGCGCCGTCGATCGTGACACCGGAGATCGTGCTGGCCGCCGCGACGTCGATGCCCGTCGTGCCGCCGGTGATGCGCCCGCCGATGATCTCGGCGTCCGTGCTGGCGGTCCGCACCGCGTCCGACTCCACGTTGCGTGCCACGAGGTCCGCGATCACCACGCCGGTGGTGCCCGGGGTGGCCACGATGCCGTCCCGCCCGCCGTCCACGACCAGCCCCGCGAGGCGGATGCCCTCCGCGCCGCGCTCGACCCGCACGGCGGCGCGCGAGTCGCTGATCTGCACACCGCTCAGCAGCACGTGCTTGCCGCCGATCCCGACGCCGGCCACGCGGGCGCCGTCGATCGTCGAGTCGCGCAGCTCGAACCCGTCGGTGCTCTTCTCGACCACCACACCGCGCCTGCCGCCCGAGGTCCGCACGTGGTCGAGCGCGATCCGCGCGCTGCCGACGTGGACGAACACGCCTGCCGGCTGGTCGGTGGCGCTGAGGCCGGACACATGGACATCGGTGGAGCGATTGATCCGCAGGCCGCCCGCCTGGTCGGCCGTGGTGGTGATCCCGGAGAGCTCGGTGCGCGCCTGGCCGACCACCACCACGCCGTAGCCGCCGTTGCCGTTCGTCGTGATGTCGGTCACCGGACGGCCGGTGCTCTCCCCGGCGACCACCACGCCGTTGTCGCCGTTGCCGAGGGCCCGGATGCCGCGCATCGTCGTGCCGCGATCGCCGGTGAGCACGAGCCCGTCCCCGACCGAGTCGGTGAACGTGACGTCCTCGAGGTGCACGGCATCGGACCGGGACAGCTCCACGCCCGTGGTGTTGCGCTGCACCGTGGTGCGCACCAGCGAGCCGGTGGCGCCCTGGTTGAACGTCACGCCTGCCCGGCCCCCGTCGATCCCGGTGGACGGGGTGCCGAGGTCGCTGATCGTCGAGTCGACCGCGTCGAGCCGGCCGCGCGCGGAGACGGCGAAGAAGGGCCGGCCTGCGGCTGTGGGCGTCACGGCCTGCCGGGTGGCCGGATCGGCCGAGGTGACGGTGACACCCGTCAGCGACACCCGGCCGCTGCCGGTGTAGATCGCCGCCGCGTCCTGCGCGGTGGCGCCGCCGATCAGCTCGAGCCGCTTGATCGGGTCGCCCACCTCGAGCGCGGTCCCCGGGGTGAGCACGATCGCCGCGCTGAGCGTGGCGGTGCCCTCGGACGTCGCCAGCCAGTCGCTGGGCAGCGCCCGGTCGAGCGTGTTGATCGAGATGGAGCCGCCGCCCCGGCCGACCTGGCGGGTGAGGCGGCCGTCGGTCACCACGTCGATCCGGTTCGATCGCACGACGGCCATCCGGTGCGGCCGGCCACGCTTCTCCCAGGTCACACGGACCTTCCTGGCCGCTTCGGCGCGCTTGGCGGCCGCCCGGGCGGCCCGCGCCGCGGCCTGCGCCCGTGCCCGCGCTTGAGCCGCGGCGCGCTCGGCGGCTTCCGGGTCGGGCTGGGGTGCCTGCAGCGGTGCCGCGACCGGAGCAGCGGCAGGGGCGGCTGCAGGCGCCCGGACCGGCGCGGGTGCCGCGTTCGCGACGCCGCCGAACACTCCGAACACCTCGCCGCTCAGCAGGACGCCGACGGTCCCGAGCACCGCACCGGCGGCGGCCAACCTGCCGATCCGGTGGCGCCCGGTCATACCGCCGCCTCCGTGCGGGACTGGCTCGGCCTCTGCTGCTCCCGGCCCTCGGCCCGCGCCTGCGCTTCTGGCTCCTGCTGCTGGTGCAGGTGTGCGCCCGGCTGCGACGTGCGCACCACCTCGCCGTTCTCGACGGCGACCTGGCGGGTGAGCCAGCGCTGGCGGCGGATGGTGAGAAGCGCCTGGATCTTGATCAATGCCATGACCCAGGAGACGAAGACGTAGCCGGGCACCAGGAAGAAGCTGGACGGCCTGCGCCTGATGTGCGGCAGCAGCTTGGCCGAGCGGCTGATCTGCCACCACAGCGCGAGCACGGCCGCGAAGATCCAGTTCTGGTGGACGAGCGCGACGACCATGAAGATCGGGCCGAGCAGGAGCGTGAAGCCGCTGACGGCCTTGTCGACCATCGTGTAGGCGAGGAACGGATGGCGCCACACCCAGGGCCGCGACAGCGCACGCAGGTCCGAGCGCCAGGTGTTGCGCGCCCAGCGCAGCCGCTGGCGGAAGAAGATCCGCCACTGGTCCGGGAAGGTGGACCAGACCTCGGCGGTGCGCTGCATGTAGGTGAGGTGGCCGCGTTCGAGGATGAGCGTCGTGAGGCGCTTGTCGTCACCCGACAGGCAGGGCACACCCCAGAACGTCTCGTCCATGAAGTCGTCCTCGATCTCCAGCAGCAGGTGGCGCCGGTAGATCGCGGTCCGCCCGGAGAGGCACGAGACGGACCGGCCCAGGTAGGTCTGGCTGGCGTTCTCGTCGAAGTAGCGGTGGTCGAGGAACATGTCGGTGATCCGCGCCAGGAACCCGCGTGCGCCGTAGACGGACTGCCGGGTGCCGACACCGCCGATGCGGGGGTCCGCGAACGGCTTGCACACCTCGATGGCGACGTCGGGGGCCCACACGGTGTCCGAGTCGACCAGCGCCACCAGGTCGGTCGTCGCCTTGCGCCAGCCCCGGCGCAGTGCGTCCCGCTTGCCGGGCACGGTGGTGACCACGACCGTCACCGGATAGCGGCGGGCGATCTCCTGGCAGATCCGGTCCGAGGCGTCGATGACGAGGATGACCTCGTCGACGTCGTTGGCCAGCCACGACTCGATCGCCGCCGCGAAGATCTGCGGGTCCTCCTGGTAGACCGGCACGACCAGGCTCATCGACAGGCGGTGCTCGGCGAGGACGGGCCGGTAGAGCACCGCCGGGATGCGCCGGGCGAGCCAACAGGCCCAGCGGAACAGGCCGAGGACCCCCAGCGGGGTGCCCAGCACGTAGTAGTAGACGGGAAGGTTCATGCCGACTCGCGGTCGGAGCCCGCCATCGCGCGGGCCCGCATCTGGTCGGCGGCTGCGGCCTGGTTGGCGATCTCGTGGTCGACGAATTCTGCGAGGCGGTCGTTCGTCTCGACCACCGCGGAGAGCAGCGGCATGTCCACCCCGATCGTGTCGGCGAATCCGAGGAAGCCCTTGGTGTCCTTGGGCAGGCACACCCCGCCGTAGGGGGCGCCGCCGCGGATTCCGTACTGCGGGTTGATCGAGCCCTCGGCCGAGCGGGCCACGGTGGCGGCGATCGGGTCGAGGTCGAGGCCGAGCTTGCGGGCGACCAGCCACATCTCGTTCCAGAAGCTGATCTTGGTGGCGTTGAAGATGTTGTGCGCGCACTTGACGAGCTCGGCCTCGGCCGGATCCGCGAACGTGCGCAGCTCACCGCCGAAGGGCGACAGCAGGTCCCGCAGCCGCTGGACGGTCTGCGGATCGCGACTGGCGATCACGGTCATCCACGGGTGGGCGAAGTCCTCGGCCGCGGACACCGCGCGCAGGAACTCGGGGTTCGACGCCAGCCCGAAGCCCTCGCCCACGGCGCGGCCGGATTGCTCCTCGAGCACCGTGCGGACCAGGCCCTCGGTGGTGCCGGGCGGCACCGTGGAGCGCACGACGACGGTGTGGTGCGCCCGTGCCGTGGCGAGGGCGCGGCCGACGGCGGCGGTGCCGGCGGTGAACGCGGACAGGTCGTAGCGGTGGCCGTCGTTGGGTGTGGGCAGGGTCAGGAAGATGAGCGACTCCGGTTCGCCGGTCAGGTCGATCTCGGTGCGCACGTCCAGGCCACGCTCCCGCAGCTCGCGCACCCGCTCCGGTGCGATGTCGATGAACGTGACGTCGTGACCGGCCGCCAGGAAGCCCTCACCCGTCGCCGTTCCCACGACGCCCGAACCGACGATGAAGATCCTCGACGACTGCATGGAATTGCACCTTCCCCTATTTCTGAGCGGCCGAACCCGTCGCGTCAGGGGAGATGGTTCCGCAATCGAGCGGCTCCACGATCGTGTAACTGCTGATTACGCTTCGTATCCGGGCACTGTGGGCTATTGGTAGGTCGGTAGCCTGTTGGGGCAGCTCAGGGGTGAGATATGGGCCTCACCGGCGCCTCGAGGGCGATCGTGGCGACGGATGTCGTTCAACCAAGGGTAACCATGATTGTGATGTGGGTCACTAAAAAATACACCTGGTCCGGTGAATCCAGAGCAATTGCCGGGTCACCCGTATCCATCCGGAAAACACCCATTCGGGTGGCCGCGGGTCGCCACCCGGCGCAAAAATGACCCCCTGTGCGACCGCTCGGCGACCTGTCGCCCGGTCGGGCGCACCCCGGCGGCGGAAGCAGCGTTTGCCGGCGGCGCAGGCGCACCGGATCCGTTCACCCAGAGTGCTCGACCTCGAGGGAGTACAGGACGACCTCGGCGACGGCGTCCGGAGCCTCGCCGCGTTCCGGATTGGACTGGACGTAGCTGCCGGTCTTGAAGTACCAGCCGTCACCGCTGATCGGGAGGTCGGCGACCAGCCTGTCGTCGTGGAAGACCTCGACCTCGCGGTTGGCGGCCACGATGCGCAGGTCGTACGGGGTCCCGAGCTCGTAGTGCGGGTCGATGACGATCTCGCTGCGGCCGTCGTCGTACTCGACCTCGAGCTGCGTGCCCTCGAGCCGCACCATCACGACGTCGTCGTCCTCGTCGTGGATCTGTGCCGTCACGACGTGCGGCTTCGCCTGCGGCAGCTTCGTCACGGCCTGCCGGAGCCTCATGGTGTGGGTGCCGGACTCGTTCGACCAGCTCGCCGGCGCACCGCCCCGCATCTCCCGCAGCTCCGAGCGCGGGTACTTGCTGTTCCTGGTGGTGGCACCGCCTGCGTGGGCGCAGAACACGATGCCGTCGCGCGCGTCGTTCAGCCGGAACCAGTCGCCGACGAAGGAACCGAGGGCGGGCGGGTAGACGTCGTCCGGGTCGCCCTTCTCGCCCGTGGGCAGCGTGAGGTACCAGTTGTCGAGGTCGACCAGGTCCGCGGGGAACTTCACGTCGCGGATCGGGCTGAGCGCCCGTTCCCACAGCTGGCCCAGCAGCGGACCGATGCCCGGTCCGGGGTCGGGGATCGGGACCGGTGGGAGCGCGACGACCAGCGCGGCGAGGAGCGGGGAGATGCGCGGCACGAGACCCTCCCGGTCGGACGTCGATCGGGCGCACAAGATCGGCCCGGGCGCATCAGGTTAGATGTGCCCGGGCCGGCCCCGCCCGTGATCGGGCGGCTCGTTCGGGTGGAACGCGGTCCCGGTCAGGTGATGACGCGGAACCTCGGCGCGCTCAGTCGTTGACGATCGGGGCCTGCTGGTTGTCGAAGATCGAGTTCGTTCCGTCGGGCACGACGGCCGAGCCCTTCAGCATGATCCCCGACCGGTTGGCGAAGATCGTGTTGTCCGCGATGTCCACGTCGCCGTCGATGTCGACGTACACGCCGTACCGGCCGTTCTCGCCCACCGTGTTGGCGCGGACCGTGCTCCGGGCCGACTCGCTCACCACACGCACACCGTCCTGCTTGTTCCCCCGGACCTGGTTGTTCTCGACGAGGTTGTTCTCGGAGGTCTGGGTGACGCCGATGCCGGACTCGTTGTTGTCGTAGACGCGGTTGTTCCGGATGACGCTGTCGTGCGACTCGTTGATGTTGATGCCCTGGGCGGCGTTGGCGAAGGTGTCGTTGCCTTCGATCGTGTTCCGGTCCGACCGCAGGTAGAGCACGATCCCGTGGTGGGCGTTGCGGTAGACGGTGTTGTTGCGGATGACGCTGTCGGTGCAGTCCTCGGCGAGGATGATGCCGTGCTTGCCGTTGTCGTGGACGACGTTGCCCTCGATGGTCATGTTGTGTGACCCGGTGTGCGGGTCGATGCCGTACAGCTGGTTGTCGTGGAACTCGTTGTTGGTGATGACGAGCCCGTTCACCTCGTAGCTGTAGAGGCCGAAGTAGTTGTTGGACACGACGCTGTTGGTGATCTTCCCGGTCGTGCCCTCGGTGCGCCAGGAGAGCCCGTAGGACTCGACCGTGCCGTTGCCGAGGAAGCGGAGCTCGGCGTTGTCGATGTCCATCCGCGCGCCGTCGCGGGCGAGCAGGTAGCCGCGGCCGTCGTCGAGGTTCGTGTCGGCGGCGTTCGCTCCCGGGTCCCACGACGTGATGCAGGAGCCGACGACGTCCAGGCCCCCGCCGGAGGGCTTCAGCGATGCGAACTTGCCGTTCTCGCTGATCAGCTTGAGCCACTTGACCTCGGGCGCCGCGATCCGCAGCGAGGCCCCGTTGAGGATGGCGATGTCGGCGCGCAGCTCCCACACGCCGTCGCCCGTGTCGCGCAGCGTGTTGCCGCTGACGCGCTGGGCCAGCGCAGGCAGCGTCACCCCCTCGCCTGCGGTCAGGTTGATCGTGTTCGAGGCGGCGTCGAACCGGGCGGTGGGCGCGCCACCCCCCTCTTCGCCTCCACCGCCGCCCGAGGCGTCCCGCACGCACGGCTGGGCGGGGTCCACCTTCTCGTTGGGTGGCGCCTCCTTCCGCGTGAGCGGGTCGGGGGCCGGGTTGCCGCAGGCGCTCGCCAGCAGTGCGGCGACGGCCAGGAGTACCCCGAGCACGGCGGTCCGGCCACGGGGACGGGCAGCGTGGGAGGCGGTCGGTCGAGACATCGTCTGGGTCATCCTCGGGTCTGCACCGGATGTGACGCCGGTGGTCATGATGCGCCCGGGGTGCCGCAGTCGCTGTCGTCGTCGGACGCAGGCGGCTCCCCCGGTGGGGGCTCCGAGCCCTCGGTGAGGTCGAACTCGGCGAAGTCGGCGTACTGGTCCGCGGGGCTCGCCCAGGACGAGTCGCCGCCGCCGAAGAAGGTGGAGAAGAAGAGCCCGTCGATCCGGAGCGCGCCGCCGGTGCGGAACTGCAGGTCGCCGCGGTCCAGCACGAGCCGGTCGTCCTGCCAGACCGAGATCCGGCCGTCGGACTCGTCAGGGGTGTTCAGCTGCACCCGCTGCCGGATGGTGGTCCACAACCCGGGCGCGAACGACCAGCACCCCCGCCCGAGCGACGTGCCGTGCTCCTCGGAGGTCGGGAGGTACGCGTACACCTCGCCCGCGCCGTCGGCCCGCCACATGTAGCGGGTGGAGAAGCCGTCGCTGCCGTCCGGTATCTCGCCGCCGCTGTTGCCCGCGCCGCCGTAGAGCCCGGGCAGCTTGCCGCCCTTGACGAAGTCGAAGCCCTCCGGGAACCGCACCTGGTAGGTCAGATCGACCACGTCGGTGGGTCCGGGCAGTCGCATGCGCGCCTGCATCCCGCCGTCGGGCCCGTCGGTGCCGCGGCTCGCCGACCCGGCGGGGTAGAACGCGCGCAGCAGCTCCCCGCTCGGCGCGTCCGGGTCCTCCACCACCTGGGAGATGTCCAGTCCGAACCCACCGTCCCCGGTGTGGCGCAGCCCGTTGCCGAGGAACTCCTCCAACGCCGCCGGTTCGACGCCGCTGCCGGTGGTACCGGGGGCCGGGGGCTCCGCGTCCGAGGACGACGCACCGCCGCCGCAGCCCGCGACGCCCACGAGCAGGACGCCGAGGACCGCGGCGGCGGCGCGCCGGGACGGAGATCTGGACATCGCGTTCCTAGCCGGCACCCACCGGGATCGCCGGGGGCAGGCGCTTCTTGTTGCCGCCCACCTTGCGCTGGCGGAATGAGTGCACCTGCTCCAGCACGATGGCCAGCAGGATCAGCGGCACGCCCATGGCGGCCAGCAGGTTGAGCGGGGGAAGGCTGATGTTGTTCGCGCCTTCCGGTGTGAACACCCCGCGGACGGCCTCCAGCGCGTGCACGCTCGAGTTGGCGAGCACCATCTGGCTACCGGGCGACACGTCGAGCCCCAGGTCGGTGGCCTCGATCGCGACGTTCTCCGCGCGCACCATCTCGGACGAGCGGACCCGCATGCCCGCGCTGGGCCCGTTGATCGCCACCGCGGTGATCGTGGCCGGTCCGGTGACCTGGATGCCGGTGGCACCACCGTTGATCGTGCCGCCGCTGACCACGGCGTGCGGGGTGCCGAGACGGATCGCGCCGTCCTCGACGTTGTTGGCCGTGAGGTCGGTGATGGTGACGTCCTGCGCACCCGGCGAGGAGACGACCCCGTCGCGACCGCCGTCGATCGTCGTGCCGGTGAGCTTGACGTGCGCGGCGCCGCGCTCGACGCGCACACCCGCCTTGGCGTCGGTGATCTGCACGCCGTTGACCTGGATCTCCTTGCCACCGACGTTCACGCCGGCGACCCGGGCACCCTCGATGGTCGAGTTCTTCAGCTCCAGGTTGGTGGTGCTCTTCTCGACCACCACGCCCCGGCGCCCGCCGTTCGTGCGGACGTTGTCGAGCACGATGCCGGTGCTGCCGACGTGGGTGAAGATGCCGATCGGCTGGTCGGTGGCTGCGAAGTCGGTGACCGTGACGTTCTCCACCTGGTTCAGCCGCAGGCCGCCCGCCTCGTCGGCCTCGGTGCTGATGCCACTGATCTTGGTGCCCTTCTGCACCGTCACGACCAGGCCGTAGAGCTTGTTGTTCAGCGTGGTGAGTCCGCTGATCGGCCGGTCGGAGTTGTCCCCGCCGACGAACATCCCGTTGCCGCCGTTCTTCTCGGCGCGGAGATTGGCCATGCGGGTGCCCCGGTCGCCGTTGAGGACGATGCCGTCGCCCTCGGACTCGGTGACCGTCAGCCCGTCGAGCTGCACGCCCTGGGCCTTCGAGACCTCCACGCCGACGTTGTTGCGCTGCAGCGTGGTGCGGACGAGCGATCCGGTGCTGCCCGGGTTGAAGCCCACGGCGGGTTCCGCGGTCGCCTGGCCGTGCTCGGGGACGCCCATGTCGGTGATGGTGACGTCCGTGGCGTTGATCTCGCCGCCGCCCGCCGCTTCGAGGAAGGGCCGGCCGACCGCGTCCATCGGCAGCTGCTGCCCGCCGCGGTCGACGCCCGAGAGCGTGGTGTTCTTCAGCGTCAGCCGCCCGCTGCCGGTGTAGATCGCGGAGGCGTCCGGCACCTCGGGTCCACCGGTCAGCTTGACGGTGGGGATGTCGGCGATCTCGAAGTTGACGCCCGGCGTCAGGACGATGGCCGTGTTCACCGTGGCGGTGTCGCCGTCGATGGTGATCCAGTCGGCCGGCAGCATGCGATCGAGCCCCTGCAGGTCCAGCGAGCCGGGGCGCCGCGGGACGAGGGTGGTGAGCCGCCCGTTGTCGACGACCTCGACGCGGTCCGTGCGGATGGTGACCATCTGGCGGGGCCGGCCGCGCTCGTCCCACGACGCACGCGCCTTGGCTGCCTGCTCGGCGCGCTCGGCGGCCTCTCGCCGCTGCCGCTCGATCTCCTTGAGGCGCTTCTCCTCGGCCTTGCGGGCAGCTTCGGCCGCCTCCTTCGCGGCCTTCTCCTCCGCCTTGCGCTGCTCCTCCTGCTGGCGCTTCTCTTCGAGCTCCTGCTGGGAGGGTCCGGTGGGCCTCGGGGTGACGGCGCGCGGTGGGTCGGGGTCGGGGTTCGTGTTGCCGCCACCGCTGCCGCCGCCGCTGCCGCCACCGTCGCCGGGGTCGCTTCCGCCGCCGCTCCCGCCGCCGTCGCCGCCGGGGTCGCTGCCGGAGCCACTCCCGTCACCGCCGGGGTCGGTGGCACTACCACCGGTGTCGCTGCCCCCTGGCGGAGTCGACTGGGCCACGGCGTTGCCCGCGGTCGCAGCCGCGGCCGAGCCCGCGGTGACGGGAAGCGTGAGCGCGCCGATGGCGAGGCTCGCCAGGATGATCCTGGCGAGACCGCGCGTGTGATTACGGGAGCTGGTCATGCGGCCCTCCCAACACCGACCGCCCGCATGGGGATGGTCGCGTCGTCCTCGATGCCGCCGCCGGCGCCCGCGGTGCGGACGACCTGCCCGTTCTCGACGGCGACCTGGCGGGTGCCCCACTTCTGGTAGCGGATCGTCATCAGGGCACGGATCTTGATGAGCGCCATGAGCCACGAGACGACCACGTAGCCCAGGACGAAGAAGAAGCTCGACGGCCGTCGCACGATGTGCGGGAGGAACTTCGCCGCGCGGCTGATCTGCCACCAGGCGATGAGGATGCCGGCGACGACCCACTCCTGCGCGATCAGCGCGGTGACCAGGAAGATCGGACCGAGCAGGACGGTGAAGCCCGACAGGGCCTTGTCGACCATGGTGTAGGCGAGGAACGGGTGCTTCCAGATCCAGGCCTTCGACAGCGCCCGCATGTCGGAGCGCCAGGTGTTGCGGGCCCAGCGCACGCGCTGCTTGAAGAAGATGGCCCACTTGTCGGGGAACGTCGACCACACCACGGCGGTGCGCTGCATGTAGGTGAGGTAGCCGTGCTCGAGCGTGAGCGTGGTGAGGCGCTTGTCGTCCCCGGAGAGGCAGGGGATGCCCCAGAACGACTCCTCCATGAACTCGGCCTCGATCTCCAGCAGCAGGCTGCGGCGGTAGATCGCGGTGCGGCCCGACAGGCACGCGACGGCCTGACCCAGCAGGGTCTGGCTGGCGTTCTCGTCGAAGTACCGGTTGTCGAGGAACATGTCGGTGATCCGCGCCAGGAACCCCTTGGTGCCGTAGACGCTCTGCCGGGTGCCGACCCCGCCGATGCGGGGGTCGGCGAACGGCTTGCACACCTCGGCGGCCACGTCGGGGGCCCAGATGGTGTCGGAGTCGACGAGGGCGACGAGCTCGGTGCGGGCGGCGCGCCAACCGCGGCGCAACGCGTCCCGCTTGCCCGGGACGTCGGTGATCACGATCCGGACCGGGTACCTGCGTGCGATCTCCTGGCAGGTCGTGTCCGATGCGTCGATGACGAGGATGACCTCCTCGACACCGTTGGCCAACCAGGACTCGATCGCCATGGCGAAGATCTCGGGGTCCTCCTGGTAGGTGGGGACCACGATGCTCATGGGGAGCCGGTAGTTGTTGACGACCGGTTTGTAGAGCACTGCCGGGATCCGGCGGACCAGCCACGTGGCCCACCGGATCAGGCCGAGCACCCCGAGCGGGGTGCCCAGCACGTAGTAATACGCAGGTAGATTCATGCCGGCTCGTGCTGCTGCTGTCCGCTCGCCCCAGCAGCAGCCGTCTCCTTTCCACTGGCGGCCATGCGCAGCTGGGCGTGAGTAGCGGCGTGCGTGGCGGTGTCGACCTCTTCTGAAACGATCGCGGCGAGGCGGTCGTTCGTTTCAACCACCGCGGCGAGCAGCGGCATGTCGACGTCGATGGTCTTGGCGAACCCGAGGAAGCCGCAGGTGTCCTTGGGCAGGCAGACCCCGCCGTAGGGGGCGCCGCCGCGGATGCCGTACTCGGGGTTGATCGAGCCCTCCGCGGAGCGGGCCACGGTGGCGGCGATCGGGTCGAGGTCCAGGCCCAGCTTCTGGGCGACCAGCCACATCTCGTTCCAGAAGCTGATCTTGGTGGCGTTGAAGATGTTGTGCGCGGCCTTGATGAACTCGGCCTCGGCCGGGTCGGAGAAGGTGCGCAGCTCGCCACCGAAGGGGGACAGCAGCTCGCGCAGCCGCTCGACGTTCTGCGGGTCGCGGCTGGCGATGATGGTCATCCAGGGGTTGGCGAAGTCCTCGGCGGCCGAGACCGCGCGCAGGAACTCGGGGTTCGAGGCCAGCCCGAAGCCCTCGTTGGCCACCATCCCGGAGTTCTCCTCCAGGGTGGTCTTGACCAGGCCCTCCGTGGTGCCCGGGGGAACGGTGGAGCGCACCACGACCGTGTGGCGGGCAGCGGAGCCCTTGAGTGCGCGTCCGACCGACGCGGTGCCGGCCTCGAACGCCGACAGGTCGTAGCGGTGCCCCTCGTGCGGCGTGGGCAGGGTCAGGAAGATCAGCGACTCGGGCTCGTCGGTCAGGTCGATCTCGGTGCGGGCATCCCACCCGCGTGCCGTGAGCTCCTTGACCCGCGCCTCGTTGATGTCGATGAACGTCACGTCGTGGCCGGCCTCGCGGAGGCCGCCACCCGTTGCAGCTCCCACGACACCCGATCCGACGATGAAGATCCTCGACGACTGCATGGAATGCCCCTCCAATTCTTGACGACCGTTCCGGCCGCCTCTGACAGACGATGGTTTCGCAACCGATAGGTCCACGATCGCCCAGGTCCGTCGTTACGCAGCGCAACCACAGTGGTGGAAGCAGCCACTCGGATGCCCGGGTTTCCCCAGGTCGGTGACAGGGTACCTGTCGGGCTGATCAGCCGGTGGAGTGAGGGACCTGAGAGCTTCACAGCTCTTTGTAACCAAAGCCTGTGATCTGAGTCACCTTATGAATCACTCGCTCGGACCAATTCGACGGCACGTCGCCGAATAGCAGTAACGTTCCAAGGGGAACCGTTCGACGTTTCGACATTGCCGTTCGGCGCCACTGCTCGACAATGGGCGCGTCCCGCTCGCCGCTCGGCGCGCGCTGACATGCTGCGCGCAACCTCGGCGCGCTCGGCTCGTTCGACTGAGTCGACCGCGACGGCGAGCGGTCACTCCGCGTGCTCCCCGCCGCTGCGCCGCCCGCGCGACGGCGAACCCGTCCGGGTCACCAGCCCTTCGGACCTGCGGATCGTCCCCCGTGGAGGGCGGTCGGGGCGTCCTGCCCCGCGGCGCCGATCGACAGCCTAGCCGCGGTGAACGACGTCCATGGCCGCTGCCCGTCGTCATCGCCCGAGCACCGGTCGTGGCTGCGAGGTCGGCGACTCCGCCGCTCCCGTTACCCTTCTCGGGTGCCGATGGTGTCTCCCGTCCCCTTCCTGCACGGTGACCGGGAGGTCATCGAGGTCCTGCACGAGCGGAAAGCAGCCCGCACCACGCCCGGCGCTCGTGACGACGATCACCGGGTCGCCCTCGTCATCGGCGGGGGCGGGATGCGCGGCGCGTACGTGGCGGGAATGCTGCGCGCGCTCGACCGGGCCGGCCTCGTGCCCGCCTTCGACGAGGTCTACGGGGCGTCGTCCGGTGGGTTCAGCGGGGCGGCCTTCCTCACCGGAGAGGCCGCCGCCTGCGCAGCGAGCTACCCCGAGGACCTCTCCACGGACGTGTTCATCAACATGCGCCGGCTGGGCAGCCGGCGCCCGGTCGTCGCCCTCGACCACCTCGTGCACGACGTGCTCGGTGACCGCAAGCCCCTCGCGTGGCACGAGCTGGGGCGCACACCCGCGCCGTTGCGCATCGTGGCAACCGATGCGGCGGACCTGACCGCCCACACGCTGGAGGGCATGGAGACGGTCGAGGACTGGCAGCGGGCGCTGCGCGCGAGCGCGGCCATCCCGCTCCTGGCCGGCCCCCCGATCTCCTGGGGCGGCCGGCGCTGGGTGGACGGGTCGGTCGCCGAACCGCTCGCCATGGCGCGGGCCCTGCGCGGCGGTGCCACCCACGTGCTCGTGCTGCTGTGCCGGGGGAGCGACGACCTGCACGGGGACCCCGACGCCGGGCTCTCCCTGTGGGCCCGCGCGCTCGACCGGATCGTCCCCGGGCTCGGCTCGCTCGCCCAGGGTTCCCGCCGCTACGGCGCCGACCTGCGCCTGGTCACCGACGCCGCGCACCCGGAGCGGGGGCCGGGCCACCTCGCCGCGATCGGCCCGGCCCGCTCCGCCGGCATGGGCGCGCTGTGCGTCGACCCGGTGCGGGTGGGTGAGGCGGTGCAGATCGGGGACGAGTCGGCGGCCGTGGCGTTGGAGGCGGTAGCCGCCTGATCCGGATACGGTCGCCGGTGTGGGTGCTCTCCGGCCGCGGGCCGCCGTCGTCGTCACCGGAAGCGAGCTGCTGACGGGGGCGATCTCCGATCGCAACGGCCCGTGGCTCGCCCGCGAGCTCGCCGCGCTCGGCTTCGAGGTGGCGCACGTGCAGCTCGTCGGCGACCGGCCCGACGACCTCGCCCGTGCCCTGGAGCGCGCCGACGACGACGGCTGCGAGCTGGTCGTCACCAGCGGCGGCCTCGGCCCGACGGCCGACGACCTGACCGGCGAGGTCGTCGCCCGGTTCGCGGGCGTGCCGCTCGACCTGGACGAGGCGATGTACGCGCGGATCGCGCAGATCCTGGCCGGTTTCGCCGCCCGCACCGGATTCGGCGGCCCCGCGCTGGACGCGGCGAACCGCAAACAGGCCATGGTGCCCAGGGGCGCGGTGGCGCTCGACCCGGTCGGTACGGCTCCCGGGCTCGTGGTGCCCCGTCCCGGCGGACCGCTCGTCGTGGTGTTGCCCGGGCCGCCTCGTGAGCTGCAGGGGATGTGGCCCGCCGCGCTGGCCTCGGCGCCCGTGCGGGACCTGCTGGCGCGCGTGCCCGCCGCAGGCGCCCGGTCGTTGCGCTACTTCGGCCTGCCGGAGTCCGAGATCGCGGCCACCCTGCGGGCGATCGAGGCGGAGTGCGACCTGTCCGACGTCGAGATCACCACCTGTCTACGCCGCTCCGAGCTGGAGGTGGACCTGCGCCCGCAACCGGGCGCCGAGGCGGTGGCCGAGGCCGTGCACGCCGAGCTGGCCGCCCGGCACGCCCGGCACCTGGTGAGCGCCGACGGCACCAGCACCGACGAGCTGCTGGCCCGTGCCCTGCGCGAGCGCGGGTGGACCGTCGCCACCGGGGAGTCGTGCACCGGCGGCATGCTCGCCGCGAGGCTGGTCGATCTGGCCGGGTCGTCCGACTACGTCGCGGGTGGGGTGGTCGCCTACTCGAACCAGGCCAAGACCGACCTGCTCGGCGTGCCCGCCGAGATGATCGCCACTCACGGCGCCGTGTCGCCGGAGGTGGCGCGGGCGTTGGCCGACGGCGCCCGCGAGCGGTTCGGCGCCGACGTCGGCGTCGGGATCACGGGGGTGGCCGGGCCGGGCGGCGGCACCGAGGCGAAGCCCGTGGGCTACGTCTGCTTCTGCGTCACCACGGCCGACGGGCAGGTGATCGCCCGGGACCCCCGCCTGCCCGGCGGGCGCACGGACATCCGGGAGCGGTCCACGGACGTGGGCATGCACCTGCTCCTCCGGGCGGCTCGGGGGGCCTGACCTGCTGGGTGCGAGTTCGGGTGGGTTGGCGCGATTCTCGAGTGCCGCTCGCGTCGGTCGGTCGGAGATGTACATCTCCAGGCCCCGCTCGCCCTCTCGGATCCACCACCGGGACTCGAGCGGGCGCGACGCGCGTTGCGCGGATGCGGTCGGGCGGGTGGCCGGCTTGGAGAACACCGATCCCGTGGGCGCCCTGCGAGATGCGGCCTCGCCTCCCGCACCTGCGTGCGAGCCCGTTCCGGTTGAGTAGCGGGGGCAACTGGCCTGTGGTCGTCCTACCAGGGATGATCTGCACCACAGGATAGTTGCGTAGGCACCCGGCGGAGACGGGCTCGTCGTGAACCGCCGTGCCCTCCGGTCGGGGACGGCCGCCCACGCAACGACGGGGTTCGGTAGTTCTGCCAACCCGGCCACGACGGCGGGTGCGTGGCGCGGGCAACGGGGCGGGCTGCACGGGCAGCCGGGAGAGGTGCGCGACCAGCGTCCGGCGCGGGGTGTCGGGAACGGCGCGCCCAAGCCGCGCATCCCATGATCAGGTCGGCACCACGGGGCTCGGGTCGAGATCGAACCCCCGTGGTGTCGACTTGATCATGCAAACCCCGCGTGATCGTTCCGAAGTGCTGCTCAGTTCCCTCGCCGCCCAGCTTGGACCGATCATGCCGCGCTGATCGTTCCGAGACCACGTTGAGCGCCCTCGCGAGGGCCGGTTCCTGCATCTCGGACGCTTCTATATCTGTCAAGCGGCTGAGGACGCGTTGCTGCTTGTGGTCGTGATGGTCGCGGTGAGGAAGCGGTAGAGCTCGCGCGCGATGTAGCGCTTGAGGCAGCGTCGGATCTCTCGGGTGGTCTTCCCTTCGGCGGTGCGGCGGGCGAGGTAGGCCTTGGTCGTGGGGCAGCTGCGCATGCGGACCATCGCGATGGTGTGCAGTGCGCTGTTGAGGGCGCGGTCACCGCCGCGGTTGAGCCGGTGCCGCTTGATGTGGCCGCTGCTGGCCTCGAGCGGGCTGGCGCCGGCGAGCGCGGCGAAGGCGCCCTCGTTGCGGCAGCGCCCGGGGTGGGAGAAGCTGATGATCGCTTGGGCGGCGATGATCGGGCCGATGCCGCGGCGGTCGGTCAGCCCGGGAGCGAGGTCGTCCACGATGCGCTGGAGTTCGCGGCTGTTGGCCCGTAGTGCGCGGTGAGACCCTCGCAGTGCGAGAGCGAGGCGCCGGATCTCGGCCTGGCGCACGACCTGCTCGCGGCTGGCATCGCGGGCCGGACGGTGGCGGGCCAGCGCAGCGAGCCTGGTGTCGGTGAGCGTGCCACGGGCGAAGTCACGGTCGCGGTCGTCGCCGCCCAGCAGCAGTGCGCGTAGCCGGTTGGTCTGAGCGGTCGAGCTGTCGGTGAGCTCGTGGCGGGCGTCCATCAGGATCCGGCGTCCATCAGGATCCGCAGCGCTTCGCGGTCACCATCGGCGCGCGGGCTCGGGAGCTGGTCGGCGTCAAGCCGCAGCGCGGTGAGCACGGCCAGGTGCGCGTCGATCGCGTCGGACTTTCCCCGACCGCGACGGGACTTGCGGTTGGGCTGCTCGCACTCGATCACCATCACACCGGCACCGCTGACTGCGCGCGCTAGTCCGATGCCGTAGCTGCGGGTGCCCTCGATCGCGACGGCGACCCGCGACCCGGGAGCGTGATCGCCGATCCAGGCCAGCAGCTCGGCGTAGCCGCGGGAGTCATTGCTGACCTGGCAGGTCGCGACCGGGGCTCCGGTCGGGAGGGCGATTTCTGCGTCGTGGGTGTCGTCGTGGGTGTCACGGTGGGTGTCGACACCGACGACGGCGTCGACACGTTCTGCCAACATGGGCACGGGCCTGGTCCTTCTGACGGGGAACGGGTCCAACAGGCGGCACCGGCCCGGGTGAGGGTCACCACGTGGCACATCTGTGACGGGTCACGCCGTAACCGGCGGACAGGCTTCTGATCAGGCCAACCGGTGAGCCGGGCCGGTGCCGGCGACCACGACGGAACAAGTCCGAGACAGGGCACGCCGAAGCGGCCAGATCGATCACGAGTCACATCGGGTCACCGGCACCGAGCCTGACGGTTCTCCACCCAGGAGCACCGCACCGACACACTCACAGATCGATCACCAGGCGTCAGGCCCCGCGGGCCTTGTCGAAGCGCTCGGCCGCGTCGGCCCAGTTGATGACGTTCCACCAGGCCTTGACGTAGTCGGGCTTGACGTTGCGGTACTGCAGGTAGAAGGCGTGTTCCCACATGTCGAGCAGGACGAGGGGGATCTGGCCTGCGGGGAGGTTGGCCTGCTGGTCGTAGAGCTGGTGGATGAGCAGGCGTCGGCCGAGGGTGTCCCAGCCGAGGATGGCCCAGCCGGAGCCCTGGATGGTGGTGGCGGCGGCGGTGAAGTGGGCCTGGAAGGCGTCGAAGGAGCCGAAGTGCTCGTCGAGGGCGGCGGCGAGTTCGCCGGTGGGCTTGTCGCCGCCGTCGGGGGAGAGGTTCTGCCAGAAGGTGGAGTGGTTGACGTGGCCGCCGAGGTTGAAGGCGAGGGTCTTCTCGAGGCCGACGATGGCGCCGAAGTCGCCTCTGTCGCGGGCTTCGGCGAGCTTGTCGAGGGTCTGGTTGAGGGCGCCGACGTAGGTCTGGTGGTGCTTGGAGTGGTGCAGCTCCATGATCTCGCCTGCGATGTGCGGGGCGAGGGCGCCGTAGTCGTAGGGCAGGTCGGGGAGGCTGTACTGGATCATCGGGACTTCCTCGCTCTGGATCACGTGTGAGGTAGGCGCGATCCTTACGCTCTTGCCAGTAGTTCGCAACTGTGACTACCGTGCGGCCGTGAACCGACGTGTCGCCTTCGTGCTCCGCGTCTCGTTCTCGCGGGCTGCTCGGCGCCGACCGCTCCGGGGGGTGCGGCCGGCGCGGGCGTGGACCAGACGCGGATGGCACTGGCGGAGGCCCGGGGCCCACGGCGTCGACCGGCAGCTGGGGTCCGCGCTCGCAGCGCAGCTACCCGAACCCGCACCGGACCTGATGTCCTCCACGGTTGCGCTGCGCACGGACGAGGAGCCGCTCGCGGTGCGGGCGGACCGGGTCGAGCGGCCGTTCACTGGCCGGGCCGGGTAATTGCAAGTAGATTGCAATTACCTCGTGCTGGTGGTCGTTCTGGCAGCTCGACGTCGGCGGGGGCGCGGGCCCGGCCGTTCGACGGCCGGGCCCGTGTGTAACTCAGGGACACCCAGGAGCGTTTATCTCGAGGGGGAGTCGGTGTCGGGCGCGCACGCAGTGCGTGCCGGGGGGAACGCATGGGGATATGGGCTGCATGGCCAGGTCGCGCCAAGGCCGTCGGGAGGGCGGGTCCGCCGCACCCGCACGAGGAGGGGCTCGCGCTCACCCGTGACGAGCAACGCCGGTTCGACGAGATCGCTCGCCGGATCGATCAGGACGAGATCCCGATCCCGCCGACCAGCGGGGCCGTCCCACCGCGGCTGGCGGCCATCGGCCTGTTCCTGGTCGGCGCGACCGGGGTCTTCACCGGCCTCGCCCGCGGCGACGCGGTCGTGATGGCGGTGGTCGGGATCGTCCCGGCCGTGTCGGCGACGCTCCTGATCGCGCTGGCGAGAGGGAGCGGTGCCCCGGCAGCGGCGGCCGGCTCACCGGTCAAGCGGCTCTGGTGGTGGCTCACCGCCACCGCCGGGCAGCGGGGCGACGAGGCGGACGAGTCGGCATAGCGCCGGATCAGGTCTCGTCCTGCTCGATGCGCACGGTCGCGACGCGCCGGCCGTCCATCTCGGTCACGACCAGCGTCGCGCCGCCCGCCGGGACGCGGTCGCCGACCGCGGGGATCCGCCCGAGCGCGTCCTGGACGTAACCACCGAGCGTGTCGAACTCCCCCTCCGGCAGGTCGAGACCGGCCCGGTCGCGGACCTCGTCGCGGTGCAGGAGCCCGTCGAGGAGCACGTCGCGACCGTCGCCCGTCGTCGCGGCCCGGTCCTGTGCTGCGCGCCGCGGAGCGTCGAACTCGTCGTCGATGTCACCGACGATCTCCTCGATCAGGTCCTCGAGCGTGACGATGCCGGCGGTGCCGCCGTACTCGTCGATGACGACGGCGAGGTGCACCCGCTTGGCGCGCATCTCCGCGAGGGCGACGAACATCGGCTTGTTCTCGGGCACGGCGTGCACCGGGCGCATGACGTCGGCGACGGTGCGCCCGTCGGGTCCGTCGAGCAGTGCGGTGGTGAGCAGGTCGCGCACGTGGACCACGCCGACGACGTCGTCGACACCCTCGCCGACCACCGGGTACCGGGAGTGCGGCTTCCCCACGATCTCGCGGGTCGCCGTCGCGAGATCGGTGGCAGCTGGCAGGAAGTCGACCTCGGTGCGGGGCAGCATGACCTCGCGCAGGTGCCGGTCCGCCGCGTCGAACACGTCGGCCAGCACGCGGCGTTCCTCGCGGTCGAGCTGCTCGTGGGTGGCGACCATGTCGCGCAGCTCCTCCTCGGTGACCTGGTCGCGGCCGGCCCGTGGGTCGAGGCCGAGCAGCCGGACGACCGCGTCGGTCGTCCGCGACAGGAGCCAGATGGCCGGCCGGAACAGCGATGCGATGCGGTCGAGCACCGGGGCGACGAACAGCGACACGCCCTCGGCGCGCTGCAGGGCCAGCCGCTTGGGCACGAGCTCGCCCAGGACGAGGGAGACGAACGAGATCAACGCCGTGACCACGATCAGCGCGATCGTGGTCGCGAGCCCGGCCGGCAGGCCCCACGAGGTGAGCAGGGCGCCGAGCGGTTCGGCGAGGGTGGACCCGCCGTAGGCGGCGGAGAAGAACCCGGCGAGCGTCACGCCGATCTGCACAGCGGCGAGGAACCGGTTGGGGTCCTCCCGCAGCCGGGCCACCTTCGCCCCGCGCCTGCTGCGCGACGACAGCCGCGAGACCTGGCCCTCCCGCAGCGACACCATCGCCAGCTCCGAGGCCGAGAAATAGCCGCCGATCAGGACGAACAGCAGTACCAGGCCGATGCTCAGGGCGATGCCGTCCACGCACAGGACACTAGATGTCCAGCACGATCCGCCCTCCGTGCGCGCGCGAGACGCAGGGGTAGATGACGTCGGTGCGGTCGCGCTCGTGCGCCTCGAGCAGGCTGTCGCGGTGGTCGGGGGCGCCGGCGAGCACGCGGGTGATGCAGCTGCCGCATACGCCCTCCTCGCACGACGCGTCGAGGGTCGGGTCCACGTCGTGGATGGCGGCGAGGAGGGTGCGGCCGGCGGGAACGTGGACGGTCGAGCCGGTGCGGCGCAGCTCGGCGTCGAAGGGCAGGTCCGGCCGGTGGTCCCCGCGGTCCGCGGCCGCGAACCGCTCCGTGTGCAGGACCCCGTGCGGGGGCATCGCGCCCGCCACGGCATCGAGCAGCGACGCAGGCCCGCAGCAGTAGACGCCGACACCCGCGGGTGCCTCCGCCAGCAGCCGGTGCAGGTCGGGGCGGGCCGTCGTGTCCGCGGGCGCCAGCCGGACGTTGTGTGGGTACTGACGGGCGAGCGCGTCCGCGAAGGGCATCGAACGCAGCGATCTCCCGCGGTAGAGCAGCAGCCACGGCGCGCCGTCCGCGTGGAGGCGCCGGATCATCGGCAGGAACGGGGTGATGCCGATCCCGCCTGCGATGAAGAGGTGGGCCGGTGCGGTTTCGAGCGGGAAGTGGTTGCGCGGCCCGCGGATCCGGAGCCGCGCTCCGGCGCGCAGCTGGTGGATCTCGGCCGACCCGCCGCGCCCCGCCGGCTCGCGCAGCACCGCCACGCGGTACTCGTCGAGCTCCGCGGGATCACCGCAGAGGGAGTACTGGCGCACCCGTCCCGAGGGCAGGACGAGGTCGATGTGCGCTCCGGGCTCCCAGCCGGGAAGCCGCCCACCGCCGGTGGAGCGTAGGGTGAGCGCGACGGTGTCGGCGGCGATCGTCCTCGTCTCCGCGACCACGACCGGGATCGCCGGGCGACCGGGTGCCGTCCGCTTGCGGCGGCCCCACCGCGTCCTGCCACCCGGCTTGTACAGCGACAGCAGCAGCGCGGCCACGAGGCTGAGCAACGCGACGCCGAAGCCCCAGAACACGACGTCCGCGGCCGCGTCGATCCCGTCGGGCCCACCGCCTGCCGCCGCGAGGCGAGCGGCCTGCTCGCCTGCGGACTCCAGCGCGTCGTGCAGGAACCCGAATGCCATCACGAGGATCGCGACCGAGATCGACAGCTTGGTCACGACCCAGTGATACGTGACCAGGCCCCATGCCGTGGTCAGCCCGAGCGCGATCCCGCTGAGCGACGTGGCGAGGTTCGCCCACGGCAGCAGCGTCGTGTCGAAGGTGGCCATGAGCTCGTAGACGACCGCTGCGACGTGGACGTCCTCCGTCGTCAGGGCCACCACCGACATGGCGACGAAGGTCACGGCGGTGCCGACCCAGGACGCGGAGCTCACGACGTGCGCGGCGACGAGGGCCTTGTGCTGCCGTCTCGGCAGCCGTCCCGCGAGCAGCGACATGGCCGGCACGACGAGCCAGCTGCAGAACATCGCGATCAGGTCGGCGACGACGAAGGCCTGCACGACCGTGCAGGCGAGCAGCACCCAGCACAGCCCGGCGGTGAGCCGCCGGTGAGCGGCGGGTCGGGCCGTCAGCGCGCCCGTACCGCACGCGAGCAGCGCGAGCAGGTACCAGAGCGGGACGTGCAGCGCAGGCAGGTTCGGTGGGAAGAGCGGCGGCAGCTGGGTCATGACGAGGGCGATTGCGCCGTAGCCGAACAGCAGTGCGCGGGCGCCGCGGGCTCCCGGTGGGGCGAGGGTGGTCAACCGCTGCTCTTCGTTCGATAGTCATTATCGACTAGTCGACGCTAACTAGGGCGCGGACGGCGGCCATCGGGGATGTCCCCGAGGGGATCCCTGGTCGCGGTGATCGTCAGACGTTCTGGGGCTTTGCGTGGAACTCGCGCCAGAACCGCCCGAACCCGGTCTGCTCAGCCGTCTCGATGCGGACGACGAGCCCGCGGACGAATTCACGTTCGGCATCCACGAGCGCCAACCGGTACTCGTGCTCGACGAGGAAGAGCGGGTCGACCTCGGACGCCTCGATGTGCGCTCGGATCCGGTCGGCCTCCGCGCTCAGCGCGTCGAGGCGCTCACCGAGCAGCTCCCGCACGGTGGAAGGGGGCAGGACGACGATCAACGAGAGCGCGGCCTCGAACTGCCGGTACTCCTTGACCGGCGTGGCGACGAGCTCCCGCATCCAGTCCCGCAGCTCGGCGCGACCCGCGTCGGTGAGCGCGTAGATCGTGCGCTCCGGGCGGCGGGAGTCGCGCTGGGTCTCGACCGGGACGACGAAAGCGGCCCGCTGGAGCTGCTCGATCACCATGTAGAGCGAGCTGTGCCGGTAGCGGATGCTCTCCTGCTGCTTGCGCGCGGTGAACAGCTTCCCCAGCTCGTAGGGGTGCATCGGGCGCTCGGCGAGATAGGCGAGCACCGCGAGGGCGAGCGGGTTGCTGATCACACGTCGCGCGGGCGGCATGCGGGGTCAGCGCAGCTTGCGGAAGAAGGTGCGCAGCTCGTCGACCAGGACGTCCGGCTGCTCCAGAGCCGCGAAGTGGCCGCCGACCGTGGGCTCGCTCCAGTGGCGCAGGTCGGTGTAGCGCCGCTCGATCCAGTGTCGCGGCAGCCGCACCAGCTCCTGCGGGAAGAGCGTGACCCCGGTGGGCACGGGCACCTCGTCCATCCGCCTGCGTTTGTAGCTCTCCCAGTACAGGCGGGCCGACGACGCGCCTGCGTCGGGGAGCCAGTAGAGCATCACGTTGTCGAGCAGGCGGTCGCGGGAGATGACGTTCTCCGGGTGGCCCGCGCAGTCGGTCCAGTCCCAGAACTTCTCGACGATCCACATGCACTGCCCGGTGGGAGAGTCGGCGAGGCCGTAACCGAGCGTCTGGGGCCGGGTCGACTGCTCGTGCGAGTAGCCGGCCCCCACCTTCATGAACGTCTTGCGGGCGGCGAGGCCCTTCCGCTCGGCCTCGGTGAGGGGCTTCGCCTCGTCGTCCGGCGGAGGCGCGGCCAGCGGCATCGTGAGGTGGATGCCGACGAGGTTCTCGGGGGCCCCGGTGCCCAGCGCGGAGGCGATCCCCGCCCCCCAGTCGCCGCCGTGCGCCGCGTACCGGTCGTAGCCGAGCCGGTCCATGAGCTGGGCCCACGCGGTGGCGATCCGCTCCACGCCCCATCCGGGAACGGTCGGCTTGCCGCTGAACCCGTAGCCGGGCAGCGACGGGATCACGAGGTGGAACGCGTCGGCCGGGTCCGGCGGATCGGTGAGCGCCGCGACGATGTCCAGGAACTCCACGATCGACCCCGGCCAGCCGTGGGTGAGCAGCAGTGGCAACGCTCCCCGATGCCGGGACCGGACGTGCAGCAGGTGCACCTCGACGGTGTCGTCGCCCCCGCCGTCCAAACCGGTGCGGAACTGGGGGAGTGCGTTGAGCTCGGCCTCGCAGCGCCGCCAGTCGTAGCTGCGGCCCCAGTAGCCGCACAGCTCGCGGGCGTAGTCCAGCGGCACGCCCTGCGTCCACCCCTCCGCCGTCGCGGGGTCGGGCCATCGGGTGCGGGCGAGGCGCTCGCGCAGGTCGTCCAGGTCGGACTCGGGTACCTCGATGCGGAATTCCCGCACTACAACTGCACTCCTCTGGTCAGGGCACCGTCGACCACGAGGTTGGTGCCGCTGATGAACGACGCGCGTGGGCTCGCGAGCATCGTGACCGCGTACGCGACCTCCTCGTCGGTGCACATGCGGCCCGTCGGGTTGAGCGCGAGCGCCTTCGCGAAGAACTCCGGGTTGTTGCGTTCGATGTTCTGCCACACGCCGCCGTCGAAGTAGACGTTGCCCGGGGAGACGGAGTTGGCCCGCACCTTGCCCGCGTTCTGGTGGGCGAGGCCTGCCATGTAGTGGACGAGCGCGGCCTTGATCCCGCCGTACGAACCTGCGAAGAAGTCGACCTCTCGCCCGGACACGCTGGACACCGCGATCACGTTGCCGTCGTCGCTTCGTTCCAGATGTGGCAGCGCGGCGTTGACCAGCCGCACGGTGTGCATGAGGTCGACCTCGAACTCCGTGCGCCAGCTCTCCTCGTCCTGTCCGGCCTTGATCGCGCTGACGTTGGCGACCGCGACATCGACGCCGCCCCAGCGATCGGCCGTCGCCGCCACCCAGTCGACGAGACCCGGGCCGTCGGTGACGTCGAGCGCGGTGCCCGCGACGTCGTGCCCGGCGCCTCGCAGCGCCTCCTCCGCGGCCTTGACGTCCGCGTCGGTGCGGGCGCAGAAGGCCACCCGGGCCCCCTCGGCGGCCAGTGCCTCGACGATCGCCCGCCCGATCCCCTTCGTGCCACCCGTGACGAGGGCGACCTTCCCGGCAAGTTGCAGATCCACTCGGGCTCCTTCAGGTGAGGGTGGTGGCCTGCTCGCGCAGGTGGCGGTGCATGCCGCCGAAGGCGTCGGCGGCGGGCAACAGCGACTTCTCGATCTTCGTGACGGCGCTGTAGTTCGTGTCGCAGACGTTCGCGAGCGGAGAGCGGCTGATCTGGGTGAGCAGCTGGTAGGCGTCGAGCCGGTCGAGCCCGTACAGCTCGCCGAGCCAGGCGATCATGCCGACCTGACTGGCCCGCCACGCGTCCTCGAGGGGACGCGCCGACCCGACCACGACGTAGTCCTCGTCGTGTTCGAGGCGCGGCCACGCCGGCGCGTGTCCCTTGACGAGCTCGACGATCAGGGTGACGTCCATGGCGCCCTCGACGGCGGTGCCGCAGCTCTCGCCCTCGCCCTGGCGGTAGTGGCCGTCGCCGACGGAGAAGAGCGCGCCCTCGACGTTCACGCCGAGGAAGCAGGTGGTGCCCGCCCGCATCTCCGGGGTGTCCATGTTGCCGCCGAAGGTGTCGGGCACGAGGCTCGATCGGACCTCGCGGCCCGGCGGCGCCACCCCGACCGTGCCCAGCATCGGCGCGATCGGCAGCTCCAGGCTGAGCGAGCTGCGCTGCGCCTCGAACCGGACGATGCCGCGGGCGCGGTCCAGCTCGTAGATCCACGTCTGCTCGGGGAGCGGGTCGTTCAGCAGGGCGGTGCGGTCGGTGCCGGTGAGCGCGCCGAAGAACGGGATCGTGCTGGACGCCGCCCAGTCCCGGGCCGGGGTGAGGTCGACGATGTGCAGGGCCAGGGTGTCGCCCGGCTCCGCCCCCTCGACGAAGAACGGCCCCGTCTGCGGGTTGACCTCCGCCATGTTGAGCACCTGCGACGGCTTGTCGGTCGTGCGCTGCAACCGGCCGGAGAAGGCGTCCTCGGTCCAGAGCTTCAAGACCGTGCCGGGCGTGATCCGGTGGGTCGGGGCGACACCGCCGAACGTCCACGCGTACTGGTCGGGCTGCGGCCGGAACTCCAGGACGTCCACCCGGCAGATCGTGGGCCCAGGGGAGGGCCGGCGCAAGCCCGGCGCCGGAGTTCAGGAAAGCCACATTCAGGGCCTTGCGGTTCCGGAATGTGGCTTTCCGGAACCTCGGGTACCCCGTCCCGGGCCGGGTTCGGGGGCGCCGAGGGTCCTCGAGATGCCTCTGGCGGCCGCTCTCACCACCGGAATGTACGAGCGCGCGTCCGACGTCTCGGCCGGGACCACCACCGACAGCGCCGCCACCACGTCCCCGCGGGGTCCGTGCACGGGGGCGGCGACCGAGAGCGCGATCAGCTCGATCTGCCCGTCGCTCACCGCCACGCCGGTGCGCCGGACCTCGGCGAGCACGCGCCGGACCTCCCCCGGGTCGCACATCGTCTTGGCGGTGTAGCGCTTCAGCGGTGCGGCGAGCACCTGTTCCTGCAGCTCCGCGGGGGCGTTGGCCAGCAGGACGAGGCCCACCCCGGTGGCGTGCAACGGAAGGCGGCCACCCACGCGCGTGATCACGTTGACGGCGCCGCGGCCCGAGATCCGCTCGACGTACACGACCTCGGTGCCGTCGAGCACCGCGAGCTGGACGTTCTGCCGGGTGACCTCGTAGAGGTCCTCGAGGAACGGCATGGCCGACTCCCGCAGCCCCAGCCCGCGCGGCGCGAGCGCGCCGACCTCCCACAGCCGCAGCCCGATCCGGTAGCGCCCGTCGGTGCCCCGTTCGAGGGCTCCCCATTCGGCGAGCTCACCGACGAGCCGGTGGGTGGTGGTGAGCGGCAGGTTCGCGCGCCGGGAGAGCTCGGTGAGCCCGAGCTCGGGGCGCTCGGCGGTGAACGCGGCGAGCACCCGCAGCACGCGTCCCGTCACCGTCTCGGTCATCAGGTGAGTGTGCCGTGCCTCTTCCGCTGGCCGGAAGCCGCGTCGAGGACGCGGTCGGTGTGCGTCAGGCTTCCCGGCATGCGCACGCAGGTCGGCATCGTCGGGGCGGGACCAGCGGGGCTGCTGCTGTCGCACCTCCTGGCCCTCTCCGGCATCGACTCGGTGGTGCTCGAGACCCGCAGCCGCGAGTACGTGCAGCAGCGGGTGCGGGCGGGTGTGCTGGAGCACCCCACCGTGGAGCTGCTGCGCGAGGTCGGGCTCGCCGAGCGGCTCGACCGCGAGGGGATGCCGCACGAGGGGATCTCGCTGCGCTTCGAGGGCGTGGACCACCGCATCGACTTCACCGACCTCGTCGGCCGCGGGATCACCGTGTACGGGCAGCAGGAGGTCGTGAAGGACCTGATCACCCGGCGCCTCGCCGACGGCGGCGACCTTCGTTTCGAGGTCTCCGACGTGGTGCTCGACGGCCTCGCAGACTCGCCGGTGATCTCCTACACCGACACCACCGGCACCCGCCACGAGCTGCGCTGCGACATCGTCGCAGGCTGCGACGGCTTCCACGGGATCAGCCGCGACACGTACTCGCCGGAGGTGTTCGACCGCGAGTACCCCTACGCGTGGCTCGGGATCCTCGCCAAGGCCGCCCCCACCCAGCACGAGCTCGCCTACGCCAACCACGCGAACGGGTTCGCGCTCTACTCGATGCGCAGCCCGGAGATCACCCGCCTCTACCTGCAGGTGCCGCCGGACACCGACCTCGCCGACTGGCCGGACAACCGGATATGGGACGAGCTGGCCACGCGCCTTGCCGCCGATGGCTTCACGCTCAACGAGGGCCCGGTCCTGGAGAAGGGCGTCACGGGGATGCGCAGCTTCGTGGCCGAGCCCATGCGGCACGGGCGGCTCTTCCTCGCGGGCGACGCGGCGCACATCGTGCCGCCCACCGGGGCGAAGGGCATGAACCTCGCCGTCGCCGACGTGCGAGTCCTGGCCGAGGCGCTCACCGCCTACCTCGCAGGCGGCGACGAAGCCGGTCTCGACGCGTACTCCGACACGTGCCTGCGCCGCGTCTGGCGGGCGGAGCACTTCTCGTGGTGGATGACGTCGATGCTGCACAACGCCCCGGACGGGGACCCGTTCACCCGCCGCCTCCAGCTCTCGCAGCTGCACTACACCGTGACGTCGAGAGCCGCGGCCACCAGTCTCGCCGAGAACTACACCGGCCTGCCTCATCGAGCCATGCATGTCTGACGGCTGAACGCCGCCAGGCGGACAACCGTCAGTGAAAGGACTGATCATCGTGACGCTCGCCCAGCCCGCCGGCTACCGGCAGCCACCGCCGGGCACGCACCCGCCGCTGGACCACCCCGGCTACAAGAGCACCGCCCTGCGGGCGCCGTCGCAGGCGCCGATCGTGCTGCCGAACCGGCTCACCGAGGTCACCGGACCGCTGCTGACGGCGGGCCACAGCGACCTGATCGGCCCCAGCGACCACGACCTCACCACCCAGCACGCGGGCGAGCCGATCGGCCAGCGGATCGTCGTGTTCGGCCGCGTCCTCGACAGCGACGGGCGTCCCGTGCCCGACACGCTCGTCGAGGTGTGGCAGGCCAACGCGTCCGGCCGCTACCCGCACAAGAACGACAACTGGGCCGGCGCGCTCGACCCGAACTTCACCGGCGGCGGGCGGGTGCTCACCAACAACAAGGGCGAGTACTCGTTCACCACGATCAAGCCCGGCGCCTACCCGTGGGGCAACCACCACAACGCGTGGCGCCCGGCGCACATCCACTTCTCGCTCTTCGGTCGCGCGTTCACCCAGCGGCTCGTCACGCAGATGTACTTCCCGGACGACCCCCTGTTCGGCCAGGACCCGATCTTCAACTCGGTCCCGGACCCGAAGGCCCGCGAGCGCATGATCTCGACGTTCGACCTCGAGGCCACCCGGCCGGAGTGGGCGCTCGCCTACCGCTGGGACATCGTGCTGCGCGGCCGCGAGCAGACCCCCTTCGAGGAGCCCCATGAGTGACCTGCTCACCCCGTCGCAGACGGTCGGGCCGTTCCTGTCGATCGGCCTGACCTGGTCCGACGGCCACCTGGTCGTCCCCGAGGGCAGCCCGGGGGCGATCCGCATCTCCGGCATCGTGCGCGACGGCGCGGGCGCCCCGGTGCCCGATGGCGTGATCGAGACCTGGCAGGCCGACGCCGACGGCCGCTTCGACCACCCCGACGACCCGCGGGGCGCCTCCGGCTCCGGGTTCGCCGGATTCGGCCGCTGCCCGACCGACGGCGAGGGCCACTACCAGATCGTCACGGTGAAGCCGGGCGCGCTGGGGGACGGGCAGGCGCCGCACATCGACGTCACGGTGCTGGCGCGCGGGCTGCTCGACCGGCTCGTCACCCGCATCTACTTCCCGGACGAGACCGAGGCCAACGCCGCCGACCCGCTGCTGTCGTCGCTTCCGCCCGAACGCGCGGCCACCCTGGTGGCCGAGCACGCAGGCGAGGGCGAGCTGCGGTTCGACATCCGCCTGCAGGGCGAGGGGGAGACGGTCTTCCTCCAGATCTGACCGGAGGCTCGATGTCGGACGAGACCGGTGCACGACAGGCGGTCGAGGCGGAGCTGGAGGCCGTCGAGGACGAGTGGGCACGCGCGATCGTCTCGAACGACGCCGCACGGATCGCCGGCTTCATGGCGGACGACTGGGTGATGGTCTCCGCGTCCGGCGTGACGACCAAGGAGCAGTTCCTGTCCGTGGTCGAGTCCGGGGCGTTGACCCACTCGGCCATGGACCGCGTCGGCGACTCCCGGGTGCGGGCCCACGGTGACACGGCGCTCCTCACCGCGCGCATGACGAACACCGCGCACTACGAAGGCAGGCGGTTCGACGCCGACGAGTGGGTGACGGACGTGTTCGTGCACCGCGGTGGTCGCTGGCTCTGCGTGCTGAGCCAGATCACCCCCGTCGCCTGAGACGGGCTCACAGCCAGCCGTTCTCCTCGGCGATGCGGGCGGCCTCTGCGCGGTTGGCGGCGCCCGTCTTGCCGATCACGGAGGACAGGTGGTTGCGGACGGTGCCGCCCGACAGGTTCACGGCGCGGGCGATGTCGGCGACGTTCGCGCCGTCCCGGGCCGCGCGCAGCACGTCGCGCTCCCGTTCGGTGAACGGGCTGACGCCGCGGGCGAGGGATTCCGCGGCCAGTCCGGGGTCGACCACGCGCAGCCCCGCGTGCACCCTGCGGATCGCCTCCACCAGCTGCTCCGGCGGCGAGTCCTTCACCACGAAGCCGGCGGCGCCTGCGGCCATGGCACGGGCGAAGTAGCCCGGCCTGCCGAACGTCGTGCACATGACGATGCGGCAGGTCGGCAGCGCGGCGTGCAGCCGCTGCGCCGCGGTCAGCCCGTCCGTGCCGGGCATCTGCACGTCCAGCAGTGCGACGTCGGGCGAAGCGCGGCGGGCGGCCTCGACGACCTCGTCCCCGTCGCCGACGTCGGCCACCACCTCGATGTCGGGCTCCAGGTCGAGCATCGCCGCCAGTGCACCGCGGACGAGCGCCTGGTCGTCGGCCAGCAGCACCCGGATCATCACGCCTCCGCGTACAGGCGGAAACCCTTGGCCGGCAACGATTCCGCGGTCAGCCGGCCGCCCACGGCGGCCATCCGTTCGGTGAGACCGGTGAGGCCGCTCCCGGCCTCGACCCCGTCGGTGGGCCGGCCGTCGTCGCGGATCTCCAGGCAGCGCGGGCCCATCCGGACGACGCAGCGGGTGGCGCCGCTGTGCCGGATCACGTTGGTGACGCCCTCGCGCAGGACGTACGCGAACGGCTCCCGCAGCTCCTCCGCGACGTCGTCGACGGCCTGCGGGAGATCCCCCGCGATGTCGGCCGCCCGCAGCGCCTCGTGGGCCCCGGCGAGCTCGGCGGCCAGCGAGGGCCGCCGGTAACCGGACACGGTGGCGCGGATCTCCGTGAGCGCCTGGCGGGACAGCCGCTCGGCGTCGCCCAGCTCGGTGAGGGCCCGTCCCGGATCGGCCCCGCTCTCCAGGATCCGCCGGGCCAGGCCGGTCTTGACGGTGATCGTGGTGAGGCTGTGGCCCAGTACGTCGTGCAGGTCCCTGGCCAGGCGGGACCGCTCGTCGGCCACGGCGAGCGCGCGGATGCGGTCGTGCGCGGCGCGGAGCTGGTTGACCGTGCGGATCAGCTGGGTCACGGCCACCACGCCTGCGGTCATCATGAGCAGCACGAACGTGTCGCTCCAGTCGACCGCGCCGTCCACCGCCCGCGTGCCGGCCATCACCGCGGCGGTGGTGAGCAGGCCGAGCGCTGCGCCCCACCGCAGCGGCAGCAGGATGATCCCGGCGGCCACCGCGTAAGCCAGCATCGTCAGGTCGCTCGGGTCGCCGGTCACCAGCGCGAACGCGGCACCGATGACGTACAGCCAGCCGATGAGGAGGGTCCGCCCGGCCGGCCCGTACAGCGGTCCGAAGTACAGCGTGAGCAGGTAGCTCGCTGCGTACGCCGAGGCGACGGCGACCAGTGCGGCCGCGGACCCGCCCCACTCCTCGATCACGTTGCGCACGAGGAAGGCCAGGAACACCGCGGAGGCGATCACGCTCCGCAGCCGGACCCGGCGGGTGGCCGCGGGGTCCACGGGGCGCCAGACCGGCCATTCCCGGAGGTCGACGCCCGGCTCGGCACTCACGATCCGACCTTACGACCGGCTGGCGCGGCGGCGCTTCACCGTGGCGAGCGTCCACAGCACGAGCAACCCCATCGCGCCGAAGCGGAGGAGCTGTGACAGCCCGGCCGCGGCGTCGACGGGCAGGGTGTACGCGACCACCACGCGGGCCACCGCCTCGGCCAGCATCCCGGCGCCCCAGCCGATGGTCAGCATCCGGAACGTGCGCCGGAACCCCGGCGACCCGCACCACAGGCGATCGAGCTCGGCGCGGGCTTCCGGTTGGAAGCGCGCCGCGGCGTGCCAGATCATCGGCCGGCCGAACCCGCAGCTCGCGAGGAAGATCAGCCCGGCGACGGCGGTGCTGAACGACTCCTTCGCCACCAGGAAGCGGGCGTCCCCGGTGAGCAACGCGAAGCCCAGCCCCACCCCGAACTCGGCGAGCATGAACGCGGCGAACCCGTCGAAGCGGCGGGTGCGCAGCCACACGTACGCGATCCGCAGGCCCGCCGTCACCGTGCCGCCGAGCAGCGCGACGGACGGCGAGGCGCCCACGGCGCGAAGTCCGTAGTACGCCGCCAGGCTGAGCCCGATGTCCCGGAACAGGCCCAGGAACATCGCCCGACGAGGGGCCGCGGTAGCGGGGGTGCGCGGGGTCGTCTGCGTCATGTCCGAGAGCCTGCGTCTCGCGGGCCGGCGGCGACCACGACAGCGGTCACGACGTGACCGTGACATCCGTCAGGCCGGGAATGACGCTCCGCTCACAGCGTTCGCACGAGTGAGCGACAGCGCGTCCCCCGGTCCGGATGAGATAAGAGGGGATCGACGAGGGACGCGGCCGGAAGGGCGTGGTGGACATGGCGAGCGCGGTGGTCGCGCCGGCATGGTCGCGGCTGCGGCACCCGCTGTTCCTGCAGGTGGCCCGCTACGTGATGGTCGGCGGCCTCGGCACGGCCGTCAACGCCGCCACTTTCCTGCTCCTGCGCACCGCCGGGCTGGACGCGGTGCCTGCGAGCCTCGTCGCGCTGCTCGTGAGCACCGCCGTGAGCACGGAGGCGAACGGCCGGTTCACGTTCGGGGGCACGGCCGTGCACCGGTGGCGGGCCCGGGTGCAGGTCGGCGGCACTGTCCTGTTCTACGCGTTCTACAGCTCTGCCGTCCTGCTGCTGCTCGGGCTGGTCGTCGATGCGCCGACACCGGTGGAGGAGACCGTCGCGCTCGCCGCGGCGAGCGTTCTCGGCGGCGTCGGCCGCTTCCTCGTGATGCGCTACTGGGTGTTCGGCACGAGCGATGTCCCCGTCCAGCCGGTTGCCCCGAAACCTGGCACGGTGGACGCATGGGACGAACGAGCCTGAGCCGGACGATCGCGGCGGTCCTCGCAGGCGCCGCTCTCTTCCTGACCGCGGGTTCCTGCGGTGGCGGCGACGACGACGGCGACGACGCCCCCGGCGTCACGCAGCAGGAAGACGGCGACGGCGAGGGCGACGACTGACCGGTGCAGCGGCCCGCGGCCGCATAGATTCGGGTCCATGGCTGCCACCCAGTCCCGAACCGACGCCTTCGAACGCGAGCCGGTCGCGCTCACCGAACGGATCACCTCCGACGGGTCGTCGCACTGGCCCGCCGAGCCCGGCCGGTACCGGCTGGTGGTCGCGCGGGCGTGCCCGTGGGCGAACCGGAGCGTGATCGTCCGGCGGTTGCTCGGCCTGGAGCCGGTGCTGTCGATGGGCATCGCAGGACCGCTGCACGACGAGCGGAGCTGGCGGTTCCACAACGATCCCGACAACCGGGACCCGGTGCTCGGCATCGAGTACCTCCGCGAGGCGTACGAGAAGGCCCACCCGGGCTTCGACGCAGGCGTCACCGTCCCGACCGTCGTCGAGATCGCCAGCGGCAAGGCGGTGACCAACAACTTCCAGTGCCTCACGCTGGACTTCTCGACGCAGTGGCGCGCGTACCACCGCGAGGGTGCTCCCGACCTGTACCCGGAGCAGCACCGGGCCGAGATCGACGAGATCAACGAGGCCGTCTACGACGACGTCAACAACGGCGTCTACAAGGCCGGCTTCGCCAAGGGGCAGGGGTCGTACGAGAAGGCCTACCGTGCGCTGTTCACGCGGCTCGACCGGCTGTCCGAGCGACTCGCCACCCGTCGCTACCTCGTCGGGGACACGATCACCGAGGCCGACGTCCGGCTGTGGACCACGCTCGTCCGGTTCGACGCCGTCTACCACGGCCACTTCAAGTGCAACCGGCAGAAGCTCGCCGAGATGCCGGTGCTGTGGGCCTACGCGCGCGACCTGTTCCAGACCCCCGGTTTCGGCGACACGATCGACTTCGAGCAGATCAAGCAGCACTACTACGGCGTGCACGCCGAGATCAACCCGACCGGGATCGTCCCGCTCGGCCCCGATCCCCGTGGCTGGCTCACTGCGCACGGGCGCGAGGAGCTGGGCGGGCGGCCGTTCGGCGACGGCACCCCGCCCGGCCCGCCACCGGAGGCGGAGCGGGTGCCGGCGATCGCCTGAGCCACCACGACCCACACGGGGCGGATCGGGGCGCGGTCCCGGGCGGAGGAGGATGGGCCGCGATGACGGTTCGCAAGTCGCTCGCAGTGGTGCTCGGAGTCCTCGCGGGGCTGGTCCTCACGACGGTCCCGGCGGCCGCGACGCCGGCGCCGCCGCCCCCGCTCACCGGCGAGCACCTGGGACCCGACCGGCTCCCGCGCTGCGCCGAGGTGGTGGCGACGATGACCCCGCGGGACAAGCTGGCCCAGCGGCTCATGGTCGGTGTCGATGCCGCCGACCCGCGCGCGACCGCGGAGAACGTGCGCACCACCCAGGTGGGTGGGATCTTCGTCGGCGGCAACGCCACCGCGCTGCTCACCGACCAGGCGCTGCGCGGGGTGCAGGCGATGTCCCGCGTCCCGCTCGCCGTGGCCGTCGACGACGAGGGCGGGCGCGTCCAGCGCATCGACGACCTCGACGGTGAGCTGCCCAGCGCCCGGGCGATGGCCCGCACCCGCACGCCCGAGCAGGTGCGCGCGCTGGGCGAGGAGCGCGGACGGGAGCAGCTCGCGCGCGGCATCACGATGAACCTCGCCCCGACCGTCGACGTCACCGGCCGGTCGGCAGCCATCGGGGACCGTTCGTTCGGCGACGACCCCGAGTCCGTCGGCAGCTATGCGGCCGCGTTCGCCGAGGGCCAACGGGCCGCGGGCGTCTACACGGTGCTCAAGCACTTCCCGGGGCACGGGCGGGCGAACGGCGACTCGCACAAGGGCCGCGTCTCCACCCCGCCGCTGGACGACCTGCGCGCCGACGACCTGCGCCCGTACGCCGCGCTGCTCGGCCCGGGGGGCCCGCTCGCCGACGGGCGCACGGGCGTGCTCGTGGGGCACCTGGACGTCCCCGGCCTCACCACGGACATGCCCAGCTCGCTCACGCCCGAGGTGTACGCGCTCCTGCGCGGCGAGATCGGCTTCGACGGCCTGGTGCTCACCGACGACCTCGGCGCGATGGACGCCGTCACCGACGAGTTCACGCTGCCCGAGGCGGTCGAGCGCGCACTGGCCGCAGGCGCCGACATGGCGCTCTGGTCCAGCGGGGGCCGCATCACGCCGGTGCTGGACCACCTGGAGCGGGCGCGCCTGGATCCCGCCGCGAACGACGCCGCCGTCGCGAGGGTCCTTCGCGCCAAGCGCGCCTGCTCCTGACAGCGACTCGCCCGCACTCACACCGCGACTCGCGGGGTCAGCGATGGCTGCCGGCCTTCTCCATTCCCCGTCGGACGGCGTCGGCCAGGTACGGGCGCAGGCCGGTGGCCGGGACGATCACGTCCACCGAGCCCACCCGCTGGGCGCGTTCGACGCTGTGCGCGGCGTCGAACTCGTCGGCCACCTTCCCGAGCACCTCAGCCCGCACGCCGGGGCGCAGCGTCGCGAGCTCGTTGGTGAGCCGCGCGGCCTCCTCCTCGGCGCCGTTCTGGCGGGCCTCGGCGATGCGGGCCTCCAGGTCGGCGATGCGCGGGTCGGCGGCGGTGCGCTTGTTGACCTCGCCTGCGAACACGACGGCCGCGGCAGGCGCCCCGCCGATCACCGAGGCGTAGGAGCCCTCGACGGCGGCGACCTCCATGTTGTCGTTGAGCGTTCCGCTGAACACCACGAACGCTCCGCCGTGGTAGCGGGAGACCACGCAGAACACGATCGGACCGTCGAAGTTGACGACCGCCCGGCCGATCTCGGCGCCGTACTCCAGCTGCATCTGGCGCAGCGACTCGGGGGAGCCGTCGAAGCCGGAGAGGTTGGCGAGGATCACCAGCGGGCGGTTGCCGCTCGCGGCGTTGATCCCGCGGGCCATCTTCTTCGACGACTTCGGGAACAGCGTGCCCGCCGTGAACGTGGTCGGCCCGTCCATCGGCAGCGGCCCGCGCCGGGGCAGCGGCCGGGACTCGACGCCGATCAGGCAGATCGGCTGCCCGCCCAGGTGCGCGTCGAGCACGACCACGCCGTCGGCGTCGATCATGTCGATCCAGCGCTCGAGCGTGGGGTGGTCGGCGTCGGAGACCGCACGCAGCAGCGAGCGGATGTCGAACGGCTTCTTGCGCTCCGGGTTGGCGGAGAAGACCTCCCCGACGGTCGCGAAATCGCAGCCGGGGCCGGAGTGCGGCGAGCCGGAGATGTCGCGGTCCACCGGGTCGCTCGTGGGTGCGGGCCGGGGGAACCGCTCGCCGGGCGCGCGGTAGGTGTGCTCGTAGTGGGCGAGCAGCACGTCCACGGCGCCGGACAGGTCCGGCGCCCAGTACTGGGCCTGCCCGTTCGGGCCCATGATCCGGTCGTAGCCGCCGATGCCGAAGTTGTCCTCCGCGGAGACACCGCCGGAGTAGTCGAGGCTCTGCTTGCCGGTGAGCACCATCGCGCTGTCCGGCGTCATCACCAGGATGCCCTTGGTGTGCATGAGCATCGTGGCCTCGGCGTTCCAGTACGGCTGGGCGCCGACGTTGATGCCGGTGACGACGACGTTGATCTCGCCGCCCTCCTGCGTGAACTCGACGATCCCGCGCAGGGCCCGCGCGATCCAGTCCATGTTCTCCACGCCGGAGTCCATGGCGATCTTCGCGCCGGCCGACACCGCGAACCACTCGATCGGCGCGTCGAGCCGCCGTGCGAGCTCGATCGCGGCGAGCACGCGGGCGCACTCGGGCTCGGCGAGCGCGCCGAGGGCCTTGGTCGGGTCGCCGATGAGCACGACGCGGGTCATGCCCTCCGGGTAGCGCTGCGTCGGCGTGGTGACGGTTCCGAGCACGATGTTGGCCGTGTTCTGCCCCGGCGGGCGCTCCACGACCACCGGCGCGCCGTCCGGGCCGAGGTCGTACTCGGTGAACCCGCCGGTCGGCCCGCCGCGGTCCGGGTTGCGCAGCAGCATCGGCACCAGCTCGTACGGGTAGACCGCGCCGCGCCGCCGCGCCCGGATCACCTTCTGCGCGTACGCGTCGAGCTCGCGCATCGGCTCCGTGGGCGGCTCGGTGACCTGCACGGTCAGCCCGGCCCCCGGCGGCCGCGACATGCGCAGGAGGAACTCGCGCGGCTCCCCGCTGCCGTCGCCCACGTGCCGGAACTGGACGAGCACCTGCTCCAGGCCCAGCCCGACGGTGCGTGGGGCCAGCACGTGGACGACCGAGTCGAGCTCCTCCAGCGGCACGTCCACGACCGGCCAGACGTAGAGCAGCACCCGGTTCCAGTCCAGTCGCGCGTCCTCCCGGCTCGCGGCGCGCGCCGAGCGGATGGCGTCGAGGCAGGAGTCGAGCACCTGCTCCAGCTGGGGCAGGGCGCGGATCCGGCCACTGTGCGGAGCGCCAGCGGAGCCATTGACACTGCCGTCCTCGCCGTTGCGCAGGATGGTGAGCTCACGGACGTCCGACAGCGCGATGAGCCGCTTGTCGTCGGGCACGTTGCGGCCGACGGCGCGGAACAGGTGCACGTCGATCGGCGACGGCAGGCGGGTGAGCTCGAAGTCGGCGAGGCGCCACAGCCCGAGCCGCTCGGCGACCATCGGGTGCACGCCGCGCAGCGTCCGGTCCTCGACCGGCCGCCGGTCCGGACCCGCCGTGAACGTGAACCACGCCGACCGCTCGTCCCCGCGCGGGCGGCGCACCGCCACCGCGACGCGGGCGAGCCGCTCCGGCAGCCGACCGAGCATCGCGCGGATCTTCTCCGACGAGCGCTCCGGGTCGGCGTCGGGCGCCTCCCCGGCGATGATGTAGAGGTCGAGCAGCACCCTGCTCTCGTCGGGCAGCTGCGCGATGATCCGCCTCAGGTCTCCCTGCACGGCCATCGGTTCGCCCCACGCCGGCGCGTCGGGCGCGGTGTGCACGGTGGTGGCGAGCACGGTGAGCTCCCGGCCCTCGTGCTCGTAGGCGGCCGTCAGCAGCGGACGCCCGCCGCGGTCGGTGACCTGCAGGTCGCACAGGGTGCGGATGCGGTAGTAGCGCCGCGTCATCACCTCGAGCATCGCAGCGTGGTGCTGCGCGCCGAAGACCCCGAGGATGGGCTCGCCCGCGGACACGATGGTGTCGATCTGCTGCGCCCGCACCGCGGGGTCGTCCGACAGCCGGTCGAGCTCCGCCCGCACCTCGGCCTGGCCCGCGGCGCGCTCGGCCGCGATCAGCGGTGCGTCGAACAAGGTGTAGCGCACGCGCCGGGCCAGGCTGCCGACCACCGGGTGCCGCAGCTGGGTGGCCGTGACGAGCCGGTCGAGCATGCGCTGGTAGTCGACGCGCGCGGCGGGCGGGAGCGAGTCGGGATGGCTCAGCCGCCATTCGAGGAGCTCCAGCACCACCGGCACGTGCGCGGTGGCCCGGCGGTGCGCGAGGAACATCCGGTACAGCGCGCTGTGCAGCGCGTCGGCCGAGACGGTGTCCGACGGCGTCAGCTCCGGCACGCCGTAATGCCCCAGTGCCCGGCGCAGCTTGTCGCGGAACGACTCCGGCAGGCCCTCGGCGTCGGCGTCGCGCGAGCGCAGGAACGCGTACAGGTACTCCTGCGGGTTCCGTGCCTCCTCACCGGCCGGGTCGACCTGCTGCGTCTCGTCCTCGGGGCCGCGCCGGTTGCGCGAGAGCGCGCACATGTCGGCGAAGATGCGCAACACGGCGGTCTCGCCCGCGAGCACCCCCGGGTCGTCCGGGGGGAGCTGCGCGCGGGCGGAGGAGAGTGCCGCGAGGAGCGGGTGGGCGTCGCGCTCGTCGATGTCGTAGCCCAGTACCAGGAACCGGAGCGACCGGAGCGCGTCGTCCGCCCGCGCGGCCGCGTCGGACCCGATGACCGGCGGTCCGGCCAGCTCGGCGAAGTCGGCCCGGTCGCCGCCCGTCGAACCGCCGATGTCGCCGTCGGGTTCGAGGCGGACCAGCTTGGTGCCGCCGTCCACCTGGGTGTTCGCCGCGACGAGCACCTCACGCACGCGGCCGCTGACGGGCGCGCGCAGCGCCGTCTCCAGCTTCATGCTCTCCACGACGGCCACGACGTCGCCCGCCTCGACGGCGTCGCCCGGCGCCACCGGGATCGAGACGATCATCGCGGGGGCGGGCGCGCGCACGAGCCCGGCCTCGCCGCCGGAGATCCGGTGCACGGCGCCGTCGACCTCGACGAGGAAGTCCGAGCCCTGCGGTACGGAGAGCACCGTGTAGGACTGCCCCGCGACGGTGAGCTTGCGCTCGAACCGGCCGGTGCGCTCCGCGTCGACGTCGACGGCCTTGCCGTCCAGCTCCACGTGGTAGCGGGTGCCGCGCGACTGCGCCACGCGCAGCCGGTACGACTCGCCCGCGGCCCGGACGTCCACCTGGTACCAGGTCTCGTGCCCCACCTCGGGGCGTCCCCGCTCGGCCGAGGCGAACAGCCGCTCGCGCTGGCGCGCCACGTGCGCGTCCTGCGCCTCCACCGCCGTGGCGAGCAGCGCGACGTCCAGGCGCCGCGGCGGCTCGTAGCCGGCGGCCATCATCATGTCGAGCCAGGTGGTGTCGAGCTCGCCCGCCCGGACCTCGGGACGGTCGAGCAGGTCGAGCAGGAACGCCTTGTTGGTGGTGCCGCCGTCGATCACGGCGGCGGTCTGCTTGAGCGCGCGGTGCAGGCGGGCCCGCGCCTCGTCGCGGTCGCGGCCCCACGCGATCACCTTGGCGATCATGGAGTCGAACTGCGGCGGGATCACGTCCCCGGTGGCCACGCCGGTGTCCACCCGGACACCGGGGCCGCTGGGCAGCGCGAGGTGCTCGATCCGGCCCGGCGCGGGGGCGAAGCCCTGCTCGGGGTCCTCAGCGGTGAGCCGGGCCTCGATCGCGTGCCCGCGGGCAGGCGGGGCCCCCGGCGCGATGTCGGCGAGCTTGCCGCCCGCGGCGACGTGCAGCTGCAACTTGACGATGTCGACGCCGGTGGTGGCCTCCGTGACCGGGTGCTCCACCTGCAGCCGCGTGTTGACCTCGAGGAACGACAGCAGGCGCTCGCCCGGCTCGTACAGGAACTCGACGGTGCCCGCGTTGACGTAGCCCGCCGCCTGCACCAGCCGCGCGGCCGAGGTGCGCAGCAGCTGCTCCTGCTCGGCGTCGAGCGCGGTGGACGCCGACTCCTCGATCACCTTCTGGTTGCGCCGCTGCACCGAGCAGTCGCGCACGCCGAGCGTCCAGACGTCGCCGCTCGCGTCGGCCACGACCTGCACCTCGACGTGGCGGCCACCGCGGATGGCCCGCTCCAGGAACACGGTCGCATCGCCCGCGGTCTTCGACGCCTCCGAGCTCGCCCGCTCGAACGCCTCGGCCAGCTGCTCGGCGGAGTCGACGCGGCGGATGCCGCGCCCGCCGCCGCCCGCCGTCGCCTTGACCATGAGGGGGTAACCGATCCGCTCGGCGTGCTCGCGGGCCGCGGCGAGATCGGCGACCGGCCCGCCGCTCCACGCGGCCATGGGCACGCCGACCTCCTCGGCCAGCAGCTTCGACGCGATCTTGTCGCCGAGCCGTTCCATCACCTCGGGCGACGGGCCGACGAACACGATCCCGAGCTCGCGGCACAGCCGGGCGAACTCGGCCTTCTCGGAGACGAAGCCCCAGCCGGGCCACACGGCGTCGGCGCGGGCGGCGCGCAGCCCGCGCTCCAGCTCCGCGTAGTCGAGGTAGGGGCTCGTCGCGAACGCCTGTTCCGGGTCCTCGGGGCCGATCAGCACCGCCTCGTCGGCTTCCCGGACGAACATGGCGTGCCGGTCGACCGCCGTGTAGAGCGCGATCGTGCGCAGCGGTGCCGCCCCGTTCCCGCCGGTCAGTTGTGCGTTCCACTCGCGCACCGCGTGGATGAGGCGCATCGCCGGCTCGCCGCGGTTGACGATGGCGACCCGCTGGAACTGCGTCACGATCTTCTTCACTCCCGTCGCTGGTGGCCCGATGCACCGTACGCCGCGCCCACCCAACTCGACGCCACCCGCGCCGCACAACCGACAGGCGGGGGACGGCGGGCAGAATGTGGCGGTGCTCAACGGCTCTGTGCGTGCGGCGAACCGGGACGGTCTGACGTTCGACGTGCACGAGCTGGGCCCACCGGGCGGCGATCCGGTCCTGCTGCTGCACGGGTTCCCGCAGCGGGGCGAGTCATGGCACGCCGTCGCCACCCGGCTCGCGGAGCGCGGCTACCGCACGCTGGCCCCCGACCAGCGCGGCTACTCGCCGCGCGCCCGCCCGACGGGCCGGGACGCCTACCGGCTGGGGGAGATGGTGGACGACGCGCTCGCGGTGGTGGACCAGCTGGTCGACCCTGCCGCGCGCGTGCACATCGTCGGCCACGACTGGGGCGCCGCCGTCGCATGGCGGCTCGCGGCCCGGCACGGCGAGCGGCTCCGCACGCTGTCCGCCGTGTCGGTGCCCCCGCCCGCGGCCTACCTGCGCTCGCTCCTGACGACGCGGCAGGGGCTCGCGTCCTGGTACGTCTACGCCTTCCAGCTGCCCTGGCTGCCCGAACGGCTGCTCGCCGCGAACGGAGGCCCGTTCTCGCGGAGGTTCGTGGCGGCGCTGCGCCGCACCGGCCAGTCGAAGGCGGCGGCGCAGCGCGACGCGGCAGGCCTCGCCGACCGGGCCGCGCTCACGGCCGCGATCAACTGGTACCGAGGCATGTTCTCCGGGCCCATCGGCGACCCGGACCCGCCGGTGCGGGTGCCCACGCTGTTCGTCTGGAGCGACGGCGATACCGCGCTCACCCGGCAGTCCACCGAGCTGGTGCGGAGGTACGTCGCCGGCCCGTTCCGGTACGCCGAGCTGCGGGGCGTGAGCCACTGGATCCCCGACGAGGCCCCCGACCGGCTGGCGGAGCTCGTCCTCGAGCACGTCACCGACCACTCGTCCTAAAGTGCCCCCCATCGCGTACCCAGCACGCATCTCAACGGCCCAGCTTCCCGCTGGGCGCACCGCCGAACCGGCCGAGTACGCCAGTACGAGGCCGGTCCGCCGGCACACCCAGCAGAAACCTGGATCCGCCGATACACGCACCGAGCACGCGATGGGGGGCACTATGGAGATCCTGGCCGGACGGGTGCTGCTGCGGCCCCTCGACATGCAGCGCAGCCTCACGTTCTACCGCGACGTGCTCGGGCTCGCGATCGCCCGCGAGTTCCCCGGTGGCACCGTGTTCTTCCTCGGCGGCGGCTTCCTGGAGCTCTCCGGGAGCGCGGACGCCCCGGCCAGCCCCGCGGTCGCGCTCTGGCTGCAGGTCCGCGACCTCGCCGCGGCCCACCGCGAGCTGGCCGACCACGTCGTGCGCGAGCCGCGGCAGGAGCCGTGGGGGCTGCACGAGATGTGGATCACCGATCCGGACGGCACCCGCATCGTTCTGGTGCAGGTGCCGGAGGACCACCCGATCCGCCGCGACCTGCGCTGAGCCACGTCGCGATGGAGCGGCGGTAGCCGTCGGGAAGGTTCAGCCCGTCGGTCTCGCTCGGGCTGAAGAGCCCGATCTCCTCGTGCTCGTGGGAGACCACCGGCTCGACATCGCTCTCCGGGTAGCAGCCGTAGGTGACGACGAAGACGTGCTTCCCGGCGGCGGCGATCCAGTACATCCAGCTGTCGAGGATCGGCCCGGTGCGCACCCTCCACCCCGTCTCCTCGAGGATCTCCCGGGCGACGCACTCCTCGGGGGTCTCGCCGATCTCGATCCGGCCGCCGGGGAGCTCCCACTCGGCACGGTCGTTCCTGAGCAGCAGCACTCGCTCAGCAGGGGCGAGCACGACCCCCTTGACGGAGATCGGGAACGTGGACGGCACGACCTCATCGTGTCATCGAGGTGATCGCGTCAGGCTCGCGCGAGCCACCAACGCCGCGCGGGGTGAGCTCAAGCGGCCCGGGCCGGGCTCGCCGTGGCCGTGTCGGGGAGGGCGTCGGTCGAGGCGGCGCGCGGGGTGAGAGCGGCGATCGTGGCGCCGATGGCGGCGGCGCCCGCGGCGGCCAGGTAGATCACCCTGTACGCGGCCGCGGCGGGCAGGGTCTGGCCGGCGACGGAGGTCGTCAGCCCGGTGGCGATGGCCGCGACGAACGAGCTGCACGACGACGTGCCGAGCATCCGCATCAGCGTGTTGAGGCTGTTGGCGGCCGCGGTCTCGCCGGGCGGAACGCCGTCCATGATGAGCAGCGGGATCGCGGAGTAGGCCAGCGCGGCGCCGATCGCCGTGGTGGTGGACGCCGCCACGATCAGCGGGAGCGATCCGGGGAGCGTGGCCATCAGGACGTTGCCCAGCGCGAGGATCGTCGCGCCGAGCACCAGCGTGGTGCGCGCGCCGCGCCGCCGCGAGACCCTGGCCGACACCGGGGAGAAGATCGTCATCGCCCCGCCGATCGGCAGCAGAACGAGGCCCGCCGCCACCAGCGAGAGGCCGAAGCCGTACCCGGTGGCGACCGGGGCCTGCAGGATCTGGGTCGTCACGAGGAAGCCCGCGAACATCCCGAAGCCGATCACGATCGAGGCGACGTTCGTCCACAGCACGGCGGGGCGGGCGGAGAGCCGCAGGTCGACCAGCGGTCGGCGCGATCGAAGCTCCCATGCGACCCACAGCGCGAACAGGACGGCGGCCGCGACGAGCAGCCCGAGCACGGCCGCGCTGCCCCAGCCCCACTCGTTGCCCTTCGAGATCGCGAGCAGCAGGCAGACGAGTGCCGCCGACAGGCCGACCGCCCCCGCCAGGTCGAACCGGCCGCCGGAGCGCAGCGGCGACTCGCGCACGACGATGAGCACGAGCAGGACCTGCACGGCGCCGAGCACCGCGGCCCCGGCGAAGAGCCACCGCCAGCTCGCCTGCTGCGCGACGAAGCCCGTGAGCGGCAGCCCGATCGCCCCTCCGATCCCCAGCGACGAGCTCATCAGGGCGATCCCGCTGCCCACCCGCTCCGGTGGGAGCACGTCGCGCATCACGCTGATCCCGAGCGCGATCACGCCCATCGCCACGCCCTGCAGCGCCCGTGCGGCGATGAGCACGCCGACGTTCGGGGCGGCGGCACCGAGCGCCGACCCCACCGTCACGATGCCGAGCCCGGCGAGCAGGATCCGGCGCTTGCCGTACATGTCACCGAGCCGACCCATGACCGGAGCGCAGACGGCCGCGGCCACCAGCGTGGCCGTGACCAGCCACGCCACCGTCGCAGGCGAGGCCGACAGCAGCCGCGGGAACTGCGGGAGCAGCGGGACGACCAGGGTCTGCATCAGCGAGACGGCCAACCCGCACGACGCGAGCACGCCGATGACGACCGTCGGGCGTGGGGAGGTCACCACATCAGATGAGCACGGGGTCGTTGGCATTCGCAAGCTTGTGGAATCGGGAACACCTCGGGGATCGGGCTGGTCCGCGGGGACGTGAGCAGGCATCCTGTACCGGTCAAGAGGGCCACCGTCCCAGCGCCGCGGCGTGGCCGACCTTGCTGCCGATGCAGGGAGCGCCGTGAGCACCGCCTTCTCCGAAGCTCATGACGGGGAGCACGACGGACCGGGGCACGAGGCCTCCGTCGTCGAGCTGCCCCGCCTCGAGCCGACGCCCGACCTCACGATCAACACGCTGGGACCCGCCCGCATCACGTCCCCGATGGCGACCCTGCTGGACGCCACCCGGACCACCGAGCACTACATCAACGAGAACGACCGCGTACTGCTCGACGACACGCTCACCGGCATCTCCGCCCGCGGTGTGGCACCGGACCAGCTGCCTGGCATGGAGCCGTGCGGCCCGCGTCGGAAGATCTTCTTCGATCCGGCGAAGACGCGCGCGGCGATCGTCACCTGCGGCGGCCTGTGCCCGGGGCTCAACGACGTGATCGCCGGACTGGTCCGCACGCTGACCTACCACTACCGGGTGCGCCGGGTGGTGGGCATCCGCAACGGCTACCAGGGGTTCGTGCCCCGGTACGGCCACGACGTCGTCGACCTCACCCCCGAATCCGTGCGTGACATCGCCACCGACGGCGGCACCGTGCTCGGCACCTCGCGCGGGCCCCAGGACCCCGACGAGATCGTCGACTGCCTGGAGCGGCTGCACATCAACGTCCTGTTCGTCGTGGGCGGCGACGGGTCGATGCGCGGGGCCATGCAGATCGCACGCACGATCGCCGATCGCGGCCTCCTGATCGCCGTCGTCGGCATCCCGAAGACGATCGACAACGACATCCCCTACATCGACCAGAGCTTCGGCTTCCAGACCGCGTTCAGCCTGGCCAGCGACGCCATCCGGGCCGCGCAGGTCGAGGCCAAGTCCACGGCCAACGGGATCGGCCTCGTCAAGCTGATGGGGCGCCACTCCGGGTTCATCGCCTGCTACGCGGCGCTGGCCCGCAGCGGCGCCGACGCCGTGCTGATCCCGGAGGTCCCGTTCGCGCTGGACGGCGAGCACGGACTGCTCGCACACGTGCGGCGGCGGGTGTCCGAGCGGGGGCACGCGGTGGTGGTCGTGGCCGAGGGCGCGGGCCAGGAGCTGCTCGGCGGGGTCGACGAGGACGCCCGGGACGCGTCGGGCAACGCGCGGCTGCAGGACATCGGCCCCTGGTTGCGGCGGCGCATCGCCGACCACTTCTCCGACGCGGGCATCGAGACGTCGATCCGCTACATCGACCCGAGCTACGCGATCCGCAGCGTGCCGGCCAACCCGTACGACTCCGTGTACTGCGTGCGGCTGTCGCAGGCGGCGGTGCACGCGGCGATGTCCGGGCGCACCGAGATGGTGGTGGGCCGCTACCGGCGCCGGTTCGTGCACATCCCGATGCACGTGGCCGTGAGCCGGCGCAACCAGGTCGACCCGCACGGTGACCTGTGGATGGCGGTGCTGGAGTCCACCGGCCAGCCCGCGCGCTTCGGCTGACGGCACGCCTCCTCGCCTCGGGGTCCGGCAGACGCTCCCCGTGTGCCGCCATGCGCCGGTCGACGGGTCGCATGGACGGAGATGGGTCGCGTGCACGGCCGCCCTGACCGGCGGCACGCACGCCTTTCATCGGCGCGCCCCGGTGTGCGGCGACGCCCCCGTCGACGGGGAGCGTGGGCGGCGCCGGGGTGTGAGGAGGCGGCGTGGACCGTTCGTGACCGCGACCGGCGATACTGGGGCCGTGCGCGGGCTCGCGATGCACTTCCTCGGTCACTCCACCGTGCGGCTGGAGATGGCCGGGTCCGTCGTGCTCACCGACCCGGTGCTCACCGGCCGCGTCGGCCCGTTGCGCCGGACGAGCCCGCCGCCCGACCGCGCCCACTTCGCCGACACCGACCTGGTGCTGCTGTCCCACCTGCACAGCGATCACCTGCACCTGCCGTCGTTGCGCCTGTTGCCGCGCACGGCGCGTGTGGTGGTACCGCGGGGGGCCGGCCGGTGGCTGCGCGGGCATGGCATCCGCAACGTCGACGAGCTCGCCCCTGGCGAGGAGCTCGAGCACGGCGCCCTGCGGGTGCACGGGGTGCCTGCTGCCCACAGCGGGCACCGGTTCGGGCCGCGCTCCACCCGGGGGCCGCAGGCCGTGGCGATGGGACACGTCGTCGAGTCCGGTGGGCACCGGGTCTACGCGGCGGGCGACACGGACCTGTTCCCCGGCATGGCCGGCTTCGGTCCGCTCGCCGCCGCCCTGCTGCCGGTGTGGGGGTGGGGACTCTCGCTCGGGCCGGGTCACCTCGACCCGCACCGCGCCGCCGAGGCGGTCGGGCTGCTGCGCCCGCGGGTGGCCGTGCCGGTCCACTGGGGCACGCTCGCCGTGAGCGGCATGCCGCAGCTGCCCGGGCGGATCGGCGCGCGGATGCGCAAGCTGCTCGTCGAACCGCCGCGCCGGTTCGCCGCTGCCGTGGCCGCGGCGGGGGAGCGCACGCAGGTGCTCGTCACGGAGCCGGGTGCCGCGGTGGCGCTGGACGGAGCGCGGCCGGTGGCGCGATGACCGGATGGACGGACCCGTCCGCGCTCGGCTACTCCGCGCTCTTCGGGGGCGTGCTGATCGGTTCGATCGTGCCGATCGTGCCCACCGGTGCGGTCGTGGGCGCCGCCGCCGCGGTCGCCGTCTCCAGCGGCAGCATGTCGCTCCCGCTCGTGCTCCTGCTGTCCGTCATCGGGGCGCTGCTCGGCGATGTCGCCACGTTCGCCGTCGCCCACGCGGGAAGCTCCGCCGCCCAGCGGTGGGTCACCGGGCGGCAGTCGCCGGAACGACTGGCGGCGGCGCGGGCGCAGTTCGAGCGCAGGGGCGGCGTGCTCATCATCGTCGGACGGTTGGTGCCGGCGGGCCGGATCCCCGTGCTGCTCGCCGCGGGGGCGCTCGAGTACCCGTGGCGGCGCCTCGTGCCGGCAGCCACCCTCGGCTGCGTGCTCTGGGCGATCGCCTACGCCGCGCTGGGCGTGCTGTCCGGAGGGCTGTTCGACGACCCGGTGCCTGCCACGATCCTGGCGGCGTTGTTCGTGCTGGTACTCGCCGGGGTCGGCTCGCTCGTGTCCACGTGGCTGCGGCGCAGGCGGGCTCGGTCCGGGGTCGTGCGGTGATGGTGCCTGCGGGCGGCGGGCGGCTCCTGCGCGGTGGGCGGGTCGTCGCGCGCGTGGTGCTCGTGTGGGTGCTCGCGGTCGGTGCCCTGAACCTGCTCGACACGTGGCTCACCGGCTTCTCGATGCCCGAGTGGTGGCAGCCGACGGTGTGCGCGCTGCTCTTCGGCGTGCTGAGCGCGGTGGTGTGGCCGCTGGTGCTGCGCGTCGCGCTCCCGGTTGCCGTGTTCACGCTGGGCATCGGCTCGTTCCTGCTGCTCGGCGCGGGCGTGCTGGCGATCTCGTTCGCGGTGCCCGGCGTGGTGGTCACCGACCTCGGTACGGCCGTGGTCGTGGCCGTCGCGGTGGCGGCGCTCGGGTCGCTCGTGAGCAGCGTGGTGGGCCTCGACGAGGACGAGCTGTTCTTCCGTCGCGCCGCGCGCCGCGGCGCCCGCAGCGGCACATCCGGCGACGAGACGATGCCACCGGGCGTGCTGCTGCTGCAGGTCGACGGGCTCGGCATCGACACGCTGCGGCGCGCCGTCCGGACCGGTGACATGCCCGCGGTGGCCCGGATGCTCGACGACGGCAGCCACGGGCTCGCCGCGTGGCACACGGACTGGAGCTCGCAGACCGGTGCGAGCGTCTGCGGGATCCTGCACGGCGACAACGACGACATCATCGGGTTCCGCTGGTACGAGAAGGACCGCGACCACATGATGGTGTGCTCGAGCCCGGAGGACGCCGCGGAGATCGAGCGCCGCCACTCCGACGGGTGCGGCCTGCTCGCCGTCGACGGTGCGGCCAGGGCAAGTCTGTTCACCGGCGACGCCGCGCACACCAGCCTCACGATGAGCGCGTTGCCGCTGATCAGCGGGGCGGGCAGGCGCGGCCGCGGGCGTGACGGCGTCGGCGCCGGCTACTACACCTACTTCGCCAACCCCGCCAACGCGTTGCGCAGCGGCGTCGGCGCGCTCGTCGACGTCGGGCGCGAGATCTCGGCGGCGGTGCGGCAGCGCCGCGCCGGCGTGCGGCCGCGGGTGAGCCGGGGCGGGTTCTACCCGTTGGCCCGTGCCGCCACCACGGTGATCGCCCGGGACGTCGTGGTCTCGGCGGTCATCGAGGACATGATGGCCGGCCGGGCCGTCGTGTACGCCGACTTCATGGGGTACGACGAGGTGGGCCACCACTCCGGCGTCGAGCGCTTCGACACGCTCGCCGTGCTCAGGGGGATCGATCGGCAGATCGGCAGGCTGCACCGCGCCACCCAGCTCGCCCCGCGGCGCTACCACATCGTCGCGCTGTCCGACCACGGGCAGACCCAGGGTTGGGCCTTCGCCGACCGGTTCGGCGAGTCGGTCGAGGCGCTGGTCGGGCGGCTGTGCGGGGAGCCGCAGCCGGACCCGCGGCGCGGCGCGCACTCGGAGTCGAGCAGCACCGCCGAGAGCTGGCAGGTCGACGCCGTGCTCGCCGAGGCGTCGTCCGTCGGCGGCCCGATCGCGCGCCGGCTGCGCGACCGCGTGGAGCGGGCGGGCGGCGCCGACCGGCCGCGCACGCCCAGCGGCGCGCCGGGCGCGGTCGCGCGGGTCGCGCCCGGGGTCGTGGTCGTCGCGTCCGGCCACCTCGCGATGGTGTCGTTCACCGAGCACGAGGGCCGCGTGGAGCTGGAGACGATCGAGCGGGAGTACCCGGAGCTGCTGCCCTCGCTCGTCGACCATCCCGGCGTCGGGTTCGTGCTGGTGCGCAGCGCCGAGTTCGGGCCCGTCGTGCTCGGGCGCGACGGGCTGCGCAGGCTGGCCACCGACGTCGTCATCGGCGACGACCCGCTCGTGCCCTACGGCCCGCACGCCGCCGACCTGGTGCGTCGCGTCGACGCCTTCCCCCATTGCGCCGACGTGATGATCAACAGCCGGTACGACCCGGTCCGCGACGAGGCCTCGCCGTTCGAACCGCACGTGGGGTCGCACGGGGGACTGGGCGGGTCGCAGTCCCGAGGATTCCTCCTGTACCCCACCGATTTCCCGCCGCCCCACGAGATCGTCGGCGCCGAGGCCCTGCACGGGGTGCTGCGGGGTTGGCTCCGCCACCTGGGCCACCCCGAGCCGCAGCGCGCCGTGCGAGGATCGCCCGTGTGAGTGACTCCTTCGTCCTGATCCACGGGGCGTGGCACGGCGGGTGGTGCTGGCGACGGGTGGCCCGGCTGCTTCGGGAGGCCGGCCACGAGGTGTTCACGCCGACGCTCACCGGCTTCGGCGAGCGGGCCCATCTGCTCAGCGCCGACATCGGCCCGGACACGCTCGTCCAGGACGTCGTGGGCGTGCTGGAGAGCGAGGAGCTGACCGACGTCGTGCTGGTGGGGCACAGCTTCGGGGCAATCGTCGCGCTCGCGGTCGCGGAGCGGGCGCCGGAGCGAGTGCGGCGGGTCGTGCTGCTGGACGGGCTGGTGGTCGAGGTGGGGCAGACCGCATTCGACGGGCTCCCGCCGGAGTCGGCCGCCGCGCGCAGGGCAGCGGCGGAAGCCACTGGCGACGTCGCGTTCCCGCCTCCGGCTGGTGCGGCGTTCGGGCTGGCCGAGCCGGAGGACATCGCCTGGGTCGACCGCAGGCTCACGCCGCACCCGGTGCGCACCTACGCCGAGCCGTTCCCGCTGCGCGCTCCGCTCGGTGGTGGCCGGCCCGTCACGTACATCGCATGCACCGACCCGGCCTACCCAGCGGTCCACTCGGCCCACGCGATCGCTCGGCGCGAGGGCTGGGAGTTCCGGGAGCTGGCGGCCGGGCACGACGCCATGATCAGTGCACCCGGGGCGACGGCGGACCTGCTGACGAGCTAGCGGTGCAATCCGGGGGGCTGGACGTGCGCGCCACGCAGGCGGCAGCGTGCGCGTGCCGGCGGGGCGTCCGTTCGTCATCGGCGTGGCCCGGACGCCGACCTCGACCTGCCGCACTCGCGCGTATCGCGCCGGCACGCCGTCGTCGAGCTCACCGAGGACGGCTGGACGCTCACCGACAGCTCCAGCAACGGCACCTACCTCGACGACGACCGGATCACCGTGCTGCGGCTGGACCGTCCGGTGGTCCTGCGGCTCGGTAGAGGTACCGGGGCCACCACGGTCGCGCTGCACCCCGTGGCCGGCCCTCCCGTGCCGGCTCCGACGGGGGCCGGCTCGACGTCGGCTGTGGCCGGGCCGCCGAACACGGCCCCTCCGATCCCCGTCGCCGCGGGCCCCTCGCAGCGGCCCGGCCGGGACACCACCGTCCACTTCGTCACCTCCGGCCGCCTGACGATCGGGCGGCTACGCGACGTGCTCGCCGTGCAGCTCGCGGTGCTGCTGGGTGTCGCGGCCTGGCTCCTGCGCCGGCAGGACCCGGTGCGGCGGTAGAGCTGTGGACAGAAGGGTCCGTTTCGGATTGTTCCGTTACGGATCGTCTGTACTCTGGCTTCATGGACACGCGCAGCGACGACGAGATCCGGGCCGACCTCTCCTACCTGTTCGACAAGGCGAGCCAGGCCCTCTCCGCGCGGATGGGCACCGTGCTCGGCGAGCTGGGGATGAGCGTGCGCGACTACTGCGTGCTCTCGAAGGCCGGCGCCCACGAGTTCACCCAGGGCGAGCTCGCGGAGCTGGCGCTGCTGGACAAGACCACGATGGTCGTCACCTGCGACAACCTCGAGAAGGCCGGTCTGGCGGAACGCACGCCGTCGCCTGCTGACCGCCGGGTGCGGATCGTCCGCACCACGGAGGCGGGCGACGACGCCGTGGCGAAGGCCCGTGGCATGATCGACGACCTCTACACCGAGGTGCTCGGCGTGCTGACCCCTGAGCAGCGCGCGGTGCTGCTGGACTCGCTGATGAAGCTGGTCACCCACGACGGTCCGCTGTCGGCCGTCGAGCCGAACCCGCACGCGCCGCGCCGGAAGCGGGGCGCCTGACCGTCCCGTAACAGGCAGTCTCAATTAGGATTGTCTGTTAAAAAACTATCTGCTACGGTCCATCTCATGACGAGGTCGACCGCTCCCACCGCCCGAACCGCACCGTCGCGCTGGCTCGCGCTCGCCGTGCTCTGCGGCGCAATGCTCATGATCATTCTCGACGGCACGATCACCAGCGTCGCGCTGCCGGTGCTGCAGGCCGAGCTGGGTTTCACGACGGCGGGGCTGGCCTGGACGGTCAACGCCTACCTCGTGCCCCTCGGCGGCCTGCTGCTGCTCGCCGGGCGGCTCGGCGATCTCTACGGCCGGCGCCGGATGCTGCTCAGCGGCCTCACGCTGTTCGTGCTGGCCTCGCTGCTCTGCGGGCTGGCGATCGACGCCTCGATGCTCATCGCGGCGCGGTTCGTGCAGGGGATCGGGGCCGCGATGGCCTCCGCCGTCGTGCTCGGCATGGTCGTGGCGCTCTTCCCGGAGCCGGGGGAGCGGGCGCGGGCCATGGGTGTCTACGCGTTCGTCGGCGCGGCGGGGGCCTCCATCGGCACGCTGCTGGGCGGCGTGCTCACCGACACCGTCGGCTGGCGGTGGATCTTCCTCGTCAACGTGCCGATCGGCGTGGCAGCGGTGCTGCTCGCGTTGCGGTACGTCGCCGCCGCCATTCCCGCCGATCGCTCCGCGCGCCCCGACGTGCTCGGTGGGCTGCTGGTCACCGCAGGCCTGGTGCTCGCCGTGTTCACGATCGTCGACACCTCGGGGGCGGGCGTGCGGCTCGGAATGGCCGCGGTCGCGCTGGCCCTGCTCGCCGGGTTCGTCGTCCGCCAGCAGCGTGCCACCGAGCCGCTCGTGCGGCTGGGGATCTTCCGCTCGCGGGCGCTCTCCGGTGGCAACGTGGCGCAGCTGCTCATGGTGGCGGGGATGCTCGGCTTCCAGTTCACCGCGGCGCTCTACCTGCAGCAGGCGCTCGGGTACACGCCGGCGCAGACCGGGTTCGCGCTGCTGCCGATCACGCTCACGATCGCGCTGGTGTCGCTCACGGCGTCCGGCCGGCTGATCGCGCGGTCCGGGGCCCGGACCGTCCTGCTCGCAGGCGAGATCCTGCTCGTGGCCGGCCTGTTGTTGCTCACCCGCCCGCCGGTCGGCAGCTACCTGGTCGACGTGCTCCCGTCGATGCTCGTGCTGGGCATCGGCGCAGGGCTCGCCCTGCCCGCCGTCACGACGCTGATGATGTCCGACGCCACGCCCGAGGACGCAGGCCTCGCCTCCGGCCTGGCCAACACCAGCCAGCAGGTCGGTGGTGCGCTGGGCACGGCGGTGCTCGCCGCGCTGGCCGCGGCCCGCACCGATGCCGCCACCGCCGCGGGCGCCTCCCCGATCGAGGCCCTGACCAGCGGCTACCAGCTGGCGTTCTTCACGAGCGCGCTCGCGGTCGCCGCCGCCGTCGCCGTCACGGTGACGGTGCTGCGCCGCCACGCCTGAGCCTCGATCGCGCGGCGCTCTCGTCCACGCCTCCTGGACGAGAGCGCCGTTCGTGTATCGACGCCACATGATCCATCCGAGACGCGGCGAATCGCCCTGCCGAGGGCGCTCAGCGTGGTCTCGGAACGATCAACGCGGCATGATCGATCCTGGTAGGGCGACCACAGGTCAGTTGCCCCGCTACTCAACCGGGACGGGCTCGCACGCAGGTGCGGGAGGCGAGGCGAGCATCTCGCAAGGCGCCCACGGGATCGGTGTTCTCCAAGCCGGCCACCCGCCCGACCGCATCCGCGCAACGCGCGTCGCGCCCGCTCGAGTCCCGGTGGTGGATCAGAGAGGGCGAGCGGGCAGGGGGGTGGTGGATCTCCGACCGACCGACGCGACGGCACTCGAGGATTGCGCCGACCCACCCCGACTCGCACAAGCGTCGCCGGCACAGTTCCTAGGATCTGCAGCGTGAGCAATGCCAACGACGTCGTCGACGGAAGCCCGGTCAGCGGCCCACTCTCCGGAGTGCTGGTCGCCGACTTCTCCCGCATCCTGGCCGGGCCGTACGCCACGATGCTGCTGGCCGACCTCGGCGCCACCGTCATCAAGGTCGAGGGCCCGCGCACCGGGGACGACACGCGCACCTGGGTGCCGCCCACCAGCGCGGACGGCACCGCCACCTACTACCTGTCGATCAACCGGAACAAGCGGTCGATCGTGCTCGACCTCGCCGACCCGGCCGACCTCGACGTCGCGAAGCGGCTCGCCGCCCGTGCCGACGTCATGATCGAGAACTTCAAGCCGGGCGGCCTCGCGCGGTTCGGGCTCGACCACGACGCGGTGTCGGCCGCCAACCCGCGGGTCGTCTACTGCTCGATCAGCGGTTTCGGCACGGCCGGCGGGGCGGCGCTGCCCGGATACGACCTGCTCGTGCAGGCCACGTCCGGTCTGATGAGCCTCACCGGCGACGCCGACGGGCCGCCCTACCGCGCGGGCGTCGCGGTGTTCGACGTGATCACCGGCCTGCACGCGGCGCTCGCGATCGTCGCCGCGCTGCACCACCGCGAGCGCACCGGTGAGGGGCAGAAGGTGGAGACGAACCTGCTGTCGGCGGCGCTGTCCGGCCTGGTCAACCAGGCGTCGGCGGTGCTCGCGGGTGGGGTGGTGCCCGGCAGGCTCGGCAACGCCCACCTGTCCCTCTTCCCGTACGAGCCGCTGCCCACCGGCGACGGTGAGCTGATCGTCATCGCCGGCAACGACGGCCAGTTCCGCAAGCTCGTCACCGCCATCGGCGCCCCCGAGCTGCTCGACGACCCGCGCTTCGCCACGATGGGCTCCCGCAACGCCCACCGCGACGAGCTGCGCCCGCTGCTGCTCGCGCGGCTGGCGACGAAGACGGCGCAGGAGTGGTTCGACATCCTCGCGCCCGCGGGTGTGCCCTGCGGTCCGATCAACACCCTCGACGAGGGCCTCGCGCTGGCGAAGCGCCTCGGCCTCGACCCGGTGGTGGAGCCGGGCGGCGTCCCGAGCGTCCGCAACCCCGTGACGTACTCGGCGACCCCGCCGTCCTACCGCAAGCCGCCGCCCGCGCTCGATGCGGACGGCGAGGAGATCCGGGCCTGGCTCCTGTCGGAATGACAGGAAAGCCACATTCAAGGCCTACGAGGCCCTGAATGTGGCTTTCCTGTACCCAGGGAGCGGTCAGTTGCCGCCACCGAACGGGTTGCCGAAGGGGTTCTGGCCGCCGAACGGGGTGCGGCTTCCGCCGCCGCTCGGGCTGGTCGTCGCCGCCTGGTCGGGCTGGCTGCCCAGCGTGACGTTCACGGTGCGCTCGGCGCCGCCGTTCGTGACGGTCAGTGCGACCTGCTCGCCGGGGGCGTGCGCCCCGACCCGGGCCATGAGGTCCGCGAAGTCGGCCACCGGTGCGTCGCCGACCTTCGTGACGACGTCGCCCGCCCGCAGCCCGGCCGCCTCGGCGGGTGCGCCCGGCTGCACGGCCGCGATCTGCGCGCCGTCGTCGCTGCTGGCGGCGATGCTGCCCTGCACCCCGAGCACCGGCTTGGTGGCGGCACCGGTGTTCATGATCTCCTCGGCCACGCGGCGGGCCTGGTCGATCGGGATCGCGAAGCCGAGCCCGATGCTGCCGGCGTTCTGGCCCGTGGTCTCGATGGCCGAGTTGATGCCGACGACCTGGCCGTCGAGGTTCACCAGCGGGCCACCGGAGTTGCCCGGGTTGATCGGGGCGTCGGTCTGCAGGCCGTTGTAGACGACCGCCTGGCCGTCCTCGCCCTGCACCGTGACGGTGCGGTTCTGCGCGCTGACGATGCCGGTGGTGACGGTGCCGGTGAGGCCGCGCGGTGACCCGATCGCCACGACGGGCTGGCCGACCTGCAGCGAGGAGCTGTCGCCGAGCGTCGCCGGCGTGAGCCCGGAGGCGCCCTGCAGCCGGATCACCGCGATGTCGTAGCTGGGCGAGCTGCCGACGACCGTGGCCGGGTGCTCGCTGCCGTCCTGGAGGGTGACCGTGAGCTCGCGGCTACCGGCGACGACGTGGTTGTTGGTCAGGATGTCCCCGCCCGCGGTGAGGACGACGCCGCTTCCCTCGGCCTCGCCCTGCGCGAGGGTGGCGCGGATGTCGACGGTGCTGGGCAGCACCGTCTGGGCGGCTGCGGTGACCGAACCGGGCGCGGCGTTCACCGAGCTCGAGCCCTGCGGCGCCGACGAGAGGCTGGTGCCGCCGGAGCCGTCGCCGAGCAGCGCGTACGCGCCGCCGAAACCGGCGCCGCCGCCGACGAGGCCGGCGATCACCGCGGTGGCCACGACCGCCGCCATCCCGCGCTGCCTGCGCGGCTGGGGCGGCAGCGTGGCCGTGGGCGGGCCCTGGAAGTGGTCCGGCGGCGGCGGGAAGAAGCCGCCAGCAGGCCCCTGCGGCTGGCCGTACGCGGCCGAGGGGTCGCCAGGAGGGGCCTGCTGGCCGGCACCTTGCGCGTGCGCCGGTCCCGCGGCGCCCGCGTACGACGGAACGGGGTACTGCGCGGTACGGGAGTCACCGGTCGAGGCGCTCGCGTCCCGGCCGTGCTCCCTCTGCTCGTCGCTCATGCCAACGACGATGCGCCAGGAATCTGAGGCCGTCCTGAGGACCACCTGGGAATACCAGTCGAAACCCCTGATCGGGCTATCGGGTGCACCATCTCGGCGACGACATCGGCGCGTGCACGGCCGCGCTACTTCCTGCCGTCTGCAGGTGCCGGCGGCTCGGGCCTCGCCGGATGGGCCACGGCGGCCGGTGTGCGCAGCACGACCGTGGCGCCGTCGCGCGGGCTGACGAGGGCCGGGCCGTTTCGCGCCGGGCCGTTTCGAGGCGGGCCGTTTCGAACGGGACCGATTCCAGCCGGAGCCGCGCCGTATCGAGCCGGGCCGCGCGGGGCCGGGGGGTAGGGGTGGTACGGCCGCCCGGCGGCCCCCACCGGCTGCTGTGCAGGTGCCGCGAACGGCGCGCCCGGTCCGCCCGGCCATTGCCCCTGGGCGTGCGGCCAGGCGAGTGACGCCGGCGGTGCCGGCACGTACACCGCGGGCTTCGTGCGGCGCCTGCGCGTCATCAGTACCGCGCCGACCACCACGATGAGCAGGACGGTTCCGCCCCCCGCGCTCACCCAGACGAGCATCTGATCGCGGTGGTTCTCGGATGCGTCGCCGTGTCGTCCACGGGCTGCTTCTGCATCGGCGCGCAGCTTGCCGGCCCGGGCGTGCGCGGGCACCTCCTGCAGAAGGCGGTCCAGTGCGTCGATCGCGTCGGTGTACTCGCCCGCGTAGTAGGCGCCGAGGGCCTCGCGGTAGAGCAGGTCGCGTGGGCCCGCTTCGTTGCGCATGCCGTTGCGGCTGAGCAGCTCGGCGATCCCGCTCGCGGGGACGACGAAGTTGAACGGCTGCGTGTCGCTCCCGCGGAGGCTGTTGATGCCGATCACCCGGCCGGCGTGGTCGACGGTCGGGCCGCCGCTCATGCCGTGGTCGAGCGCGGCGCTGATCTCGTAGACGGATCCGCTGCCGACGCTCTGGGTGCCGTTGACGGCACCGTCCTTGATCGACGGCTGCGCGTCCGGGCCTGCGAGCTCGCCCACGGTTCGCGGGTAGCCGGCAGCGAGCAGCTGTGTGCCTACGGGGACGTCGGTGCCGGTGGAGAGCTCGAGCGTGGGCAGGTTCGGGCTCTCGACCTTCAGCAGCGCGACGTCGCCCTCCATGAGCGGCCGGACGTCGACGACGCGGGCCGGCAGCCCGTCGGCCGGAGCGCCGGGGATGCCGCTGACGCGGATCTCGCTCACGATGGGGGAGTCGGCGGTGCGTCCCTGGACGCTCCAGGTGGAGCGGCCGTGGGCGATCACGTCTTCCAGCCGGAGATGGGGCATGGCCGCGACCAGCTGTTCTGCGGCCGCCTGGATGAACGGCTCCCGCGCACCACCCGGGCCGGTCGTGTCGACGCAGTGGCCTGCGGTGGCGACGTAACCGTCGGGGTGCACCCCGAATCCGGTGCAGGTGGCCGTGTACGTGAAGGGGCGGCCACCGTTGGCGTACGCACCGTCCTGGTTGTGCACCCAGCCGGTGAACGTCCCGGTGATGCGCACCAGGGCGGGTTGCAGAGTGGCAGCGGCCCGTTCCGACGGCGAGGCGACCTCGTGCGGCGGTCGCACGACATCCCCGGCCGGGGCGCCGCACGCCGTGACCACCAGTGCCGCGGCGACGGCCACGGCCCACCGGGCCAGACGTGACAGCGCCGGCGCGGCCGTCGGCTCGGGAACCGGCTCGTCGGTTCGTGGCTCCATTGTTTGGCCCCCGATCGGTGCCCAGATGCTCCTGATCAACCTGACATCGGGGACGACCTCGCTCGGATCGGACCGGTTGGGGGACCTGGAATGAGACCCCGATCACACGGCGCGGCCCGGGTCACCCCTTGACCGCGCCTGCGACCAGGCCGTCGGTGAGCCGCTTCTGTGCGATCACGAAGAACACCATCACCGGGATCGTGATCAGTGTGGACGCGGCCATCACCGCGCCCCAGTCGGTGGCGTGCTGCCCGAAGAAGCGGCGCAGCCCGACGGCCACCGTGTAGTTCTGGTCGTCGGACATGAACGTCAGGGCGAAGATGAACTCGTTCCAGGCCACGATGAACGAGAACACGCTCGTGGCGACGAGCCCCGGGGCCACCAGCGGCAGCAGCACCGACCGGAACATCCGGCCCCATGAGGCGCCGTCGAGGTAGGCGGCCTCCTCCAGTTCGACGGGCACGGCGGCGACGAACCCGCGCAGGGTCCAGATCGCGAACGGCAGCGAGAACGCCAGGTACACGACGACGAGCCCGGCGAGCGTGTCGAGCATCGCCATGGTGCGTGCCTGGATGAACAGCGGGATGACCAGCGCCTCCACCGGCACCATCTGGATGATCAGCACCATCACCAGCACCGAGGTGCGGAACCGGAACCGGAACCGGGCGACGGCCACGGCGGCCAGCAGCGCGAGCAGGGCGCCCGCGAGCACGGTGGCGAGCGCGACGGTGAGCGAGTTCGTCAGGTACCGGCCGAAGCCGCCCTCGGTGACGACGTAGGCGAAGTTGTCCAGCGTCCACTCGTCCGGCCACAGGGTGCGCGAGCCGGCGTTCGCCTCGCCGTTCAGCGCCGTGACGATCATGAGGTAGACGGGGAACAGCGTGAAGACGAGCACGCCGGTGACGGCCAGCCCCTTCGCGGCGGCCCTCACAGCTCCTCGTCCCGGAACAGCAGCCGTAGGTAGGCGACCGTGACCACCAGCAGCAGCGCGGTGAGCAGCACCGCGATCGCGGCGCCGAGGCCGTAGCGGTTCTGGGCGAAGGACTCGACGTAGGACCAGGTGCCGAGCGTGAGCACGTTGCGGTTGACCCCGTCGCCGCCGGGCATCAGGTAGATCTGGGTGAAGACCTTGAAGTCCCAGATCGTCGACAGCACGGTGACCACGGCGAACACCGGCCGTAGCATCGGGAACGTCAGCGACCAGAAGCGGCGCCACGGGCCGGCGCCGTCCACGATCGCCGCCTCCGTGAGCTCCCGCGGGATCGTCAGCAGGCCGGCGAGCACCGTGAGCGCCACGAACGGGAACCCGTGGTGCACCACGTTGAGCGCGGCGACGGCGTAGAACGACAGCCGGTTGGAGAACGGGTTCGCGGTGGCGGCGTCGAGGAGGCCGAGCGCGTCGAGCGCCTGCACCGCGATGCCGTCGCCCGGCGTGAACACGAACACCCACACGTACGTGCCGGTGACCGCCGGCATCGCCCAGGCCACCATGATCGCCGTGGTGACGAGGCCGCGGACGAGGGGTGTGAGCCGGGCCAGCAGCAGCGCCACCAGCGTGCCGAACACGACGGTGAGCGCCACCGCCACCACGGCGAACACCACGGTGTTGGGCAGCACCGTGGCCCACAGGTCCGCGTTGCCGAGCAGCTCCGCGTAGTTGTCGAACCCGACCCACTTCGTGCGGCCCGACACCAGTTCGCGCAGGCCGAAGTCCTGCAGCGAGAGCGCCAGCACCCGCAGCAGCGGGTAGAGCAGCAGCCCGCCCATCACCAGCAGGGCGGGCGCGAGCAGCAGCCACGGCCGGGCGGCCCCGGCGCGGCGGCACGGCCGGCGTGGTGCGGGTGGCGCCACGCCGAGATCGACGTCGGTGCGCTCGGCGACGGTCATGTTGTCGCCCCCGCGGGAGGGAGTGCGTCGGCGGTCATGCGCCGCTGGCGAAGATCTCGTTCATCTCCGCCGCCGCGGCGGAGGTGGCCTGCTCCACGGTGGCCTCGCCGGTGAGGATGGAGCGCATCATCGCCGCGATCGTCTTCTTGCCCTGGATCTGGCCGAAGGCCGGCGTGACCGGCACGCTGCGCCCGGCCTCGGCCATCTGCCGGGCGAACGGCGCGACGAGCGGATCGGGCGAGCGGACGGCCTCGTCCAGCAGTGCCGTGCTCCCCGGGAAGTAGCCGGACTGCTGCGCCCACTTCGCGGCGAACTCCCCGGTGCCCATCATCTCGACGAGCTGCCACGCCAGATCCGGGTCGTCGCTGGTCTCGAAGACCGACAGCAGCGAGCCGCCCAGCACGGAGGGGGCGAGCCCACCGGTCGGGCCCGGGATCGGGAACGCGCCGATCTTGCCCTGCAGGTCGGGGGCGTCCTCGACGATCGCCTTGGGCACCCAGTTGCCGGAGAAGATCATCGCGGCCTGTCCCTTGGCGAACGCGTCGGACACGTCGGTGCCCCGCCAGTTGGCCGCCGCGGGCGTGGAGAAGCCGTGCTCAAGCGCGAGGTCGGCGTAGAACTGGATGCCCTGGCGGGCCTGGGGCGAGTCGACGCCGCTGGTCCACGCGCCGCCGTTCTGCGTGGCGACCTGACCGCCTGTGCCCCAGAGGAACGGGTACACGACGAACTCGTCGTCGCCCGCGATCGGCAGCGGGACGAGATCGGGGCGGGCCTGCTTGATCCGCTGCCCCACGGCGACCAGCTCGTCCCACGTGGTGGGTGGCGCGAGGCCGAGCTCGGCGAAGACGTCGGTGCGGTAGATGACCGAGCGGACCCCGGCGTACCAGGGCATGCCGTAGAGCGCGTCACCGAGCGTGCCCGCCTCGGCCAGCCCGGCGACCAGGTCATCGGTGAGACCCGCGTCCCGCACGCGGGGGGCGAGGTCGGCCAGCGCACCCGCGTCGGCGAACTCGGCGACCCACGTGGTGCCGACCTCCGCGACGTCCGGCGTCGTGCCGCCCGCGATGGAGGTGACGAACTTGTCGTGCGCGCCGGCCCACTGCACGAACTGGACGTCGAGCGTTGCGCCGGTCCGCTGCTGGAACGCCGCGGAGAGCTCGGAGAAGAACGGCTGGGCGTCCGGGTTGGTGCCCTCCATGATCCAGACGGTTAGCGTGCGGTCACCACTCCCGTCGGAGGCCGCATCACCGCCGCAGCCGGTCAGGGCCAACGCCGCCGCGGCGAGAACCGCCACCGCGCTCCGTCGTGCCGTCCGGGATCCTGGCATCGACGACATGGAGTCCCCTTCCGACGCTTTGAGACCAGAGGTCTAAATGGTCGGACTGTAGTGTCGGTCACCCCGATGACGTCAAGCGTGACCATGTAACGGTTGGATGAGCCGCCGCCGGAGCGAAGCGGAGGCGGTTCTACGCTCGCGGGCCGGCGCTGTCCTGCGGGGGAGGCGCGCAGGGAGCGAGGAACGAGCGACCGAGCACCGGAGGAGCAGGGCAGCGCCTCGAAGGGCCCGCGAGCACGCCGGAGCGAAGCGGAGGCAGTTCTACGCTCGCGGGCCGGCGCTGTCCTGCGGGGGAGGCGCGCAGGGAGCGAGGAACGAGCGACCGAGCACCGGAGGAGCAGGGCAGCGCCTCGAAGGGCCCGCGAGCACGCCGGAGCGAAGCGGAGGCAGTTCTACGCTGTAGGGAAAATGTCGGCCATGATCCGGTACCGGTCGCCCCGGTAGACCGACCGCACGAACTCGGCCACCCGCCCGCCGTCCACGCGGCAGGTGCGCTCGAAGCAGAACGCGGGCGCACCCGGCTCGATGCCGAGCACCGCCGCGTCCTCGGCGCTGGTGAGCGCGGCCTCTGCGGTCTGGGTGCCGGACGCGATGCGGTGGCCGTAGCGCTCGGCGAGCAGCTCGTAGTAGGAGCGGTCCTCCAGGTCGGCGCCGGTGAGCCCGGGCACGAGGTCGCCCGGGACGTGCAGGTCCTCCACCGCCATGGGTTCGTCGTCGGCCAGCCGGAGCCGCCGCACGTGCAGCACGGGCGTGCCGGTCGGCACCTCGAGCAGCGCGGCCAGCATGACCCCTGCAGGAGCGAAGCCCGACCTCAGCGTGCGACTGCCGGGGCGCAGGCCGCGCGAGCGCATGTCGGCCGAGAACGAGTTGGCCGCGAGGCGGTGCGCCACCTTGGCCGGCGCGACGAACGTGCCTGCACCCTGCCTGCGGACGAGCACGGCCTCGGCGACGAGCCCGTCGACGGCGCGGCGCAGCGTCATCCGGGCGACGCCGAGCTCCCGCGCCAGGTCGCGCTCGGCCGGCAGCGGCTCGCCGGGGGACATCGCGGCGATCAGCTCGGCGAGCCGCGCGCGCAGGCGCCGCTGCTTGTCGGTCTCCGCCGACGGAGCGCTCATAGCCCATTGGTACACCAGCGGTCGCCCTGGGCGCGATCCCCCGCGGTTAGCGGCCCCGACCCGGCTCGTTAGCTCACGCTAACCGAATTTTGCAGTCCAGCCGCTGCCGTGAACGCTCGTAGCGTCGACCGCGACATGGACGGATTCCTGCTCGCCTTCGCCGTCAGCTTCGGGGTCGTGTTCGTCGCCGAGCTCGGCGACAAGTCCCAGCTGATGGCCCTCGCGTTCGCCACGCGCTACCGCGCGCTGCCGGTGCTCGTGGGCATCACGCTCGCCACCACGGCGGTGCACCTGCTCTCCGTCGCGGTCGGGCACGGGCTGGGCAGCGCACTCCCCACCGGCTGGATCGCGCTCGTGGCCGCCGTCGCGTTCATCGGGTTCGGCGCCTGGACCCTGCGCGGGGACCGGCTCACCGCGGGTGAGCGGGCGAAGGCCGAGCGAGCCACCGGCTCGGCCGTCCTCACCTCGTCGGTGGCGTTCTTCCTCGCCGAGCTCGGCGACAAGACGATGCTCGCGACGATCACCCTCGCCACCCAGTACGGCTGGTTCGGCGTGTGGGTCGGTTCCACGCTCGGGATGGTGGCCGCGGACGCGCTGGCGATCGTCGTCGGGCGGAAGCTGGGGCGGCTGCTGCCCGAGCGCGCCGTGGCGATCGGCGCCGCCGTGCTGTTCTTCCTGTTCGGCGTCTCGCTCGCGGCGGACGCCGCGGGGGAGCTCACCGGCCGCTCCACCTGGACCGTGGTCGCAGACGTGCTGGACCACCACGCCGCAGGCTGGCTGGCGCTCACGATCGCCGCCCTCGTTGCGGTGCTGGCCGCGGTCGGCGGACGCAGGCTGCTGCACGCCTCGCCCGCCCGCCGCGAGATCGGCCGGGCGGCGCGGGTGCCCGGCTCGGCAGCGTGGTGGGCGCGCCTGCTCTACGGCGTCGCTACCGTGCTCGGCCTGGTGGCACCGCTGCTGGTCGCCGCCGACGTCATCGATCCGATCGCGCTGTTCGACGACCCCGGCGTCGTCGTGATCGGCGCAGGGCTCGCCCTGCTCGGGGTGTCCCTGGTCCTCGCCTCGCAGTTCGAGCTGCGCCGTGGTGGCCCCGCCGACCCGGTGCTCGCCCGCAGCGGCCTGCGGTCGCGGATGCGCAACCCGGGGCTCACCGGAATCGTGCTCGCCACCGCGGGCACGCTCGTCATGGTGCCGACGCTGGTCGGGGTGCTGGCCGCGGTGCTGCTGGTCGTGTCGGTGCGGATCCAGGTGCGTGCGGTGCGGGAACCGATGCTGGCGCAGCTGCACGGCGAGGAGTACCTCGCCTACGCGGCACGGACGGGCCGCTACCTACCCCGGCTGACGCCGTCGCGGTCGTGAGTGGACAGGAGTGCCGGAGCACTCCTATCCACTCACGACCGGTTCAGGGCTTCGACCAGGCGCCGCCGGACATGGCGGCGGAGCGGACCCGGAAGCCCGCCGTGCCCTCGATGATGTCGCGGCGGAGCTGGGTCTTCGTGCGGCCCGTGCTGTTCACCGTGGGCCCCAGTGCGCGGGCGATCTCCTTCAGCACCGGCACCGTGAACTCGACGCCGCGCTTCTGCAGGTAGTCGGACACCTCGCCGGGCGTGGCGAACCGGTTGATGTCGGCGACCGCGGCCTCGATGTCGACGCCCGACGGCCGCTGCACGGCCTCGCGGCGGCGCACGGTAGGAGCCGGCGTCGGGGCCGTCGCCGGCTGGTAGACGAGCTTGCCCGCGCCGGAGGCGATGGCCTCGAGCTGCTCGCGGCTGAGCGACTCGAGCAGTGCAACGGCCTTCTGCAGCGCGATCGCGAGCGGCTGTGAAGGGAGCGGGGAGCTGGGGAGCGACTCGACGTCGATCGGCTCGTGTCCCATCATGCTGCGATCCTCTCCAGCCGGCCCGACAGCTCGGACACCATGTCGCGGAGCTCGCGCGTGGCCGCGCGGCCCGTACCTCCGAGGATCACCGGGACCCCGTGTTCGGGTGCTGGGCCGTAGACGGCCTTGCTGTCGCGGATCGTGGTGGCGAACGTCGGCACCTCCCGGGCCTCGATCCGGCTGATCACGCTGCGCTGCGCCTCGATCGGGGCGCCGTTCTGGTTCTGCACCATCGTGAACACGACGGACGCAGCGGGCCGCTCGACCGGCACCGGGGAGTGCTCGTTGTACTCCTCGACGAACGAGCGGATCTTGAGGCCGAGCGAGTCGATGCCGTTGGTCGACAGGTAGTCCGGCTTGGTCGGGATCAGCAGCAGGTCGCTGGCGGCGACGGCGTTCTTGGCGATGAGCCCGAAGTTGGGGGCGCAGTCGATGAGGACCGTGTCGTAGTCGGCGAAATCCTCGTGGGCGAGCATCTGGCGCAGGCTCCCGTGCAGCTCGCCGAAGCGGCCCGGTGCCGCGAGCAGCTCGGCCGCGAGATTGGTCTCCACGTCCGTGAGGTCGCGGTGGGCGGCGATGAGGTCGAGCTGCCCGGTTCCACGCGCCAGCTTGTCCTGGACGCGAGGCGGGGTGGAGACGAGCTTCGCCGGGCTCTCCTCGTTCCCGCTCCCGATCCGATCGAACCAGTGCTTGATCGTCTTCTCCGGCAGCAGGTCAGCCGTCCATTCGCTCTGAGTGAAGAACGAGATCGTGAGGCTGGCCTGCCCGTCCAGATCGATGAGCAGCACCTTCTGACCTCGGGCCGCGAAACCGGCGCCGAGGTTGGCCGTGAGGGTGGTCTTGCCCACCCCTCCCTTGTGGTTGATGACGGCGACGACCTTCACCCGTTCTCCTCCCGCAGCACGCCGCGCGAACGATGCCATACGCCCAGAGGAGGGCTGCACCTAGGCCAATCGGCGTACGCCGACTGCAGTGCGGCGGCATCGGCGCACCGGCCGAGGGGGCAGACTCTAGGGCCGCGCATCGGAGGCCCGACACGGGGGCTCCGCAGCGGAGTGGATCAGTTACGCGCCCTACCAGCGGAGATGCGATTCACGCCGCGTAGGGCGTCGCGCCGGGCCGGTCTACCCCGGATGGACTGAGGGAAGGATCACTCGATCGGGTGAGTGGGCTTGCGCAGCGACGGATCGTCATCACACAGTGCCGACGTCACGCGAGCCGGGGTCACTCGACCGGCGGCTCAGCGGTCGTAGTCGTCGTCGTCCGGCAGAGCGATGCGCTGCTCGGCGACGTCGGCGGGGTCGGCCTCGGACGGCAGGTCGGTCCTGTCCTCCGCGGGCTCCTCGCTGCCGTCGGCGCTCTGCAGCTGCTCGACCACGTCGGCGTCCGGGTTCTCGATGCCCATGCTGTCCCTCCGTCGTCTGGACGTGCCCGCCGAGTGTGCCCCGCGAGACGATCGCTCACACCACCCGTGCGTGCTCCGCGTTACAGCATGGCCGGGGCCAGCTCACGCAGCGCCGCCAGACCCACGACGGGGTGCGGCTCCGGGGTGACGATCGAGATGCAGACGTGGTCGGCGCCCGCCGCGAACTGTTCCTGCACCTGCGCGGTCACGGCATCCACGTCTCCGAACGCGGTGAGCGCGTCGACGAGGCGGTCGCTCCCCCCGTCGGCGAGGTCCGACTCGTCGAACCCGCGGAGCTGCCGCATCATCCGCCAGCGGGACGGAGCGACGTGGACGTTCGCGATGAAACCTGCGAGCGCCGTGCGGGCCGTCTCCCGGGCCCGGCCCCGGTCGGGGTCGAGAACGACGTTCTGGTGCGCGACGAGCAGCGTGTCCGGGCCGACGCGTTCCCGCGCGTACGCGGTGTGTTCCACGGGCATCAGGAACGGGTGGGCGCCCCAGGTCCGCTTCGCCGCCAACTCGAGCATGCGGGGGCCGAGCGCCGCGAGCACCCGCGGCGCGGGGGTGGCCGGTGCCGGCGCCGTGGTCCTCGCGGCGTCCATCGCGTCGAGGAAGCCGGCCATCGTCGCCGCCGGTGACGTCCACGCACGCCCGACCTCGTCGGCGATGACCTTCGCCCCCACCCCGAGCCCGAGCACGAACCGGCCGGGGAACGCCTCGGCGAGGGTGCGCTCGGCGCGGGCGAGGGTGGTGGGCTCGTGGCGCGGGATGGAGACGACACCGGGCGCGACGACGATGCGCCGGGTGGCGCCGAGCAGCAGCGCCGACTGCGTGGGCGCGTCCCGTCCGGTGCCCTCGCCGAACCAGAGCGTTCCGTACCCCAGCTCGTCCACCTCGCGCGCCGCGTCCGCGACCTGCGCCCACGGCAGGTGGTCGAAGCCCCACGTCCACACCCCGACGCGCCCGATCTCCATGCTGTCCCCCGGTTCACCTAATGTGAGGTTGCCTCACGAAGGCTGAGCGGAGGGTGCCTCATGTCAAGTGCTCCGCGGCGCGCCGACGCACGCCGCAACCGGGCGCGGCTGCTCGAGACGGCGCACGCCCTGTTCGCCGAGCGCGGCACGGACGCGTCCCTCGAGGAGGTGGCCCGGCGCGCAGGGGTCGCCATCGGCACCCTCTACCGGCACTTCCCGACGAGGGAGGACCTGCTCGCCGGGCTGTTCGAGCGGAGCCTGCAGGAGCTCGCGGACGAGGCCGACGCCCTGCTGGCCGAACCGGTCGGTGTGGAGGACGTGCTCGGCTGGCTGCGCCTGTTCGCGTCGCACAGCGGCACCTACCGCGGGCTGCCGCGGTCGGTGCTGGTGGGGCTGGACGAGGAGGGCTCGCCGCTGCACGCGTCGTGCACCCGGATGCAGGGAGGGGCGGCGCGGCTCTTCGCGGCGGCTCGGGCCGCGGGGTCCATCCGGGCGGACGTGTCGACCGAGGACGTGCTCGCGATCGTCGCCGGGATCGCGTGGGTGGTCGAGCAGGTCGGCGGCGATGGCCGCGCCGACCGCCTGCTCGGCCTCGTCCGCGACGCCCTCGCGGCCGTGCGGTAGTCGATCCGTCCGCAGGTCCCTACTCGACCACCGGGAGCACTCAGGCGGGCGCGGCGGCGGCCCGCGTGGTCTGGGAGAGGATCGCGGCGGCCAGCGGGGAGATCACGGTGCGGTTGATCGCATGGCCCATGCCCGGGATCCGGACCAGCCTGCCCTGCCCGATCGAGCGGGCGAGCACGCTCGCGTTGGGCGGCGGGAACGCCGGGTCCTCCGGCGCCTCGATCACGAGCGTCGGCACGGTGACGCCCGCCAGCTCGGGGCCGCGCTCCATGCCGTCGGTGTCCATCCGGGCGTGCGCCACCACCGGCTCGTGCCGGCCGGTGTGGGCGATCACCCGCTCCTCCAGCGCGCGGAACTCCGCGGGGTCGAACAGGGTGCCGGAGCCGTTGAGCATCCGCCAGTGCTCCAGCCGCCACGCGATCTCGCCCTCGAGGTCGCGCGGATCGTCCATCTCGGCCCACAGCCGCAGCAGCGCCTCCTCCGGACCGGGGAGGGCCGGCGCGGTCGTGGGGTCGGGGAACGGCAGCGGGCCGGTGCAGAAGAGGGTGGCGGTGGCGATGCGGTCGGGATGGTCGAGCAGGATCAGCTGCACGAGGTACCCGCCCATCGACATCCCGACCACGTGGGCGCGGGGCACGTCGAGCGCGTCGAGCACCGCGAGCGCGTCGTCGGCGAGGTCGCCGATGCCGTAGGGATCGTCCTCGAAGGTGGCCGTGGAGCGTCCGGTGTCGCGGTGGTCGTAGCGGATGACGCGATGGTGCTCGGCGAGCTGGGCGACGAGGGCGTCCGGCCAGACCAGGCCGGACGAGTTGGCGCCCATCACGAGCAGCAGCGGTTCACCCGGGTGGGGCCCGGTGGGCTCGATGTCCTCGACCCACAGGCGGACACCGGGCTCGACGTCGACGAAACGTTCCACGGCGTGCAGCCTGCCCGTCGGCGGTGTCGGTGTCGATCGATGGGGGCGCCCGCGTGGCGGGCGCCACCCCGCCCGGGCCCGGGACCAGATGGTGATCTAGGCCGGGCGCCGGGCGGCGGGTGTCACTTGAGCGCGTCGATGAGCGCCTGGCGCTGGCGCTCGCCGAGGCCGGCGGCGCGACGCGACGCGTCGATGCCGGTCTGCTCCAGCAGCGCCGAGACCTTGGCGGGACCGTAGCCGGGCAGGCTCTTGAGAAGGTCGGCGACCTTCGTCTTGCCGACGACCTGGTCGGTCTTGGCGCGGTCGAGCACCGCGGGAATCGTCTGCTCGCCACGGGCGATCGCGTCGCGGAGCTCCTTGCGAGCGGTGCGGGCGGCCGCGGCCTTCTTCAGGGCCTCGGCGCGCTGCTCCGGAGTGAGCGTGGGCAGTGCCATGTCGACTTCTCTCCTCTCCGTGCGTCCACCCCGGCTGGGATGTGCGCAGGTCATCTTGGCCGTCAAGGGTGACAGAACCGCGCAGCGCCACGCGCGCGCCCCCCGTTCCGCGCCGAACGGTCTTCCCCGGTCGGGGGCGTTTCATCCCCGGTAGGGGAGTGGTTCGAGCCCGCGCACACCCGGCACACAGCGGTACAGGGCGCCTGCGCGGCCGTCCGACACACCCGCACCCATCGCCGATGTCGTGATCCACAGCTCGTCCAGCTCCGGACCGGCGAACGCGCAGGCAGTGGGGTGTGTGGTGGGTAGCAGGACCACGATGTCGAGCTCGCCGTCGGCCGTGTAGCGGTGCACGGCGGAGCCACCCCACAGCGCCACCCAGACCCCGCCCTCGGCGTCGACGGTGAGGCCGTCGGGCGTGCCGCCCTCGACCTCGACGAACGGTTCCCGCGAGGTCACAGCGGGTGCGGCGAGGTCGACGGTCAGCACGTCGATCCGGCGGGTGTGGGAGTCGACGTAGTAGGCGCGGGCGCCGTCCGGTGTCCAGCAGAGGCCGTTGGAGACCGTGACGCCGGTGAGCATCGTGGCGACCGAGCCGTCCGGGGCGAGCCGGTACAGCGAGCCGCGGCCGGGCGTGGAGTCGTAGGCCATCGAGCCGCACCAGAACGCGCCGGAGGGGTCGCAGCCCCCGTCGTTCATCCGGACGGTCTCGTCCTGCCACAGCTCGCCGAGCGACCGGGCGCCCCCGCCTCCCGCTGGGCCCTCCCCGCGCGCTCCCGGCTCGTCGAGCAGGCCGAACCCGCGCTCCAGGGCCACGACCCAGCCGCCGCGGGCCCGCGGGCGCAGCGCGGCGAGCACGTCGCCCACGTGCCGGCGGCGCACCTCGGCCTGCTCCACCCCGTCGCGCAGCAGGTCGACGGTGAGCAGGTCACCGCGCAGCATGTCGACGGAGGCGAGCACCCCACGGCTCGCGTCCCACACGGGCCCCTCACCGTGCTCGGCGACGGCGGCGGTGGCCTGCTCGGCGGCGATCTCTCGACTCATGCCGTCCAGTAGAGCAGCGCGCCGCGGGCGACGGCGTTCGTCGACACGCGCGAGATAGACCTCAGCGGGGTTCGATCGAGCTCAGACCCCGCTGGTGTCTACCTCGAGCGCGTTGTCGGGTGGCCTCACCGGCCTGAGATGCGCCGCCGCGCACCCGTTGTCCGTCCACGCACGCCTTGTCGTGCCACGCGACCCGTCGACGGGGTGCATGAGCCGAGAAGGGGCGCCTGACCGGCGGAGAATTCCGAAGCATTGATCATGTCCGCCCACACCGCCTTCGGTGGCGCTGCGCGCCCGAAGGGCAGGCCCGTGGCCTGCCCGTGTTGTGCTGCCCGGAGGGGTCGCAGAGGCTCGGAGGTCAAGGGTCGCGTAGCGATCGCGGAGCGACGCCGTAGGCGCCCTTGAGCTCTGAGGGGCGGCCCCGCACGATGCGCGGCGCCACCGAAGGCCGTGATGGCCAGAGCGCGCACGCCGAACGGCGCCCCATGGGTGGGCGGGGCACCGTCCGGCTGGGGATCAAGCGCTGGTGGCGGCCTTCTCCGGCTGGGGAGCGGACGGCTGGGGCGCCTCGTCCGCGTCGTCGAGCATCGTGGCCTCGTCGAAGGGGTCCTCGCCGCGCAGCACGCGATCGGCCTTCTCGCGGTCGAACTCGCCCACCCAGTGCCCGATCAGGACGGTCGCGACGGCGTTGCCCGCGAAGTTGGTGAGCGCCCTGGCCTCGGACATGAACCGGTCGATCCCGACGATGATGCCGACGCCGTCGACGAGGTCCGGCCGGTGCGATGCGAGCCCGCCCGCCAGCGTGGCGAGCCCGGCGCCGGTGACGCCCGCGGCACCCTTCGACGCGATGATCATGAACAGCAGCAGGCCGATCTGCTCGCTGATGGCCATCGGCCTGCCGAGGGCGTCGGCGATGAAGAGCGAGGCCATCGTCAGGTAGATCGCGGTGCCGTCGAGGTTGAACGAGTAGCCGGTGGGCACCGTGATGCCGACGACCGGCCGCGAGATGCCGGCGTGCTCCATCTTCGCGATCAGGCGCGGCAGCGCCGACTCCGACGACGAGGTCGAGACGATCAGCAGGAACTCGCGGCCGAGGTAGCGCAGCAGCGAGAAGATGTTGATGCCGGCCGCGAACCGCAGGAGCGTCCCCAGCACGACGAACACGAACAGCACGCAGGTGATGTAGAACGCGGCCATCACCTGGAACAGCGCGACGATCGCCGACCAGCCGGTCTCGCCCACCACCGCGGCGATGGCGCCGAACGCGCCGACCGGCGCGGCCCACATGATCATCGCGAGCACCCGGAAGACCAGCCGCTCGACGTGCTTGACGCCGCGCAGGATCGGCTCGCCGGACCGGCCGAGCGCCTGCACCGCGAACCCGACCAGCAGCGCGACGAACAGCGTGGACAGCACGCTGTCGCCGACGAGCGGGGAGAACAGGGTCGTCGGGATGATGCCCATCAGGAACTCCGAGGTCGACTCGCCCTCGGGCGCGTTGTAGGCCTCGATACCGCCCACGTCCAGGCCGGTGCCCGGCTGCACGATGTTGCCCACGACCAGGCCGATGACCAGCGCGACCGTGGACATCGCGATGAAGTACCCGAGCGCGAGCCCGCCGACGCGACCCACCTTCGCCGCCTGGCGGATCGACCCGATGCCGAGCACGATCGTGCAGAAGATGACCGGCGAGATCATCATCTTGATCAGGTTGACGAACGCGGTGCCGACCGGCTTGAGCGCCTCGCCGAGCGCCGGGGCGGCCAGGCCGACCACGACGCCCGCGAGCACTGCGACGATCACGGCGATGTAGAGGTAATGCGTGCGATCCCGCCGGGGTGGCGAGCTGGTGTCTGTCACGGGTTCCTCCGAAGCCGACGACTCTGGCGAATTCAGGCGATTGCACCGGTGCCGGGATACCGGCGACCATCGCGGCGAGCATGCGGCGCGGGCTGGTTATCGTCGCTCTTCTGTTCATTTCGTACGACGACTTCGAGACCTGAGCGAGGAGCGGTCGATGGGGCGCGCAGGCGGTTGGAGCCTCGCCCGGCAGCTGTTCGCGTTGCAGGCCGCGATCGCCGGGATCGTGCTGATCGGGCTGGCCCTGGCCAGTTACCTGCAGCTGCGGGAGGCCGAGCGGGCGGCCACCGCGGAGGAGATGCTCGGCATCGCCCACACACTGGCCGTGTCGCCTGACGTGCGGGCCGCGCTCGACGACCCCCGGCCCAGCGCGGTGCTGCAGCCGCTCGCCGAGCGGGTGCGGGCCGACACCGCCACCGACTTCGTCGTCGTGATGACCCCCGACGGGATCCGCTACTCGCACCCCACGCCCAGCGAGATCGGTCGCCGGTTCGTCGGGACGATCGCGCCGGCGGCCGCAGGGGACAACCACTTCACCGAGACCTACACCGGCACGCTCGGCCCGTCGGTCCGCGCGGTCGTGCCGGTGTTCGACGGCGGGCGCGTGGTGGCACTGGTCTCGGTGGGACGGTCGATCACGGCCGTGGCCCGCGACCTGGAACGGCAGGTGCCGCTCGTGCTCGCCGCCGTCGCGGCCGCGCTGCTGCTGGCCGCCGCCGGATCGTGGCTGGTGAGCCGGTGGCTGCGGCGCTCAACGCACGACATGGGCCCGGCCGAGCTGGCGCGGATGTACGAGTACTACGACGCGGTGCTGCACGCGGTGCGTGAAGGGCTGCTGCTGCTCGACCGCGAGGGCCGGGTGCAGCTGGTGAACGACGAGGCACGCCGGCTGCTGGCGCTCCCGGCCGACGTCAACGGTCGCCGGGTGGACGAGATCGGGCTGCCGGCACCGCTGGGTGATGCGCTCGCCGATGGGCAGGCCCGCGACGACGAGATCCACCTGACGGCCGACCGGATCGTGGTCGTGAGCCAGGGCGCGGCGCGCTGGGGCGGCCGCCACCTCGGCACCGTCGTCACCCTGCGGGACCACACGGAGCTGCGGCAGCTGGTCAGCGAGCTGCAGACCGTGCGCGGGTTCGCCGACTCGCTGCACGCTCAGGCGCACGAGGCGGCCAACCAGCTGCACACCGTCATCTCGCTGATCGAGCTCGGGCGCGCCGACGAGGCCCTCGAGTTCGCCGCGGCCGAGCTGGAGACCGCCCAGCACCTCACCGACGCCGTCGTCTCCGGGATCGCGGTGCCCGAGGTCGCGGCGCTGGTCGTCGGCAAGGCGGCCGCGGCGGGCGAGAGGGGTGTCGAGCTGCGCCTCGAGGAGGGCACGCACGTGCCGGGTGGGCTCGCCGACCCCCGCGATCTGGTCACCATCGTCGGGAACCTGCTCGACAACGCCATCGACGCCGCGCAGGACGGCCCGCAGCCGCGCTGGGTGCGCTTCGGCGCCGACGTCGACGACGACGCGGTGGAGCTGCGGATCAGCGACAGCGGGCCCGGGATCGCGCCCGAGGACGCCGAGCGCGCCTTCGAGCGCGGTTTCAGCACCAAACCGCACGACGGCATGGGGCGCGGACTCGGGCTCGCCCTGGTGCGCCGGGCCGCCCAGCGCCACGGTGGTGCGGTCCACCTCACGGGGAAGGCGGAGTTCACGGTGCGGCTGCCGCTGGTGCGGGCGTGATCCGCACGCTCGTCGTCGAGGACGATCCCGTGGCCGCCGCCGCCCACGCGAGCTACGTCGAGCGCGTGCGGGGCTTCACGGTCGCCGCGAGCGCCGCGTCCGGAGCCGACGCGCTGCGCGCCCTGGCGACCACCCCCGTCGACCTCGTGCTGCTCGACGTCCACCTGCCCGACACGAACGGGCTCGAGGTGCTGCGCCGGATGCGGGCCGCGGGGCACACGGCGGACGTGATCATGGTGACCCGGGCGCGGGACGTCGCCGTGGTGCAGGCCGCCGTCGCGTTCGGCGCCACGCAGTACCTGGTCAAGCCGTTCACGTTCAGCGCCGTACGCCGCAAGCTGGAGGGGTACCTGGACTACCGCGAGCGGCTCGGTGCCGGCCCAGTAGTGGCCCAGGACGACGTCGACGACCTGTTCGGGCGCCTCCGCGCACCCGCGGAGGCCGGCGGCCTGCCCAAGGGCGTGAGCCGGGAGTCGCTGGACGCCGTCCGCGCGGCGCTGGAAGGCGCGGACGGGTGCACCGCCGCGGAGGTGGCCGAGGCCGTCGGGGCTTCCCGCGTGACCGCCCGGCGCTACCTGGAGTACCTGGTGGAGACCGGCCTCGCCGAGCGTGCCGCCCGCTACGGCCCCACCGGGCGGCCGCAGACCGAGTACCGGTGGCGGCCCGGCGGGGCGTCCGGCTGAACCCTCGGGCTCACCGCCGGCGGCCGGCGCAGTGAACGCGGTCTGGTGATCGGCAGGTCGGTGCGAGAACGGCCGGATGCGGCCGCGTTCGCACCGAATCGCTGATCATGGCGGGCGTGGCTGCGTTCAGCTCGTCCAGGGCCTCTCAGCAGGACTCCGCCAGGGAGGTGGGGGTGGCCGAGGCCTCCTGCTCCTCCTCGGACGCCGAGTCCTCCTCGTCGTCGTCGCGACCGGCGCGGGTGGTGGGGGCCGCCGCCCTCGTGGGGGGAGCGGGCGGGGCCGGGGGACGGTTCACCGCGTCCTGGACGACCTCACGCATGTAGGAGAAGTTCGGGTCCCCGGTGCTGAAGTGGCCGTCATCGGTGGACGGGTCGGGGAGGCTCGGGTCGAACGACACGCTCTCCAGCGAGACCCCGTTGCCGGCGAGCGCCGCGAGCGCAGGCAGCACGGCCTGCGGGATGTTGGTGGACACGCTGTTGGTGGTGGCCGACGCGACGCTCTGGAAGTTGGTGAGCATGTCGGCGGGGCTCTTCTGCGTGAGGATGGTCTGCAGGAGGCAGCGCTGGCGGCCCATGCGGGCGTAGTCGGAGGAGTTGGTGCGGGAGCGGGCGAACGCGAGCGCCTGCTCGCCGGACAGCTGCTGGACGCCGGGCTCGATGTAGCCGTCGGGGCGCACGTGGCGGCCGCTCGGGGTGATCCCGCCGATCGGGATGCGTTCCGGTCCGACGTCGACGGTCAGGCCGCCGAGCGCATCGATGATCGATGCGAACCCGGCCATGTTGACCTCGATGTAGTAGTCGAGCTGCAGGCCCAGCATGTAGGCGACCGTCTCGTGGAGCAGGTTCAGGCCCGGGTCGGACGTCGGGCCTTCCGGGGCCATCTTCGGGTGCGTGAGCCCCCACGCGTACACGGCGTTGAGCAGGTAGTCGCCCGACAGCGGGTCGTCGGGGTTGTGGAAGCCGTCCGGGAACTCCTCGCCCATCGGGGAGTCCGGCGGGAACTGGGCGAACATGATGTTGCGGGGCAGCGCGAACAGGACGGTGCGGCCGGTCTTCGTGTCGATGTTGGCGACCATCATCGTGTCGGTGCGTGCGCCCTTGCGGTCCGGCCCGGCGTCGCTGCCCACGAGCAGGACGTTGAGCTTCGGCTTCGCGATGGCCTCGGCCGCCGAGGTGCCGCCGCCCCCTGCGAAGAGGTCGCCGAGCAGGGTGCGCTGCGAGTTGGCGAGGTTGGCGCCGAATCCGAGTGGCGCGGCCACCACCAGGCACAGCGCGACGACCGTGGCCACGCCGATCGTCTGCCGGACCGCCCCGAGCCCCGGCGGCCGTGCGAGCAGGTAGGCGCGGACGATCACCGCCACCCAGGCGATCGCCGCCACCACGCAGCCGATGGTGGCCATGAGCAGCACGTTGGACGACAGGGCCGTCTTGAGCAGCTCGGTGGTGTCCGAGGTGAGCACCAGGATCACGAGCACGGCGATGACCAGCAGGAACGTGCCGAGGATCACGGCGCCGGTGCGGGTGCGGTGCAGCATGAGGTGGCCCGAGCCGGGCGCCACGGTGGATGCAGCGGCGGCGGCGAGCGCCTTGCCGAAGGAACGCCGGGGCGCCCCCTCCTCCGCCTCCTGTTCCACCTCGTCGGCCGGAGGTCCGGGGCGACGACGGGTGGGGGTGCGCGCCACCGAGGTGCGTGCAGGCGGGACAGCTCCGTTGCGGACGGTCGGGGGCTCGGGGTCGTCGTCCAGCGGCGTGGCCAGCGGCGGGGCAGTGGGCATGGCCGTGGTCACTGCGGCGCGCGCCGCTGCCGAGGACCTGCGATGCGCCCCGCGCGACGGGGGGCGCGGGTTGCCCGGTGCGGGCCGGGGAACGGGACTGGTGGCGGGCTCCGCGTCGCGCGGCCGTGGTGGACGGTGAACCGGCATCGCACGGGTGGCGTCGGACGGAGCCACGGGCCGCGGCGGCTGCGGGTGGCGCGAAGGCGGCACGGCTCGGTGCCCGCGGTCGGAGCGGCGGGCCGCCGGCGGCGGGGGCTGCTGGCGCGGGTGCTGCTGCCGTGGCGGTTGCTGGCGCTCCTGCGGTTGGCGCGGCGGTTGCCGGCTGGGGGGTTGCTGCCGGGAGAACCCCTGGCGGGGCGCCTGCCGCGGTGGAGGCGTCGCTCGGTCGCGGCCGGGCACGCGCTGTCTGTCGTCGGTCATGCGCACCCCCCTCTGGCGGTCGGTCCTCCGGCGGCGGGACGAGGAATTCGCCGGAGCCTACTGGGAGTGATCGCAGGCACCGCGGCGCACCTCGTCAGGTGGGGGATTCGAGCGGTTCTCCCCGTCCCTCCGCCGATGTCGGCAGTGGTCGGGACGCCGCTGTCACCCGTGGAGACGATACGGACCGCTCCGGCGGTGTGCGGGGCGATCCGGCACACAGGTGCCACACTTGGCCCTGTGGAACCGCCATCGCCGGGCCCGGCCGCGGCCGCAGCCATCGTGCTGGCGGGCGGCAGCGGCACGCGTCTGGGCGCCGAGCGGAACAAGGTCTACCTGCCCCTGCGCGGGAGGCCGGTGCTCGCCTGGTCGCTCGCGACGTTCGCCGGCATGCCGGAGGTCGGCGCCGTCGTGCTGGTGGTGCGCGAGCCGGACCGGCCGCTCGCCGAGCAGGTACTCGCCGAGCACACCGCGGGCGGCGTCGAGGTGGTCGTCGGCGGGCGCACGCGGCAGGAGTCCGAGCTGGCCGGGCTGCGCCGGCTCGCCGCCCGCATCGACGCCGGCGCGGTCGACGCGGTGCTCGTGCACGACGCCGCGCGTCCGCTCGCCACCCGGGAGCTCGCGTCGTCGGTGCTGGCAGCTGCGCGGGCCGAGGGTGGGGCGGTGCCGGGCCTTTGGCGGGACGACCTCGCCGCGGCGGCCCCCGACGGGGCCGGGCTTGTCGGTCCGTCACCCGATCGGCTCGTCGCGGTGCAGACGCCGCAGGCGTTCCGGGCCGCGCCGTTGCTCGCGGCCTACGAGGAGGCCGCCGCTTGCGGGTTCGTCGGCACCGACACCGCGTCCTGCATGGAGCGCTTCGCGCCCGACGTGCCGATCCGCTGGGTGCCGGGTGACGAGCGCAACATCAAGATCACCTACGCGCACGACCTGCTCGTCGCCGAGCACGCCGCACCGATCGGGACGGTATGAGCGCCCACCTCCGGGGTACAGCTGATCCGGAGGGACCGGCGCGCGGTGGGAGGTACGGGTGGCGCGTTTCTACGGGGCACAGCTGTCGGTGGAGGTGCGTTCGCCGAACCTGTGTGTGGTCGGGGTGGCCGGAGTGCTCGACCAGGCGACCGTCGGGCGGCTGGCGGGGCTGGTCGCCACCCGGGCCGCCCGGCCCGGCGGCTCAGGGCACCTCGTCGTCGATCTCGGCGAGGTCAGCTTCTTCGCCACCGACGACTTCGGGGTGCTTCGCCGGGCGAGGGACGGGGCCTGCGCCGCCGGGATCCAGCTGCACCTGGCGGGTCTGAGCGCACGGGAGCCACTGCTCCCCGAGGCCATCACCGCCGAACTCGCGGAGTTCTCGTCGTTCTCCACGGTGGAGCGGGCGGAGCGGGAGCTGATGGGGCGGTCGGCGACAGTGGTGGGGGTCGGCCGGCCACGCAGCAGCCAAGGCTGGCCGTGCCCGTCGGTCCCCGTCGCGGACGACGGGCGCGAGACCAGCCCCGGCACATCGCTGACCGGCTGACTCAGGCGCCCAGCACACGCTCGACGTGCGGGTTGGTGAACCGGCGGTTCGGATCGAGCCGGTCCCGGACGGCCTGGAAGCGGTCCCACGCCGGGTAGCGGGGTGCGAGCGCCGCGGCGTCGAGCAGGTGGCGCTTGCCCCAGTGCGGCCGCCCGTCGTGGTCGAGCGCCGCGGCCTGCACATCGCGGAAGTAGGGCTCCCACGGCATGCCCTCGAACGCGTGCACGGCCACGTAGGCCGTGTCCCGCTGCCATGAAGGGCTGAGGAAGGACTCCTCGTCGGCCGCGGTGAACCGCACCTCGATCGGGAAGTTCACGACGTGCTGCTCCGCCGCGCGCAGGGCGGCCCGCAGCACGGGCACGCACGCCGCGCGGGGCACCGCCCACTCCATTTCGGTGAACCGCACCCGGCGCCGGCCGGTGAACACGCGGTGACTCACGTTCGTGTGGACGCTCGCGGTGAACGCGGCCGCCACCTGGCGGTTCAGGCGCGGGATCGCGGCCGGGAACCGCCTGCCGAGCCGGCAGACCGCACCGATCAGGCCGTTGGGCACGAGCTCCTCGTCCAGTAGCCGGCGCAGCGCGCCCCGCGGCGCGGCGGGGGCGCCGGTGCGCGTGTTGGTGCGGGTGAGTGCCCGGTCGGAGTGGGGGAAGACGTAGAACTCGAAGTGGTCGCTGCCGGCCACGTGCTCGTCGAGCCGGCCGAGCGTCTCGTCCAGTGGCCGGGCCCGGTCCTCGGCGCGCAGGCGGAACGCGGGCACGACCCGCAGCGTCACGCTCGCAACGACGCCGAGCGCGCCGAGGCTCACCCGGGCGGCGCACAGCTCGTCGCTGCCGGGAGCGCACCGCAGCACGCTGCCGTCGGCGAGCACGAGCTCCAGCTCCTCGACCTGCGTGGCGAGGTTGCCCAGCCGCGCCCCGGTGCCGTGCGTGGCCGTGGAGATCGCGCCCGCCACGCTCTGCCGGTCGATGTCGCCGAGGTTGGGCAGGGCGAGGCCGAGCGCGTCGAGGACGGCGTTCAGTGAGTGCAGCCGGATGCCGGCGCCCACCCGCACCAGACCGGCGGCCCGGTCGACGGCGAGCACGTCGGCGAGCCCGTCGAGCTGCAGCAACACGCCGTCCGTGGCGACGAGGTCGCCGAAGGAGTGCCCGGCGCCGGCCACGCGCACGGTCCGCGCACCTGCATCACGCACCGCGGCGGCCAGCTCCTCGACGGAACCCGGTCGCACGACGGCGGCCGGTGCGCAGCGCTCGTCCGGCCCAGTTGATCCACGTCACGGCGAGCAGGATGCCGCGAGCAGGGCTCCCGCACCACCGTCTCCGACCCGGTGCGAAAACGGTCGGATTCCGGACGTGTTCCGCCTCGAATTGGATTGTGGCCCGGAACGTGAAACGGCGCCGGGCCCGAAGGCCCGGCGCCGTTCTCGCCCTGTCGACGATCAGTCGTCGATCTCGGCGCTGTCGCCGGACTCGGCCTCCGCCGTGCAGGAGTCGTCGATCGTGTTGTCACCGTCGGACTCGGCGTCCGTGTCGCTGCTCAGCAGGCCGATCGCACCGGTCAGCTGGGCGAGGACGTGGGTGTCGTTGAGCGGCACCTGGACGCCCAGGACGTTCACCGGCACCTGGTTGTCGCACACGTTCACGGGCACGGCGAGGTTGTTGCCCCCGACGTTGAGCAGCCCGCCGTGGGTCGAGCCGTCGATGTGGTTGACGTCCTCGACCTTGGTCTTGCCGTGGTCGTCGCCGGCGAAGGCGAGCGGGCTGACCGCGAGCAGGCCAGCAGCGGCCGTGGCCACGACGATTCCAGCCTTCTTCAGCACAGTTCATCTCCTGTTGAGTGTCCGGAGTCGACCGGAGCCAACCCATCCAAGGTCAGCGGATATGACGGGGAGCCTTCGCTGACTACGGAAAAAGTTAGCGGGACACGGTGGGGCGAAACAAATCACGTACCACCATCGAGTGAGCCGCGCACTCTGCGTTTGGTTACGCCCTCTTTCCGGTTGCAATGAATCCGGATTCAGGCATGTGGCCCGCCGAGGCCGTCACGCATCGTGAAGATCATTCACCTGGATGGGCCGGGATGACGACCACGGTGACGTTGTCGCGGCCGCCCGCGTCGAGGGCGAGCGCCGTCAGGGCCTCCGCGGCCGCGATCGGCCCGCCGTCTGCCAGCTCCGGGAGCGCGACGGCAGCGACGTCGGTGGCGCCGGGCAGGTAGTTCCAGAGCCCGTCGCTGCAGAGCAGCAGCGCGCCCGGGCCGGCCGGGTGCAGCATCGCGATCTCCGCCTCCCCCGTGCCACCGGCACCGAGCCAGCGCGTGATCGCGTGAGCCCGCGGGTCCCGCATCGCCGCCGCTTCGTCGAGCACGCCGGCGACGACCATCTGAGCGGCCCACGAGTGGTCGGTGGTCACGAGGCGGGCGGGCTCGGCGGCGTCGGGCGGGGCGAGCCAGTAGGCGCGGCTGTCGCCGATCCAGCCGACGGCGATCTCGCCGGGACGCGCCAGCGCGCACACGAGCGTGCAGGACGGTGCGTGGGGATCGCCCGCGCGGCCGAGGACCGCCACCGCGGACGCGGCCGCGCGGACGGCGGCGTCCACGCGCTCGGGGGCCGGGGCGGTGCTGGTGAGCAGCACGTCGAGCGCGGTGTCGGCCGCCAGCCGCGAGGCCTGCTGGGGCGCGAGCGACGTGGACACGCCGTCGCAGACCACGGCCGCCACCGTGCCGTCCTGCAGCCGGCCGAGCGCCATCGCATCCTCGTTGCGCTCGTGGACGTGGCCGCGGTCGGTGACCCCGGCGACCACCTCGAGGTCGGTCTCGACCCGGTCGGTGCCTTCCGGCTCCGCCATCCGCGCCCCCCGCCGCCCCGGCTCCGTCCCGGCCCGGAGTGACCGGGCCGCAGCGCAGGGTAGCGAACGATCGCTGCAGGCACGGCTACTCGGACCCGCCCGGCGCGGCGGAGGTGACGCCGCACCCGGCCGGATCCCGGCCGGCGAGCAGCGCGATCAGGGCCGGCACGCCCACCTCGTGCCACTCGGCGACCACCTTGCCGTCCGCCCAGCGCGCCCACATCCGGTCGACCACGCGCAGCCGCCGCTGCGCGATCGTCGCGCTCCATACGAGTTCGGCAACGGTCACGTCGGCATCGCCGAGCACCCGCCCGACCTCGGCCCGCGTGTCCGGGACGGCCCCGCGCAACCGCTCGAGCGCGGCGAGCACGTCATCGATGTCGTCGATGCGCCCGCCGGTGCCGGCCTCGCAGTACGCGTAACCGGCACCGGTCATGGCGCGCACGGCAGCCAGTCACCCTCGTTGCAACACGCCACCCGGGTGCGAACCAGCTGTGCGAGCTCGGTACCCATCGATGTCCTCCCCTCAGCGGTGTCACCTCGGAGGAGGGCGCGGGCCCGCCGGGTGATTCACCTTCGGGGGGTCTCGGCGCCGCGACGCACGCGACGGTGCTGCGCGAGGACCGAGCGGGGTACCCCGTAGGCATGACCGACCAGGCGGACCGCCTCGCCACCTACCGATCGATGCGCGACTTCGGCGCCACGCCCGAGCCGGCGGGCGGTCGGGTCGCGCCGGCCACGGGGCGGTTCGTCGTGCAGCGCCACCGGGCGCGGCGGCTGCACTACGACTTCCGGCTCGAGATCGACGGCGTGCTGGTGAGCTGGGCGGTGCCGAAGGGCCCGTCGCTGGACCCGAAGGCGCGGCAGCTGGCCGTCCACGTCGAGGACCACCCGATCGAGTACTTCGACTTCGAGGGGATCATCCCGCGCGGGGAGTACGGCGGTGGGGACGTCGTGGTCTGGGACTGGGGGACGTGGGAGCCCGCGCGCACCGACGACCCGGCCGCCGCCGTCGCGGACGGCGAGCTGCACTTCGACGTGCGTGGCGAGAAGCTCGCCGGACGGTTCGTGCTGGTCCGCACGGGCAAGGACCGGTCGGGCAAGGAGCAGTGGCTGATGCTGCACAAGAACGACGACCACGCCGTCGCCGGCTGGGACCCGGAGGAGCACCCGCGGTCGGTCAAGAGCGGCCGCACCAACGACGAGGTGGCGGCCGAGCCGGACGCCCTGTGGCTGAGTGACCGGCCCGCCGCCGAGGCCGCCGTCGCCCTCGGCGGCACCGCGCCGACGTGGGACCCGCCGACGCCCGACGAGCTGACCGCCCTCGACGCGCTGGGGCGGAAGGGCCGGTGGACGGTCCAGGGGCTCGACGTGCAGCTCACCAACCTGGACAAGGTGCTCTTCCCGGGGCGTGACGGCGAGCCGCCGGTCACGAAGCGGGACTTCGTCCGCTACCACGCGCAGGTCGCCCCGCACATGCTCCCGTTCCTCCACGACCGCCCGGTGAACCTGCACCGCTATCCCGACGGGACCGACAAGCCCGGCTTCTGGCACAAGGAGATGCCCGACTACGCGCCGGAGTGGCTCACGCAGTGGCGCAACGAGGAGGCGGATCCGGGCGAGACGGTCTGTTATGCGGTGGTGGACAGCGTGGCGGCGCTCGTCTGGATGGCGAACTGGGGCGCGGTCGAGCTCAACCCCTGGACGTCCCGGCTGCCGGACGTCCACGAGCCGACGTGGGCGCTGATCGACGTCGACCCCGGCGAGCGCTCCTCGTTCGCCGACGTCCTCGTGCTCGCCGGTCTCTACCGCACCGCGCTGCAGCACCTGGGTGTCACGGCGGCGCCCAAGGTCACCGGCAAGCGCGGCGTGCAGATCTGGGTGCCGGTGGCGGGCGGGTACACGTTCGCCGACACCCGCGGGTGGGTGGAGAAGGTGTCGCGGGCGATCGGACGCACGGTGCCGGACATGATCAGCTGGGAGTGGCAGAAGGACCGCCGGCGCGGCCTGGCCCGCCTCGACTACACGCAGAACGCGATCAACAAGACCCTGATCGCCCCGTACAGCGCGCGGCCCGCGCCTGGTGCCCCGGTCTCCGTCCCGATCACGTGGGACGAGCTCGACGATCCCGACCTGCGCCCCGACCGCTGGACGATCCGCACCGTCCTCGACCGGGTGGAGGAGGCGGGCGACCCGCTCGCCGAGCTGATCGGCAGGCCGCAGCGGCTCCCGGAGCTGTAGCGGCCGGTCCACGGGCACATACGTCGTCCCGTGCGGGGTACAGCGTCGGAACAACCGGACGATCTGCCGACCGAGCACGAGGAGACGGCCATGACTGCACCCGACGCGCAGCCGGAGGCCGAGCCCGGCTTCGCGCACGACCCCGAGCGCGCCGAGGCGTACGCCGAGGCGGTGGGGATCGACCCGACACCGCAGGAGGTCGACACCTACCTGGAGATCGCGGGCGACGAGCCCCTCGGCGACGGGTCCGACGCGGAGCGCTGAGCTCTCGCCGTACGGCAGGATGCGGGGGTGACGACCGCAGGCAGGCCGGTGCGCCGTCAGGCGCGCGGGGAGCGGCGCATCGCCGAGATCCTCGACGCCGCGCTGGCCCTGTTCGCCGAGGTCGGCTACGAGGCGGCGTCCACCAACCGGATCGCGGCGCGGGCCGGCATCTCGCCCGGCTCGCTGTACCAGTTCTTCGCCAACAAGGAGGCGATCGCCGAGGCGCTGTCGGCGCGCCTCGCCGAGCGGATGGCGGCGGCGCACGCGGCCGCGTTCGAGGGAGCGGACGTGGCCGATCTGCCGCTCGAGGACCTGCTGGACCGGATCCTCGATCCGCTGATCGCGTTCAGCCTGGCCAACCCCGGTGCGAAGGCGCTGCTCGCGGGTCCCGACGCGCCCGCCCAGCTGGCCGCGGCCACCCGGCCGTTGCAGGAGACCCTGCTCGGCCGCGTGACGGCGGTGATCGGGGCACGGGTGCCCGCCCTGCCTCCGGCCGACCGGGAGCGGGCCGCCCTCGTCGCCGTGCAGATCGTGCGGTCGATGACAGGGGTGATCGCGGCTGCCGCCGGACCGGAGCGGGCCGCGCTCGTCGGTGAGCTGAAGCGGGCGTTGAAGGGCTACCTGTCGACGCTCGAGGATCGTGCGTCAGCGGGTCGGTGAGCCGTCAGGCCAGGAACGCCTGCAGGTCGTCGAGCACACGGGACGCGCCCATCGGGCCGAGGCCGAGGAACCACACCTCGTCGTCGACGGGGCGTGCGGTGCCGCGCTGCACGGCGCCGAGCCGGTTCCACAGCTCCCCGCCGACCACCGAGCCCTCGGCCGTGCCCTCCTTCGGGCCGTAGCTGGAGTAGAAGATCCAGTCGGCGTCGGACTCCGAGATCCGTTCCGGTGAGATCTCCGCGGCGAGCTCCTGGATGTCCTGGTTGGCCGGGCGCGGGAGCCCGACGTCCTTCAGGACGACGCCGATCATCGAGAGGTTGCCGTAGAGCCGGATGCGCTCGGGCATGAACCGCAGCAGCGAGATCGTGGGCGGCTGGGTGAAGCGCGCCCGGATCGCGTCGGCGCGGCGCTGGTAGTCGTTGAGCAGCTCCGTGGCCTTGGTCTCCTCGCCGAGCGCGGCGCCCGCGAGCAGCAGGTTCTCCTTCCACGGGAACCCGGGCCGGATGCTCAGCACGGTCGGGGCGATCGCCGACAGCTGGTCGTACAGCTCGTCGACGCGCAGCTGGCTGCCGAGGATCAGGTCCGGCTGCAGCGCGGCGATCGCCTCCAGCCGCAGCCCGTCGAGCGAGCCGACGTTCGTGCTGCCGGCGAGCTGCGGCTGCAGGTACGAGGGGACGGTGCCGTTCGGGGTGGCCGTCCCGATCGGGACGATGCCCAGCGCGAGCACGGCGTCGATCTCCCCGGTGTCGAGGACGACGACCCGCTGGGGCTTCTGCTCGAGCCGGGTGGTGCCCCGGGCGTGGGTGATCGTCCGCGGGAACACGCCGGGCGCGGCGTCGGCACCCAGCTTGGCCGTGGCCTCGTCGGCGGTGGAGAAGAGCCGGCCTCCGGTGGCCACGTCCGTGTTGCCGGGCCCCGCTGACCCCGTGTCGGGGGTCCCGCCGCATCCCGCCACCAGTGCCAGGACCAGCGCCCCGGCTGCCGCCATCCACCTCATCGAGCCTCCCTGTCCAGAACTGAGGAGAGGCTAACTTGTCTCGATCCGAGCAAAACCGCCGGTGGGCGGCGGATATCGTCACTCTGTGGAAGTGAGCGGGTCCCGGTGAGCGTCGTCGAGACCGACGTCCTGGTGGTCGGGGGCGGCCTCGCCGGGTTGACCACGGCCGCGTTCCTCGCACGGCACGGCACCCGGGTGCTCCTCGCCGAACGGCACCCGTCCACGTCGATGCATCCGAAGGCGCGCCTGGTGAACGTCCGCTCCATGGAGCTGTACCGCGCACTCGGTGTGGAGGATTCCGTCCGCGCGGCGGGCGAGCCGAACGCCGGGTTCGTCCTGGCCGACACCCTCGCGGGCGAGCACGAGACCTGGGTGCCGCCGCCGTCCGACGAGGCGTCCGGTGGCGACCTGAGCCCGACCACGCCCTACTCCTGCGACCAGCAGCGGATCGAGCCGATCCTGCGCGCCCGCGCGGTCGATCTCGGCGCCGACGTCCGCTTCTCCACGACCGCGACGGCGCTCACCGACCACGGTGACGGCGTGACCGCAACGCTCGACGGGTCCGGCGCCGCGACGGTACGCGCCCGCTACGCCGTCGCGGCCGACGGTGCCCACAGCCCGCTGTGCACGAGGCTCGCCATCGGGCGGCACGGCGAGCCGGTCGAGGGCACGGCGGTGAGCGTGCTGTTCCGCGCCGACCTCGAGCCCGCGCTGCGCGGCCGCCGGGTCGACGCGCTGCTGGCCCGCGCGGCGGAAGCGTTCCTGTTCGCCCGGGGCAACGCCGCCGAGCGGACGTGGCAGCTGGGCACGTACCTGCGGGCCGAGTGGGATCCGCAGCGCGTCGGCGCGTACGTGGGCGACGTCGTCCGCGCCGCGACCGGCCTTCCGGAGCTCCAGCCGGTCATCGAGAGCGTGCAGACGTGGACCAGCGGGGCGTACGTCGCCGACCGGTTCCGCAGCGGGCGGGTCTTCCTCGTCGGCGACGCCGCACACGTCATGCCGCCCTACGGCGGGTTCGGCGGCAACACCGGGGTGCAGGACGCCCACAACCTGGCGTGGAAGCTCGCCGCGGTCTGCCGCGGCGACGCACCCGATCCGCTGCTCGACACCTACGAGGCCGAGCGCGCGCCGATCGCCGAGCTCACGGTCGCGCAGGCGCTCCTGCGCTCGCGCAAGGCCCCGGGCCGGCCTCCCCTCCCCGACCAGATCGACGCCACCACCCTCGTCCTCGGGTTCTGCTACCCGAGCGGGCACGCCTCCGTGACCGGTCTCGTGGAGGATCCCGCCTACCCGTCGGGCCGGCCGGGCACCCGCGCCCCTCACATCGAGCTCGTCGACGGTCGCAGCATGCTCGACCTCTTCGACCCGACGGCGTTCACCGCGGTGCGTGATCCCGGCACCGCAGGGCCGTCGCACGCGCACCGGATGCGCGAGGTCGGGCGCGAGCAGGTCGCGCGGCGACACCGGAACCGCTGGGCCGCCGTGTACGGCGGTCGGACCGTCCTCGTCCGGCCCGACGGCGTCATCGCCGCCTCCGATGGTTGGCGGTGAGCCGCTCCGGCGCGTGTCGCTCCCCACAGTGGGTACGCCGTGGTTATCCGGACAGTCGCCGACGAACGAGGAGGCAGCGAGCTGATGTCCACGACCGAGACCGGGCAGGTCACCGGGACCAAGGACAAGGACTACAACATCATCTGGTTCACGGAGGCGTGCCTGAGCAACGCCCTGCGACTGGAGACCTACATCCAGGACGCCGAGCGGGACGGCGACAACGAGCTCGCCGAGTTCTTCCGGAAGGCGCAGGGCGAGAGCCGCAAGGGCGCGGAGCAGGGCAAGCAGCTGCTCGCCCGGCGGATCAGCTGATACCGGCACCCCGGCCCGTCGACGTGAATCGCGCCGGCGGGCCGTCGCACTCTCACATGCGGCGGGCCAGCAGCCGGTACAGACCGCCCGCCACGAGACCGCCGGCGAGCCAGGAGAAGTCGGTGCCGCCCATGGCCACCGCGACCGGACCCTGCATCGCAGGCACCAGCCCGTACTGCCAGCTCCAACCGGCCACCAACCCCGATCCGAGCGCCACGAGCGCGCCGCGGCGCACGGACCCGAACGGCGAGGCGTCCGGCGCCGCGTAGAGCCCCGCGACGTCGACGCGGCCGCGGCGCAGCACGAAGTAGTCCACCAGCACGATCGCCGCCCACGGACTGATCCACACCAGGATCGAGACCATCCACTGGTCGAACGCGTGCGCGAAGCTGTCGGCCCGGACGAACACCACGAGCACGGCCGACGCGACGATCCCGGCCACGAGCGTGAGCTTCCACCGGGCGACGCGGATCCCGACCGTCAGTGCGGCCAGCGAACACGAGTACAGGTTCAGGATGTTCGTCGCCACCGGACCGTGCATGATCAGCAGCAGCACGGGGACGGCCATCGCGCCGAACGTGCTCACCACCAGCTCGGACGGGTCGCCGGTGCCCCCTGCACTCGCCAGGCACGCGCCGAGCGCGGCCAGCCACACCGTCGGGACGTACATGCCGAGCGCCGAGGCCCAGAACACCGAGCGGCCGGACGCGCGCACCCGGACGAAACGGCTGTAGTCCGCCGAGTAGGGCACCCACGAGATGCCCCAGCCGACGCCGATGGCGGTGAGCAGCTGCGTGACGGCCGTGAGCTTGTCGCCGGCGGTGACCGCGCTGCCGCCGGTCCAGTCGACGTCGGTCTGCGCCATGGCGAGCACCGTCATCACGATCATGACGACGACGGTCGCCGGCACCGTGTACTTCTCGAACGTGCGGATCGCGTAGAAGCCGTACAGGGCGAGGCCGAGCTGCACGACCATGATCACTGCGGCGACCGCGTACTCCAGCCCCACGCCGCCCTGTACCCCCATCCGGGCCAGCACGGCGAGCGCGAGGTCGAGCACCACCCAGGTGTTGACGCCGACCCATGCCATCGTCAGCAGGCCCTGCACGACGCCCGGGACCACCGCGCCGCGGATCCCGAACGGCGCCCGCCCGAGCACCATCTGGTTCACCGCCGTCCGGTGGCCGATGACGTTGAACAGGCCGAACACCGCGCAGCCGACGACGTTGCCGAGCGCGACCACGACCAGCGTCTCGACCAGCGACAGCCCGAGCGTGATCCCGAGTGCCCCGAGCACCCAGTTGATCGGGGCGATGTTCGCCCCCGCCCAGATCCAGAACTGCTCCCACGGTGTCGAGTCGCGGCTGGACGGCGGGATCGGATCGATCCCGTGCGCGTCGAAGGGGACGGTCTCGGTCTGCTCGGTCGTTCGGGTTGCGGCCACGGTGACGCCTCTCTGTGCGACGAGGCGTCCAGGCAATCAGGGACAGGGCCGCACGTGGACTGGAGGAACATCTAGGGATCAGCCGCTGGGCTGGATAGATTTCCACCGTGCTCACGATGCGCGCCCTTCTCGCCGACCCGGCGCTCGAGCTGCGCCTGCTCGTTCCGGGCCCGGAGGGGGCGCTGGACGCCGAGGTCGTGTGGGTGCACAACACCGAACTGGCCGACCCGTCCCGGTACGTGCGCGAGCGCGAGCTGGTGCTCACCAACGGCCTCTGGCTGGGGGCCGCGGAGCCGGCCGGCTTCGTGGCGGGTGCCCGGCGCGCCGGTGCCGCGGGGATCGTGTTCGGGCTGCGCGCCGAGCGGACGAGCACGCCCGAGGAGCTGATCGAGGCCTGCCGGGCCGCGGACCTGCCGCTGCTGGAGATCTCCGTCGACGTGCCGTTCACGGCGATCACCCGGGCGGCCGCAGCCAGCTACGCGTCCGAGCGCCAGGAGGCCCTCGTCGGGCTGGTGCGCAGGGGCAACGCGCTGGCCGCGGCGATCTCGCACGGAGCGGGCGCGTCCGGGGTGCTCGCGGTGCTGCGCCGGGACCACGACCTGCCGCTCGCCGTCGTCGACCGGATGGGACGCGTGCTCGGCGTGGCCGGCGCGGAGCTCGACGCCGAGCAGGCGGGTATCGCGGCGCGGGCGCTCGCCCGCCGCCCGCGACCCCTCGAAGTGGACCTCGGCTCCGCGGGCCGGGCCACGATCTACCCGGTGGGTGCGGTGGGCGACGTCGACGCCGCCCTGCTGTGCCTGCGGCCGGTCACGGAGCTGGACCGGGCGGAGCGCGACGCGCTGGAGCAGGCGGCGCGGTTCCTGTCCCTCGAGGTCGCGCGCCAGCAGACCGTGCAGGCCATCGAGCAGCGCTTCGCCAGCGAGCTGCTGGACATGGTGCTCTCTGGTGCGCACCGCGCCGCGGAGGTGCCGGGCAGGCTGCGCGCCTTCGGCGTCGACCCGGACGCCCCGCTCACCGTGTGCGCCGTCGCCTTCCGGTCCGGCGATCCGACGCTCCCCGGAATCGTCGAGACGATCACGGACTTCTTCCTCGCCGAGAGCCTCCCCGCGCTCGTCGCGGGCGGGAGCCAGGACGTCGTGGCCGTCCTGCCGTGGCGCAGGCCGCCCTCCGACCTGGCGGCGCTCGCCGCGCGCCTCGTCACCGCACTGGCCTCGCGCTTCCCCGACCGGGACCCGGTGGCCGGGATCGGTGGCACGGCGGCGAACGCCGCGGACCTGCGGGGGCCGCTGTCCCAGGCCCGCGAGGCGATGCGGGTGCTCCGGTCCCGGCCCGGCGGCAGCGCCGTGACGACGTTCGCCGAGCTCGGCGGCTACCGGCTCCTGCTGGGCCTGCAGGAGCCCGAGCAGCTGCTCCGGTTCGCCGAGACCGTGCTCGGGCCCCTGCGCGAGCACGACCGCCGCCGCGGCGGGGAGCTGGAGGTGACCCTTCGGGCGTTCCTCGACCACGACGGCCAGTGGGCTGCCACCGCCGAAGCGCTCTACGTGCACGTCAACACCCTGCGCAACCGCCTGTCGCGCATCGCCGAACTCACGGGCCGCGACGTCGGCCGCACCGCCGACCGGGTGGACCTCTTCCTCGCGCTGGAAGCCGCCTCAGTCGGGGAAGACCTCCGCTGACACGTCCGGGCGTTCCGGGTGGCGCACGGGAAGAGCGCAGTCCGACAGCGCAGCTTCCGCCACGTCCCGGCATCGGGCGAAGCGCACGTCACCGCGGTCGAGCGCGAACTCGATCAGCTTCCGCAGCGCGACGATCCGGCTCGGCCGCCCGGACAGGAACGGGTGGACGCACAGGTTGAACAGGCACCGGTACTGCCGCATCGCGTCCAGCTCGTCGCACCACATCCCCAGCACCGTCGACGGCGCGGTGATCACCGAACCGACCTGCGGGGCGGGCAGGAACGCGTACTGCTCCCAGTCGTCGAGCGACCAGTGCACCGGCAGCTCGGCGATCTCGCCACCGCCTGCTGCGAGCCGGTAGGGCCGGTCGTCGGCCATCAGCGACGAGTCGTAGCGCAGGCCGTGCTCGGCGACCAGCGCGGGCGTTCGCCAGCTCGCCTCCCACATCGCCGCGCGGTGGCCGCTGATCGGGATGCCCTGCTCGGCGAACACCGCGAGCGCCCGTTCGAAGTCGGCGCGCTCCTGCGCCGCCGTCATCGCCGTCGGTGGCCGGTGGGAGTAGGAGTGGTGCGCCACCTCGTGGCCGCGCTCCGCGATCGACGCCGCCAGGCCGGGCCGCTGCTGCGCCACCCACCCGGGCACGAAGAACGTGGCGGGCACCGCGAGCTCGTCGAGCAGGTCCAGGATCCGGGGAACGCCGACCTCCGGCCCGAAGGCCTGGTGCGACATCGTCGACATGTGGTCGGCGTAGCCCCGGCCCGCGGCGAGCACGGGCGTCTCCGCGTCGACGTCGAAGGTCAGCGTCGCGACGGCCGCCGCGCCGCCGTGCCAGCTTCCGCTCATGCCTGCCGACCCTGCCCGGCCAGCACCTCCACCGCGAGCGGGGACGGTTCTCCGCGGTTGATCCCGACCAGGTCCTGCGGGCACGACGACACCACGACCACCGCGTCCAGCTCCGCCCGGAAGGTGATCGCGTCCCCCGCCGCGGTCGGGGCGGGCAACCAGGAGAGCGTGCCGTCGGCGCCGACCGGGATCCGCATGAACACGTTGATCGGCTGGGGCGTCGGGCCGGTGTAGGGGTGCCCGATGGCGGCGAGGGCCTCGCGCAGGTTCGCCGCGCAGGAGCGGTGGCCGGGCGCGCCGAGCTGGGCGTACCGCTGCGGGTCGCACGCGGCGATCAGCATGTCGTGCAAGCCCGGGGAGGTGTCGGCGACGAGCGTGAGGATCGGGCGCCTGCGGTCGGTCACGAACGGATCCCCGACGGCGGGGAAGAGCCGGCTCGTCGCCGCGCGGGTGTGCGCGGCGCTGTGATGTTCGTTCCCGGGATGCTCGCCGGGGGTCTCGAGCGCGAACGCGAAGACGTCGCCGACCTGCCCGCCTGCCACGTCGACGACCCGGACCAGCTCACCCGCCCGTACGCGCGCCGCCCGCCCCGATCCGCCGGGGACCTCGATCCGTCTGGTGATCGTGTCGCTCTGCATACCCTTCACCCAACCTCCGCGCGACGCGGCGGGCGAGGGCGGAACCTCCATCGAACGGCCCACCCATTGGGCGAAGCTCCAGCGCACTTCGTGACCACGTCCTGTCAGGTTTCAATGCCATGCTCGTCGCGTGTACGAAACCGAACCGGAGCTCCGGGACCTGCAGAACCTCATCGACGCCTCGCTCGGCCGGTCCACCGCGCACCTGCAGTCGATCATCACCGGCGAGCGCAGCCTGACCGCCGAGCAGCTGGCGCGGGTGCTCACCGGGATGTGCGTCCTCGTGCTGTCCACCGTCACCGCGAAGGGCGAGCCGCGCGTCAGCGCCGTCGACGGGCACTTCCTGCACGGCCGCTGGGTGTTCGGCACGGCGCGCGGCGCCGCGAAGGCGCGACACCTGCGCGCCCGGCCGGCGGCGAGCGTCGCGCACCTGCGCGGGGAGGAGTTGGGGGTGTTCGTCCACGGCACGGTCGAGGAGCTCGTCTCCGCGGACGGGATCACCCATCCCGACTGGCCAGCGATCCACGAGTACCTGCGCGGGTTCTACGGCGACACGTCGTTCGACTGGAACGACGTCGTCTACTACCGGTTGCGGCCGACCTGGATGACGGTCTACGCCACCGAGCCGGAGCGGCTGCTCGCGCAGGCCTCCTAGCTAGTGCTCCCCGCCGGAGGTTCGCCAAGGGTCTCGGCGGCCCAGCTCCACGTTGGACGCAGCGGCGAACAGCCCGAGTACGCCCGGTACGAGGCCGGCCCGCCGGCACACCAGCGGAAACCTGGATCCGCCGATTTACGCACCAACCTTCCTTGCCGGGGCACCAGTCAGGCGGGGTGCACCCGGGCGAGGAAGGCGCGCGACAGCGCGACGATCTCGTCGAGGTGCGTCTCCAGCGCCCAGTGCCCGGCGTCGAGCAGGTGCAGTTCGGCGTCGGGCAGGTCGCGCAGGTAGGCCCGGGCGGCGCCCTCGGGCATGTAGCCGTCGTGCGGGCCCCACGCGATCAGCGTGGGTGGCCGGTGCTCGCGCAGGTACGCCTGCTGCCGCGGGAACCACGCCTGTGTCGACCCCTGGTCGGCCAGCAGCCGGACCAGGTGCTCGCGCCGGCCGTGGCGCTGCACCAATGCCCAGTGCAACGTCCACAGGTCGGGGCTGATCTGCTCCACCTGACGCTCCGGGACCTCGCCGACGAACTCGTCGCGGAATCCCTCCTCGCTCACCGCGGCCCGCAGCCGGTCCCGGCCCTCCGGGGTGGGGTCGTCCCAGAACGCCTTCAGCGGCGCGTACTTCGGGCCGTGCTCCTCCGGGTAGATGTCGCCGTTCTGCAGGATCAGCCCCGCCACCCGCTCCGGGGCGCTCATCGCCAGCCGCAGGCCGAACTGGGACCCGTAGTCGTGCAGGTAGATCGCGTAGCGCTGCAGTCCGAGCACGTCCACGAAGCGGCGCAGGTACTGCGCGTACGCGTCGAACGTGTAGGGGAAGCGATCCGGGTCGGGGGTCGCGCTGTGGCCGAACCCGGGGTGGTCGGGCGCGACGAGGCGCCAGCGATCGCCCAGCGCCGCCATGTAGTGGCGGAACTGGAACGACGAGCACGGGTAGCCGTGGGGCAGCACGACCACCGGGGCGTCGGCCGGGCCCGCCTCCCGGTAGAAGATCTCGATGCCGTCCACATCGACGCGGCGGTGGGCGACCGGAACCATGCGTCCTCCTCGTGTCGTGGTCCGTCACGAGTGGGATCGCCCCGATGAGTAAGGCTTAAACCTATAAATCAACCATTACGGCCACGGCGAGCGTTCTCGAGCGTCACGCGCGGGGAGAGCATCGCGCGGTCGAAGGGCCGCAGCGGGGTTCCGGTGGCGAGCCGGCGCGGCAGGTCGGGGTTGGCGAGCGCGCCGCGGGCCACGGCGAGCAGGTCCGCGTGCCCGTCGGCCAGCACCTGCTCGGCCTGGCGCGGGTCGTGCATGCCGCCGTTGGCGATCACCGGCAGCCCGGTCGCGCTGCGGGCGAGCCCGGTGGTCGTGCACCCGCCGTCGAGCAGCGCCGTCTCCAGGAAGGCCCGGCCCTCGCTGGCGATGTGCAGGTAGTCGGCCCGCGCATCCGCGAGCGCGCTGTAGATGGTCTCCGCCTCCCAGCGGCCGCCCGGCCAGCGGTACTCGAAGTCGTTGACCTTGGTCTGGGACAACCGGACGCCGACCAGGAACTCGGACCCGACGGCGGCGCGGACGGCACCGGTCACCTCGGCGGTGAGCCGCACCCGGTTCGCGACGGAGCCGCCGTAGGCGTCGGTGCGCAGGTTGGTGTACTCGGTGAGGAACTGGTCGAGCAGGTAGCCGTTGGCGGCGTGGATCTCGACGCCGTCGAAGCCCGCCTCCCGGGCCCGCACGGCCGCGGCGGCGAAGCCCTCGACGATCCGCTCCAGGCCGTCGGCGTTCAGCTCGGCCGGGACGGGCCACGGCCCGCTGCCGCCGTACTCGGGCATCATCTCCCCGCGCGGCTGCACGGCGGACGGGCCGACGGTGCTGGTGCGGTGCGGGTTGCCCTGCGACAGCGCGCCGGCGTGCATCAGCTGCGCGATCATCACGGCACCCGCGGCGTGCACGCGTCGGGTCACGGCCCGCCACCCGTCGACGTGCGCATCGGCCGCGAGCCCGGGCTGGTTGAAGTAGCCCTGGCTGTACTCAGCGTCCGGGTAGGTGCCCTCGGTGACGATCAGGCCGAACCCGCCCTCGGCGAACTCGGCGTAGTAGTCGGCCATCTCCGGGGTCGGCACGCCGTCCGCGGTCGCGGAGGTGCGGGTCATGGGCGCCACGGCCAGCCGGTTGCGCAGTGTGTGGACGCCGAGCCGGGCCGGGGCGAGTGCGGGGTGGGTGGTCGCGGTGGTCATGTGCCCCAGTCAAACCGCGAGCCGACCCGGCGACGATGGACGAACCTCCAGAAGTGGGTCTGCCAGCTGGAGGAAGGTTCAGGACTCCGAGGACGAACGCGGCGCGCGCAGCGCGTCGGCCAGCGTGCTCGTCGGTGGGCCCATGCGCTGCGGCTCCGGCCGCAAGAGCGTGTCGCCGAGGGCCTTGACCGCGGCCGGGACCTCGCGCAGCCATCCGTAGACCGTGGCGAGCCCGCGCGCCTCCAGGCTCGCGTCACCCACCCCGGTGGCGTCGATGCCTGCAGCGCCGCACAGGACGACCGCGCGTGGCAGGTGGAACCGCTGCGTGACGACGATCGCCGAGCGCACGCCGAACACCTCGCGTGCCCGCACGCACGAGTCCCACGTCCGGAAGCCCGCGGCGTCACCGACGATCTTGGCGTCCGGGACGCCCGCGGCGAGCAGGTAGCGCTGCATCGCCGCAGGCTCGTCGTCGGCCCCGGTCACGAGCACGGCGTCCACCGTGCCGCGGTGGTAGAGGTCGGCGGCGATGTCCAGGCGCCGGGCGAGCAGCAGGCTCGGCCGGCCATCCCGGCGCAGCCCGGCGCCCAGCACGATCGCGACGGGCCGGGCGTCTGCCCGGTCGACGGTGGTGCGCCTGCCGTCGGTGGACGCGGCGAACCAGGCCAGCGGTGTGGCGACGAGCATCGGCGCCAGCAGCGCCAGGAGGACCCAGAGTTTCCGGCTCACCCTTTCCACTCTGCCGGGATCTCCCTGTGGATCTCGTCAAGCCAGATGCGGGCCGACATGTCCGACGGCGCCCGCCAGTCTCCCCGCGGCGAGAGGGATCCGCCCGCCGCCACCTTCGGCCCGTTCGGCAGTGCCGACCGCTTGAACTGGCTGAACCCGTAGAAGCGCTGCGCGAACACCTCGAGCCAGTGCTTGATCTCGCCCAGCGTGTACGACGGCCGCTCGTCCTCGGGGAACCCGGCAGGCCAGTCGCCCTGCCGGGGGTCGTGCCACGCGTGCCAGGCGAGGAAGGCGATCTTCGACGGGCGGAAGCCGTAGCGCAGGACGTGGAAGAGCGAGAAGTCCTGCAACGAGTACGGCCCGACCTTCGCCTCGCTGCTCTGCACCTCCTCGTCCTCGCCGGTCGGGACCAGCTCGGGCGTGATCTCGGTGTCGAGGACGTCGGTGAGCACGGCGTTCACGTCGTCGTCGAACTGCTTCGACGACACCACCCAGCGGATCAGGTGCTGGATCAGCGTCTTCGGCACCCCGCCGTTGACGTTGTAGTGCGACATCTGGTCGCCGACGCCGTAGGTCGACCACCCGAGCGCCAGCTCGGAGAGGTCGCCGGTGCCCAGCACGATCCCGCCGCGCTGGTTGGCGGCGCGGAACAGGTAGTCGGTGCGCAGTCCGGCCTGGACGTTCTCGAACGTCACGTCGTACACCGGCTCGCCCTGGGAGAACGGATGCTCCAGGTTCTTCAGCATCAACCGGGCCGTCTCGGTGATGTCGAGCTCGGTGAACGTGATCCCGAGTGCCTCGGCGAGCCGCGTGGCGTTGCCCTTCGTGCGGGTGCCGGTGGCGAACCCGGGCAGCGTGAACCCGAGGATGTCGCTGCGCGGACGGCCCTCCCGGTCCATCGCCTTCGCCGCGACGATCAGCGCGTGCGTGGAGTCCAGCCCGCCCGACACGCCGATCACGACCTTGGGCCGGCCGATGGCGCGCATCCGCTGTTCCAGGCCGGAGACCTGGATGCTGTAGGCCTCGTAGCAGTCCTGCTCCAGCCGCGACTCGTCGGCCGGCACGAACGGGAACCGCTCGACCTCCCTGTGGAACCCGATGTCCCCGTCCGGTGGATCCAGCCGGAACTCGACGCGCCGGTACGCGCCGGTGCGGTCGGCGTAGTGGCGGCGGTTGTCGTCGAACGTGCCCATCCGCAGCCGCTCGGCCCGCAGCAGGTCCAGGTCGACGTCGGCCACCGAGCGGCGCGGGCCCTTCGGGAACCGCTCGGTGTCGGCGAGCAGCACCCCGTTCTCCCAGATCATCGTCTGGCCGTCCCACGACAGATCCGTGGTGGACTCGCCCTCGCCCGCGGCGGCGTAGACGTACGCGGCCAGGCAGCGCGACGACGCCGACCGCGCGAGCAGGCAGCGGTCCTCGGCGCGCCCCACCGTGATCGGGCTGCCCGAGAGGTTGGCGAGCACGGTCGCGCCGGCGAGCGCCGCCTCCGCGCTGGGCGGGATCGGGACCCACATGTCCTCGCACACCTCGACGTGCAGCACGAACCCCGGCACGTCCTCGGCCGCGAACAGCAGGTCGGGCCCGAACGGGACCTCCGAATCGCCGATCCGCAGCGTGCCGCGCACGTCGTCGCCGGGTGCCATCTGCCGCCGCTCGTAGAACTCCCGGTACGTCGGCAGGTACGACTTCGGTGCCACCCCGAGGACCCGCCCGCGGTGGATCACGACCGCCGTGTTGTGGACGCGGTGCCGGTACCGCAGCGGCGCCCCGACCACCAGCACCGGGAGCAGGTCGGTCGAGCCCGCCACGACCTGCAGCACCGCCTCCTCGACGGCATCGAGCAGCGTGTCCTGCATCAGGATGTCCTCGATCGAGTAGCCCGACAGCGCGAGCTCGGGGAAGACCGCGAGCCCGGCCCCGTCCGCGTGGCACTCCCGTGCCGCCTGCAGCACGGCCTCGGCGTTCGCCGCGGGCTGCGCGATCGAGGTGCGGATGGTGCATGAGGCGACCCGGAGGAACCCGTGCCGGTAGGGGGAGCGGAAGTCCACGCGTCGAGTCTGCCGGAGGCGGATCACGCGTGCAGCACGCCGCCCCTCCGCCCGGCCGAGACCCCTCAACTCGGCCGGGCGGCTTCCGGTCAGCTGCCGGCCAGTGCGACAGCGGTCTCGGTGCTGATCCCGTCGTCGCTGCTCGGCTGGTCGAACTGCGTGCGGTGCAGCTCGGCGTAGCGACCGCCACGGGCGAGGAGCTCGGTGTGGGTGCCGCGCTCCACGATCCGGCCCCCCTCGAGCACGAGGATCTGGTCGGCGGCGCGGATGGTGGACAGCCGGTGGGCGATCACGATCGCCGTGCGGCCGTGCAGGGCCTCGCCCAGCGCTTCCTGCACCGCGGCCTCCGAGGTGGAGTCGAGGTGGGCGGTGGCCTCGTCGAGCACCACGACCCGCGGCTTCGCCAGCAGCAGGCGGGCGATGGTGAGCCGTTGCCGCTCGCCGCCGGACAGGCGGTAGCCGCGCTCACCGACGATGGTGTCGAGGCCGTCGGGCAGGGACGCCACGAGCTCGCCGAGGCGTGCGCGCTCCAGCGCGTCCCAGAGGTGGGCGTCGGTGGCCCCGGGGGCGGCCAGGAGCAGGTTGGACCGGATCGACTCGTGGAACAGGTGGCCGTCCTGGGTGACGAGGCCGAGCGCCCCGCGGATCGTGTCGAACGAGAGGTCGCGCACGTCGACGCCGCCGATCTCGACCGAGCCCGAGTCGACGTCGTACAGCCGGGGGAGCAGCTGCGCGATGGTGGACTTGCCCGCGCCCGACGACCCGACGAGCGCGATCATCTGTCCCGGTTCGGCCCGGAACGAGACGTCGTGCAGCACCTGCTCGCCGCCGCGGGTGTCGAGCCGCGCGACCTCTTCGAGGGATGCCAGCGACACCTTGTCGGCGGACGGGTAGGCGAAGTCGACCGCGCCGAACTCCACCGACAGCGGCCCGTCGGGCAGCGACTCGGGGTTCTCCGGTTCCGCGACCAGGGGCGGCAGGTCGAGCACCTCGAACACCCGCTCGAAGCTCACCAGCGCGCTCATGACCTCGACCCGGGCGCTGGCAAGGGCCGTGAGCGGCGCGTACAGGCGGGTGAGCAGTAGCGCGAGCGCCACCACGTCGCCGGAGCTCACGCCGCCGGACAGCGCCAGCCACCCGCCCACGCCGTAGACGAGCGCGAGTGCCAGCGCGGACACGAGCGTGAGCGCCGAGACGAACACCCACTGCACCATGGCGGTGCGCACGCCGATGTCGCGGACCCGGGCGGCGCGGGCGACGAACTCGCGCGTCTCGTCGGCCGGCCTGCCGAACAGCTTGATGAGCGTGGCGCCCGGCGCGGAGAAGCGCTCGGTCATCTGCGTGCCCATGGCGGCGTTGTGGTCGGCCGCCTCCCGTTCGAGGGAGGCGAGCCTGCGGCCCATCCGCCGCGCCGGCAGCACGAACAAGGGCAGCAGCACGAGGGCGAGCAGCGTGACCTGCCACGACAGGCTGAGCATCACCGCGAGCGTGAGCGCGAGCTGGACGAGGTTGCCGACCACTCCGGACAGCGTGTCGCTGAACGCCCGCTGCGCGCCGATGACGTCGTTGTTCAGCCGACTCACCAGCGCGCCGGTGCGGGTGCGGGTGAAGAAGGCGACGGGCTGGCGCTGGACGTGGTCGAACACGGCCGCCCGCAGGTCGAGGATGAGTCCTTCGCCGAGCGTCGCGGAGAGCCAGCGCTGCAGGATGCCACCGCCCGCCTCCGCGACCGCGATCACGGCGATCAGGACGGCGAGACCGATCACGACGTCGACCGACCCGCCGACGTTGATCGTGTCGAAAACGCGCCCGGCGAGCACGGGGGTGGCCACGGCGAGCGCTGCGCCGATGACGCTGACCAGCAGGAACGCGGCGATCCGGCGGCGGTGGGGCCGGGCGAACGCCCAGATCCGCCGCAGCGTGGCCACCGAGAACGGCCGTTTCTCCTCCTGGGCGTGGGCAGCCTGGTACATCGACTGCCACGCCACCATCTCCATGCTCACGTGCCGCTCCTCGCTCTCGCCGTCCGCCCGCCGTTACGACCGCTCCGCCCGTCGAAACTCATCGGTGGGGGTGGGGCGCGGTGTCAGTCTGGCGAGGGGGTCGGACAGTTCTCCTCCGAATTGGATCCGGCTCCTCGTGCAGCGACGGTAGGAGTTGAAGTCAGGTACAGGTCAAGCCCGCGTCCACCGCCTCCCCGTGCGACGGTCGGCGCGCCGGCCGACGTGGACGAGCGACACCACGTGGAGCGGGGATCCGGCTGGTCCGAGTGCACGTCGCCGACTCGTGGTAGCCGCCCCGGCGGGGATCACGGCCGGGCGGGTGACCGCTCTTGACCCGGCCGGGTGACGGGATCACCCTCTGGTGACCGATGTCACATCGACGTGGTCCCGGAGGTCGCGATGACCGAGGTGCAACGGACCTACCCGCTCGGCGTCAGCCGGCCAGACCTCGCGGTAGCGGATCTGCCGACGCCGGAGGAAGTGTTCAACGTTCGCAAGATCGGCCCCCGCGAACTGGTCATGTACGCGATCGGGCCCAGCCTGATCGCGCTGGGCGTCTCGATCGGCAGCGGCGAGTGGCTGCTCGGGCCGCAGGCCGTGGGCCAGTACGGGTTCATCGGGGTGGGCTGGGTGATCCTCATCTCGGCCCTGTTGCAGACCTTCTACAACGTCGAGTGCGCCCGCTACATCGTCGCGACCGGCGAGACCAACACCGTCGGATGGGGCCGCATACCACCCGGGAAGATGCTGTGGGTCCCCGCCGGCGTCTTCATCGTGATCTTCGCGTTCATCGCGGGCGGGTGGGCCGCCTCGGCTGGGCAGGGCCTGTTCGCGCTGGTGAACGGCCGGGTCGCCGAAGCGGGAGAGATGCAGCAGACGCGCTGGTACGCGATCGCGCTGCTCGTCGTCGTGTTCCTGCTCGCCGCGGCTGCCCAGCGGGTCAGCCGGGCGCTGGAGCTGGCCAACTGGGTCATGGTGGGCGCGATCCTGCTGGTCCTGATCGTGGTGGACCTGATCGTCGTGCCGTGGAGCGTGTGGTGGGAGGGCATCAGGGGGTTCGTCACGCCCGCGGCACCACCGGCCGGCATCAGCGCCACCCAGCTCGGGGCGCTCGCCGGGTTCACCGCGATGGCCTCGGGGCTCAACTGGTACCTGATGAGCCATTACCGCGACAAGGGCTACGGCATGGGGCACCGTGCCGGGTTCATCGCCGGCATGCGCGGCAGCCAGCGCGAGCTGCTCTCCGTCGGCGTCACCTTCCCGGACGACGAGCGCAACGCAGGCGTGTGGCGGCGCTGGTACCGCCTGCTCATGGTGGACATGTGGGGCGTGTTCTTCGTGGGCGCGATCCTCGGAATGCTGCTGCCCACCATCCTCATGGCACAGGCGGTGGCGATCTCGGGCGAGCAGCCCACCACCGCCAATGTGCCCACGTTCGCCGCCACGGCACTCCAACCGGAGTACGGCCAGGGGATGTTCTACGTGCTGCTGCTCATGGGCGTGCTCGTCCTGTTCTCCACGCAGCTGGGCATCTTCGAGGCGCTGGTCCGGGTGGTGACCGACGGCGCGCCCGCCGTGAGTCCGCGCCTGCGCGAGCTGATCGAGCGTGACCCGCGCCGCTTCTACTACCCGTTCATGATCGCGTTGTTGGTCGCGATCTCGATCATCATTCACCTCGCGCTGCCCGTCGCGCTCGTGCAGTTCTCGGCGAACATGTCCAACCTGGGGGCGCTGATCTTCCCGTTCATGCTGATCTACCTCAACAGCAAGCTGCCGCGCGCGGCCCGGCCACGGCCGTGGCACTACGTGCTGCTGGTGCTGAACTTCCTGTTCTTCGGCTTCTTCTTCGTCAACTTCGTCGCCGACTTCGTGGGAGATCCCCTGATCGTCTTCTGACGTCAGTGGCCGCCGCCGGTCTGGGTGAGCGCGGCGGCCAGGCCGAGCGCGACGGCCATCAGCGTGACCTCGTACCCGGCCCAGAGCAGCAGCGGCACGCGGCTGGCCGCCAGCCGGCGGCGGGTGAGCCACCCGAGCCAGCCGATCACGCCGAGGGCCGCGGTCTTCGCCACCAGCAGCTGCCCCGTGCCGGTGGCGAGGTAGAGCTGCACCGCCGCCTCCCACCTGACGTGCGCCAGCGCGGGCGGCAGCCGGACGGCCGCGGTGAGCACGCCGGTGACCGCCACGGCGGCGATGCACACCGCGGCCAGCCGCGAGAAGCGCGGCAGCACGGCGACGAGCAGACCGCGCCGTGCCACGAGCACCAGGATCGCGCCGAGGCCGCCGACCCACGCCGCCGCGGCGGCCACGTGGACCCCGACGCCGACGACGGCCACCACCTGGTACGCGTGCACCGCGCCGGAGTGGCCCGTGACCGCCGGGGTGATCATCGCGAACAGGGCGACGGCGAGCACGACCCGCGCCGGGACGAGTGCCGGCCTGCGCACCCGCACGACCGTGCACCCCAGCACGAGCGCCGTGGCGCAGGCGACGAGCAGCATCCCCTGGCCTGCGCCGAGCCGCGTGACCCAGGTGGCCAGCTCGTCCGCCCCGACCCCGGTGACGGGACGGGCGAACGCGGCGGCGGCACCGAGGACGATCGTGAGCAGGACGGCCACCAGCCACGCGCCGGCGGCGGCGAGCGCGGTTCGTCGCGTGGCCGCGAGCACCGGTGCCGCCCTCCGGTCTCCCGGTGGGAGCAGCACCTCGAGCAGGGCGATACCGACGACCGCGACCCCGGCCACGTCCATCACCGTGCGGCTCACCGTGACCGCGATCGCCGTGGTGCCGGGCAGCACCCCGTCGGCCGTCGCGGCAAGCAGCACACCGACGACGGCTGCGCCCAGCGCGACCGCCGCCCACCGGCCGGCCGGGCCGACGGCCTCCCGCGGCCGGGCGGCCACCGCGGCGCTGGTCGGCCGGGTCAGCACTGCAACCCCTCGTTCAGGCACTCGACGACGGCGTCCATCAGCTCGTCGGGCATGCCGTTGACGAAGTCGCCGTGGTCGGTGGCCGGGTGGTGCTGCTGGTCGGGGAACCCGTCGAGCGCGAAGTTGCGCCCGCCCGGCTGGTCGTAGGCGAGGATCATCCGCAGCTGCGGCACCGCGACCGTGTCCTGCGGGCACGCGCCGCTGTCCTCGTCGGCGAACGCCATGTGCGAGCGGTGGTCCTCCGAGTCCAGGTTCTCGCCGTCCCAGCAGGACGGGAAGTCGAGTACGCGCAGCAGCCGGCTCCCCTGCGGGCACAACGGGTACTGAGTCGTGGCCCGGTCCTCAAAGCCGCGGCACGTCCACTGGGCCCGTACGTTGTCCGGCCCGTTGGTCACAGCCTTGGCGTCCCCCGTGATCACGCGCAGCAGCTGCGGCATGGGTGACACCGGCTCTGTCGGGTTGCCGAGGAACTGCATGACGACCTGCGCGGGCTCGAGGATCTCCCCGACGTTGCCGTCGAGGCCGCCGCCGTCCTGGTTGTCGTCCGGGCCGACCTGCGAGGTGTCGCGCAGCACGGGCCAGAAGAACGTGGAGCGGTTGTCCAACTCGCACGTCGTCTCCGACACCAGCAGGTCGCCGGCCTCGGTGGACGAGTCGGTGGCGGCGCTGCCGATGTAGTCGTGCATGTGCTGGGCGCCGTTCACCTTGCCCGGCGCCGCGATCCAGTTGTCCGAGTTGCGCAACGCCGGGTCCGGCGTGCCGCACTCGGACACGAAGCTGCCGGTGGACGCATTCGCGTCCGGAGTGGGGTCGGAGACGAGCTGGTTGACCTCACCGATGTCGGCGAAGTCGCCGAGGGCGGGCGGGGCGGCGTTCTCGCGGCCGGGGAAATCGTCGTCGGCGGCGTTCTCGTCCTGATCGTTCTCGTTCTGGCCGTTGCCGTCCTGCTTGTCGTTCTGGTTGTCGCCGTTCTGGTTGTTGTCGCCGTTCCGGTCGTCGTTCTCGTTCTCGGCGTTCCGGTCCTCGGCGCCGCCCTGCTCCGCCTGGCGGGCGGCGAGCGCCTGGTTCAGCGCCTCCCGGGCGTCGTCGCCCTCCGCCTGGTCGCCCGCTGCCTTGTCGTCGTTCTGGTTGTCGTCGTTCTGGTTGTCGCCGTTCTTCCCCTCGTCCTTGTCGTCGTCGCTCTTCTCGTCGTCGGACGGCTCGTTCTTCTTCTCGGCGACGAGGGCGAGGACGTGTTCGGGGGCGGGGTCGAGCGCGGCGAACCCGGCGGCGACGGCCGCCGACGTGGAGGGCTGCGGGGGAGGTGACACCGCGCCCTCGAGGAGCGGGGGCAGCGCGAGAACGCCGATCACGAGCAGGCCGAACACGGCGGGGCCACCGGGCCTGCGCTGGGGGGCCGGCCGGCGCCGGGCCGGGTGGATGCGCGGGGGCGCCGGGGGCCGGGGCGGTGCGGGGAACGGTCGCTGCGGCGGGTAGGACGCCGCGGGGGTGGGGCCGGCCGGGGTGGTGCGGGTGCGGTCGCGCAGCAGCATGTCGAGCAGCGCCCCGCCGCCCAGCACGGCGACGAACGCCAGCACGGCGGCGAGCCACGACGACAGCGAGACCTCGCGGACCGCGGTCAGCACGCCGTCGAACCCGCCGCTCGCGGCCGCGGTGCCGCCGTTCGCGGTGAGCACCGGTGCCGCGCCGCCGGTCCCGGCCGCGGCGGATGCCGCAGACGCCGGGGCCGCCGCGGGAGCGGGCGGTTCGGGGAGTGCCTCGAAGTCCACCAGCCCGGTGCTCTCCAGGTACTCGTGGTGGCGGGTGACGAACTGGGCGGCCGTCGTGGCGAAATCCCGGACCAGCTCGTTGCGCGTGCCCGAGCGCACCTGGGCGATGACGGGGAGGACCTTGCCGTGGGCCTGGCGCAGCAGGTTCACGGCGGTGCGGTCGTACTCGGCACCGTTCTGCGCGGAGATCTCCGCCATCCAGCCCTGCTGCTGTGCTGACGGCTGGCTCGGCAGCGTGGCGCCGAGCTGGTCGGCGGTGCGGCGGACGATCGCGTCGAGCTCGATGTGCTCGGCCGCGATGCGCCGGCCCACGTCCCGCACCACACCGTTCGTGGCGCGCTGCTCCATCTGCTGGCCGGTGGGGGTCTCCCACAGCCCGGCTTGACGCACCTTGACCAGCAGGTCGACGTCGGACCCCGTGAGCGGGCCGAACTCGGTGCGCTTGGTAGCGGTGGCGCCGGCCTGCTGATCCACCGCGACGCCGTCGGCGGTGCTCCCCGAGTTGAACACCGCGACCATCACGATGACGGCCAGCACGAGTGCGCCGGCCCAGCGCGCTGCCCCTGAGACAGGTGATCGCACGGCCCCGTCCTTCGCGTCTAGAACTGCTCGATGTGGATGCGGTGCTCGGGCACTCCGAGCTCCCGCAGGCTGTGTGTCACGGTGGTGACGAAGCCGGGTGGCCCGCACACGAAGTAGTCGAGGGCCGATCGCCCCCCGGCGTGGGGAAGCACGCTGCGCAGCAGCGGGGTGCCGATGTCGCCCGCGGCGCCGGTCCAACCCGGTGGCGGTTTGCGCACGACCTCGACGACGGTGAGGTCCAGCCGCCGGGCCAGGTGGCCGATCTCGTGCCGGAACAGCAGCTCGCGCGGCGTCCCCGCGGCCCGGACGAGGAGCAGCGGGCGCGGGTCGTGCCGGTCGGCGAGCGTGCGCACCATGGAGAGCATCGGGGTGATCCCGACCCCTGCGGCGATCATGGCGACGCCCGAGGCCGGCTGGGGGATGAGGTCGAGGCTGCACGACCCGTAGGGCCCGTCCACCCACACCGGGGTGCCGGGCGGCAGGTTCCGCAGCACCGTGCCGAAGTCGCCGGTGGAGCGCACCGTGAACGCGCACCCGCCGCCCGCAGCCGACGAGGCGATCGTGAACGGGTGCTCCTCGCCCCCCGCCCGGGCGAGGCGCAGCCAGGCGAACTGGCCGGGGGCGAACCGCAGCGGGGTGCCGCGCGGGTCCAGCACCAGGGTGCAGACGCTGTCGGAGTCGAGCCGGACCTCCCGCACCACGTGCTCGCTCGAGCGCCGTGCCGCCAGCACGCGGTGTGCCAGCCCGGCGGCGAGCACCACGGCCAGCGCCACCAGCACCCAGCGCATCACGGGGTGCGCCACGAACTCCCCGACCAACTGCACGTGCAGTGCGGACAGCGCGACCGCCGCCACGCTCAGCACCAGGTGGGCCCAGCGCCACAACTCGTAGTCCTGGCGCACCCGCTTCCGGAGCACACCGAGCGCGATCACGCCCCCGAGGGCGACCGTGGCCACGGTGGCGGCCCTGGCCCGCGGCGGCGCGTAGACCCAGGTGAGCAGGGTGAGGTTGTCGGGGTCGGCGGCGATGACGACGGCGACGTGCAGCACAACGCTGCCCGCGGCCAGCACACCCATGCTGCGGTGAGCCGACAGCAGAGCCGTGATGCCGGCCGCCCGCGACAGCTCCCGCAGCCGGCAGACCAGGACGAACGTGCACACCATCGCCGAGAGCGCCACGAGGCCGGTGAGGTCGGTCAGCATCGCCCACAGCGGCGCGGGACCGCCTGCGACCACGCGGATCGCGAGCGGTGCCAGCAGCACCACGGCGAAGCCGACGAGCCAGCGATGCACCAGCCGCGCAGAGCCGCGTGCGGCCGCGACCGATCCCGGCCCGGCCTGCATCTCCAGCGAACTGGTCACCGCAGGTCACCTCGTCCGTCAGTAGCCATCGGATGAGCCGCCGCCCGTGTTCTCCCGTTCCGGCGCCGTGGACTCGTGCTGGCCGGAGCTGTCGTGGCCGCCGCCGCGCTGGGACCCGGTGGCCGGCTCGGAGGATCGCGAGCCGCCCTGCCCGCCCGCGCCGGCCTCGACGATCAACGTGCCGGTCATCTCGGGGTGCAGCGTGCAGGTGAACTCGTATCGCCCGGGCGTGGTCGGCGCGGTGAAGGTGGCCGTCTCGTCCTGGTTCAGGTTGGACGTCTTGAAGCTGCGGTCGGTCGCGGTGACGTTGTGCGGCGCCGCGTCGGTGTTCACGACCTCGACCGTCGTGCCCGGCGCGACGGTCAGCGGCTGCCCGAACGCGAACCCTTTGATCGTGATCGTGGCGCCTGCGGACTCCCCGGCCGACGCGGGCTCGGACTGCTCGCAGCCGCCGTTCGCCTTGTCCTTGTCCTTGTCCTTGTCCTTGTCCTTGTTGTTGCTGCCGTTGTTGCTGCCGCCGTTGTTGTCGTTGCCGTTCCCGGAGTCGGACTTGTCCTGCCCCCCGTTGCCGCAGGCGGAGTTGTCGGCTCCCTCCGCGAGCTCGTCGGCTGAGACACCGAGCGCGTCGAGCAGGGCCTGCAGGGCGCCGATGAGTTCCTCCCGGTCGGCGGCCTCCCCGCCGCCGCCACCTCCGTTGCCGCCGTCGCCGTCGTCGTTCTCGGGAGGGCCGCCGTCGGAGGCCAGCACCGCCCCGGACGACGAGACGGGCGCCGGCGTGGCACGTGGTGCCGCCGGGCCGTGCTCGCCGGTGACCATGACGAGGAACACCACGGCGGCGGCGAGCGCGGCCGCAGCGATCCACCTCCGGCTCTTCATCGGATCCATCGGTATCGCCGTCCTCGTACGTCGGTTGGTTCCTGCGGTCGTCGGGATGGGGTGGTCGGGGTCAGCCCGGGTCGGGCACCGGCATGGCGAACGGGGGCGCGGGCGCAGCCGGGGACGGGGCGCCGAACCCGTCCGCGACGTGCGCCGCGAGGAGGTACCAGGCATCGCGGGTCGGACCCCGCCACAGCGCCGGGTCGATCCGGCCGCCGGTGGCGAGGTGCGGGTCGGGCGGGATGTCGACCACCGCGCGGCAGCGGGCCGCGAAGTGGGACCGGATGAGGGCGCGGTCGACGTCCGGGCTGTGCCGGTCGCCGCAGAGCACGACGATCGACTGCTCGGCCGCCACCCGGTAGCCCTCGTCCGCCAGGAACGACAGGGTGCGGCTGGCCCGGTTGGCGCCGTCGACCGTGGGGGAGCCGACGACCACGAGGCTGTCGGCGGTGGCGAGCGTGGCCTCCATCGCCGAGTGCACCATGCCGGTGCCCGAGTCCGTGATGATCACGGTGTAGAAGCGTTCGAGCAGCGAGGTGACCTCGAGGTACTCCTCGGCGCTGAACGCCTCGCCCATGGCGGGCTCCTGCTCGCTGCCCAGCACGTGCAACCGCCCCGCGCTGCGGGTGTACCGGGTGAGCTCGGCGACCGAGGCCAGCTTGGGCATGTCCTCGTAGAGGTCGCGCACGGTGGGGCCGCCCGGACCGGTGAGCCGTTCGGACAGGGTGCCCGCGTCGGGGTTGGCGTCGAGCGCCACGACCCGGTCACCGCGCAGTTCGGCGAGCACGAGCCCCAGGCAGGCGGCCACCGTGGTCTTCCCGACGCCGCCCTTGACCGAGACGACGGCGACCCGGTGCGGCGCCGGCAGCGGGCGCCGGATGCGGTGGACCAGCTCCACCCGGGCGGCCTCGTGGACGCTCTGCCCCGGGTTGATGCGGCCGCCGGATGCCGCGTACAGAGCGAGCCGCCATCCCTCCGTCGGGGTGGCGCGCTGGTGCCGCACCAGCGACTCGTCGGTGAGCACGGCGTCGCTCGCCACGTCGATCTGCGCGGCGGGGAGGAACCCCGTCGACGGCTGGTACGGCTGCGCGGGCGCGAGCCGGCTCCAGTCGGGGACGACGGGACCCGGCGGGATCACCGGGATCGGTTCCGTGGGCGGATCGTCCTGGTCGTACCCGGGAGGCCCGGCGCGCCACGGCACGTCGGCCCAGCCGGCCCCGCGACGCGGGCGGGTCGGTGCCTCGCCGAGCGGTGTCTCGTGCCGGCCGGGGTGGTACCCGTGGGATCGCACGGTCACGGCGGGACCACCCCGTCCCGCACCTCGGCTGGCAACGGCGGCACCACGATGACCGCGCCGATGTCCACCCGCCACTGGTCGGTGATCTCCCGCACCGGGACGAGCAGCTCGTACCAGTAGGAGTCGAGGCCCACCCACTGCGGGTCGGTCGGGGCGGGGGCAGCGGCCGGGTAGGGGAGCACGTCGGTGCTGTGCCGGACGCATGTGGGCGTGATCGTCAGCCTGCGGAACGGCGTGACCCGGACCCGGACGTGGACGAGCAGCCGGTCGTCCGACAGGGCGATGACGGCGCCCGGAAGGGCCAGCTCGCCGCGCTGCCGCCCGAGGCCCGACCAGCCGGTGGCCGCGAGCCGTTCCTCCCGGGCCGGCGGCAGGACGTACGGCGCGAGCGCGCGGCCCCGCCGTCCCGGATCGCTCTCGTCCCAGGACAGGAAGTCGACGCCGAACGCCGCGGCCAGCGCGCCTGCGTCGGCCCGGCGGGCAGGGAGCGCGGCCGGGGCCGTGGAGGCGGCGTGCGGGTGGCCCATCGCGGCGAGGTCGGCGCGTGCCCGGTCGGCGCTCGGGCCGGTGCTCGGCGGGGGTGCGGGCCTCAGGTGCGGCGGGGCCTCCGGTCCCGCGATCCGGGGGCGGGCCCGGCGCGCCGCCGGGGGGCGGCGCCACGGCCGGGACCCGCCGCCGTCGCCACTCATTCGGCCGTCCGCTCGCCGCGCTCGAGCGCATCGGCGATGCCCGAGCCACCGCGTCCGGCGGGAGTGCCCGATCGTTCGGAGCCGGCCCGCTCGCGCTCCCCGGCCTGGGAGGAGAGGACGTCCTCGAGGTCACCCGAGCGGTTCGCGCCGCCGGCGGTGGACTCCCGGTCTTCGGCAGCGGCGTCCTGCTGCTGCGCGCCGCCGTCGCAGTCCAGCTGCTCGTCCTGGCCGAGCCGGTCGTCGGCGAGTCGGTCGTCGCTGCCGGGCTGGTTCCGGGCGTCGTCGCGCCGGCCACGGTCGAGCCCGTCGTCGCTGTCCGCCCGGTCCTGGTCGAGCCGGCTGTCCTCGAGCCGGTCGTCGCCGAGCCGGTCCTGGTCGGCCTGGCCGGTTCGGTCGTCGAGCCGTCCCTGGTCGGCCCGGCCCGACCGGTCGTCGAGCCCGTTGTCGTCCGAGCGCGATGCCGCGGTCTCCTGGCGGGACCCGACGGCAGCGCTCGCCTCGAAGCCGGCAGCGGCGAGCGCGGCGGCGAGTCGCCGGGACGTGGGGTCGTCGCTCTCGGCGACGACGTCGGCGAGTTCCTGGGCGAGTTCCTCGGCGAGCGCCGATGAGACGGTGGCGCTGTCCTGCCGGGTGACGCTGTCCTCTCGGGTGGCGCTGTCCTGCCGGGTGGCGCTGTCGAGGCTTGCGCGGGTGATGATGTCGGCGAGCTCCTCGACGAGTTCGTCGGGGAGCGCCGACGATCCGGTGCCCGTGCCCGGCTGTGAGCTCAGGCCGGCGTCGGGTCGGGCGCTCCCGAGCCGCTCCTCGTCGGGAGCGGCGATGCAGCGGGCGGCGGGCGCCGTGGTGTCCTGGAGCGCGCCGAGCGGCGCGGGGCCGGCGGCGGCGCCTGCCGCCGTCAGCAGTGCGATGACGAAGCTGCCTGCATCCATTCCGCGGCCTCACAACTGGGAGTGACTTCTCGGTCCAGTGCGGAACCGTGGCAGCCCGATCTCCCACCCGTGGGCGAACGCGGAAAAACGTGTGCAGGTGTGAACGGCTAGAGCAGCAGGTCGGCGCGGTCCACCGGTGCCGGACGGCCGTCGGTGTCCAGGCCGCGGCCCTGGTAGTAGCCGGCGACCATCGCGGCGAGCCGCTCGGCGGTGAGCGTGGCCGTGCGGCCGGACCCCAGCTGCAGCGGGGTGTCGAGCATCCGGCGGGGCAGCGCGTCGTCGGCCGCGGAGGCACCCTCGCGGGCGTTGAACTCGCGCTTGGCCAGCACGATCCGCCGGGCGGTCGCGCGAAGTTCGTCGGCGGTGACGTCCCAGCCGGTGACCGGGCGCAGCAGTGCCGCCCACTCCTCGAAGGGCTCGCTGAACACCCCGCGCAGGAACTTGCAGAGGATCATCGAGTCCATGACGGCCGCGCGGTCCTCGGTGCCGATGGCGGCGGCGACGTGCGCCGGCCCGCCGGACAGGCGGTCGAGGTCGCCGGACAGGTCGGCCTCGTAGGCGCCGGAGCGGTTGTGGTCGGCGCCGCGGGCGTTGACGGCGAGACCCAGCGCCATCGACTGCAGCGAGCGCGGTTCGTACCCGGGCAGTTCCAGGCCCTTGACCTGCGGTGCGAAGTCGATCGAGCCGTGCCCGACCACCTCGGCCGCAGCCCGGGAGCCGAGCGCGAGCAGTTCGCCGAGGCCGGGTTCGCGGCTGCCGATCAGGTCGAGGGCCCGCAGCAGCGCGGCGCCGTCGCCGAACGTCAGCCATGGCGCGTCGATGAGCCCGCGCTCGACGCACTCCATCGCCCAGGCGATCGTGCCGCCCGCGGAGATCGTGTCGATGCCGAGCTCGTCGCAGCGGGCGCTCGCGGCGAACACGTCGTCGGGATCGGAGACGCCGCAGAGCGGGCCGAGCGCGAACACGTTCTCGTACTCCATGCGCTGCGACCCGCCGCCCTTGCGGGAGTAGATGTGCTCGCAGCCGATGGAGCAGGACGCGCAGCTGTTGCGCGCGACGCCGCGCATCTCGTGCAGCTCCTCCGCGGCGAGCTTGGGTGCCTCGGCGAAGGTGGCGGCGGTGAAGTTGCGCGTCGGCAGTGTGGAGACGGCGTTGAACGCGAGCAGGTTGGCCAGCGTGCCGAGCTCGCGGTACTTGGCGGTGGCCGGGCCGAAGCTGCGCTGCCGCAGGTCCTTGGCCGCCGCGAGCACGGCCACCGGGTCGGCGACCTCGACCTTGGTGCCCGCGCGCACGAGCACCGCCTTGATGTTCTTCGCCCCGAGCACCGCGCCGAGCCCGCCGCGCCCGGCGTGGCGGCCGTCGTGGCTGATCGTGGCGTAGCGGACGCCCCGCTCGCCCGCGGGGCCGATCGCCGCCGTGCGCCACCCGCGGCCGAACCGCTCCTTCGCCGCCGCCTCCGCCGCGGCCGCCGACATCCCGGCCAGCTCGGGGGCCGGCTCGAGCCGCACGCCGTCCGCGTCGACCAGCAGCACCGACAGCTCAGCGGCCCGCCCGCGGACGACGATCGCGTCGTGACCGGTGAGCTTGCCCGCGATCGCGAACTGGGACGACGCGAGCGCGTCGGTGAGCAGCCCGGTGAGCGGCGACTTCGCGAGCACCGCGAACTTCGCGCTCGTGGTGAGCGGGGTGCCGACGAGCGGGGAGAAGACGAACACCAGGGGCGCCTCGGGGGCCAGCGGGTCGACCCGGGCGGGGGCGAGGCGGTGCAGCAGCCACGTGCCCAGGCCGACGCCGCCGAGGTAGGCGCGCAGCACGGGCTCGGGCAGCTCCAGCGCGCTGCCGGTGGCCGACGTCGCGGAGACGTCGACGACCAACGCGCGCCCGGTGTAGCCGCCTGCCGTCATGCTGCCGACTGTATGCGCATCCGCGCCTGATCGTCGGGATCGGGACATGAGCTGCATGCCGAGGGTGTTGCCGAATCAGGCATGTGGTCTTCAACGGTCAAGGGGCGGATCTCTCGGAGGGGGCGCCGCGACCGCGCTCGTGGCTGTCGGTGGGGCCTCCTGGCGGCGCCGCGCATTGTGTGGGGCCGCCCCTCACGCCTCAAGGGCGCCTCTGGCGTCGCTCCGCGATCGCTGCGCGACCCTTGACCCGTGAGCCTCTGCGACCCTCGGGCTGGCGGTGCGGGCAGGCCGGGAGCCTGCCCGCCGGGCGCGCGGCGCCGCCAGCAGGCCGGTCTCCCGGACACGGGATGGTGGCCTCCGCGCCGCTCGCGCACCTGGCGGAGATCGTTCCGATAAGGGCACCACGGCCTCGGCGGAGACGCTGATGTACTCGTCGGGCCGCTCCCGAGAGCCCTCTCCCCCCACCGATGGCCACTTCACACACCCAGTGGCCACTTCACACAAGGCCCGCCTTGTGTGAAGTCCGTACTGGGTGTGTGAAGTCGGCAGTGTGACGCGCCACGGGTGGCGTGATCGGCAGTTCGGCGCGTTCTCGTGTCGTTTCGGCCGTTTCCGCGCCGAGGCCTTGATCATGCGGCCGACACCGCCTTCGGTGGCGCCGCGCGCCCGAAGGGCAGGCCCCTGGCCTGCCCGTGTTGTGCTGCCCGGAGGGGCCGCCCCGCACAATGCGCGGCGCCACCGAAGGCCCTGGCGCCACCGAAGGCCCCAGCACCCGCGCGACCACAGTTCCCATTGCCCGGACATGTCCCGATTCCGCCGATCAACCCCCCGCGTCCGCCGACAGGAAGGCCACGGAGTCACCCGCGACCAAGGGCGTCTCGGGATCCCGGGTGATCTGGTCGCCGTTGAGCGCCGCGACGACGTGTCGGTCCAGCTCCAGGCCGACGGCAGCGGCCGCGGAGCCCAGCGTGGCCGCACGCACCGCCCCGGGCGCCGGGCCGCCGCGGCGGGCGAGCGCCCCGAACCGCTGGACCACGACCTCAGGGGCCGGGCGATCCCGGGCCGCGCGGTACTCGGCGGGCTCGTTCACGTTGACGACGGAGTCCAGGTCCGGGTCGAGGTGGCGGAGCCGGGGGTCGGCGAGCAGCTCGGCGTCGTCGGTGCGGCGGGTGCGGCAGCGCTCGAACAGCTGCCCGAGCTTGAGCTGCCGATCGTCGGCCATCTCCGCGAGCACGGGGGCGAGCTTCGTGCTGTACGCCGTGGCGAGCGGCTGGCGGTGGCCGCGGGCGTACGGGAGGACGGCGTCGCCGTCGAGCAGGTCGATCACCCGCAGGATGTAGGCCGGGTGCAGGAAGGGGAGGTCCGTCGAGCAGACGAACGCGGCGTCGGCGCGCTCGCCGACCGCGGCGAGGCCCGCGGCGATCCCCTGCACCGGGCCGAGCCCCTCGACCGGGTCGTCCACGAACTCGACGTCGCCCGGGAGTGGCGGCAGCGGTTGCGCAGGCGCGCGGACCACGACGACCGGCCCGTCGACGCTGCGGGCGAGGACTCCGGCGGTACGCCGCAGCAGGGTGGACCCGTGCCACTCGAGGGTCGCCTTCGCCGTTCCCATCCGGGACGAGCGCCCGCCGGCGAGCACGATGCCTGCCGTTCGGGACGTCACCCTCGTGATCGTAGACACGGCGGACGCGCGGTGGTCGTGTCTGGGAGTCTGGGTCCGGGGAACCCCGGGGGACGGGGAGCAGAGGGGAGTGCCGTGACGACGAGCGAGGCTCCGCAGAGGGGCCGGGGCACCGCGATCGGCGAGGGCATCACGTGGGCCGCGCGGTGGAGCCTGCGCATGGTGCTCGTCGCCGCGGGCGTCGTGCTGATCTGGCTGTTGATCGGCGCGCTCTGGTCGATCGTGATGCCGACGCTGCTCGCGGTGATCCTCGCGACGGTGCTGTGGCCCCCGACGGGGTGGCTGCGCCGGCACCGCTTCCCGCCCGCACTGGCCGCCGCCACGGTGGTGCTCGCCGGCATCGTGGTGCTCGCCGGGCTGGTGACGCTCATCACCACGTCCGTCGTCGGCAGCGTCCCGGAGATCACGTCCAGCGCCACGTCGGGCATCCAGGCCATCCAGCAATGGCTGTCCGGGCCGCCGCTCAACCTCGCCCAGAGCCAGCTCGACGCTGCGCTGCAGACGGCCACCGCCCAGTTGCAGCAGAGCGTCTCCGCGATCACGGCCAGCGTGCTCACCGGCGTGGGGAGCGTGGCGTCGGGTGTGGTCACCGCCCTCCTGACGCTCGTGCTCGCGTTCCTGTTCGTGAAGGACGGGCCACGGTTCCTGCCCTGGCTGCAGACGGTCGCGGGGGAGGGCGCGGGCGGGCACATCGCCGAGGTGCTGTGGCGGATCTGGAACACGCTCGGTGACTTCATCCGCGTGCAGGCCCTGGTGGCGTTCGTCGACGGCCTGCTCATCGGGCTCGGGCTCGTGGTGCTGGGGGTGCCGCTCGCGATCCCGCTCGCCGTGCTGACGTTCCTCGGCGGGTTCGTGCCGATCGTCGGCGCGCTGGTGGCGGGCGCCCTGTCGGTGCTGGTCGCGCTCGTCAGCAACGGGTTCACCACTGCGCTGATCGTGCTCGTGATCATCATCCTGGTGCAGCAGCTCGAGGGCAACGTCCTGCAGCCGTACCTGCAGGGCCGCAGCCTGCGGTTGCACGCCGCCGTGGTGCTGCTCGCCGTCGCCGCAGGCAGCACGCTGTACGGCATCGCGGGCGCGTTCCTCTCGGTGCCGGTGGTGGCTGCGGCGGCCGTGGTCGTGCGCTACCTGGGGGAGCGGGTCGACGCCCGCGTGGCAGGCGGGGCGCCACCACGGGTCGATCCACCGCTGGAGAGCGTGCAGGTCGTCGGGGGCGTCCCTGGTGCGGCTGCTCCGGACGCCACCGTCGCCGACCCGGGCATCCCGGAGCGGCGCGACCTCGACGTGCCCGAGCCGGAGCTGCCCGAGATGCACCGGGATGGGGGTTCGGGCCGGACATGAGGGAAGATGACGCACCGTGCGCGTCTACCTGGGATCCGATCACGCCGGTTTCGAGCTCAAGACGCACCTGGTCGCACACCTGACCGGGCTGGGCCACGAGGCGATCGACGTCGGTCCCGCCTCCTACGACGCCCAGGACGACTACCCGCCGTTCTGCGTGGAAGCGGCCCGGCGCACGCTCGCCGACCCGGGCAGCCTCGGCGTCGTGCTCGGCGGCTCCGGCAACGGCGAGCAGATCGCCGCCAACAAGGTGCCCGGCATCCGGTGCGCGCTCGCGTGGAGCGTCGAGACCGCCACGCTGGGCCGCCAGCACAACGACGCGCAGGTCGTCGCGGTCGGCGCCCGGATGCACACCCTGGACGAGGCCGCCGAGATCGTGGCCGCGTTCGTCGCCACGCCGTTCTCCGGCGAGCCCCGCCACCAGCGGCGGATCGACCTGCTCAGCGACTACGAGCGCACGGGCGTGCCCCCCGCACTGCCCCCCGAACAGATCCCCGCGCCCACCACCACGACCTAGTGTCCCCCGCCGGGACTCCGCCGCATATCTCGTCGGCCCAGCTTCCCGCTGGGCGCACCGGCGAGCCGCCCGAGTATGCCGATACGAGGGACGCCTCGCCGGCACACCCAGCGAAAACCTGGATCCGCCGATATACGCAACGGACTCCCGGCGGGGGACACTAATGCCCGAAGGTCACACCCTCCACCGCCTCGCCGAACTGCACTCCCGCCGCTACGCAGGCCGCCCGGTCGCCGTGTCCAGCCCGCAGGGGCGGTTCGCGGCGAGCGCCGCGCTCGTCGACGGCCGCGTGCTGGAGCGCACGGACGCGCACGGCAAGCACCTGTTCCACCACTACGGCCCCGACCTGGTGGTGCACGTCCACCTCGGCCTCTACGGCACGTTCGGTGAGGCGCCGCTGCCGGCCGCGGAGCCGGTGGGACAGGTGCGGATGCGGATGGTGGGTGCCACCCACTACACCGACCTGCGCGGCGCCACGGCCTGCGAGCTCGTCACCGGTGCCGAGGCCGCCGCCGTGCGCGGCCGCCTCGGTGAGGACCCGCTGCGTGACGACGCCGACCCCGAGCGCGCGTGGGCCCGGATCTCGCGCTCGCGCGCTCCGCTCGCGACGCTGCTCATGGACCAGTCCGTGATCGCGGGCGTGGGCAACGTCTACCGGGCCGAACTGCTGTTCCGACACCGGATCGACCCCCAGCTGCCCGGCCGGTCACTGCGCAGGGCGCAGTGGGACGCGATGTGGGGCGACCTCGTCGCCTTGATGCGCGAGGGTGTGCGGACCGGCCGGATCGACACCGTCGCCCCCGAACACGATCCGGAGCGCACGGGCCGGGCACCGCGTCAGGACCGGCACGGCGGCGAGGTCTACGCGTACCGCCGCGCCGGGCTGCCGTGTCTCGTCTGCGGCACCCCCATCGCGCACACCGCGCACGCTGCCCGGAACCTGTTCTGGTGCCCGAAGTGCCAGTCGGGGCGGCGCAGGCGCGCGGGCGTTAGTCGAGCACGACCGGCAGCGCGACCAGCCCGTTCATGAGCAGTCCCGGGTTGCGGGCCGGTTCGGTGGCCGGGTCGGCGAGCCTCAGTCCGGGGAAGCGGGCGAGCAGCGCGCCGAGCGCGATCCGCCCCTCCATGCGGGCGAGCGGCGCTCCGAGGCAATGGTGCAACCCGTGGCCGAACGCCATGTGCGGGTTCGAGGGCCGCGTGATGTCGAGGCGGTCCGGTTCGGGGAAGCGCGCCGGATCGCGGTTGGCGGCGAGCAGGGCCGGCAGCACGACGTCGCCCGCGGGGATCGTCACACCGCCCACCTCGATGGGCGCGGCCGCGACCGCCGGGATCGTCACCTGCACCGGACCGTCGTAGCGCAGCAGCTCCTCGACGGCGGCGGGCAGCCGTTCGGGTTCGGCCCGCAGCAGTGCGAGCTGGTCGGGGTGCCGGAGCAGGGCGTACGTGCCGGAGACGATGAGGTTGACGGTGGTCTCGTGCCCGGCCACGAGCAGCAGGAACACCATCGACGTGAGCTCGTCCTGCGAGAGCCGGTCGCCGCCCTCGTGCACCGCGATGAGCGCCGACAGCAGGTCGTCCGCGGGGTCGGTGCGCTTCGCGGCGATCAGCTCGCGCACGTAGCCGACGATGTTCCGGGCCGCGTCGACGTACACCTCGGGCGGGTGCACGGCGCCGTTGACGGCGATCGACGACCAGCGCCGGAAGTCGGCGCGGTCGCCGGGCGGGATGCCGAGCAGCTCGGTGATCACGGTGATCGGCAGCGGGAACCCGAAGCCGTCCACGAGATCGACGGCGCCGTCACCGGCCGCGGCCATGTCGTCGAGCAGGGCGTCGGCGATCTCCTGGACGCGCGGCGCCAATGCCTCGACGCGGCGAACGGTGAACGCGGCGGTCACCAGCCTGCGCAGCCGCGTGTGGTCGGGCGGGTTCGTGCTGAGCAGGTGCGTGTTCATCGCGGCGGTCAGCTCCGGCGGCATCGCGTCCATGTGCGGGCCGCCGCCCGCGACCTTGACCACTGCCGGGTGGGCGAGCAGCTCCCGGGCTTCGGCGTACCCGGTGACCACCCACGCCGGGACGCCGGTGAACAGCATGACCTTCTGCACCGGGCCGGTGGTCGCGAGCTCGGCGAAGGCGGCGTGCCGCGCGGGCCCGGTGGTCTCGGTGAAGGGCGATGGCACCGTCTGGGAGGTCACGGATCCGACGGTAGCGGCGGGCGGGTATCGGCGAGGTGGCTTTGCTGACACCCCGCTGAGACGACGCCGGTGAGCAGGGTCGCGAGCGCTCCGGGCGCGGTGATCATCGCGTCGTGGCCGGTGTCGAGCCGGTCGAGCCGCCAGGCCGGGTCGGAGTCGGCCGCTGCGGCGAAGCCGGCGAAGCTGTCCCCACCGGGCTTCACCGTGCAGTGGATGTACCGGCGGGGCAGGTCGGGAAGCGGGTCGGGCGGGAGCGGGTCACGCAGCGCCCCGACCGGGAACGGGCGCAGCCGGGGCCGCACCCACTCCCGGTCGGCGGCGTCGGGGAGACTCCACCCGTCCATGGCGGCGTCGAGGTCGAGCACGATCCGCCCCGCCTCGTCGACGAGCCCGAGGAAGTGGTCCCGGCGAGCGGCGGGCAGCAGGTCGAACACCGAGCGGCCGGGTGCCGGGACGAACGCGTCGAGGTACACGAGCTCCCGGAGCCGGTCCGGGCGCCGCTGCGCGACTCCCGTCACCACGGCACCCCCCGAGCTGTGTCCCACGAGGACGACGTCGCGCAGGTCGTCCAGCTCGAGCACGGCGACGACGTCGGCGATGTGGACGGCGAGCCCCGTGTCCGGCCGGGCGAGGTGTGCCCGGTCGCCGAGGCCGGTCAGCGTGGGGGCGTGCACCTCGTGGCCCGCCGACTCGAGCAGCGCCACGACGCGCCGCCAGCACCAGCCACCGTGCCACCCGCCGTGCACCAGTACGAATGTGGTCATCGCAGCCTCACAGGGAGCTCGGCGAGCCCGTTCATCATGAATCCGGGGGTTCTGGTGATCTCCGCGGCCGGCACCGCGAGCCGCAGCCGCGGGAACCGGGCGATCAGGCTGCCGAGCGCGATGCGGCCCTCCAGCCGGGCGAGCGGTGCGCCGAGGCAGTGGTGCACGCCGTGGCCGAAGGCGAGGTGCCCGAGCACCTCGGTGCGGCTCAGATCGAGCTCGTCGGGACGCGCGTGCCGATCGGGGTCCCGGTTGGCCGCCAGCAGCGCCACCACCACGTTCGCTCCTGCCGGGATCCGGGTACCGGCGATCTCCACCGGCTCGGTGGTGATGGTGGGGATGGCGCTCTGCAGGGGGCCGTCGAACCGCAGCAGCTCCTCGACGGCCGCGGGGAGCCGTTCGGGCTCGGCCCGCAGCAGCGCGAGCCGGCCGGGATGGGTGAGCAGGGCCAGCACGGCGTTGCCGATCAGGTTCACGGTCGTCTCGTGGCCGGCGAGCAGGAGCAGGTAGACCATCGAGGTCAGCTCGTCCTCCGTGAGCCGGTCGCCGCCGTCGCGCACGGCGACGAGGGCGGAGAGCAGGTCGTCCGCCGGCCGCCTGCGCTTCTCCGCGAGCAGCTCCCGCACGTACGCGACGAGCGCCGTGGCCGCGGCCGCATACGCCTCGACGCCCGCCATGTTCCCGCCGACGACGAGCGGGCCCGTCCATTCGCGGAACAGGTGGTGGTCGGTGTCCGGCACACCGAGCAGCCGGCAGATCACGGCGATCGGCAGCGGATACGCGAACGCCGTGATCAGGTCGGCCTCGTCCTGCTCGGCGAGCCGGTCGAGCAGGTCGTCGGCCAGCTGCTGGACGCCCGGCGCGAGCGCCTCGGTGCGGCGGCGCGTGAAGGCGGCCGCCACCAGCTTGCGCAGGCGGGTGTGGTCGGGCGGGTCCATGGCGAGCATGTGGTGGTTGATGGCCGCCGCGATGCCCGGGGGGAGCTCGTCGGCGAACGGTGCCCGCTCCGGCCCGCCCTTCGACAGGCCCGGGTGCATGAGCGCGGCGCGAGCGGCGTCGTCGCTGGTCACCAGCCACCCGGAGGCCCCGCCGGGCAGCGGGACCTGCTGTACCGGTCCGCGCGCGGCGAGCGCGGCATACGCCCTGTGGCGCGCGCCGTCGGCGGTGGCGGTCCACGGGTGGGGCGGAGCGAGGTGCATGCGCCCATCACACGTCCTCCCGCCGTCCGTGGCATCGGTAGGCGCTGCCCAAGTCTCGCGAACGAGGAAGGATTCGTGCCGCATCGCTGCGTACGGTTCCCGCCATGACCACCTCGCCTCCCGTGCTCGGTCGCCGCGCGCTGAACCGCGCATTCCTCGAGCGCCAGCTGTTGCTGCACCGGGCGGACCTGGCCGTTCCGGACGCGGTCGCGCACCTCGTCGGCGTACAGGCGCAGGTGCCGAGCGCCCCCTACCTGGGGCTCTGGTCGCGGGTGGCCGGGTTCGACCCGCACGATCTCGGGCGGCGCGTGGCCGAGCTCTCGCTGGTGCGGATGCCGTCTCTGCGCGCCACCATCCACCTCACGACCGTGGAGGACGCCCTCGCGCTCCCGCCGATCGTCGCGCCGCTGCACCGCCGGGTCTTCCAGGGCAGCGAGTACGGGCGCGACCTGGCCGGCCTCGACCTGGACGAGGTCGTCGCGGCCGGGCTGGAGCTGCTGCGCGACCGGCCGCTGACCGTCACCGAGCTGGGCCGCGAGCTCGCGCAGCGCTACCCGGGCCGGAAGCCGACACCGCTCGGCGCCTGCGTGCAGTACGGCGCCCCGCTCCTGCAGCTGCCACCCCGCGGGGTCTGGGGCGAGAGCGGACGGGCCCGGCTAGCGGAGGTGGGCCGCACACTCGGCCGACCGGTCGGCACCGACCCGGCCGCCGACCGGCTCGTGCTGCGCTACCTGCGCGCGTTCGGCCCGGCGAGCACGGGCGACATCCGCGCGTTCACCGGCGTCGGCGGCATCCGCGAGGTGGTCGACCGGCTGGACCTGCGCCGGTTCGTCGACGAGCGCGGCCGCACGCTGTACGACGTGCCGGACGGGTCGCTCCCCGACCCGGACACGCCGGCGCCGCCGCGGTTCCTCGGCGAGTTCGACAACGCACTGCTCGGCCACGACGATCGCACCCGCGTCCTCGCCACCGAGCACCGGTCGCAGGTGCTGCTCAAGCCGGTGCGGCCGCTCCTGGTGGACGGGATGGCGGCCGGCGTGTGGACGTCCGGTTCCGACGGGCTGGTGGTGCGCCTGCTCGCGCCGCTCGACGACGTCGCCGCGGCCGACGTGGTGGCCGAGGGCGAGCGGATGCTGGCCGCGTTGTGGCCGGAGGCCGAGCGGAAGGTGCGGCTCGAACCCCCGGCCTGACCGGTCAGCCGTCGAGAACGGCGGGGTCGATGCGGGCGATCCGCTCCGGGTCGCTGACGATGTCGAGTGCGGTGATCTGGCCGCCGGAGACGGTGAACGCCGCCACCGAGACGAGCCGGCCGCCCCTGAAGGCCGCGGCCCCCGGCGCGCCGTTGACCAGCGCGGGGCGGGTGAGCTCGGCGACCCGCGCGAACGTCATCGCGCCCTGGGCGACCGCCTCCCGGCCCTGGAGCAGGGTGCGCGGCCGCAGCTTCCCGGCGTCGGCGCGCACCACCACGTCCGGGGCGAGGAGGGAGACGAGCGTCTCGAGATCGCCGCCGCGTGCCGCGGCGAGGAACGCGTCCACGACGGAGCGCTGGGCAGCGAGATCGGCGTCCGGTTCCGGGCGGGCGCCGCGCACGCGGCGGCGGGCGCGGCTGGCCAGCTGCCGGGTGGCGGCCTCGCTCCGTTCGAGGACGGGGGCGATCTCCTCGAACGACATCGAGAACATGTCGTGCAGCACGAACGCGAGGCGCTCGGCCGGGCTCAGCGTTTCCAGCACGACGAGCAGCGCGAGACCGACCGAGTCGGCGAGCAGCGCCTCCTTCTCGGGGTCGGGCGTGGAGGCGTACTCGGCGGGTGCGACGACCAGGTCGGGTACGCGCGCGTCCAGCGACTCCTCACGGCGCTGGTTGCGGGAGCGCAGCACGTTGAGGCAGATGCGCGCGACGACCGTGGTGAGCCAGCCGGCGAGGTTGTCCACGGCGGCCGTGTCGGCGCGGGTGACGCGCAGCCACGCCTCCTGCACGGCGTCGTCGGCCTCGGCGTGGGACCCCAGCATCCGGTACGCCACCGCCTTGAGGTGGGCGCGGTGCTCCTCGAACCTGTCGGCCAGGAAATCCTCGTGCCGGTCCATCCGTCACATCCTCCCGTCGCCACGCGTCAGAGCTCTGACCCACCCAGGGACACCGATGTGACAGGAGGCATCCCATGCGAATGACGAACCCGGCGTTCGTGCTCCCGGACGCGATGAAGGGCATCCAGCACCTGCTGAAGGCGACGACCCAGGGCGGGGTGCCGCAGCGCACTCTCGAGCTGGTGGGCCTGCGGGTGAGCCAGGTCAACGGCTGCGCCGCGTGCATCCAGGGACACGTGCGCGAGGCCAGGAAGGCAGGTGAGACCGACGAGCGGCTGATGGCCGTGGCCGCGTGGTGGGAAGCCCCGTACTTCGACGACGCCGAGCGGGCCGCACTGCGGCTGGCGGAGGCCGTGACCCGCACGGCCGACCGGTCCGACGAGGCCGTGCCGGACGAGGTCTGGGACGAGGCCGCCGATCACTTCGACGAGAAGCAGCTCGCCGCGCTCCTCGTCATGGTCGGCACCCTCAACCTGTTCAACCGCATCAACGTGGCGGTGAAGGAGCGCGCCGACAAGCCCAGCTGGGAGGCCGCCTAGCGCCGGGGGTGAGCGGATACGGGTGCTGCAGCACCCGTATCCGCTCACGGCTCAGAAGTCGCCGAACCCGCCGTCGAACCCGCCACCGGCGTCGAACCCGCCGCCGTCGAACCCGCCGGAGTCGCCCATGTCGCCGCCGACGTCGCCCTGCGCGTCGTCGGCACCGCCGGCGGACGCCGCACCGTCGGCGAAGCCGTCGGCGTAGGCCACGCCGGACATGCCGGAGAACATCGCGCTGAACAGCAGGACCGACCCGACACCCCAGGCGCCCGCGACGAGGGCGGGCTTCCACCACGGCTCGGAGTACCAGCCCTGCGGGACGGGGCGCCCGGCGACCACGCCGCCCGGGTAGTAGTGCTGGTTGCGACCCGACGGCACCGGCGAGGCGCTGTAGGCGTGGCCCTCGACCTCCACCTCGCGATCCTCGCTGACAGCGCCCGCGCGCTGCTGGCCCGGGAGCGCGGGGAGCTCGGGGCCGGGGTCGAGCCCCATCGCGGTGCGGGCGGCGCGCACGTAGTACAGGCCCTCGCGCGCGGTCTCGGTGACCTGCCGGGCCTGGGTGACGCTGCGTGCCTGTTCCATCTGCGAGCCTGCCGCGTTGTAGCGCTCCGCCGCGTCGGCGAGCGCCTGCTTGGACGCGTCGTCCGTGCCGACCAGGTTGAGGACCTGGCCGCCCAGCCGCTCCACCCATCGCCGGGCCTCGGACTTGGCGTCCTCCAGCTCGCGGGCCTGGGCCGCGCTGCGCTGCCGGATCAACCACATGACGCCCACCACGATCAGGGCGATGACCACGATGGTCAGGATCGTGCCCACTTCAACCACTCCCCATCGGCAACCGTCACACAGTGAACGCCGGTGAGGCCGCCCGCGTTCCAATAGGCTGCCCAGCCGTGGCCGATGCCAAGCCGATCGAGTGCTGGATGACCGACATGGACGGTGTCCTCGTGCACGAGGGCCGCCTGATCCCCGGTGCCGACGAGTTCATCACCCGCCTGCGCGACACCGGCAGGCCGTTCCTCGTGCTCACCAACAACTCGATCTACACACCCCGAGACCTGCAGTTCCGCCTGCGCAGCAGCGGGATCGACCTGCCGGTGGAGTCGATCTGGACCTCGGCGCTCGCCACCGCGAGCTTCCTGGACGACCAGCGGCCGCAGGGCAGCGCCTACGTCGTGGGCGAGGCCGGGCTCACCACGGCCTTGCACGAGATCGGCTACGTGCTCACCGACAACACACCCGACTACGTCGTGCTGGGGGAGACACGCACCTACAGCTTCGAGGCGGTGACCACCGCGATCCGGCTGATCAAGGGCGGTGCGCGGTGGGTGGCGACGAACCCGGACCCGACCGGGCCGTCGGTGGACGGGATCCTGCCGGCCACCGGCGCCGTGGCGGCACTGATCAGCCGGGCCACCGGGGTCGAGCCCTACTTCATCGGCAAGCCGAACTCCCTGATGATGCGGGCGGCGCTGAACCGGCTGGAGGCCCACTCGGAGACGACGGTGATGGTCGGCGACCGGATGGACACCGACATCATCGCCGGCCTCGAGGCCGGGATGCGCACGGTGCTGGTGCTGACCGGCATCACCCAGGCTGAGGAGGTCGATCGGTTCCCGTACCGGCCCAATCGCGTGGTGGCCTCGATCGCGGACCTCGTCAGCGAGGTCTGAGCGCGGGTGGCCTGGGCCTGGTCGCGCGGGTGCTGGGGCCTCGGTGGCTGCCTTTCACCCAGGGCCTTCGGTGGCGCCGCGCAGTGTGCGGGGCCGCCCCTCAGAGGTCAAGGGCGCCTTCGGCGTCGCTGCGCGATCGCTTCGCGACCCTTGACCTCTGAGCCTCTGCGGCCCCTGAGGGCAAGCCATGCGGGCAGGCCAGGGGCCTGCCCTTTCGGGCGCGCGGCGCCACCGAAGGCCGGTCCCACGCACAGGATCGAGGCTTCGGCGCGAAAACGGGCGAAGACGACACGAGAACGCGCCGAACCTCCGATCATGAGGCCCTCGCGACCCGGCTATCGGCGAGCTTCCCCTCCCAGGGCCAAGCACCGCCGCACACCGGGTCCTGATCGGCGATCATGGCGAAACGGCGACTAAATGATCTTCAGCAGCCGCCATCTGCCCTTGATCGCTGCCATCAGCCCTTGATCGCCGCGAAATGCACATCAGTGCCCGCGCCGGGGCGGTGCGGGCGGCTCGGAATGATCTCCGCAGCGCACGTACCTGTTCACGGCTCATGCGCCCCGTCGACGGGGTGCGTCGGCCGACGCGGGGCGCGCGAGCGCACATCGGGTGCGCGAGCGGGGCGGAGGCCACCCTCACGTGCCCGGGAGGCTGGCCTGTCCGCACCGCATGCCCGAGTCGAGGGGCGGCCCCGCACGATGCGCGGCGCCGCCAGCAGGTCCCACCGGCAGCCATGAGCGGGCACCGGAGGATCTCCCCTTTGGGCGCTGCAGGTCCCACGCCTGGTTCGGCAACACCCACCGCCACAGCCGGCGCCCCTGGCCGGATCCGCGCCACGCGGGCACGTCGGTGCGGATCCGGGGCCGGTCGAGGAGGGGATTCTCCGGCCGGGCGCGGCACCGGGGACGCGCGCGGGCCCAGCGCGCCGCGCGGGGCCCGTGGTCAACCCCACCCCCGCGGATCCACTCGCGGCACGCCGGACGCGTGTTACCTCCGGCCTCCGCGCGGCGCGCATCGGGGAAATGACAGTGGTGTCATTTAGCATCGGGCCATGGACACGACGATCACGACCGGATGGTGGATGTGCACCGGGTGCGGCGTCGAGGCCGAGCTGCCCGTCGCCGCGACGGCCGGCTGCGAGGTGCCCTGCCCGGACTGCGCGGAGCCGATGACCGAGCGCTGGCGCTGGGACGCCGTGGCGGCGTAGCTCACGCCGCTTCGGACAGGTCGAGCTCGTAGTCCTGCCCCACGAGGTTCGCGCCGAAGCTGTGGTGCGGCTCCTCGGCCACGAGCCGGAAGCCTGCGGCGAGGTAGATCCGGCGGGCGGCGGCCAGCACGTCGTTCGTCCAGAGCCGCACCCGCTGGTAGCCCGCCTCGCGGGCGAAGGCCACGCAGGCGTCGACGAGCCGCGTGCCGACACCGTGGCCCCGGGCGTCCGGGTGCACCAGCAGGATCCGCAGCTTCGCCGTGCCGGGTTCGTCGCCCGCCACGCAGAAGATGCAGCCCACGCGCCTGCCGTCGAGCTCGGCGATCCAGGCCCTCTCGCGTGCGGGATCGTGGCGCTCGCCGAAGTCGGCCACGATCCGGGCCACGAGCGCCTCGAACGAGCCGTCCCAGCCGAACTCCGCCGCGTACTGCTCGCCGTGCGCGAGCACCACCCAGCCGAGGTCGCCCGGCTGCCCGAGCTCGCGGATCTGCACGTCGCCCATCGCTACCCTCCATGCACTGAAACGACTGTTTCAGTGCAGACTGTGACGCCATGAGCGCTGATCCGCAAGTCCCTTCCGCCCGCCGGGAGGAGTTGCAGGAGCTGGCGTACGCCTACGTGCTCCGCAACGGCATGGCCGGGATGTCGCTGCGCCCGCTCGCGGAGGCCGTCGGGTCGAGCCCGCGCGTGCTGCTGTACCTGTTCGGCTCCAAGGACGGCCTGGTGCGGGCCCTGCTGGGACGGTCACGCGCCGAGGAGCTCGCGCTGCTCGCGGAGGTGCGCGCGGCCGGCGGTGGGCCGGCCGAGGTCGTCGAGCGGCTCTGGGAGTGGCTCGCCGCTCCGCAGCAGCGTGATCTGCTGCGGCTGTGGGCCGAGGGCTACGCCCGCTCCCTGGTGGAACCGGACGGGCCGTGGGCCGGGTTCGCCGCCCAGGGCGTGCACGACTGGATCGAGCTGCTCCGCGAGGTGCTCGGCCCGGGGGGCGACCCGACCGCCGTCCTCGCGACGCTGCGCGGAGCGTTGCTGGACCTGCTGGCGACGGGCGACGAGGAACGCACGACGGCGGCCGTGCGTGCCTGCGTCGGCGCATTGACCGACGAACGGGCCCTTCGTCGCCTAGGTTCCGACGAACGCGCCGTTCGTCGGAACGGTGGAGGCGGGCTCTAGGAAGGGCTCCAGGAGGCCCGGTACGGCCGCCGCGGCGAGGGCGAGACCGTCGTCCGACCCTGCGTCGGGCACCGCGTACGCGCCTGCGCCCGCCGCCGTTGTCGCGATCACCGTGGCGAGGCCCGCTCGCCGCTGGAAGACCGACTGACGGAACGTCCAGCCGATGATGCCGCCGCGCTGCAGCGCCACCGTGGCCCGCCGGACGGTGCCGCTGCGGGCCACCAGGTACCGCTCGCCGAGACCGTGGCCGAGGCCGCGGTAGGCGTCGACGGCCAGCACCACGGCGACCGGTACGAGCACGAGGGCGCTGACCCAGGCGATGTGCAGCAGCACGTCGGTGAGCAGCGCGCCGAGCAGCACGAGCACGGCATCGAGCACGACGACGCTGCTGAGCGCCCACCGCAGCCGCCTGCCGCGCGCGGCCACGGGATGCCCGGTCAGGTGGACCGCGTCGAGCGGGGACTCGGGCTCGCGCAGGACGTCGGCCGCGACCCGCCGAGCGATCGACAGCGGGGCGGCGGGCAGCAGGGTGCGGCGGTCGGACTTGTCGTCGTCGCCCTTCGCGGCCGCCATGCCGGTGGCCACCGCGTCGACCCGCGCCGCCCCGGAGAGCCGCACGCCCAGCGGCTCGACCAGCTCGACGCCGCGCACCCGCGCCTCCTCGATCGAGATCGAGCGCGTGGTGAACAGGCCGCGGCGCACCCGCAACGTGCCGGGCTCGCGTTCCAGCCGGTAGTTCCACCACATCTCGACCCAGAGCCCGAGCGAGGCGACCGCGCCGACGACGAGCGCCGCCGCGACGAGGACCGCGATCATCGTCAGCACCGGCACTCCGCGGAACAGGCTCCCCACCCACGCGATCACGCCGGACTGGAGGCCGAACCACTCCGACACCTGGAGCACGCCGCCGAAGGCGCTAGCGCCGAGCGCCGGCGCGAGGAACGAGACCGGCGCGTAGCGGATCCAGGCCGGGTCGAGCACGGCGAGCGCGCCGTCGGCCGAAGTCTCCGGGTGCGTCCGGTCCAGCAGCTCGCGACGCAGCGACTCGCCGACCGCCGCCGGCACGGGCCGCAGCACCACCGAACCCTCGCCCGCCTCGGACTGCTCGCCCGTGCCGATCCGCACGGCCACCAGCCCGAACCCGCGCAGCAGCGGATCGGCCGTGATGTCGACGGCGCGGACGCGGTCGCGCTGCAGCGACCGGTGCTTGCTGACCAGGATGCCGGTGCGCAGCTCCACGCGGCCCGGGGTCATCCGGTAGCGGGTGCGCCGCCAGCGGATGTGGTCGACGGCGCTGCCGCCGACGACGAGCAGGGCAGCGGCCGGCAGCAGCCAGAGCAGGGCCGTGCCGATCGACGTGTTGCGGGCGATGCCGATGCCGATCGGCAGACCCGCGGTGATCGAGACGCCCGCCATGACGAGTGCGGTGACCGCGACCGTGCGCCGGTCCAGCGCCGTCCAGCCGGTCACGTGGCGTCCCCTGGCGTGGCCTGCGTGGTGGCGGTGAGGCGTTCGGCGAGGTCGGCGGCCACCTCGTGGTCGAGCCCCTCGATCTTCAGGGCGCCCTTCGCCGATGCCGTCGTGACGGTGACGGTGGCGAGCCCGAAGCGCTGCTCGAGGGGCCCGCGCTGGGTGTCGACGGTCTGGATCCGCGACATCGGCGCCACTCGCCACTCCTGCCAGAAGTAGCCGGAGCGGGTGTACACGGCGGCGTCGGTGACCTCCCACCGGTGCAGGCGGAACCACCAGCGCGGGAGCGCGAGCGCCAGCGGCACCCCGACCACCACGATGATCACGGCAGGCAGCAGGAGCCAGAACCGCGCAGGCGGGATCAGGAACCCGAGCACCGCCACCACCGCGACCGGCGTGCCGAACAGCAGCGCGAGCGTGGTGCGCCACCAGCCGACCGCTCGCGGGTCGACGGGGTTGCGAGGTGGACGTAGCCGCAGCTCACCTGGCCGTTGCGTCGTCGTGGACATGCCTCCCCCTTTGCAATGCGGTCGCATTGTAACCTGGACCCATGCCGAGGCGGGTGGATCACGACGCGCGCCGGCGCGAGATCGCCGACGCGGTGCTGCACCTCGCCGCCACCGAGGGGCTGGAGTCGGTGAGCCTGCGGCACGTCGCGGCCGAGGCAGGCATCTCGATGGGCCGGGTGCAGCACTACTTCCGCAGCAAGGACGAGATGCTCGCCTTCGCCTTCGAGCACCAGTCGCGCCGGCACGAGCAGCGGATCGTCGAGAGGCTGAGTGCAACGGGCCGGCCGCCGACCGTTCGCGACATCGTCCGGGCGGTGATGGTGGAGATCATCCCGACGGATGAACCGAGCCGTGCGTCGTGGCTGGCCGGCATCGCGTTCTTCATCCGCGCGATGTCAGAGCCCCGGATGGCGGCCGTGGTCGCCGCGGGTGGGCCGAAGCTCGTCGAGTTCTTCGCCGAGCAGCTGGAGCGGGCGCGCAGCGCAGGCGCACTCGCGCCCGGCGTCGACCCGCGGCGGGAGGCAGGCATCCTCTGGGCGCTCGTCGACTCCCAGGCCACCGGGATCGTCCTCGGGGCCAGCACGCCCGAGGAGGCCGTTGCGACGGTCGACTACCACCTCGACCGGGTGTTCACTCGGTAGGGATGCACCTCGTGGTCCGCCCGGCCCCGGCGCTGTGGCTGTTCCTCCCGCCGCGGCGGCGGTGTGCCAGCTTCGTGGTGTCCTACGACGGCAGCGCGTCGCTCGGGCACGTCGTCCAGGCCGTCGGGATCCCGCTGACGGAGGTGGCGGCGCCGGACGTCGACGGCGCTCGCTCCGACGTGTCACACCGGCCGCACGACGGCGCCGTGATCGAACTCAGGCCGCCTCCACGCCCGCAGCCGCTGCCGGACGGTGCGGGGTTCCTGCTCGACGTCCACCTCGGATCGCTCGCCCGCAGGCTGCGCCTGCTCGGCGTCGACACCGCGTACGGCAACGACGCCGAGGACGCCCATCTCGTCGATCAGGCCGGGCGGGAGCGCCGGGTCCTGCTCACCCAGGACCGCGGCCTGCTGATGCGGCGCGCGCTGTGGGCGGGCGCGTACGTGCGCGGGCACGGCGCGGACGCGCAGCTGGCCGACGTGCTGGACCGGTTCGCGCCGCCGCTCGCCCCGTGGACGCGCTGCTCGGCCTGCAACGGCGAGCTGGCGGACGTGCCGAAACAGCAGGTCGCCGACCTGCTGGAACCAGGCACCCGCCGCTGCTACGAGCGGTTCGCCCGCTGCACGTCCTGCGGCCGCGTGTACTGGCGGGGCGCGCACGGGCGCCGGCTCGACGCGGTGGTCGCGGATGCCCTCAGAACGCGCCCACCATGGCGGTCATGACGTCGTTCGTGTTCAACGTGACCTTCGACTGCACCGATCCGCGCCGCGTCGCGGCCTTCTGGGCCGGGGCCACCGGGTACGAGGTGGCCGAGGAGCGGCCCGACTTCGTGCGGCTGCGCGCCACCGACCCCCGCGGTGTCCGGCACATGCTCTTCTTCCAGGTCCCGGAGCCCAAGTCGGGCAAGAACCGGGTGCACGTGGACCTCGCGACCCGCGATCCGGACGCCGAGATCGACCGGCTCGTCGCCCTCGGCGCGACGAAGGGCGAGCACCGCTCCGGCAACGGAACGAGCTGGACGGTCATGCGGGATCCGGAGGGCAACGAGTTCTGCATCGGTTGACGGTTGCCGACGCACCCCGTTCCGGGTCGCGCTACCCGCTTCGGCCCGCGGTCCCCGTCGACGGGGACCGTCGACCGAGGCGGGGTGCGTCAGGGTTGGAACCGGAAGGTGCTCGGCTCGCCCGCGGCGATCGCGCGCAGGTGCTCCGGGGCGTTCGTGAGCTCGTGCAGGCTCCGGCCGTCGCGCATCGCGGCCGCCACCTCGGCCTCGACGCGCTCGATCTCCTCCGCCCGGTCCACTGCGGCGGCGATGCGCTCGGGCGGGGCGATGAGCAGGCCGTCGTCGTCGCCGACGACGAGGTCGTCGGGCCGCACCTCGACCCCGCCGAACGTCACCGGTTCCTGCACGACCACCGGCCCGAGCGCGGGGCCTGCCGCGGGCGTCGTGCCGCGGGCGAACACCGGCAGCCCCACCCGGCGCATCCCGCGCAGGTCGCGGCAGAACCCGTCGACGACGATCCCGGCGAGCCCGCGCCTGCGCCCCTCGGTGGCGAACAGCTCCCCGGACGCGGCGAGCGGGCGGCCGTCGGTGGCCACCACGAGCACGGTGCCCGGCTCCGCGCGGCCGATCGCGTCGATCATGCCGAGCAGGTCGCCGTCGGCGCGGACGGTGAACGCGACGCCCACCAGGGTGACGTCGGGCAGCAGCGCCCGGATCGCCGGGTCGCACACCGGCAGCGTCTTGTCGGCGTCCGACAGCGACGAGACCTGCAGCCGCGTCAGCCGCGTGACCAGCTCGTCCATCACCCCTCCATGAACCGTTCGAGCGCGGCCACGGTCTCCTCCGGCCGCTCCTCCACGAGGTAGTGCCCCGCGTCCAGCCCCACACCGGTCACGTCGGTGGCGTGCTCGCGCCACACCGCGACCGGGTTGTCCGGGCCGCGCCCGACGACACCACGCGTGCCCCACATCGCCAGCAGCGGCGCCTCGACGCGGCGGCCCACGTCGGCCCGGTCGTGCTCCAGGTCGATCGAGGCGCCTGCCCGGTAGTCCTCCATCATCGCGTGCCGCGCGTCCGGGTCGGCGAACACGCGCTCGTACTCGGCCACCGCCTCCGGGGCGAACGCGTCGACCCGGCCGCCGAACCTGCCCAACACGGTGTGCAGGTAGCCGATGGGATCGCCTGCGATGAGCCGTTCCGGGACGTCGTAGGGCTGGATGTAGAAGAACCAGTGGTAGTAGGCCGTGGCCAGCCTGCGGTCGACGTGGCTGTAGACGTGCAGCGTGGGCAGGATGTCGAGTACGGCCAGGCGGGTGACCGCCTCCGGTGCGTCGAGCGCCATCCGGTGCGTGACCCGGGCGCCGCGGTCGTGCCCGATCACGGCGAAGCGCTCGTGCCCGAGCGAGCGCATCAACGCCACCTGGTCGGCGGCCATCGCGCGGAACGAGTAGGCCGCGTGGTCGTCGCCGGACGGCGGGCGGCTGGAGTCGCCGTATCCCCGCAGGTCGGCGGCCACGACCGTGTACCGCTGCGCCAGCGCGGGCGCCACCTGGTGCCACATCGCCGATGTCTGGGGGAACCCGTGCAGCAGCAGCACCGGTGGCCCGGTGCCGCTGTGCACGGCGTTGATGGTCGCCTCGCCGGTGTCGACCCTGACCCGCTCGAACCCGTCGAACACGATCTCGGACCGTACCGGCGATCAGCCGGTCACGGGAGGTCGTGGCCGGTGGTGCTGTCGACGTGGTCGGGGATCTCGCCCTCGTGCCGGTCGCCCGTGGTGGAGGTTCCGGTCGGCTCGAACATCAGGATCGACCCGCCGGGGGAGGAGGGCTTGTGCTCCGTGCCCTTCGGCACGACGAAGGTGTCGCCCTCGTGCAGCACGACGGTGCGCTCGGTGCCGTCGGCCTCCCGGACCGCCACGTCGAAGCGGCCGTCCAGGACCAGGAAGAACTCGTCGGTGTCCTCGTGCACGTGCCAGACGTGCTCGCCCCGGGTGTGGGCGATGCGCACGTCGTAGTCGTTCATCCGCGCCACGATCCGCGGGCTGTACACCTCGTGGAACGAGGCGAGCGCGGTGGTCAGGTTGACCGGGTCGGTCGTCGTCATGCACTGATCGTCCCCGGCGTGCCGCGCACGTTCTTGTACGAACGTGCTCGGGTTTGGCGGCGGCCGAGTTCGGTCACTCCTTGGCAGCCCGGCCGGCGGCTCGGCCCCCCTCCCGCTCTGCCGGCCGGGCTCCCGGTTGATCGACGGAATCCGGTGGTTCGGCAGGATAGATTCCGCACGGTGGATCACCCGAGGGTCGAACCGTCGATCAGAGCCATGGCCGATCTGGCCACTCCCATGTCCATCCGGGTGGCAGCGACGCTCGGCCTGGTGGAGCTCGCGGGTGGCGAAGGGGCAACGGCGGAGCGGCTCGCCTCCGAGACGGGAACCGCGGCCCCCGCCATGCGGTGCCTGCTCGATCACCTGGTCACGATCGGCGTCTTCGACCGCGATCCGGATTCCGGTGCCTACCGACCCACGAAGCTCGGCGCCCAGATGGGCGACGACGCCCCGGAAGGGATCAAACCCCTGCTCGACATCAACGCCGCTGGGGGGCGTGCCGAGCTCGGCTTCGTCGAACTGCTCGGGACGGTCACCACAGGCATTCCCGGCTACGTGCGGCGGTACGGGCGCGACTTCTGGGCGGACCTCGACGCGCGGCCGGAGCTGCGGCGCTCGTTCGACGCCCAGATGAACTGGCGATTCCAGGTGCAGGCGACGCAGATCGCCGAACGCTTCGGCTGGAGCCGCTTCTCCGAGGTGCTCGACGTCGGCGGGGGCGACGGGTTGGTGCTCGCCGCGATCCTGCACGCCCATCCCGGCCTTCGCGGACGGGTCCTGGACCTGCATCCGACGGCTGCCGCTGCCGCCGACAGGTTCGCGCGAGCGGGGGTCGGTGACCGGGCCGCCGCGGTTCCCGGCAGCTTCTTCGACCCCCTGCCGACGGGGGCCGACGCCTACCTCCTGTCCGACATCCTGCACGACTGGGACGACGAGCACGCCCGCACGATCCTGGCCGGGTGCCGCCGCGCCGCTGCACCGGACGGCACCGTCGTGGTGATCGAGAGCGCGGGGGCGGCGGGTACCGCGATGGACTTGTTCATGCTGATGTGCTTCGGCGGCCGGGAACGGACGGTAGACGAGCTGGTCGAGCTGGCCGTCGGCTGCGGACTCGTGCTCCGCGGATCAGGACCGGTGGCGGACGGGCGGACGGTGCTGGAGTTCGGCGTCGCACCGTCCGCGTGATCAACAGGTCGGACCGGTGCCGTTCGCCTGGCGACCGTCGCGGGGAGCGACGCTCATGCCGACCATGACGGTGTCGCCCTCGACGACGCCTTCCGCCCTCCGGACGGCGTTCTTGACGGGCAGGACGTACCCGCCGTTCCTGGGCAGCAGCGAGGTCTCCCACTCGGTGGCGCCGATGCGCGCACGCACGGGGACCGCTCCCCAGCCGTAGGACGCCGCGGCCGCCTCGGCACGGATGGAGGCGCAGTCGTCCTCGGGGACCGTCAGCCAGTAGAACGGAGCCGGTCCGCGCCACTCGAACAACTCGGCGCTGAACACCAGATCCACGCGGGGCACGGTACCGCTCGACCGGCTTCGACCAGAACGACGAGAGCGAGAAGGATGGCGCCGTGGCGGACGACTCCACAACGGTCGAGCTCGACCTGTCCGAACTCCGGGTGGTCACCGCCTACGCGGTGGCGTGCGCGCGGCCGGCGCTGGAGATCTTCGAACGGGACCGCCCCGACGATCCGCGCCCACGAGCAGCGATCGACGCCGCCCAGGCGTTCGCGGACGGGGGCAGGCGCACCAAGGCGATCCGCGACTGCGCGTGGGCGGCACAGCGGGCTGCCCAGGAAACCCGCGACGCGGGACAGGCCGCGGCGAGCGACGCCGCGCGCGCGGCGCTCGCCGCGGCCAGCGCGGCGTTCCTCCACCCCCTGGCCAAAGCCACTCAGGTCAAGCACATCCTCGGATCGGCCGCGCACGCCGCACGAGCGTTCGAGCTCGCGGCCGGGGACCCCGCAGTCGGCGCCGAGCACATCGCGCAGTCGCGGAACCTCGCCGACCCCGTCGTGGTCGACGTCCTGAGGCGCTACCCGGCAGCCCCGGGCGGCGGCGGGCGGGTCGGGGAGCTGATGCGTCGGCTGGACGCGTCCCTCCGGTGACACAGGGAGGCCCGGAGGATCCTCCGGACCGGCCCTGACCTGGTCGGGGTGGCGGGATTTGAACCCACGGCCCCTCGCTCCCAAAGCGAGTGCGCTACCAAGCTGCGCCACACCCCGTCGGACGGAGTCTAGGCGGCGCCCCGGACGTCGGGACACCGGATACCGGGTGGCTCCGAGACCTGCCGGGTGGTCGGGTAGCCTCGGGGGTACGCGGGCGTAGCTCAATGGTAGAGCCCCAGTCTTCCAAACTGGCTACGCGGGTTCGATTCCCGTCGCCCGCTCCAGCGGTTCTACCAGCGACAACGATGGTTGCTTCCGATCAGTGGAACGGCCGCCGTTGCCGTTCGTGCCCGAAATGTCCGGCCGTGGTTGGGCTGGATCGCCGCCTGCGCGATGCGGACACGGCCGTCCTCGACGAGCAGGTGCCGCCGTTGCAGACCCACCGGCCCTTCGTCCGGCTCGTACGTGCCGGCGCCCTTGACGACTGAACAGCGCCACAGCGCAGCACGACAACGGATGCTCATCGGTGCAGGGCTGGGAGGCGTGCGGTCGGTGCCACTGCTCGAAGAAGAACGGCACGCCCCTGCTCACGCAGGCGTCGCGCAGCTGCCTCACCCACGCCGGGTCCATCGACCGGGCACCCGCTCCGGACTCGCCAGCCGCGACACCCAGCCGATCCCGTCCAGGTCGACGCCGTCGAGCGGTCCGAGCAGCGGCTCGCAGGACAGGAACCGGACCGCAGCCGGCACCTGCCGGAGTCGCCGACGCGGTGGGCGACGTCGTCGTTCTCGACCGACACGCCCATTCAAGAGTCACTCCTCCCAGGCCCGCCCTCCCGGGCAAGCCAGATCAGATGACACCCGTCCGTGCGGCAGTCCCGTTCTTGCGTTGGTTGGCGTTGAAACGCGCCTTCTTCTGACGATTCCCGCACGTGTTCATGTCACACCATTTGCGGGAGCGACTTTGACTGGTGTCGAAGAAGGCAGCTCGGCAGGTCGGCGATGCACACAAGGCTAATTTTCCGTCTCGTTCGCCTGCAATGATGCTGATCGCGTCGGCGGCGATTACGCTTAGGGCATCTTCTACGCAGGAAGCCGAGCTGAGTCGCCATTGACGATTGCCCTCGGGCGTCAGGATTGCCGCGGCCCGACCCTGAATGCTGCAGTCATTGATGGTTTGGATAGCCGACGCAGGGAGAGCGTCCTGGATCGCAGTCGCTGTCGCGGCGGCGTGAATTGATTCCCTCAGTTCCCGAGCGAGTTCGAGCTGGGCGGTGGTGCAGGAGTCCACGGCTAGGCCGTTCGCTGCCAGCCAGTCGACGAGCCGCTGCGGCGTGGGAATGCGCTCCACGGCGTTGCCATGACGCTCCGTCAGAGTCCCCGTGAAGCTGGTCGCTAGCACGTTACCGAGGCGAAAATCAGGGAACCTAGCGCGCATGGAACCACCTTAGCCTCGATCGTCCATTCGAGGACCGCATCCGGCACCCAAAGACTCGGGGCTGGGTCGGTTCCCGTCGCGGGAGTTCGCGATCAACACCTGGTTGATGCACACCCAGATCGCCGCCGACCTGGTCGCCTGGACTCGACTGCTCGCCCTGACCGGCGACGTGCAGGTCCTGGCTGCGTGCGAGCCGAAGGCCATGCGCTACCGATTTCTCCACGTCCCAGCCCGACTCACCCTCGGCGCCCGCAGGCGACGGATGCGCGTACCTGAAAGCCTGGCCCTGGGCAGCCGCGATCGTCGCGATGCCCGCCGACATTCGCAACCCGCCTGACCAGACCCTGTCCACCCACGAGGAACCTCGGAGACCCGTAGCCCGGCAGCGCCGGCCGGCACCCCGCCATGCCCGCCAGTGCACCCGGAGAGCCTGGTCGCAGACCGGGGTTCGCTGGTTGCACGCCGGCATGAGGACATGCTAGAACCGCCTTAGCCGGTTCACAAGAGGTCGTAGCCGGTTCCGCGATGGCCAGGAGGTCTCATGCCCCGTCCAGCCGGCGACGTGCAAGCATTCGAAGCCCACGCAACTGACGCTGACCTCGACGATCTGCGCGCGCGATTGGCCGCGGCGCGGCTACCGGAGGCCGAGACGGTCTATCGCGCCGCGCCCGACCCTCGCCGATGGGAACAGGGCGTTCCTCTCGCCGACCTCGTCGATGTCGTGAACTACTGGCGCACCGGGTACGACTGGCGGTCGTTCGAAGATCGCCTCAACCGTATCGGCCAGTTCCGCACGACCATTGATGATCTGGGAATCCACTTCCTGCACCGCCGATCCGCGCGCGCAGATGCCACTCCTCTGATCCTGACGCACGGCTGGCCGGGCAGCATTGCCGAGTTCATCGATGTGGTAGACGAGCTGGCAGATCCGAAGGATGCAGACGCACCAGCGTTCCACGTCGTGGTTCCATCGCTACCAGGCTTTGGTTACAGCGACAAGCCGGCCACCACCGGGTGGGGAACCGAAAAGATCGCGGCCGCATGGGTGGAACTGATGGGAAGGCTCGGCTACAGCGAGTTCGCAGCCCACGGCGGCGACTGGGGAGGTAATATCACCACGGTTCTCGGCGGCAGGTTCGCGACGCACGTTCTCGGCATCCACACAACGTTCGCGGAGGGACCGCCCGGGTTGACAACGGACGGGCTGACGGCGGTCGAGCGCAAGTGGACCGAGGAAACCCGCGACTTCTACGAGGGCCCCCGCGGCGCATACGCGAAGCAGCAGGCGAGCCGACCGCAGACCATCGGCTACTCGCTCGTCGACTCACCGGTCGGGCTTCTTGCCTGGATCCTCGACAAGTTCGCCGAGTGGTCAGACACCGAAGACGGCCCGTTCGAGACGATTTCCAGAGACAGGGTTCTCGACGACGTCACCCTGTATTGGCTGACGCGGACCGGCGCATCAGCGGCCCGCATCTACTACGAAAGCCACAACTCGCTGGACCCCGAACTTCGGGTCGACGTGCCGTCAGCAATCACCATGTATCCCCGCGACATCGAGAAGTGTCCGCGCCCCTGGGCGCAGGAGCGGTACCGACAGATCGTCCGATGGGGCTCGCCCGAAATCGGGGGACATTTCCCGTCCCTGGAGGTTCCCGAGTATTTCGTCAAGGACCTGCAAGAAGGCCTCGCGGCAGTGCTGGCCGCTAGTCGGTGAACGCGGCTGGGTGCCGGGACTCGAATTAGTCCGGAGATCTGAGCTGTGCGCCGAATACTCTGCGGCGAGGGGTCTCGGCCAAAAATGCCACCAGCCGCTATCGTCGTTTCATCGAGCAGGTCCGACGGGATAGTTGGCGGTGCTCTCGGCCAACGGCAACTCGTTCGTGCGCGGGCCGGGCGGTGAGCTCGTCGTCAGGCCGTCGAGGGTGACCGTGCCAAGGAACTCGAAGCGGTCGATCTGGAAGGGGAGGTTCTCTCCGGTGAGCGGCAGCGGAGAGTTCATCAGGTGAAAGTGCAGGTGGGCCTCGCTGCTGTTGCCCGAGTTGCCCAGGTTCCCGATCTGCTGCCCCTTCGTCACCCTGTCGCCTGCTCGCACGGACGCGGAACCCGGCTTCAGATGAGCGTAGAAGGCGTAGGCGCCCGCGCCGAGGTCGAGGACGATCTGGTTACCGCCGTACTGGTCCAGGCGCAGCCCGGTCGGGAACACGTGCGGGGGCTGGTCCGGCACGTCGGAGACGACGGAGACCACGGTGGCGTCCGCGACTGCCACCAAGGGCTGGTTGTAGGCCAGGTAGTCCTCGTTGCGCGTCGGGTCTCCGCGGAACGTGGCCACCACCCCTGTCCGGACGTCGACGAGCGGCTGGGCGGACAGGTCGAATCGCACCCAGTCGACGGCAAACCGTTCGGTCCCGTTGATCCGTCCGCCGATCGGCAGCATCGCGCTGCGGTGGGGGGACACCGTGCAGCAGGCGTTGAGCGCCACCCAGCTGTCGCCCTGAAGCGGCGGAGCGATCACGAGCGGCGCCCGGCTGCTGTGGCAGATCGAGCCGCCCACCTGGCTCACCTGCTCCGGATACACCCCGGCAACCTCCCGCTGGTCCGCGGTGGGGGGCGCGAAGCTCGCCTCCACCCGGTGCGTGACGATCGGCGGAATTGCGCCGCGGTCGTCGTAGACGTCGTCGAGGAGCAGGATCGCGGTCTGCCCGCCGGGAATCGAGGTGACGGGCGAGGGCTCCCGCGGGTACGAGCCCACGCGCAAGGTCCGCATCACGAGCTCGTCGCCCTGCAATCTGGTCAGCACGCGGTGCGCGGCGTCGTCGGTCAAGGTCTCGACCTTGATGAGCGTGGTGGCGCGGGGCGCCGCGTTGAGCACCGCGAGTTCGTAGGCGACGTGGTACTTGCCGTCGGTGCCCCTCACCGGGATGGGATCGGGCGCCACCCCCGTGACGACGAGCGGCGAGATCTCGTCGCGGGCGGCCGTCGGAACGGCCTGCGCAGCGGATCCACATCGAGGCGAGGGCACAGACGACGACGTCGCGTCCCCACCGGGCGAGCATCCGGCCGCGACCAGCAGCACAGATGATCCGATGCACACCATCAGCCGGCACGGACTGGCCATCATCGTGCCCTTCACCGGTACCGATCGGGAGCCTTGCGCACCATCTCCCCACCGACGCCCATCTACCCACGACGCCGCCGAGGTCGGCCACGCGCGGCCAACAAGGGACCGACCAGCATCCCGCACACAGCCAGTTCGCCGAGGCCCCGAGGCGGAGCATCTTCGTCGACCGAATGGCCGCCGTTCGCCATCGTCGCTGGTGTACGCCCTCGGCCGCTGCACGCTCGGCCACCCCGCCCCGGGCTCTGTGGTCGAGCGCCGAGTCGGATGAGGCGATCCCGATGCGGATGGAGACGCTGCGATTCGTCGCCGTCCTCACGCTCGTCACGGTGTGCAGCGAGCCGACGATCCCGGCAGAGCCCGGCAGCGGCAGCCCGCCGGCGTCGCCGAACGACTGGCTGCGTCGACCCAGTGGCATGTCCTGGTCGACCGAGCACCTCGGCCCTTGTCGACGATCGAGCGGCTTGATGGACGTGTCTCTGCCGCAAACCCCCAGATGAACGGCGAGGCGATGTTCCGGACGCCGGCGACCGGCTCGCGCGGAACGCCAAGGGTGTTCCTCGCGTCACACCGACTAGAACCTGACATCAATGTCATGGATTAGCTTTCCGTCGTCCTCGGGCCGAGCGCCGGAGGACGGTGAGAAAGGAATCTGCAATGAGCACAGCCCTGGGGTACCGGACTTTCGGTGCAGCCGATGTCCAGGAGTTCTTCGATCGGCCCGATCCGTCGCCCGGTCCTGCCGAGGTCCTCATCCGCGTCGCGGCTGCGGGAATCAACCCGCTCGATCACCTGCTCCGTTCCGGATATGTCCGCGAGTTGAACGGTCACGTGCCCTTTCCCCAGGTCCTGGGGATGGAGGCGGCTGGGACCGTCCTGGCGGTGGGTGACGAGGTGACCGGCCTGGCCGTCGGCGACCGGGTAACCGGGTTCGCTCTGACCGGTGCAGGCACGTACGTGGGGACGACTCTGCTGCTCGCCGAGTCCACGGCTCGCATCCCCGACGCGCTGCCGGAGACCTGGGCGGCGACCATCCCCGTCGCCGGCACCACCGCGCTCGACGTCCTCGACCAGCTCGCGTTGCCCGCTGGGGCGTCGCTGTTGGTGAACGGGATCGGCGGTGGCGTCGGAATGGCCGTGGCCCAGATCGCGCGCGACCGCGGTCTGGTCGTTGTCGGCACCGGCAGCGCGGCCAAGCGGGATCTTGCGACCAGGACCGGAGCGACCTTCGTCGACTACACCGCCGGCGATGTCGTGGACCGGCTCCGGGCGCACGCCCCGGACGGCTTCGACGCCGTGGTCGACACGGTCGGGGGTGACTCCTTGCGCGGCGTCGCCCCGCTGGCGGCGAAGCCGGACGCGCTCGTCTCCGTCGGGGACCTGTCGGTGACCGAACTCGGCGGCGTGTTCGTCCGTCGCCGCCTCGACCGGAGCGGCCTCGAGCGCGTTGCCGAGCTGATGGCTACCGGGCGGCTCGATCCGAACATCACGGCGACCTATCCGCTCGCGCGGGCGGGGGAAGCACTGGCACTCGTCGAGTCCCACCACGCGTCGGGCAAGCTCGTCATCGACATGAGGCTCTGACCTCACGATGCGCAGTCGTGGAAGTGGAAGCCGGCCCGCTTCGCCCGAGCTGCGCAAGATCACCACGACTGCGCCATGATCACCGGATGTCGCTCCTCCGCTCCGACGCACTGACGGTGCGGCAGGACTACGGCCAGTTCGCACTGATCGCCGGCGACACGGACGACGACGATCTCGTCGAGCTGATCGACGCTGCGAACGACGCGGACAACATCGCTCAGGGAAACGCGATCCTGGTCGTCCTGTCGCCGCATCAGAACAACTTCGCGCTGGGCCTGACTGTCGAGCAGTGGAGCAGCAGGCCGCCCGACGACCTGGATGCCTGGGAGGAAGGGTTCGAAGCCTCTCTCACGGTCGGCGATCTCGGACTGGTCTACATGTCCCCGACCGACACCTACGTCCAGCTGGACGTCCCCTCGGGGGCATACCGGGCTCGAATCGTCGGGCGCGGGTTCGTCAACCGCGGGTGGCCGGGCTCGACGACACCTGGTGACGTCTGGCGAATCCAGGTCTGGCCGTGCACCGAGCACGCCGCGCCCCGGCGTATCGCGCGGTGAGAGACCCCGAGCATCAGGTGACCGGGTTCCGCCCGGACCCACCGCTTCGGAGATCCACATGCTCGCGCGGACCGGCGGTTGGCGCCCCTGAACGTCGTCAACTTCAGGTTGACGATCGACGATCGTCAACCTAGGGTTGACGCATGAGCCCGCTCAACATCAGCCTCGCTGACCTGATCGCCCGCCTCGACGAGGAACTCCCCGACGCCGACGACCTGGCTCGCATCAGCGAGGCGCACCTACGTGCCCAGACCCTGTCCGACCTCGGTGACCAGCTCGTCGGCCACTACGTCGGCAAGGCCAAGCAGGCCGGCGCGTCGTGGAGCGAGATCGGCGACGCCATCGGGGTGTCGAAGCAGGCCGCCCAGAAGCGCCACGCGCCCGCCCCGTTCGAGCGGTTCACCGACTTGAACCGGCACAGCATCGTGCTGGCCCAGGAGGCCGCCCGAACGCACAAGCACGACTTCATCGGCACCGAACACATCCTGCTCGGCCTGCTCGGCGAACCGCGGGGCCTGGCGTACGAGGTGCTGATGGCGAAGACCGAGTCGGAGCAGCGCATCCGCGACGCGATCGAGGAAGCGCTGCCGCCGGCCGGGAAGAAGGCGCCGCGGGGGCACATCGCGTTCCGGCCGGAGAGCAAGGAGGCCATCGACCAGGCACTCCGCGCGTCGGCCGACCTCGGCCACGACTGGGTCGGCACGGAACACACGCTGCTGGGCCTGATCCGCACCGAGGGGAGCGGGGCCGCGCAGATCCTGCGCAACCTCGGCTTCACGTCGGACGAGCTGCACGAGACGGTCAAGACCGAGATCACCACACGGTTCGCCGGGCGCGACGAGTCGTAACGAACGATCGCTCGCCGCCCCGGGCGGCCCGAGTCGATCGAGGGGCGCGGCTCGGCGGGCGCCTCCGCGCCGCCCAGTGACGCCTGAGCCCACGAGAGACGAAAAATGGGAAGGAGACCGACTCCTTCCGTTTTCAACATATAACACGCCCCCGGCCTTGCGGCAAGACCCCATTCATGCCGCACAATTCCGGCCGAATGCCGGAGCTGGGAAACGGGGAGTGCTGTAGTGCGGGTCCTGTTGGCGACGTGGGGGTCTCGAGGGGACGTCGAGCCGTTGCTGGGGCTGGCGCTCGAGCTGCGCGCACAGGGCGTCGACGTGCGGATGTGCGCGCCGCCGGACTTCGCGGGGCGGGTGGCCGAGGGCGGCGTCGCGTTCGTGCCGATGGGCTTCGCGGTGCGTGAGCTGGTGGCCTCGAAGCCGTCACCCGTGGAGGTGGCTGCCGCATTGGTCGCCCAGCACTTCGATGTGGTGGGGAAGGCGGCCGAGGACTGCGACGCGGTGGTGGCGACGGGCCTGATGCCCGCGGGCGTGCGGTCCGTGGCCGAGCACCTCGGCATCCCCTACGTGCTCGCCTGCTTCCACCAGCTCGGGATCCCGTCGTTGCGCCACCGGCCGGGGCAGCGGCCGGGGAAGCCGTTCCCGCCGGGCGAGGCCGACCTCCGGGTGCTGTGGAAGATCGATGCCGAGCGGGTCGACGCGTTGTACCGCGAGCCGCTCAACACGCGCCGGGCCGCGCTCGGTCTGCCGCCGGTGGACAACGTCCGAGACCACGTCCTCACCTCGCAGCCGTGGCTCGCGGCGGACCCGGTGCTCTGGCCGCTCCAGGACGTGCTGGGGTTCGACGTCGTGCAGACCGGCGCGTGGATCATGCCGGACGACCGGCCGCTGCCCGCGGACCTCGTGGATTTCCTGGAGGCGGGCGAACCCCCGGTGTACGTGGGTTTCGGCAGCATGCAGATGGCCGGCGCTCCCGCCGCGGCCGCGGTGGCCGTCGAGGCGATCCGCGCGCAAGGCCGCCGCGCGTTGGTCTCCCGGGGTTGGGCGGACCTGGCGTTGATCGACGAGAAGGACGACTGCTTCGCCGTCCGTGAGGCGAACCACCGCGAGCTGTTCCGGCGCGTGGCAGCGGTCGTGCACCACGGCGGCGCCGGCACGACGACGGCGGCCGCGCTGGCGGGGGCACCGCAGGTGATCGTGCCGCAGATCGTGGATCAGCCGTACTGGGCGCAGCGCGTGGCCGCGCTGGGCATCGGTGCGGCTCACGACGGTCCGACGCCGGCCGTCGAATCCCTGTCCACCGCGCTCGGACTCGCTCTCCGCGCTGACACCGGTGCTCGGGCCGAAGAAGTGAGCAGCACCATCCGTACCGACGGTGCGTCGGTGGCGGCGAGGAAGCTCATCGACCTGATCGGCCAGGTGCCGGAATGACCAGCGCTCCGATCCGTTGGAACGGGGTGGACGGCGGTCTGCCGCAGGGAGGGACGGGAGTCGATGAGCCTTCGTCAGTTCGAGTACGCCTTGGCCGTTGCCGAGCAGGGCTCGGTGACGGCGGCGGCGGAGCTGCTGCGCGTCGCTCAACCGTCGATGTCCCAGCAGATCCGCAATCTCGAGCGGGAACTCGGCGTGAAGCTGTTCGCCCGCACTCCGACCGGGCTGGTGCCCACCGTGGCCGGCCGCGCGTTCCTGCGGGAGGCGGAGGTCGCGGTGCGGGCGGCGCGGCGGGCGAGGGCGACGGCGCGGGCCGGTGCCGACGACCTGGTGGGCGAGCTGGTGGTCGCGGCGCAGCTGGGCTTCGGCACGCGGCAGCTGCCGGGCGCGCTGAGCGCGCTGCGCCGCCGCTTCCCGCGGGTGGAGGTCACCGTCTTCGAGGAGCCGAGCTCCGCCGAGATGGACCGGCTGTGCCGCCGGGGGGTGCTGGACCTCACGCTGATGGCCAAGTGCGAGCGGAGCCCCGCCGACGCCCACCGCCTCGGCGACGAGGAGTTCGTCGTGGTGCTGGGCGCCGGGCACCCGCAGCTCGCCGCGGACCGGGTCGAGCTGCGCGCGCTGGCGGGGGAGCCGTGGGTCAGGTTCGACCGCGACAGCGGGCTCGACGCCGTGCTGCTGTACGCGCTGCGGGATCACGACCCGGCCCCGATCACGGCCGCCCGCGTGTCGCAGACGGCCACGGCCGTGCGCTGGGCCGCCGACGGGCTGGGGGTGGCGCTCGTCCCGGCCTCCGCGGTGCCCCACGGTTACGAGCACCTCGTGCGCCCGGTGTTCCCGGTCGTGTCCCAGCCCGTCATCGCCGTGGTCCGGCAACACGCGGGCCCGGCGGAGACGGCCCTGCTCGAACTCCTGCGTCAGGAGAGCTGGTACAACGCCGCCGCCCCCATCTCACTCGTGTCCTGACGTGTGGCCTGCCGACCCGGCGAGCCGCACGACGACGTTGCCGCGGTGCACGCCGGCGAGGAGCTCGTCCTGGGCGGTGACGGCGCGCTGGAGGGTGCCGTCGAGGAGCGTGCGCGCGAACCTGATCCGGCCGTCGGCGTACCACTGGGCGTAGTGGGAGCTCCAGGCCTCGATCTGCTCGGGCGTGTGCCTGGTGCTGAAGGGGCGGATCTGCACCTCCCGGGCGATCGCGGTCATGAGGTCGAGGCGGGGGTGCCCGCCGTCGCCGCCGATCTGTCCGGCGAGGGTGCCGCACAGCGCGAAGCGGGCACCGGGCGCCGCGTGCCGCAGCGCTGCCTCGAACTGAGCGCCGCCGATGGTGTCGAAGAAGACGGTGATGCCGTCGGGGGCGAGCTCGGTGAGCCGCTCGTCGAGGTCGTCGCCCCGGTGGTCGATGGCGGCGTCGAGGCCGAGCTCGTCGACGAGGTAGCGGGCCTTCTCGGGCCCGCCGGCGATGCCGATGACGGACGCGGCGCCACGTGCATTGGCGATCTGTGCGGCCATCGACCCGACGCCGCCGGCCGCGCCGCTGACGAGGACGACATCGCCCTCGCCCACGCCGGCGATGTCCACGATGCCGTGGTAGGCGGGCACGCCCTGGTTGAGCAGGTACTCCGGTCCGGGGAAGACGCCGTCGGGCACGGGGAACGCCTCGCCAGGCTCCAGGATGCTCTCCTCCCGCCAGCCGGACGTGTGCAGCACGACGGTTCCGACCGGCAGGTCGTCGGCGCGTGACTCGACGACCCTGCCGATGGCGGGGCCGTGGATCGGCTCGCCGACCCGGAAGACGGGCACCGGGATCTGGCTGGTCGCGAACATCAGGTCACCGCTGGCTGCGATCACCTGCTGGAACAGGTTCCGCACCCGGACCTGACCGGCAGCCGGCTCCTGCGGAGGGAGCGTGACCACCTCGAGCACCGAGCTGGGCGGCTGGGCCAGGTCCGTGCGGTGCGCCCGCAGGACGACGGCGGATGGGCCCTGGACGGTCATGATGAGGCCTCTCAGAGCTGCGTGCGGCCGCCGTCGACGGCGAACTCCGCACCGGTGGTGTACGTGGCGTCGAAGGCGAGGAATGCGGCCGCCCTGGCGAACTCGTCGAGGGTGCCGAAACGCTGCATGGGATTGTCCGCGACCACCTGCGCCTTGAACTGCTCGGCGGCCTCCTCGCTCATCATCTTCTCCAGGATCCCCGTGTCGATGGGCCCGGGGCTGATCGCATTGACCCGGATTCCGCGCGGAAGCAGTTCGCGGGAGAAGTTGCGGGCCATCGAGCGCAGTGCTGCCTTTCCTGCCGCGTAGACGCTGGCGTCCCGCATGCCGATGGCGTTCGCGGCCGAGGTGGTGAGGACGACGCCTGCGCCCGTGCTCAACAGCGGGGCGAGCTTCTGCACGGTGAAGAGGGCGCCCTTGACGTTGATCGCGAACATCTCGTCGTACACCTGCTCGGTGATCGTCTCGAAGGGGGTGGTGCCTGCGATGCCGGCGTTGACGAACAGGGCCTCGATCGTGCCCAGTTCGCCCTTCACCCGGTCGGCCAGGGCATCCAGGTCGGACAGTGAGGCGACATCGCCCCGGACGGCCACCGCGTTCGTGCCGAGCTGCTCCCGTGCGGCGTCGAGCGTGGCCTGCGATCGGCCGGTGATCACGACCCGGGCTCCGCCGTCCACCAGGAGCTTCGCCAACGCGAACCCCATACCGGAGCCGCCGCCCGTGATCACTGCGTTCTTGTCGCTGTACATGTCCATGCTCCTGTCAACCCCGGGGGTATTCGCCGCCGTCGACGCCGAGAACCTGCCCGGTCAGCCAGCTCGCCCGGTCGGACACGAGGAACAGCACCGCGTGGGCGATGTCGTCGGGCTGACCGTCGCGCCCAAGCGGAGGGGTGCCGACCGCGCCCGGCCCCAGGTCCAGGCTCGCCCAGTACTCCCGCGTCGCCTCGCCGCCGGGCGTGGCGGTCCTGCCAGGGCTCACGGTGTTGACCCGGACCCCGAACGGGGCCAGCTCAGCGGCCAGCCCCCGGCTGTAGTTCTCCAGCGCCACCTTCGCCGCCTGGTAGTGCAGGAACGGTGGTGCCGGGGGGACGACCGCGGCCGTGGACACGTGCACGATCGCCCCCGAACGCCGTTCCCGCATCCCCGGTGCCAGCAGCGAGTCCAGCCGCACCGACGACAGGAAGTTGAGGTCCAGCGCGTCCTGCCACTCCTCGTCGGGAATGGCCAGAGCGGCCTTGTGCGGTCGCGCCCCACCCACGTTGTGGACCAGGACGTCCACCCCGCCGAGCACCTCCTGCGCGGCAGCGGCGAGCGTCTCCGCTCCGGCCCGTGTTCGCACGTCGGCCTCCACGAAGGCGGCCCCCTCGGGCACCGTGCTCGTCGCCGACCTGGCGGTCGTGAGCACCTCGGCGCCCGCGTCCAGCAGCTGGCGCACTATGGCCGCTCCGATTCCGCGAGAACCACCCGTGACCAGGGCCCGCTTTCCCTTGAGTTCTTGCGTTCCCGATCCGTTTCCGATCGCGGTCATGCCGCAGGTCCTCTCGATCGTGTCCTAGTTCGCTCGACGAAAGAGGTGGCGTGCGCAGCGCGAATCTTCGGAGAAGTCGCGATGGGTGCCTCGTTCGAGCTGTTTCACGGTACGTCCGGAAAGGATCGAGAGGCAAAGACGAAATGTCAGCAGGCGCCATAGGGAGTTCCTATGACGCCCCGGTGGTAGGGCGATGACGGCACCGAAAACGGCGGCCCGGCCGCTCGGGATCGCTCGTTCGCCGAGGGCGTGCGGCGGCTATGACACGCCGCCGGCTAGACCTTGCGGGCCAGCAGGTAGGCGTGCGCGGTGCGCTCGCCCGGGTCGGGCTCGCGCACGGCGTGGGCGTGGACGGGCAGCCCGGCGTCGGCGAGCAGCGCGCTGACGGGCTCGGGGCGGCGGCGGTGGAACACCAGCGCGATCTCGTGGCCCCACGCCTCGGACATCCGCAGCGGCTCGTCGCCGACCTGGAACGCGAGCAGCGCGTGGCCGCCCGGCGCCAGCACGCGGTGGAACTCGGCGAACACCTGTGGCAGCAGGTCGTCGGGGATGTGGATCGTCGAGTAGTACGCCATGAGGCCGGCGAGCGCGGCGTCCGGCACGTCGAGGTCGGTCATGGAGCCGACATCGAAACGCAGCCCCGGGTGGTCGCGGCGGGCGATCGCCAGCATCCCCGGGGACAGGTCGATCCCGAAGACGTCGACCCCGAGGCCGTGCAGGTGGCCGGTGACGCGGCCGGTGCCGCACCCGATGTCGGCGACCGGCCCGCCGCCCGCGGTGAGCACGAGCTCGGCGAACGTGGCGAGGACTGCCCGGTCCAGCGGCCGGCCCGCCAGTTCGTCCTTCCAGCGCTCGGCAGCGTCGGTCGCGACGGCGTCGTAGGACGCACGGGTGGAGGTGAGGAAGGCAGGCTCGGTCACGGGGGCGGACCGTAGCGAGGAAGTCCGACAGGATCTGTCGATCCGGCGCGTCGCCGTTCGTATGGAGGATGAACCACAGGAGGAGGAGACACGATGGCCCGATACATGCTCGGCATCTACCAGCCCGCAGGCGACCCGCCGCCTCCCGAGATCCTCGAGCCGATCATGCGGGACCTGGATGCGGTGAACCAGGAGATGCGTGCGGCCGGCGCGTGGGTGTTCGCCGCCGGTCTGCACGATCCGAGCACTGCCACGGTGCTGCGCGCGCAGGAGGGGGAGGTGCTGGTCACGGACGGCCCGTTCGCCGAGGGCAAGGAGCACCTCGGCGGCTTCACGATCATCGAGGCACCCGACCTCGACGCCGCGCTCGCGTGGGGGCGCAAGGTCGCCCGCGCGCTGACGCTCCCGATCGAGGTGCGGCCGCTGCACGTCGGGAGCTGCTGACGGGCCGTGCTGTCCACCGCCGAGATCGAGGGTGTCTTCACCCGGGAGTACGGGCGGGCCGTGGCCGTCCTGACCCGCGTCTTCGGCGACATCGACGTCGCCGAGGAGGCGGTCCAGGACGCCTTCACGACCGCGGTGGAGCGCTGGCCGCAGAGCGGCCTGCCCCCGAGCCCGGCCGGCTGGATCATCACCACCGCCCGCAACCGGGCGGTCGACCGCCTCCGCCGCGAGGCCTCCCGCGCGGACCGGCACGCGCAGGCCGCACTGCTCCACGCCGGTGCCGACGAACCCGACGAGGAGCTCGCCGTGCGCGACGACCGCTTGCGGTTGATCTTCACCTGCTGCCACCCCGCCCTGGCGACGGCCGCCCAGGTCGCGCTGACGCTGCGGCTGCTCGGCGGCCTGACCACCGCCGAGATCGCCCGTGCGTTCCTGGTGCCGGAGCCGACGATGGCGCAGCGGATCGTCCGGGCGAAGGGCAAGATCCGCAAGGCCGGGATCCCGTACCGCGTGCCGGACGAGGCCGAGCTGCCGGACCGGCTGCGCGCGGTGCTCGCCGTCGTCTACCTCGTGTTCAACGAGGGGTACACGGCGAGTGAGGGTGAGCGGCTCGTCCGCGAGGACCTCTGCGCGGAGGCGATCCGGCTCGGCCGGTTGCTGGTCGAGCTGATGCCGGACGAACCCGAGGCCGTCGGCCTGCTCGCGTTGATGCTGCTCGTCGAGTCCCGGCGGCCCGCCCGCACGACGCCGGACGGCGATCTCGTGCTGCTCGCCGACCAGGACCGCGGGCTGTGGGACCGCGCGCTCGTGGCCGAGGGGCAGGCGCTGGTCCGGCGGTGCCTGCGCCGCGGGCGGCCGGGCCCGTACCAGATCCAGGCGGCCGTCCAGGCCGTGCACAGCGACGCACCCACGGCGCAGGCGACGGACTGGCGCCAGATCGTGGCGCTCTACGACCAGCTGCTCGCGGTGGCGCCGAGCCCGGTGGTGGCGCTGAACCGGGCCGTCGCCGTCGCCGAGGTCGACGGGCCTGCGGCAGGCCTGCAGCTGGTCGACGCGCTGGACCTCGGCGGCTACCAGGTGTTCCACGCCGTGCGGGCGGACCTGCTGCGGCGGCTCGGCCGGGACGCCGAAGCCGGCGCGGCCTACGCCGCCGCGATCGACCGGGCCGGCAACGCCGCCGAACGCGCCTTCCTGGAACGGAGGCGGTCCGAGCTCGGGCGCCGATGATCACCCGGGCGCGCCGTGCCGGTCGCCCGCGCGGGGCGTGCACACGTCGCCACGGAACGTGACGAAGATCCGCAGCCTTCCCGGGGGAACCGCGGAAGGTGATCACGAAGGGTGGCTCGCTTCCCCGCCGATCAGGGCCTAAACGTGCCTTTTGCGCTCGGGCACACGATGGTGGGACAGCCGTGGTAGTGGCGGTGGGCGCGAGGTTAGTTTTCTGTCTGTCAGTTGCGACCGCACAGTGTTCACCCATTCAGGAGACGAACGTGTGGAAGAAAGCAGGAATCGTCGTATCCGCGAGCCTGGCGGCCGTGCTGGCGCTCGCTCCGATGGCCCACGCGGGCCCATCGCCGGAGGGCGAGGACCGCGGGGACGATGCGGAACAGGTCATCACCGGCGACGACGCGCCACAGGACGGCCTGGTCAACCTCGGTGACCTCAACCTGTTGAACGGCGTGAACGTCTGTCCGGACGTCACCGCCGTGCTCGGACTGGGCAACGTGCTCGGCATCCTCGGCAGCGGCTCGTCGGACCCGAACGTCGCCGACGCCCCGATCACGTGTGAGACGACGGCGAAACGCTGACCGGTCGATGGAAGAACACGAGAAACGGCACCCGACCCGGGGTGCCGTTTCTCGATTCCTCGTCCGGATCAGTGGCCGCGGGTCGGGAGCCGATCCGCGATCGAGGCGCGCCGGCCCCACGCGATGACGGCGGCGAGCACGAAGATGATGGCGGGCGTCGTGACCATCACCGGTTCGCCCAGCACCACCGCCTGGGTGTAGGCCGCCCCGATCATCAGGGCCATCAGGCCGACGGCCGCGGGTCCGGCCAGGCGTGGCACCATCAGGCCGATGCCACCGGCGAGCTCGACGGCGCCGACGAAGTACCGGAGCCACTGCCCGGCGCCGATCTCGGTGAAGATCTGCACGGCGTACGGGTCACCCCAGAACTTGGGTGCCGCCGACGCGACGACGAAGAAGACTCCCAACAGGATCTGCAGGACCCACAGTGCGCGGTGGGCGGCGCTGGAGCGGGTCTGGGCGACGGTGGTCATCGGGTCCTCCGGGGTGGCGCGTTCGTGCTGTCAGGGGTAGGACCTGGGGCCACGTCAGAACTCATCGCTCGGGGGTGCGGCCGTGGCGGGTGGGGCCTCCGAGCCGGGCAGGTCGGTGCTCGACCGGGCACTCGCGGTGCTGGGCTCGTTCTCCGACGAGCGCCCGGAGCAGACGCTCGGGCAGATCGTGGCCGCCACCGGGCTCGCCGCCGCCACCGTGCACCGGCTCGTCGCCGAGCTCGTGGCCTGGGGCGCGCTGGAACGCCCCGGGCGCGGGCGGTACCGGATCGGTATCCGGCTGTGGCAGATCGGCGCCCTCGCGCCGTTGGCCCGGGACCTGCGCGACGCCGCGCTCCCGTTCCTGCAGGACCTCGGCGCCGTCACGGGCCAGGTGGTGCACCTCGTCGTGCTCGACGGCCACCAGGCGCTGTTCCTCGAACGGCTGCCAGGGCACGCGGAGGTGACCGTGCGGTCCCGGGTGGGCCGCCGCATGCCCGCCCACGCCAGCGGCCCGGGAAAGGTGCTGCTCGCGTACGCGCCACCCGCGTTCGTCGCCGAGGTGGTGGCGCGCGGGCTGCCCCGCATGGCGGCGGGCACCATCACCGACCCGCACGAGCTGGCCGTCGCCCTCGCCGAGGTGCGCCGGGCCGGCTACTGCCTCTCCCGCGACGAGATGACCGACGGCGCGGCCTCGGTCGCCGCGCCGATCATCGGCCCGTCGGGCGACGTGGTGGCCAGCGTGTCCGTGGTGGTCCCCAGCAGCACCGAGAACCTGCAACCCCTGGTGCCGGCAGTGCGGCTGACGGCAGCGGCCGTGGGCCGCGCCCTCATCCCCGGGGTGGATGTTCCGCTCAGTGCGAGGAACTCCTGACACGGGCCGCGAGGGGTGCAGATACTCCCGGCCCATGGCCGCGGATCCAATGCAGAATCCGACAGAGACCGGGAACGACGCGACCCGGGAACGCGCCGGCTGGGTGGCACCGCTCGCCTGGTCGTCGGTGGCGCTCGAGGGCTTCGACCTGGTGGTGCTCGGCGTCGTGCTGTCGCCCATGCTCCGCGACGGCGTCTGGGGGCTCACGCCGAACGCCGGGGCGCTGATCTCGTCGGTGGGGCTCGTCGGGGTGATGGTCGGGGCGATCGCGATCGGCACCGTCACCGACATCATCGGGCGCCGCCGCACCATGCTGATCACCGTCACCGGCTTCTCGGTGCTCACGCTGCTCTGCGCGCTCGCGCCGGACCCGTGGACGTTCGGCGCGCTGCGCTTCCTCGCAGGTCTCGGGCTCGGCGGTGTGCTGCCGGTGGCGATCGCGCTGGTCAACGAGTACGCCAAGGTCGGCAAGGGCGGCGGCGCCACCACCGTGCTGATGACCGGCTACCACGTCGGTGCCGTGATCACCGCGCTGCTCGGGATCGTCGTCATCCCGGCCCTCGGCTGGCGGGCGATGTTCGTGATCGGCGCGCTGCCCGCCCTCGTCCTGGTCCCGTTGATCTTCCGGTACCTGCCCGAGTCGGCGTCGTTCCTGCAGGAGAAGCCGCGCGAGCGGCACAACCCGGTCGCGATCCTGTTCGGCGGCGGGCACCTGCGCGCCACCATCGCGTTCTGGGTGACGTCGTTCATGGGCCTGCTGCTGGTCTACGGCCTCAACACGTGGTTGCCCGAGATCATGCGGTCGGCCGGGTACGAGCTGGGCGCGGCGCTCGCACTGCTCCTCGTGCTGAACGTCGGCGCGATCCTCGGCCTGCTGGTGGCCGGGCAGGTGGCAAACCGGATCGGGGTCCGGCCCGCGGTGATCGCCTGGTTCGCCGCCGCGGCGCTCTTCCTCGCCGTGCTGAGCATCCGGCTGCCCGGGATCGGCGTGTACATCGGCGTGCTGCTGGCGGGCGTGTTCGTGTTCAGCGCGCAGGTGCTCGTCTACGCCTACGTCAGCCAGCTCTACCCGGCGGCTGCGCGCGGCACCGCGATCGGCGCGGCCAGCGGCGTGGGGCGCTTCGGCGCGATCAGCGGCCCGCTGATCGGCGGGGCGCTCCTGACCGCGGGCATCGCCTACCCGTGGGGCTTCTACGTGTTCGCGGTGGTGGCGGCGATCGGTGCGGTCTCCGTCGCCGCGGTCGGCGTCAGCGCGACGAAGGGGGCCGCGTGACCCGCACCGTCCGGGACGCCACGTTCGACGTCCTGCGCCACCACCGGCTCACCACGATCTTCGCGAACCCCGGTTCGACCGAGGTCGCGTTCCTCACCGACCTGCCCGACGACATCGCGTTCGTCCTCGCGCTGCACGAGGGCTCCGTGGTCGGCATGGCGACCGGGTGGGCGACCGCGCTGGACCGGCCCGCCCTGGTCAACCTGCACACCACGGCCGGGCTGGGGAACGCGGTCGGGGCGCTGGCCACGGCGCGGGTGAACCGCGTGCCGCTCGTCGTGCTGGTGGGCCAGCAGGACCGCCGCCACCTCGCGCTCCAGCCGTTCCTCGCCGGTGAGCTGGAGGGGCTGGCCGGCAACTACCCGGTGTGGGTGCGCACACCGGCGCGGCCGCAGGACGTGCCCGGCGCGGTGGCACGGGCCTGGCACGAGGCGCGTGCCGGCAGGGGACCGGCGCTGGTGATCGTGCCGAGCGACGACTGGTCGGCTCCCGCCGAGGACGGCCCGGTACCGGCCCCCGCGGTGCTGCACCGGGCAGACGCCGTCGACCCCACCGTCGTCGACGAGCTCGCCGCCGTGGTCGCCGGGTCGGCGTCACCCGCTCTCGTGGTGGGGGCGGACGCCGACGACGCCGACGCCTGGAACGCGCTCGTCCGGCTCGCGGAACGGCTGCGCTGCCCCGTGTGGCAGGAGCCCTTCGCGGCGCGCGCCGGGTTCCCGCAGGACCACCCGCAGTTCGCCGGGCACCTGCCCGCCGGGCGGGCCGGGCTGCGGGACGCGCTCGCCGGTCACGACCTCGTGCTCGCGGTGGGGGCGCCGGTGTTCCGGCAGTACCCGTACGAGGAGGGGCCGCTCGTCGTCGCGGGCACGGCGGTCGCGATCGTCACCGACGACCCGGAGGACGCCCACCACAGCCCGGCCGACCTCGCCGTGCTCGCGAACCCGGCCGCGGTCTGCGCGCTGCTCGCCGAACGGGTGCCGGACCGGTCGCAGGCCGCGCCGCCCGCCGTCTCCCGCGCCTGCGCCCCTGCGGAGCCGGGCGAGGGTGAGCCGCTGCGGGCGGCGCACGTGATGGCGGCGCTCGCCGCGCGCGTCCCCGCGGAGACGGTCGTCGTCGAGGAGACGCCGTCCAGTCGCCCCGATCTGCACCGGCTCCTCCCCGCGCGCCGCCCGCTCGGGTTCCTCAGCGCCGCGATGGGCGGGCTGGGCTTCGGCCTGCCCGCCGCGATCGGGGTGCGGATGGCCGCTCCCGGCCGCCCGGTGGTCGCGGTGGTCGGCGACGGGTCGTCGCTCTACGGGATCCAGGCGCTGTGGAGCGCGGCGCACTACGGCGTCGGTGTGCTGTTCGTCGTGCTCGCCAACGGCCGCTACGCGATCATGGACCGGCTCGCCGAGCAGCGTGGTGGCAAGCCGCCGTGGCCGGGGTTCGAGGAGGTCAGTGTGGCCGGGCTCGCCGAGTCGCTCGGTTGCCCGGCCCGCCGCGTCACCGACCACGCCGGGCTCGTCGCGGCCCTCGACGAGGTGGTTCCCACCCTGGGCGAGCGGTCGCAGCCCCTCGTGCTGGAGGTGGCGGTCGAGGCGGACTGAAACTGCGTACCTTGTATTCGGTACGGCGTACGCGCTAGCCTCCCCGGCATGATCCTGGTGACGGGGGCGACGCGGAACATCGGGCGTCTGGTCGTCGACGAGCTGCTTGCGGTCGGGGCGACGGACGTGCGGGCGCTGACGAACAAGCCGGAGAAGGCGGCTCTGCCGCCGCAGGTCGAGGTCGTGCGCGGCTACATCGGCCGGGTCGAGACGCTCCAGGGCGTGTTCGACGGCGTCGAGAAGATGTACCTCGCTCCGCTGGAGGAGACGGTCCGCGAGGTCACCGCGCTTGCCGCCAAGGCGGGCGTGCAGCACATCGTCGACGTGTCCGGCCCGAAGGACTCCTGGTGGGCGTCGGTGGCGACCGCCGTCGAGGAGTCGGGGGCCGCCTGGACGCACCTGTCGCCCGGCGAGTTCATGGACAACATGCTGATGTGGGCCGAGCAGATCCGGACCACCGGCGAGGTCCGCGACGGCTACCCGGGTGCCGCGAACGCCCCGATCGATCTCGCGGACATCGCCGCCGTCGCGGCGACGGCGTTGCTCGAGGACGGGCACGCCGGCAAGGAGTACCTGCTCACCGGGCCGGAGACGCTCACGCGGGCGGAGATGGTGCGGCACATCGGCGCTGCGATCGGCCGGGAGATCCCGTTCGTCGAGGTGGACCACGACGAGGCCGTCGCCGTGCTGGAGCCGTCGATGGGGGAGTTCGCGCAGTGGTACGTCGACGGGATGCGGGACCTCACCGAGCACCCGCAGCAGGCCAACCGCGTCGTCGAGGAGATCACCGGGAGGCCTGCCACCACCTTCGCGCAGTGGGCGCGGAAGAAGGCGGACGAGTTCCGGTGAGCCCGCTCGGTTGACCCGCTAGTCGCGGAGCCGGAACGGTTCCCGGCCCGGCACGAGCGTCACGTGTCCGATCCCGCCGTAGGCGTTCGCGTAGTCGAGGGCGTGGGCGAGGTCGGTGAGGCCGTTGGTGGCGCTGCCGTCGGTGAACAGGGTGGAGAGCACGCCGAAGGCGCGGCCGTCGCCGTCGACGTAGCCGCTGCCGGAGTCGCCCGGACGGCCGGGAGGCCTGGTCTCCACCCGGTGGGCGAGCCCGCCGCCGCTCGTGCCGAGGCTGCGCCCCTGCTTGATCGTCGTGGCGCCGGTGTGCGGCTGGTAGCTGAACACCGGCTCCCCGAACACCGTTCCGTCGGCGTCGAGCCCCGTCGGCCCGCCGAAGACGGGCACGGTGGGGTCGACGCGCGCGACGTCGGCCCGGTCCAGCTCGACGAGAGCGAAGTCGTTGTGGAGGCACCGCGCGGGGTCGGTCTCCCCGCGCTGCTGCATCGTGCCCCACGAGGTGTAGGCGAGGCGGCCGGATGCGCGGGAGCCGTCGTTGCCGACGATCGTCACGTCGGTGCCGACCGGGAGAGCCGGCTCCTCGCAGCCGGAGAGGCCCATCGACTCGCTCGCGCCCGCGCAGTGCGCCGCGAACCCGAGGTACGTCGCGTCGTCGCCCGCGAAGACGAACGCCGCCGTGCACGAGCTCGTGACGCGCTCGTCCACCGGGCTCATCATCAGCACCCCGGGTGTGATCGTGGCGCCGGAGGCGGGCGCGGCGTGCGCCGGCCCGGCGGCGAGCGCCATCGCCACCACGGCGACTCCGAGCACGGTGACACGGCGGACGACCACTGATCACTCCCCGTCGGACGGCGGACGCGGCGAGCGTAGATCGACTTCCGGGGTTGCGCCGTCCGTGTCGCGCGACGGGGTGACGGGGACCGCACTGCCGGCGCACGGGGCCGTCTGAGAGGCTGGACGGGCTCCCCCGGCCTGCTGTCGCGCGCTCACGGGCGAGCGCGACCGAGAGGACTGCATTTGTCGGACGTCCTGACCGTGTGCGACGCGGTCCTGCGCAGCTCCTGGCTGCTGCCGCTGCTCGTCGTGATGATCGCGGTCGACGCGCCGTTCCCGGTCCTCCCCAGCGAGACCATCCTGATGTCGGCGGCCACCACGGCGTTCGGCGGCGGCGACGTGGGCATGGTGTTCGGGCTCTTCATCGCCGCTCTGGCCGGTTCGGTGCTGGGCGACGCGGTGGTCTTCTGGCTCGGCCGTTGCTCGCACAAGCTGCTGGCGCGCACCGTCGACACCGAGTGCGAGATCGCGGCGTGGGTGCGCAGGCACATGCTGCGCCGTCCCGGAATCGCGCTGGTCGGGGCGCGGTTCGTGCCCGGCGGGCGGCTGGTGAGCACGGCGGCCGCCGGACGCTTCGGCCTGCCGGTGCGCCGCTTCCTGCCCTGGTCGATCGCGAGCTCGGCGGCGTGGAGCGCCTACATGCTGCTGATCGGGCTGGCACTCGGCCCGGTCACCGGGGGCGACCCGCTGCTCAGCCTGTTCGCCGGCGTGGCGATGGCACTGGCCACGGCCGTGGGGTTCGCGGCGGTGTCGAAGCTGCGGCGCAGCCGCGTCCCGGTCGCCTCCTGAAGCGAGAGCACTGCTCTTGACTTGTTGCTCATGCTCTGGAACGCTGCTCCTTGTCAAGAGCACTGCTCTTAAAACAGATCAGGAGATCGTCATGAGCGCCACCCGCCGCTACGTCGAGGCCGGCCGCGGTGCCGAGCTGTTCAACACCCTGGTCGCCTGGCTCACCGCGCGCGGGCTGAGCCTCTTCGGCTCCCGGGTGCTCGCGGTGCGCGGCCGGCGCAGCGGGGAATGGCGGACCGTGCCGGTCAACCTGCTCACTCACGAGGGCGCCCGGTACCTCGTGGCCCCGCGCGGCCACACGCAGTGGGTGCGCAACCTGCGGGCCGCGGGCGGGACGGGGGAACTGCGGCTCGGCAGGCGGACCGAGGTGTTCGTCGCCGACGAGCTGACCGACGCCGACAAGCCCGAGATCCTGCGTGCGTACCTGCGGCGCTGGAAGTTCGAGGTGGGCGTCTTCTTCGAGGGCGTGGACCACACCGCATCCGACGAGACCCTGCTCGCGATCGCCCCGGGCTACCCGGTGTTCCGCCTGCGCTGAGCCCGGGGAAGAAGATCAACCGGTGCCGGCGGAGGCTCCCCGTTCCGCCGGCCCCGGTCATCGGGCTCAACGCACGATCCCTGGGCGAGTTGCGGGTCGATCTCGGTCGTCCGTCGAGTGGGCGATCACGATCGGTGATCGGCTCGTGGCCAGATCGACGCCGAACGGTCACCGCCGAGCGACCGGCGGGAACCATCCGGCGCCCGATCGCGCGCGTCGCCACGCCGGCCCCGGCTCGCTCCGCGGCCGGTCAAGCCTCGAGGTGGCGGTGCAGCGCCGCCCGCGCGACCTCCAGTGCCTCGCGGCGACCGATCGCGGGCCCTGACACGAGCCGTGACGGCCTCGCGGCGGGCGGCGCGTCCGGGGCCTGGTCGGCGGCCGCGTCGAGCAGGACGGCCGGCTCCTCGTCCCCCAACTCACGCAGCAGCGCGGCGAGGTTGCGCAGCGTCACCCACAGCTGCGTCCAGTTCCCCGCCTGTGCGAAGTACTCGACGATCCCGCGGTAGCCGCGCAGCGCGTCCGCCGTGCGTCCGGCGGCCGCCCGCACGGTGACCAGCCCGACCGACGCGATGCCGACGACGAACGTCGCGCCCGATGCGCGGGCGCCTGCGATCGCGTCCAGGTAGTGCACCTCGGCGTGTTCCGCGCGGCCTGCGGCGTTCTCGATCTCCCCGGCGACGTAGTCGCCGAAGGCGTGCACGGTCGGGGGCAGCGGGCCTTGGGCGACGAGGGCGGCGTGCAGCTCGCGGGCCTGGGCGAGGTCACCGGCGTAGGCCGCCGCGAGCGCAGCGACCCCGAGGCCGCCGTCGGGCCGGGCGGCGTGCTCGGCCGCGGCGCGCTTGTGCTCGATGACCTCGGCGAACGCGCCCCGGCTCAGCGCGGCGTTCGCGAGCGCGTCGAGGCAGAACCAGCGGCCCTGCGCATCGGCCGCGCGGGCGAGACCGTCGCGGGCGAGCCGTTCGGCCCGTGCGTGGTCGCCGCGGATGTAGGCGCCCCGCGCCGCGGTCCCGAGCACGGCGGCGACGCAGGGGTGGGCGACGAGGGCCGGGTCGTCGACCAGCTCGTCGGCCCAACCGCGGACCTCGACGAGATCGCGCCACACCGACAGCTCGTGCAGCGCGACCACCATCGTGACCGCGTCGTCGAGCGCGGCCCGCCGCCGCGCGAGCCGCCACGCGGCACGCAGGTTCGGCAGCTCGCGGCGCAGCGCCGCGTCGGCATCCGGTTCGCGGTCGGTGGCGGCCGTCGCATCGGCCCACGTGATCAGCTCGACGGCCCAGCGCAGCAGGCGATCGTCCGCGGCGGCGGCCTCGCCGGCCGCGGCGAGCCGGTCGACGCCGAACGCGCGCAGCGTCTCGAGCATGCGGTAGCGCGGGCGGTCGGAGAAGCTCACCTCGACCATCGATGCGTCGACGAGGTGCGCCAGCGCGGCCGCGGGGTCGCCGGTGAGCCCGAGGTCGGCGGCGACGGCTTCGGCGGTGGGCAGGTCCACGCCGTCCACGAACACCGCGAGGTGCCGGAAGAGCCGCTGTTCCTCCGCGGGCAGCAGGTCGTAGGACCACTCGACCGTCGCGCGCAGTGTGCGGTGCCTCGCGTCGCCGGTGCGCGCGCCGAGCAGGTCGAGCGCGCGGTCGAGGCGGGCGGCGAGGTCGGGCAGCGCCAGACCGGCGAGTCGCCCGGCGGCCAGCTCGATGGCGAGCGGCATCCCGTCGAGCCTGCGCACGACGTCGGCGACCAACTTCAGTTCCTCGCCCCCGGGGGAGAAGCCGGGACGCGAGCGGGCGGCGCGGTCCAGGAAGAGTGCCACGCTCGGCACCTGTGCCGTGGAGGCGTGGTCGGGACCGGGGAGGGGGAGCGGGGCCAGCCGCGAGGGTGTCTCGCCGGGCACCCCGAGCGGCTCCCGGCTCGTGGCGAGCACGGTGAGGCCGGGGCAGCCGCCGAGCAGCCGTTCGACGGTGTCGCGCACCGTGTCGAGCAGGTGCTCGCAGTTGTCGACGACGAGGAGCGTGCGCGTCGTGCCCAGCACCGCGGCGCAGGCCCCGAGCACGTCGCCGGTGACCACCTGGAGGTCGAGCGCGGCGGCGAGGGCGTGCGGCACGGCGGACGGGTCGGTGACCGGTGCCAGCGGCAGGACGCGGGCGCCGCCCGCGCGGCGGGCCAGCTCCAGCGCCACCCGCGTCTTGCCCACCCCGCCAGGGCCGACGATCGTGACCAGCCGCTCGTCGCCCAGCAGCCGTTCCAGCGCGGCGAGCTGGGCGTCGCGACCGAAGAGGGGCCTCGCGCTCCGCGCCGGTGCGGCATTCCCGGGCACCGGCGCGACGAGCTCGCCTGCGGCCACTGCGCGTTCGAGCTCACCGAGGGCGGGCGACGGGTCGAGCCCCGTCTCGTCGGCGAGCCGGCTGCGGTACTCGCGGGCGACGGCGAGCGCCCGCGCCGCGTCCCCGGTGGCCGCCAGCGCCCGCACCACCAGCACGACGGCCGGCTCACGCAACGGGTCCTCGGCGAGCATGGCCGTCGCGAGGTCGACGACGTCGTCGAGCCGTCCCGAGCGGATCGAGCACCCGACGAGCAGCTCGATCACGTCGCGCCGCAGCTGGTCGTATGCGATGGCGGTGGCCGCCAGCGGGGGGAAGTCGGCGAACTCGGCGAGCACCGGGCCCCGCCAGAGTGCGCTCGCCGCTCGCAGGTGGTCCACGGCGGCGGCGGTGGTTTCCCGGGCCTGCCGCAGCAGCGACCGTGCCTGCGCGACGTCCAGTTCCGCCTCCTCCAGCGCCAGCCGGTAGCCCCCGCCCGTCGACACCAACCGCGACCCAGCCGGCCCGAGGTGCCCGCGCAACCGGGAGACGTGGCTCTGCAGAGCGGCCCGCCCGGACTCGGGCGGCTCCTCGGGCCAGAGGGCGTCGAGGAGGCCGTCGGCGTGCACGACGCGGCCCTCGGCGGCCGCCAGCAGCGCCAGCACGGCGCGCCGCTTCGGGCCCGGGACCTCCACCGGCCTGCCGTCCACGGCAAGGCGCAGCGGCCCGAGCAGCTCCACCCGAACCGTCGTCACGTCCAGACCTCCCGCGCCCAGCATGCCGGGCCGGCGCTGGGCGGTGGACCCGTGCCAGCGCCCTGCAAGGACCGTGCCAGCCCTCCCGTCCACCCTGCTCGCTCGAGGGCCGGCACGCGGCCCGCGATTCGAGGAGGCGGCATGACGACGAGCGAACTGGTCGGTTCGGACGAGCGGGCGGTGGTCGAGGCGCTGCGGACGTCCGTGCGCGGCGCGGTGGTCGATCGCAGCGACCCCGGCTACGACGAGGCGCGCCGGGTGTGGAACGGGCTGATCGACCGCAGGCCTGGGGTGATCGCCCGGTGCGGCGGCACCGCGGATGTGGTCGAGGCCGTCCGGGTCGCGCGCAGCCACCGGCCGGTCGTGAGCGTCCGGGGTGGCGGGCACCAGGTGGCCGGCAGCGCGGTGTGCGACGACGGCATGGTGATCGACCTGTCGGGGATGCGAGCCGTCCACGTCGACCCGGCGGCCCGCACCGTCCGCGCGCAGGCCGGGGCCACCTGGGCCGACGTCGACCGGGCCACCCAGCTGTTCGGTCTCGTGACGCCGGGCGGCGAGGTCTCGCAGACCGGGATCGCCGGGTTCACGCTCGGCGGCGGGATGGGTGTGCTGCAGCGCAGGTACGGATTGGCGTGTGACAACCTGCGCTCGATCGAGATCGTCACGGCCGACGGCGTCGTGCGCACCGCGAGCCGTGAGGAGCACCCCGACCTGTTCTGGGCGGCGCGCGGCGGCGGGCGCGGCCTCGGCGTGGTGACGTCGTTCGAGTTCGCCCTGCACCCGCTCGGACCGGTGGTGCGCGAGGCGCTGGTGTTCTACCCCTACGACCAGGCCCGGACGGTGGCCCGCGGCTGGCGCGACCTCACCGCGCAGCTGCCGGACACGGTCTCGCCCGAGTTCGTGCTCTGGAGCGTCCCGCCGGACCCGGCGATCCCGGCCGAGCTGCACGGCGCACCGGTCGTCATCGTCGCGGGCGTCTACGCGGGCGACCCCGCCGACGCCGACCCGGTGCTGGCACCGCTCGCCGAGCTGGGCACGCCGCTCATGCAGGGCGGCGGCGAGCTGCGGTACGCCGAGATGCAGCAGGCCCTCGACCCCGCGTTCCCGGCGGGCGGGCGCTACTTCTTCAAGTCGCACTTCGTCGGCGACCTCACCGACGACGCGATCGACACGATGATCGCCTGCGACGCCCGGCGGGCCACCCCGCAGTCGCTGATGGTGATCCGCACCCTCGGTGGCGCCATCGACCGCGTCGGCGCAGGCGAGAGCGCCTACCCGCACCGCGGTGCCCGCTACAACCTGAGCATCGACGCCGGCTGGACCGACCCTGCCCTGGACGACACCGCGATCGGCTGGGCCCGCTCGTCGTGGGGCGCGCTGCGCGAGTTCGCCACCGGCGGCGTGTACGTCAACTTCGCGGGCCTCGACGAGGACAGCGCCCGCGACGCGGTGTTCGGCGAGAGCGCAGCCCGCCTGGACGAGATCCAGGCCGCCTACGACCCGGACGGCCTCTTCGCCGCGGCGGCCCGCCGCCCCTGAGACGCCCCACCCGGCGTCACGGACGTGCTGACGCCCCGGAGTTGCTGCGGAGCCTCCTCAGGCGGAGGGCCAGCTGGAGCTCCAGGGCTCGGTCGGGGGCGTGCCAGTCCTCGCCCAGCAGTGCCGCCACCCGTTCCAGGCGCTGGGCCACCGTGTTCACGTGGACGTGGAGCGCGCCGGCGGCACGGGTCGGGCTCGCCCCGGCGGCGAAGTAGGCGTCCAGGGTGGCCAGCAGGTCCGTGCCCCGGCGTGCGTCGTGGGCGGCGACCGGGCCGAGCACGCGCTCGAGGTACCCGTCGACGTCCGCGGCGTCGCCGGTGACGAGCCCGGCGAAGCCGAGGTCGCGGGCGGAACCGGCGGGCAGGCCGAGCGCGGAGAGGGCGTCGGCCGTGCGCCGGGCGTCGGCGTGCGCGTCGCGCAGCCCCGCGGCGGGAAGGACCGGGCCCGCCGCGCCCACCGTCACGACGTCCCGCCCCATGCGGCGGGCCAGGTCCGTGGCGATCGCGGACGGGTCGCGTCCGGGCACGACCGCGACCACCGACCCGTCGTGCGTACCCGCGAGACCACGGCCGAGACCGAGCGCATGGCTCGCGCCGCGCGCACCCCGGCACACCGCCACGACGTGCGGCATGCGCAGCCGCAGACCGAGCAGCCTCCCGCGCTCGACGAGCGTGGGGTCCACCTCGCCCGCCGGGCGGGCCAGCAGGTCGGCGAGCAGGTCGGTGCGCACCCGCTGGTCGGCCTCGGCCTCCCGCAGCCGGAACAGCAGCACCAGCGCCGTCACCATCGCCGCGCGTTCGACGGTGCGGACCTGCCCGTCGTGGAGCGCGGCGCGGCCGCCGAGCACGAGGGTGCCCAGACGCTGGCCGACCGCCCGCACGGCCACCGCCGAGGCGCCGTCGGCGCTCACCAGCCGACCCGCGTCCGCGGCCCGGCGCACGGCGGGAAGGTCGGCAGCGTCGTCGGGCACCGCACCGTGGGCGGCCAGCAGCTGGTCGTCGACGTCCAGCACCGCCACCCAGCGGCCGAGCAGCTCGCCGAGGGCGGCGGCGATGTCGTCGACCCCGCCGCCGGAGAGCACGACACCGGCGAACCGGTCGTGCGCCGCGGCCGCCTGCTCGATGCCGGCGTGCGCGCTGGAGAGGGCGGCGAGCGCATCGGCCGTCTCCGCCGCGCGGCGCACCTGCACGAGCGAGACGGCGGCGAGTGCGGCCAGCGAACCGAGCAGCGCCACCTCGGTGCTGGCGAACGGCCTGCGTACCCGGTGTGCGGCGAACAGCACCCCGACGAACTCGTGATCCACCAGCAGCGGCGTGCCGCAGATCGCGATGAGGCCTTCCTCGTCGACGGCCGCGTCGATGTCGGTGGTGTGGTCGTAGCGGGTGTCGGCCGGGTAGTCGGCCGTCCAGTACGGCCGCCGCGTCTGCGCCACCAGGCCGCCCAGCCCTGCACCCAGCGGCAGCCGGAGCGTCTGGAACCGGGCGGAGATCGACCCGTCCGTCGCGCGCATGAACGTGTCGCCGCGTTCCGGGTCGGCGAGGGTCAGGTACGCGCAGTCCGCCCCGAGCAGGCTGCGGGCCCGGCGCACGATCGTGTCGAGCACGCCGCCCGGGTCGGGGAGGGACGCGAGGTCACGGGCGATGTCGACGAGCGCCGACAGCTCCGCCTCGCGGCGCCGGTGCGCGTCGATCCCCGCCCGGACCCGCAGGGCGAGCTCCCGCGCGACCGCCCCGGACTCCGGGTCGGCCGCCGCGAGCACCCGCGCCTGCTCCTCGATCCGCTCGGCGGGAGCGTCTTGAGCGAGCAGGCGCAGCAGCTCCAGCGCCGTGCGCGACACGGCGGTGATGATGCCACCGCCCACGTCCGCGAGCTCCTCCTCAGCGGGTCGGGGCGATCGCGTGGTCCTGGGCGAGGTCGCGCTGGCGCGTCTCGCCGTAGGAGGCCACGGCGACCAGCGTCAGCAGCGCGCTCAGCGCGACGTAGACCGCGACCGCGTACCCGCTGTCGAACGAGGTGTAGAGGGCCACCGCGACGATCGGGGCCAGACCACCCGCGAAGACGGACGCGAGCTGGTACCCGACGGAGGTGCCGGAGTAGCGCACCTTCGTGCCGAACAGCTCGGACAGGAACGCCGCCTGCGGGCCGTACATCGCGCCGTGGAACACCAGGCCGCCGATCACGGCGAGCGTGGTGAGGGCGAAGTTGGCGGTGTCGATCAGCGCGATGAACACGAACGCCCACACGCCCACGCCGGCCGCGCCCAGCAGGTAGATCGGCTTGCGGCCGTAGCGGTCCGACAGCGCACCCCACACGGGGATCGTCACCAGGTGCACGAAGGCGCCGATCATCACCGCGCCGAGGACGAACGAGCTGGACACGTCCAGCCGCTGCGTCATGTAGGAGGTGATGACGATCGTGAAGATGTAGTACGAGACGTTCTCGGCGAACCGGGCGCCCATCGCGGTGAAGACCTCGCGGGGGTAGCGGCGGAACACGTCGACGATCGGGACGACCTGCTTCTCCCCGGCGGCGGCCGCCTGCGCGGCCTTGGCCTGGGCCTCCTTGAAGATCGGAGACTCCTCGACCGACAGCCGGATGTACAGCCCGATCAGCACGAGCACCGCGGAGAGCAGGAACGGGATCCGCCAGCCCCACGCGAGGAACGCCGCCTCGTCCTGGACGGCGGCCAGCAGGAACAGCAGCCCGTTGGCGAGCAGCTGCCCGAACGGCACCCCCGCCTGGGGCCAGCTCGCCCAGTAGCCGCGCCGGGCCGGGTCGCCGTGCTCGGAGACGATCAGGACCGCACCGCCCCACTCGCCGCCGATGGCGAACCCCTGCACGAGCCGCAGGACGATGAGCAGGATCGGGGCGGCCACGCCGATCGTCGCCGCGCCCGGCAGCACGCCGATGAGGAACGTCGCGATCCCCATCATCAACAGGCTGATGACGAGCAGGGTCTTGCGGCCCAGCTTGTCGCCGTAGTGGCCGAAGACCAGCCCGCCGAGCGGCCGGGCGACGAACCCGATCGCGAACGTGGCGAACGAGGCGACGGTGCCGGCGGCCGGGCCGAGCGCCGGGAAGAACACCTCGTTGAACACCAGCGCCGCGGCGACGCCGTAGAGGAAGAAGTCGTACCACTCCACGGTCGTGCCGGCCATGCTGGCCGCGACGACCTTGATGATGTTGGTGCGGGATGTCCCGCCGGACTTGTCGGTGACCACGATGTCTCCGTTCCTCCAGTGTTCGGTCAGTGGGCGGTCCAGCCGCCGTCCATCGAGAACGACGCCCCCGTGATCGACGCCGAGGCCGGTCCGTAGAGCACGGCGGCCAGCTCGGCCACCTCGTCCGGCTCGACGAGGCGCTTCACGGCGGCCGGCGCGAGCATGATCTGTTCCACGACCTCGCCGGGGTCGATGCCGTGGGTGCGGGCCTGGTCGGAGATCTGCCGCTCGACCAGCGGTGTGCGCACGTACGCGGGGTCCAGGCAGTTGCTCGTGACGCCGTGCTCGGCGCCTTCGAGCGCGATGACCTTGGACAGGCCTTCGAGCCCGTGCTTCGCGCTGACGTAGGCGGACTTGAACGGGCTCGCCCGCAGCCCGTGCACGCTCGAGATGTTGATGACCCGGCCCCAGCCGCGGCCGTACATGTGCGGCAGCGCCCGGCGGGCCAGCCGGAACGGCGCCTCCAGCATCACGCGCAGGAGCAGCGAGAAGCGGTCGGGGTCGAACTCGGGGATCGGGGCGACGTGCTGCAGGCCTGCGTTGTTGACCAGGACGTCGACCGCTGCCGGCAGCGCGTCGACGGCCGCGAGGTCGGACAGGTCGCAGGGCACCGCTTCTACTCCCGCCTCCCCGGCGAGCGTGGCCAGGCCGGCCTCGTCGCGGTCGACGGCCACCACCTGGGCCCCGTCGGCGGCGAGCCGCCGCGCGAGCGCGGCCCCGATGCCCGAGGCCGCCCCCGTGACCAGCGCGCGGCGCCCGGCCAGCGGTGGTGACGTGACGGAGGTCATGTCGCCAGACGGTACGGTGGCCGAGCCCGTTCCGCCCTCTGTCGAGGGCCCACACATCCGGGCTATGTGTGTGGGCGGCACACATCGAAGGCGGGATTCACACGCTGCGGAAGCCGGGGTGGATCCCGGGGCGCAGCCCCTGGTCCGCGGCGATCCGGGAGAGCAGATCGCGCAGCGTCTCGCGTTCGCGCGCGTCGAGGCTGCGGCAGAGCGCGTCGTTGTGCTCGCGGCCGATCTTCGAGATCCGGGCCAGCATCGCCGTCCCCTCGTCGGTGACGTGCAGCGCGTGCAGCCGCCGGTCGGCCCGGTTGCGCCTGCGCTCGACGAGCCCGCGGTCGGCGAGCGCGTCGACCAGGCCGACGAGCCGGCTGGGCGGCATGCCCAGTACCTGGGCCACGGCCTGCTGGCTCTGTCCGGGCGACGCTGCGACGAGCCCGAGCAGGCCGACCTGCGGGGGCGTGAGATCGAGGTCGGCGACGCGCTCGGCGAAGCGCGCGGCCGCGTGCGCACCGACCGCGGCGAGGAGGAAGGCCGACCCCGGGGGGTTCTCCAGTGCCACGGGGTGGACCGTACAGCGTCTGAACGGTACTCTCCAAATAATCGTTCAAACATGTAACGGTTCTGGAGGTGGGGGGAATGTCCGAACACAAGTTCCGCTTCGGGGTGGTGGTGACCCCGCAGGGTGGTGGCGAGCAGTGGGCCGCCACGGCGAAGCGGGTGGAGGAGCTCGGCTACTCCACCCTCCTGATGCCCGACGGCCTGCAGCTGCTGTCCCCGTTCTCGTCGCTCGCCGTGGCCGCATGCGCGACCACGACGCTGCGCGTCGGCACGTTCGTGCTGGCCAGCCCACTGCGGCCGCCGCGCGCCGCCGCGTGGGAGGGACACTCGCTCTCGCTGCTCACCGAGGGCCGCTTCGACTTCGGCATCGGCACCGGGCGGCCGGAGGCGCAGCGGTTCGCCGAGGCGCTCGGCCGGCCGTGGGGGTCGGCGGGGGAGCGGCTGCGGGAGGTGTCCGAGTCGATCGAGCACCTGCGCGAGCTCGACGGCGACCGGCACACTCCCGTGCTGGTGGCCGCCGGAGGCCCGAAGGCGCTCGCGCTCGCCGCCCGCACCGCCGACATCGTCACGCTGGCCGCACCCCCGCTCTCGGGTCGCGACCACCACGCGGGGATGGTGGCCCAGCTGCGCGACGCCGCGGGCGAGCGTGACATCCAGATCGCCATGAACCTGTTCGTCGTTGGCGACGAGATCCCGCCGTGGACCCAGCACTTCATCGGTGCCGACCACGCCACCCTCGTCGCCCACGACTCGCAGACCCTCCTGCGCGGCACCCCGGCCGAGATGGCCGACGAGCTGCAGCGGCGCCGCGACGCGTACGGCGTGTCCTACGTCAGCGTCAACGGCTCGTTCCTCGAGCAGTTCGCGCCGGTCGTGGAGCGGCTCGCCGGGAGTTAGTACTCCAGCTGCAGCCCGTTGTGTCCGAGCCTTGAATCGGCGGCCTCGGGATCACCGTCCCCGCCACCGGCCATTCCCAGGAGCCCGGGGCGTGATCGGCCGGAGCGTGGCACGAGTCGCACACGCGGGCTGTTGGCCAATCGTGCGGGACCGTGCGGTGCCCGTATCGCCGTCATGATCGCCGCGAGCAGTACCTCATTGCTGCCGCGTCCGCGCTGACGTGCTGTCCGCGGCGATCAACCGGGTCTGAGCGGCGTGAGCAGCACGCCGCTGCTGCCGCGGCGACCGGGGTGTGCTGCTCAGGTGGATCAACAGCCCGCGGGGCGCGGCACACCACACGGCCCACATTCCTCGCTGTCTCCGCAACCATGAGCAACCGCAACCGCGGATCATGACCGGCAAGCTCCCGCGTAGCGGTTGCCCATGGCTGTCGCAACAGCAATGGGCAACCGATACCGCGGATCATGCGCGGGCCGCGCCGGACGTGCCGAACACCATGATCACGGAATCCGGCAGCTCAGTTGTACTGCCCGCCGGAGGTTCTCCAAGGGCGCGGCGGCCCGGCACGAGGGCTGCCCGCGCAGGGGTGGGCCGCGGCGAGCACGGGCGGAGACGACGATCTACACCCGGACCGCCAGCCGGTGCAGACCGGCCGGCAGCGGCTCGGTGTGCAGCACGCCGAGCCGCTGGGTGGCCCGGGTGAGCGCGACGTAGAGGTCCGCCGGGTGCATCCGCTGCGGCTCCACGAGGAGGACGGCGTCGAACTCGAGGCCCTTTGCCTCCCGCGGCGTGAGCACGGTGGCGCCCGGCACCTCGGGGAACGGCTCCGGGGCGATCACCGCGACCGAGCCGGGGCCGCCCACCTCGTCCCGCACCGCCTCCACCAGTTCGTCCGGCCGCACGCGCTGCGCCCACGGGCGTACGCCGGTGCTGCGCGCGGCCTCGGGCGTGGTGCAGCCCGGGTTGTGCGCCGCCAGGACGTCGGTCGCCACCGCCATGATCTCCGCGGGGGTGCGGTAGCCGACCGTCAGCACGCGGTGGGTCCAGCGTCCCGGCGCGTAGCGCTCGAGCGCGGCGGCCCATGAGCGCGCCCCGGCCACCGAGCGGCGCTGGGCGAGGTCCCCGACCACGGTGAACGAGCGGGTGGGGCAGCGGCGCAGCAGCACGCGCCAGTCCATGTCGGACAGCTCCTGCGCCTCGTCGACCACCACGTGCCCGTACACCCACTCCCGGTCGGCCGCCGCCCGCTCGGCGATCGTGCGGTGGTCGAGCTCCTCATGGCGTTCGGCGAGCAGGTCCGCGTCCACCAGGTCGACGGCGCGGATCTCGTCGTCGTCCGCCGGTTCGACGTCGAGCAACCGCAGGACGTCCGCGGCGTAGCCGAGGCCCTCGGCCGCGCGGCGCGCCGCCCGTTTCGCACCGGCCCTGACGGTGGCCGGGGGACCCAGCAGCTCGGCGGCCTCGTCGAGCAGCGGCACGTCCGACACCGTCCAGGCCGCGCCGTCCTCGCGGGCGAGCGCCGCGCGGTCGGCAGGCGCGAGCGCGGCCGCCGCGCTGTCGAGCCGTTCCGGCGAGCTGAACAGGTCCGCGAGCAGCGTCTGCGGGGTGAGCTCGGGCCACAGCGCGTCGAGGGCCGCGTGCAGCTGCCGGTTCTCGCGCAGCTCGGCTCGTGCATCGGTCCGCAGGTCGGCGGCGAGCTCGGGTGCCTCGCGCGGAGCGAGCCAGCCCGCGCCGATCCGGTCGACGGCCTGCTCGGCGAGCGCGTCGAGCACCGCCGTCGCGAAGACCGGCCGCGCCTCGTTGTGGCGCAGCCCGCGGGCGCGGGCACGCTCGCGCGCGGCGGTCGCGATCTCGGCGGTGATCTCGACCGTGACGTCGTCCAGCTCGATCGGGATCGGCTCTCCGGGCACCTCCTCGCGGCGGGCCACGGCCGCTGCGATCACCTCGACCATCGCGAGCGACCCCTTCACGCGCGCGGCGTCCGGGGCGTCCTCCACGTCGGTGGTGAGTCCGGGCAGCAGGTCGCCGGGCGTCGCGAACACGACGTCGGTCTCCCCGAGCGAGGGCAGCACGGCGGAGATGTACTGCAGGAACCGCGGGTGCGGGCCGAGCACCAGCACGCCGCGGCGGGCCAGCTGCGGGTGCGTGTAGAGCAGGTAGGCCACGCGGTGCAGCGCCACCGCCGTCTTCCCGGTTCCCGGGCCGCCCTCGATCACGGTGATCCCGGTGTGCTCCAGCCGGATGATCTCGTCCTGCTCGGCCTGGATCGTGGCGACGATGTCGCGCATCGCCCCGGTGCGCGGCGCGTCGAGCGCGGCCAGCAGAGCGGCGTCCGAGCCCGCCGAACCGTCGTCGCCGCCGTGGACGAACACGTCGTCGTGCGCGTCGAGCACGGCGCGGCCGCGGGTGCGGAAGTGGCGCCTGCGCACGAGGCCCTCGGGGTGTGCTGCCGTGGCCGTGTAGAACGGGCGGGCCGCGGGCGCGCGCCAGTCGATGAGCAACGGCTCCAGGTCGTCGTCGAGCAGCCCGAGGCGGCCCACGAACGTCCGGGTGCCGTCGACGGCGTCGGTGCGGCCGAAGCACAGGCCGTCACCGCCTGCGCGCAGCCGGCCGAGCCGTGCGGTCTGCACGCGTACCGCCGTCTCCCGCAGGGCGCGCTCGCCCGGCGAGCTGCCCGAGGCCCGCTGGGCCGTCAGCAGTTCGCGCTCCGCAGCGGCTCGTTCGGCGTCGAAACGGTCGTACAGAAGTGCGATGTGGCGGCGGTCCTCATCCACGCTCGACAATTCCGGAGCTCCTCTGGTAGAATAGCTACAGAAATGCGATCCCATTGATCAGTGGTAATCGCAATCTTCTTTTCTACCAGAGAATTCCGGGTCGGGGGTGGGGATTTCCCCCGTCCCGGGTCGGGGGTGTGCCGGGCGGTTTCCGGCTCCGCAGCGGCGAACACTCGCAGCATGGCCACCGTCGCCGCACGCACCGCACCCGCCGCCGTTCAGATGTCCGTCGTGCTCTGGCTCGCCGCCATCGGAGCCGGAGCCGTGGAAGCGCTCGTCCACCTGCTGCTCCCCGAGCCACCCACCCTCACCCAGCTCGCCGGGCGCTTCGGGATCTACGCCGTGCTCACCGTGCTGGTGCTCGCACTGCGCACCGGGCGCGACGCCGTCCGGTGGACGGTGGCGGTGCTGCTCGGCGGGTTCGGCACCCTGTCCCTCGTGATCGAGCCGATCTCCTGGCTGATGGCGGGCGGCTCACCCGGCCTGTTCCTCGTGACGGCCGAGGCGCCCGCGCTCGTCGCGGCGACCCTGCGCATCGCGCACCTCGTCGCCGTGTTCTCCGCGCTCGTGCTGATGTTCCGCCCGGCCGCGAACACCTGGTTCCGGGCTCGCTGAGGCCGTCATGCGCAGGAGTTGCAGCGCCGCGTCGCTCGGGCTGCCGGGCTCCGCGCCGTAGGTCACGAGGCGGTGGCCCGTGCCGTCGGCGAGGTCGAGGGTCTCCAGCTCGAGCGTGAGCGCGCCGACCTCGGGGTGCACCAGGTGCCTCGTGCCGAAGGCGTGGCTCGCCACGGGGGCGCGCACCTGGCCCGCTCGATCGAGGCCGCGGCGGTCGGCGGTCGCATCTCGCTGATCGGCGTCCTCGACGGGTTCGAGCTGGCGGGCCAGATCGCTCAGTTCGCGCGCAAGAAGCTCACGCTCGACGGCATCCAGGTGGGTCCGCGGAGCGCGCTCGAGCAGCTCGTCCGGGCCGTCGAGACGACGGGCATCAGCCCGGTCGTCGACGCGGAGTACGCGCTGGAGGACCTCCCGTCGGCACTCGCGCACCTCGACCGAGGGGTGTTCGGCAAGGTCGTCGTCAGGGTGGGCTGAACGCTGAACCGCCAGCGCGGCAGCACGCTCCGCAGCGGTGGACGTCAGCTGCTCGCGCAGAGATCCTGGCCCGCTCGGGCGAGCCCGCACCGCAGCGTCCGCAGGGCCCGCTGCCGGGTGGGCCCGATGCTCCCGATCGGCAGCCCCATCTGCCGGGACACCTCGGCGTAGTTGGGTTCCGGGGTCGAGAACAGCGCGCTGACCAGCGCGCGCGGCTTCACCGGCAGCTCGGTCACCGCGTGGGCGACCGCGCGCCGGGCCTCTTCCGCCAGCACCATCGCCAACGGCCCGGGCTCCTCCACGACGAGCTGGTCCTCCGCGACCCCCGTCGGCGCCTCCCTGCGGGACCGGGCCAGTAGCGCGAGGCACTCGCGCCGCGCGACCGTGGTCAGCCACCCGCCGAGGCTGTCGGGGTCGCGCACGGTGTGGAGCCGCTCGAGGGCCCGCAGCCACGTGTTCTGCACCGCGTCGGCGAAGTCGGCCTCCTGGAGCCGGTAGGAGCCGACGACGGCCCGTACGAGGCCCTCGTACCGCGAAGCCAGTTCGGACCACGCTCCGGGGCGCCGGTCGCACGCATCTCTGACGAGCTGGCCGGTGCTCGGTGCCGCGGTGGTGACCGGATCGGGGCTGACCATTGTTGCCTCCCCAGAACGAGCAGGAGGCATACAGTCACGCGTCGCGCTTGCAGCGGACTTGCAATGGCCTAGACCGTGTCCGATCCGAACACGCGCGCGGCGTCGGCGGCGATCCGGGCCTGCTCGGCCGGGTTGTCCTCCAGGCGCTGCTCCGCCACCTCGAGGACGGCGTTCATCAGCGTGCGGGCCCTGACCTGGTTCCCGCTGGCGGCGAGTGCGACGGCGAGCCGTCTGTCGGCCAGCAGCGTGCTCGCGTGCGCGGGGCCGAGCGCGGCGTGGAAGATCCGCCGTGCCCGTGCCTGGGCCTCGATCGCCTCGCCGGTCCGGCCCGCGTCGGCGTAGGCGAGGCCGAGGTTCGTGAGAGTCATCGCCACGCGCGAGTCGTCGGCGCCGAGCACGCGCTCCAGCAGCCGCACCGCGCGCAGGTGCACCTCGACGGCCTCGTCGGCGCGGCCCGAGAGCCGCAGCGCGTAGCCGAGCTTGTCCAGAGTCTGGGCGGTGTCGGGGTGCTCGGGGCCGCAGACGCGCGTGAACACATCCAGGGCGGTGCGCTGGAGCGACACCGCCTCTTCGAGGTTGCCGCCGTCCTGCGCGACGATGCCGAGACCGGCGGTGGCGTGCGCCCAGTCACGGTCGTCGCGCCGTCCATGACCCTCCAGCAGTTCGCGTCCCGCCCGTAGCGCCTCGCCGGCGGGACCCAGTCGCCCCGCGGCCCACAGCGTGTAACCGAGGTCGACCAGCACCGGCGGCACGAGGTCGTCCCTCCCGGCCTTCTGCAGGGCCAGCAGCGCGCGCTCGTGGGCGTCGATGGCGGCGACGGCGTCGTCGGCGCAGTTGAGGACGTGGCCGAGGCGGTTGTAGGCGTGGGCGAGCACGACGTCGTCCGGATCGAGGGTCGAGTCGAGGATCCGCACCGCGCGCCGGTGCAGGTCGAGGGCGGGCGCGAGGTACCCGGCGGCGTCGAGCACCTCGCCGAGCCGGCACACGAGCGTGCCGTGCAGCACGGCGTCGTCGATCTCGTGCTGCAGGCGCAACGCCGTCTCCAGGACGCGCTGCGCCGCCGGGTAGAGCGCACGCGCCGCCTGCCGGCCCGCCAGCTCGGCCAGCGCCTCCACCAACCCGTCGGGCACGGTGCCGAGCGCCTCGGCGTGCGCGGCGACGGTCAGCAGGTGCGCGCCGGCGTCCTCGGTGTCGGCCCCGTCGCCCGTACAGGCCCGCACGGCCTCGACGAGCCGGCGCCGCCGAACCCCGACCGGCAGCCGGGCCCTGACGACGTCCTGCACCAGCCGGTGCACCCGGACGAACCCCGAGTCGCGGTCGACGAGCGACAGCCGCAGCAGCTCCGCGAGCGCGTCCTGCAGGTCGAGCTCGTCGGCGAACATCTCGGGATGACCGAGGCGGCGCAGCGTGGCGACGGTGATCGCGTCCGGGGCGAGGAACGCGATCGCCTCCAGGAGCCCGGCCGCACGCGGCGAGCGCTGGTACAGCCGGTCGAACGCGAGCCCCCACGTCGTGGCGACGGTCGGTCGCGAGTCGAGCGGGTCGCGCAGCAGCAGGCTCGCCCGCCGCTCGCGGAACAGCTCCACGTAGTCCGGGACGGACATCCCCGTCTGCTCGATGTAGGCGCAGGCCTGTTCCAACGCGAGCGGCAGGTCCCCGACCTGCTCGGCGAGCGTGTCGGCCTCGGCGGCGGCGTCGCCGGTACGCCCCACCACGTAGCGGACCGACTCCGTCCTTCGCAGCGACGAGACGGTGACCGGCCGGGCGAGCCGTCGCCACGCCGGGTTGCGCGAGGTGATCACGACGTCGCCGTGCCGGGCGGCGGGCAGGAACGGCTCCAGCAGGGCGGGGTCGTCGGCGTTGTCGAACACCAGCACCCAGCCGGGCGCCCGGTCGAGCTCGGTCCAGAGGGCCGCGTGGGTGTCCTCCCCCCGCTCGAAGGCGACGATGCCGAGCGCGGCCGCGAGATCGGCCAGCCCGGTGGCGGTGCCGGCGGGATCCTCGGCCGCGACCCACCAGGCGACCCTGCCGGTCCGGCGCCTGCGGTGGGCGAGTTCGAGGGCCAGCTCCGTCTTCCCGACGCCCGCGAGGCCGACCAGTGCCACGGCCCGGGGCCGGCGGACGTCGTCGTCCAGGACGCCGGAGACCTCGGCGAGCACGTCCTCCCGCCCCACGAACGAGCGGTTCCGCGGCGGGAGGTTGGTCGGCAGCGCCGAGGAGACGGCCGCGGGGAGCGGCTCCTGGGCCAGCACGGCCGCGTGCACCCGGCGCAGCTCGGGGGTCGGATCGACGCCGAGCTGCTCGGCGAGCGCGTGCCGGCACCGCTCGAACGCGGCGAGGGCATCGGCCTGCCTGCCCGCCGCGTACAGGGCCCTGACGAGACGGACGGCCACGGACTCCCGCAGCGGGTCCCGCTCGGCCAGCTCGTGCAGGAGCGCGACGTCGTCGCCTGCCCGCCCGCAGCGGGCGTGCGCGTCGGCCAGCGCCTCGGCGGCCAGCACGTACAGCTGCTCCCACTTCGCCGCGAGTGGTGCCAGGAAGTGCGCCTCGCGCATCGCCCCGAACGCGTCCGGGCCCCGCCACCGGCCGAGCGCCGCGTCGAGGATGGCCGCCGCCGCGTCGTCCGCGCCACGGGCGAGGGCCTCCCTGCCGCGGGACACGTCGTCGACGAACAGGTCGGCATCGACGGTGACGACCTCCCGGTCGATCAGGTACCGCCCGGCCCGCCGCGGGATCGCATCGCCGCCCAGCAGCCGCCGCAGCCGTGAGACGTAGGCGTGCACGGACGCCACGGTCGAGTCGACGGACCGCTCGCCCCAGACGTCGTCCACGACCTGTTCGGCCGATACGGTCTCGTCCGACCCCGCCAGGATGCGCGCGAGCACCGCCTTCTGCCGAGGGCCACCCAGAGCGACCGGCCGGTCATCGACGGTGGCGGCGAAATCACCGAGCACGTGCAGCACGACATCCCGGTCCCGCGTGCTCGCGCCGTGCATCACCGCTGTCGCCACCCCTTCTGAGGAGTCGGGATTCTGCGATGAAGCGTTGCCGCCTCCGCGAGCCCACGTCAATGACGTGCAGCTCTCGGGCTCAGCGAGTAACGGATCGGACACGCGGCGCGAGCGACTCCGGTCCGGAGTCGCACCACACGGGGGAGTCACCATGAACGCAGGCATCGTCCACTTCACACCGGACGCCTACCCCCGTGTGGTCGCCGGGCCCGACGGCTCCCTGGACGTCCTGCTCCCGTTCCGCATCGAAACCGACGAGCCGGGAGTTCGGATCGTCGCGCACCGGCTGCAGGTCGAGGTGGACGGGCGGTCGTGGTCGACGCGGGCCCGGATGCGCCACATCCGGAAGGGCTTCGCGGACTGGATGCGCCACCAGATGCGCACCCAGGGCCAGTTCCGCTTCGAGCACCTGCCCTACTACGTGGGGCTCGACCACTCACTGGGCAGCGGACGCACGCAGTACCTGGAGGCCAAGCTGCCTGCCGTGCCCGCAGGCGCGCAGATCCGGTACACGCTCTCGGTGACCTTCGCCCATGGACCGGAGGTCCACTCCGCCACCTGCACCACCGTCGCCGTGGCCCCCGACTTCACCCGCGACGACATCCGCCGGATCTTCATCCCGCAGCCGGGCGCCGCGCTCGACGGGTGGGTGCTCTACCACCGCCGCGCCGGTGACCGCGACGAGATCCGCGTCGACGTCGTGGACCTGTTCGCCCACCGCCAGGACCGGCCCGACCTCGCGCTGCAGATCGGCGACCGGATGATCGATCTGCGCACCCCGCAGCCGGACCCGCTGCCGCTCGTCGACCTCTCCGCCGACTCGGTCACCGTCGCCGTGCCGCGGTCGGGGGACGACCTCCCGCCGGTGGTGGTCACCCACCACGGAAGGGCCGTCGACGTCGACCTCGCTGCCCCCGCGGACGCCGGGAGCGCCCGCGTCGTGTTCGTCAACTTCGCCATCCAGGGCCTCAACGACCTGTTCGCCACCGCCGACGACGACTACACCCCGCCCAGCACGTACGCGCAGGTGACGATGCGCGACCCCGCCGCGAGCTACAGCAGCCGCCCCGGCAGCAAGGAGAGCAACACCGGCGACGGGTACGCGTTCACCCTCGACGCGCACCGCCACTACGGCATCAAGCAGATGTGGGCGATGAACGGCGGGCTGCTCGACCTGCTCGCCCACGACTGCCCCGAGGACCTCCAGCGGATGCGCGAGGACGTTCGGGACGGCCTGCTCGTGCCGGTCGTCGCCGGGTTCGGGGCGCACCGGCTGCCCTACTACACGGCCGCGACGAACCTCGACGCGATCACGCTCGGCTCCGACGCGATGCGCGAGATCCTCGGGGAGACGAGGCCGGTCTACTACCCCGACTCGCGCATCGTCACCGACCGGCCCAACGTCGTGCAGGCGCTGCAGAAGGCCGGCATGGAGTTCCTCGTCGTCGACGGCGGGCACCACGAGAACGGCGAGGAGGACACGGCCACGGTCGTCCGCAACCCCAGCCCGCCGATGGGCAGGGAGACCGGCGGCCGGTGGGTGAACTGGCAGTACCTGTGGCGCGACCGCGTGAGCGGCCTCAAGGTGCTGTTCATCGACCCGGAGATGAAGGACAGGCTGCTCGGGGCAGACGACCACGACGCCGACCGCGGCAAGATCGCACGCGACCTGCGGCGCAAGTTCATCGAGCTGGCCGCCCAGCCGCAGTTGCGGCGCGGCAACCTGCTCGTCTACTCCGACGACGCCGACAAGGCCAGCGGCAACGGCTGGTTCGACGGCGTCTACAACGGCAACGAGCTGCAGTTCAACCAGAAGTACCAGGCCGCGCTGTCGTGGCTGGCCGCCCACCCGTGGGTGCAGGTGGTCACCACCGACGACCTCGGCGACGCCGACTGCGTCGGGGACCTCGACCTGGTGCGCGCGTCGGACCCCTACATCGAGAAGGAGTGGCGCCTGCACCTGGACCCGGTGCCGGGCCACGACTTCGGGCTCGCGTTCGACACCTGGTACACGGCGTGGGCCCGGACGAGGGCCGAGTGGCTGGGGGAGGACCTCGAGGCGGTCTCGAAGAGGGCCGAGCGGGCCATCGCGTCCTGCCCCGCCGACTGCCGCAACCAGCTCTTCGACCTCGCCCGGCTGTACCTCACCCTCAACCTGCACGAGTCGCAGTGGTCGAAGCGCGCCCGCGTCCCGGAGAACGATCCCGGTGGCACCGAGGGGGAGGACTTCGTGCTGGCCGAGTCGCTGCAGCTGCGCAACACGCACGTCTACCTCGCCGCCGCGATCTGGGCCGCCTGGGCGCAGCGCCTACCGGACGGCGCCTTCCGCGATGCCGGCCCCGTGGTCGATCGCGTGGCGCAGCTGGAGGACGTCGTCGACCGCGACGCGGCGCCCGCGTGGCGGCGGGAGCGGGGGCTGCACTGGGACCACGACCCGCTGCCCTCCGTCGTGCTCTACAACGCGCGGGCGCTGGTGGTGCTCGACCGCAACGGCGGGCGCATCACCCAGCTGTTCTCCCTGGTCGACGGGCGTCCGTACTCGGTGAGCGGGACGTGCAAGGCCTACCAGTTCCTCGACATGGACTGGGCGTCCGACAGCGGGGTGCAGTGCGACGGGATCGTGCTGCAGAACACCGTGTGGACCCCGAACCACGCCTACGTCGCCAGCGACGTCGACCCGAGCCGGGGCACCACCGGCACCAGCCCCGCCGGCGACGACGCGTTCGACTGGTACTACCCGGACAACTTCAACGTCTACGACGAGATCTCCACGGACCCGGCGGCCGTCACCTTCGAGTACGGCGAGGGCAGCCCGCCCGCCGATGCCCCGGACAACCTCCAGGACCTTGCGGCCCGCCTCGCCGAGGACCACCGGGCGAAGCGGGCGGGCGAGCGCGGCGTGGTGCTGCACGACGTCGAGGCGTTCGGCCGCTTCCGCAAGACGGTGCGGCTGGACGGCCAGGTCGTGCACGTCTCCTACACGGGCACGCTCCCGGGCCACCGGGTCGCGAACGAGTTCTGCGTCGACCTGTGGGCCGCGGCGATGCAGGGGAAGAGCCAGATCGCGACGGTGTCCCCGGACGGCCGCAGCGCGGAGGTGGTCAACGAGGCCGGGCTCGCCGTCCGGGTGGAGCTGGGGCCGGGCTGCGAGTTCTCCGCCGCCGCCCGCGCGCCGCAGGACAGGCCGACCGTCGAGACGCTGCGCCTGCACCGGGTGATGACCGACGACCTGGAGATCGTCGCGCCGAAGGGCGGCGACTTCGACTACCGGATCGTCCTGCCGGGGTAGATCACCGTCGCGAAGGTCAGCGTGACGAGCCCGCCCGCCGCTTGTTGTAGATGTCGAAGGCGACCGCGAGCAGCAGCACGATGCCCTTGACCACGGACTGGATCGGCTGCTCGATGCCCATGAGCTGCATGCCGTTGCTCATGACCGCCATGATCAGGCCGCCGACCACGGCGCCGACGACGGTGCCGACGCCGCCGGTCACGGCCGCGCCGCCGATGAACGCCGCCGCGATCGCGTCGAGCTCGAACATGTTGCCGGCGCCCGGCTGGGCCCCGTTGGAGCGGGACGAGAAGATGATCCCCGCCACGGCGGACAGGACGCCCATGTTGACGAAGATCCAGAAGTTGACCGCCCGGACCTTCACACCGGAGAGCGTCGCGGCCGACAGGTTGCCGCCGATGGCGTAGACCTGCCGCCCGAAGACCGAGCGCCGCGTGACGACGCCGTAGGCGAGCACCAGGACGCCGAGGATGATCAGCACGACGGGCAGGCCGCGGGCGTTGGCGAGCTGCCATGCGAAGTACATGACGACCGCGCCGACCAGCACGACCCGCGCCACGAACAGCGGGAACGACTCGACCGGCTGCTGGTAGGTGATGCGGGCCAGGCGGGTGCGGAAGCCGCTCACCGCGTAGCCCGCCACCGCGATCACGCCGATGAGCAGCGTGAAGACGTCGTAGCCCGGGCCGCCGAGGAGACCGTTGATGAACCCGGTCGCCACCTGCTGGTACTCCGCCGGGAACGGGGAGAGCGAGATGTTGCCCAGCACCTGCTGGGTGAGGCCGCGGAACAGCAGCATGCCGGCGAGCGTCACGATGAACGCCGGGATCCCGACGTAGGCGACCCAGAACCCGTGCCATGCGCCGATCACCACCCCGGCGGCCAGTGCGGCGAGGATCCCGACCCACCACGGCATTCCCTGCTGGATGACCAGCACCGCCGAGATCGCACCGGTGAGCGCGACCACCGACCCGACCGACAGGTCGATGTGCCCGGCGATGATCACGATGACCATGCCGATCGCCAACACGAGGATGTAGGAGTACTGCAGGACGATGTTCGTGATGTTGATCGGGCTGAGCGAGACGCCGTCGGTGAGGATCGCGAACAGGGCGATGATCGCTACGAAGGCGACGTAGATGCCGCTCTGCCGCAGGTTGCGCGTGAGCAGCTCGCGGATGTTGCTGGTGCCGGTGTGCAGCGCGACCGACGTGGTGGCGCCCTCGGGCGCCTTCTCCTCGGGGGGTGCGGTCCTGGTCATGCCGCCGACTCCCTCTCCTTGGTCATGAGGGCCATCAGGTTCTCCTGGGTCGCTTCGCGCACCGGCACCTCACCGGTGATCCGGCCCGCGGACAGGGTGTAGATGCGGTCGCAGATGCCGAGCAGCTCGTTCAGCTCGGACGAGATCACGACCACGGCCTTTCCCGCAGCGACGAGCCGGTTGATGATCAGATAGATCTCGTACTTTGCGCCGACGTCGATACCACGGGTCGGCTCGTCGAGGATCAGCACCTCGGGGTCGGTGAACAGCCACTTCGACAGCACGACCTTCTGCTGGTTGCCGCCGGAGAGCTTGCCCACGACGCTCATGACGCTGGGCGCCTTGATGTTGAGGTTGCGGCGGCTCTCCTCGGCGACCTTGATCTCCTCGTTGCCGTTGACCCAGCCGCGCGAGGAGAGCTTGCCGAGCGCCGCGGCCGAGACGTTGCGCCGGATGTCCTCGATGAGGTTGAGGCCGTAGCGCTTGCGGTCCTCGGTGGCGTAGGCAATGCCGTTCTCGATCGCCTCGGCGACGGAGCGCGTGCGCACTTCCTTGCCGTGCATGAAGATCTTGCCGGAGATGTTGCGCCCGTACGACCGCCCGAAGATGCTCATCGCGAGCTCGGTGCGGCCGGCGCCCATGAGCCCGGCGATCCCGACGACCTCACCCGCCCGCGCCGTGAAGCTGGCTCCCTCGACGACCGTGCGCTCCTGCGTGGGGTGCCAGACCGTCCAGTCCTCGACGCGAAGCACCTCCTCGCCGGGATTCGACTCCCGGTCGGGGTAGAAGCTCTCGAGATCGCGGCCGACCATGCCGCGGATGATCCGGTCCTGCGTGGCGTCCGGGTCGCTCATGTCCATGGTCTCGACCGTGCGGCCGTCGCGGATGACGGTGGTGCGGTCGGCGATGCTGACGATCTCGTTCAGCTTGTGCGAGATCATGATCGAGGTGATGCCGCGCTCCTTGAGGGCGCGCAGCAGGCCGAGCAGGTGGGCCGAGTCGTTGTCGTTCAGCGCGGCGGTCGGCTCGTCGAGGATCAGCAGGCGCACGTCCTTCGACAGGGCTTTGGCGATCTCCACGAGCTGCTGCTTGCCGACCCCGAGCTGGCCGACCGGTGTGACGGCGTTCTCGGTGAGGCCGACCTCGGCGAGGAGTCGGGCGGCGTCGGCGTTCGCCCTGTTCCAGTCGATGAGACCGCTGCGGCCCCTGCGCTCGTTGCCCAAGAAGATGTTCTCGGCGATCGAGAGGTACGGGACCAGGGCGAGCTCCTGGTGGATGATCACGATGCCGACGTGCTCGCTGTCCCGGATGCCGGCGAACCGGACGGGCTGGCCGTCGTAGACGATCTCGCCCTCGTAGTCGCCGGCCGGGTGGACGCCGGAGAGGACCTTCATCAGCGTCGACTTGCCGGCGCCGTTCTCGCCGCAGATCGCGTGGATCTCGCCGCGCCGCACGGCGAAGTTCACGTCCGACAGTGCCTTGACGCCGGGGAAGGTCTTGGTGATGCCGCGCATCTCCAGGATGTAGTCGTCCATGAACCTCGTGGTCTCTTCGTCGTCGTGCCTACGGGCATCCCCCTGGCCCGATTGTGCGTGGTTCGGCGGACCCCGGCAGCACTCGCAGCCGGGGCCCGCCGCGCTCTGGTTCCCGCGTCAGCCCGACTGGCCGCTGGCGACCTCCTGGGCCGTCAGGTAGCCGGAGTCGACGAGCGAGGACTGGATGTTGTCCTTGAACACCGTCTCGACCGGCAGCAGGTAGGACGGGACGACCTTGACGCCGTTGTCGTACGTCGTGGTGTCGTTGGCCTGCGGCTGGCTGCCGGAGAGGTAGGCCTTGGCGGCGATGACGCCCTGCTCGGCCAGCAAGCGGGTGTCCTTGAAGATCGTCGAGCTCTGCACGCCGTCGTTGATCAGCTTGACCGACGCGACCTCGGCGTCCTGTCCGGTGACCACCGGCAGCGGGTTCGCGCCGCCGCTGAGCGTCGGGCCGTAGCCGGCGTTCTGCAGCGCGGTGATGATGCCGCGGGAGATCCCGTCGTAGGGCGAGAGGACGCCGTTGAGCTTGCTGCCGTCGTTGTAGGCGGCGGTCAGCACGTCCTCCATGCGCTTCTGGGCGGTCTCCTGCAGCCAGCGCTGGATCGCGATCTGCTCGATGGCCGTCTGGCCGCTCTTGACGACGAGCGTGCCGTTGTCGATCAGCGGCTGGAGGACCGACATCGCGCCGTTGAAGAAGAAGAACGCGTTGTTGTCGTCGAGCGAGCCGGCGAACAGCTCGATGTTGAACGGTCCCGTGGCCGAGCCCGGCGAGCCGTCCGCGTTCTTGATGCCCAGCCCCGTCAGCAGGGCCTCGCCCTGGGCGACGCCCACCTGGAAGTTGTCGAACGTGACGTAGAAGTCGACGTCGGGGCTGTTGCGGATGAGCCGGTCGTAGGAGATGACCGGGATGTTCTGGGACTTCGCGGTCTGCAGCTGGCTGGAGAGTGCGGTGCCGTCGATCGCGGCGATGATCAGCGCGTCCGCGCCCTGGGTGATCATCTGGTCGATCTGCTGCGACTGCGTCGGGATGTCGTTGTTCGCGAACTGGAGGCTGACCTGGTACCCGGCCGCCTCGAGCTGCTTCTTGACGTTGTCGCCGTCGTCGATCCACCGCTCGGACTCCTGGGTGGGCATGGCCACCCCGACGAGCAGGTCTGCGGGCTGCTGCTGCTGCGCGGCGCCTCCACCGGCGCCCCCGCCCCCACCGGCGCCTCCGCCGGCACAGGCCGCGAGCACGAGCGCCATAGCGGCGCCCGCTGCGACCAATCCGAGCTTTTTGTGCACGTCTCCTCCTCGAGATGCCTGCCCGTGATGAGTCGGGCCGTCCCGCGGTGGGCGGGCGACCCAATGTGAGCGCTAACAGGGTTCAGCGTCAACCCCTCTGGCGTACGCAGCCGTCACGGTCCGATAACGCACCCGCAACTGTCACCCGCTGCGCACCCGCCGTCACCGTAGTGCCTCGAGGTGGGGATTACCCCCCGCTCGATCCGGGTGTCTACGCCAGTGATCGCGACGCCCCCGCCGACCACCCTGATACCCGGTCGAGGGAGGCGGATGGACGTCGCACTGCTGCTTCACAGCGCATGGCTGCTGCCGGTGCTGGCGCTGCTCGTGGCCCTGGACGGACCGTTCCCGGTGGTGCCGAGCGAGCCGCTGCTGATGACGGCGTCCGCCGTCGCGATCGGCGCACACGACGTGCAGATGGCGCTGGGGCTGCTCGCCGCGGCGTTCACGGGATCGGTGGCGGGTGACCACCTGCTCTTCGCGCTCGGACGAACGTCGCGCCGTCTCGCCCGCCCGGGCGGCGGCGGCATCGCGGGCTGGGTGCAGCGCAACATCGCACGCCGGCCGGCCGTCACGATCGTCGGTGCGCGGTTCGTGCCCGCCGGGCGGCTGGTCAGCGCCACGGCCGCCGGGCGGTACGGCCTGTCGCCGCGCCGGTTCCTGCCCTGCTCGCTCGCCAGCTCGGCGCTGTGGGCCTGCTACATGATGGTCGTCGGGCTGCTGCTGGGCCCGCTCACCGGCGGCGACCCACTGCGCGGCCTGGCGGCCGGCATCGCCATGGGCGCCCTGACGGCCGGTGCCTTCGCGCTCGCGGAGCGGCTGCGCACCCGGCGCGGGTCGACGTCGGGGAACGAGCCGGCGGAGGGTGGTTCCCCCGGTCTCGCTGCGGCCGCCGGCCGCTGACCGCCGCACGCGTTCGCCGAGCTGCGCAGCGACGCGGAGGCCTCCCGGGACCTGCACGGCGACGCATCCCAGAACCGCCTGACCCAGCTGCTCGTCCGGGGAACGTCGGGGTGGGGGCGATCGTGCTCGTCGTGATCGGCGCGCTGCTGGTGGTGCGCAGGCGGCGGGCGAACCCCGGCCGTCCCGGTTCCGCGCCGCACCCAGGGGAGCCCGTCGACGGCCCGACCCGGGCGATCAGGACCTCCGAGCCATCGCACGGCTCGGAGAGCTGAGGTACGAGCGGCACTCGCGTCCGGTAGGGGGGCCGGACGAGGGTGCCGCTCGTACTGCCGGCTCAGGTGATCGGGCGGTCTGTGGGCGCGATCGGCCTCGGGAGGACGTTGCGGCCCGTCAGGTAGCCGTCCACGCCTGCGGCCGCTGCGCGGCCCTCGGCGATGGCCCAGACGATCAGGCTCTGGCCCCGGCCCATGTCACCCGCCGAGAAAACGCCGTCGACGCTGGTCATGAAGTTGTCGTCGCGAGCGACGTTGCCGCGCTGGTCCAGCTCCACGCCGAGGTCGGCGAGCAGCCTGCCCTTCTCGGGGCCGACGAAGCCCATGGCGAGCAGCACGAGCTGGGCGGGCAGCTCCTTCTCCGTGCCCTCGATCGCCACGAAGCGGCCGCTCTCGTCGCGCCTCACCTCGACGATCCGCAGCGCCCGGAGCTTGCCGTCGGAGTCGGCGACGAACTCGGTGGTGTTCACCGAGAAGAGCCGCTCGCCGCCCTCCTCGTGGGCCGACGACACCCGGTAGACCATCGGGTAGGTCGGCCACGGCATGCCTTCCGTGCGCTTCTCCGGCGGCGTGGGCATGATCTCCAGCTGGGTGACCGACGCCGCGCCCTGCCGGTGGGCGGTGCCCAGGCAGTCGGCGCCGGTGTCCCCGCCGCCGATGATCACCACGTGCTTGCCCTCCGCCGTGATCGGCGGGGCGTCGATGTCGCCCTGCTGCACGTGGTTGGCCCACGGCAGGTACTCCATCGCCTGGTAGACGCCCTCGACCTCGCGGCCCTTCGCGGGCAGGTCGCGCCACGCGGTGGCCCCGCCCGCGAGCACCACGGCGTCGTACTCGGCACGCAGCTGGTCGGCCGTGACGTCGGTGCCGACGTCGACGGACGCGCGGAACTGCGTGCCCTCCGCCTCCATCTGCGACAGCCGCCGGTCGAGCCGGTTCTTCTCCATCTTGAACTCGGGGATGCCGTAGCGCATCAGACCGCCGATGCGGTCGGCCCGCTCGAACACCACGACGTCGTGCCCGACGCGGGTGAGCTGCTGCGCGGCGGCGAGCCCGGCCGGGCCCGACCCGACGACGGCCACCTTCTTGCCGGTCTTCGTCGTCGGGGGCTGCGGCGCGACCCAGCCCTCCTCGAACGCGTGGTCGATGATCTGCAGCTCGACCTGCTTGATCGTGACCGCGTCGCTGTTGATCGCCAGCACGCACGCCGCCTCGCACGGGGCGGGGCACAGCGTCCCGGTGAACTCCGGGAAGTTGTTGGTGGCGTGCAGCCGCTCGATCGCCTCACGCCAGTCGTGGCGGTAGACGAGGTTGTTCCACTCCGGGATGAGGTTCCCGAGCGGGCAGCCCTGGTGGCAGAACGGGATGCCGCAGTCCATGCAGCGGCTCGCCTGCCGTTCGAGCTTGTCGTCCGGGAACTCCTCGTAGACCTCCCGCCAGTCCATCAGCCGCAGCGGCACGGGACGACGGGTCGGGGTCTCGCGGGGGACCTTCAGGAAACCCTTCGGGTCAGCCATGCGCGGCCTCCATGATTGCCTCGTTCACATCACGGCCGTCGCGCTCGGCCGCGGCGCGGGCGCGCAGCACCCGCTTGTAGTCCTTGGGCATGACCTTGCCGAACCGCTCGACGGCGTCGTCCCAGTGGGTCAGCAGGGCCCACGCGACCGCAGAGTCGGTCTCGGCGTGGTGGCGTTCGACGGTGTCGCGCAGGAAGGCGCGGTCGTCGTCGTCGAGCGGGTCGATGTCGACCATCTCGCCGTTCACCCGGTGCCGGGGCAGGTCGAGGAGGTATGCGATGCCACCCGACATGCCCGCCGCGAAGTTGCGCCCGATCTTGCCGAGCACGACCACGCGGCCGCCCGTCATGTACTCGCAGCCGTGGTCGCCCACGCCCTCGACGACGGCGAGCGCGCCCGAGTTGCGCACGCAGAACCGCTCGCCGACGACGCCGCGGATGAACATCTCACCCGAGGTGGCGCCGTAGCCGATGACGTTGCCCGCGATGACGTTCTCCTCGGCCGCGAACGGGGCCGACGGGTCGGGGCGCAGCGTGAGCCGGCCGCCCGACAGGCCCTTGCCGAAGTAGTCGTTGCTGTCGCCGACCAGGCGGAGGGTGATGCCCTTGGGCACGAACGCGCCGAAGCTCTGGCCTGCCGAGCCGGTGAGCGTGACGTCGATCGTGTCGTCGGGAAGGCCCTCGCCGCCCCAGCGCCGGGTGAGCTCGTAGCCGAGCATCGTGCCGACGGTGCGGTTGACGTTGCGCACCGGGAGGTCGAGGTGCACCTTGTCGCCGGACGCGAGCGCCCCCTCGGACAGCTGGATCAGCGTGTTGTCGAGGGCCTTCTCCAGGCCGTGGTCCTGCTGCTTGGTCTGGTGGCGCGCGGTGCCCGGCCGCAGCTGCGGCATGTGGAAGATCGGGGAGAGGTCGAGCCCCTCGGTCTTCCAGTGGCGCACGGCGTCGTCGGTGTCGAGGATCTCGGCGTGCCCGACGGCCTCGGCGATCGAGCGGAAGCCGAGCGCCGCGAGGTACTCGCGCACCTCCTGCGCGACGAAGCGCATGAAGTTGACGACGTACTCCGGCCGCCCGTCGAACCGCTTGCGCAGCTCCGGGTTCTGCGTGGCCACGCCGACCGGGCAGGTGTCGAGGTGGCAGACCCGCATCATGATGCAGCCCGACACCACCAGCGGCGCGGTGGCGAAGCCGAACTCCTCGGCCCCGAGCAGCGCCGCGATGACGACGTCGCGGCCGGTCTTGAGCTGCCCGTCGGCCTGCACGACGATCCGGTCGCGCAGACCGTTGCGCAGCAGCGTCTGCTGGGTCTCCGCGAGCCCGAGCTCCCACGGCCCACCCGCGTGCTTGATCGACGACAGCGGCGATGCGCCGGTGCCGCCGTCGTGGCCGGAGATGAGCACGACGTCGGAGTAGGCCTTCGCGACGCCCGCCGCGACCGTGCCGACGCCGACCTGGCTCACCAGCTTCACGTGGATGCGGGCGCGCGGGTTGGCGTTCTTGAGGTCGTGGATGAGCTGCTTGATGTCCTCGATCGAGTAGATGTCGTGGTGCGGGGGCGGTGAGATCAGCCCGACACCCGGGGTGGAGAACCGGGTCTTCGCGATCCACGGGTAGACCTTCGCGCCGGGCAGCTGCCCGCCCTCGCCCGGCTTGGCTCCCTGCGAGATCTTGATCTGCAGGTCGTCGGCGTTGACCAGGTACTCGCTGGTGACGCCGAAACGGCCGGACGCCACCTGCTTGATCGCACTGCGCCGGGAGTCGCCGTTGGCCTCGATGACGTAGCGCTCGGCGTCCTCGCCGCCCTCGCCGGTGTTGGACTTGCCGCCGAGGCGGTTCATCGCGATGGCGAGGGTCTCGTGCATCTCCTTCGAGATCGAGCCGTAGGAGATCGCGCCGGTGGCGAACCGCTTGACGATCTCGTCGACCGATTCGACCTCGTCGATCGGCACGGGCGGCCGCACGCCCTCCTTGAACCGGAACAGGCCGCGCAGCGTCATGAGCTTGCCCGCCTGGTCGTCGACGGCGCGGGTGTACTCCTTGAAGATCTCGTAGCGGCCCTGGCGGGTGGAGTGCTGCAGCTTGAACACCGTCTGCGGGTTGAACAGGTGCAGCTCACCCTCGCGGCGCCACTGGTACTCGCCGCCCACCGGGAGGGTCCGGTGGTTGGGGCGCACCTCGTCGGACGGGAACGCGCGGCGGTGCTGGATCAGCACCTCCTCGGCGAGCTCGTCGAACCCGACACCGCCCAGGCGTGACGTGGTGCCCGCGAAGCAGGAGTCGATGACGTCGGGGCCGAGCCCGATCGCCTCGAAGATCTGCGCACCGGTGTAGGAGGCGACCGTCGAGACGCCGATCTTCGACATCGTCTTGCGGACGCCCTTGCCCAGCGCCTTCACCAGGTTGTGCGCCGCCTGCTCCGGCGTGACGCCGGGGATGTCGCCGCGCGCGGCGAGGTCCTCGACGGTGGCCATCGCGAGGTACGGGTTGACGGCGGCGGCGCCGTAGCCGAGCAGCAGCGCGATGTGGTGCACCTCGCGCGCGTCGCCCGCCTCGACGATGAGCCCCACGCGGCTGCGGGTCTTCTCCCGCACCAGGTGGTGGTGCACGGCACCGGTGAGCAGCAGCGACGGGATCGGCGCGAAGTCCTTCGTGACGCCGCGGTTGGACAGCACGATCAGCCGCGCGCCGTCCTCGATGGCCTCGGAGACCTCGGTGCAGATCTCCTTGAGCCGTCGCTCGAGGCCCGCGCCGCCGTCGGCGGCCTTGAACACGCCCTTGGCCGTGACGCAGGCGAAGCCGGGCAGCTCGCCGTCGTCGTTGATGTGGATGATCTTGGCGAGGTCGTCGTTGCCGAGCACGGGGAACGGCACGACGACGGTCCGACAGTTCGCCGGTGTGGCGTCGAGCAGGTTCTGCTCGGGACCGAGCAGGCTCTGCAGCGAGGTGACCAGCTCCTCGCGGATCGCGTCCAGCGGCGGGTTGGTGACCTGCGCGAACAGCTGGGTGAAGTAGTCGAACAGCTGCCGGGGGCGCGACGAGAACGGGGCGAGCGGCGCGTCGTTGCCCATCGAGCCGATCGGCTCGGCGCCGCCGGCCGCCATCGGCTTGAGGAGGATGTTGAGCTCCTCCTCGGTGTAGCCGAACGACTGCTGCCGGTGGGTGATCGCGGAGTGGTCGTAGATCTCGCGCTCGCGCGTCGGCAGCTCGTCGAGGTGGATCAGGCCGGCGTGCAGCCACTCGGCGTACGGGTGCTCGGCCGCGAGCGCGCCCTTGATCTCGGCGTCGTCGAGGATGCGGCCCTGCGCGGTGTCGACGAGGAACATTCGGCCCGGTTCGAGGCGGCCCTTGCGCACCACGGCCGACGGCTCGACGTCCAGCACACCCACCTCGGAGGCGAGGACGACCGTGCCGTCCTCGGTGATCCAGTAGCGGGCGGGGCGCAGGCCGTTGCGGTCGAGCACCGCGCCGATCTGGGTGCCGTCGGTGAACGCGACGAGCGCGGGCCCGTCCCACGGCTCCATGAGGGTGGAGTGGAACTCGTAGAAGGCCCGGCGGGCCGGGTCCATCTCGTCGTGGTTCTCCCACGCCTCCGGGATCATCATCAGGACGGCGTGCGGCAGGCTCCGCCCGCCCAGGTGCAGCAGTTCCAGGACCTCGTCGAACGTGGCGGAGTCGCTCGCGTCCGGCGTGACGATGGGGGACAGGCGCGCGAGGTCACCGGGGATGAGGTCGGACTCCAGCAGCGCCTCGCGCGAGGCCATCCAGTTGCGGTTGCCGCGCAGCGTGTTGATCTCGCCGTTGTGGGCGACGTACCGGTACGGGTGCGCGAGCGGCCACGCGGGGAACGTGTTGGTGGAGAACCGGGAGTGCACCACGGCGAGCGCGCTGGTGACGCGGTCGTCGGACAGGTCGGGGTAGAAGGCCTCGACCTGCGGCTCGGCGAGCATGCCCTTGTAGACGATCGTGCGCGGGGACAGGCTCGGGAAGTAGACGCCCGTGGCGTGCTCGGCCCGCTTGCGGAGGCAGAACGTGCGGCGCTCGAGCTCGATGCCCGACTCGCCGTCACGCCCGGCGACGAACAGCTGCCGGAAGCTCGGCATGGCCTCCCGCGCCATGGGGCCCAGGTCGGCGGCGTCGGGGTCGGTGGGCAGCTCGCGCCAGCCCAGCACCTCGAGGCCTTCCTCGGCGGCGATTTTCTCGATCTCGGCCACGGCGACGTCCGCATCGGCCCCGTCAGCGGGCAGGAACGCGGTGCCGACGGCATAGGCGCCCTCGGCGGGCAGCGAGAAGTCCACGACGGCCCGGAAGAACTCGTCGGGCACCTGGATCAGGATGCCCGCGCCGTCCCCGGTGTTGATCTCCGCGCCCCGCGCGCCGCGATGTTCCATCCGCAGCAGCGCCGTGAGCGCCTTGCGGACGATGCCGTGGTCGCGGCGACCGGCGAGATCGGCGACGAAGGCGACGCCGCAGGCGTCGTGCTCGAACTCCGGGTCGTAGAGCCCGGACGAGGTACCCGCTGGGATCGCAGCCAAGAGTGCCTCCTGTTGTCGTCTCGGTGCACCCCGACACCAGCATCGGGACGACGGTGTAGACGAGTGTGTGGTGGTTGGGCGTGCAGGGAAAGGGGAGTATCGGTCCGACCTGCCCGCGCCGCCGGTTCTGGCGTTCCCGTCCGCGTGCGGCGCAGCACCGTGCGTCCGGACGTTGTGGGCCTCGGACACCGGCACGACGACCGGTCGCCGTCGTGTGGCGCTGGCCGGGTTGTACGCACGGGTGCGAGCGCGCACGCGTCAGCGGGTGCGGTTTCGCCGGGACAATGTCGCACGTGGGAGCGGCGATTCGCCAGTGAGAGCCGGAGTGACCACAGTGACCGGCTTCGAACGCGCGAGATCGGCCGTACTGCCTGTAATGTGTACGGCCGGTTTCGCCAGCGTGACCTGAACGGGGGTTCGGTGGTTCACAGCCTACCCGTGCCGTGAGCGGCTGTGTGCGGCACGTGATCGGCGCACACTCCGGGGATGGACGTGCGCGCGCTGCTCGCCGACGTGGCCGGCCTCGGCCCGTTCTTCGCGCTCGGGCCCGGCACGGGCGAGCGCCCGCTCGCCGACCCGGAGCTGGTGCGGGAGCGGATCGCGCACGTCGGCGGCGCGCTGGGGTGCGACGCGCGGGTGGCGGCCTCGCTCGCGTTCCAGGGGCTCGCGGCTCAGCTGGTGTCCGCGCCGTACGCCGCCGCGGTGCTGCACGGCGCGGTACCCGAGCTCGGCGCGACCTCCGTGTGGTGGGGCCGCGCCGCGGACGGCGGCCGGACGCTGCGCACCGACGCCACGGCCCTCGTCGGCGTCGACGCGCTCCCCGCGCTGCTCGACGGCCTCCTGGAACCGCTCGTCGGCACGGTGCGGGCGCACGTCCCGGTGGCCGGCCGACTGTTGTGGGGCAACGCCGCGTCCACGGTGGCCGCCGCCAAGCGGCTGCTCGTGGTGCAGCGCCCTGCTGTCGCCCGCAGGGCGGCCGATGTGGCGGAGGCGGTCCTCACCCACGGCGGGTTCGCCGGGGCGGGAGAGCTGTTGCCCCCGCGCGCTCCCGATCTGGTCTGGACCTTCCGCAGGCGCAGCTGCTGCCTCTACTACCGGGTGCCCGGTGGCGGCCTGTGCGACGACTGTGTCCGATTGCCTCCGCTGCGCTCCGGCGGGCCCGCGGGCCCCTGAGACGCTGTCTTGCTCCTCCGGTGCTCGGTCGCTCGTTCCTCGCTCCCTGCGCGTCTCCTCCGCAAGACAGCGTCGGCCCGCGAGCCGGTCCGATTGCCTCCGCTGCGCTCCGGCGGGCCCGCGGGCCCCTGAGACGCTGTCTCGCTCCTCCGGTGCTCGGTCGCTCGTTCCTCGCTCCCTGCGCGCCTCCTCCGCAAGACAGCGTCGGCCCGCGAGCCGGTCCGATTGCCTCCGCTGCGCTCCGGCGGGCCCGCGGGCCCCTGAGACGCTGTCTTGCTCCTCCGGTGCTCGGTCGCTCGTTCCTCGCTCCCTGCGCGCCTCCTCCGCAAGACAGCGTCGGCCCGCGAGCCGGTCCGATTGCCTCCGCTGCGCTCCGGCGGGCCCGCGGGCCCCTGAGACGCTGTCTTGCTCCTCCGGTGCTCGGTCGCTCGTTCCTCGCTCCCTGCGCGCCTCCTCCGCAAGACAGCGTCGGCCCGCGAGCCGGTCCGATTGCCTCCGCTGCGCTCCGGCGGGCTCAAGGCCCGTGAGACCGCCCGCACGCCGCGGTCGCGGCCCGCCAGGGGAGCGGCCTGCCGGACCCGTAGACTCGCGAGGACGACCGGCCGGGTGCCCGTGGGCATCCGTGGCCGGGCCCGGCAGCGGACCCCTGTCGCCCGTGGTCCGCGCACATCCCAGCACAACCGAGGAGTAGTCCCACCGTGAAGAGCACCGTCGAGCGGCTGAGCCCGACGCGAGTCCGCATCAACGTCGAGGTGCCCTTCGACGAGCTGAAGCCGGACTTCGACCGGGCCTACAAGAAGATCGCGCAGCAGGTCCGGGTGCCGGGCTTCCGCCCGGGCAAGGTCCCGGCCCGCATCATCGAGGCCCGCCTGGGCCGCGGCGTCGTGCTCGAGGAGGTCGTCAACGGCGCGGTGCCGGCCAAGTACAGCGAGGCCATCACCACCGCCGAGGACATCACCCCGATCGGTCGGCCGGACATCGAGGTCACCGAGATCGCCGACAACGACAAGCTGTCGTTCAAGGCCGAGGTCGACGTCCGCCCGCAGATCGACCTGCCCGACCTCACGTCACTCTCCGTCTCCGTCGACGACGTCGAGGTCGACGACGCCGACGTCGAGGAGCAGCTGGACAACCTGCGCGCCCGCTTCGGCACGCTCACCGGCGTCGAGCGCCCGGCCGCCAAGGACGACTTCGTCCTCATCGACCTGTCCGCCACCGTCGACGGCGAGCCCGTCGAGGACGCCACCACCACCGGCTTCTCCTACCAGGTGGGCCAGGGCGGCCTGATCGACGGCATCGACGAGGCGATCGAGGGCCTGTCGGCGGGTGAGGAGGCCACCTTCACCTCCAGGCTCGTGGCCGGCGAGTTCGCCGACAAGGACGCCGAGGTCACCGTCAAGGTCACCGCCGTCAAGGAGCGCCAGCTCCCCGAAGCCGACGACGAGTTCGCCCAGCTGGCCAGCGAGTTCGACACGCTCGACGAGCTCACCGCAGACCTGCGCGAGCGGCTCGGCCGCGTCCGGAGGATGGAGCAGGTCGCCCAGGCGCGCGACAAGGTGCTCGACGCCCTCGTGGAGGCCACCGAGGTGCCGCTGCCGGAGACCGTGGTGCAGGGCGAGATCGACTCCGCCCTCCACGACGCCGTGCACCCCTTCGACCACGACGAGGCCAAGTTCGAGGAGTTCCTCGTCTCCCAGGGCCGCACCCGCGAGCAGTTCGACACCGAGACCAAGGAGGCGGCGGAGAAGTCCGTGCGCACCCGGCTCGTGCTCGACACCCTCGCCGACCGCGAGCAGACCACGGTGAGCGAGCAGGAGCTCACCGAGCGCATCGTCTTCCAGGCGCAGCAGTACCAGATGCAGCCCGAGGAGTTCGTGCGGCGCATCCAGGAGGCCGGCCAGCTCGGTGCCGTCTACTCCGACGTGCGGCGCAGCAAGGCGCTCATCGCCGCCGTGCGCGCGGCCACCGTCACCGACGGTTCGGGCAGCGAGGTCGACCTGTCCGAGTTCCTGGGTGAGGACGAGCCGGAGGGCACCGAGGCCACCGAGGCCACGGAGTCGAGCGCGGAGACGGGCGAGGACACCCCCGCCGCCGAGGAGAAGGCGCCCGCCTCGTCCTGAGGCGCGCCACGCCCACAGCGAACAACCTGGCCAGGCGCGGCGGATGAGAGGTTCGTCCGCGTAGGGTCGAAATCGATGGACACGCGAGCCGAACCAGCAGAAGGCAGGGTGAAGTGAGGCCAGAGGACATCGGCCCGCGTACGGCGGACCGACTCGTTGGAGCGGAGATGCGGCGGGGTGGTGCACCCACGTCGATGACGCTGTCCGACTCGGTGTACGAGCGGCTGCTGCAGCAGCGCATCATCGTGCTCGGCCAGCAGGTGGACTCGGAGATCTCCAACCGCATCGCGGCGCAGATGCTGCTGCTCGCGGCCGAGGACCCCGACTCCGACATCTCCCTGTACATCAACTCGCCGGGCGGCTCGGTGCCGGACGGCATGGCGATCTTCGACACGATGCAGTTCATCCCGTGCGACGTCGCGACCTTCGGGATGGGCATGGCGGCGTCGATGGGGCAGTTCCTGCTCTCGGCGGGCACTCCCGGCAAGCGGTACGTGCTGCCGCACTGCCAGATCCTCATGCACCAGCCGTCGGCGGGCGTCGGCGGCACCGAGTCCGACATCTCGATCCAGGCGGAGCTGTTCAAGCGCCACAAGCGTGAGATGGCGGAGCTCATCGCCGAGCACACCGGGCAGACGGTCGAGCGGATCATCGCCGACTTCGACCGCGACCGGTGGTTCTCCGCGCAGGAGGCGCTCGAGTACGGCTTCGTCGACCACGTGGTCACCCGCGCCAGCCAGATCCCCGACCCGAACCAGAACGGGAGCGCCCGATGAGCAACATGTGGACGCCGGGGGGCCGCGCTCCCGAGCCGGCGCAGTCCCGGTACGTCCTGCCGTCCTTCGTCGAGCGCACGAGCTACGGGGTCAAGGAGTCGAACCCGTACAACAAGCTCTTCGAGGAGCGCATCATCTTCCTCGGGGTGCAGATCGACGACGCGTCGGCCAACGACGTGATGGCGCAGCTGCTGTGCCTCGAGTCGGCCGACCCGGACCGCGAGATCAGCATGTACATCAACTCGCCCGGCGGCTCGTTCACGTCGCTGATGGCGATCTACGACACGATGCAGTTCATCCGCCCGGACATCCAGACGGTCTGCCTCGGGCAGGCCGCGTCCGCGGCGGCGGTGCTGCTCGCGGCGGGCACGCCGGGGCGCCGCCTCGCCGTGCAGAACGCGCGCGTGCTGATCCACCAGCCCGCCACCGAGGGCTTCTACGGCCAGGTGTCGGACCTGGAGATCCAGGCGGCCGAGATCTCCCGCATGCGCAGGCTGCTCGAGAGCACGCTGGCCCACCACACCCACCGCACCCCCGAGCAGGTGCACGAGGACATCGAGCGGGACCGGATCCTCACGGCCGAAGAGGCCAAGGAGTACGGGATCGTCGACGAGATCATCCAGAGCCGCAAGCTCTCCGCGGTCTGAGAACCGAAGAGGCGTGTCGACGCCGGCTTTCCGGGCCGGCGTCGACCGTCCGCCGACCCGTCGCCGAATCTCCGGTGCGCGAAGCTCCCCGGGGACCGCGTCGGGCGGGTACCGTCCAGAGAGCGCGCCTCCCGGACCCGCCGGGGCAGCGCAGAGAAGGATTTGGGGTCTGCACTCATGGCACGCATCGGCGACGGCGGTGACCTGCTCAAGTGCTCGTTCTGCGGGAAGAGCCAGAAGCAGGTCAAGAAACTGATCGCCGGCCCTGGGGTCTACATCTGCGACGAGTGCATCGATCTCTGCAACGAGATCATCGAGGAGGAGCTGGCCGAAGCGGGTGAGGTCAAGCTCGACGAGCTGCCCAAGCCGGCGGAGATCCACGACTTCCTCGACCAGTACGTCGTCGGGCAGACCCAGACCAAGCGCACGTTGTCGGTGGCGGTCTACAACCACTACAAGCGCATCCAGGCCGGCGAGCGCCGCGGCAGCGGCGACAGCGGCGACGGCATCGAGATCGCCAAGTCCAACATCCTCATGCTCGGCCCCACCGGCTGCGGCAAGACCTACCTCGCGCAGACGCTGGCCAAGCTGCTCAACGTGCCGTTCGCGATCGCCGACGCCACGGCGCTCACCGAGGCCGGCTACGTGGGCGAGGACGTCGAGAACATCCTGCTCAAGCTGATCCAGGCCGCCGACTACGACGTCAAGCGCGCCGAGACGGGCATCATCTACATCGACGAGGTCGACAAGATCGCCCGCAAGTCGGAGAACCCGTCGATCACGCGCGACGTCTCGGGCGAGGGCGTGCAGCAGGCCCTGCTGAAGATCCTGGAGGGCACCACGGCGAGCGTGCCGCCGCAAGGTGGCCGCAAGCACCCCCACCAGGAGTTCATCCAGATCGACACCACCAACGTGCTGTTCATCGTGGCGGGTGCGTTCGCGGGTCTCGAGAAGATCATCGGTGACCGGGTGGGCAAGCGCGGGCTCGGCTTCGGCGCCGAGATCCGCTCCAAGCGCGACATCGACCCCGCCGAGAGCTTCACCGAGACCCTGCCAGAGGACCTCATCAAGTTCGGCCTGATCCCCGAGTTCATCGGCCGCCTGCCGATCGTCGCCTCGGTCACCTCGCTGGACAAGGACGCCCTCGTCAAGATCCTCACCGAGCCGCGCAACGCCCTGGTGAAGCAGTACCGCAAGCTGTTCGAGATGGACGGCGTGGAGCTGGAGTTCACCGAGGACGCCCTCGAGGCGGTGGCCGACCAGGCCATCCTGCGCGGCACCGGGGCCCGCGGCCTGCGGGCGATCATGGAAGAGGTGCTGCTGCCCGTCATGTACGACATCCCGAGCCGCGACGACGTGGCGAAGGTGGTCGTCACCGGCCAGACGGTGCGCAGCAACGTCAACCCCACGATCGTGCCCCGCACCCCGGCCCGCCGGGAGCGTCGCGAGCGTTCTGCATGACGGCCGCCTGAACCACTCACGAAACGACGCCGGTCCGCGCCACGCGGGCCGGCGTCGTGTTCGTTTGCCTCCGCTTCGCTCCGGCGGGCTCGCGCAGTCCCACACGTCGGGGGCGCCGTTCGTCGGCCGTTCGTCGACCACTGGTCCCGATCGCATACCGTATGGCGTAGCCGTGGTTGCAGGCGCACCGACCATGATCTACGTTCACGCGGTCGTGTCGGGATGAGGTGGCGAGGGAGCCCCCATGGCAGTCGGTTTCCTGCAACGCGAGCGCATCATCGCGCCGCCGGGCTGGAGCAGGTGGCTGATCCCACCCGCTGCGCTGTCCATCCACCTGGCGATCGGGCAGGCGTACGCGTGGAGCGTCTTCAAGAACCCGCTCGCGGCCACGATGTTGCAGGGCAACCCTGCGGCGGGCACGCTCACCGCGCTGCCGTTCACGCTGGGCATCGTCATGCTGGGCGTGTCGGCCGCCGTGTTCGGCACCGCGGTGGACCGCAACGGCCCGCGCTGGGCCATGTTCATCTCGATGGTCTGCTTCTCCACCGGCTTCCTGGTGTCGGCGCTCGGTGTGTCGCTCGGCCAGTACTGGATGGTCATCCTGGGCTACGGCGTGATCGGCGGGATCGGGCTCGGCATCGGCTACATCTCGCCGGTGTCCACCCTCATCAAGTGGTTCCCGGACCGCCCGGGGATGGCCACCGGGCTCGCCATCATGGGCTTCGGTGGCGGCGCGCTGATCGCGTCGCCGTGGTCCGCCTCGATGCTCGGCGGGTTCGGCGCCACCGGGGAGAACGCCCAGGCGAGTGGGGTCGCACTGGCCTTCCTCGTCCACGGCGTGGTGTACGCGGTGTTCATGTCGGTGGGCTGGCTGCTCGTGCGCGTTCCGCCCGACGGATGGCACCCCGCGGGCTGGCACCCGTCGGAGGCCAAGACCGGTTCGCTGATCACCACGGCCAACGTGTCGGCGAACAACGCGATCCGCACGCCCCAGTTCTGGCTGCTGTGGGTCGTGCTGTGCTTCAACGTCACCGCCGGCATCGGCATCCTCGAGCGCGCCTCGCCGATCTTCCAGGACTACTTCCCGGACGCGGGCACGGAGATCGCCGCCGCGGCGGCCGGGTTCGTCGCGATCCTGTCGCTGTCGAACATGGTCGGCCGGATCGTCTGGTCCTCCACGTCCGACCTCATCGGCCGCAAGAACATCTACCGGGTCTACCTGGGTGTCGGCGCCCTGCTGTACCTGCTCATCACGCTGCTGGGCAACGCCAACCAGGCGCTGTTCCTCATCGCCTCGATGCTGATCCTGTCGTTCTACGGCGCAGGTTTCGCCACGGTTCCCGCGTACCTGCGCGACCTGTTCGGCACGTACCAGGTCGGTGCGATCCACGGGCGCCTGCTCACCGCGTGGTCCACGGCGGGTGTGCTCGGGCCGGTGATCGTGAACGCGATCGCCGACGCGCAGATCGCCGCCGGTGTACAGGGGCCGGGGCGGTACACGCTGGCGTTCTCGATCATGATCGGGCTGCTGGTGATCGGCTTCATCTGCAACGAGCTCATCCGGCCGGTGAACGAGCGCTACCACGAACCGACGGGTGAGCAGGCCATCCGGACGACAGGAGCGCAGGCCGCATGAGCACGCAGTCCGAGGCCACGGACGCCCCTTCCGGACCGCCGCCGATCGCGTGGCTCGCCTGGGCGTGGGTGGTGATCCCGTTCCTGTACGGCCTGTACCAGCTCGTGATCAAGATTCCGGCCCTCTTCGGAGGCTGACCCGCGCGCCGGCCGTCGTGTCGCAGCGGCGGTGGCCCGTGCGCGGACCGCGGTGCGCGCGCGTACGGTCACACCGTGGCTGAGAGCAGCGATGCAAGCGCCCTGTCCGAGTGGGTCACCGCGGTGGTGCGGGAGCTGGGCATCGAGGACGCCCTCGAACGCGAGGGTGTCGTCGACATGGTGCTCGACCTGACCTCCGACGTGGCCCACGGCGTCTCCCGCCCCGGAGCGCCGGTCACCGCATTCCTCGTCGGGGTGGCGGCGGGTCGGGCCTCCGACCCGGCCGTCGCCGCGAGGGACTACGCCGGGAAGATCAGCGCCCTCGCCGACGGCTGGGGCAGCGACAGCGAGCGAGGCGCCCCGGCAGGCGACCAGTCCCGCCGCGCCTGACGCGGGCCGGCGGCGTCAGCCCGTCACTCTCAGGTCGGCGACGACGCGGGTCGGGCGGAGGCGCACCACGAGCTCGCCGGGCACGCCGTTGCGCTCACCGAACTCCTCGGCGCGGTCGGCGCCCATGTAGCGGCCGCCGATGGCGGTGGCGGTCCGCAGCAGCTGGTCCGGGTCGTCCGAAACCGACGCCGTGCCCTGGACCTGCACGAATGCGTACGGCGGTTCGTCGACGTCGACGCAGAGCACGACCCGGCGATCGCGCGCGATCGCCCTGGCCTTGGGCGTGGTCGCACCGGTGGTGAACACGAGCTCGTCACCGTCGAGGACGAACCACACGGGCGCCACCAGCGGGCGGCCGTCCTTGGCGACGTAGCCGAGCTTGCCGGTGCGCGTTCCGGCGGAGAGGAAGGCCCGGATCTCGGGCGTCAGGTCGGACACAGTCGGCACTGTAGGCGCAGGCGTTCATCCGGAGACCGGCGACCGTTCACCCGAGTGGACTACACCAGGCGCATGCGTCGTCGCGAGCGAGCCGGTGACCGGGTCGTTCCGCACACCGCCCGCCCGGCACGAGGGCGTGCGGTTCGTCTGGTCCGGCGACGTGGTCGGCCAGGGCTGGGGGATCGACCGGGACCGGGGCGGGATGCGGGCCGGCGCAGGGGTTCCAGCACTTCGGTGAGGTCGACGTCGCGCCGGACGGTGAGCTGCGCGTGACCCTGCGCAGGCAGGACGGTCGGGAGCTCTGGTCGACCACGCTGCCGACCGTGGCGTGACCCCTGCTCCGAGGGGGAGTATCGGGGTATGCGGACCGTGGTCGGGGTGGCGCGGTGGATCGGCTCGCGGGTCGGTCGCGTGACCCGTCGTCCTCCGCCTGAGCCGGTGGCGCGCGTGCGGCCCCTCGCGGCCGGCAGGCGCCCTCTCCTCTCCGACCGCCTCGGCGAGCAGCGGCGCGGCGGCGCCCGCCTCGACCAGGTCAACGGCACCACGTGCGGCAGCGCGGTGCTCATCGCGCTCGCGGCCTGGGCCGACCCGGCCGAGATGCAGCACCTCGACGGAGAGGAGGCGGCCACCGCCTCCGGTTCGGGCGTCGCTGCGGGCGCGCAGGCGGGCGTCACCATCGGGTTCGGCGCGCGCTACGACGCGCGGCAGAAGGAGGTGCACCGGCAGTCCACGCGGTTCTGGCCGCAGGCGCTGGGCACGACGCCGTGGGGGATGGTCGGCTGGCTGCGCCGGCACGTGCCCGCCGCAGGCCCGTACCGCGTGCGGCTGGTGGACGACGTGTCCGCCGCCGACGTCGACGACGTGCTCGGGCAGGCCGGGGCGGCGCTCGCAGCGGGCCGGCCGGTGCCGCTGCTGGTGGGGTCGCTGGTGCCGCGGCACTACGTCCTCGCCCTCGGCGTGCTGGACGACGGCCGCTGGCGGGTGTACGAGCCCACGAGCGGGCAGATCCGCGCGCTGGACCTGCGGCTCGTCCGGGAGCGCAGGCTCGCGTCCGTGCTGGGGTTCGACCGGCTGCACGCGGCGCTGCTGCCCGCCTAAGCGTGGTTGAGCACCGAGTGCCGCTTGCCGTACGCCAGGTAGATCACCAGGCCGATCGCCAGCCACACCGCGAACCGCAGCCAGCTGAGCAGGTCGAGGTTCAGCATCAGGTAGAAGCAGGCCACCGCGGCGATGGCGGGCAGAACCGGCGAGAGCGGCACCCGGAACGGCCGCTCGAGGTCGGGCCGGGTGCGGCGCAGCACCGGCACCGCGATCGCGACGATGATCATCGCGCTCAGCGCCCCGATGGAGACCATGTCGGCCAGCTCGGAGATCGGTGTGGTCGCCGCGATGACCGCGATCACCACGGCGCCGATGATCGTCATCCGGTGCGGGGTGTGGAACCGGGGGTGCGCGGTGCCGATCGGGGCCGGCAGGAGCCCGTCGCGGCCCATCGCGAAACCGATTCTGCCGATCGTCACCAGCTCGACCATCATCACCGAGGTCAGCCCGGTGACCGCGCCGATCGAGATCAGCGCCCCGACCCAGGGCAGCCCGACCGTGTTGAACGCGCCTGCGAGCGGGGCCCCGGGATCGATCTGCGCGTACGGCACCATCCCGGTCAGCACGAACGAGACGGCGATGTAGAGCACCGCGCACAGGCCCAGCGCGCCGAGCAGCCCGATCGTCATGTCGCGTTCCGGCCGCCTGGTCTCCTCGCCGAGGTTGGCCAGCGCCTCGAAGCCGGTGTAGGCGAAGAACACGACCGCGGCCGCCGTGAGCATCCCGCCGATGCCGTACGCCGTGGCCTCCAGCCCGAACACGCCCTCGACCACCGGTTGTTCGAGGACCGAGCCGCCCTCCGGCACGGGCACGGCGGGCGGGACGAACGGCGTCAGGTTCGCGGCGTCGACGAAGAAGATGCCGACCCCGATGATCAGCACGCACACCGCGAGCTTGATCAGGACCAGTGCGTTGGTGAGCCGGGACGACTGGCGGATCCCCAGCACCGCCACCACGGTGAGCACCCCAATGATCAGGACGGCCCCGATGTTCACCGGCGCCGTCTCGCCGAACAGCACCTGCGGTAGCCCGAAGAGGTTCGCCAGGTAGCTCGACCAGCTGCGCGAGACCACGGCCAGGCCGAGCCCGAACTCCAGGAGCAGGTCCCAGCCGATGATCCACGCGAACAGCTCGCCGAGCGTGGCGAACGCGTAGGTGTAGGCGGAGCCGGCCGTCGGCACCGAGGACGCGAGCTCGGCGTAGCAGAGCGCCGCCAGTGCGGCGACGACCGCGCCGATGATGAACGACAGCGTGACCGCGGGCCCCGCGTGCTCCTTCGCCTCGACGCCGGCGAGGGTGAAGATGCCGGTGCCGATGATGATGCCGACGCCGAACCCCACCAGGTCGCGCCCGCGCAGCGTCCGCCGCAGGTTCGCGTTCTTGCCTCGTTCCAGGACGTGTTCGACCGGGAGCGTGCGCAGCAACGACATTCGAGGCACGTTAGCCCGGGCGGCCCACTCCCGCCGGGCTCGCGACCGGTCACGGGCACACCGTGGGTCGCTCGTAAACTTCATCAGGTGACCGACACCCTCCCACAGCGCACCGCCGACCTGCCCGCCCAGTGGAACCCGGGCGAGGTAGAGGGCGTGCTCTACGAGCGGTGGGTGGAGCGCGGGTACTTCGAGGCCGACAACACGTCGGACCGGCCGCCGTTCTGCATCGTGATCCCGCCGCCGAACGTCACCGGCAGCCTGCACCTCGGCCACGCCATGGACCACACGCTGATCGACATCCTCACCCGGCGCCGCCGGATGCAGGGATACGACGCGCTGTGGCTGCCGGGCATGGACCACGCCGGCATCGCCACCCAGAACGTCGTCGAGCGCCAGCTCGCCGTCCACGGGCAGAGCCGCCACGACCTCGGACGCGAGCGGTTCGTCGAGAAGGTCTGGGAGTGGAAGGCCGAGTCCGGCGGATCCATCCTCGGCCAGATGCGCCGCCTCGGCGACGGCGTCGACTGGACCCGCGAGCGGTTCACCCTGGACGAGGGGCTTTCGCGCGCGGTCCAGACGATCTTCAAGCGGCTCTTCGACGAGGACCTGATCTACCGCGCCGAGCGGATCATCAACTGGTGTCCGCGCTGCCACACGGCGCTCTCGGACATCGAGGTCGACCACCACGACGACTCCGGCGAGCTCGTCTCCATCCGCTACGGGGACGGGGCGGACTCCGTCGTCGTCGCCACCACCCGCGTCGAGACGATGCTCGGCGACACCGCCGTGGCCGTGCACCCCGATGACGAGCGGTACGCCCACCTCGTCGGCCGCGAGATCGAGCTACCGATCGTCGGCCGGATGATCCCGGTCGTCGCCGACGCGCACGTCGACCCGGCGTTCGGCACCGGCGCGGTCAAGGTCACCCCCGCGCACGATCCCAACGACTTCGAGATCGGCCGCCGCCACGACCTGCCGATGCCCTCGATCATGGACGAGGCCGCGGTCATCAGGAACTCCGGCACCGAGTTCGACGGGCTCGACCGGTTCGAGGCGCGCTACGCCGTGCGCGAGAGGCTCCGCAAGGAGGGCCGGATCGTCGCGGAGAAGCGCCCGTACGAGCACGCCGTCGGCCACTGCAGCCGCTGCGACACGGTGGTGGAGCCCCGGCTGTCCCTGCAGTGGTTCGTGCGGGTCGAGCCCCTCGCGAAGGCTGCGGGCGACGCCGTCCGCGACGGGCGCACCACGATCCACCCGAAGGAGCTGGAGAAGCGCTTCTTCGACTGGGTCGACAACATGCACGACTGGACGATCAGCCGGCAGCTGTGGTGGGGTCACCGCATCCCGGTCTGGTACGGGCCGGACGGTGAGGTCGTCTGCGTCGGCCCCGACGAGCAGCCGCCGTCCGGCGAGGGGTGGCGCCAGGACGAGGACGTCCTCGACACCTGGTTCTCCTCCGGTCTGTGGCCGATCTCCACGCTCGGCTGGCCGGACTCCACGCCCGACCTCGCGCGCTACTACCCGACGTCCGTGCTGGTCACCGGCTACGACATCCTGTTCTTCTGGGTCGTCCGGATGATGATGTTCGGGCTGTACGCGATGGACGGCGCACCGCCGTTCGAGCACGTGTTCCTGCACGGGCTGATCCGCGACCAGTACGGCAAGAAGATGTCGAAGTCCAAGGGCAACACGATCGACCCGCTGGACCTCATCGACCGCTTCGGTGCCGACGCCCTGCGCTTCACGATCGCCAGGGGCGCCAACCCCGGCGCGGACATGGCGCTCTCGGAGGAGTGGGTCGCCGGCTCCCGCAACTTCGGGACGAAGCTGTGGAACGCCACGCGTCTCGCGCTGACCAACGGGGCGTCACCGGATCTCCCGCTGCCCGCCGAGGCCGACCGCACCGACGCCGACCGCTGGATCCTCGGCCGGCTCTCCGAGGTGGTGGAGCAGACCGACGCGCTGCTGGAGGACTTCCAGTTCGCCAAGGCCACCGAGGGGCTCTACCACTTCACGTGGGACGAGCTGTGCGACTGGTACCTCGAGCTCGCCAAGGCGCAGCTGCGCGACGAGCGCACCGCCGACGGCACCCGCGCCGTGCTCGGCCACGTCCTGGACGCGCTGCTGCGGCTGCTGCACCCGATCAGCCCGTTCCTCACCGAGGCGCTCTGGACGGCGCTCACCGGGCGCGAGTCCGTGGTGGTCGCGCCGTGGCCCACGGGCGCAGGCGGCGCTGTCGACGCGGCCGCGAACGGGCGGCTCGCCGACGTGCAGAAGCTGGTCACCGAGGTGCGCCGGTTCCGCACCGAGCAGGGCCTGCCCGACAGCCGCCGCGTCGCCGCCCGGGTCGAGGGACTGGTCGCGGCCGGGCTCGGGGACCCGGGGCCCGGCGGTGCAGCCGCCGCGCTGCGCTCCCTGGCGCGCCTCGACGACCCGGATGACGGCTTCGCGCCCACCGCCACCCTCGACGTCCTGCTCTCCGGTGGGCGGGTCCACGTCGAGATCGACACGTCCGGCGCCATCGACGTGGCCGCCGAGCGGGCCCGCCTCGGCCGCGACCTCGCGGCAGCGCAGAAGGAGCTCGACCAGGCGGAGAAGAAGCTGGCCAACCCGAAGTTCCTGGAGAAGGCCCCGGCCGACGTCGTCGCGGGCATCCGGACCCGTCGCGAGGCCGCGGAGGCGGAGATCGCGAGGGTGACGGCGCGGCTGGAGACCCTGCCCAGCGCCTGACGGGGCAGCGCATACCGACGAGCGGCGCGTTCGTCGGAACCTATCCGACGCCATGTATGTCTGAGGTCTGCGCGCGCCGCGAAGCAAGCGCGCAGACCTCAGTGGCACGACAGCGCCGCTCGTCGGACAGGTGCGTGGGCTCAGAACCGGTGGCGGGTGTGGGAGAACGTGCCCTTGCCGAAGGTCAGGACCTTGGTGGGCGCGACGGCGTACACCAGCGCCGGGCCGACCTCGTGCTGGAACGCGCCGTCTCGTGCCTCGAACTGCCAGCGCCCGTCCCACTTCGTGCGCCACGCGTCGGCGAGCCGCTCCAGCATCGCGTCGTCCGTGACCTGGACGGCGTCGCCCTCGACGACGACGTCGAGCCCGCGGTCCCAGTCGTTGCGCCCGGTGGTCAGGGCGACGTGCGGGTTGCCGCGCAGGTTGACGGCTTTCTGCTCGGCGGCGCCGGTGCAGAAGTGGAGGGCACCGTCGAGCCAGATCGCGGGGAGCGGGGTGACGTGCGGTCGCCCGTCACCGCGGACAGTGGCGATCCAGAACAGCTCCGCCGACTCGATGGCTTCCACGGTGTCGTCCCACGAGATCGGCGTGGCGTCCGGGTCGCTGAAGCGGCTGTCGAGCGAGGTCGTCGGTGCACCCATCGGGATTCCTCTCATGCCAGTTCGTCCACGATCAGCTGGTCTATCCGGGCTGCGGTGGCGAAGTCGCCGAAGCGGTTGCGCATCACGGCGACGGCGACGCCGGAGTCGATGTCACCGAAGGCGGCGGAGCCGTTCGCGCCGACCCAGCCGAAGGTCGAGCCGGGCCTGCCGCGGCCACTCGGCCGGAAGGGGCTGTATCCGTACGTCAACGACGCCGGGAAGCCCATCACCTCGTCCGTCCCCTCGAATGCGATCTCGGCGATCGCGGTGCGTCGGGCGGCCGAGACGAGGGCGACGCCGTCGACGGGCCCGAGGAGCGCGGCGTAGATGCGCGCGACGCCGCGGGCGCTCATGGTGCCTTCGGCGGGGATGTCGCTGGTGAGGAGGTCGGGCCGGTTGGCGTAGTCGGGGTCCGGGACCACGCCGGGCGGCATCGCCCTCGCGAGTGCCGACCCGGGATCGGGCCGCGGGGAACCGGAACCGACCTGCCGGGCGACCCGCGGGAGCAGCGCCCGGGGGACGCCGAAGTGGACCTCGTCGGCGACGCCGAGCGGTCCGGTGACGTGGGTGCGCAACAGGGCGGAGATCGGCTCGCCCGTCGCACGGCGCAGGGTCTCGCCGAGGAGGAACCCGAACGTCTTGGCGTGGTAGCCGAACCGGGTTCCGGGCTCCCAGCACGGCTTCGCATCGGCGACGACCGCGCACATGCGGTCCCAGTCGCACAGGTCGGCCGCACTCGTGTCGGGGGGAAGGTTCGGCACGCCTGCGGTGTGCATGAGCACCTGGCGCAGGGTGACAGCGTCCTTGCCGTGCGCCCCGAACTCGGGCCACACCTCGGCGACGCGCAAGTCGTCGGTGAGGCCACCGCGCTCGACGAGGACGTGAGCCACGGTGGCCGCCACGCCCTTCGCCGTCGAGCCGGCCCAGAACAGCGTGCCGGGCTCGACCGGTGCCGCGGTACGAGGATCGGCCACGCCACGTGCCGCGTCGACGAGCGTGCGGCCGTGCCGGATCACGGCGACCTGCAGGCCGGCCTCCGCCCCCGAGCCGACCAGCTCGTCGAGCAGGGCGTCGACCGCCGCCGCAAGGCGCTCCTCGCTCACATCACATGAGACCGTCCAGGGGAGCAGAACTCATCGGTGCCCCCTCAGAGGCTGACCCCGACTTCCAAGGACGCGCCTTCCCGGACGTCGAGCACCTGGATCCGGCCGGCCGACCGCACGTCCGCCGCGGCGAGGGCGAGCCGGTCGAGGACGTCGCGTGGGGCCGTCACGACGGTCTTGCTGACGTCCGTGCGCATGGAGACCTTCGCCTCGGACTTCGCCCGCCGCACCGCCGTGATGACATCGGTGGCCGCGGTCAGGATGCGCGCGTCCCCGGCCTGCGCACGGAGGTCGGCGGCCTCGGGCCAGGCCGCTGTGTGCACCGAGCCCTCCTGCCACCAGGACCAGACCTCCTCGGTGACGAACGGCAGAACCGGCGCGAACAGCCGCAGCAGCACCGACAGGGCCGTGGCGAGCCCGGCGTGGGCCGACGCGGCGGCCTCGGCGCCGTGCTCGCCGTAGGCGCGGGCCTTGACCAGTTCCAGGTAGTCGTCGCAGAAGTGCCAGAAGAACCGCTCCGTGACCTCGAGGGCGCGGGCGTGGTCGAAGTCCTCCAAGGCGGCGGTGGCAGCCTCGACGGTGTCGGCGAGCTCGGCCAGCAGGGCCCGGTCCAGCGGGGCGGTCACCTCGCCGGACACCGCCCCCGTGGACAGCGCGAAGCGGCTGGCGTTGAGCACCTTGATCGCGAGCCTGCGGCCGATCTTCATCTGGCCCGTGTCGAAGGCGGTGTCGGTGCCCGGCCGCGCGCCCGCCGCCCAGTACCGCACGGCGTCCGACCCGAACTGCTCCAGCAGCCCCATCGGCGTGACGACGTTGCCCTTGGATTTCGACATCTTCTTGCGGTCCGGGTCGAGGATCCAGCCGGAGATCCCGACGTGCGCCCAGGGCAGCGTGCCGTGCTCGGTGTGTGCGCGCAGCACCGTGGAGAACAGCCAGGTGCGGATGATGTCGTGGGCCTGCGGGCGCAGGTCCATCGGGAACACCCGCTGGAAGAGGTCGTCGTCGGCGCACCAGCCGCCCGCGATCTGCGGGCTGAGCGATGAGGTGGCCCAGGTGTCCATGACGTCCGGATCGCCGGTGAAACCGCCCGGCACGCCGCGCTGCGCATCGGTGTAGCCGGGCGGCACGTCGGTGCTCGGGTCGACCGGCAGCGTCGCCTCGTCGGCGGCGATCGGGCGGTCGTACTCGGGCTCGCCGCGCTCGTCGAGCGGGTACCAGACGGGGAACGGCACGCCGAAGAACCGCTGCCGGCTGATCAGCCAGTCGCCGTTCAGCCCTTCGACCCAGTTCTCGTAGCGGGCGCGCATGTGCGCGGGGTGCCACACCAGCTCGCGGCCGCGCTCCAGCAGCGCGGTCCGCAGGTCGGCGTCGCGGCCGCCGTTGCGCACGTACCACTGGCGGGTGGTGACGATCTCGAGTGGCTTGTCGCCCTTCTCGTAGAACTTCACCGCGTGGCTGATCCGCTCCGGCTCGCCGACCAGCCGACCCTGCTCGCGCAGCATCGCGACCACCCGCTCCCGGGCGGTGTGCACGGTGGCGCCGACCAGCTCGCCGTACGCGCCGCCGTCCACGCCCTCCGGCGGCTCGGGCAGGAACCGGCCGTCGTGCCCGACGACGGTGCGGGTGGGCAGCTGCAGCTCGCGCCACCACAGCACGTCGGTGGTGTCGCCGAACGTGCAGACCATCGCGACGCCGGTGCCCTTCTCCGGGTCGGCGGCCCGGTGGGCGAGCACCGGCACCGCCACGTCGAAGACGGGGGTGCGCGCGTGGGTGCCCAGGAGCGGGCGGTAGCGCTCGTCGTCGGGGTGGACCACCAGCGCGACGCACGCGGGCAGGAGCTCCGGCCGGGTGGTGGCGATCTCCAGGTCGGCTCCGTCGGCGCGGGTGAACAGGAGGCGGTGGAACGCGCCGGGCCGGTCGCGGTCCTCCAGCTCCGCCTGTGCGACGGCGGTGCGGAATGTGACGTCCCACGGCGTCGGGGCCTCGGACAGGTACGCCTCGCCGCGGGCGAGGTTGCGCAGGAACGCCCGCTGCGCCGCCACGCGGGCGCGGGTGCCGATGGTGCGGTAGGTCGTGGACCAGTCGACCGAGAGCCCCAGCCGGCGCCAGAGCTCCTCGAACGCGATCTCGTCGTCCTCGGTGAGGCGTTCGCAGAGGGTGATGAAGTTGCGCCGCGAGACCGGGATCTGGCGGTCGCCGGGCTGCTCCGGCGGCTCGAACCCGGGGTCGTAGGGAAGTGCGGGGTCGCAGCGCACGCCGAAGTGGTTCTGCACCCGTCGCTCGGTGGGCAGGCCGTTGTCGTCCCAGCCCATCGGGTAGAACACCGCGCGCCCGCGCATCCGCTGGTAGCGCGCGACGACGTCGGTGTGGGTGTAGGAGAACACGTGCCCGACGTGCAGCGATCCGCTCACCGTCGGCGGCGGGGTGTCGATCGCGAACACCGCCTCCCGCGGCTGCGTGCGGTCGAACCGGTGTACGCCCAGCTCGTCCCATCGGCGGGCCCACCTCGGCTCGAGGCCGTCGATCGTGGGCCGCTCCGGCAGGGAGGCGGCAGGCGTTGTCATGCGGCAACGGTAGTGGTGGGGACGCGACGCCCGCCCCGGGGTTTCACCCGGTACCGGCTCGTAGACTCGCCTGTGTGAGCGACGAGCGCGACGAGCGGCCCGAGGGCGAGGGCGAGCTCCCCACGCCCGAGGACGCGGTGGTGTCGCACGTCCTCGACGCGATCCGCGGCGGGGACACCCCGGACGTGGTGCCTGCCCAGTCGTCCACGCTCGGCTACGCGGAGTTCCTCGCGGTCGAGCAGGAGCTGAACCGGCGCTGGCCGGAGACGGTCATGGAGCCGTCACTCGACCGGATCGCCACGCTCGTGGACGTGCTGGGCGAGCCGCACCGCGGATACCCGGTGGTGCACCTGACCGGCACCAACGGCAAGACCTCCACGGCGCGCATGGTCGACGCCATCCTCACCGAGGTGGGGCTGCGCACCGGCCGCTACACCAGCCCGCACCTGCAGCGGGCCACCGAGCGGATCAACATCGACAACCGCCCGATCTCGCCCGAGAAGTACGTGCAGGTCTACCGGGACGTGAAGCCGTTCGTGGAGCTGGTCGACCTCAAGGAAGGGGTCGCGCTCTCGAAGTTCGAGGTGCTCACGGCGATGGCGTTCTCGGCCTTCGCCGACGCGCCGGTGGAGGCGGCGGTCGTCGAGGTCGGGCTGGGCGGGCGCTGGGACGCCACCAACGTGGCCGACGGCTCGGTCGCGGTGATCACCCCGATCGGCCTCGACCACGCGGAGTACCTCGGCACGGACATCCTCGGCATCGCACGCGAGAAGGCGGGCATCATCAAGCCCGGCGCCGTCGCCGTGCTGGCCGCCCAGGAGAAGGCGGTGGCCGACGTCCTGCTGGAGCGCTGCGTCGAGGTGGACGCGCAGGTCGCGCGCGAGGGCGTCGAGTTCGGCGTGCGCGAGCGGGAGATCGCCGTGGGCGGGCAGCGCCTCGTGCTGCAGGGCCTGGGCGGCACCTACGACGACGTCTTCCTCCCGCTGCACGGCGAGCACCAGGCGAACAACGCGGCGTTGGCGCTGGCCGCCGCCGAGGCGCTGGTCGGCGCGGGCCCGCAGCAGCCCCTCGACGCCGACGTGGTGCGGGCGGCGTTGGCGGGTGTCATCTCCCCGGGGCGGCTGGAGCGGCTCGCCGCCGGTCCGGGCGTGCCCACGGTGCTCGCCGACGCCGCCCACAACCCGCACGGCGCCCGGGCGCTCGCCGCGGCGCTCACCACCGAGTTCCGCTTCACCCGGCTGGTCGGCGTGCTCGGCGTGATGCGGGAGAAGGACGTCCGCGGCATCCTCGCCGAGCTGGAGCCCGTGCTGCAGGAGGTCGTGATCACCTCCAACTCCTCGCCACGGGCGATGGATCCGGACGAGCTGGGTGCGCTCGCGGTCGAGGTGTTCGGCTCCGCCCGCGTGAGCGTCGAGCCCGTGCTCCGCGAGGCCGTCGACCAGGCTCGCGAGCTGGCGGAGGAGGGTGGTGAGTCCGGGGTCGGCGTCGTCATCACCGGATCCGTGGTCACCGCGGGCGAAGTGCGCACCCTCTTCGGCAAGGAACCGGCATGACCGCCCCCGACCCCATGAAGGGGCTGCGGGGTGTGTACGCCGCCACGCTCACCCTCGAGGCGATCGTCGTGGCGCTCGCCCTGCTCGTGCTGTCGAAGTTCGGCGAGGGCGCTACTCCGTTCGGCGTGACGGTGATCGTCGGGCTGGCAGTGGCGATGATCGTCGCGGCGGGCGTGCAGCGCAGGCCGTGGGGGCTCTGGTTCGCGCTCGGCCTGCAGGGCGTGATGATCCTCTGCGGGCTGCTCGTGCCGGCGCTCGGCGTGATGGGTGTGGTGTTCGCGCTGGTGTGGGCCGGGATCCTGCTGCTGCGCCGCGATCTTCTCGGCAAGATGGCCCGCGGTGAGCTGCCCAGCCAGCAGGTGCACGACCGCGAGTGACGCGGTTCAGGCCCCGCGGCGCCGAGCCGCGCGCCGTGCGACGTAGCGGCCCATCTTCTCGGCCGTGCCGCAGTCGGCCATGTCGCACCAGCGCCGGCTGCGGTTCTTCGACCGGTCCACGTACAGCCAGGGGCAGCGCGCGCAGCGCTTGACCCGCCCGAGTTCCGCGCTGACCAGCAGGTCGGTCGCGGCCGTCGCCACCGGGTGCAGGACGACCGCCGGATCGTCGGCGCCGGACCACGACCAGCGATACGCGCCCGAGCGGGTGTCCAGCTCCGCGGCCGCGACGGCGTCGGCGGCGAAGGGGCGCAGCCGGCTCCAGCGCCCCGCGATGTCGTCCGCGCCGTCGGCGACGGCGCCGAAGACGTCTCCCAGCACCTCGCGCAACTCGTGCGCCCGCTCCAGCGCCGCTTCCGCGGCCCCGGGGTCGTGCTCGGCGGCCCTGAGCAGCTGCTCGGCGCGCTGCTCGTCCAGGGTGTCCACCCGCAGCGACCAGCGGACCAGGTCCGGGTAGGTGGCGACGTGGTCGTGCCGGGTCGGGCCGAGCGGGTCGTCGACGGTGTTGGCGAAGTCGAGCGCGAGGTTGCCGCCGACGATCGGCAGCTCCCTCGGGGCATCCGTCATGTTTCCACCATAAGTCGTTTCACCGGTTGCGGGAACAGGACCCCCGTGCCACGGTTTCCACCGTGCAGCTGATTGCTGGTAACCGCGCGTTCCCCGCGCTCGCGACCGCCGTGCTGCTGCTCGGGACCGCCGACTCGATGGTCGGCGCATACCTCGTGCTGTTCGCGGCCGACGGGGCGCGCCTGACGCCCGTCCAGGTCGGCCTTCTCACCTCCGCGACGGCCGCGGGCGGCATGGTCGTCAACCTGCTCGCGGCGCGCCGGTTCGACCGCGCCCCGACGCGGGCCTACGCCGCGGGGGCGGCCGCGCTCGGGGCACTCGGGTACTTCCTGCTTCCGCGGACGTCGACCTTCCCGCTCCTGCTCCTGATCGCGGGCACCCTCCTCGCTGCCGTCGCGGCGGCGTTCCCGCAGCTGTTCGCGCTCGCGCGGGTGGTGCTGGGCGCGGGTTCCGCGGGGCGAAGGGCGGCCCCGCTGCTGCGCTCGGGCTGGTCGCTTGCCTGGGCGATCGGACCGCTCGCGGGTGCCGCCGTGCTCGCCGTGGCCGGCTTCGCCGGCACGTTCTGCGTGGCAGCGGCTGTCCTCGCGCTCACGGCGCTGGTCGTGCTCACCGTCCCGGCGCCGGGCTCCCCGGTCCCCGAGACCACCCCGGAGCACCGGCCCGCCGGCTCCTCCGCCGCTCCGGTCGCCGTCGGGCCGCTCGTCACCGCGGTCGCCCTGTTCTACCTGGCGGTGTTCGCCGGTTCCGTGGCACTGCCGCTGCACGTCACGCGCGGCCTGCACCTTCCCGCGAGCGCGGTCGGCCTGCTCTACAGCGTGTGCGCTGCCGTGGAGGTCGTCGCGGCGCTCGTGCTCGCCCGGCTCCCGGCCCGCATCCGCGATCGTGGGCTGATCGTGGCGGCGATGGGCAGCTTCGCCGCGTTCTGCGTTCTCGCCGTGCTGGCGGACGGGATGGTGTTGCTGCTGGCCTCGCAGGTGGCGCGGGGGGTGGCGATCGCCGGTGTCGGGGCGTCGGGTATCCGCTTCTTCCAGGACGTGCTCGCCCCGGCCGCGGGACGGGCGATGGCTCTCTACTCCAACGCCAACGCCGCAGGTGCGCTGCTCGCGGGTGTCCTCGCCGGCATGGCGGTGCAGTACTGGGGGAGTCCGGGGACGTTGCTCGCCTGCGGTGGGGCCGCCGTCGCAGGGGCCGTGACGTTCGTCCTCGGCACCTCACCGGGCCGGCCCGGCGTCCGTCGATAGGGTGTCGCGCGTGACTGAACGCACCTTGGTCCTCGTCAAGCCCGACGGCGTGCAGCGCCGCCTGATCGGCGAGGTCGTCTCCCGCATCGAGCGCAAGGGGCTCGACATCGTGGCCCTCGAGCTGCGCACCGTCCCGCGCGAGCTCGCCGAGCAGCACTACGCCGAGCACGACGGCAAGCCGTTCTTCGGCGACCTGCTCGAGTTCATCACCTCCGGCAAGGTGCTCGCCGCCGTGGTGGAGGGCCCGCGGGCGATCGCCGCGTTCCGCCAGCTCGCCGGTGGCACCGACCCGGTCGAGAAGGCCACCCCGGGCACCATCCGCGGCGACTTCGGCCTGGAGACGCAGTACAACCTCGTGCACGGCTCCGACTCGCCGGAGAGCGCCGCCCGGGAGATCAAGCTCTGGTTCCCGAACCTCTGACGTCCGGGCCGCACATCGTCTCCGAGGTGGGCCCGCAGACGGCGACCTCCCTCGGAACGCTCTGGACCGCCGTGACCCGCGCCGGGGGCGCCGTCGGGTTCGCGCCCGACGCGCCGGAGGCGGACATCCGCGCGGCTGCGGAGCAGGCGATCGAGGACGTGCGGGCGGGGCGCGAGCAGCTGTTCGTCCTCGACGCCGACGGTGAGCTGGTCGGCGCGGTCTTCCTTCGGCGGGGGCCGAAGGCCACCGTGCGGCACCGCGCCGACGTGGTGCGCCTGATGGTGCACCCGGACCTGCAGGGCCGCGGATGGGGGAAGGCGCTGCTCGACGCGGTGGTGGCGCACGCCACGGCGATCGGGCTCGAGCAGTTGCTGCTCTCCGCGCGGGGCGGCACCACCCTGCCCGACTTCTACGCGAAGCAGGGCTGGCGGCAGGTCGGCCTGTTCCCGGACGCGCTGCGCATCGGACCGGACGACCTGCGCGACGAGCACTGGTTCCAGCTGCGGCTCTAGACCTCGGCCCGGTGGCGCTGCAGGGCCCGCAGCTCCACCGGGTCGTGGGCGCTGAAGATCGTGATCAGGTCGCCGTGCTCGCGCACCAGCTCGCGCAGCCGTTCCTGGTTGGCCAGGCGCAGCCCGCGCGCCGTCTCCATCCGCGCCTGCATGTAGCGCAGGCCCGGCGGGCAGGCGGGGGCGTCCGCGCGCATCTCGTCGTGGTGGAAGTACGCGTCGCCTGCGTGCAGCAGCCAGCCGTCCCCGTCGCGCACGGCCACGCCGGTGTGGCCGACGGTGTGGCCGATCAGCGGGACGAGCCGGATGTCCGCCTCGACGCCCGGCAGCTCGCGGACGGCGGCGAAGTCGAACCACTCGTCGCCCTGCGGGTCGTGCGTCACCCACCGCGGCCCGTGCGCCCACTGGGCCCGCGGGTAGCGGGTGCGCTCCCTCGACGTGCGGGCCGCGCGCGCCGCCTCCAGCTCGCTGCGCAGCACGTGCACGCGCGCCTGCGGGAAGTCGCGCAGGCCGCCGCCGTGGTCGAGGTCGAGGTGGGTGAGGACGACGTCCCGGACGTCCCCGGCGCCGAACCCCAGCGCCTCGACCTGCCGCAGCGCGGTCTCGGACTCGTCGAGCACCGGCCGGGCCAGTCGCCGGAACGACCGGGTGAGCGAGGCGTCGGGGTTGCGGACGTCGTCGGTGCCGTACCCGCTGTCCACGAGGACGAGCCCGTGGTCGGCCTCGACCAGCAGGCAGTGGCAGATCATCTCGGCGGTCGCGAGCAGCGAGCCGCTCCCGCTCACCAGCCGCCCGCCGTAGGGGCGCATCGTGCCGCAGTTGAGGTGGTGGATCCTCATGCCGATCTCCGTTCCGGTGCGAGCAGGGCGCGCAGGTGCGTCCCGACGGTCTGCAGTGGTGTGACGTCCCGGCGCGTGCGGGCGAGCAGGATCGCGCCCTCGACGGCGGCGACGAGCACGGTGGCGAGTCCGTCGGCGCCGTGGACGCCTGCCGCGCGCAGGTGCTGTGCGACGAGGCCCTCCCACGAGTCGTAGACCCCGGTGCACGCCAGGCGGATCGGCTCGCTCTGCGCGGCGGCGTCGAGCGCGACCGTGGCCACCGGGCAGCCCTCCCGGAAGTCGGTGGCGACGAGGTGCTCGCCGAGCAGGGCCAGGACCCGGTCGAGCGCGGCGGCGGGGTCGGCGGTGCTCTCGAGCACGCCGGTGATCGCGGCGCACAGCTCCTCGCCCGCCCGGTGCAGCGCCTCGACGGCGAGCTGTTCCTTCCCGCCGGGGAAGTGGAAGTACAGCGAGCCCTTCGGCAGGCCGCCCTCGGCGAGCACCTGGTTGAGGCCGGTGGCGTGGTAGCCCTGCGCCCGGAACAGGCCCGCCGCCGTCCGGATCACCCGCTCCCGGGTGTCTGATCTCCTCGGCACCTCGCGAACTATAGAGACCGGTCTACTTGCTGTCGACACCGCTCGAAGGCGGCCGCGAGCGCCAGTAGGACGGAATCGGTGCCCGGGAGGCCGTCGAACGACAGTCCGACCGGCAGCCCGGAAGCCGTGCGCCCGGCCGGCACGGAGATGCTCGGCAGGCCGGCGAACGCGGTCGGGTCGGTGTTGCGCAGGTATGCCTCGAGCGTGCCGACCGGGCGTCCGTTGATCTCCACCTCGTCGTCCTGTCCGATCGGCCGCGCCGGAAGCCGGGTCGTGGGCAGCACCAGCGCGTCCAGCCGGTCGCGCCGGACGCACTCGGCGTAACGCGCCACCAGCGCGGGCCGGGCCCGCTCCAGGATCTCGACGTGATGGGTGGCCGGGACCGGATCGCCCCAGAGCTGGTCGGCGAGCCAGCCGCGTTCGACCGGACCCGCCATCGCGTCGACGACCTCCTCGATCGTGACCGGGCAGCGATGGCGGGTGAGGTGCACCGCCAGCTCGCGGGGCCATTCGCGCAGCGTGAGGGCGAGGGAGTGGGGACCCGTGAGCTCCTCGAGGTCCGCGATGCCGGTCTCGACCAGCTCGGCCCCGGCGTCGGACAGCAGTCCGAGCGCGTCGTCGACCACGGCGGCGGTCTCGGCGTCGAGGTCGTCGTAGAAGTGGGCCCGCGGCACGCCCAGCCGCCGGCCCGCGAGCTCCACCCGCTCGGTCCGCACGCCGGTGATCAGCTCGTCGACGAGGGCCGCGTCGGCGACGGTCCGGGTGATCGGGCCGACCGTGTCGCGCGTGGCCGACAGCGGGATCACGCCGTCGCCCGGGTACCGCCCGGTGGTGGGGCGGAACCCGACGCACCCGCACAGCGCCGCCGGGATCCGCACGGACCCCGCGGTGTCCGCGCCGAGTGCAACGGACACCACGCCCGTCACGACGGCGACGGCGCTGCCGCCGCTGCTGCCCCCGGCGATGAGCCGCGGGTCGTGGGGGTTGCGCACGGCGCCATAGGCGAGGTTGTTCGAGGTGATCCCGGCCGACAGCTCGTGCATGCCCGTCTTGCCCACGACCACCGCTCCGGCCGTGCGCAGGATGCGCACCACGGTCGCGTCCGCCGCGGGCCGCCAGTCCCGCAACGCCGGGGTTCCCCCGGTGCACGGAAACCCGGCGACGTGGATGCTGTCCTTCACCGCGATCGGCACGCCGTCGAGCGGTCCGCCGGTGACGTGCGGGGCAGGCGCGTCGGCGAGTGCGACGAAGGCGTTGAAGCCGGCGGTCTCCTGGGCGCGCGCCATTGCGGCCTCGACCCGGTCGTTCATGCTCCGGTGCTCCGCTCCGCGTGGCTCGTCACGGCGAGGGTGAGGGCGGCGAGCGCGGCGAGGCCGAGCAGCAGGACGCCCGGCGGGACGACGTGGTCGGCGGCGGCCAGCGGCACCGCCGCGGCAAGCCCCAGATAGGAGATCGCCTGGTAGGCGGCGGTGAGGCCGGCGAGCTGTCCCGGCCGGGCGATGCGCTGCACCTCGGTGAGGCCGCACACCTGGCAGCAGCCGTAGGCCGCGCCGAGCACGAGGTCCGCCGCGACGACGAGGAGCGGGTCGGTCGTGGCGGCGGCGAGGGCCGCCACGAGCAGGCCGACGACCACGATGGACAAGGCCGTGGCCAGCAGGCGGCGGCTCCCAGCGCGGGCGACCCTGCGGGCCAGGGGCACCACGGCGATCCCAGCGGCGGCGCCGAGCAGCGTGATCAGCGTGCAGAAGATCAGCACGTACCCGCCGAGCCGAGGTGCGACGAGCCCGGGCAGGTACGCGATCCCGACCGCCACCGTGCCGAACACCCACGGTGCCAACGGCGCGACCACGGTGCGGAACCGCCGCGACGACAGGTCGGGGAGGCGCAGACTGCCGCCACCCGCGACGGGGCTGCGCGTCTCGGGCGTGCGTCGCACCAGTGGCAGGGCGGCCAGGGCCAGCAGCAGGTGCGGCAGGTAGGGCAGCACGGTGCGGGCAGGCGCCCATTGCGCCAGCACCCCCGCCACCAGCGGGCCGAGGCCGAACCCCGCGGTCATCGCGACGGTCGCCCGCCGCGGGCCGCGCTCGCCGCCGTCAACCGTCCCTGCGCTGAGCTCCCTGACCCAGGCCGCCCCCGCGCTGAAGCCGGCCCCGCTGGCGAACCCGGCGACGAGCCGGCCGGCGAACAGCCACACGACACCGTGGCCGCCGGCGAGCAGCAGGGCGGACGCGGCCAACGACGCGGCCAGCGCCGCCAGGACCACCGGGCGCCTGCCGTACCGATCGGACACGGGACCGCCGAACAGCAGACCGGGGATCAACCCGACGACGTACACGGCGAACACGGCCTGCACGGTCGGGCCGCTCACGCCCAGCTCGGCGCGGTACATCAGCAGGAGCGGCGCGAACTGCTGCGCTCCCCAGCCCACCGCGGCCACCGCCGCGCCCGCTCCCCACCACACCCTGCCCCGCTGCCGCTGCAGCACTCCCGGTTCGTCCACGGCGGGGATGCTGCGCCGTCGCGGCCCTCGCCACGAGTGACGGGAACGCCAACATGCGTACAGTTCCGGACATGCACACCGTCGCCCTCGCTGTGGCCGGAGGCCAGTCGCTGCTGGAGCTGGCCGTGGCGTTCGACGTCTTCGGGATCGACCGCTCCGCGCTCGCCGACCCCTGGTACGACTTCGCGGTCTGCGCCCCGGCAGGCGCGCGGGTGGGCGGCTGGTTCCAGGTGAGCACGCCGTACGGGCTCGACCGGCTCGTCACCGCGGACACCGTGATCGTGCCGTGGAGCCACGACGTCGAGCAGCCCCCGCCCGCGGACCTGGTGGACGCGGTGCGCGCGGCCCACGAGGCGGGAGCGCGTATCGCGTCGATCTGCACGGGCGCCTTCGTCCTGGCCGCGGCCGGGCTGCTCGACGGCAGGCGGGCCACCACCCACTGGATGCACGCCGAGCTGCTGGCCCGCCGCCACCCGCGGGTGCGGGTCGACCCGGACGTGCTCTACGTCGACGACGGCGACGTGCTCACGTCGGCGGGCAAGGCCGCGGGCCTCGACCTGTGCCTGCACCTCGTCCGCTGCGATCACGGCAGTGCCGTGGCCAACGCGCTCGCCCGCCGCCTCGTCGTGCCGCCCCACCGCGAAGGCGGGCAGGCCCAGTTCATCCAGGCGCCCGTGCCGTCCCGGGTGGACGGTGGGCTGGGTGCGCTGCTGAGCTGGGCCGTGGAGCGCCTCGACGAGCCGCTGACCGTATCCGACCTGGCCCGCGCGGCCCGCGTGAGCGAGCGCACGCTCACCCGGCAGTTCCGGGCCGCCACCGGCACCACGCCCCTGCGGTGGTTGCTCACCCAGCGCGTGCACCGCGCGCAGGAGCTGCTCGAGACCACCGACCACAGCGTCGAGCAGGTCGCGGCCCGCACCGGGCTCGGCACGGCGGCCACCCTGCGCCGGCACTTCCACCGCACCCTCGGCGTGCCGCCGGACGCCTACCGCCGGGCCTTCCACGCGCGATCGCGGGCCGCGGCGTAGCAGCTCCGGAACGTCCACGCCTTCTGTCGGGGAATCCGGCTAGCGTGCTGGGCGTGGGGGAAGGACTGGTCCAGGCGCGGGGGCTGCGCAAGCGGTTCGGCGCGTTCGAGGCCGTGCGGGGCATCGACGTCGACGTCGCGCGCGGCGAGGTGTTCGGCTTCCTGGGGCCCAACGGCGCCGGGAAGTCCTCCACCATGCGGATGATCGCCTCCGTCTCCCCGCGTTCGGGCGGCGAGCTGCAGGTGCTGGGCATGGACCCCACCGCCGACGGGCCGCGGATCCGCGCCCGGATCGGGGTGGTTCCGCAGCTGGACAACCTCGACCAGGAGCTCACGGTCCGGCAGAACCTCGAGGTCTACGGGCGCTACTTCGGCCTCTCCCGCGCCCACGTGCGCGCCAAGGCCGCGGAGCTCCTGGAGTTCGTCCAGCTGGCGGAGCGGGGGGACGACGAGGTCGAGCCGCTGTCCGGCGGGATGAAGCGGCGGCTCACCATCGCCCGGTCGCTGATCAACGACCCCGAGCTGCTGCTGCTCGACGAGCCCACCACCGGCCTCGACCCGCAGGCCCGCCACCTGCTGTGGGAGCGGCTCTACCGGCTCAAGCGCGAGGGTGTCACCCAGATCATCACCACGCACTACATGGACGAGGCCGAGCAGCTGTGCGACCGGCTCGTCGTGATGGACGGCGGGCTGATCGTGGCGGAGGGATCGCCTGCCGAGCTGATCGAGCGCTACTCCACGCGGGAGGTCCTCGAACTGCGGTTCCCGGCGGGCGAGGCGCCGTCGGCGGACGATCTCGCGCCGCACGTCGAACGGGTGGAGGCGCTGCCCGACCGGCTGCTGCTCTACACCGCCGACGGCGAACACGCGCAGGCCGCGGTGACGCAGGCCGGCCACCGTCCGCTGTCGGCGCTGGTGCGCCGCTCCTCGCTGGAGGACGTGTTCCTCCGGCTCACGGGCCGGAGTCTCGTGGAATGACCGCTCCCGAGCTCGTCGCACGATCCACCGGGCGGGCGCCCGGCGCGGTGCGGGGCGTGCTGCTCGTCGTCGAGCACGCCTGGGTGTGGTACCGCCGCAACTGGCGGGCCACCGTGGTGTCGTCGGTCCTGCAGCCGCTGCTGTTCCTGCTCGCGTTCGGTATCGGGTTCGGCTCGCTGGTGCAGGGTGGGGTCGGGACCGCGGCGGCCACCGGCGGGGTCGGCTACCTCGTGTGGCTCGCGCCGGCGCTGCTCGCGGTGTCGGCGGTGCAGACGGCGGCGTTCGAGTCGTCCTACCCGGTGCTGTCGGGATTCAAATGGCAGCGCCACTACCACGGGATGACGGCCGGTCCGGTCTCGCCGGCCCAGGTCGCGCTCGGCCACCTCGCCTGGGTGGCGATCAAGACTGCGGGCTCCGGCGCCGTCTACATCGGCGTGATCGCGCTGTTCGGCGGGGTGCAGAGCGCCGGCATCGTGGTGTCGCTCATCGTCGCCGTGCTCACCGGGGCCGCGGTGGCGGCGCCGGTCACCGCGTTCTCGGCCACCCTCGAGAGCGAGGGCGCGGCGTTCAGCGTGCTGTTCCGGTTCGTGGTCATCCCGATGACGCTGTTCTCGGGCACGTTCTTCCCGGTCGACCGGCTTCCCGACTGGGTGCAGCCGGTGGCGTGGGTGTCGCCGCTGTGGCACGGCACCGAGGTCGCGCGCGCCGCCGCGCTCGACCGGTGGCAGCCGCTCGCCGCGCTCGGCCACATCGCGTACCTGCTCGTGCTGGTGGTGCTCGGCGCGGCGCTGGCCGCCCGCATGTACACCCGGAGGCTTCAGCCATGACCGCGGTCGACGAGCCGGCCGCGACACCGGCGGCATCCTCGGCGGCGCTGGTGCGGCTGCTGGTGCCGGCCGGCAGCTACGCGGGGCGCTCGCACGCGTTGCTGATTCGTTCGGCCACCGCGTCGCGCAGGGCCTGGCTCGCGTTCGTGTCGGGGTTCTCCGAGCCGGTGTTCTACCTGCTCGCGATGGGGCAGGGCCTCGGATCCATGGTGGGCACGCTGCCCGGCCCGGACGGCGCCCCCATCAGCTACGCCGCGTTCATCGCGCCCGGCCTCCTGGCGGCGTCCGCGATGAACGGGGCGGTGTTCGACTCCACCTTCAACGTGTTCTTCAAGCTGAAGTACGGCCGCATCTACGACGCGATGCTCGCCACCCCGCTCGGTCCGGTCGACATCGCGCTCGGCGAGATCGGCTGGGCCCTGATCCGCGGCGGCCTCTATTCGCTCGGGTTCCTCGCGGTCATGGGCGGGTTCGGCCTGCTGGTCTCGCCCTGGGCGCTGCTGGCGCTCCCGGCCGCGCTGCTGGTGGCGTTCGCGTTCGCGGCTGTCGGCATGGCCGCCACATCGTTCATGCGGTCCTGGCAGGACTTCGATCTGGTCACGCTCGTGGTACTGCCGATGTTCCTGTTCTCCACCACCTTCTACCCGCTCTCGGTGTACCCCCGGTGGCTGCAGATCGTGGTGGAGTGCCTGCCGCTCTACCACGCCGTGGAGCTGATGCGGGGGCTCACCACGGGCGTCGTGCACGTCGGGTTGCTGGGGCACCTGGCCTACTTCGCCGTGATGATCGCGTTCGGCGTGGTCGTGGCGGCCCGACGGCTCGACGCGCTGCTATTGAGGTAGGCGGACCTGCCCTCCCCACTGCCCGGCGCGAGGGACAATGGCGCCATGACGGTCCTCTCGCCGGGCCCCACCCGGACCGATCTCGTACGGAACGTCGTGGTGGCGCTGCTCGCAATCACGCAGCTCGTGGTCGCGGTGGTGGCCGGCGATGCGGTCGGGGCGATCGCGCGCCAGTACGCCAGCCCGCTGCTCGCTGCCGGCTGGGCGTTCGCGGTGTGGCTGCCGATCTACATCGGGTTCCTCGGCTATGCGGTCTTCCAGGCACTGCCCGGGCAGCGGGCCCGCCGGATCCACCGGAGCACGGGATGGTGGATGGCGGCCTCCGCCGTGTTCAACATCGGCTGGGTGCTGTCGTTCGGGGCCGGGTGGTTGCCGCTCGCCCAGCTGATGATCGTCGGGCTGCTGGTGAGCATTGCCCTCGTCTTCGGCCGCTACATCCGAACGCCCGCCGAGGGCGTGGTGGAGCGCGTCGTCGCGCGCGGCACCGTCGCGCTCTACGCGGGCTGGGTCTCCATGGCCACGCCGATGGGCACGGCGGCCACCGGGGTGTGGATCGGCCTGCCCGGGGCAGGCGCCCTGGCCGCGATCGCCGCCGTTGTCGTGCTCCTCGCGGTCACCGCGATCGTGTCGTGGGCGGTGCTGTCCGGTACGGCCGTGGTGCCGTTCGCGGTGGGCGCCATGTGGGCGATCGTGGGCACGGCGCTGAACGAGCCCCCGTACGGCGTCGTGGTCGCCGGGGCGGTCGCGATCGTGATCGTCCTCGCCGCCACGGCGCGCCGGATCAGCACAGCCGGTTACCCCGTGCGTGCCGCCTGGGGCTGACACCAACCGGCACGGCCGAGGGCAAGGCTCGTCGAGCACGGGGCTACCCTGGACAAACATGACGGCACCGTCGATTTTCCCGGACCTCGAGCCGCTGCTGCCCCGCGTCTCGAAGCCGGTGCAGTACGTCGGCGGCGAGCTGAACGCGCAGGTGAAGGACTGGGAGGCGGCCGCCGTCCGGTGGGCGCTCATGTACCCGGACGCGTACGAGGTCGGGCTGCCCAACCAGGGCGTCATGATCCTCTACGAGCTGCTCAACGAGCGGCAGGACGCGCTCGCCGAGCGCTGCTACGCGGTCTGGCCCGATCTCGAGGCGCTGATGCGCGAGCACGGCGTCCCCGCGTTCACCGTCGACTCGCACCGGCCGCTCGGCGCGTTCGACCTGCTCGGGGTCAGTTTCTCCACCGAGCTCGGCTACACCAACCTGCTCACCGCGCTCGACCTCGCGGGCATCCCGCTGCACGCCGCCGATCGGGGGGCCGACCACCCGATCGTGGTCGCAGGCGGTCACGCCGCGTTCAACCCGGAGCCGATCGCCGACTTCGTCGACGTCGCGGCGATCGGCGACGGCGAAGAGGTGGTCGGCGAGATCACCGACGTCGTGAAGGCGTGGAAGGCGGAGGGCCGCCCGGGCGGGCGGCGCGAGCTGCTGCTGCGGCTGGCCGCGGTCGACGGCTGCTACGTGCCGTCGCTGTACGAGGTGAGCTACGGCGCCGACGGTGCGATCGATGCCGTCGTCCCGGTCGACGAGCGCGTGCCGCGCTCGGTCACCAAGCGCACCACCACGGACCTCGACGCCTGGCCGTACCCGAAGCAGCCGCTCGTGCCGCTGGCCGAGACGGTGCACGAGCGCGCGAGCGTGGAGATCTTCCGCGGCTGCACCCGCGGCTGCCGGTTCTGCCAGGCCGGCATGATCACGCGGCCGGTGCGGGAGCGGTCGCTGCAGGGCGTCGGTGAGATGGTCGACGCCGCCGTGCGCGCGAGCGGCTTCGACGAGGTCGGGCTGCTGTCGCTGTCGAGCGCCGACCACTCCGAGATCGCCGAGATCACCAAGGGCCTGGCCGACCGCTACGAGGGCACCAACACCTCGCTGTCGCTGCCGAGCACCCGCGTCGACGCGTTCAACATCGACCTGGCCAACGAGATCTCCCGCAACGGCCGTCGCTCCGGGCTCACGTTCGCCCCCGAGGGCGGTTCCGAGCGGATCCGGCGCGTGATCAACAAGATGGTGTCGGAGGAGGACCTCATCCGCACCGTCTCCGAGGCGTTCGCGCAGGGCTGGCGGCAGGTGAAGCTCTACTTCATGTGCGGGCTGCCCACCGAGGAGGACGAGGACGTCCTGCAGATCGCGGACATGGCGCACAACGTGATCCGCGCAGGCCGCGAGGCGTCCGGGCGCAACGACGTGCGCTGCACGATCTCGATCGGCGGGTTCGTGCCCAAGCCGCACACCCCGTTCCAGTGGGCCGCGCAGGCGTCTCCCGAGGTGATCGACTCCCGGCTGCGCAAGCTGCGGGAGAAGGTCAACAGCAACCGCAAGCTGGGCCGCAACGTCGGGATGCGCTACCACGACGGCGAGCCGTCGCTGATCGAGGGCCTGCTCGCCCGCGGCGACCGGCGCGTCGGGCGGGTGATCGAGCGGGTGTGGCGCGAGGGCGGCCGGTTCGACGGATGGAGCGAGCACTTCTCCTACCAGCGCTGGGTCGACGCTTGCGCGGCCGAGCTGGACCCGGTGGGCGTCTCGCTGGCCTGGTTCACCACCCGCGAGCGCGACCGCGACGAGGTGCTGCCCTGGGACCACCTCGACTCCGGGCTGGAGCGCGACTGGCTCTGGGACGACTGGCAGGACGCGCTGGCCGCCCGTGAACAGGACGACTGCCGGTGGACGCCGTGCTTCGACTGCGGTGTCTGCCCGGCCACGGGCACCGACATCGAGGTCGGCCCGAGCGGCACCACGTTGCTGCCGCTGACCGTGGTGGACCCGCTGACGAGGAAAAACGCGGGCGCAGGTGGCTGAGGTCGCCGATACGGAGTTCGGCCAGCAGGTCGCCATCCGCGTGGCCGACGAGCGCGATCTCAGCGCGCTCGCCGGGCTGCGGCGCGCGTGGCTGGAGGAGCGCCTCGGGTACCCGGTCGAGGACCCGGGGTTCGAGGCGTCGTTCGCGCAGTGGTGGCGGGTGGAGATGCCGCGGCGCACCTTCTGGATCGCCGAGGTCGGGTCGCCTCGCAGCGGCTACACCGCGGTCGGGTCGATCAACGTGCTGGAGATCGTCCACATGCCGCGGCCGGGCGCGCGGGGCGGGCGGATCGGGCACGTGGGCAACGCGTTCGTGCTCGCGTCCTTCTCCGACCGTGGGGTTCCCGCCGCGCTGCTCGAGGCCGTGGTCGAGCATGCCAAGGCGCGGCGTTTCCGCCGGCTGCTCCTGGCGCCCACGGCGGGCAGCGCGCCGTTCTACCGCCGGGCGGGGTTCGCGCCTGCGGGGGACGGGCTGTTGATGCTCGACCCTTCCACCCTCCCGCAAGCTTGACCCCTCCTGCACCGGGTGCAAGCGACGACGAGCTGCATCCCCTGCGCGAGGTCCCGCGCTGGACCTGGGCGGGCGACGGCTGAAGCCGCGACTGGAAGGCGCGCATCCGTGGTAACCGGAACCAGCCGAGCCGAAGGATGGTGCGCACATGATGACCGTCGTCACCCAGGTCACGCTCAAGACGGGCTGCGAGCCCGAGTGGGACGCCGCCATGCGCGAGCGCCTGGCGGCAGCGAGTGGGCGGCGCGGCTGGGTCGGCGGCCAGCTGTTGATCCCGTTGGACGGGCACAACAGGCGGGCGGTGATCGGGACCTGGGAGAGCCGGGCCGACTGGGAGGCCTGGCACGAGGACGAGCGGTTCCTCGAGTCCCGCAAGCGGATGGACGGCCTGCAGGAGGGCCGCAGCGAGATGGTCTGGTACGAGGTGGTGACCGAAGGCCGAGGCGCCGGAACGGCGTCGGTCGGTCCGCCGCAGTGATTGCCGGTCGTCCAGGCCCCCTTACGGCCATGGACGACCGGCGCCTCGGATCACGTGGTCATGGCCTGGCCTCGTAGACGAGGTTGAACGGGGTCTGCAGGACGCGCCGGAACCGGGTGAACCCGGCGTCGGTGACCACCCGGCGGATCGCGGCCTCGCCCGCCTGCGCGCCCAGCGCGTAGCCGCCGGACTGCGACAGCGCGTTCGGCACGCAGAGGAACGTGGACCCGTTGTAGTACAACCTGCCCACCGGGTTGAAGTTCTCCTCGACGACGTCCGAGGCGTACGGCTCGACGATCAACCAGGTGCCGTCGGGGGTCAATGCTTCCCGGATCCGTTTTGCGGCACCGAGCGGGTCGCCCATGTCGTGCAGGGCGTCGAACATCGCAACGAGGTCGTAGTCCGCGCCGGTGAAGGTCTGCGCGGTGGCAACCTCGAAGCCGACCCGGTCGCTCACGCCCGCCTCGGCGGTCTTCTTGCGCGCCAGCTCGATCGACTCGGCGTGGTAGTCCGAGCCGGCGACGGTGGTGTCCGGGTAGGCCTGCGCGATGAGCACCGAGGAGGAGCCGAGCCCGCAGCCGACGTCGGCGACCCGGCCGCCTGCGACGAGCTTGGCCTCGACCCCGTCCAACGCGGGGATCCACTCCGACACCAGCGAGGCCACATAGCCGGGCCGGTAGAACGCGTCGACCCCGACGTGCACGTCCTCGTGGTGCTCGTGCCATGCGACGCCTGCGCCGGTGCGGAACGCCTCGGCGATCTGCGGCTCGGCGCGCAGGTAGCCGAGCGCGGCGACGAACGCCGCAGGCACGTTGGGGCCGTTCGGGTCGGCCAGGCAGAACGCCTGCTCCTCGGTCAGCGAGAACTCGCCGGTGGCAGGGCTGTAGGTCACGTACCCCCCAGCGGCCTGGCCGCGCAGCCATTCGGTGAGGTAGCGCACGTCGCAGCCGGTGCGCTCCGCGAGCTGCTCGGGAGTAGCCGGCCCCTGCGCGAGCGCGCGGTAGAGGCCGAGCCGGTGGCCGACCACCGCGAGGCCGGCGGCGCCGGTCGCGGCGAAGTCGGTGACCACCCGCCCCATGAACTCCGCCACCTTGTCCTGATCCATGTCGGGTCCTTCCTGTTCGGTGAGAGGAAGGGTCGGCGCGCACGCTGTCTCGGCTCGTACACGCGCTTTCTCCGCGCTGACACGGCATGCTTGCCCTGGTGGGCGTGCGGGTGGAGGTGCTCGGGCCGCTGCGGCTGGTCGTCGACGGGGTGCCGGTCGACGTGCCCGGTCCGAAGCGGCGCGCGGTGCTGGCGTTGCTCGCGCTCGCCGAGGGCCGGGTCGTCACCGTCGATCACCTCCTGGACGCGCTGTGGCCGTCCGAGGTGCCGGAGTCGGGTCGCCAGGCCCTGCACACCCACGTCTCCCGGCTGCGCGCGCACCTCGGGACGGCGGCGGCCCGGCTGCAGACGGGGCACGACGGCTACCGGCTCGACGTCGCCGCCGACGAGCTGGACGTGGCACAGGCACGCGCCCTCCTGGCGAAGGCGCGCGCCACGACCGACTCCGATGCGTACGCCCTGCTCCGCGAGGCGCACGCGCTGTGGCGGGGGCCGGTGCTCGCCGATCTCACCGACCTCGGCCCGATCGCCACCGCGGTCGAGGCCTGCACGCGGCTGCACCGCGACGTGACGGACGCCCTGATCGCCGCCGCGCTCGCCTCGGGACGGGGCGGCGAGATCCTCGGCCTCGCCACCGAGTCCCTGGCCGCGGATCCGCTGCGCGAGCCGGCGGCGCTGCTGCTCATGCGCGCGCTGGCGGCGGCCGGGCGACCTGCGGAGGCGCTGCACACCGCGCGTGAGTTCCGAACCCGGCTGGTCGACGAGACGGGGCTCGACCCGACCCCGGCGCTGGGCGAGCTCGAGCGCGACATCGCCGGAGGCGCCGCCGGTCCGATGCCCACCCGGACCGATGTGCTCGCGCGCCCGACCACCCGGCTGATCGGCCGCGACGACGAGGTGGCGGCGTTGCACGGTCTGCTCGCACACGAACGGCTCGTCACGATCGCCGGACCCGGCGGGGTCGGGAAGACCAGCCTCGCTCTCGAGGTCGCCGGCCGACGCGAGGCGTCCACCGTGCTGCTGCTCGCGCCGGTCACCGACCCCGCCGCGATCCCGCACGCGCTGGCCGCGGCCCTGAACCTGAACGTGGTGCAGGGCGACGTCCTCACGGCATGCGTCGCCGTGCTGGCCCACCGCACCGGCCTGCTCGTGATCGACAACTGCGAGCACCTGATCGACGCGGTCCGCGATACCGTCGAGGTCCTCCTGGCCGGTTGCGCCGACCTGCGCATCCTCGCCACCAGCCGGGAACGGCTCGGGTTGGCCGCTGAGTACGCGTTCCGGCTCGCCCCGCTCCCGTTGCCCGGCCCCGACCAGGACCTGCCGGACGTCCCGTCCGTCGCGGTCTTCCTCGAGCGGGCTGCCCGTGCCCGCCCCGGCCCCGCGCCGACGCCCGCGGAGCTGCGGACCGTCGCCGACATCGTCCGGCGGCTCGACGGGATGCCGCTCGCCATCGAGCTCGCCGCCGGCCGGCTGTCCACCTTCTCGCTGACCGACCTGCACCGGCGGCTCGATCGTTCGCTGGACCTGCTCGGCGGCGGCCGGCCGACCGCCGACGCACGGCACCGGACCCTGCGCGCGACCGTCGAGTGGTCCTACGACCTCCTCACGGAGGACGAGCGGCGGCTCTTCCGGCAGCTGTCGGTGTTCGTGGACGGCGTCGACCTCGAGACCGCCGAGCGGATCGGCACCGAGATGGGGCTGCGCTCCGATCCCGGGACCGCCCTCGCCCACCTCGTCGACACCTCCATGATCGATGTCGCGTTCGACGGGGCCACCCGATACCGCATGCTGGAGACGCTGCGGGCGTACGGCCTCGACCGCCTCGCGGAGGCCGGTGAGGAGGAGGCTGCAGGCGAACGCTTCGTCCGTTGGGCCGTCGAGCTGGCCGACTGGATCGGGACCGTCCTGGCCACCGAGCGCGAACCCGATGCCGACACCGTCCTGCGGCGCGAGCTGCCGAACCTGCGGGCCGCGTGGCTGCTGGCCCGCAGCCGGGGGCGTCTCGACGCCGCCGCCGCGATGGTCACCGCGCTGTACGAGGCGATGAGCTACCGCGATCTCGTCGAGCTACGCGGCTGGGCGGAGCAGCTGGCCGACGACCCGGCGATCGCCGCCCACCCGAAAGCGGCCACCGTCCTCGGCACCGCGGCGGAGGCCGCGTACCTCCGCGGCGACCACCCGCGGACCGAGCGGCTCGCCCGCGCCGGGCTGGAGCGGGCAACCGATGACGCCGGGAGGTGGTACTGCCTGATCCCGCTGGCGTGGGCGGAGCTGGCCCGCGGGGCGTACGCCGAGGTCATCGAGCACTGCCTCGCCGCGACCGCGCTCGCTCGCAGGGCTTCCGAGGCACTCGGAGGAGCTGCCCTCGCGAGCGCCTACGCGGGCGATGCCGACGAGGCACGTGCGCTGATCGAGCGGGTACATGGTGGCGCAGCGTCGCCCTCGCAGCGTGCCTGGATCGCGTACGTGTCCGGGGAGATCGAGAGCCGCACGGGCGACAACGACATCGCCGAACGGCACTACCTCACCGCCATCGAGCTGGCACGCAGGTCGGGCGCGACCTTCCTCGTCGGCGTCGCGACCGTGGGCCTGCTGACGGTGCGGGCCGCCGCCGGCCGCGTCGGCGACGCGCTCCGCGGCTACCGCGAGGTGATCGAGTACTTCGCGCGCACCGGCAACTGGACCCACCTCTGGGCGACCCTCCGCGACCTCGCCGGCCTCCTGCGCACGCTCGGCGACCAGGAGCCCGCGGCGCTGCTCGTCGCGGCGGCCGCCGCGGCTCCGGACGCCCCCGTGGCCGTACCGCCGCCACCGGTCGTCGCCGGAACGCCGGTGCTCGACCGGACCGACGTGCTCGAGGTGGCTCGGCGGGCCATCGAGCGGAACGTTCACGCGCTCGCGAAGGACTCCGCGCCGACCCACGCCGTGTAGCGGGCCACGCCCAGCGTGGCGATGAGCCCGGCCGTCTGCGTCGTCTGCGCGGCCAGCGCGCGGACCTTGCGGGTGGCTGTGTGAGCGTCCAGTTCCAGGTCGATCGCGAGCCGGTCCACAGGCGTGACGACCGGGTAGCCGGGGAGGTAGATGCCGAGGCTCTCGCCCAGGCTCCGCCACCGCCTCATGCGCGGCTCGGAGAGCGCGGCGTATAGCAGGCGTGCTCCCGGCGGCGCGGCGTGCTCGAACGCCTTCGTGGTCCACGCGGAGATCGTCCGGTGGTCCGGGTGGCCGGTGATGCCGTCGGGGCCGAAGGTCAGCACGGTGTCCGGGCGGACCTCCTCGAACAGCTCGCACAGCCGCCCGACCGCGTCCGACGGGTCGACCTGCGGGCATTCGCCGTCGCGGTACCCGAGCCAGTGGTGCTCGGTGACACCGAGGATCTCCAGGCAGCGTGCCAGTTCGATCGTGCGCTCCGCGGCCAGGCGTTGCGGAGGCCAGGCGTCCGGGTCGGGGGTGCCGAGCTCGCCGCGCGTGGCCGTCGCGCACACCACGCGCGATCCGGCGTCACTGGCGAGGGCCATCAACCCGCCGGACAGGTACGCCTCGTCGTCGGGATGGGCCCACACCCCGAGAACGGTGCCCAGCTCGCTGATCACGACCGCACCTCCCTGGTGAGGATCCCGTGCAGGACCAGCCCGGCGCCACAGCACGCGACCGGGAGCAACCACAGCGAGCCGGCTCCGGCTCCGTCGACGACGAGGCCGCCGAGCAGCGCACCGGTCGCGAACCCGAAGTGGATCGCGGAGCTGTTCAGGGCGAGCAGCAACGGCGCGGGCCCCATCCCGGTCACCCGGTGCTGCTGCGCGGCCACGAAGCCCCAGGCGGCAATGCCCCAGGCCACCACGACCGCGAGTGCCCCGGACATCGCCGTGATGTGGGGGAGTGCCGCGAGACCGGTCCCCAGCACGACCACGGCGGCCACGGCCACTCGCCCGCTGCCGTGGCGGTCGACCGCGATCCCGCCCCACCAGGTGCCCGCGACGCCTGCGGCGCCGAACACGCTGATGTACAGCCCGACCGGCCCGCCCACCAGCACGGCGAGGTAGGTGTACGTGCTGTTCGACGCGGTCATCGCCAGGAACGTCACGGCGAGCGTTCCGGCGACGGCGGGGGAGCGCAGCGGCCGCAGCCGCTCCGCGAGCGTCGAGCGCTGCGGTGGGCCGGATCCGACGCCACTGCGCAACAGGCCGAGAACGGTGCCCACCGCGAGCACCGCGACCAGCCCGAAAGCCGCCCGCCACGAGAACAGCGAGGCGAGCAGCACGCCGAGCGGGGCGCCCAGCACCATCGCGAGCGCCGAGCCGGCCAACACCACGCCGAGCGCGCGGCCACGCCGGCCCTCGGGGGCGGCGGCGATCGCGGCAGCCCCGGCGGCCGGGACGTAGGCGGACGCGGCGAGCGCGCCGAACACCCGGGCCGCCAGCAGCACCACAAGGTCGGGTGCGAGGGCGGACACCACGTTGAACAGGGCGAACAGCACCAGCGAGCCGATCAGCACCTGCCGCAGCGGCCGGGTCCCGAGCAGAGCGCCGAGCACCGGCGCGCCGACCGCGTACGCGAGTGCGAACACGGTGACCGTCAGTCCCGCGGCTCCGACCGAGACCCCGAGGTCGGTGGCGAGGGCGGGGAGCACCCCGGCGACGACGAACAGGTCGGTGCCGATCGCGAACGCGCCGACCCCGAGCGGCGCGATGGCTCTCGATCTCAGTGTGCTCGCCGCGTCACGCATGTCGTCCTCCGGGTTCGTCGTGGGAGTCCGATGGTCCGGGGGCGCGCTCACAGCGCGCTGGCACCGCGCTGACACCGCTGACGGCCGGTTACCGTGGCCGCGTGGATCGTTCCCGAACCGTCGTCTTCGATCTCGGCGAAGTGCTCGTGCCCTCGGGTGGTGTGATGCCGCGCCTCGCGGCCGAGCTCGGCGTCACCGTGGCCGAGCTCGGCCCCGCGTACTGGTCCGGCCGGACCGCCTTCGACCTGGGCTGCAGTGCCGAGGAGTACTGGACGGGCGTGCTCGCGGCGCTCGGTCGCGATCCCGAGCCTGCGCTGCTGGCGGCGCTCTCGGAGACGGACTCGATCAAGTGGTCGACCTTGCCGCAGGTGAGCGCCGACCTGCTCACGCACCTGCAGGGCAGGGGCGTGCGGCTCGGCGTCCTGTCCAACGCCCCGGGCCCCCTCGCGGCGGCCGTCCGGGCGGCGCAATGGGCCGGGGGCATCGCGCATCTCGTGTTCTCCGCCGAGGTCGCGCTCGCCAAGCCCGACCCGGCGATCTACGCCCACGCCGACACCGTCTACGGCACGGAGCCGGGCGACGTCGTGTTCTTCGACGACCGCGTGGAGAACGTCGAGGCGGCTCGGGCACACGGCTGGGACGCTCATGTCTGGGCCGGCGCCGACGCGGCCCTCGACATTCTGGGCCGGTCCGTGGTGACGTGATCAGCGGTTCGGTGCATTTCCGACGGATGCCTGATCGGTGCGAGGTGCCTTCAGTGATCAAGGGGAGATGGTTGTCAAACGATCTTCGGGAGCAACCATTTGCCCTTGATCACCACTGTAGGACCCGACTGACCCTCCTAGTAGAGAATGCGCCCAACTGGTGAGCATGCCGGTGCGCGCGCCGTTCCCGACTCGGGCGCGCAGGCAATCGCTCCCCGCTTCAGGCCCCGTGCGCTGACGATTCCGGCCGCCGCTCCGTCACCTCGACCTGTTGGTCCGGTTGGCATCACCACCGAATGACGTGGTCGCGCTGACAGCCGTCCCCGACTGGAGGGCACGGCGGTGCACGACGAGACCGTCCCCGCCGGATGCCCACGCAACTATCCTGTGGCCCCGACCTCCCTCGCAGCGCAACCACACGCTAGTTGCCGGGCACCCCAACCGGACGGGCTCGCACGCAGGCCCGGCAGGCAAGACGAGCACCACGCAACGCAACCACGGAATCGGCAGTTCCCAACCCGGCCACCTACCCCGCCGGACACGTTCTCCCGCTCAAGCCGCGTTCACAATAGTGAACACCCCGATCACCCGAAAAGACCTACGGGTCGAACATCTGTTCGCGTAAACTGGAGGCATGTCGAAAACCGCGCCAACCCCACCAACCCCCGCCCCCACGCGAAGACCCGAGAAGCGCCCGCGACACCGGCGAATACCCGACAGCAAGGAATGCGCACCATGCTGACCGGGGCGCTACTCGTGACCCCAGCCGATCCGTCAGTCCCGGTCCCAGACGCGCTACCGGATGACCTGCTGAACTCCGCAGCGATCAACGCCTGGGTCGTTCGGTTGGCCCGGTTCGACCGGGACGTCCTCGACACCGAACGGATCGAGCAGCTGCGGGCGCTGGAACGGTTGAAGTCGGCCGCCGCGGCCGCCCAGGCCCGGATCGCCGTCGACCTGGACACCTCGATGCGGGCCGGGCAGGCCGCCGCCGGGATGCCGGCGCAGCGGCAGGGCCGCGGGGTGGCCGCGCAGGTGGCGCTGGCCCGCCAGGAATCCCCCTACCGCGGTGGCCGGCACCTGGGGTTGGCCAAGGTCCTGGTCGCGGAGATGCCCCACACCCTGACCGCCCTCGAACAGGGTGCGATCTCCGAATGGCGGGCCGGCCTGCTCGCCCAGGAAACGATCTTCCTATCCCGAGAGCACCGCCAGCTCGTCGACGCCCACCTGTGCGCCGACCCCACCGGGCTGCACGGGTGGGGGGACCGCCGGTTGACCGCCGAGATCCGCAAGATCGCCTACCGGCTCGACCCGGCCGGCTACACCAGGCGCCGCGCGAAGGCCGAGTCGGAGCGGCGGGTCACCTCCCGGCCGGCCCCGGACGTCATGGCCCGGGTCACCGCGCTGCTCCCGGTCGCCCACGGGGTCGCCGTCTACGCCGCCCTGCGCAAGGCCGCCGACACCGCCATCGCGGCCGGGGACGGGCGCACCCGGGGCCAGCTGATGGCCGACACCCTCGTGCAACGGGTCACCGGGCAGGCCACCGCGGCCGGGGTGCCGGTGGAGATCCACCTGATCATGACCGACCGCACCCTCCTCGGCGAAGGTCAAGGCGGGGGCGAAGACGGGGGCGAAGACGGGGGCAGGGAGCAGCCGGCGCTGCTGGCCGGGTACGGGCCGATCCCGGCCGGCCTGGCCCGCCGACTCGCCGTCTCCGCCGCCGAAACCGAGGTCGCGTGGCTGCGGCGGCTCTACAGCAGGCCGGACAGCGGGCGGCTGGTCGGGATGGACTCCGCCCGGCGGGTGTTCCCGGCCGGGCTGGCCCGGTTCATCGAGGTCCGCGACCAGTACTGCTCGACCCCGTGGTGTGACGCCCCGATCCGCCACATCGACCACGCCCTACCCCACCACCAGGGCGGGACCACGTCGGCGGACAACGGCAACGGGACCTGCGCCCAATGCAACTACGCCCGCCAAGCACCCGGCTGGAAGGTCCGGCCGGAGCCCGGGCCCCGGCACACCCTGCGGATCACCACACCGACCGGGCACGGCTACCGCAGCACCGCACCCCCACCACCCGGACACCCGAGATTCGAGAGACGCCGGCGCGGCGCGTCGAAACAGTCTCGGCCGTCGGCTCAGCGGTGCCGGCCGTAGTGCAGCCCGAGCCGGTAGTGGGCGAGGCCGTCGACGGCTACGGCTTGCGCGCCACCGCGCCGTACCCGGCCACGTCGACAGCGGTGGTGTCGACACCGCGGAGCTCGGGTCGCCACTGCGAGACCGGCACCAGGCCCGGCTCGATCTTCTCGAGGCCTTCGAAGTAGCCGTCGATCTGCTCGGGGCTGCGGGGGATGTAGGGCACTCCGCCGGTCGCGGCGTAATCGGCGTTGGCGCGGACGAGGTCCTCGCTGGTGTCGGTGCCGTCCCACAGGATGAGGTGGCTGCCGGACGGGGTCGCGCCCATCACCGTCGCCACGATGGAGCGTGCCTCGTCGTGGTCGGCGACGTGGCCGAGCACACCCATGAACAGCACCCCGATGGGCTCGTTGAAGTTCAGGATGTTCTTCGCGTCCGACACGATCTGGTCGGGCTCGTGCATGTCGGCGGCGACGTAGGCGGTGACGCCCTCGGGCGTGGTGTTCACCAGCAGGGCGCGGGCGTGCGCCAGCACGAGCGGGTCGTTGTCGACGTAGACGATGCGGCAGTCCGGTGCGGCGCGCTGTGCCACCTGGTGGGTGTTGTCCATGGTCGGTAGGCCGGTGCCGATGTCCAGGAACTGGCGGATCCGGACATCGGTCACCAGGTGGCGGACCGCACGGACGAGGAACTGCCGGGAGAGCTTCGCCAGCGAGAAGATCTCCGGGCACTTCGCGGCGAAGTCGTCCCCCGCCTCGCGATCGACCTGGTAGTTGTCCTTGCCGCCGAGCCAGTAGTTCCACACCCGCGCGGAGTGCGGGATGGTGGTGTCGACGGCGTTCGACTGCGTCACGTGACCGACGCTACCCCGATCGTGATGAGGTCGGCGGGGCGGGAACGCCCGTCGGCCGGGTGACTGTTGTCAGCTATCGGCGGTGGGCGAGGATGACGCCGTGACGGACGTGCAGCGGGACGCCGGCGAGGCGGCGGTGATCGCCGCCATCGGGTCGTCGGTGCGCCGGGCGCGACGGCGAAGCGGGCTGTCCACCCGCGAGCTGGCGCAGCGGGCGTCGCTCTCGCAGCCGTTCCTGTCGAACATAGAGAACGGCCGCTCGTCGCCGAGCGTGGCCACCCTCTACAAGCTGGCCGCCGCACTCGGGATCGGCGCCACCGACCTGCTTCCCCCGAGTCCCGACGAGGGCATCGTCGTCGTCCGCGCAGGTGAGGGCGTCGCCGTCGGGATGGACGAGACTCCGGGGGTCGCGCAGTCCGCGCTGCTGGCCGGCGCTCCGGGTCGGTTGATGGAGGCCCGCCGTGCCATGATCGAGCCTGGGCAGCCGGCAGGCAGCTGGTTCGACCACGGCGGTGAGGATTTCCTGCACGTGCTCGACGGGGTGCTGCGGGTCGAGTTCGGCACCGGCCGGGTCGAGGAGCTGCAGGCCGGCGACTCGATCTGGCACGAGGGAGCCATCCCGCACCGCTGGCGGGTGGGGCCCGACACCGGCGCGAGCCTGCTCCTCGTCACTGCCCGCGTGCCGAGGGACGACCATGAGTGATTTCTCTGAGAATTCGCAACATGTCGGAAACAAGACGACACCCGAACGTGACGGCCCCGACCTAGCGTTCGGATCCTCCCCGAACCGAAGGACACCGCCGATGCCTTCCACCCCCCGTCTCCGGCGGCGCTGGCGCGCCCTGCTCGCGGTCACCGCCGCGGCCGCCCTGCTCGTCCTGGCCGGCTGTGGTGACGCCGGCCGCCGCGACACCGCGCCGGCGGACGGCGATGCGGCGGCGTCGGACAAGCCGCGGCTCGCGATCGTCTACTACCCGCAGTTCAAGGACGGGTCCTGGGGCGAGGCGGCGCTCACCGGCGCGCAGAAGCTCAAGGACGCCGGCGTGATCGCCGACTTCGCCGTGCAGGAGAACGTGAACCCGGGCGCGGACGGCGTGCGCGCGCTGCGCAGCTTCGCCGAGCAGGGCTACAACCCGATCGTCGCCCACTCGTTCAACTACGGCGACGACGTGAAGCAGGTCGCGTCCGAGTTCCCGAACACGATCTTCGCCTACGCGGGCGGCTTCGGCGACGTCAAGGACAACGTCGCCGACTACTCGCAGCCGTTCTGGGAGGCCACCTACCTGGAGGGCATCCTCGGCGCCGGCGTGACGCAGGGCGGGAGCGTCGCAGGGGCGGGCGGGTTCGACATCCCGGTGTGCCGCGCGATGTACAACTCCTACCTGGAGGGCGCGAAGCTCGTGCGGCCCGACACCACCGGCTCGTTCGTGGCCGTCGGCGACTGGTCGGACGTGCAGCGGGCCAAGGAGGCGGCGCTCGCCCAGGCCGACCAGGGCGCCACGATGTTCGTCGGCTGCGGGCAGGGCCCCACGTTCGGCCAGATCGAGGCGGCCACCGAGCGCGGTGCCGTGGCCAACGGGTACACGGGTGACATGTCCGGGCTCTCGGGCCAGGTGCTGGCGTCGTTCACCTGGAACCTGGACAAGGTCTTCGAGGAGATGGTGGCCGACGTCGCCGCCGGCAAGACCAACCCCACGCGCTACTACGAGGTCGGGATGACCAAGGACGGCCTGGACGTCGTGATCAACCCGGCGTGGCAGGCCCGGATCCCGGCGGAGGTGATGGCGACCTACGAGCAGAAGCTCGCCGAGATCCGCAGCGGGGCGTTCACCGTCCCGATGAACACCCAGTGACATCAACCGCAGCGACCCCCGCCGCTTCTCTCCACGGGATCCGGCGCAGCTTCGGCGCCGGGGCACCCGCTCTGGACGGCGTCGACCTGGAGCTGCGGGCCGGCGAGGTCCACGCCCTGCTCGGCGAGAACGGGGCGGGCAAGACCACGCTGATGCGGATCCTCGCCGGCCTCGACCGCCCCGACGAGGGCACGGTCGAGGTGGCGGGGCACCCGGTGGAGGAGTTCAGCCCTCGCGCCCTGCGGGAACGCGGGGTGGCGATGGTCCAGCAGCACTTCACGCTGGTGCCGACGCTGACCGCGGGGGAGAACCTCGCGCTCGCCCGCCCGTCGGGTCGCCTGCGGCCCGGCGCCCGGCAGGCGCGCCGCCGGGTGGAGGAGCTGGCGGAGCGCTACGGGCTCCCGGTGCGCGCGGACGTGCCCGTCGACCGGCTCTCGGTCGGTGAGGAACAGCGGCTGGAGATCCTGCGCGCGCTCGACGCCGACGCCCGCCTGCTGATCCTCGACGAGCCGACGGCCGTGCTCGTCGACTCGGAGGCGGAGACGCTGCTGCGCGTGTGCCGCTCCCTCGCCGAGGACGACCGGGCGATCGTGATCATCACCCACCGGCTGTCGGAGGTGTTCGCCGGCTGCGACCGCGTCACGGTGCTGCGCCGCGGTGCGGTCGTGTGCGCGGGCGAACCGGTGTCGGCGCACGACCGGGCGAGCCTCGCGACGCTCATGGTCGGCACGGCGCCCACGGAGCTGTCCACCGGCACCCGCCCCTCGGATGGGGACGTTCGCCTCCGGCTGGAGGGCGTGGCCCGCGGCCGGCTGAAGCCGCTCGACCTGCAGGTCCGGGCAGGCGAGGTGCTCGGGGTCGCCGGCGTGGACGGCAACGGCCAGGCCGAGCTGGAGGAGCTGCTCGCCGGGATCGCGGCACCGGACCGGGGCAGCATCACCGTCGACGGGAAGCCGGTGCCGGTGGCCGCGCCCCGGGAGCGGGTGGCCGAGCGCATCGCCTACGTCCCTGCCGACCGCCACCGCCGCGCGCTCGCGGGGCCGCTCACGCTCGCCGACAACCTCGAACTGGGCCGCGGAGACCGGCGGCGCCCGCCGCTCGCCCGGCGTCAGGAGCGCGCCGAACCGGTCCTCGCGGAGTGGGACGTGCGCGGCAGCGGGCCGTCCGCGCCCGCGGCGAGCCTGTCCGGCGGCAACGCCCAGAAGCTGGTGCTCGCCCGCGAGCTCGCGGAGGGTCCGCGTCTCGTGGTCGCCGCCCAGCCGACCAGGGGGCTCGACCCGGAGGCCGCCCGCATGATCAGCGAGCGGATCCTCGCCGCGGCCGCCGACGGCGCCGCCGTCGTCTGGTTCGGTGCGGAGCTCGACGAGCTCTTCGCCGTGGCCGACCGGCTCGTCGTGCTCGCAGGCGGGCGGGCCACCGAGCCGTTCACGCCGCCGTACGACCGCGGCGCCATCGGGCTCGCGATGGCGGGAGGTCACGCGTCGTGACCATGACCAGGCCCCCCGCGTCGGCCCCCGCCGCAGGCCGCGATCCTGGCGGCGTGCTCGCACGCATCCTGCGCGGCCCGGACAGCCGGATCGGGCTCGTGACCGTCCCCGTCGCGGCGGTGCTCGCCGCGCTCGTCGTCGGCGGCGTGCTCATGGCCGTGGAGGGGGTTGCGCCGCTCTCGGCGTACGGCGAGGTGGTGCTCGGCGTCTTCGGGCGCACGCGCGGGCTGATCGACACCGCGGTGATCGCGACGCCGCTGATCCTCCTCGGGCTCGGCATCGCCGTCGCCTACCGGGCGCGGGTGTTCACGATCGGCGCCGAGGGCCAGTACATCGCCGGCGCGCTCGCGGGCACGGCGTGGGTCACGCTCGGCCCGCCGTTGCCGGGGCTCCTGCTGCTGGTCAGCGGGCTGGTCGTCGCCGTACTGACCGGTGCGGCGTGGGCCGGGATCACGGCGTGGATGCTTGCCCGGTTCGGGGCGAGCGTCGTGATCACGAGCCTGCTCCTCAACTACGTCGCGGCCGCCGGGCTCGCCTGGGCGGTGCGGGTGGGGATCCGCGACCCCGGCTCGTTCACCCCGCAGAGCAGGCCGGTGGGCGACGCCGCGCTGCCCGACATCCCCGGCACGACCATCCACCTGGGCTTCTTCTTCGCCCTCCTCGCAGTGCCCGCGCTCGCCGCGGTGCTCCGGCGCACCCGCTTCGGCTTCCGCGCCGACGTGCTCGGCGCCAACCCCGAGGTGCTGGCCGTCAACGAGGCCCGTCCGGCGTGGACCCGCTTCGCGGTACTCGCACTGGCCGGGTCGTTCGCGGGCCTGGCCGGGTTCGTCGAGGTCGCAGGCACGACCGAGCGGATGACGCCGGCGTTCGCCACCGGCTACGGCTTCACCGCGATCATCGTGGCGCTGCTCGGGCGGCTGCGCCCGCTCGGTGTGCTCGTCGCGGCGCTGCTACTGGCCGGGCTCACCGTCGGCTTCGACGAGGCCGAGCGCGTGTTCATCATCCCGTCGACGACCGTCGGCGTGATCCAGGCACTGATCGTCGTCTTCTTCGTGGCCGGCGACGCGCTCAGCAGACGTCCGGGCAGGCGGGGCAGGCACTGATGGACACCCTCTTCACCCTCGCCACCCTCGCGGCGGCGATCCGGCTCGCGATCCCCGTGGCCGTGGCCGCGCTGGGCGAGCTGGTCAGCGAGCGCGCGGGCGTGCTCAACCTCGGCCTCGAAGGCACCATGCTGTTCGGCGCGCTCGCCGGGTACCTCGCCACCCTCTCCAGCGGCACGCCGTGGATCGGCCTGGGCGGCGGGCTCGTGGCCGGCGCGGCGTGCGGCGCGGTGCTCGCGCTGCTCATGGTGGTGGTGCGGGCCGACCAGATCGTCACGGGCCTGGCGTTCACCCTGTTCGCGGTCTCCGCCACCACCTACCTGTTCGAGCAGTCGTACACGATCGGGCAGGCGCCGCCGCGGATCCCGAGCCTGTCGATGGCGCCGCTCGTCGTGATCGTGCTCGTCGTGCTGGCCGGGGTGTGGTTCCTGCTCACCCGCACCACGGCCGGGCTCGTGCTCAGCGCCACCGGCGAGGCACCGGAGGCCGTGGACGCGCTGGGGTACCGCATCCCGCAGGTGCGCACGCTCGCCACCGTCACGGGGAGCGCGCTCGCCGGGCTGGCCGGGGCGATGCTCGTCTGCGGTCCGCTCGGGCTGTTCGTCCAGAACGTCACGGCCGGGCGCGGATGGGTGGCGCTGGCGCTGGTCGTCTTCGCCCGCTGGCGGCCGGGACGGGCCGTGGCCGGGGCGCTCCTCTTCGGGCTCTGCGACGCCGCCCAGCTGCGGCTGCAGGGCACCGCCACCGCGATCCCGTACGAGGTGTTCCTCGCGCTGCCGTACGTGGTCACGCTGCTCGCGCTGATGGTGCGGGCGCGCCGCAGCGGCACGCCCGCTGCGCTCGCGGTGCCGTTCGTCCGGGGCGGGACATGACCGACCTGCGGATCGGGCCCGCGCTCGTCGTCCCGGTGACCGCCGAGCCGTTCACCGGGTACGTCGAGGTCACCGGCGGGGAGATCACCCACCTCGGTCCGTCGCCCACCGCCGGGCCGGCCGCGGAGACCGTCGCGGCGCCCGGCCGGATCGTCATCCCCGCGTTCGTCAACACGCACTGCCACACCAGCCAGCAGCTCGGCCGCGGCCTCGGTGACGACGTCGGCCTGCTCACCTGGCTGCACGAGCGGATCTGGCCGTACGAGCTCGCGCTCGACGAGTCCGACTCGGAGCTCTCGGCGCTGGTCTGCGCGATCGAGCAGGTCCGCAACGGCTGCACGCTGCTCGCCGACCCCGGTGGCCGGCACGTCGACGGGATGGCCCGCGGGATCGCCGCCGTCGGGATCCGGGCGCTGCTCGGGCGCAGCGCCATGGACTCCGGCGACGGCAGGCCCGATGGCGACCGGGAGTCGACCGCCGAGGTGCTCGACGCGCAGGACGAGCTCGTCGAGCGCTGGCACGGGAAAGGCCTGCTGCGCTTCTCCTACACCCTGCGCACGATCTTCAACTGCTCGGACGAACTGATCACCGCCACGATGGAACGGGCGCGGAAGCTCGGCACGGTGGTGCAGATGCACGTGGCGGAAGTGCCCGAGGAGAACGAGCACTCCGTCGCGACGCGCGGCACGACCACCGTGCGGCACCTGGACCGGCTCGGCGCGCTGGGCCCCGACCTGCTCGCGGTGCACGCCACCTGGGTGGACGACGAGGAGATCGCGTTGCTGGCCGAGCGCGGTTGCCCGGTGTCGCACAACGCCGCGTCCAACCTCAAGATCCTCGGCACGCCCCGGATCGCCGACATGCTCGACGCCGGCGTGCACGTCGCGCTCGGCACGGACGGGGCGCCGTCCAACAACCGCATGAGCATGATCGACGAGATGTGGCTCGCCGCGATCGTGCAGAAGGGCGTGCGGCGCGACCCCACCGTGCTCCCGGCCGGGAGCGTGCTGCGGATGGCCACGATCGACGGGGCCACCGCCCTCGGCATGGGCGGGCTCGTCGGCTCCCTCGAGGTGGGCAAGCGGGCCGACCTCGTGGTGCTCGACCCGTACACCCCGAACTTCGCCACCGCCGCCGACCCCGTGGCCGCGCTGGTGACCGCGTGCAAGTCCGAGAACGTCGAGTCCGTGCTCTGCGACGGCGAGTGGGTGCTGCGCGAGCGGCGCTTCACCCGCCTCGACGAGGCCGCCGTGCTCACCGAGGCCGCCGAGCGCGCGGCCGCGGTGCGCCGGCGCATGGATCGAACATAGGAGCCCGCCGGAGCGAAGCGAAGGCAATCCAACACAGGAGGAACCGTGTCCGAAACGCTGCCCACCGTCGACGTCTCCTCGTTCGCGACGGGTGCCCCGCCGAGCCCCGAGCAGGACACCGCGGCCGCGGAGATCGACCGGATCTGCCGGGAGATCGGCTTCTTCCTCATCGCGGGCCACGGCGTGGAGCCGGGGGTGAAGGCCGCGATGTTCGAGGCGATGAAGCGGTTCTTCGCGCTCCCGGTGGAGGAGAAGCTGGAGATCGCGATCGCGAAGTCGCCGGTCCACCGCGGCTACGTTCCGATCGCCGAGGAGATCCTCGACGAGAACACCGCGGGCGACCTCAAGGAGTCCCTGGACACCGGCGGAGAGCACGGCCCCGACCACCCCGAGGTGCAGGCGGGCGTCCCGACGTTCGGGCCGAACCAGTGGCCCGCCGACCCCGCGTTCCGGGAGGCATGGGAGGCCTACCGCACCCAGGCGATCGAGGCGGCGCAGCGCGTGCAGCGGGCGATGGCGCGGGCGCTCGGCCAGCACGACGAGTTCCTGCTCGACCGGCCCGGCGGCGAGGTCATGTACCACCTGCGCCACCTGCACTACCCGCCGCAGGAGACCGTGCAGCCCGGCCCGAACCAGCTCGGCTGCGGCGCCCACACCGACTACGGCACCGTCACCCTGCTCGCGGACGACGGCGTGGGCGGGTTGCAGGTGATGAAGCGCGACGGCACGTGGATCGAGGTCGGCATCCCCGACGACCTGCTCGTCGTCAACCTCGGTGACCTGATGGCGATCTGGACCAACGACCGCTGGGTGTCCAACCCGCACCGCGTGGTGAACCCGCCGCAGACCGACCGGTACTCGATGCCGCTCTTCGTCACCCCGCCGTTCCACGCGGAGATCAGCTGCCTCGAGTCCTGCCTCGGCCCGGGCGAGGAGCCGAAGTACGAGTCGCAGGAGGCCGGGCCGTACCTGATGAGCAGGCTCAACGCCACCCACACCTACCGCAACCCGCTCCTGGCGGCCGCGGAATCGGTCTGAGCACCGGCCTGAGTGAGCGCGCGCCGGAGCGCGCCGGGCGTGTGGCCGGTGTGCTCGCGCACGGTGCGCGTGAGGTGGGCCTGGTCGGCGAAGCCGAGGTCGGCGGCCAGCAGGGCGAGGTTGCGCTCGCCCTGCTCCAGGCGCTCCATCGCCCGCCCGACGCGGACCCGGTTGCGGTAGCGCGTGACCGAGACGCCCGTCTCGCGGGGGAACGCCCTGCTCAGCCGGTAGGGCGAGACCGCGAGGTGGTCGGCGAGGGGGAACAGACCGCGGGCGGCGGGGACCTCGGCGAGGATGGCCTCCCGGGCCGCCGCGACGAGCGTCCGCTCGCCCGCTGATCCGGCGGGGAGCAGACCGACCGTCGCGGAGAGCAGGGCGAGCAGCTGCTCGGCGAGCGCGTAGTCCGGATCGCTCCGCGTGGCGAGGAGCCTCCGGTGGGCGAGGTCGACTTGCGCGTCGACGTAGAAGTCGGAGCGGGCGGCGGCACGGCACAGCGCCGCCCACCGGGCGGGTGCGAAGGAGATCGACGTGCAGACGTCGCCGCCTGCGGGGTGGGCGAAGCGCTCCTCCACCCCGGGCCGCGCGAGGTATCCGAGCGTCGGGTCGAGATCGGTGGGGCCCTGCGCGCTCGTCCGGCGGAACCGGCCCGACCGGACGAGTACCAGGCGGTGCTCGCCCGGCACCTCGGCGGCGGACCAGCGGCGATGGTGCTCCCGGCACACCACCGTGCTCACGGTGAAGTCGGGCCGGGCGGCGAGTTCGGCGACCGAGAGCACGTTGCGGACGCTACGTGCGGGGTCCGACAACTCCCGCAAGGATCGTCAATACCTCGGCCGGGAGCGGAGCCAGGCTCGTGGCATGGCACATCTGCGTACCGAGATCTCCATCGCCGCACCACCCGCCGACGTCTGGGACGTGATCCGCGACTTCGCGGCCGGACCGCTGCGCATGGCTCCGGGGTTCGTCGTCGGGTGCGAGGCCGACGGGGACGTCCGGGTCGTCACGTTCGCCGACGGGACGGTCGTTCGCGAACGGTTCCTCGCGCTCGACGACGACGAGCGGCGCGTCGGCTATGCCGTCTTCGGAGGTGACGTCCGGCCCGAGCACGACATCGCGGAGATGCGGGTCGTCCCCGAAGGCGGCGGCTGCCGGTTCGTGTGGACCCACGACGTCCGACCCGACGAGCTCGGCCCCGGTTTCCAGGCGAACATGGACCGCGGGACCGAGGTCATCAAGCGCACCTTGGAAGGTCGCTCAGGCGGCGACCCGTGGCCGGCGCGCGTCTCCGGCGACCGCCACCAGCAGGGTCACCAGGAGGACGAGGGCCAGGAAGACCTGGCCGTGCAGCCCGAGGACGAACACCGTGTCGTCGGCGAACTCGGGGTCGTAGGTGGCGGTGCCCGGGAACAGCAGCGCCCCGAGCATGCCCAGCCACGGCGTGGAGAGCAGCGCCGCGGCCCAGACGAGCCGGTCGCGGGCGACGAGGGCGAGGCCGAGCGCGCCGAGCAGGAACGACATCACGACGTACTGGGCGTCGTGGAACTTGGCGTGCGGCGGCCACGCGTCGTTGAAGGCGTGCTGGGCGGCGAGGTCGGGCACCACCACGTCGGCGAGCAGGGCGCCGAGCGCGGTCACCACCGCGACGGAGCCGACGACGATCCTGGGCCAGGAGGTCATCTCTGTGCCCTCTCCTTCTTCTTGTGGGCGCGCAGGAAGGCATCGACGACCTCCGGCACGTAGCCGTCGGGGACGGGTCGGTTGGCGAGCAGGCGGCGGAAGAACAGCGGCCCGACGAGCTGGTCGACCGCGAGGTCGGTGTCGAGCCGCGCGGGGAGCTCGCCCCGCTCCTTGCCGCCGTCGACGATGTCGCGGAGCACGCGGGTGCCGGCCCGGAACAGGGCGTCCTTCATCTCGGTGAACGCGGGGTCCACCGCGGACCGCTCGACGACGACGCGGATCGCGCGGTCGGTGGCCGGCTCGTGCAGCATCGCGCGGCTGGCCTCAAGCTCGTGCAGGAGGTCGGCGCGCAGGTCGCCGGTCGGTTCCGTGTGGGCGACCGCGATGTGGTGCGCCAGCGTGTCGCGGATCAGGGACGGCGTGTCCGGCCAGTGCCGGTAGAGCGTTGTGCGCCCCACACCGCTGCGCTCGGCGACGGCCACGTGCGTGACGCCGGGCCACCCCTCCTCCATCAGGAGGTCCCGCGCCGCCGCCAGCGCTGCGGTCCGGCTGCGAACTGCTCGCGGATCCATGAGCCTCACTCTGAAACAAGTTGTCCCATATCTGTGGAACAGACTGTACCGGAGTCAGGCGGCGACGTAGCCACGGCGGCGGAGTTCGTAGGCGACGGTCCCGGCGATCCGGGCGGAACAGCAGTGGACCGTGCGGGCGTCGAACCGCAGGGACGTCCAGCCGAGCCTGACGAGGTCGGCCTCGCGGAGGAGATCCCGGTGCGCCTGCTCCTGCTCGCGGTGGTCCCGGCCGTCGTACTCGATCGCGAGGTTCACGGGGGGGTAGGCCAGGTCGAGCCTGCGGGTTCGGCCACCCGCTTCGACCTCGAACTGGACGTGCGGCGCGCGGGCCGCGGAGTCGGCCCCGCGTCAGGAGCCCGGCGGCGACGGCGGCGGAGCCGCGGAACGGGCGAGTGAGATCGATGGACATGCCCGGCACGGACGGCGGGGGCGCGCTTCCGGTTCCATGATCCGCCGTTTCGGTTCTCCACGGTCGTGGTCGCGACCAAGGAAGGACACCCGATACCCCAGATCTTGGAGTCGGATCCGCAGTATCGGTTGCTGATGGTAGGGAGCCGTGAGCAACCGAAAGTTCGGATCTTGGCCCCGTCACTCGGCCCGGTGCAGCTCCCAGCGGCCGGAGTCGATCTCGAAGTGGCGGTCGGGCCCGAGCCAGCGGCCGATCATGGAGCGGCCGGTGGGGTCGAGCACGAACTGGGCGATGCCGTGGTACACGGCGCCCCGGTAGTAGCCGGAGGGTGCGGTGCGCTCGGTCCAGCTGCCCGTGACCAGCATGCCGTCGACGGAGAGGTCGAGTTCGAGCGTGCCCGTGTCCGTCGGCTCGCTCCTGCCGGCGAGCCGGCCTCCCGCCGCGCCGAGCTCGATCCGGTGCACGCCCTCGAGTTCCGCGCCTCGGCCCGTGCTGACGTAGGTGTAGCGACTGGCCCACGGTCCAGCCAGTTCGTTGGGTGCGGGTCCTCGGCCGAGCGTGACGGGCGGTCGTCCGCCGGTGCGGCCGGCCGCCACGGTCGCGGCCGTGCTCAGCTTCAGCAGTAGAGCGCGGCGCTGGTCTCCCGGCAGCCGCTGTGCCCAGTCCGCGACGGCGCGGGTGAGCTGGTGGAGGTCGAGGTTGCTCACCTGCCACGCAAGCGTCTCCGGCTCGGTGCCGCCGTCGGAGCCCTGGCCGCCGCCGTGCTCGCCCCAGCCGGCGAGTAGGTCGGCGACGTCGCACTCGTAGATCTGTGCGAGCCGGTCGAGCACGTGCAGCGACGGCATGTGCCCGGTGGGGCTGGGCCAGTTCTCCCAGTAGGAGATGTTCTTGAACGTCTTCGGCTCGTCGGGCCAGCAGCGGTTCCACGCCTGCGCCGTCTCGGTCTGTGTCCAGCCGTGTGCGATCCGCATCGCGACCCGGGCGTTCAGCCCGTAGCGGGTGCGCAGGGCCGCGGCGACCTCGCTCCACGGCCGGCCGTCGGTGCGCAGGGACTCGGCGAGGGCCAACTGCTCGCGGAGCCGGGCGGAGCGGGCGACCATGGCCGGGAACGTACTCCCTGTCGGACCGGGAATCACGGCGCGGGATCGCGGTGTCACAGGGTGTCGATGGACCTGCTGCGGCACCACGCTCGGTGCGTGCGCGAGGACGAGGAGCCATGGCGGGACTGGCCCTTCGCGGTGGAGCTGGCCGCGATGCCCCAGGTGTGGGCCGCGTTGCTGGAGCTGCACGTCAGCGGCCGGGACGGCCGGTGCCTCGGCTGCCGCTCGCAGGTGCGGATCGCGCCCTTCTGGCCGTGCACCCTCTACCGCGCCGCGGTCCAGGCGCGCCGCATCGCCGCTGAGCGACCATGATCCGCCGCATCGGTTGCTCATCGTCGCGGGCACAACCATGGACAACCGCTACTTCGGACCACGGCTGCGCATGCCTTGCCGGGTCGAGGGAGCCGGCGCCTGCGGACCGAACGGATCGGTGTCCGCCGTCGTACCCGGAGGGCCGGGGTGCATCCGGCCGGGTCCACGGAAGGAACTGACATGACCCACCACGAGACCGGCGACCGCCGGGGCGGCGCGCTCCGAACCGCCCGCCGCCTCGGCCGCGCCGTGGGCCGGATGCTCGACGGCCCGAGCAGCCCGCGCTGGGCCGTGGTGCCGTACCCCAGGAGCGGTCGTGTCCCCGGCCACCCGCTCGCCTGCGACGCCGCCCGTTGGCGGCACTGAGCGGGTTCGCGCGGCTGCCTAGACTGCCCGCCATGGCTCGTGTGCGTCCCGGGGAGGCCGCCAACCCCGCCCCACCCACCGTCCAGCGGGTGCGGTTGCGCTTCGCCAAGCGGGGGCGGCTGCGGTTCCTCTCCCACCGGGACGTCGCGCGCAGTTTCGAGCGGGCCGTGCGGCGCGCGGGGGTCCCGGTGGCCCACTCGCACGGGTTCAGCCCGCACCCGCGCCTGTCGTGGATCGGTGCCGCGCCCACCGGCACCGCGAGCGAGGCCGAGTACGTGGAGATCGGGCTGACGCGCCCGGTCGACCCTGCGACGCTCGTGGCCGCCCTCGACGCGGCCCTGCCCGACGGGTTGGACGTCCTCCAGGCCGCCGTCGCGGAGGGCGCCGCGCTCGCCGACCGGATCGACGCCAGCAGTTGGGAGGTCGAGCTGCCCGGGGTCGAGCCGGCTGAGCTGCGGGCTGCGCTCTCCGCGCTGCTCGAGCGGGAGTCGGTGGTCGTCGAACGCGTCACACCGTCGGGGCGTCGCAAGATCGACGTACGGGCCGCGCTCGTCCGTGCGGACGTGCGGGATCCGGCCCCTGAGGACGCGGCACCGTCGGGTGGCGCGGGCGCGATGCCCCCCGATCGGGCGGGAGTCTGTGCGATACTGACGGCGGTCGTGCGGCAGACGACACCCGCCGTTCGACCCGACGACGTGTTGGGTGCACTCGATGTTGTCGCGGGCCTCAGGCCGCCATCGCCCGCCAGGGCGACCCGGACGGCCCAGGGACTGCTCGACCATCGGGGCGACCTGGCCGATCCTCTCGGCTGAAGACCGGGTCACCACCCGGGCCTGATCCGGCGGACCGGCTCGTCGTCGAGGAGTGACCGCCCTCCCCGGGCGGAGCGAGACCAGAGGATTGCTCGTCGCGCAGCGCGTCGAGAGAACTGCACGTGGCCCCTGCGCGGCCGCCTCCGAACCGGAGGCGCCCGGGGGCGGAGGAGCTGGATGTCGAATACTGAATCGCCCGCCGGTACATCCGGCGGGCCCGTCACCGTACCCGCCCTTGATGATCTGCCGGAGAGGATGCGGGTGCACGCGCTCGCCAGAAGGCTCGCACGTACCAGCCGTGAGGTGCTCGCGGCACTGGCTTCGCTGGGCGTCGAGGTGCGCAGCGCTCAGTCCAGTGTCGAGAAGAAGGTGGCCGAGCAGGTAGCCGCCAAGCTCGGGCCCGATCAGGCGCACGAGCCGGAGCAGGGCGAGCAGCCCACGAGCGAGCCGGTCGCCGAGCCCGGTGCCCCGCTGGCGCCGTTGTTCGCCCCGCCCACCCCGCTGTTCCAGGCCCCCACCCGCCCCGCCCCCGCCCGCCCGGCGCCTGCCGCCGCGGAACCGGTCGTCGAGCCCCCCGAGCCCGCCGCCGAGGCCGCGACCGCCGAGGACGACGGCGACGACACCGACGAGACCACCGGACGCCGGCGCAGGCGCCGTGGCCGCCGCGGTCGTGGCCGGGGCCGGGGCGCCGACGGCACCGACGACGAGACCGGTGACGACAACGGCGACGACAACGGCGAGTCCGACGAGGCCACCGACGCCGAGGACGAGTCCGGCGAGGGCGACAGCGACACCGAGGACGACACCGAGGACGGCGACCAGGACGAGGCGGCCCAGGACGGCGAGTCGGGCACCTCACGCCGGCGCAGGCGCAGGCGTCGCCGCCGGGGCCCGGGCGACGAGGCCGCCGACGGCGGTGACGAGGCCGATCCGCCCAACACGGTCACCAAGGTGCGGGTGCCGCGCGAGGTGCGCGACGACGAGGGCGACGGCGTGCAGAGCGTCCGCGGCTCCACGCGGCTGGAGGCCAAGCGCCAGCGCCGCCGCGACGGGCGCGACGCCGGGCGCCGGCGGGCGCCGATCCTGTCCGAGGCCGAGTTCCTGGCCCGCCGCGAGTCGGTCGACCGCGCGATGGTGGTGCGCGAGCGCGGCGACCGCGTCGAGATCGCGGTGCTCGAGGACGACATCCTCGTCGAGCACTTCGTGAACAGCACCGGCGGCAGCCGCGACGGCAGCACCGGGAAGTCGCTGGTCGGCAACATCTACCTCGGCCGCGTGCAGAACGTGCTGCCCAGCATGGAGGCCGCGTTCGTCGACATCGGCCGCGGCCGCAACGCGGTCCTCTACGCGGGCGAGGTCGACTGGGACGCCGCCGGGCTCGGGGGCAAGCAGCGCCGCATCGAGCAGGCGCTCTCCAGCGGCGACAGCGTGCTCGTCCAGGTCACGAAGGACCCGATCGGCCACAAGGGTGCCCGGCTCACCACCCAGATCAGCCTGGCCGGCCGGTTCCTCGTCTACGTGCCGAGCGGCGGCGCCGCCGGTATCAGCCGCAAGCTGCCCGACATCGAGCGCAAGCGGCTCAAGGACATGCTCAAGGAGATCGTCCCCAGCGAGGCCGGGGTGATCATCCGCACCGCGTCGGAGGGCGTGAGCCAGGAGGCCCTCGAGCGCGACGTGCGTCGGCTGCAGGCGCAGTGGGAGGTCGTCAAGGGCAAGGCGGAGGCCACCGGCCCGAACAAGCCCAAGGCGCCCGTGCTGCTCTACGAGGAGCCCGACCTGCTCATCAAGGTCGTGCGCGACCAGTTCAACGAGGACTTCTCGCGCCTGATCGTCGAGGGCGACGACGCGTGGGACATCCTGTCCAACTACGTCGGGCACGTGGCCCCGGAGCTCTCCGAGCGGCTTCACCGCCACGTCGGGCCGAACGACGCGTTCGCCGAGTACCGGATCGACGACCAGCTGCTCAAGGCGCTCGACCGCAAGGTGTGGCTGCCCTCCGGCGGCACGCTGGTGATCGACCGCACCGAGGCCATGACGGTCATCGACGTCAACACCGGCAAGTTCACCGGCTCCGGCGGCAACCTCGAGGAGACCGTCACCCGCAACAACCTCGAGGCGGCCGAGGAGATCGTGCGCCAGCTGCGGCTGCGCGACATCGGCGGCATCATCGTCATCGACTTCATCGACATGGTGCTCGAGGCAAACCGCGACCTCGTGCTGCGCAGGCTCACCGAGTGCCTGGCCCGCGACCGCACGCGCCACCAGGTGGCCGAGGTCACCTCGCTCGGGCTCGTCCAGATGACCCGCAAGCGCGTCGGCGGTGGGCTGCTGGAGCACTTCTCCACCCCGTGCGAGCACTGCCGCGGGCGCGGGGTGATCGTCAACGCCGAGCCCGTCGTGAGCGCCCCCGCCCGTCCGGACCGCTTCGAGCGCACCGAGCGGGAGGGGCGCCGATCCCGCGGCGGCCGCGGCCGCCGTGAGGGCGAGGACCGCAACGGCCACGACGTGCGCAAGGCCGAACCGGTCGCGATCGCGCACGGCACCGGCAACGGCAACGGCAACGGCAATGGCAACGGCAACCGGCCGGACACCGCCGAGGCCGCCGTGGACGTCGGCGCGCCCGCCCCGGTCGTCACGCCCGCGGTGCTCGACCCGGCACCCACGCCGCCCGCCGAGGCCCCGGCCGCCGAGCCCGCAGCCCCCACCGGCAGGCGGGTGCGGCGCAGCGCTCGCCGTGGCGTGGTGCAGACCTCGCCCGCGGCCGGCCCGGTGGACGTCGCCGCCGACGTGGTCGAGGAGGTCGTCGTCGAGCGCTCGATCGCCGCGGCGCACGACCGTCCCGACGCGGACGCGGACGCGGCCGTGGCCGAGGTGCCTGCGCCCCAGGCTCCTGCACTCGAGGGAGCCGCAAAGCCCGACATCCCCGAGCAGGTGGCCGACGAGCAGACCGCGGGCGAGCCGGAGCAGCGGCCCCGTCGCCGCCGCGGCCGGGTCACCCGCACCGCGGGCGCGCCCACGGCCACGGTGGGCGACGCGCCCGTCGCCGCCGTGCTCACGGTGCCGGTCACTGCGGAGCCCACCGCGGAGCCCGTTGGGGAAGCCACTGCGGCACCCGCGCCGGTGGCCGTGCCGCCGCAGCCCGAGCCCGCCCCTGCCGCCCGGCCGCGGCGCGCGCGGCGGGCGGCGTCACGGCCGGCAGGCCCGCCCGCGGCCGAGGCCGGAGGAGACCCGGCATGACCGGCCCTCGAACCCGTCCGGTAACCTGGGACATCAGTGCCGCGCTCCGAAGCAGTCGCGGCCCGCACAGGGTGCCCTGTGCTATGACCCCCGAGCTTCAGGAGCAGTGCGTCGATGTACGCAATCGTCAAGACCGGCGGTAAGCAGTACAAGGTGGCCGTCGACGACGTGGTCACCGTCGAGAAGATCGACGGCGAGCCCGGCGCCGAGGTGAGCCTGCCGGCCGTGCTCCTCGTCGACGGTGACGACGTCACCACCGACTCGGCGGCGCTCGCGGCTGCCTCGGTCACCGCCAAGGTGGTCGAGCACACCAAGGGCCCGAAGATCCGCATCCACAAGTTCAAGAACAAGACCGGGTACCACAAGCGGCAGGGCCACCGCCAGCCGCTCACCAAGGTCCAGGTCACCGGCATCGCGAAGTAGGAGGACGACACCATGGCTCACAAGAAGGGTGCGTCCAGCTCGCGCAACGGGCGCGACTCCAACGCACAGCGCCTCGGCGTCAAGCGCTTCGGCGGCCAGGCCGTCAACGCGGGCGAGATCCTCGTCCGCCAGCGCGGCACCAAGTTCCACCCGGGTCTCGGCGTCGGCCGGGGCGGCGACGACACGCTGTTCGCGCTGGTCGAGGGCTCGGTCGAGTTCGGCTACGCGAAGGGCCGCAAGGTCGTCAACGTGGTACCGGTGCAGGCCTGAGGCCTGCACACCCTTTCAGTAGAACCTGACAACGGCGGGCCGCCCGGGTGGTGGCCCGCCGTTGTCGTGTGAGGAGAGTCGATGTCGAGGTTCGTGGACCGCGTGGTGATTCACGCCACGGCGGGCGCGGGCGGCAACGGCTGCGCCTCCGTGCACCGGGAGAAGTTCAAGCCGCTCGGCGGCCCCGACGGCGGCAACGGTGGCCGCGGCGGGTCCGTCGTGCTGGTCGTCGACCCCGGCGTGCACACGCTGCTCGACTTCCACCACCGCCCGCACGCCATGGCCCGCAACGGCAAGCAGGGGCAGGGCGGGTTCAAGGCCGGCGCCAACGCCGAGGACCTGGAGCTGCGGGTCCCCAACGGCACGGTCGTGTTCGACACGGACGGTGAGATCGTCGCCGACCTCGTCGGTGCCGGCACCCGGTTCGTCGCCGCGGCAGGTGGGCGCGGTGGCCTGGGCAACGCCGCCCTCGCCTCGTCGGCCCGCAAGGCGCCCGGGTTCGCGCTCCTCGGCGAGCCGGGCGAGAGCCGCGACCTGGTGCTCGAGCTGCGCTCGATGGCCGACGTCGGGCTGGTCGGCTTCCCGTCGGCGGGCAAGTCGTCGCTGGTGGCGGCGCTGTCCGCGGCGCGGCCGAAGATCGCCGACTACCCGTTCACCACGCTCGTTCCGCAGCTCGGCGTGGTCACCGCGGGGGAGGACGTGTTCACCGTCGCCGACGTGCCCGGCCTCATCCCGGGCGCGTCGGAGGGGCGCGGCCTCGGGCTGGACTTCCTGCGCCACATCGAGCGCTGCTCGGTGCTGGTGCACGTCGTCGACTGCGCCACCTACGAGCCTGGCCGCGACCCGGTGTCGGACGTGCAGGCCCTCGAGGACGAGCTGATCCGCTACACACCCGCACTCGGCGGCGAGCTCGCCGACCGGCCGCGGCTGATCGCGCTCAACAAGGTCGACGTGCCGGACGCGGCCGAGATGGCAGAGCTGGTCAAGGCCGACCTCGAGGAGCGCTACGGCTGGCCGGTCTACCCGATCTCCACCGCCTCCCGGGCGGGGCTGCGCGAGCTGTCGTTCGCGATGGCCGAACAGGTCCGCGCCCACCGTGCCGCCCAGCCGGTGGCCGAGCCCACGCGCATCGTGCTGCGCCCGCAGGCAGTGGACGACTCCGGCTTCACGATCGAGCCCGACCCGGAGCTGCCCGGCGGCTTCATCGTCCGCGGCGCCCGGCCCGAGCGCTGGATCCGCCAGACCGCGTTCGACAACGACGAGGCCGTCGGCTACCTCGCCGATCGCCTCGCCCGCCTCGGGGTGGAGGACGCCCTCGCCGAGGCGGGCGCCCAGCCGGGCTGCCCGGTCACGATCGGCGACGTCACGTTCGACTGGGAACCGAGCACTCCCTCCGGCGTGGCCGTGATGATGTCCGGCCGCGGCACCGACCGGCGGCTGGAGCAGAGCGGTCGCACCAGCGCGTCCGAGCGGAAGGCCGCGCGCGCAGAGCGTCGCCGTCACCACTCGGACGAGGAACTGTGGGCCGCAGCGGACGAGGACGAGTGATGCCGCGGCCAGCGTACGCACGCGGGGGAGGGCAGGCGTGAGCACCCGCGCCCGGATCGCCGCCGCGCGGCGCGTCGTCGTGAAGGTCGGCTCCTCCTCGCTCACCAGCCTCGACGGGGGCCTCGATCCGGCGCGACTCCAGGCGCTCGTCGACGCCCTCGCCGCGCGGCGGGAGGGCGGGAGCCAGGTGGTGCTGGTCTCGTCCGGGGCGATCGCGGCCGGGCTCGCCCCGCTCGGGCTCACCCGCCGTCCCCGCGACCTCGCCACGCAGCAGGCCGCGGCGTCCGTCGGCCAGCTGCTGCTCGCCGAGGCGTACGCCGCCGCCTTCGCGCGGCACGGGCAGCCGATCGGGCAGGTGTTGCTCACCGCGGACGACATGATCCGTCGCGCGCACTACCGCAACGCCCAGCGCACCCTGGAGCGGCTGCTCGGGCTCGGCGTGCTGCCCGTCGTCAACGAGAACGACACCGTGGTCACCGACGAGATCCGGGTCGGCGACAACGACCGGCTCGCCGCGCTGGTGGCGCACCTGATCGGCGCCGACGGCCTCGTCCTGCTCTCCGACGTCGACGGCCTCTACGACGGCGATCCGCGGCTCCCCGGCTCCCGCCTGCTGTCCGAGGTGGACGCCCCGGCCGACCTGGAGGCGGTGCGGGTGGCGCGGGCACGGGCCGATTCGCTCGGCACCGGCGGCATGGCCACCAAGATCACCGCGGCGGCGATGGCCGCCGCCGCGGGCATCCCGGTGCTGCTCGCCTCGGCCGACGACGTCGTCGCGGCGCTGGACGTGGCCGAGGCGGGGCCGAAGGTCGGCACCGCGTTCCGCCCGTCGGGACGGCGCATGTCGGCGCGGCGGTTCTGGCTGCGGCACGCCGCGGACGTGCGCGGCGCGCTCGATCTGGACGCCGGCGCCGTTGCGGCGGTGATCGGCCGCAGGCGGTCGCTGCTCGCGGCCGGCATCCACGGCATCTCGGGTGACTTCGTCGCGGGCGACGTCGTCGACCTGATGGACCCGGACGGCGTGGTCGTCGCGCGTGGGGTGGTCGGTTTCGACGCCGCGGAGCTGCCGGAGCTGATCGGCCGCCGCACCCGCGACCTCGCCCCAGAGCAGCGCCGCGAGGTGGTGCACGCCGACGACCTGGTGCCGATGACCTCCTGAACCGGCCGGGAGGCGGTCGGGGGTCATGAGTTGTCGGGGCCGGATCCGGGCGTCAAACTCCCCTTGATGGACGCAGAGCGGGCTCGTACGCGGATGGTCGACGCCCTGCGCACGGCGGGCAGGGTCCGCTCGGCCGCCGTGGAGGAGGCGTTCCGGACCGTTCCGCGCCACCTGTTCCTGCCGGGTCTCGCCGTCGCGGACGCCTACGCCGACGAGGCCGTGGCCGTGCAGTTCACCGCCGGCGTCGCCACGAGCTCGGCGTCGCAGCCCTCGATGATGGCGATCATGCTCGAGCAGCTGGACCTGCGGCCCGGCCACCGCGTGCTCGAGATCGGCGCAGGCACGGGCTACAACGCCGCGCTGATGTCCCGGATCGTGGGCCCGGCGGGCGCGGTCACGTCCGTCGACATCGACGAGGAGCTCGTCGACCGGGCCGCCGTGCACCTGGCGTCCGCGCAGGTCTCCGGCGTGGACCTGGTGGCGGCCGACGGCGCCCACGGCCACCCGCCCGGCGCGCCGTACGACCGGATCGTGCTCACCGTGGGCAGCGACGACGTGCAGCCCGAGTGGGTGAGCCAGCTCGTGCCGGGTGGGCGGCTGCTGCTGCCGCTCGCGGTGCGCGGCAGCCAGCTCTCGGTGGCACTGGACCTGGGACCCGACGGGGTGCTCCGCTGCGACTCGGTGCGCAGCTGTGCGTTCATCCGGCTGCGCGGGGCGGCCGCGCGCGCGGACTCGAACCGGTTGGTGGAGGAGCTGGGCGTCGCGCTCCAGACGCCGGACGACTACCCGGAGCCGGACCTCGCCGCGGTGGCCTCCGTGCTGGCCGATCCGCGGGAGCGGCGTGCGGCGCCGGTGCCGCTGGGCGCGGTGGACGTCTGGGACGGGTTCGGGCTGTGGCTCGCCCTGACCGAGCCGGGCGCAGGCCGGTTGCTGGCGGCGGAGCCGGAGACCGGCCTCCCCGACGACCTGTTCCCGCTCGGCTCCACCGGCGGCACCGTGGCGCTGGCGGCCGAGGACGGCGTGGCCGCGGTGGTGCTGGCCGGGCCGCCGGGGCCCGGGCCGGGAGCGGTGGCCGTGCGCGAGTTCGGACCCGGCGGTGCCGCGCTCGGCGATCGCCTCCTGGCTGCGCTGGACGAGTGGGCGGCGGCCGGGCGCCCGGGCGCCGCCGACTGGCGGCTGACCGTCGTGCCGACGGGAGTGGACGCCCCTGCGCTGCCGGCGCCGCAGGTGATCGTCAAGAAGCACTGCCGGGTGCTGGCCGAACACCCTCGGGCCTCGAGCAGTGCTATCCGGCGAGGTTGAGGAGGACCTTGCTGCTCCCGGTGCTGCGGTCCGCCGCGGTGTTGAGGGCCTTCTCCGCTTGGTCGAGGGGGTACCGGTGGGTGATCACCGGCGAGACGTCCAGGCCGTCGCGCATGGCGTGCAGGGCGTCGTCGATCTCGTCGACGAAGCGGTAGGAGCCGACCCAGGTGATCTCGCGGGTCACCAGGTCGCCCAGCACCGCCGACACCGCGCTGCCGGGCAGGTTTCCGACCTGCACCAGCGTGCCGCCGCGAGCGGTGGCCCGCAGGACCGCGCCGATGGCCGCCGCCGCGCCGGACGCCTCGATCACCACCTCGACGTCCTCGGGGAGGGCGCTCTCGGTGAGGTCGATCGTGGTGTCGGCGCCCATCGCGGCCGCCACCGCCAGCGCGGGCGCCGCGACGTCGGAGGCCACCACGGCGGCCGCACCGCGGTGCTTCGCGGCCGCCACCACCAGCGAGCCGATCGGACCGGCCCCGTTCACCAGCACCGTCCTGCCCCTGACGTCACCCGCCCGGTGCACGGCGTGCAGCGCGACGCCGAGCGGTTCGGCGAGGGCGCCGTGCTCGGTGCTCACGCCGTCGGGCAGGAGGCGGATCTGGTCGGCGCGGACCACCCGGTAGTCGCTGAACCCGCCGTCGGTGTGCGGGTCGAGCGCGGCCGAGCCGAAGTAGCGGACGCACGGGTGCAGGTTGGTGCGCCCGGCGATCCGGTCCGGCAGACGCGGGTCGCCGACGAGGGTGGCCGGGTGGACGGTGGCGGCGTCCCCCTCGGCGACCCCGTCGACGCCGGGCCCGATCGCCGCGACGCGCCCCGCCACCTCGTGCCCGAGCACGAGCGGGTGGCGCAGCACGGCGGTGCCGGTGGCGCCGTGCCGGAAGTAGGCGATGTCGGAGCCGCAGATGCCGCCCCACTCCATCGCCAGCAGCACCTCGCCGGGGCCGGGCCGCGGGTCCGGCCGCTCGTCGATCCGGACGTCCCCCGCGGCGTGCACGACAACGGCTCTCATGCGGCGTCCTCCAGCGCGACCAGGTCGCGCCCGCGCGTCTCGGGGGAGAGCACGGTGGCGACGAGCGTGATCAGGGAGTAGGCGACGAGCATCGCGGCGATCGGCCACCAGCTGCCGGTGACCGCGGTGAGGGTGGCCGCGACGACCGGCCCGATCGCCGTGGCGAGTATCCCGCCGATCTCCTTGGCCAGCGCGAGCTGGGTGAACCGCGTGCGGGCGCCGAAGAGCTCGGCCATCGTGACGCTCTCCAACGAGAACAGGCCGAGCACCCCGATGTTGAGCGCGAGGATCATGCCGATCACCAGCGCGACCGTGTTGCCGCTGGTGATCAGCAGGAGCAGCGGGAAGGCGAGCACGGCGGTCAGGACGGAGAGGCCGATGTACATCGGGCGGCGGCCGAACCGGTCGCCCAGCAGCCCGAGGATCGGCACCGTGGCGAACCCGAGCAGCGACCCGTACATGATCGCGTCGGTCGGGACGGACCGGTCGATGAGCAGCGTCGAGGCGATGTAGCCGACGAGGAATGTCTGCACCAGGCCCGAGTTGCCTGCCTGCCCGAACCGCAGGCCAAGCGCGAGGAAGAACGCCTTGCCCTTGCGCTGCTGCAGGCCGGCCTCCAGCGCACTGCTGCCTTCCACCTCGGCACGACGCAGCGCCCGGCCGTCGACGACGTCGGCGCGCTCCTCGAACACCGGGCTCTCCTTGAGGCTCCGGCGCAGCCACACCGCGAAGATCATCAGCACGAAGCTGAGGAGGAACGGGAGGCGCCAGCCCCACGACAGCAGCTGCTCGTCCGACAGCACGGCCAGCAGGAACGCCCAGAGTGCGGACGCGGCGAGCGTGCCGGAGTTGGTGCCCAGCGACACCAGCGAGGCGATCAGGCCGCGGCGGCGCACCGGCGCGTACTCGGCGAGCATCACGGTGGCGCCCGCGATCTCGGCGCCCGCCCCGAAACCCTGGACCAGCCGCAGTGCGACCAGCAGGATCGGCGCGAGGATGCCGATCTGCGCGTACGTCGGAAGCGCGCCGATCAGCGTGGTGGAGGCGCCCATCAGCAGGATCGTCAGGTACAGCACCCGCTTGCGCCCGATGCGGTCGCCCATCCGTCCGAAGTAGATCGCTCCCGCGAGCCGTGCCACGTACCCGACGCCGTAGGTGGCCATGGCGGCGATGAGCCCGATCGCGGGGCTGACGTCGGGGAAGAAGAGCTCGTTGAAGACGATGGCGGCTGCCAGCGAGTAGAGCTGGAAATCCATGAACTCCATCGCCGTGCCGAGCCACCCGGACGTGGCGGCCTTGGCCAGGTCCCGCGTCGTCCGCGTGACGGGTCCCGCCTTCGTGCTCTCGGTCATGAAGGCCTCCTCACCAGTCGTGCACGGAGCCGTCGAGCCGGCGCGCGACGGGCAGGTAGCGGGGTTCGTAGGGGAAGCGGGCGGCCGCCTCGGCGTCGTACTCGACGCCGAGGCCGGGTTCCTCGGACGGGACGAGCATCCCGTCGGCGAACCGCACGCCGGAGTGGAAGACGTCCAGGGTCTCCTGCGCGTGCGGCATGTACTCCTGGATGCCGAAGTTGGGCACCGCGGTGTCGAGGTGCACGGCGGCGGCCAGCGTGACGGGGGAGAGGTCGGTGGCGCCGTGCGAGCCGGTGCGCACCTGGTAGAGCGCGGCGAGGTCGAAGATCCGCCGCAGGTGGGTGATCCCGCCTGCGTGGACCACGGTGGTGCGCACGTAGTCGATCAGCTGCTCGGTGATCAGCTGCTGGACGTCCCAGATCGAGCTGAGCACCTCCCCGACGGCGATCGGGGTGGTGGTGTGCTGGCGGATGAGCCGGAACGCCTCCTGGTTCTCCGCGGGCGTCGGGTCCTCCATCCAGAACAGTCGGCACTCCTCCACCCGCTTGCCGAACCGCGCCGCCTCGATCGGGGTGAGCCGGTGGTGCACGTCGTGCAGCAGGTGGAAGCCGAACCCGAAGCGCTCCCGCACCGCCTCCAGGTAGGTCGGCGCGAAGCCGAGGTAGGCCTCGGTGTCCCAGGGTTGCTCGTCGGGCAGCGCCGTCGAGGCGGGCTCGTAGATCCCCTCGCCCTTGCGCACGCCGTATGTGCCACCGACGTCGGGCACGGCGGCCTGCGCCCGTACCGCGCCGTAGCCGAGGTCGAGGAAGCGTGCGACGTCGTCGAGCAGCGACGGCACGTCGGTGCCGCTGGCGTGCGCGTAGACCGTGACGCCATCCCGGGACCGGCCGCCCAGCAGCTGGTACAGCGGCAGGCCCGCGACCTTGCCCTTGATGTCCCAGAGGGCCGTGTCGACCGCCGAGATCGCGGTCATCGTGACAGGCCCGCGGCGCCAGTAGGCGCCCTTGTAGAGGTACTGCCACATGTCCTCGATGCGGGCGGGGTCGCGGCCGATGAGCAGCGGGACCAGGTGGTCGCGCAGGTAGGCCGCGACGGCCAGCTCGCGGCCGTTGAGGGTGGCGTCGCCGAGGCCGGTCACGCCGTCGGAGGTCGTGATGCGCAAGGTGACGAAATTGCGTCCCGGCGAGGCGACGAACACCTCGGCACGTTCGATGCGGCTCACGGTTCCACAACCTCCTTGTCGCGCAGTACTGGTATACAAGCAGATGTCGCAAAGAGGTCGCAAGGGCGGATAGGCTGGCGACGTGGCGACGGAGACCCGGCGGACCAGCCGCAGGACGGTCTACGAGACGCTGCGGCGCAAGGTCCTCACGTTGGAGTTCCCGCCGGGCTCGGCGCTGTCGGAGAACGAGCTCGCCGCCCAGCTCGGGGTCAGCCGCACACCCGTGCGCGAGAGCCTGATCCTGCTCGCCGAGGAAGGCCTGGTGCAGGTCTTCCCGCAGGTCGGGTCGTTCGTCTCCCGGGTCGACCCGGCCCGGGTCGCCGACGCGCAGTTCCTGCGCGAGGCCGTCGAGCTCGCCTCACTCGATGACCTCCCCGCGCAGCTCGACCCCGACATCGTCCGCGAGCTGCGCGACAACCTGGCCGAGCAGCGGCGCCCCGACCTGGACGTCGAGGAGTTCTTCGCGCTCGACGAGGCCTTCCACCACGCGCTGCTGCGGCTGTCCGGGCACGGCAACGCGTGGGCGACGGTGGTGTCGGCCAAGGGGCACCTGGACCGGGCCCGCCGGTTGGGGCTGCAGGCCACCGCGCCGCCCGCGTTCACCGACCAGCACGTGGAGATCTTCGACGCCGTGCTCGCCGGCGACGTCGCCGCGGCCAGGACGGCGATGCGCGCCCACCTGCGCGCCGTTTTCGACGACGTCGAGCGCATCCGGCAGCGCTCGCCGGAGCTCTTCGCCCGCAACGCCGACTCGGTGCCCGTGCGCCGCAACGTGGTGGTCTGGGAGTAGGTCCCGCGTCACTGCCCGCCGACCTGAACCCGTGGAGGCGACCAGCTTCGTCGGGCGGCGGTACGAGCTGGCCGAGGCGAAGCGCCTCCTGGCCGCCGCCCGGCTGGTGACGCTCACCGGCCCGGGCGGGGTCGGCAAGACGCGGCTCGCGGCGCGCCTGGCCCAGCAGATCGCCCGTGCGTTCGCCGACGGGGTGTGGTTCGTGCAGCTCGCGGCGGTGCAGGACGACGCGATCGTCCCGCACGCCGTCGCCGACGCGCTCGGGATCCGGGACGAGGGGGACCGTCCGCCGCTGGACGTGCTCGTGGAGCACCTCGCCGGCCGGCGGCTGCTGCTGGTGCTGGACAACTGCGAGCAGGTGCCGGACGCCTGCGCGACCCTGATCGGCACGGTGCTGGCCGCGACCGATGGGCCGCGGGTGCTCGCCACCAGCCGTCACCGCTTGGGCCTCGCCGAGGAGCACCTGTTGCCCGTTCCGCCGTTGCGCGTCCCGGCTCAGGGCACGCCGCTGCAGCAGGGGGACTCCGACGAGTTCGCGGCGCTCCAGCTGTTCGCCGACAGGGCGGCCGCCGTCGTGCCGGGGTTCGCCATCGGCGCGGAGAACCACGCGGCCGTCGCCCGGCTGTGCCGCCGCCTGGACGGGCTCCCGCTGGCGATCGAGCCTCGGCGTGCAGACGGGCGGCATCCCCTTCAAGCTGCCGGGCATACTCGGCCACGAGGGCGCCGGCGTCGTCGAGCAGGTGGGGGAGGGCGTCACAAGGTCGCGCCCGGCGACAAGGTGCTCCTCAGCTTCACCTCCTGCGGCAGGTGCGGCTCCTGCCGCGCGGGCTATCCGGCCTACTGCGACACCTGGCTGACGCGCAACCTGCTCAGTGGGCTTCGCGACGACGGCACGCCCACCGTGCACCGCGACGGGATCGCGATCGGCGCGCACTTCTTCGGGCAGTCCTCGTTCGCCGGGCACGCACTCGCCGACGAACGCGCCGTCGTGAAGGTCGGGATCGACGCCGACCTCGCCGTACTCGCGCCGCTCTCGTGCGGCGTGCTCACCGGCTTCGGCACGATGTGGAACGTCCTGCGCCCTGCGGCGGGCTCCACTCTCGCCGTGTACGGCGCAGGCGCCGTCGGGCTGTCGGCCGTGATGGCCGCCCGCCTGCTGCCGCTCCGCGCCGTGGTGGCCGTCGACCGCGTGCCCGAGCGGCTGGCGCTCGCCGCCGAGCTCGGTGCGACGTACACCGTGGATGCCGCCACCGAGAACGTCGACGCGAGGATCTCGGAGATCACCGGCGGGCGGGGCGTCGACCACGCCGTGGAGACCAGCGGGGACCCCACCGTGCTGCGCACGGCCGTCGACGCCCTGGGCATCCGCGGCACCTGCGCCGTGGTCGGCGAGCCGCCCGCGGGCACCGAGGTGACGCTGGACGTGCAGGGGTTCATGTTCGGCAAGCGGATCGTGGGGGTGACGCTCGGTGACAGCGAGCCGGAGACGCTGCTGCCGGTGCTCGTGACGCTGCACCGGCAGGGACGCCTGCCGCTGGAGCGGCTCGTCCGGTACTACTCGCTCGACGAGCTCAACGCGGCCGCCGAGGACATGCACGCCGGGCGCGTGGTCAAGCCGGTGGTCCGGTTCTGATCCGATCCGCGTCGACCCTTCAGCCGCGACCCCTCAGCCGCGCTGCGCCAGCGCGAACGGCAGCACGGCCGACGCACCCGCGCGGCGGAGCAGGCGGGCGGCCACCGTGGCCGTCCAGCCGCTGTCGATCACGTCGTCGACCAGCAGGACCGGCCCGTTCGGCACCTCGAACGCAGGTGGCTCGAACGCCGACCAGACCGCGGCGAGCCGCTGCGGGCTGTTGGCGTGCTCCTCGGGGCGCGGACCGGCCGGGGTGAGGGTGCCGAGCAGGGGGAGGCGGCCGATCTCGGCGATCCGCCTGACCAGGTGATCGAGCTGGTGGGGCCGGGTGCGGGATCCGATCCCGACCACGCCGACCGGTCGCTCCGCCCAGCCCCACCCGGCGAGCACGCGCACGCACGCATCGAGCACATCGCCGGGGACGGGGGTGTCGTCCCCGCCGACCAGCTCGCGCAGCCGGGTGCCCCATCCGATGTCGGACAGGCGCCCGATCACGCGGCCCGGCTCGGCCAGCTCGCCCGCGGGGATCCGCCCCGACGCGGAGACGCCCAGCTCCGCCATGCCACTCGGCCACTGCTTGCGCGGCGCGACCTCCACGCCGGGACGGCTGATCCGCTCCTGCGCGGCCGCGGCCGCGCCCTCGTCGACGTCGGTGCTCCACGCCGGGGTGGTGCAGGTGTCGCAGCGGCCGCACCGCTCGGCTGCCGGGTCGTCGAGCTGCCGGCGCAGGAACTGCATGCGGCAGCCGGTGGTGTCGATGTAGTCGAGCATCGCCCGCTGCTCGGCGCGGCGCGCCTCGGCGATGCGCTGGTGGCGCTCCCGGTCGTAGACCCACTCCTCGCCGGTGGCCACCCACCCGCCCTTGACGCGACGCACGGCGCCGTCGCTGTCGAGCACCTTGAGCAGCATTTCGAGGCGGGTGCGGGACAGGTCGACGCGCGTCTCGACGGCGGCGGTGGACAGCGGTTCCTCACCGAGCACGCTCAACGCCTGCCGCACCATGGGCTCCGGTGGGAACGCGAGCGAGGCGAAGTAGGCCCAGATGTCGCGGTCCTCCCGGCCGGGCAGCAGCACGACCTCCGCCCGTTCGACGGCCCGGCCCGCGCGCCCGATCTGCTGGTAGTACGCCACCGGCGACGCGGGCGCCCCGAGGTGCACGACGAACCCGAGATCTGGCTTGTCGAACCCCATCCCGAGCGCGCTGGTGGCCACGAGCGCCTTGACCCGGTTCTCGAGCAGGTCGGCCTCGGCCGCGAGGCGCTCTGCCGGGTCGGTCTTCCCGGTGTAGGAGGCGACGGGGTGGCCGCGCTCGCGCAGGAACTCCGCCACCTCCTCGGCTGCCGCGATCGTGAGCGTGTAGACGATGCCGGCGCCCGGCAGCGCGTCGAGGTGGTCGGCGAGCCAGCCGAGCCGCTGCGCGGGCGTGGCCAGCCGGACGACCGACAGGCGCAGGCTCTCCCGGTCGAGCGAACCGCGCAGGACCAGGGGTTCGCCGGATGCCAGCCCGAGCTGCTCGGTGACGTCGACGACCACCCGGTCGTTGGCGGTGGCCGTGGTGGCGAGCACGGGGATGCCCGCAGGCAGCTCCGCGATGAGGGCACGCAGCCGCCGGTAGTCGGGGCGGAAGTCGTGGCCCCAGTCGGACACGCAGTGGGCCTCGTCGACGACGAGCATGCCGGCCGTTGCGGTGAGCCGCGGCAGCACCCGGTCGCGGAAGTCGGGGTTGTTGAGGCGCTCCGGGCTGACCAGCAGCACGTCGACCTCGCCGTCGGCGACGGCGGCGTAGGTGCGCTCCCAGTCGCTCGTGTTGGCCGAGTTGACGGTGGCGGCGTGGATGCCGGCGCGCCCGGCGGCGTCGATCTGGTTGCGCATGAGCGCGAGCAGCGGCGACACGATCACGGTGGGCCCCGCGCCTGCCGCCCGCAGCAGCGCCGTGGCCACGAAGTACACCGCCGACTTGCCCCACCCGGTGCGCTGCACCACGAGCGCGCGCCTGCGCTGGGCGACGAGCGCGTGGATGGCCGTCCACTGGTCCTCGCGCAGCCGTGCTCCCGGGCCCGCGAGCGTGGCGAGCACGGCCTCGGCGCGTTCGCGGGGATCCGATGTGACGGTGGGGGTCATGTGCCCATGGTGGACGAGGGCACCGACAGCGCCCGTGGCGGGCGCCGCGAAGTGTCCGGTTCCCGTCCTGTCGGTGTCCGGGTCCCGGACGCTAGCGTCGGATCACAGGGCCGGCGGGGGTTCGGCCCTGTTTGGGGGGTCCGATGAACAAGGACTGGGAGACCGTGAGTGCCCGCGTGCCGGGGTTCGGCACGAGGGTCACGTTCGCGGGCACCCGCGTGACGTTCACGGGCACGCGGTGACCTTCCGCTAGGAGGCACCTAGTGCCCCGAACCGGAAGTCCACCACATAACTCGACGGCCCAGCTCCCCGCTGAGCACACCGGCGAACCGCCCGAGTACGCCCGGTACGAGGCCGGCCCGCCGGCGCACTCAGCGGAAACCTGGATCCGCCGATTTATGCACCGGACTTCCGGTTCGGGGCACTAACACGGCGCCCGCCCCGCGGGCGCCGTGCTGCTGCTCGGGGGGAATCATCACGGTCTACCGCCGCGTCGTCGCGGCGTCCGGACTCGCGAACCTCGGAGACGGTGTCCGCCAGGTGGCGTTGCCGCTGCTTGCCGCCGCCATCACCCAGGACGCAGTTCTCGTCGCCGGGCTCACGGCCGTCGCGTACGTGCCGTGGATGCTGCTCGGCCTGCCCATCGGGGCCCTCGTCGACCGCGGCCGTCCAGAACGGTTCGTCCTGTGGGCGGCGGTCACGCGCGGCGTGCTGTTCGGCGTGCTCGCGCTCGCCCTCGTGCTCGACGTCCGGTCGATGCTCCTGCTGTACGCCGTCGCGTTCCTGCTCGGCGTCGGCGAGGCAGCATACGACAACGCGAGCCAGTCGCTGATCCCGCGCGTCGTGCCGGACGCCGACCTGGAACGGGCCAACAGCGCGCTCGTGAGCGTGGAGCGGCTCGGGCAGGACCTCGTCGGGCCCGCCGTCGGCGGCGTCATGTTCGCCGCGGGCGCGTCGCTCCCCTTCGCGGTGAGCGCGGCCGCGCTCCTCGTCGCCGGGGTTCTCGTCACGGGTCTGCGCACGCCCGCACCGGTCGTCGAGGGCCGTCCCACCCCCCGCGCGGTTCTCCGGGAGGCTGCCGACGGGATGCGGTGGCTCCTCCGCGCCCGGTTCGTCCGCACGATCATCCTGACGGGTGCGGGGCTCACGTTCTTCACCCAGACGTGGGAAGGGCTGCTCGTCCTGCTCGCCGTCGGCCCGATGGGCACGTCGGAGACGGTGTTCGGGCTGATGCTGGCCGGTGGTGCGGTCGGCGGCATCGTGGGCGCGATGGCCACCGCGCCCCTCGTGCGCCGGTTCCCGCAACGCGCGCTCCAGATCACCGCGCTCGCGGTGGCCGCGGTCGGCAACTTCGTGCTCGCGGCGTTCCCCGCACCGGTGGTCGCCGCCGTCGTCCTCAGCACGACCAGCTTCTCGTTCGCCCTGTGGAACGTGCTGTCGGTGACGATCCGGCAGCGGCTCGTGCCCGGGGCCGTGCTCGGTCGCGTCAACGCGGCCAGCCGCACGCTCTCGATGACGGCGGCCCCGCTCGGCGCGCTGGCCGGCGGCGGGCTCGCGGCGGCGCTGGACCTGCGTGCGCCCCTGTGGGTCAGCGGGCTGGCGATGGTGGTGATCACCGGCCTGTTCGTCGCGGCCACGCGGGACGTCGGCGCTCTGAGCGAACGCAACTGACAGCGACCGCGGGGTGTGGAGTCACCCGGACGGGGAATCCGGTCGGCATGAGCAGCCCCCTATGGCCCTTCGCGGTGCGGCGATGCACCCGATGCACGAGGGAGGCCGTCGTCGTGGTCGCCTCGGACGACGGATCCGGAACCGTAGCGGCCTGTTCCGAGCACCTCGAGTGGGCGTTCTTCCTCGGCGTCGACGAGTGGAGCGGGCGCCGCCCGGCGTGACCTTCGCGTGCCGTGGAGGCACGATGGTCGGGTGAGTCAGCCCCAGCCCGCGCTCTTCGGCTCGGTCGACGAGGTCGCCGAGCGCCTGGCCACCGTCGGCTACCTCGCGTCCGCGGCCGTCGCCACCACGGTGTTCCTCGCCGACCGCCTCGGCAAGCCGTTGCTCGTCGAGGGTCCGGCCGGGGTCGGCAAGACCGAGCTGGCGAAGGCGGTCGCCGAGACCACCGGCTCCGGGCTGGTGCGGCTGCAGTGCTACGAAGGCATCGACGAGGCCCGCGCGCTCTACGAGTGGAACCACGCCAAGCAGCTGCTGCGGATCACCGCGGGCCAGGGTCGCGAGTCATGGGACGCGACCCGCGACGACGTGTTCTCCGAGGAGTTCCTGCTGCCGCGGCCGTTGCTCACGGCGATCCGGCGCACCGAGCCGACCGTCCTGCTGGTGGACGAGATCGACAAGGCGGACGTCGAGGTCGAGGGCCTGCTGCTGGAGGTGCTCTCCGACTACCAGGTCACGGTGCCCGAGATGGGCACGGTGCGGGCGTCGCGGCGCCCGTTCGCGGTGCTCACGTCCAACTCCACGCGCGAGCTGTCCGAGGCCCTCAAGCGGCGCTGCCTGTTCCTGCACCTCGACTTCCCCGACGCCGACCTGGAGCGGCGGATCGTGCTCAGCAGGGTGCCCGAGCTGCCGGAGGCGCTGGTGGACGCCCTGGTGCGCACCGTGCGCGTGCTGCGCGGGCTGGAGCTGCGCAAGGCCCCGTCGGTGGCCGAGACCATCGACTGGGGACGCACGCTGCTCGCGCTCGGCATGGACACCCTCGACGCCGACGCCGTGCGCGCCACCCTCGGCGTGGTGCTCAAGCACCGGTCGGATGCGGAGCGTGCGGCGAGGGAGCTGCGGCTCGACTGAGCCGGGTGTGGGCCTGGCGTGCCGCTCGACGGCCGCCCCGTCATCATCGCCGGCGGCTGCGGGGCCGCGGTGGCACGGGGGTGAACCGGCGGCCCGCCGGGTCGAGCACGAACCGCTCCGGCTCGTCGAGGAGCTCGGCGAGCATCCGCTGGGCGGCGTCGCGGTCCAGCTCCTCGGGCACGGTGATGCCGGCGAACTGCACACCGCGCAGCTCCGCGCAGAAGCTGTAGCGAAAGTCCTCCTCACCGGCGTAGTAGAGGGCGAGCGCACCGGTCCAGGTCACGTCGTGGCCCGCCGCCGTCGGGGTGAACGTCACCTCGTGCCCCGCAGTGGCGTCGTGGCCGAGCAGGTAGACGAAGAAGGCGGGCTCCTCCTCGAAGTCGACCTCCTCGACCGGGTCTGCCATGAGCGTCTGCGGAGCGGCCATCCGGAACGGGCGGCCCGGCTCACCGGCCAGCAGGCCCCGGCGCCACCCCGGGCTGAGCGTGCAGCGGTGGTAGTTGTTCCACACGACCGGGCTGCGCCAGTCGCCCTCACCGTCGCCCTCGAAGGCCGGCTCGCGCGCGCCGTACTCCTCCGAGCGCAGGCTCAGCTCGAACCACAGCGTGCCGTCCGGGTGGATGCGCCCCGACCAGCCGAAGTCCTCGACCGCGTGCCCGTCGGGCCACGGGTTGCCGGGGAACCAGATCCTGCCCTCCACGGCGAGGAACCCTAGGGTCGACGGGGTGAGCTCGTCCGCGCAGGTGCGCGCTGACCGCACCCATCCGGGCCGGTTGCGGTAGGTCGAACGGAACGCGTCGGCGGTCTCGTGACGGGCGATGCCGTACACGAACCCGCCGAGCGAGCCCGCCCCGGTGGAGGGCGGTCGCTGATCCCGGTTTTCACGCGAGCGTAACTCCGACCGGCCCGGAGCAGGCGACACTGTGTGAACCGCTCGGTTCAACCGGAGGAGTCGCCGTGCCCGATCTCGACCTGACCGCCTTCGCCGACCTCGGCGTCTTCACCCCCGCCGACGGCCCGGACGCGGCCGAGGCCTTCTACCGCCGCTGGGGCTTCGTGGTGCTGCGCGACCTCGTGGCGCCGGAGCTGATCGACGCGATGGAGGCGGAGTGCGTCGCCGCGCAGCGCGGCGTGCTGGGCTGGGACCTCGATCCGCGGTACGGCTCGACGAAGTACCTCGACGACGAGTCGAAGGCGGAGCGGTTCGTCAACTACGTCGAGCACGTCGAGGAGCTCGCGCCGACGATCCCCGCCACGCTCGCGACGCCCGCCCTCGTCGAGCTCGTGGGGCGGATCCTCGGAACGGACTTCTGGCCGGGGCGGAACGGGGTCGTCTACCAGGACGCCCGGCCGGGCCGCGAGTCCGGCTACACGCGGATCGGCTGGCACGCCGACTGGCAGGCCGTCCCGCACCTGGACATCTGGCCGGGCACCGCGTTCACGATCCACATCGACGGCACCAGCCCGGCCAACGGCTTCCTGCGGGTGGTGCCCGGGAGCCACCTGTGGGCCACGGCCTCGCCGTTCGAGAACATCAACAACGCGGCCGTGCCGGACGGCGCGCCGCAGGCCCGCGGCTACACCGACGTCCCGCCGCCCGCACCGATGCCGCTGGGCTTCGAGAAGATCCGCGGCGAGATCCCGGTGTACGTCGAGCGCGGCGACGTGATCCTCCACGACGCCTACCTGTGGCACGCCGCGGCCCGGGCCACCGACGACGACACGATGCGCCGCCACGTCCGCGGCGGCTGGCACGGCGGCGACCGCTCGCTCATGGACCGGGAGACGGGCTTCGTGAAGAACGCGGCCCGCTGACGTTTCCGACGAACGGCGCTGTTGTGCCACTGAGAGCTGCGCGCTTGCTTCGCGGCGCGCGCAGCTCTCAGACATGCATGGCGTCGGTACCTATCCGACGAACGCGCCGTTCGTCGGATCAGGCCGCTGCCGTGAGCCAGTCCTCCACCTGGTCCGCGGCGTCGGCGATCAGCTCGGGCGGGGCGCCGGAGCCCACCAGGCTCGACCTCGCCAGCTGGGCCAACTGCTCGTCGGAAAGGCCCATCGTGTCGCGCACCAGCTCGTACTCGGCGAGCAGGCCGGGCCCGAACAGCAGCGGGTCGTCGCCGTTCAGCGAGCACCGCACGCCCGCCTCGAGCAGCTTCACGAGGGGGTGCTCCTCGATCGAGGGCACCACGGCGAGCATCACGTTGGACGTGGGGCAGACGTCGAGCACGACCTCGTCGGCGGCGAGCCGCTCCACCAGCGCCGGGTCCTCCAGCGCCCGCACGCCGTGGCAGATCCGCCGGGCGCCCAGCGCGTCGAGCGCGCCGTAGACGCTCGCGGGCCCGGCGAGCTCGCCCGCGTGCGGAGCGGAGATCAGCCCGGCGTCGCGGGCGATGGCGAACGCCTCCGCGAACGGCTCCGGCGGGAAGAGCGCCTCGTCGGCGGCGAGCCCGAACGCCACCACACCGGACCCGGCGTACTTGGCGGCGAGCTGGGCCAGGTCGACGGCCTGGGCCACCTCGAAGTCGCGGAGCGCGGACACGATCCACCCGCACCCGATGCCGCGGGCGGCGGCGGCGCGCTCACCCTCGTCGATGACGATCTCCAGCACTTCCTCGACGGCGCCGAGCGTCCCGGCGTAGCGGGGCGGGTAGAAGTGCGGCTCCACCCATACCGCGCCGTCGTCGGCTGCGTCGTCGACCACCTCGCGGACCACGCGGCGCAGGTGCGCCTCGGTCTCGATGAGCGCCGAGGCGGCGCGGTACTGCAGCCCGAACTCGCCGAACGAGGTGTAGCCCCGGATCGGTGGCGTGGGGACCCCGGCCTCCGCTGCCAGCTCGGCGAGCGTGGACGGCCGCATCGCGCCCTCCAGGTGCAGATGCAGGTGGGCCTTCGGGAGCTGCCGGAGATCGCGAGGCATCAGATGGTCGACCTTCCCTGGAAGACGGCGTCGAGCACGCCTGTGTCGATGATGCGCGAAATGTCCGGAAGTGGGGAGACACCCGCGGCGGCGTAGGCCGTGTACATCGGGCCGGCGATCCGGTCCGGGTCGACGCGGAAGAGGCCGCTGGCCTGCGTCAGCTCGCTCTGCGTGTACGGGATCTGCAGCTCGTTCTCGCGGGTCTGCTGGGCGAGGTCGAGGCCGAGATCGGCGCCGTAGTTGTCGACGGCGAGCCGCGCCGCGACGGACGGGTCGGCCGCGTTGTCCTGCCAGCCGCGGATCGTGGCGCGCATGAACCGCTCGACGACGGGCCGGTTGGCTTCCAGCCAGGAGCGCTGGCTGCACAGCAGGCTCGCGTACTGCGGGAGGCCGAGCTGCTCGTAGGTCGTCACGACGAAGTCGCGGTCGGCGACCATGCCCTGCTGCTCCAGCATGATCGGCTGGTTGGTGGCGAAGCAGGTGTAGACCTCTCCCTGCCCCTCCACGAGCGGGCTCGGCTCGTAGCCGACCGGGATGAACTCGTACTCCACCGGCACCCCAGCCAGCCGCATCGCCGCCTCGACGTAGGGCTGAACGCCCTGCTGCCCGAGCACCCGGCCGCCGACGGCGTCCTGCGCGCTGCGGACGGGGTGGCGCGCGAGGGACAGCCACGCCGCGGGCGAGTTCTGGAACATCGCCCCGTACGCGACGAAGTCGTTGCCGTCGTTCACGGCCGAGAGGAACTCCTGCATCGCCACCGGGATGGCGATCTCGGCACCCCCGGCCGCGAGGGTCTGCGCGGTCCGCGGGGCGTTGGGGCCGCCCGGGAGGAACTCGACCTCGAGGCCCTCCTCCGCGTAGTAGCCGCGGTCGTCGGCGATCCAGAAGCCGGCGAACTCGACGTTGCTGATCCAGCCGAGCGCGACGCGCAGGGAGGTGGTCGCGCCACCTCCGGCCGGGGTGTCGCCGCCTCCACCGCACGCGGCGGTGAGGCCGAGGCCTGCGAGGCCGGCCGTCTGCAGGAACCGGCGGCGGGACCAGTCGGACATGGTGATCTCCTCGGGGTGGGATCAGGTGAACCGCGCGACGCCCCAGCGCTCGACGGCGCGGGCGGCCACGAAGCAGGCGACGGAGACGACGGTCGCGACGAGCGCGGTGCCCCACGCCCGGTCGACCTGGTAGAAGCTGACCGACTGGGCGAACAGCGTGCCGAGGCCGCGGCCGCCCATCAGGTACTCGGCGAGCATCGCGCCGAGCACGGCGGTGGACGCCGTCAGCCGGAACGCCACGAGCAGGCCGGGCACCGCGTGCGGGAGGAGCAGGCGCCGCAGCAGCGTGCCGCGGGAGGCGCCGAGCACGGCCATGAGGTCGGACGTGGCGGGCGGCGCGTCCCGCAGGCGGGCGCCGACCAGCACGAACGCCGGGAAGAACGAGACGACGCTCGTGATCACCAGCACGGTGGTCCAGCCGTAGCCGAACACCCTGGCCAGCACCGGGATCATCGCGACCACCGGCACCGAGCGCATGATCAGCGCGAGCGGCGTCATCATCCCGGACACGACCCGCGACGACCACACCGCCACGGCGAGCGCGGTACCCAGCGCCATCCCCACCGCGAGCCCGGCCGCGGCCATGCCGAGGGTCCAGGCGAGGTCGGGCAGGTAGACGCCGACGTTGGTGACGACGTCGCCGAACACGCTGACGGGCCCGGGCACGACGATCCGGTTGAGGCCGGAGAGCGACGAGTACAGCTGCCAGGCGACGAGCAGCGCGAGCACCGTCCAGTAGCGGGAGAGCGCGGTTCTCACGAGAACCTCCGGTTCACCACGCCGCGCAGCGCCACGAGCAGCACGTAGGCGAGCAGCGACACCGCGGCCGCGGTGAGCGCCGCCGCCCACAGCTGCTCGACCTGCAGGTTCTGCATCGAGCTGACCAGGAGCACGCCGATGCCGCGGCGCGCCCCGAACCACTCGCCGATCACGGCGCCGAGCACCGCGGCCGGGGCGGCGAGGGTGAGCCCGTCGACGATCAGCGGCACGCCTGCCGGCAGCTGCAGCCGCAGGAGCGTGACCAGCCGCCCCGCGCCGAGCACGGCGAACACGTCGCGCTGGGCGGCGTTCGTCGCGGCGAGCGCGGACGTGGCCGCGACGAACACCGCGAACCCGGCGGCGAGTGCGGCCACCAGCGTCGGGGTGGCGTCCCGGCCGGCGATCGTGATCAGCAGCGGGCCGACGGCGATGAGCGGCACCGCGTGGACCACGGCGGCCAGCCGGTCCAGGCCGGGCGCCGTGCTCGGGAGCAACGCGCCCAGGGCTGTGACCAGCAGCGCGACGATCGTCCCGAGCACGAAGCCCGCGCCAGCGGCCGCCCCGGTGGCGGCGAGCGCCCTGCCGAGCAGCTGCCGGGCCGACGGCTCGGTGAGGTAGAGCAGCACCTCGCTGATCGGCGGCCACCCGACCCCGCCGAGTCCGGTCCGCCCGATCAACTCGGCCAGCACGAGCACCGCGAGCGCACCGGCCGTGGCGAGGCCACGGTCGGCGGCTCTCACGGCGCCACCTCGGGGTCGTCGAGCAGCGCGGTGAGCTCGTCGACGATCTGGTGGAACCCGGGGTCGCGGGTGACCTCCGTGCCGCGCGGGCGCGGGATCCCGATCTCCCGGACGTGGCGTACCCGGCCCGGCCGCCCGGTCATGACGACGACGCGGTCGGCGAGCAGCACGGCCTCGTCGACGTCGTGGGTGACGAGCAGGGTCGTGATCCGCTGCTCCGCCCAGATGCGGGCGAGCTCGAGGTTCATCCGCCTGCGCGTGACCGCATCGAGGGCGCCGAACGGCTCGTCGAGCAGCAGGACGTCGGGTTCCAGCGCGAGCGCGCGGGCGATGGCGACGCGCTGGCGCATCCCGCCGGACAGCTGCCGCGGCCGCGCCGACTCGAACCCCGCCAGCCCGACGAGGGCGAGCAGGGCGGCGACGCGCTCGTGGTCGACGGGGCGGCCCGCCACGCGGAAGGGGAGCGCGACGTTGTCGCGGGCCGTGGCCCACGGCAGGAGGGCGTGCTCCTGGAACGCCACACCGAGGCGATGGCTGCGGATCAGGTCCGCCGGGCCGGCGCCCTCCACGGCGACATCGCCCTCCGTCGCCCGCTCGAGGCCCGCGACCAGGCGTAGCACCGTGGACTTCCCGCAGCCCGACGGGCCCAGCAGCGCCACGAACTCGCCGTGGCCGATCTCGAGATCGAGGTGGTCGAGGGCCCGCACCGTCTCGCCCCGGCGCAGTGGGAACTCCTTGACGATGCCGGTGAGGGCGATCGCGGTGGTGGTGCTGGGGCGGGTGAGCATGCAGGCGGCTCCGTGGGTGAATCGCGCGGTTCACGTCACGCTATGGAGCACTGGTTGCTGCCGTGTTGCGCACGCGGCGCCCGCACGTAACGCCTGACGCCTGGGCTACCGTGCTGCGCCATGGGTGGCGAACCGGAGCGGGACCGGCTGCTCCGGCTCATCGCCGACTACGTCCTCGAGCACGGCATCGCCGGGATGACGCTGCGCGGCCTCGGCGCCGCGATCGGCACGAACAACCGCATGCTGCTGTACTACTTCGGCTCGAAGGAGCAGCTGATCGGGCAGGCCCTTGCGGAAGCGGCGCAGCGGTTCCCCGCGTTCACCGCGGGCATGGCGGCCCTCGACGACCCGGGTGTCCCGCTCGTCGACCGGCTGCTCGCGGCGTGGCGGGGCATCGCGGCACGGGAGAACCTCCCGTTCCTGCAGCTGTTCTTCGAGGTCTTCGGCCAGGCCGTGCACAACCCCGGCCGGTTCGACGACTTCCTCGCCCGCGTCGGGCACGACTGGACCAACCAGGTCGCCAAGGCGCTGCACGCCGAGGGCATCCCCGCAGCGGAGGCCGCCGCTCTGGCCCGCGAGATCGTCGCCGTCTGGCGCGGGCTGCAGTTCGACCTGCTCTCCACGGGCGACGCGGACGCGGTGGCGGCCAGCTACGCCGGCACCGCGGCCGCCTTCGCGGAGCGCTGCAAAGCAGCTGCTCAGCGTTGATGTTCGCTCCGCAAGCTCCGCTCAGCGTTGATGTTCGCTCCGCAAGCTCCGCTCAGCGTTGATGTTCGCTCCGCAAGCTCCGCTCAGCGTTGATGTTCGCTCCGCAAGCTCCGCTCAGCGTTGATGTTCGCTCCGCAAGCTCCGCTCAGCGTTGATGTTCGCTCCGCAAGCTCCGCTCAGCCGGCCAGCTGAGCAGGCGCCTTCGGCATCACGATGTCCAGCTCACCGGCCGGCACGGCCACGGCCGCGCTGCTCCAGCCCCAGATCGAGTAGAGCGTGCGCGCCGGGTCGGTGTAGCCGTGGCGGCCGTGGAAGAGCCGGTAGTTGTCCACGCACGCCATCTCGCCCGCCTCCAGGCGGAACCGGGCCCCGGAGTCGCGCGCGGCGGTCACCGCGGCGGTCCAGTGCTTGACGAACGGCCACTGCGCCTCCTCATCCGGTCCCGTGACCGGCGCGAGGTAGGGGTGGTGGCGCACCTGCGTGCGCCCGGCGGGCGTGGTGCGCAGGATCGGCGAGTACGTGCCCTGCGGGAAGTTCGGCTCGGAGTGGTCGATGTCGACGGTGCGGCAGAACCGGACCATCTGCGCGTTCGCCGGATCGCGCTCGAGGATGTCGAGCACGGCGACGCCGTCGATCAGGAACGACTCGCCGCCGGTGACCGCCGGGCGCTCGCTGAACAGGAACAGCCGGTCCGGCGCGTAGTCGCCGAAGGCGAACCCGTCGTTGTGCGCGGGCATCGGGAGCGACGTGTCGGTGACGAACCTGCGCTTGCGGCCGCGGGCGTCGGCCGGCTGCTTCGCGACCTTCGCGCTCTCCTCCTCGCCCCGTTTCCTGGTGACCTCGATCTGCCGGCCGATGCGCCGCAGATCCGCACCCAGCATCGCCCTGCCGAAGGCGATGGCCGCCTCCTCGTCGGCGATGCCGCTCACGATCGCGGCGCCCTCGGAGTCCACGACCTCGCGGGCCTCCTCCGGGGACGACACCCGGCGGGGCACGACGCAGGCCTCGGCGAGGTCGGAACTCAGCTGCATGGCGCGCTCCTGTCGTTGAACCAACCGGTTCAAGAGACTCTAGGGGCGCCGCGTTGCCCTGGCGTTACCCGATCGTGACGGCCTCGCCCGGTGGCCGGACGGCCCCCCGATGGAGACGATCTGCACGTCGGCAGCGTGCCGCGCCGTCGTGACGCGGCATGATGGCCGGGTGGAGCCGGTGCTGTCCGTCCCCGAGCACGGCCTGCCAGGGCACCTGGTCGACTTCGTCGGCGCACTGCGCCGCCGCGGGGTCTCGGTCGGGCCGGGGGAGACGATCGACGCCGCGCGCGTGCTCACCGCCCTCGACCTCACGCACCGCGATCACCTGCGGGAAGGCCTGGCGGCCGCGCTGTTGCGCCGGTCCGGGCAGCGCGAGGTGTTCGACCCGCTGTTCGACCTGTACTTCCCGGCCGCGCTGGGAGCCGGGGCCCGTCCGGTGGAGGTGCCCCGGGTCGACGACGGACCGGTGGACGTCGACGCACTGCGCGCCGTGCTGGTCGACCTGCTGCGGGACGGCGACCCGGGCGCGCTCGCCGAGCTGGCCCGTGCGGCCGTCGACGCGCTGGGGCGCTCCGGCGCCGCGGGCACCGGGGTGCGTGGGGCGGCGGCGCAACCGGGCTGGTCGGCCTACCAGGCGCTGCGCGTGCTCTCCCCGGAGACGCTGCTGGCGCAGATCATCGCCGACCTGAAGGCGGGCGCCGATGAGGACGGCTTCGCCGACGAGGTGCTGCGGCGGGAGGTCCGCGACCGCATCGCCGCGTTCCGCCGGATGGTCACCGACGAGGTGCGCAGGCGCACCGCGGAGGTCCGGGGCCGCGAGCAGGTCGCGCGCTCCGCGGTACCGACCCAGGTCGAACAGGTCGAGTTCCTCTCCGCCCACGCCGAGCAGCTGGCCCGGCTGCGGCGCACGGTGCACTCGCTGGCCCGCCGGCTCGCGTCCCGGCTCGCGGTGCGCCGCCGGCACTCCAAGCGCGGCGAGCTCGACATGCGGCGCACGCTGCGGCGGTCGATGTCCACCGGTGGCGTGCCGATGCGCCCGGCCCACCGCAAGCGAAGGCCCGGTCGGCCCGAACTGGTGGTGCTGTGCGACGTGTCCGGGTCGGTCGCCGGGTTCAGCCATTTCACCCTGCTGCTGGTGCAGGCGCTGCGCGAGCAGTTCAGCAAGGTGCGGGTGTTCGCGTTCGTCGAGCGTTCCGACGAGGTCACGCACCTGTTCGAGCCCGGAGCGGAGCTCTCCGGTGTGATGCAGCGGGTGCTGCGCGAGGCCGACCTCGTCGCGTTCGACGGGCACAGCGACTACGGCGGCTCGTTCGGCGGCTTCGCCGAGCACTGGGGCGACGCGGTCGGGCCGAGGACCTCCCTGCTCGTGCTGGGCGACGGGCGCACCAACTACCGCGACCCGAACCTGAAGGTGCTGACGCGGCTGGTCGGGCAGGCCCGCCACGCCCACTGGCTCAACCCGGAGCCGCGGCGGCAGTGGGGCAGCGGCGACTCGGCCGCCCTGCGATACGCCGAGGTCCTCCCGATGCACGAGTGCCGCACCGCCGCCCAGCTCGCCGACGTGGTGGAGGCACTGTTGCCGGTGTGACGGCGGTAGCGTGGAGAACGACCGTTCCCCGCCGACGAGGACCGCCATGGCACCGCCCGACACCGAGACCGCCCGTACCTGCCTGCTCGACGCCGCGGAGGAGCTGTTCTACGCCCGCGGGATCCAGTCGGTCGGCATGGACGAGATCCGTGCCGGGGCCGGCCTGCCCCTCAAGCGCGTCTATGCGCTCTACCCGGCGAAGGAGAACCTGGTCGAGGCCTACCTGCAGCGCCGGGACGTCCGGTGGAGGGGACGGCTCGCGGCGGCGGTGGAGGAGGTGGCGGACCCGCGCGAGCGCATCCTCGCGGTGTTCGACTGGCTCGGGTCGTGGTTCCGGGAGCCTGGGTTCCGCGGCTGCGCGTGGATCAACGGGTTCGGCGAGCTCGGCGCCGTGTCGGAGGCGATGGCCCGGCAGGCCCGGGCCCACAAGCAGGCCTTCGCCGACTACGTCGCGGGTCTCGTCGCCGACGCGGGCGCGCCGGCCGGGCTCGCCCCGCAGCTGGTGCTGCTCGCCGAGGGTGCCATGGTCACGGCGGGCATCCTCGGCACGGACGCCCCCGCAGCCCAGGCGCGCACCGCCGCGGATGCGCTGCTCCGTGCGGCCGGTGTTGATCCGAGAACGAGCGTTCTCTAGGCTCGGTGAGAACGCTCGTTCTCGCCGTGAGGAGACCCGATGGCCGACCGCCCGCCGCTTCCCCCGTTCACGCTCGAGACCGCGCGGCAGAAGGTGCAGGCCGCCGAGGACGCCTGGAACACCTGCGACCCGGAACGCGTGTCACTCGCCTACAGCGAGGACTCGGTGTGGCGCAACCGGGACCGCTTCGTCCGCGGCCGCCGGGAGATCGTCGAGTTCCTGACCGAGAAGTGGGAGCGCGAGCTGGACTACGCGCTGCGCAAGTCGCTGTGGGCCTTCGCCGGCAACCGCATCGCCGTGCGCTTCCAGTACGAGTGCCATGACGCGTCCGGGATCTGGTACCGCAGCTACGGCAACGAGAACTGGGAGTTCGACGAGCACGGTCTGATGGTGCGGCGGGAGGCCAGCATCAACGACCTCGTCATCGACGAGTCGGAGCGGCGGATCTTCGGGCCGCGCGCGGAGGGGGAGCGCGACCTGGAGATCCCGCTCCGGTAGCGAGATCATCATCGAACTGATGTTCGATTCGGGGTAGCGTGGCGGTATGGCCGCACCGGACCTCGCCTGGCAGCCCTCCCTGCTCGACGCGCCCGTGCTCGAGCTGGACCGCTCGTTCGCCGCACTGCGCCGGCGGGAGCTCGCCGACGGGGCCTGGGTCGACCACGCTCCCGGCTGGTGCCGCGGGGCCGACGCGCTCTTCGCCCGGCTGCTGGAGGACACCCCGTGGTCGGGGCGGGAGGTGCGCATGTACGACCGCGTCGTCCCCGAGCCCCGGCTCACCCACCGCTGGCGGCTGGACGACGGCCCTGCGCCGCCCGCCGAGCTGTGCGAGATGGCCGACGTGCTGAGCGAGCGGTACGGCGTGGCGTTCACGCAGGTCGGGGCGAACCTGTACCGCGACGGTGCCGACAGCGTCGCCTGGCACGGCGACCGCGTGGCCCGCGAGCTGCCCGAGGCCGTCGTCGCGCTGGTCTCGCTCGGTGCGCCGCGCCCGTTCCGCCTGCGCCCCGCGGGCGGAGGGCCTTCCGTCGGCTACCTCCCCGGCCCCGGGGATCTGCTGGTGATGGGCGGGTCCTGCCAGCGCACATGGCAGCACGCCGTGCCGAAGACGCGGGCGTCTGCGCCGCGCATCAGTGTCCAGTTCCGCCACGCCTACTCCGTCTGATCGCCTCCGCTTCGCTCCGGCCCGCACGCCGCTCCGCAGTCGCCTCCCCGCAGCGCATTGCTGTTCCGCACGTCTCAGAAGATCGGCTCGAGTCGTCTTGACCGGGCGGCCAGTCAAGCGCATCATGAAGTCATCTCCTCACAAGGGAAGGGTGATATCCATGACCAGGACATGGCACCGGTGGCAGGACTGGACGGCACTCGTGATCGGTGTGCTCACGCTCCTGTCGCCCATCGTGGTGTCCACCGACGCCGCCGCACTGTGGTCGCTGATCGTGTTCGGCGTGCTGATCGCCGCCACGGCGCTGTGGTCGCTGGCGCAGCCCGGCTCGGTGGCCAGCGAGTACGTGCACGCGGTGCTGGGCGTCCTGCTGTTCATCTCGCCATGGGTGTTCGGATACGCCGACATGGCCGGCGCGGCCTGGACGTCCTGGATCGCCGGCGTGCTGACGCTCGCGGTGGGTCTCGCCGCGGTACCGGCCGCCCAGGCCGACCACAGGGGGCTCGCCGGCCAGCACTGACCGGGCCGCAAGACACCACCGAACACCGGAACGGCCGCGGCCGCGGGTTGGCCGCGGCCGTCCCGCGCGTACAAGATGGGCCGGTGAGGAGCACATGAGCGACGTCCCGCCGCCCGGCGAGCCCGGAGCCCGCGAGCGGATCCTCGCGGCTGCCGAGGAACTCTTCGCACAGGCAGGCTTCGACGCGACGCCCACGTCGCGCATCGCGGAACGGGCGGGCGTGCCGAAAGGCCTCGTCCACTACTACTTCAAGCGCAAGCCGGACCTGCTGGCCGCGCTCGTCGAGCGGCTGCCCGAGGATCGCATCGACCTGGGCGCCGTGGTCGTGCCCGGGGACGTCGCGACCAGCCTGCACCGTCTTGTCGACGTGTTCGACCATGCGCTCGAGGCGTCGGCGGTGCTGTCCCACCTGTTGTGGCGGGAGGCGGACACCCACCCGGCCGTTCTCGACGCGCTCCAGGCGCGCTTCGACCGCATGGTCGGGGAGATCCGGGAGGTCGTCGCGGCCGCGCGCCCCGACGGCTGCCCGGAGGCCGACGTCGACTGCGCGGCACAGCTGCTCGCCTCGGCGATCAGCTACCGGCACTCGGTGGCCCGGCACGCCGAGGACGGGCAGGAGGCCATGCACCGTGAGCTGCGCTTCCTCGCCGACGCACTCGCCGCCGGGGCGGGCGTGACCACGGCGTCGCATAGTCTTTGACGGTGCACCGCAAGATCGGGGTCATGGGCGGGACGTTCGACCCGATCCACAACGGCCACCTCGTGGCGGCCAGCGAAGTGGCCCACCGGTTCGATCTGGACGAAGTGATCTTCGTGCCCACGGGGCAGCCGTGGCAGAAGTCCGAGCGCGCGGTGAGCCGCTCCGAGGACCGCTACCTCATGACCGTGGTGGCCACCGCGTCCAACCCGATGTTCTCGGTCAGCCGGGTCGACATCGAGCGACCCGGCCCGACCTACACGGCGGACACGCTCACCGACCTGCACGCCGAGCACCCCGACGCCGAGTTGTTCTTCATCACCGGCGCCGACGCGCTCGCCCAGATCCTCACCTGGCAGCGGCTGGACGAGCTGTTCCGGCTCGCGCACTTCGTCGGTGTCACCCGGCCCGGCTACACGCTCGGCGACGACCACCTGCCCGCGGGTGCGGTCACCCTCGTCGAGGTGCCCGCGATGGCGATCTCGTCCACCGACTGCCGGCGCCGGGTGGCCGAGGGCCGCCCGGTCTGGTACCTGGTGCCCGACGGCGTGGTGCAGTACATCTCCAAGCGCCACCTCTACCGCTCGTAGCCACCCGGGTCGATCCACTTCCACTGGCCGACCGGCCGCGGACGACGCACGTCCTCGGGAGTACGCGGGATGTAGCCCGCTGGGCGACGTCGACGGCGCTCTCGTCCGCGACGCTTCCTCACCGTAGGAACGGACGAGGGGCCGGACGTGGCGGCACCTCCCGGTGCAGGAGGGGCATCCGATGGAAGCAGACATCCCGCGGGCGAGGCGGTGGCGTCGGACGGCGGGCAGGGCACTCGCTGCCGCGGTGGCGCTCACGGGTCTCGCGAGCGCGTGCGCGGAGACCGACCCGCCCACGGTGCAGGAGTGGATCACGGCGACCGCCGTCCCGCTGGGGACCGGTGGTCCCCGCGCCCCGCTCGACGACCTGGCGCCGCTGCGGGCCGCGATCGGCGACGCCGAGGTCGTCGGCCTCGGGGAGTCCGTGCACGGCGTCGCCGAGGAGCTCACGCTCAAGCACCGGGCGCTGCGGGTCCTCGTCGAGCAGCTGGGCTTCCGATCCGTCGCCTGGGAGGAGGACTGGACGACGGGGCGCCTGATCAACCACTACATCACCGCGGGCGTCGGTGATCCGGACGAGCTGGTGGGCCGGATGAGCCCGCAGTGGCAGTCGCGCGAGGTGGTCGACGTCCTGCGATGGCTGCGCGAGTTCAACAGCGGGCGGCCGGACAAGGTGCTGTTCGTGGGCGTCGAGTACTACCTGACCGGGCAGGAGGCCTACGACGTCGTGGAGGCCCACGTCGCCGCGGCCGCTCCCGGGCGGCTCGACGAGCTGCGCGAGCACCTTCAGGCCGTCCGGCCGGCCACGGCGAACGTGTTCGAGCACATCCAGGCGTACGCGGCCGAGGCGGACAAGGAGCCGTACCTGCGCCACGCGCGTGCGGTTCGGGACCTGGTCCTCGGCCTGCCGCACACCCACGGGAACCGGGACCACGATCTGGCGGCGCACGCCGCCCGCCAGATCGTCTCGTTCTACGAGCACTTCGACCTGCCGGAGGGCGAGAGCCACGCGTACCGGGACGCGCACGCGGCCGAGCACCTGATCCGGTGGCAGGAGCTGACCGGCGACAAGATCGCGTACTGGGCGGCGAGCCCGCACACAGCACGTGCCCCGCAGCTGCGGATCGTCGCTCCGGACGGCGAGATGCGCTTCCGGAGCGCCGGCTCGTACCTCGCCGACCGCTGGGGTGGGCGCTACCTGTCGATCGGCTTCCTGGTCGACGGCGGCAGGGCGAGCGTCGGAGGCGGGCAGACCTCGGACCTCGGCGAGCCTGCGGAGGACTGGTTCGAACGGCCGCTCGGCAGGGCGGGGCTCGACCGGTGCCTGCTGGACCTGCGCGCGCCCGCGCCGCAATCCGTCCGCGACTGGCTCGCCGCCCCGATCAGGACGCGCGGCCCCAGCGGGCCCGGTTCGTACGTCGACGGTGGCACGGCCTCGCAGTGGTTCGACGTGATCGTGCACGAACAACGGGCGGCACCGGCGGGCTCGCTCTGAGCGGGGGCGGGGCCAACGTGGCACATCCGGCTGCGCGCTCACCTGCCCAGCGGGGGCACCTTCGCGCTCGTCAGCAACATCGTGACGCCGTCGACCTCGCGGGTGACCTCGACGGCGTCCATGCACGTGTGGATCATCACCAGCCCGGGGCCCTCGAAGCCCTCGGGCTCCGGTGTCCAGTGCTCGCCACCGGCCACCGCGACGAGCACCCGCCGCTCGCCGCTCCGCTCGGCGTACTGGCGCGCGGCCACCCGCACCTCGGCTCCCACGGCCGACGGGTGCGTGTGCTCGACGGCGCTGGTCACGGCCTCGTTCACGGCCATCACGACGTCGTCGACCTCGCGCGGGGGCCAGCAGAGCGCCCCGAGCCACCGCCGAAACCGTTCCCGTACCACCGAGAGCGACACCGGATCGGCCATCAGGACCATCGAGATCACATCGTCGGGTGGACCGGCGGCCTGCGGGTGCGGCGAGCTTTCCACGAGCGGCTCCCGCCGCTCAGGCCGCAACGGCCTCGTCGACGGTGCGGAAGAGCGACAGCACCTCGTCCAGGCCCATCGTGCGGATCGGCCGGATCACCGGCCGGGTCGGGTCCACGACGACCCGCAACGGGGCGCCGAGCTCGCGGCCGTCGTCGTTCAGCGCGACGAGCAGGCCGAGCCCTGAGGAGGAGAGGAAGTCGACCCCCGTGAGGTCGAGGATCACCGGCTGGTGCGCCGATTCGTGCAGCGCCGCGCTGCCGGCCTCCATCAGCCGCCCTCCCGTACTCAGGTCCACCTCGCCGTACACGACCAGTACCAGGCATCCGTCCCGGTCGTCACGCTCGATCGTCATCAACTGCTCGGCTGGCGGTACCCCGCCGAGTGGGCCGTTCATGTTGGCGCAGCGTACAGCGGTTGGCGTCGCTGTCGTCCGATCGCGGCCCCCCTGTCGTGGCGAGGCGGGTGGATTCGCGCAGCACACGGTGGGCGAGCGCGACGACCTCGCGCAGGCCACGCCGGTCGAGCAGCCGCGCCACGTCACGGGCCGCCGCCTCGGCGACGCCCTCCGTGTCCTCCAGCGTGGCGTCCTTCACGTGACCGTCCCCGCCCGCAGCTCGCTGCTCGGCCCGCTCGTCAACCCGGCTGCCGTCGATGGTCTCGTCGGTCGCCTCGTTGGTTGCAGTCATCGGCCCTCGCAGCCCTCGGACGTCCGCACACCGAGCCCTTTCCCGCTCCGCGCGGACGGCAAACCACCTCTCGCCGGACCGCATACAGGCGACGCCGAACGGGACTGGGACAATGGACGTGGAGCAGGTGGGCGTGACCCGCCGGGGAAGGGGAACGGGTGACGGCGACCGACGAGGCGCTCGACATGGCCCGCGTGGCGGTGGCTGCCGCGGCGGACAAGAAGGCGCAGGACATCGTCGTCCTCGACGTGTCCGACCAGCTCGTGATCACCGACTGCTTCGTGATCGCATCGGCCCCCAACGAACGGCAGGTGCAGGCGATCGTCGACGAGGTCGAGGAGAAGCTGCGCCGCCACGGTGCGAAGCCGACGCGCAGGGAGGGCACGCGGGAGGGCCGCTGGGTGCTCCTGGACTTCGTCGACGTCGTGGTGCACGTCCAGCACACCGAGGAACGCGGCTTCTACGGGTTGGACCGGCTCTGGAAGGACTGTCCGCGGGTGGCCTTCCCGGAGGCGGTCGTCGACGCCGGACCGTCCGACGACGCGACGGGACGGGCGGAGTGAGCCTGCGCAGGCTGGTCCTCCTGCGCCACGGCCAGACCGACTACAACGTCGGTGGCCGCATGCAGGGCCATCTCGACTCACTGCTCACCGAGACGGGCGTGGAGCAGGCGGCCTCCGTGGCCCCAGAGATCGCCCGGCTCGTACCCGATCGGCTGGTCAGCTCGGACCTGCGGCGCGCGGTGGACACCGCAGACCTCGTCTCGGCCGCGTGTGGCCTGCCCGTCAAGTACGACGCCCGGCTGCGGGAGACCCATCTCGGGGAGTGGCAGGGCCGCACCGTCGCCGAGATCGAGGACGCCTGGCCAGGGGCGATCGCCGCCTGGCGTTCGGATCCCGGTTGGGCCCCGCCCGGCGGGGAGTCGCGCATCGAGGTCGTGCGCCGCTCGCTGCCCGTCGTCGAGGAACTGGACGAGGAGTACGCCTCCGTCGGGCCGGAGGTCACCGTCGTGCTGGTGGCCCACGGCGGTTTGATCGCCGGGCTGGTCTGCGGGCTGCTGGCGCTGCCCACGTCCGCATGGCCCGCGATCGGTGGCATCGGCAACTGCCGGTGGGCCGCGCTGGCGCGCCGGGCCGACCACCCGCGGTGGCGGCTCGCCGGGTACAACGTCGGGATCGGTACCTGACCGACGCGATGAACCGCCCGGTGCTGCTGGTGCTCGGCGACTCCCTCGCCTTCCACGGCCCCGAGCGGCCCGAACCCGCCGACCACCCGCGGCTGTGGCCCAACGTCGCGGCCGCGGCGCTCGGCGCCCGCGCCGAGATCGTCGCCGGCACCGGCTGGACCGCGCGCCACGCCTGGCACGCGCTGATCTCCGACCCGCGGGTGTGGGCGCTCATGCCGAGGATCGACGCGCTCGTGCTGGGCGTGGGCGGGATGGACACCCTCCCGTCCCCACTGCCCACCGCGGTGCGAGAGCTGATCCCGGTGCTGCGGCCGGACGGGCTCCGCCGCCGCGCCCGGGCCGCGTACCTGCGCGCACAGCCGGTGCTCGCCCGGACCTTCGCCGCGGTCCTGCCCGGGGGCGGGCCGGTTGCGCTGCCCCCGCGGCTCACCGTGGACTACCTGGAGCGCTGCCGCAGTGCCGTGCTCGCGGTCCGCCCCGACGTGCCCATCGTGGCCGTGCTGCCGCCGCCGCACCGCGCCGAGTGCTACGCGTCGGTGCATCCCGGGCGGCTGCCCGCGGAGCGGGCCACCCGGACGTGGGCGCAGGCGTGCGGGGTGGCCCTCCTCGACCTGCCCGCCCTCGTCGGCGACCACGTGCTGGGCGGCCACGGCAACCCGGACGGGATGCACTGGGGCTGGGACGCCCACGCGGTCGTGGGTGGGGCGTGCGCGCGGCTGCTGAGGGCGGGCGGGCGCTAGGCTCCGGCGTCGTGCCCGTCGCCGTCGTCACGGACTCCACCGCGTACCTCCCGAAGGGGGTTGCGGAGGAGCAGGGGATCGGCGTCGTCGCGCTCGAGGTCCGGATCGGCGACCGGATCGGGCGCGAGGGCATCGACATCGACGCCGCCGAGCTGTCCGCGGCGCTCGCCGACCGGCGCCTCGACGTGCAGACCTCCCGGCCGACACCGGCCCAGTTCGTCACCTGCTACCGCGCCGCGCTCGACGGCGGCGCCGACGAGATCGTGTCCGTGCACCTGTCGCGGGAGCTCTCCGGCACGTGGGACGCGGCCCGCATGGCGGCCGAGGAGGTCGGTGCCGACTGCGTGCACGTCGTCGACTCCCGGTCCACGGGGATGGGGCTGGGCTTCGCGGTGCTGGCTGCGGCCGAGGCCGCGCAGGCCGGGGCGCCGGGCACCGACGTCGCGGCCGCGGCGGAGGACGTCGCGGCGCGGTGTCGCCTGTTCTTCTCGGTCGAGACGCTCGACCGGCTGCGCCGCGGGGGGCGCATCGGGGCCGCCGCCGCACTCGTCGGCACCGCACTGGCCGTGAAGCCCCTGCTGCACGTGTCGCAGGGCCGCATCGTGCCGCTGGAAAAGGTCCGCACCACGGCCCGGGCCGCCCAGCGGCTCGTGGAGCTCGCGGTGCGGGCGGCGGGGGACGGGCCGGTCGATCTGGCGGTGCACCACCTCGCGGCGGCCGCGCGGGCCGAGGAGGTTGCGGCCCGGCTGCGGGAGCGCTTGCCCGAGGTTGCCCGGCTGCTCGTGTCGGAGGTCGGCGCCGTGATCGGCGCGCACGTCGGACCCGGTCTGCTCGGTGTGGTGGTCGTGCCGAAGGGCTAGTGCTCCCCGCCCGTGGCATGCAGGTGACGCCGACGGTTCCTCCGGTCGCCCGGCGAGTTGTCCACCTCGGATCCCGGCCATCCACAGCTCAGCAAGACATCCGTGCCCCGCGCCTTCGCCGGCCTAGCGTCGAACCCATGACGAGATCCGAATCCCTCGTCCTGCCCGCATCTCCCGAGCCGGCGGGTACGCCCGAGGCCGGCGCACTCGGTTCCGGCGGGGTCTGGCCGCCACCTCGCCCGGGAGGCGCGCCGAGCGGGCGAAGCGGGCTCGATCCGCCCACGGTGCCGATGCTGCTGGCCGGCATGCCCGATGCGCAGCCGCGGGCGGGCCCGCGCCGGCCGCTGGAGCGCCTCGCGCCGGACGAGAATCGCGCCGATGTCGGAGCGGATGGCCCGTTCGACTCCACGGCGGAGCCGCCAGGTCGAGTCGGTGCGGCGTTGCGCCGCCTGGCGCCCGCGTCGTGGCGCGAGGCGCGCATCGACCCCGGCCGGCCCGGTGCCACCGCGCTCGCGCTCGTGGCTGCGGTGGCCGCCGTGGTGGCGGCGGTGGGGGTCTGGTTCGAGCGTCCACGCGCGGAGCCGGTACCCGACCTGCCGGCCGTCGCCGTGTCCGCGGCCGAGACCGCCGCGTCGGCGGCGCCCGCTCCGGCGGCCGCCACCACCGCTGCGGCCCCGGCTGCACCGCCCGCCCCGCTCGTGGTGAGCGTGTCCGGCAAGGTCCACCGGCCCGGCCTGGTCGAGGTGCCGGAGGGCGCGCGCGTCGCCGACGTGCTCGACGCGGCCGGTGGCGCGCTCCCGGGCACCGATCTCTCCACGCTCAACCTGGCGCGCCGGGTGGCCGACGGCGAGCAGGTCGCCGTGGGGGTTCCGCCCGCACCGGATGCCGCCGCGAACCCGGCACCGGGCATCGGCTCGCCGGCGGCCGGGAGTGCTCCGGTGGGAAAGGTCGACCTCAACGCCGCCACCGTCGAGCAACTCGACGCGCTGCCCGGCGTCGGTCCGGTCACCGCGCAGCGGATCCTCGAGTGGCGCACGCGCCACGGCCGCTTCTCCCGGGTGGAACAGCTGCGGGAGATCGAGGGCATCGGGGAGCGGCGGTTCGCGCAGCTTCGGGAGCTGGTGGTGGTGTGACGATCGGCCACGGACGGCGGCTGTGCTGCCACCCGCCACCAGCCGGGTCCAGCTCCTGCAGCACCCGGTCGTTCACCGCCACCAGGCGTCGATCGGCGCGATCGGCGCGGTGAAGTCGGTGTGGCGCTCCAGCATCCGGAGCGACCGCTGCGTCTCCGGGTGGTCCGCACCCAGCACCGTCAGCTGGCCGTCGATCACGAGCGCGAGCAGCGCCATCCCCCGCATCCGCTGTCCGGTGTGCAGCAGCACGTGGGCGAGCGTGAAGGTCCAGCGGAGGGTGAGCGGGTCGTACGTCCCAGCCATCTTCTCGAGCTGCTTCACGTACACCTGCAGCTTCCCGGCGGCGTCGTCGTACCGGCCTGCGTCGATGTGCGCACATGCCCGCTTCATGATCCACACGTCCATGGCCCACTCCGCCGTGCCGAGGACGTAGGCCATCCCGAGGCCCACGGCGAGGAAGACCGCCATCGTCCGCATCCACTGCGGCGTGGCGTCGACGCCGCCGACCAGAACGGCGATCCCGACGCCTGCGACGAACAGCACGACCGCGGCGATTCCGATCGCCATCGCCGGAGGTACGGACGTCCGGTGCCGGCGTCGGTTCACGATCTTCGGTACTCCCGGGGATTCAGCCACACCGGGCACGACCCGGGGCGGGCCGCCGCGGTTGGGGTGATCAGTGTCGGCGCCGCCCTCCGGTGTCCAGTGTGGCCGGGGGGACCGACGGTTCGAACGATCCGGCGAGCGGGGGCGGCGAGTTGTCCACCTCGGGGTTCGGCCATCCACAGGTTCGGGCGAGGTCGCCCCACCGCCCCCGACCGCTCCTAGCGTCGGACGCGTGACGCTCCCCGCCCGCTCGCCGACTCCCGACCTCGACCAGGCGCAGCCGCGGCCACCCGACCTGCGGCTGGTGCCCGCGGCTGTCGCGGTGTGGGCGGTCGTGCTGCTGGGCATCGGGCTCGGCCCGGTCGCGGGTGTGGCCGTACTGGTCGCGTGCGCGCTGCTCGCCGGGGTGTCGGTGGTCCGGCGCCGCGGAGCGGCCTGGGTGCTCGCGGCCGGCGGCTGTGCGGGGGCTGCCGCGCTCGTCGTCACGGCCCACACCCTGCTGGTCGACCGGCACCCGCTCCGCACGCCGGCCGAACGAGGCGCTGCCGCGAGCGTGCGGGTGGTCGTCGCCGACGACCCGCGGCCGCTGCGGAGCCCGGGCTACGGCGCCCGGCCCGGGGAGGCGAGCCAGGTGCTCGTGCCGGCCGAGTTGCTGCGGGCCGACGTCGGCGACTCCGGCTGGGCAGCCGGTGGCCGGGTGCTGTTGATCGCGCCCGCCGAGGAATGGGCGGCGCTGCTCCCCGGACAGGCCGTCACCGGTCACGGGCTGCTCGCCCCGGCGGGACGGCGGGATCTCACGGTCGCGGCGTTGCGGGTCCGCGGCCCGCCCGAGGAGGTCTCGGCGCCGCCGTGGTGGCAGCACGCCGCCGGCGGGCTGCGGGCCGGGCTGCGAGAGGCCGCGCAGGTGCTTCCGCCGGCACCGGGTGGGCTGTTGCCGGGGCTGGCCGTCGGCGACACGAGCCTCCTCACCGCTGAGGTCGAGGCCGACTTCCGGGCTGCGGGGCTCAGCCACCTTCTCGCGGTGTCCGGGGCGAATCTCGCGATCGTGGCCGGCGCGGTCCTCGCGCTGCTGCGCCTGCTGCGGGCCGATCCCCGCCTGACCGCCGCTGTGAGCGCGGCCGCCGTCCTCGGGTTCGTGGTGCTCGCGCGGCCGTCCCCGAGCGTCGTGCGCGCGGCGGCGATGGCGGCCGTCGTGCTGCTCGCGCTGGCGATGGGGCGGGGACGGTCCGCGGTTCCCGCGCTGGCGGCGGTGGTGCTGGTGCTGCTGCTGGCCGATCCGGCGCTGGCCGTCGACCCCGGGTTCGCGCTGTCGGTGCTGGCCACCGCCGCACTGGTGCTGCTCGCCCCGGGCTGGTCGGTCGCGTTGCAGCGCCGCGGCGTGCCGCGGTGGATGGCGGAGGCGCTCGCCGTGCCGGCGGCGGCGTTCCTCGCCACCGCTCCGCTGGTCGCCGGGCTGAACGGTGAGGTGAGCCCCGTCGCCGTGGCCGCCAACCTGCTCGCCGTTCCCGCCGTCGCCCCGGCCACCGTGCTGGGCGTGCTGGCCGCTGTGCTCTCGCCGCTCGGTGCGTTGCCGGCGCAGGTGTGCGCGTGGGCCGCCGGGCCCGCCGTCGGGTGGCTGGTGCTGGTGGCCGACCGGTCCGCGGCCGTCCCGGGTGCGGTGCTCGGCTGGCCCGACGGGCTACCGGGCGCGGTGTTGCTGGGTCTGCTGGTGCTGGGGTTGCTGTGGTTCGGCCGCTCCCCGCGGTGGCGTGCGTTGCTCGTCGCCGTTGCACTGGGGCTCGCGCTCGTGCTGGTGCCCACGCGCATCGTGCCGCCGGGGTGGCCGCCTCCCGGATGGGCGGTGGTCGCCTGCGACGTCGGCCAGGGTGATGCCATCGTGCTCGCCACGGGCCGGCCCGGCTGGGTCGTGCTGGTCGACGCGGGTCCCGACGCCGGCCCGGTCGACGCGTGCCTCGACCGGCTCGGCGTGCAGGGGATCGCGCTGCTCGTGCTCAGCCACCTGCACGCAGACCACGTCGCCGGTCTCGAGGGCGCGCTGCGCGGCCGGGCGGTCGGCGGCGTGGCGGTCGGCCCGGTGCGGGAGCCGGGGTGGGCGTTGCGAGACGTCGCCGACACGGCCGCGGGCGTCGGCGTGCCGCTCGTCGCGCTCGCCGCCGGCAGGCGGCTGACATGGCCGGCGCTCGCCATCGACGTGCTCGGCCCGCTGCACCCCGCGGCATTCGTCGACGGCGAGGACGGCACGGCGGTCAACGACGGCTCGCTGGTGCTGCGTGCCCGCACCCCCGCCGGCACGGTCCTGCTCACCGGCGACGTGGAGCTCGCCGCGCAGGCCGACCTGCTCTCCTCCGGCGCCGACCTGCGCGCCGACGTGCTGAAGATGCCACACCACGGCAGCCGGTACACGTCGGTGGAGTTCCTCAACGCCGTGTCCCCCCGCGCGGTGCTGGTGAGCGTCGGCGCAGGCAACCGCTACCGCCACCCCGACCCCGGCCTGATCGGCGGCCTCGAGCGGGCCGGGGCCGCGGTGCGCCGCACCGACACCGCCGGGGACATCGCGCTGGTAGGGCGGCCCGTTGACGAGGACCTGCAGCTCGTCTCCCGCGGCTCCCCACTCCCGGCGCCGCGGTGAGGCGGGCGAGCACATGACCTCGATGGTCGGGCAGGCTGCCCGGCATCGTCGCTCCTCCCCGCCCGCCGCCACAGCGCAAGCAGGACACCCTGCACCGGCTTCAGCAGGACGTGGACGCCTGGGTTGCGACGAGTCGGGACGGCGAACTCCCGCCTCTGTCGCAGTCGTCGGCGGTGACGAACCGCTCGATGCTGTTGTCGGCGAAGTCGAAGTCGCGCCCCTGCGGGGGACCGACGACGCCGGCATGGACACGCCAGAGTCCGGGCCGGCATCCGGTCTTCACCTCGTGGACCTGGCGCTGGCGCGTGGGGATCGCGGTGCTGGTGGTCGACTCGGCGGTCTTCCACGTCGGCCTTGGCCGTACTGCACGCTGAGGGTGAGCACGTGCCGTTCGGGTGGGACGCCGCAGACCGCGAAGGCGTTGCCGAGGATGCTCGGGCCGGTCACGGTCGGGTTGGTGGGCGTGAATCCGAGATTGCAGGACTTGGCGAGGGCCTTCACGGGAAGAGCCGCCTGATCAGTGGCCTGGGCGACCGTGGCTCCGGATCCGAGGGTGAGGCCCGCGGCGACGCCAACGAGGATCACGGCCCGCACGGCACGGGCTGGCCATCGACGACCGTGGCGGCGGCCAAGCCGGCCCAGGGCGTGGATCCAGCGTGAGGTCTTCGGCGAGCGCGTCATCGTCATGGCCTCGTCAGACCACAGCGACCGCGGAGCGGTTCCCGTTCCTCTCGTCGCCGCCTCGGCCGCCGAAGCTCTCGTGCGCCATCAGCCGCGCCAGATGCAGCGTGATGGGCTGTTGAGCAGGGCGAACGTGTCCGCGGCCGCCTTCAGCTGTGGCTTGCAGCGGCAATTTCCTTATTGACCTTGCCATGCTCCGGACCCGAAGCCCCATGCGACCGGTTGCGCACGCCGATGGGGCGGTCCGCCCTGAGGTCTCGCCTCGCCGGAAGCGACGCGAGATGTCGGCCACCGGCAAGGCGCTTGTGTTGCCGTACGCGGCCCTATACACCGTGCGTGACGGGCTGATCGTCAGCGCCGGGAACTACTGGGACGGGCTGGAGGCGCTCGACCAGCTCAGGCAGACGCCGACGTAGCTGGTCCCCGACGCGCCCATGCTTGCAGTACGTCCGCACCCGTGCAGTATCGGCCACGGCGCTCGACGGGCGACATCTCCTATGCCGGAACCGTGCGCTCGCCCGTGAGCGGCCGGGCGTCGGTGCTGGTCACGGACGCACACGCCAGGCGATCCCGGCATCGGGCCCGTCAGGCGGGATCGCGCCACATCGGCCACATCGGCGGGCCTCCCGCCACGGAGATCGGGGGGCGGGCGCGGAACCCGTGCCGTTCGTAGAGCGCCTTGTTGAGAGGGCTCGTCGCCTCCAGGTAGGCGGGTGCGCCCGCCCGGTCGGCGCGCTCGAGCACGGGGGCGATGAGTGCAGACCCGATCCCGCGACCCTGCGCGGCCGGAACGACGCCGACGAACCACAGGTACTCGTGCGGCGCGTGTGGATGGCTCTCGTCCATCGCCGCGATCAGCTCCAGTGTCCGGTCGGCGTGCCGACCGCAGATCTCGGCGACCTCGGCGGCGAAGCGCTCGGCGCGTTCGTCGGACATCGGAGGCCGGCCGTAGGGAACCCACAGCGCGGCGCCGGTGATGCCGTCCGTGGTGGTCCAGGCGTCGTCGTGCACGGCCAGGACCTCGACGACGAGGTCGAAGAAGGCGCGGGTGCGGGCGGCGCGGTCGGTCTCGTCGGGCAGCATCCAGCGGAAGACGGGGTCATCCTCGAAGGCGGCGGCGAGCGCGGAGCTCACCACCGCTGCTTCGGCCGGCGCGGCCTTGCGGACGGCGGTGCGTGCGGGTTGCAGAGTGGTCATGGTTTCCTCCTGCTCGGTCGGCGGTCGGGATGGCCGCCTGCGAGACACCGTCGGTGCGCGACCTGTCAGTGCGATGACGTTCCGATGTCACCCGCGGCGTGCGACGATCCGCCGTGCATGTGGGAGGCCTCGTGCTGTTCCGAGTGCTCGGTCCGTTGGAAGTGGACTCCACCGAGGGCGTCGTCGTGCCCCCGGGGCCGCGCGCCCGCGCGCTGCTCACAGCCCTGCTGCTGGAGCGGGGAGCGGTGGTGCCGGTGCACCGCCTGGCCGAGGCCGTGTGGGGCGAGGAGCCGCCCGCCCGCGTGGAGAACGCCGTGCATGTCGTCGTCGGACGGGCGCGGCGCGCCCTCGGGCCCGCCGGAGCTCGGCTCGTCACGCGCGCGCCTGGGTACCAGCTCGACCTCGGCGGCGCACGGATCGACGCCGACCTGTTCGAGCAGCGCTGCCGCGCCGCTCGCGCTCTGTCGGGTCGGGATCCCGCCGCTGCCGCCAGGCTGCTGGACGAGGCGCTCGGGCTGTGGCGGGGGCCTGCGTACGGCGAGTTCGGCGAGTCGTTCGCCCGGCCCGCCGCCGTGCGTCTGGACGAGCTGCGCCGGGCCGCGGCCGAGGACCGCGCGGAGGCGCTGCTGCGGGCGGGAGTGGTCGAGGATGCGGTCGCGGCGGCACGGGATCTCGCCACCGCGCATCCGATGGCCGAGCGGCCGACGGCGGTCCTGATGCGGGCGCTGTCGGCGGCGGGTCGCACCGGCGACGCCCTCGACGCCTACCAGCGCTACCTGCGGGTGCTGCGGGACGAGCTGGGTATCGACCCGCCGGCCGAGCTCCGGGAGCTCCATACGCGGATCCTCCGCGAGGAGGTCGGCCCAACCCCGCGCCAGGCGGCCATGGACACCACGCCGCCGGGCCGGAGCCAGCTCCCGCGGCGCCCGTCGCCGCTGATCGGTCGCGAGGACGAGGTACGGACGCTTTCCGCCGCGGTCGCCGACACCGCTCTCGTGACGCTCCTCGGGCCCGGCGGGGTGGGCAAGACCCGCGTGGCCCTCGAGGTCGCGCACCAGTGCGCGGCGGCGAGCCGGCCGGTCTGGTGGGTCGACCTCGTGCCCGTGCAGTCCTCGCGCCTGCTGGAGGCGGTGGCGGCGGCGACCGGCGTGGAGATCGCCTCGGGGCGCGATCCGCTGGATGCCTTGTGCACCGCGCTCGCGGCGCACCGCGGCGTGCTGGTCCTCGACAACGCCGAGCACGTGCTGGACGAGCTTGCGGTGCTGGTCGAGCGGCTCCGCGACGGCGCGCCGGGGCTCGCGCTGCTGGTCACCAGCCGGGAGCGGCTCGCGCTCGACACCGAGGAGGTGCAGCGGATGGCGCCCCTTCCGCTGCCCACCGGGGCTGACCCCGACAATCCCGCGGTGCGGCTGTTCCTGGCGCGGGCGCCCGGCCTCGCGCTCCCCGACGAGGCCGGGCTGGCTCTGGTCGCGCAGGCCTGCCGCAGGCTGGACGGGCTGCCCCTGGCCATCGAGCTCGGCGGCGCACGGGCCGGCGGGCTGGGCCTGACCGTGCTCCTGGATCGGCTGGGCGACCGGCTCGACGTGCTCGGCGGTGGGCGACGCACGTCCGACCGGCGCCACCGCACGCTGCGCGCCGTCGTCGAGTGGTCGCATGACCTGCTCGACCCCGAGGAGGCCGTGCTGTTCCGGCGCCTGGGGGTGTTCCCCGGCTCGTTCACGCTCGACCAGGTGGAAGCGGTATCCGGTGGGGCGTCCCGCGGATCGCTTCCGGCCCTGCTCGCCCGGCTGGTCGAGCAGTCCCTGGTCCAGTCGGCCCGATCCGGCCGGTTCCAGCTGCTCGAGACGCTCCGCGCGTTCGCCCTGGAACGTCTCACCGCGGCGGGCGAGGAGCACGCGCTGCGGGACGCGCACGCCCGGGACACGGCGGCGCGGCTCGCCGCCACCAGCAGGCGGTTGTGGAGCGAGCACGAGGGCGAGGCGGTCGGTGACCTGACGGCACTGTCACCCGACCTGCATGCGGCGTGGGAGCACGCGCTCGCGCACGATAGGCCGCTCGCGCTGCGGCTGGCCGGGGACGTCTACGAGTTCGCCTACTTCCGCCAGCGGCTCGACCTGCTGCGCTGGGGATTTCCGATCGCGGATTGGCCGATCGACGATCCGGAGCTGGCCGCGGCGCTGGGCACCGCGGCGGCCGCGCTCTGGTCGGCGGGGCGGATGACCGAGGCGGCGGCGACGGCCGAGCGGGGAATCACCCTGGCCGGAGGTCCCGATGCCCCAGCGGCCGCGCTGCCGATGAACGTGTCGGGTGACATCGCGATGTTCCTCGGTGACACCGACGACGCGATTGCCCGGTACCACCGGCACGCCGAGTTGCGGCGGGCCCGCGGGCAGCCGGTCCTCGGCCTGGTGACGGAGCTGTCGGTCGCGCACGCGCTGGTCAACGCGGGACGCGCGGAGGAGGCGGCCGCCGTCCTCGCCGAGCTGCTGCCGCAGGCGGTGCGGTCGGCGGTCCCCACCGTGATGGCGTGGGCGCACTATCTGGCCGGGGAGGCGGCCTCCGAGGCCGACTCGGAGCGGGCCGCAGCGAGCTACCGGACCGCCATCGAGCACGGCCTCCGGGCTGACTCGCGGCTGTTCGTCACGATGGCCCGCACCTCTGCCGCGGCGCTTGCCGCGCGCACAGGAGCGCTGCGGGAGGCGCTGGCCGGCTTCCCCGTGGCGCTCGAGGAGTGGGTTCAGCTCGGCAACCGGTCGGTCGCGTGGTGGCTGGTGCAGCACGTCACGGTCCTGCTGGAGCGGGCCGGCGCCCACACCGACGCTGCGGTCCTCGCCGGAGCGGTGCTCGCACGGGAGGACGCCCTCCCTGGGTTCGCCACGGATGCCGAGCGATTGCAGGCGGCGCTGGCCGCCGTCCGCGAGCGGCTCGGGGAGCATGCGACGACGGCCGCGCTCGAGCGGGGGGCGGGGCTCACCGATGCCGCACTGGTGGCCCGGGCGCGGCAGGCGCTCGCCGACGCCGCCGCCACGATGAGCTGAGGACCCGCGCCGCCGTCCCGGTCCGCCCGGCGGGGTTCCGGTCCCGACGGCATCGGCCACACCGTGTACGCCGCCCCCGCGCACGCGCAGCCCGCGCCCGGATCCACTTGAACTCCACGATCGGGTGAGCGCGGCTTACTCGTCGCCGGTGACCGAGCGCAGCCCGCCGTCGGCGCACAGCGCGCGGCAGCGTTCGATGAGGGCTTCGTGGGCGGCGATGAGGTGCTCGGGGAAGACGGCGATGTGCAGCGGGAGCCCCGGCGCCGACGAGCTCGGTGGTGAACATGCGCCGGAAGTTGTGCGGGGTGGACCCTCGCCGGGGTACGGCCCGCCAGCGGGCTGTCCACGTCGCCGGCGCTCGTTGGACACGCGCCGAGCTCCGTTCACTTCAGCGTGTAGCAGAAGGAATGCTCTGAGCTAGTCGCAAAGCGATGCCGCCGATCTTCAGGTTTGCGAGTACAGTTCGTCGGTGGTCGGCATGACACGTTCCGAGGCAAGGAGTGTCGGCATGACCGACGGAGCGGTTCTCACGTTGTGGCGCTACCCGCTGAAGTCGATGCAGGGGGAGGAGCTCAACGCATCTCATTTCAACGATTTTGGCCTGCTGGGTGATCGCGCTTTCGCCCTTGTTGATGTCGAGACCGGCAAGGTCGTGAGCGCCAAGAACCCGAGGAAGTGGCCCGACTTGTTCATCTTCCGGGCGATGTTCACTGCGCCACCGGAGCCGGGCGAGCCGCTCCCGCCGGTCGCCGTGACGTTGCCCGATGGCTCAAGGATCAGCTCTGACGACGCCCGCTTCGCCGAGATCGTCTCCGCCGTCCTCGGCAGGCGCGTCATGCTGGCCGCCGCCGGGGCGCCCCGGCCCACCTTGGAGGAGTACTGGCCTGACATGGCAGAGCTTGACCATCAGGACACCGTCACTGACGAGGCGATGCCCGCCGGGACGTTCTTCGATCTCGCGGGTGTTCACGTACTCACCACGAGCACGATCAATCGGCTCCGCGAGCTTCACCCGCGAGGTCGGTTCGAAGTTCGGCGGTTCCGGCCCAACATCGTCGTGCAGGCCACCGACGACGTTGCCGACTTCACGGAAAATAAGTGGTTGGACCGGCGGGTGCACATCGGGGACGAGGTCGTCCTGGAAATTACTGGCCCCTGCCCTCGTTGCGTCATGACGACGCTCCCGCAGGGCGATCTGCCCAAGGACAGGGAGATCCTGCGCACGGCCGCCCGGTACAACGATGTGAACGTTGGCGTGTACGCAGAGGTGCGCCAGATCGGGATGGTCCGACGCGGTGACGCGGTCTCACTCGCCTAACTTTCTCGTCTGGCTCGGCCATTGCTGGCCGCCGATCCCTACAACCGGTGGGGGTCCAAGACTCCACTGCCAAAGCGCTGGTCGCCGCGACGGGCAACCCTGTGGGTGCCGAGAACCCTGTCAGGTCATGCAGCCTGCACGTACCCGTGTATGAGGCCGCCAAGCCGGTCTCGCCGCAGTGGCCGCGTCGTTGCGCCGGAGCGCGGGGGGCCTGCTGGGTCACCCCGCGTTCCGGTGGGATGAGCGGTGATCCTGGCGAGGTGGACGCGGCGGGTGCCGTGCTCGATCACGACGAGGATGTAGAGGCGTCGCAGGAGGATGGTGTCGACGTGGGCGAAGTCGACGGCGAGGATCGCGCGGGCTTGTGTGGCCAGGAATTGTCGCCAGGTCGGTCCGGGCTGTCGGGGAGCGGGGTCGATGCCAGGAGCGTGGAGGATCTTCCACACGGTGGAGGCGACGATGTGCTCGCCGAGTCCGACGAGCTCGCCCTGGATGCGTCGGTAGCCCCAGCTGGGTTCTCTCGGGCCATCCGCAGCACCAAAGCGTGTATCGGTTCCGAAGTGGGTGGGCGGCCGGGTCGGCGTCTCGGGTAGGTCCAGCGGCGGGCGACGAGGCGGGCATGCCAGCGCGGCACGGTTCGGGGTGAGACGAGCCGCAGTCGACGCAGGCGTGTCGGCAGCAGTCGGCTCAGCGCGCTGAGGATCACGCGGTCAACCCATGTCAGCATCGGGGTTCGCGCCGCTCCCGCGGCCTCCGAGGGCCGAACGCCTCACTCGGTAACCGCGCGGCGACATCGGGTAACACGCTGCGGCGGCAACCCGACCCCAACCACTGACGGTCCGTAGTGGGAGGTCGACATGAGCACGGTCGCCTTACAGGGCAGCTCGATTGATCTCGGCGCTCCCGCAGCTGAGCGGGACATCGACCGAGGTCTCGAGCACTACTTCGTCGAGTCCGACGCCTTCCGGCGCGTCCTCCGAGGCGAGACGACCGTGATACTCGGCAATCGGGGCGCGGGTAAGAGTGCGATCTTCCAGATCCTCGCCCGACGCAGCCGGGGTAACGGGGCACGAGTCATCGAGCTTGCTCCTGACGACTACTCGTATGAAATGCTTCAGCGCACCATGCAGACCGAGGAGCAGGGCTCTTGGGCTAAGCAAGGCGCCTACGCCGCAGCGTGGAAGTACACGTTGTACGCGCTGGTGATGAAGGAGCTGTGCAAGAAGCAAGTGCGGTCGAAGAATGCGTCCGAGGCGGCGATCCGAAAATACATCCGAACCTACCATCACCAGCCGGGGATGGGGAAGCTCTGGGCGCTGATCTCCTATCTCAAGCGGCTCGAGGGCTTCAAGATCGGCAAGTACGAGGCACAGGTCAAGACGAAGGAGTTGGAGCGGCTATACAAGCTCGAGGAGATCCGCCACCTTGTGCCCCACCTGCAGAAGGCTCTGGAGGACCAGCGGGTCGTCGTCGTCATCGATGAGCTCGACAAGGGCTGGGACTCCTCCGAAGACGCGCAAGCGTTCATAGCGGGGCTTTTCCAGGCATGCGTCTCGCTGAACGGACTGTCCGTCAATCTTCGCTTGTACGTCTCATTGCGTCAGGAACTCTATGAGAACACGCCATCGCTCTACGAGGACGCTCAGAAGTACCGAGATATGATCGAGTCGGTGTCGTGGTCGGAGGCAGACCTCTACAGCCTGATCGCCCGACGGATCAGGTACGCGCTGCCGAAGCTCGCCGACGCCCCGGATCAAAAGTGCTGGAACACGCTATTCGTCGCCAGGCCTCGCAAGGGGGCGAACGAGCCGTTCCGCTACATCGTCGACCGCACGCTCCACCGTCCCCGCGAGATGATCCTCTTCTGTGTACAGTGTCTTCATACGGCGGGCGAGCGCAAGGTGCCACTGCCCCTTGGTCTGGATACGATCGTGCTCGCGGAGTTCGAGTACTCACGGGGTCGCACGCATGACGTCGCGGCCGAGCAGAGGTTTCAGTACCCGGATGTGCTCAGTGTGTTCGAAGCGTTCCGAGGCCACGAACACACCTTCGAACGTGCCCAGCTCGAATATCTGATGCTCGAGATCATATCCGGCGAGCTTACGGTCGGAGTCCGCGCACGCACTTGGCTGGCGGACTTCGACGAGGACGCGCTGATCGACGTGCTCTGGAGAGTCGGATTCCTCACCGCAGAGATCGCAGTGAGCACCCAGCGCCGCGACGGCGCCACTCCCTTTGTCGGGCACCACCAGGTCCCGCAACTCGACGTCCGGAACGTGCGGAGGTTCGCGATCCACCCGATGTACCGGGCCTACCTGGGAACTAGAGAGCCCTAGAGAGCGCGGGGCACGGGTACGAGAAGTACACGGTCATGCGTGAAGCGCGGGCCGACCTCGACACACTGCTGCGGCCGGCGGGCAACGATCAGGCCAGACTTCGGCCCGGTACTAAATGTTTGCAACGCGGAGGTGAAGGGTTCGAAGGGGATCGTGATCTTGAACAGATAGTTCGACGGCTAATTCAGCTCAGTGCACGGGATTACGATAGTTTGATCATCCTCGTGAGCTCTGACGCTTATCAAGTTGTAGATCTTCAAGGTGGGAAGTGTGGTTGACCTGCGGGTTCACCGTCGGGATCAGCAGAGTTTGCGCACCAAGTCGATCTCGTGGCCTGCTGTGTTGTGGCGTACGTGCGCGCGGGCACGGCTCCAGTCTCCTTGCTAGATCAGGAGCCTCTCCACCGCCCAGGACGATTCAGGCAGGACGGTGGGGCCTACGGCCCAACCAAGCACGCTGGACTCCAACGACTTTGCTCAACCCCTCGAAACCGCGGCCGCATGAACAAGCGCTCGCCGTCCCCCGTGGCTTACGGCATCGGGCCGGGGTGACCGCCCGCGACCGTCGCCTGCTCACTGCGGCCGTCTTTGACCGCGAGCGGGTCGCCCGCGATCCGCGCCGGCTCCTCGTCGCACCGTCGGCGCCTGTTGGTGATTCCAGGGCGCTCAGGACGCGAGTGGTGTCCGCCGGCCCGCGAGCACCGTGCCGAGGAACGTGGCCACGACGTCGTGGACGGCATCGCGATCGTGCTCGTTCAGTACGTCGTGCAGGTCCCCGGGGAAGACCCGGAGGGCTGCCTGGGGCAGGATCTGCGCCACGGCGTGCGCGTCGGTCACGGGCACGATCGGGTCGGCCTCGCCGTGGACGAGGAGCACCGGTAGGGCAGGGCGGGCCTCGGCGAGTCCGGCGGCGATCTCCGGCCATACGGCCCTGACCGCGAGCAGCGTCTCCCGCCGGAACCCGCCCTTCCAGGTCAGCGGGTCGTGCAGGAGGGCGTGCACGTACCGCGGGTGGGTGCTCATCCACTCGGTCGGATCGCCTACCTCGGTTTCGGCGGCGCCGGTCGCGAGCTCCGCGTCGATCCATTCCTGGGCGAGCAGCGGCGCGCCGGAGAGCACGAGCGCGTCGAGGGTCTGCGGTGAGCGCAGCGCGAGCAGCATCGCCGCGAGCGCGCCGCCGGAGTGCCCGATCACGACCAGGGGCACTTGGCGGTGCTGCGCTCGGACGAGGTGCACGAGCCTGCGGGCGTCGTCGGCGAACTCGCCCCACGAGGGGATCACGGCCCTCTCGCCGTCGCTGCGTCCGTGGCCGACGGCGTCCATCGCGTGCACGGCCAGGCCGTCGGCGACGAGCCTGCGGGCGAGCGCGTCGTAGAGCCCGAGGTGCTCGCCGTAGCCGTGCAGCAGGACGACCGCGCCGTGGGCGGCGCCGTCGGGCTGCCAGCTGTCGTGGAAGATCCGGCCCCGGGAGCCGATGAACGTGGGCATGAAGACGGTCCTCTCTCGTGACGGGCGTGGCGGTTGGTGTCCGCGATCAGAAGTACTGGCAGTGATCCGCGGCGATCGCCTTCTCCTCGAGGAACCAGGCGGCATCGACGATTCCGGCCGCCTCCGGGATGAGGTCGGACTCGTCGACGCCGAAGGTGGCGGCGGCGAGGCGGCAGCCGTAGAGGTTCACCTTGCCGGTGCCGGCGAGGTAGGTGAGCCAGTCGAGGATGTCGGTCGGTTCGCCGTCCTCGACCAGCGTGCGGCGGAGCGCGGCCGCGTCCGCGGCATGTCGGCCGTCGATCTCCAGCGCGGCGGCGCCCGCCTTGGTGAGGGCGCGTACCGCCCAGAGCACGAACAGGATGTCGACCTGCACGCCTTTTCTCGCGCTGAGGAAGGCGAAGGTGAGCGGCGTGAGCATTTTGTCGTAGCCGTCGTCCCGGACGACGATGGCGAGCTTTTCCATGACGGATCTCCTCGAGTGTGAACGGATCGGTTTTGGATCTCGGGCCTGGGTCGCCGTCCGGCTATCGCCGGATCTCGTACACCACGTTGAACGGGCTCTCCGCGACCCGCCGGAACCTGGTGAACCCGGCCTTGGACGCGACCTCACGGATCGCTGCCTCGCCGGCCTGCGCGCCCAGTGCGTAGCCGCCCGGCTGGGACAGCCCGTTGGGTACGCACAGGAACGTCGAGCCTGCGTAGTAGAGCCGGCCGACCGGGTTGAAGTTCTCCTCCACGGTGTCCGAGGCGTTCGGCTCGACCAGCAGCCAGGTGCCGTCGGGCGCCAGGGCGTCGTGCACCCGGCGGGCGGCGTTCACGGGGTCGCCCATGTCGTGCAGGGCGTCGAACATGGTGACGAGGTCGTAGCCGGTCCCGCTGAAGGTCTGCGCGGTGGCCACCTCGAATTCGACCTGGTCGGCAACCCCGGCGTCGGCGGCCTTCTTGCGCGCCCGCTCGATCGACTCGGCGTGGTAGTCCGAGCCGATGACCTTGGTGTTCGGATACGCCTGCGCGATCAGCACCGAGGAGGAACCCAGGCCGCAGCCGAGGTCGGCCACCCGGGCGCCGGCCGCGAGCTTCTCCGCCACGCCATCCAGTGCCGGAATCCAGCTCGGTACCAGTTCAGCGACGTAACCCGGCCGGTAGAAGGCGTCGCACCCGACGAAGACGTCCTCATGGTGCTCGTGCCACGCGAGGCCGGCGCCGGTGCGGAACGCCTCGGTGATGCGCGGCTCGGCGCGCAGGTAGCCGAGCGCGATGAGGAAGGCGGCCGAGATGTTCGGCCCGCTCGGGTCGGCGAGGCAGAACGCCTGCTCGTCGGACAGGAAGAACTCACCGGTCGCGAGGTCGTAACTGACGTAACCACCGGCGGCCTGGTTGTTCAGCCACTCGGTGAGGTAGCGCTCGTGGCAGCCGGTGCGCTCGGCGAGCACGCCCGGGGTCGCCGGGCCCTGCGCGAGTGCTCGGTACAGCCCGAGCCGGTTGCCGATGACCGCGAGGCCGGCGGAGCCGGTCGCGCCCAGGTCAGCGGTGAAGCGGCCGAGGAACTCCATCAACTTGTCGTGATCCACGATCAATCCTTCCGTTGTGCCGGCTCAGGGCCGGTCCCGCACGAGGCCCGCTGTCGCGTCGCCCGTCGTGACGCCGGGTGCGCCCGGTGATGCTCCGCACCCGGTGAGTGCGGCTGCGGGCGGCTACTGGATGTTTTGGTGGGTGCGGAAGACGCCGTGCGGATCCCAATCGGCCTTCACAGCGGCCAGCCGCTCGGTGCTGGTGCCGTAGGCGGCGCGCATCCGCTGGCTGCCTTCGTCGCCGAGGAAGTTCGGATAGGTCACCCCGGTCGACCAGGGACGCAGATCGGTGCGGAACGCGCGGGCGAGGGCCCGGTTGCGCTCGTCGTCGGACGGGTCCTCCCACAGCAGCAGGGGGTGGACGATGAACCCCGCGTCGCGGCCGGCCAGCGGTGAGTGCTCCGTGCCGATGCCGGCGACCGCCCCGCCCCAGGCCACGATGAACAGCTGCGAGGGGCCGGCCGGCAGCTCGGCCGCGCGCCGGACGAGCGCGTCGATCGCCTCGTCGGGCAGGTCGACGACGTTCTCGGCGGTCCAGTAGTTGCGGTATCCGGGCGGGTCGTCGACCGAACTCTGGAAGTCGGCGTATCCGGTCGGGCCGAAGAAGTCGGCATCGGGGCCGAGTCCCCGGATCGGCGCGAGCGCCCGCGCTCCTTCGTCGACGGCGCCGGCCCACATGCCCAGGATGGCGACCGCTGGGCGGCCCCACAGCCGGGTGGGTACGTCGTCGTCCTCAGGCGCGGTGATGAAGGCGCAGGACAGCGAGAGCTCGTCGGGGGCGTGGTTCATGGTGTCGCGGAAGGTGCTCAGCACCTCGTGGGCGCGGGCCGTGTCGAACAGGGCCACGCCGGCGAAGACCTCCGGCCCGAGCGGGTGCAGCGCCAGCTCGAGTGCGGTGACGACGCCGAAGCTCCCACCGCCGCCGCGCAGCGCCCACAGCAGTTCCGGGTTCTTATCGGTGGATACGCGGACGATCCGGCCGTCCCAGCTGACCAGCTCGGCGGCGAGCAGGTTGTCGCAGGCCAGCCCGTGCTTGCGTTCGAGCCAGCCCGAGCCGCCGCCGAGCGTCAGCCCGGCCACGCCGGTCGTCGAGACGCGTCCGCCGGTGGTCGCCAGCCCATGGGCCTGCGTCGCGCGGTCGACGTCCGCCCAGACGGCGCCGCCGCCGACGCGCACGACGCGACGGTCTGCGTCGACCTCGATGTCGACCATGCCGCGCACGTCGAGCACCAGGCCGTCGTCGCACAACGACAGGCCGGCAACCGAGTGCCCGCCGGCGCGGACGGCGATCGGCAGGTCGTGGTCCCGGGCGAAGGCCAGCGCCGCCACCACGTCTTCCACAGCCACACACTCGGCCACCCACCGTGGCCTGCGGTCGATCATGGCGTTGAACAGCGTGCAGGTGTCCTCGTAGTACGCGTCGCCGGGCTCGTGCACACCACCCTGCAGGCGGAAGCGGAGCTCATCGATACCGGACGCGCCGGAAGTGACTGTGCTGATCAGTGGCATGGGCAGAGTTTCAGCCCCGAACCGACCCGGTGACTTCACCTGAATCGGCCACCCTGCGGGATGGCCGGAAACGGCCAGCCGTCCCTCAGAGCAGGCTGTGGCGGGTGGCGTAGGCCACTGCCGCCGCCCGCGACCGCACCCGTAGCTTCGTGCGGATGTTCGCGATGTGGCGGTGCACGGTGTGCGGGCTCAAGAACAACCGTTGGGCGATCTGGGCGTCGCCCAGCCCGCGCCCCACCAGCCGCAGGATGTCGACCTCGCGCGGACTCAGCTCCTCCGTCGTGCCCCGGCGTGCCGGCCCGCGCGCACCAAGGAGCGCGAACGCCTCACGCGCGGCGCGCGCCTGTGCCTCGGCCCGCTCAGGCCGCCCGAGCGCCTCGAGCGCCTGAGACTGCAGCATCCGCGCCTGGGCGGTCTCGAAGGGCGCCGAGCAGGCGGCAAACAGGTCGACGGCGTCCTCGGCGGCCCGACGCGTGCCATCGTGATCACCGACCGCCAACATCACCTCCGCGCGCACCAGACGACCCCGCCCACGCATGTACGGCGTCGCCAACCGCCCCGCCTGCGCCTCCACCTGATCGGCCGCCGCAGCGGCGCCGACCCCATCACCCGCGGTGGCACGAGCGCGCGCGAGCAGCTCGAACGCCGGCAGCCGGTCCAGGACGTTCGCATCCCCCAACCGCCGCAGCACCCGGTCCGCCGCGTCCGCTGCCGCAGTCGCGTCTCCGCCGGTCAGCTCCAACTCGCCGAGCGCCAGGATGGCCTGCGGCAGCGGCAGCGCCGACTCGAACAGCAACCGCGCCTCGACCAGCTCACCCTGCCGAGCGCGCAGCCTGCCCAACCGGACCGCGGTCGGCGCGGTGAGAGCCGGCCGCGTCAAGCGCAGATCCTCCATCGCACTGAGCAGCTCCTGCTCAGCCGATGACCAGTCACCGCCGGTCGCGAGCACCTCGCCGTAGGCCGTGCGACACACACCGAAGAAATGCCGCGCCTGCCAGGTCTCCGACCAGGAGTGCAGCGCCCGGCACCACTGCGCGGCGCGCCCGAAATCACCCACCTCCGCACACGCCGACACCGTGTGGCACAGCGCCCATCCCGGGGCCGCGATCTCGGAGAACTCCTCGCCGACCGCCAACGCCGCCGACTCGTCCAGCCGGCGCAAGCCCTCCTCGATCTGGCCGGACGCAACGAGCGCGCTGCCCAACACGGCCAGCGCGACCACCTCGACCCCGACATCCGACAGGCCGCGCACCACCTCCAGCGCTTCCCGCGCCAGGCGCTCGGCCCTCACCGGATCGCAGGCCGCCAGCAGCGCAATATCCGCCTCGAGCACGACGATGAAGCCCAGCTCGACGCACGGCCCACGATCGCCCACCAGCGCCCGGCCACGCCGCAGCCACGCCGCGGCGACCGCGTCGTCGCCCCGGAAATCGAGGTGGTCCGACGCCAGCCACATCGCCATCCGCGCGGCAGCGCACACATCACCGGCGCCGCGGTATGCGCGGTAGGCGCGTTCGCGCGCGTGCAACGTCGCCTCCTGGTCGCCCTGCCACCAGGCTGCCCGGCTCAGCCCCTCCCACCCCTCGGCCACATCCCCCGCGGCGACCGCCTCCTCGAAACGCGCCCGCGCCTGCGCCCAGGCCGCGCACGCCAACGCGGCGCGACCCGCCGCCAACGAAGCCTCTTGTCCCGCCGCCACATTCACTCACCTCCTCCGGGACTCGCCGCGCACGACGCAAGCGCTACTCTCCCCGACCAGACACGAGCTGGAGTCGCGGGCGGGTGATCGGCCTCGCGAACGGCAGCCTCGTCGCCGGTGCCGCGTACTCCGCCAGCCGCGGTGCGTACGCCCGGTGAGCTTCCACCCCCGACGCGGTCGCAGGGCTGGTGTTGAACACACGCTGGCACTGCGACCAGCGGGTAGGCCTCGTGTGGGGGTGGCTGCTGCCGCCATCGATCGGCGGACCTTGACGTCGCCCCTCGCTCCGCGACGATGGCGCGGTGACGACGCAGTGGCACACCCGCGACTCGAGCGCACTGCTGCTCTCCGTGGTGGCGTCGAGCGTGTTCGCCGTGGGATCGCTGGTTTGGGGCCTGCTCGCGGGCTCGCAGATGATCGTGTTCGACGGGCTGTACTCGTTCGTCTCCGTGGCGCTGTCGCTGCTGGCCGTGTGGGCGCTGCGGGCCGCGCGCTCGGGGCCGGACGAACGCTATCCGTGGGGCCGGGAGATCTTCGAGCCGTTGACGATCACTGTCAAGGCGGCGGCGTTGGCGGGCCTGTGCGCCTACGCGATGGTCGGCGGGATCGAGGAGATCTTCGCGGGCGGGCGGGAGATCGAAGCGGGCTGGGCGGTGCTGTACGGGGCCGTCGCCACCGCGGTCGGCCTCGGCGTGTCGCTCGTGCTGCGGCGGATGAGCCGCGGCGCCACCGACCTGGTGCGCGCGGAGGCCGCGGAGTGGATGGGCGACGCTCTGCTGTCCATCGGCGCGTTCGCGGGGTTCGGGGTGGCGCTGGGCCTGCAGCTCGCCGGGCGCGGCGACCTCGCCCGCTACGTCGACCCGGCCATGGTCGTCCTGACCTCGGCGATCTACCTGCGGATTCCGCTCCGGCTGGCCGTCGAGGGCCTGCGCGAGGTGTTGACGATGAGCGCGGCACCCGCGATGCGGGAGCAGGTGTCAGCGCTCGTCGACGATGTGGCGCGGGAGTGGGGCCTCGCCGAGCCCGCGGTACGGCAGTCCAAGGTGGGCACGCGGCTGGATGTCGACATCATGTTCCTCGTGGACGCGGGGTCGACTGCCCGCAGCGTCGAGGAGTTCGACCGCGTCCGCGCGCAGTTGGAGGACCGGCTGCGGGTGACCGGGCTGGAGCCGTCGCTGTCGGTGGGCTTCACCGCCGACCCGCGGTGGGTGGCCTGAACCCAGTGCCCTAGCCCTAGCCCGTCCACTCCAGCCAGGCGGCCCCGGGGTGCGCCCGGCCGAGCACGGTCCCCGTGCGCACCCCGTCCCGGATCCGGACGTGTCCGATCACGCCGAACACGCCGCCCTTCCGGTTCTCCTCGATCCACTCCGGGGGGACGTCGAGGTGCTGGACCGTGCGCCGCGCGTCGGGGCCGAGCGGGACGAGGGGGTCCACCGACACCCAGTCGAGGTCTCGCCCGCGGCCGATCTGCGCGAGGAGGTCGTCGAACCGGGCGAGGTCCGCCGGGGGCAGGAAGACGTGCACATAGGTGTCGACGAGGCAGACCAGCGCGTCGGGCGGGAGGTCGGCGACCACGTCGGACAGCACGTCGAGCAGGCTGCCGCGCACCGACCGCGCGGGCTCGGCGCGGGCAAGCGTCGACGCTTCCGCGAACCGTGTGACCGCGCCCGCCTCGGGAGGGACGCAGGCGGCGAGCCAGGCCAGTGTGTCGGGGTCGGTGAGGTCCAGCGGCTCGACGTCGATCCCGACCCGGTCGGCGATCACGGGCACCGAGGGTGGCAGCGGCGGCGCTCCCGCGCGCACAACGCAGGACAGGCGCACCGGGGCCGCCGGGTCGCCGACCGTGCGGGCGGATCCGTCGGGTGCGCGGTAGGTATAGCGGTAGCGGTCCAGATGCAGGCCGAGCCCGGCGCCGGTGCCCAGGTCGACCAGTGCGATCGGGCGATCGTCGGCGGCGGCGATCATGCCGAGCGCAGGCAGCACATCAACGCAGCGGGCGACCTCGTTCATCTGGTAGCGGTGCGCCTCGCACAGCTGTGCGACGCGGTCCCTCCGCGCGGCCGCGAACGCCGCCAGCTCGGCGCCGAACGCGGGATCCGGCGGCGGCTGCTCGCCTCCCGGCACGGGGTAGTGCCGCGCGATCGGCGCATCCGGCTCGGCCCCGACGAGGTACTCGAGGACCGCGGCCAGCAGCAGCGGCGGAAGGCGGTCGGGTGGGATCTCGGCGGCCAGCTCCCGCAGGACGTCCTCCCGCGCGATCGCCGCGAACGTCGCCGAGGTGAGCCACCAGCTCTGCGGGGCGTCGGGCGGCGACCACGCGTCCGCGATCGCCATGGCCTGTCCCGCGACGACCGCGGGATCGGTGCGCGTCATCCGCGCATTGTCGGGCACGGCGGTAGCTCGATCACCTGCCACCAGCCGGCGAACAGATCCTCCGCCTTCCTGGACGGGATCAGCACCGCGCGCAGCCACCGCGCATAACCTGTCACCTGTCATCATCGTGAGCACTGGCTACAACGCCGGGGGCGGGTGGAACGGCATCCGCGGTTCGTGGCTGATACCGCCGGGGACGGGCGGGCGGACATCGTCGGGTTCGGTGGTGCCGGGGTCTGGGTCTCCAGGAGCCAGCCGGACGGCACATTCAGCGCGCCGAACTGGTTGGCGCACGCGACCGACGGCGGCCGGACCGACGTCCTCACCCAGCTCGATGAGGCCACCGGGCATGGCCATCCTTCGACTCGACCACGGACGTGATCAACCCCTCCGCCCGGTACCGCTGGATCCTCCGCTGCGACGGCCCGATCTGGCGCGCGAGTTCGCGTGTCATGACCGCCGAGATGCGGTGGTATGCATGGCCCGCCCCCGCCCTCCAAAATGACCTGCGGCTGGCGCCACCGAGGGCAACAGCATGCGAGCCGGTGGTTCTCTGACCATGGGGCGACACGAGGACGATCAGGCGGCTAGGACTTTGGCGAGGTGGGCCCCCAGCTCCTCGGCGCGCGTCCGACCCGCACGGAACCCGACCTGCCCATCGGGGCGGATGAGGTAGCAGCAGCCACCGACCGCGCCGTAGGCGGTCTGGAACTCACCGGCCGAGTCCCGCACCACCGGCACCGGGGGTCCGTCGAGCAGCCCGCCGGCCGTGTCGTCGCTGATCTCCGAGTCGGCGGCGAGGACGAGTCGGACGTCGACGTGGCCCTTGGCCCGGTCCCGAGCCAGCGCCACGACGGCTGCCAGTTCGGCGAGCTGCTCGGCCTCGTCGGCGCAGAGCAGCAGTGTGTGGCGTCGCCCGTCGAGCAGCTCGTGCAGCCGGAGTGGGAATGCCACCGCGGGGCGACGCAAGCCCCGGCAGTCCGGAGCGCGCGAGCCGGGAGCTGGTCCCCCTTTGAGCGCTTCGGCGCCGGCGCCTTCGCCGACCAGCGGGCTGTCCGGGTATGCGACCAGCAGTTGGGCCTCGCGGCGGAGCATGGTCTCCGGGTCGTCGGTCTCGAAGCCGGCGCGGGCGTGCCGCACGGTGCGGCCCACCACTTCCTCGCCGACGGGGCGTCGTTCCGCGTCGTAGCTTTCCAGCAGTCCATCGGCGGCCATGCCCTTGACGGCCAGCGCCAACCTCCACGCCAGCGCGACCGCGTCCTGGATGCCGGTGTTCATCCCCTGCGCGCCGGTCGGGGGGTGGATGTGCGCGGCGTCTCCGGCCACGAACACCCGGCCGCGTTGGTAGCGATCGACGATGCGGTGGCTGATGCGGAACACCGACGACCACCTGAGGTGGGATGCGCGGGTCGGCTCGGGGGCGAGCCGGTCCAGGACGGCCTGGATGTGTTGGAGCTGCGGGGCGCGGTCGGACTCGAGGCCGTGCTCGACACCGTCCTGCTGTGCCGGCGCGGAGGCCAGCACGTCGGGAACCAACATCGACATCCGGTACCGGCGTCGGCCGGGCAAGGGGATCGCGACGAGCACGTCGTCGGTGTTCCCGTCGACCTGGTGCATCGACCGGATGCCGTAGCCCACCGGCTGGTTCCAGTCGACCTGCACATCGCCGAGCATGTACTCCTCGGGGAACGCGTCGCCCGTGAACGCCAGTCCGAGGCCCTTGCGGACAGCGCTGTGCGCGCCGTCGCACCCGACGAGATAGTCCGCCCACACCTGCGACTCGCCGTCCGGCCCGCGCAGCACGGCCGTGACGCCGTCGGTGTCCTGGGCGAAGCACACGAGCTCCACGCCGCGTTCGACCCGGCCGCCGAGCTCGGCTAGCCGGTCGGCGAGCAGCCGCTCCGTCTCGTACTGCGGCAACCCGAACGAAGCCGTAGGGCACATCGGGTGGCAGCGCCAACTCCATGCGTCCGACCTGTTGCCCGTTCACGAAGACGATCTGGCCGTGCATCGGGGTCGCGGCGTCGAGCGCGCGGGTGAGCACACCGGCCGCCTCCCACAGCTCCAGGGTGCGCGGCTGGATACCGACCGCCTTGGCATATTGGGCGGGGGCGGCCAGCCGGTCGATCACCCGGCAGCCAACGCCCCGGCGGCGCAGCTCGAGCGCCGCAGTGAGCCCGACGGGCCCCGCGCCCACGATCAACACTTCGGTGTCGGCCATGTCCGACCTCCGTCGCCGATTGGAGGGACTGCGTCGTCACCGCTGTCAGCCGGGTTGCCCGACCTTGCTGCCGGTCGCGAGGGCAAGCCGTTTTCGTGGTCGATCACGCACAAGCCGGCGGGCCCGCTCGATGTCCGGCGGGGCGGGCGCGTCGGGCAGCAGGCTGGTGGCCAGCCGGAGGGCGCGCAGGGTGATCGTGGCGCCCAGGTCGGTGGTCGGGATCCCGGGCAGTCCGTACATCCGCCGGGCCCACCGCGGGAGCGTCGCCATCGCAAGCGTGGCGAGTGCCGGGACCGCCACCTTTGTGGCGGTGGGCGCCTGGCCGCGCGGAGCGAAGATCCCGCCGACGGCGATGCGTGCCTCGTCGGTCAATCTGAGCACCGGCCTCGTGCGCCGCAAGTACTCCCGCATCTCGGCCCGGGAGGCCGGTGCATCACGCAGCCCCACCACGCGGGCGGCGCGCACGCTCTCGGCGAGGTATTGCTCGGCCTCGCCCTCGTCGATCACGCCGGCCCGCAGAGCGATGTCGGTGTAGGAGTCGATCTCAGCGCAGTGCACCCACAGCAGGTAGGGCGGCTCGTCGATGCGGAACGTCTCGCCGGTGTCCGGGTCGTGGCCGCGCAGCGCGGCGTGCAGCCTGCGCACCCGCGCCGCGGCCCGTTCGACGTCGGCGCTGGAACCGTACGTGCGCACGCCCACGAACTCGACGGTTCGTTGGAAGCGCGACATCGCCCGGCGCGGGTCGAACAGAGCCGAGTTCTGGTACGTCGCCCGGATCACGCGGGGGTGCAGCGACTGCAGCAGCAGCGCGCGGAAGCCGCCGACCCAGAGCACGGGTTCCAGGTGCACGCGCCACGTGACGGAGGCGGGTCCGAAGAGGCCGTCGTCGGGGCGGGTTCTGCGTACGGTCACGGCGCTCCCGGCGGTCCGGGGCGGCAGGGTTCCCACCGCTGGTCCGTCCAGCACAGCACCGTCCGCGCCATCCTTCTAGAGGCGGATCGGTTGACGCGGGGTGTCAGCGTGGAGCTGGCGGGTGACGTCACGTAGGGCAGCACCCGGATGATGAGGAAGCTTGGTCGTCTTCGGCTGATCTCACCTGACCCGAGGCCCTCGCCGATGTCCGCTCATGGCCCCTATGCGCAGCTGCTGATCCATCGGCTCGATGCCTTCCATTCGGTTTGAGGCGAGATTCAAGCTTGTCGGTACCTTTCCGGTCCCATGGGTTGGGTGCTGGAAACCGAGTTGCCAGTCAGTCGCCGGTCCAGACCCTCCCCTGGATCAGCACCCCGTTGTGAATGAGGAACCCCCTGATGATGTTGGCGTTGGACACCGCCTCCTTGCCCTCCCACCCCTGTTCGGCCGCGAACTCCTCGATCCATTCGTTGACCGCGACGCGGCGTTTGACGCTGACGAACCGCACGCCGGTGTCCCGCTTGCGGAGGAAGCAGAAAGCCACCAACTCGTCGGGTGCCTTGCCGACGTGGGCGCAGAAGTCTGCGAGGACGCGCAAGTAGTGATCCTGTACGTCGGAGGGACCGCGGTCGTGGCCGGCACTGGCGAACCAACGCTGGACCGACGGCGCGCCGTGAACCGGCCCCGTCACAGGGGCAGGCCGAAGCGCTCGGCCAGCTGTCGGACCTCGCGGGCGCGCGCCTCGGGGTCCATCGGTTCCTGGATCATCCCCTCCTTCCGGAGTCGCTCGGTCACCTCGGGGATCTCCTCCCAGGGATTGCCGTAGCGACCCCGGTGGAAGTTCGTCGACAGTGACCGGCGCGGTCGCTGGCCACCGGCCTTGCGGTCCTCGGCGGGGTAGCCGACCAGCAGCATCCACATCGGGAGCCAGGTGTCGGGGATGTCGAGCGCCTTCTTCGCGACCTCGGAGTTGAAGGCGTGCAGGCCGACGCCGAGGCCCTCGTCGACGCCGGCCAGCATCGCCTGCGCGATGGCAAGGCCGCACTCGACCGAGACCGCCCAGACGCTCGCCGTCGCGTCCTTCGACAGCGGCTCGACGACCTGGGCGTAGGCAACCTCGTCGACGTAGGCGTGCGACCAGCCGTGCGTCACGGGCAGCGCCCCGAGGTCGGTGAGCTCCTTGAGCCGCTCCTGCGCGCCCTGGGCGAAGGTCAGGTCGCCGTACCAGAAGATCGCCACCGGGGCGAGATCGAGCTGGACGGTCGTGGTGGGAGTCTTGAGCTGTTCGCGCACATCGTCGGTCAGCTCGTCGCGGTAGCACACAACGGCCTTGATGAAGTCGGCGTTCACAGCACGGGAGGCACGGTTGGCGGCCTCCAACATGACCTGGATCTTCTCCGGTTCGACCGGCTGGTTCGGCTCGAAGAACCGGATGGTGCGCCGGTCGCCGACGACCTGCTTGAACTCCATGAATCGTCTCCTCCACTCGATGGCCCGGGTTCGAAGCCCTAGTTCGACAGCACCGTGACGACCATCGCTGCGGCGTCCCGGCCGAGGAACCCGCCGCCGTTCTCCGCCAGTGCGGTCCGCGCCCCCTCGACCTGCCGTTCCCCGCACCTGCCGCGCAGCTGATCGGCCAGCTCGACGATCTGGCCGCAGCCGGTCGCGCCGATCGGGTGCCCCTTGGACAGCAGCCCTCCGCTCGGGTTCACGACGCGCCGCCCACCGAGCCGGGTCTCGCCGGAGCGCAGCAGGGCCGCGCCCTCGCCGCGAGCGCACATCCCGAGCTCCTCGTAGGTCATCAGCTCGGCGGGGGCCGCGGCGTCGTGCAGCTCGACGACGTCGAGATCGGCAGGCCCGATCCCGCCGGCCTCGTAGGCCCGTGCCGCCGCTCGCTCGACCGCCCCGGGCTCGTCGCCGGTTCGGTCCATGCCCGATACCAGCGCACAGCTGCGCACCCGCACCGCGTCGGCGCCCAACCGCTTGGCCCGCTCGGCCGAGCACACCACCACGGCGGCGGCACCGTCGCCGATCGGGGAGCACATCAACAGCGTGAGTGGGTCGGACACCATGCGGCTGGCCAGCACCTCCTCCCGGCTGACCGGAGAGCGGTACTGCGCCTTCGGGTTCAACGCCGCGTGCTCGTGGCTCTTGACGGCGACCTCGGCGAAGTCATCGACCGTCGCTCCGGTGGCTTCCATGTACGCCCTGGTGTTGGCGGCGTACACGTCCATGAAGAACGATCGCTTGCCGCTGGAGTCTTCCGCCTCCTCGGGCAGCGGGGAGCCTGCCGAGCCGCCGCGGGCCCACTGCTTGAGGTCCTCGAGCTGGAGGAGGTCGACGGCGGTGCCGATCGCCGCGAATGAGCGCGCCTTGTCCTCATGGGTCATCTTCTCCGCGCCGACGGCGAGCGCCACGTCCACCGAGCCGGACGCGACGGCGCCGACCGCGAGGTGGAACGCGGTGGAGGCGGACGCGCACGCGTTCTCGACGTTGACCATCGGCAACCCGAGCAGGCCGGTGTGCCGCAGCGCCACCTGGCCGCGGATCATCTCCTGACCGGTGATGATCCCGGCGACGGCGTTGGAGAAGAACACCATCCCGACGTCGGCTGCGCCGATAGCGGCGTCGGCGAGCGCGTCTGACACCGCTTCCTCGGCCAGCACCCTGATGGTGCTGTCGGGGAACTTGCCGAAGCGGGTCATCGCCGCTCCGGCGATCACGACATCGCTCATCCGCTCCTCCGTCCAGCGTCGGCTTTGCCGATGGGGTAGCCGGCCTGCTCGCGGTCCCACGTTCCGGGCGTCACGCCACGGGCCCGCAGCGCCGCGTACTGGTTGCGCTCGGTGGCGGTCTTGGGCAGCTCGTCGAGGAACTCCACGTAGCGCGGCATCGCGTGCCGCGCGATCCGGCCCGCGCAGTGGTCGAGGATCTCCTCGGGGGTGACGGTCATGCCCGGGCGCGCGACGATGCAGACCTTCACCTCGTCCTCGCCGAGGTCGGACGCCACGGAATGGGCTGCACTCTCCAGGACGCCCCGATGGCTGTTCACGACCGTTTCGATCTCCCAGGCCGAGATGTTCTCGCCGAGCCGGCGCATCGACTCCGTCTTGCGTCCCCGGTAGTAGAAGAACCCGTCCTCGTCGTACTCCGCGAGGTCGCCGGAGTGGAACCAGCCGCCTCGGTACGCCCGCTCGGTCGCATCGGGAAGTTTGTGGTACGTCGTCATCCGGCCTCTGGGGTGGCGGAACACCAGCTCGCCGACGGTGCCGGGGGGCTGCGGTCGGTCGTCGTCGTCGACCACCCGGAACTCGACGCCGGACACCCCGGAACGCCCCATCGACCCGACCCGGCCCACGTCGTTGAGCAGGATGCCGGGCGAGTCGACCATGCCGAACCACTCGATGATGCGGACGCCGAAGCGCTCCTCGAACTCCCGCCACCGATCCGGCGGGCATCCTGCGGACAGCACGACGCGCAGCGGGTTGTCCCGGTCGTCGGGGCGATCGGGCTGCTTGAGCAGGATCGAGATCATCCCGCCGAGGGAGTTGGCCGCCACGGCCCCGTAACGGCGGCAGTCGTCGAAGAAACCCGATGCGGTGAACCGCGGCGCCAGCGCGAGCCTGGCGTCGCGGATGATCGATCCGATCATCGAGACCAGCAGCGCGTTGCCGTGGAAGAGCGGCAGCCCGGTGTACATCGTCTCGCCCGGCCGCACACCCGAGGACTCGAGCAGCACCGTGAGCGGGGTGAGGTCGTAGTTCGTGGCCACAACGCCCTTGGGCGGGCCGGTGGTGCCGGACGTGTACATCATCCCGACGCCACCCGTCGGTTCGGCGAGCTCGACGTCCGGTTCGCGGTCGGCTCCCGAGAGCAGCCGTTCGAGGTCGCAGTCGACGCCGCCACCGGGACCTCCCTCGGCGATCACGCAGCGAAGGGCGGGAAGATCGTCGCGAACGGCGAGCACCACGTCCCGCAGATCCCGCTGGCAGACCACGGCGGCGGTATCGGAATCGGCCAGGATGTGGGTGAGTGTCGGGCCGCGCTGGGAGATGTTCACCGGCACCGACGAGGCACCGATCAGCAGGATCCCCAGGTGCACCCAGATGAACTCCGGGCGGTTCGCCATCATGATCGCCACTCGCTCGCCGGGGCGGATCCCGAGCTCCAGCAGCCCGTTCGCCGTCCGCTGCGCGTTCGACAGCACGTCGCGCCACGGGACCCGATCGTCGTGCCACAACAGCCAGGGATCGTCGGGATGGTCCGCGACGCGTTGCCGGATGAGCTGTTCGACCGCTCCTTGCGCCCGAGCCATCGCCGCCTCCGAATCCGGGGTCTGGCCCCTGACCGTGGCACCGGTCACACCACTGGGCAATGTGCGGCAGCGCCGAACCTTCCCGGGCTCGTTGGCAGGAGCCCACACAGCGGGCGGAACGCGTTGGCGGGGCGAGCCATTGGCGGACCTGCGGTTGCGGGGCACCCTGGCCTCCGCATGACGGGGTGAGGAGGCGACATGGTCAAGCTGGTGTACATCCTGCGCGCCCGCGACGATGTCGACCCCGGCCAGTTCCACCGGTACTGGCTCGAGGTGCACGGGCCCAAGGTGCGCGCGGTCGCCGAGGCGATCCGGGCCCGCCGCTACGTGCAGAGCCACACCATCGACACCCGGTTGAACGACGCGCTCGTGGAGAGCCGCGGCATGGCGCCGATCTACGAGGGAATCACCGAGGTGTGGTGGGACACGTTGGACGACCTGCACGCGGCGGTGGCGAGTGCCGATGGCGCCGAGGCGATGCAGATGCTGCTCGAGGACGAGTCGACCTTCATCGATTTCGCGCGGTCGACCATCTTCATGACGGAGGAGCACGAGATCTTCGACCACACCGTGGCGCCCGACGGTGGTACCGCGGGAACCGGGGCGAGCCTATCGTGAATCGGTGCCCTCGCGGCTGAACGGCCAGTCCGTCGCCGTCGGTGCCGCGCACCGTTCGGCCCCGGTCGAGAACTTCCTGCGCAGGCTGGTGTGCGCAGACACCGTCGCCGCTGCCACTCAGGCCGCGGTAGACGTCGTGCGGGAAGCCCTGCCGGCCGATGTGAGCTGGTGCGGGATCACCAGTGGCGACTACCTGACGATGGCCGCCCACAGCGGGATGCGGACCGCCGAGATGCCCGCGCTGTGGCGGCTTCGCGTGGGTCAGGGCATCGGCGGACGGGTGGCCAAGGAGGGCCGCACCATCACCACCCGCGACTACCGGCGGGACCCGCGCCGCGTTCCGGTGATGAAACGGATCATCGACGCCGAGGGGATCCGTGGGGGGATCTGCGCACCCCTGACGGACGGTATCGAGGTCCTGGGTGTGCTGTACGCCGACCAGCGCACCCCACGGGACTGGACCGCGCCCGAGATGCATTTCGTCACCGGGATCGCCCATGACACGGGAACGGCACTGGGCCGGATCAGGGAGCGGCAACGCGAGCGGCAGCGCGCCGAGGAGGCCGAGCAGAGAGCCAGGGACAAGTCCCGCACGCTCGACGTCGTTCGGGCGGCCGCCACCTCGCTTGCTCGCAGTGGCGACATCAGCGCAGGCGTCGACATGCTGGCCCAGCACCTCGGGTACGACGTCGAGCTGCTCGACCCCGCGCGCGAGCCGCTGGGGGAGACCCCATCGGACGCCGGGGCCGCGCCGGTACGGCTCCTGGTCGACGTCGGCGACGAGCCGCTCGGCGCGCTGTGTGTCCGCGCCGACCACGAGCCGACGTCCTCCGACGCGGAACTCGTGGACGTGTGCGCGCGGCTGATCGCGCTGCAGCTGCTGCGCGAACGTGCCGCGCTCCAGAGCGAACTGCGGGTACACGGCGAGCTCCTCGACGATCTGCTCGAGGGCCGAACCGATGACCGGAACGGGCTCCTGAGCCGGGCTGCGCTGCTCGGCGTGGACCTCAAGGTGCCCCGCTACGTGGTGTGCATCGGCCTGCGCGCCCCGTCGGGCGAGCTGGATCGGGAGGACGCCGCACGCGCGGTCTCCCGACGCCCCTTCAGTCAGGTCGAACAGGGCATCCGCCGGTATGCGCCCGAATCCATCGTCGTGCCCCGCGGCGGGGACATCGTCGTGCTGCTCGCCGCGGGAACAACCGATCCTGGGCAGATCCAGCGAGCTCTGGAGGCGGTTCTCTCCGCCGCGCACACGGCGGAAGGCCTCGCGGCCGGGCTGGGCCGGATGTGCATCCGGGTCGCCGACTACGCGGAGTCCTACGCGCAGGCCGCGCTCGCGTTGAGCCTGGCGCGCACGCGCGGGCGGCGCGAGGTGGTGCTCTCGGCCGCCGACCTCGGTCTGTACGGCCTGCTGGTCGGAGGCTCGACGCGGCAGTCGCTGGAGTCGATGGTCGAGAGCGCGCTGGGTCCGATTCTCGAGGCGGACGCGGTCGGGGGGTCGGAGTACGTCAAGACCCTCGACGCCTATCTCGCCAGCGACCGGCATCTCGAGCGGGCCGCGGCGTGCCTGCACGTCCATCCGAACACCGTGCGCTACCGGTTGGCCAAGGTGCAGGAGACGCTCGGCGTGAACCTGCGGGACGTGGACGACCGGTTCCTGCTCGAGCTCGCGCTGCGGGTCCAAGCGGCGCTGGACGGCCAGTAGCCGCCCCCTGTCGACGCGCCACAACGGCCGCCGGCATCGTTGGCACGCACCGCCATTGTTGCCCGACGTGACGGCGGTCACGCTGGAATGCGGCACCTGTCGTGCCCCGACCGGATCTGGCCGGCCATCGCACGCCGGCTGGTCCGACGATGCGGTGGAGGAGCTCCATGACCACGACGGCAACCCCGCCCGGCCAGATCACCGACGACGAGCAGCGCCAGCTCACGATGTTCTTCGAACAGGGCCGGTCGCTGCCGCAACTGCTGGCGACGCTGCGCAGCCGCCGGGTGGCGATGGGATACCAGATCGAGAGCGGCGAGGAGGAGACCACGGCTGCCGGCCGGCGGCTGCACCAGCCGAAGGGGCCGCTCGCCTTCGTCTCCGAACACCCGGTGGTGCCGCTGTCCGAGGTGGAGGAGGCGGTCGTCGCCTGGTCGGCGATGGGACCCAACGGCATGGCGCACTGGGACATCGCCAGCACAGGTGGCTTCCACGAACTGGTCGGGATCGCCGGGCGCACGGCCGCCGCCCCGGGCAACTCGTTCGCCCATGACCTGCTCGTGATCAAGGACGAGGGCGCCTTCGTCTACAACCCCGGTGACGAGCGCGAGCGGATGGTCGAGATCCAGGGCGCGGAGGACTACCACAAGGTCCTCGACTGGTACCGGAACGGGATGCACAAGATCATGGACGGCCGTCCGGACATCGACTGGGCGCTGCGGGTGCCCGGCGCACCGAACGCGTCGCTCTTCGGCCCCTACCAGTACAACGTCAACCGGCCGGGGACGACTTGGTTCATCCCGATCACCGACCACGGGTGGCTGTACTTCAGCGTGATGCTGAACATCTTCGACGCGTGGCACATCTACCTCACCGACGACAAGACCGGCGAGCCCGCCGGAACCGGCGAGTGGGTGCGGGAGGGCCAGCTCGAGTTCCCGATCACGATCAGCCAGTTCGAGCAGTTCATCTTCCAGGTCGAGACCTATCCACCCGGCTCGTACGTGCAGAACATGCGGCTCGCCGCGGAGTCGATGGGGCTGGGGAACTGGATCTTCTGTGGCTTCTTCGACGACGTCCTGATGGGCGCGTTCCCCGACGTCGCCCGGGGCCTCGGATTCCGGCACGAGCCGCTCAACGAGCGGGCTCCGCTGGCCAGCGGAGCGCTGAAGACGTTCGGGATGAAGGGCGTGAAGGAGGCCACCTACATCCCGTCGGAGAAGTACCCGGACGCGCGGTCGGTGGTGACCGCGATGATGGAGGAGAAGTACGGCCTCGGGCGCACGATGTCCACCGGCGAAGACAACTGGATGCTCAGCCACGGCGGCCCGTACACGGCAGAGGCGGTACGCAACATCGTCAACAGCCCCGCCGTCCGGGTCAGCGACTGGGCCGTCGAGGCATGCGTGGCGTACTTCGACTACTGCGTCCAGACCTACGGGCAGTGCCCGGTCTACTTCAACCCGATGCAGTGCAACTTCGGAGCCGTGATCCACCACGTCGACCCGGCGTTCTACGAGAAGTACTACGACGGCTCGACTGTGACGAGGCAGATCCGCGAGCACATGGACGGCTGGCACTGATGCCGAACCTCGTGAGGGAGTTCCTGTACCACGCCGATCTCGTCATCCACGACGTCGGCGCCGGACCGTTCGGGCAGCGGACGATCGCCACGGTCACGGGTGGTGAGCTGACCGGTGAACGGCTGAAGGGGACCATGGTCGGGGCCGGCGCGGATTGGTTGCTCGTCGGCCCCGACGGGTTCGGCCGTCTCGACGTCCGGTTCACCTTCCGGACCCACGACGAGGCCCTCATCTACGTCCAGTACTTCGGGCTGGTCGAGCTCACGCCCGAGCTCACGGCCGTTCTCGGCGGGGGCGACACCCCGACCGGGTACGGCGACCAGTACTTCTTCACCCAGCCCCGGCTGGAGACCGGGGACGAGCGGTATGCGTGGGTCAACCGGACGCTGTTCCTCGGCGAGGGCCGCCTGCTGCCGGGCCCGCGTGTGGAGTATCGGGTCCACCGGGTGGAGAACGGCTGATCGGTCAGCGCCGTGACCCGCGGCGTCGTCGGCATCGGCGGGGGCATCGGCGCCTCGCGGTTCTGGCGCGCGCTCCTGCGCGTGCTCGAGCCGGCCGAGCTCACGCTCGTGGTCAACACCGGCGACGATCTGTGGCAGCACGGGCTGCGGATCTGCCCCGACCTCGACACCACCCTCTACGCGCTGTCCGGCAGGCAGGACGCGCAGCGCGGGTGGGGGTTGTCGGGTGAGACGTTCCGGTGCATGGACGCCCTACGCGATCTCGGGCAGGAGGTGTGGTTCAACCTGGGTGACCGCGACCTGGCCACTCACCTGCTGCGCACCGGCCTCCTCGGGGACGGCACGTCGTTGAGCGAGGTCACCGCCGTTCTGGCGCGGGCGATGGGCGTCGGGGTGCGGGTCCTGCCGATGACCGACGACATGGTCACCACGCACGTAGTGACCACGGCGGGCGCGGTGCTGCACTACGAGGAGTTCCTGGTGCGCCACCAGGCCGCTCCCGAGGTTGCAGAGGTGCGCTACACCGGCGCCGGGCGTGCCGTGCCCGCGCCCGGCGTGCTGGCCGCGATCGCCGACGCCGGGCTGGTGGTGCTTGCTCCCAGCAATCCGCTGGCCAGCATCTGCCCGGTGCTGGCGGTGCCCGGGATCCGTGCGGCGCTGCGCACGACCGCGGCGCCGGTCCTGGCCGTCACCCCGATCGTGTCGCGGGTTCCGATCAGCGATCCCGGTGAGCGGTTGCGGGCAGCCAGCCGCGCGGGGCTGCTCGCCGCGCGCGGCTTGCCCCCGACCGCGGCGGCTGTGGCCTCGCTGTACCGGGATCTCTGCCGGCACTTCGTGCTGGATGCCGCGGACGCCGTCGAGTGTGACGCGGTCCGTGCCGCCGTGCGGGACGTGATCGTCGTCCCCACCCTTCCCGGCACCGGCCCGCCCGACGATGTTCTGGCCCGCGCCGTTCTCGGCGCTCGCCGGCACGAGGCCGTGTGACTCACCGCCGTGCGCGCGCCCGTTCCAGCGGGTGGCGCAGTGGCGCCTGTGCCCGATCCGGAGGCCACACCACGACGCGCCTGCCGTCCTGCCACTGGACGGTCAACACCTCCTGCCCGACCTGCCCGCCGGTGTCGGGGTCGAGCCGGAACCGGCCGAACAGGGTGACGCAGTCGAGCCGGCGTGCCGTGGCGAGCAGCGCATCGCGGCGCGCGCTGCCGGACTCACTCAGACACCGACCAGCGATCAAGCCGGATGCGAACGCCTGGGCTGCCGGGTAAGGCGGCTCTGCGCCGGTCCGGCGGCGGAACGCCGCGACGAACTCGGCGGCAAGCGGGCCCACGTCGGGATTCGGAGCGGCCGACGCGAGCCATTGCGCCGGGCCGAGCAGCCCCTCCCGGAGCGGGCCGATGCCGGCCAGAACCTCCTCGACGCCTGCTCCGACGAACCCCGCGGCGCGCCACCGGCCGGGCAGCAGCAGCCGTGCGGCGCCGAGCTCCTCCTGGAAAGCGCCCGCCACGAGCAGCAGCTCGGCCTCCGGCGCCCTGATCGCGGGGAGTGTCGCCCGCCGTACCGCCATGCCGAGCCCGCTCGTGGCCCGCTCCCCGCCGTCACAGACGGCGCGGGCGAACCCGGTGCCGGATCCCACCACGGCCACCCGTCGGACCGCAGGATCGGTCCGGGCGACGACCTGCACGGTTCCGTCGAAGTACCGCGCCGCCGGCGCGAGCACACTCACCACGTTCCGGGCGGGGGCGACCCGTGCCCCGCCGTGGTTCCACATCAGGTGAGCGGTGGCGGCCGCCACCGCGGTAGCGGGACCGCTCCCGTACGGACCGAACAGGAGATCGAACCCGTCCCTCTCGGCCCGTCGGACCGCCGTCGCCGGATGGGGGTGCGCATCGTAGGTCGCCACCCTCGGCGCAGGCCGCCCGGCGAACTGCGAAGCCCAGATCTCCAGCGCGTCGACGCCTGCGCGGCCGTAGTCGGCGAGCGGACCGGACAGCGGGGTCACGAGCGCCGCGCGCAACACAACGGCCAGGCTAGACGGTAGAGAGCCGAGCAGCCGGTCGGTGGCGCCGGTCGAAGCCCAGACGCCGCCGACCCTTCGAACGCACACCGGAAGGCGTCTCCACCCACGTCTACCAGGTCATGCGCGGATCCGACACCTTCTACCTGCGCAGCGCCGAGGAAGCCGACGAGGATCTGGGAACCGACACCGTCGGCGCGGGATGTCCGAGCTACCTCCACCTCCGGCACTCGACGTGCGGGCAGCAGCCTCCCGGGCTCGACCAGCAAGATCAATTACCTGGTCGACATCGCGTATCGAGCCACTAGCGGGCGGGGTCGATCGCGACCGGTTCCCGGTGCGCCTCGTGGTGGTTCGCGTTCTTGGGCGTCTCGAGCACCGCCCGGGTTCGCTCGTCGAGCGCCGCCTCCGACAGCGCGCCGGAGCCGGCGAGCACCGTCTCGAGTGCGGTGAGCCAGTGTTCGTAGTACGACCACGGCTCGCCGCTGTCGCCCTGCTCCCACTGCTTGATCGCCTGGATCAGAGAGAGCTGGAACTCCGACCACTCGTACTGCCCGTTGTGGTACGCCGCGACGGCCATTGCGAACGCGCGCAGCTCCCAGGGGTGCTCGAACGGCCGCTGCTCGGCCCCGGGCAACTCGGACACCAGGGCCTCGACCCGGCGCCGGGCGTCGCCGAGCTCGGTCGCGTCCTGTCGGTACCCCATCACGGAGCCTTCGGTTGGCCGGTGCCGATCATCGAATCGCGGGTGACCAGCGCGGCGAGCGCCTTCTCGTCGAGGTCCTCGGTGCCCGCTGGACGCTGCGGGAGCACCCAGTAGCGCATCTCCGACGACGAGTCCCACACGCGGATCTCGGTGGAGTCGGGGAGGTCGAGGCCGAAGTCCTCGCGCAGGACCGTGCGGGGTTCGCGGACGATCCGGGACCGGTACTGCGGGCCCTTGTACCAGTTCGGCGGCAGCCCGAGCACCGGCCACGGGTAGCACGAGCAGAGCGTGCAGGTGATCACGTTGTGGACGTCGTCGGTGTTCTCGACGACGACCATGTCCTCGCCCTGCAGGCCGCCGATGCCGAGCTCGGCACACGCCTCCGTTGCGTTCCGGAGCAGCCGCGCCTTGAACTCGGGATCGGTCCACGCCTTGGCCACGACGCTTGCACCCAGCTGCGGGCCGACCTCGTTCTCGTAGATCTCGGCGAGGCGGTCCACCGCCTCCATCGTCATGATCCCCTTCTCGATCATGATCGCCTCGAGGGCCTTGACGCGGGCGGCGATCTCCTCCCGGGTGCGGACCTTCGGCGGGTTGATCGGCGCGGTGCTCATGTCGTGGCCTCCTCCGTGCTGGCCGGGACGATGTAGGGCTCCCAGACGTCGAAGTAGACGACGCCGTTGGGTTCGGCGGCCTCCGGGCCCCAGAGCTCCTCGTTGGTGAACCTGACCGAGTAGACGTGCTCCGGGGCGTCGCCGCGGCCGTTCCCGGCGCTGTCCGGGTAGATGAACGTGCCGTACGCCTTCTCGATCACGCCGGTCTTGCCGCGGATGTAGCGCGCCTTGCGGGTGTGGCCCCTCGGGCTGTCGTCGACGACCGTCACCCGGTCGCCCACCGCGAACGCCTGCGCCTTGTCCGACTCGCGCCGCGCCGGGGCACCGTTCTTCACGACGGCATCGACGAACGCCATGAGGTCGGGATCGGAACGCTCGGGCAGCGGAGCGTCGGGGTTCTCGAGGTAGTACTGCGTGCGTTCCTCGATCTCCTCCGGGTCGAGCACACCCCGCGCCACCCCGTAGTGCTCGGCGGTGTGCGCCCAGTGCTCGTAGTAGGGCGAGAGCAGGTAGATCGCCGGGTGCATCTGCTCGATGCCGTAGCGGAACTCGTCGACCCCGAAGAAGCCGGCGCGGAAGGGCATCGAGAACATGCCGAACGCCGCCTTCTCCCAGTCGGCGTGCCAGACCGGCTCGTCCTGCTCCACCGGGACGGGGCCGAGGCCGTCCGTCCCACCGAGGTCGTGCACGCCGTTCATGAAGTACTCCCCGCGGAGACCGGCTGCGGCGTCGGGAAGCCCCCGACCGCCTGCTCGAAGACGTGTGCGACGCGCAGCACGGTGGCGTCGTCCCAGTGTCCGGGCGGGTCCACGAGCGCTCCGGGGCGGCGGGGACGGAGGCGGCGTAGAGCTCCTCGACGGCGTCCCACGAGCTGAGCAACCCGTGAACGAACGGGCAGAACGACGTGACGTCGGCGTCGGACAGACCCAGACCGCAATGCTCCCCGACGTGGCGAATCGTGTCGGGATCGGGCGGTTGCAAGGGCATGGCGCCCTCCTCCGGGTCGAGACCGCGAAGTTGCTGGACGATGCTATTGAGGCCCATTGATCGATTCAACGGCCTCGGTTGTGCTGTGGACGGCCGGTGTCTACGGTGATGTGTCTCCTCGCCGGGAGGTGCTCGTGATGGTTGCCGTAGGGACGCCGGTCGGCACGATCAACATCGTCGATCCGTCACCGCTGAACTGGTTGTTCATCACCTGGAACACGATGGAGGAGCCGATTCGGATCGACGAGGACGGGCGCACCGTGTTCGCGCTCGCCGAGTCGGCAGACTGGCGTGATGAGAGGACGCTGGAGCTGAAGCTCCGCCGTGGGGTGCGGTTCCAGGACGGTGAGCCGGTCACCGCGCACGCCATCAAGCTCAACTTCGACGAGATGCAGCGCTGGGCGGCGCCGCACCCGCCGGGTACGTGGGTGAACTTCCCGCCGGAGTCGGTCGCGGAGGTCGTGGACGATCACACGATCCGGTTCCACTTCCCGGGCCCTGACGGGCTGGCAGTGGGGAAGATGCGCGGCTTCCACATCGCGTCCACGGCGTTCTGGAAGGGCCCCGATGCCCCCGGGTTCGGCTACAAGAAGTTCGGTTCCGGCGAAGGCCACTGGTGAGTGATCGACGAGCCGGGTCCCTGGGGGACCGGCCCGTTCACCCTGGTCCAGGGTGCATCGTCCATCCTCACCCGCCACGCCGTCATGTCCCCGAACCCGTACACGGCGTCCTGGCTGATCGAGTCCGAGGACCGCTCCGCCGAAGTGGTGCTCGAGGCCAACCTCGATCACTGGAACCGGGCCGAGCGCGGCCCCCGCGTGCAACGCGCGGTGTTCCGCAACGACCTGTCCCCGTCGCAGGCGTTGGAGCTGTGCATCTCCGGTGACGGGGAGGTCGACATCGTCACCGAGGTCAGTCCCGCCGACGCGGAGCGCGTGCGGACCTCGCAGTACGCGCGGCTGATCACCGCCGATGCCAACCGGGTGCTGACCTGCATCATCAACCGGGGTCGCACCGACGTCCCGCTCGACAGCGTCGACGTCCGCAAGGCGCTCAACCTGGCGGTCGACCGCCGGCGGATCGTCGAGGACGGGTTGGCGGGCTACGCCAACGAGATCCCGGCCATGACTCCGTCGTGGTGCTCGGGCTTCCCGGAGGGCGCCACCCCGTACCCGCACGACCCCGACGAGGCGAAGCGGCTGTTCGAGAAGGGCGGGTGGCCCACCGGTCGGCCGATCCGGATCGCGACACCCATGGCGTTCGTCGGGATCGCCCAGCTGATCGGTGATGATCTCCGCAGGTCCCTCGGCGTCGCGGTCGAGGTGATCAGGGTCCCCGAGGAGAACGCGCTCGCCGGATCCCGTGCGCTGGTGGAGAAGAAGCTCGACCTGCCGTGGGACCTGCTGGTGCACGCGTGGTTCGACCTGTCGTCGGAGGCGCCGCCGGCAGCGGTGCACCGGGAGTTCTTCGGCCGCGACGGCGCCTTCCGCGCCGGACCGCCCGACCCCGGGTTCGACGAGCTGTTCGCCCGGATGGCAGTGGAGCTCGACGGTGCGCGGCTCGTGCGGGTCGCCGAGGACATCGACCGGTACTGCTTCGACAATGCGCTCGCGGTGTTCCTGTGTGCGCCGCAGGCGCTGTACGCGGTGAACAACCACGTCAGCTTCGGGCCGTACCGGACGACGTTCGAGATCGCGGAGGTCACGGTCGACGAGGGGCACTGGTCCCGGCAACCAGACATGGCGCAGCCCGCCGGTCCCGGTTCGCCCCCGGCCGACGCGGCGAACTGGGACAAGCCCGGGTTCGCCGGCGCGGCGGGCAACGCCTGCTGACCGCCTGATGCGCTCGCGGCGGGCCCCTGCGCTCGCGCGCGGCCACCTCCATCCCGAACGCCTCGGTCCAGAACCGCACCGAATGCTCCACGGCCACGGCACCGAGCCGCCCGGGACGGTGTGCTGTACGCCCGGTGCCGGGCTCGTGCCGGGCGATCAGGCAACCTCGTCCTTGAGCAGGTCGGCGATGCAGGCGTCGATCTGCTCCCGGTCGGAGTCGGTCATGCAGAACATCGCGAAGTGCGCCCACAGGCTGTCGACCACGCGGAACTCGCTGTTCGGGATGAGCTTCTGCTCGGCCTCGCAGTCGGCGGGCGGGAAGAACATGTCGCGGGAGAACGGCACGACGTAGGTCCTCGCAGTGATCCGGCTGAGCGCGGCGGCGAGATCCCCGCCGGTGTGCCGGCTCACGTCTCCGTGACGCCACTTCCAACCCATCCAGATCAGGTTGTTGGGATCCATCGGGGCGAAGTAGCCTTCCCAGAAGCGGCGCAGGAAGTCCTCGAGGGAGGTGAACCCTGCGCCCCGCCATGCCTCCGCACTGTAGAACTCGGGGCACAGTCCCATCACCGACCAGATCTGCGCATGCCGGCGCAGCCCGACGTGGACCTCGCTCTGATCGCGGTAGAAGCCACCGTTCCAGGCCGGGTCGGACTTGAGGGAGTCCTCGTGGCTGCGGACGAAGATGTAGTCGTGCGGAGTCGTCTTCGCGGTTCCGGCGAAGGGGAGCGCGCGTTTGACCATGTTCGGGTAGCGCACCGCCCACTCGTAGGTCTGCTCGGCACCCATCGACCAGCCGAGCACCAACTCCAAGCGTTCGATCCCGTACTCCTCCGTGACGAGCCGGTGCTGGGCGCGGACGTCGTCGCCGATGCTGACGTTCGGAAAAGCGCCGCCGTTGAATGGTGGCGGCGTGTTGCTGGGCGACGACGAGAAGCCGTTGGCGAACTGCCCGGGCAGGACGATGAAGTACCTGTCCGGGTCGAGTGGCCGGTTGCGGCCGATGAAGATCTCCATCGCCTTGGGCGTGCCCGACCACATGTGCGGGAAGAGGATCGCGTTGTCCTTGGCCCGGTTCAGCTTCCCGTGGGTCTTGTAGCCGATCCGCGCGCCCGGCAGCGTGATCCCGCTCTCCAGCTCGAAGTCGCCCAGTTCGAAGTACTCGTGGGGGCCGTGTCGCTCCTCGGAGTAGTAGTCGCCCATCGTCCCGCTCCTTCCCGTGGCTCTCGAGTCAGGGACGTCGGTCATCGTTCTCGCCGGCCCGGGAAGGTCAATCGGCCAGGCGGCGGAGCGGCCGCCGGCGACAACCGCACCCCCGGCGACGACGGCATCGCCCCGCGATGACGTCCACGAGGACGGCGAGGAAGCGGCCGTCGTCGGGCAGGCCCAGCGCGACAGCACGTGCGCTCGCCTCGGCGGGGACCGGTGTCATGCTCGGCGATGTTCTCGTCGGCATGCCTTTCCCTACTCGATCTCGACGCGGAAGGGCATCGGCTGGGCGCGCGGCAACCACGTCCAACAGCAGGGTTGACAGATGGACGAGCATCGGAGCTCGAGGAGGCGGGCCCCATGTCCGGCACCTTGATCGACCTGCTTCCCGAGCTGACCCGGCGTCGGGCGCTCGTGGGCTGGATGCTGGCCTCGTTCCTGGTCACGTTCCTCGCGACGAGGGCGATCACCCGCGCGATCAGGACGGGTCGCGGGCCGTTCCGGAACGCGAAGTTCGGGGGCGTGCACGTGCACCACCAGGTGTACGGGATCTTCCTGCTCCTCGGCGCCGGAACGGCCGAGTTCACCTACCGGCCCGCAACCCCGTGGTCGGACCTGCTGGCCGTCCTGTTCGGGATGGGCGCCGCGCTCACCCTCGACGAGTTCGCGCTCTGGCTGCACCTCGAGGACGTGTACTGGGAGCGGCAGGGTCGCAGCTCGGTGGACGCCGTGCTCGTCGCGATGATCGTCGGGGTGCTGCTGGTGGTGGGGGTCAACCCGTTCGGGGACGACTCGGGGGGCAGCGCGTCGGTGACGGCGGTCGGAGTCGTCGGGAACCTCGTGTTCGCGCTCGTCGCGATCCTCAAGGGCCGCCCGGTGCTGGGGGTGGTCGGTGTGTTCGTCCCGTTCCTGGCGCTGGTCGCGGCCCTGCGGCTGGCCCGGCCGACGTCACCCTGGGCGCGCAGCCGCTACGACGACCGCCGCATGGCGCGTGCGCGCCGCAGGTTCCCATCCGGCCGGCAGACCCGCTGGGACCGGCTCGTCGACATCTTCGCCGGTACGCCCGCACCCGCGGATCGCGGCCGGACGCCGCTGTAGCCGACACGCGCGTCCCCCCGTCGGTGGACACCGGCTTCAACCTCGGCATGGCCTGCCCGGTGGACGGTGCGCGCGCCGCGTGAGCGGCACCGTAGAGGCATCGGGGAAGCGCCCCGGGAGAAAGCATCCAGGAGATCATCATGAACACCACGACCACCACAGCCACCGACGTCCAGCAGCCCGTCCAGCAGCCCGAGCGGCGCAGCTCCGGCGCCCGCACCGTGGGGATCGCCGTCGGGTGCGCCGTCGTCGGCGCGGCCGTCACCGCGGGCCTCGTGCTGGGTCTCGGCGGCCTGACCGCCGGCGCAGCCCCGTCGAGCCCCTCGTCCGCCGACCAGGGCAGCGGCTACTCCGCCGGGTTCACGCCGAGCAGCGGACACGTCGAGGTCCCGTCCGCGCCCGCGGGTGCTCCCGCTCACCACCACGTGGTCCCGAACCCGCCCGCGCCGCCGAAGCCGCCGGCTCCCTCCGCCGCGGTCTCGACACTGCAACGGGAGCTCGGCCAGCTCAACTACTACGAGGGCCCGGTCAGCGGGGTCATGAACAGCCAGACCACGCAGGCCATCACCTACCTGCAGCGCGACGCCGGCCTGCCGCAGACGGGCACCATGAACGCCGCGACCGAGCAGGCGTTGGTCCAGTTCCTCGCGCACGGCAACAACCAGATGGGGTCCTGACCGGCCATCCCCGACCACTGGCCCGCACCGGAGACGGCGCGGGCCTCGGCCATGCGCTACTCCAGCAGCCCGCGGCGCATCGCCTCGGCCACGGCGGCCGCCCTCTCCGAGACACCGAGCTTCTCGTACAGGCGCTGGGTGTGGGTCTTGACGGTGCTCACCCCGATGAAGAGCTCCGCCGCGACCTGCGGCATCGACAGCCCTCGGGCGAAGCCCTGCAGGACCTGCTTTTCCCGCTCGCTGAGCACCGGCCCCTGCGTCTGCGCGCGCATCCGGATCTCACCCGCGAGCCCCGCGGCCATCTCCGCGGGGACCACCGTGCGGCCCCGCGCGACGTCCAGCACGGCCTCGACGATCTCCGATCGGCGGGCGTCCTTCGACAGGTACCCGGCCGCACCCTCCTGGAGCGCCTGGAACACCACCGGGCCGTCCGTGTGCGCCGACAGCAGCAGGACACGCGTCGGGAGCTGGTCACGGACGGTCGCGCGAACCACGCCCAACCCGTCGACGCCGGGCATCTCGTAGTCGACGAGGGCGACGTCGGGTCGCTCGGTCCGGATCGCTTCGAGGGCCGCCCTGCCGTCCTCGGCCTCGGCGACCACGCGGATCCGGCCGCTCATGGTGAGCCCGCGGGTGACGCCGTCGCGGAAGAACGGGTGGTCGTCGGCGACGACCACCCGCACCGGGGAGTCGGTCGAATCCATCGCGGTCAGGATAGGGACGCGGGACCGGATCCGGTGCCACCATTGGCAGGCCGTGCGCACCCCCGGAGGTCGCCGTGCCCGCATCCAGCGCACCCGAGGTAGCCGCCGTCGTCCTCCAGCACGCCCGTCGCGGGCTGGTGCTGCAGTCGTGGCTGCGGCTGGTGCTGCTGGCCTTCATGGTCCTGACCATCGTCGCCGTCCCACCCGAGCGGTACGCCCTGGCCTGCGCCATCGTCGTCGCGGGATACGCGCTCTCGGTGCTCGCCGTCACGGTCTGGATCCGGAACGGCGCCCCGTCCGCGGTGCGCATGGCGTGGCTGGCCCAGTTCGTCGACCTCGCGGTGCTGGCCGTGCTCACCCTGCTGACCGGGCTCGCGACGCCGCAGAGCTGGACCTCCGACGTGCTCGAGGCCGGGTTCCTTCTCATCCCCGTGATGGCCGCGACACAGCTGCGGCTGCGGGTCTGCACAGCCGTGGTCGTACCGACCGTGCTGGTGTACCTGGCGGCGGGGATCGTGACCCGCGTCGCCAACGAGGAACCGTGGTCGTCGCTGCTGCTGCGCACCCTGGTGCTGGCGGGGGTCGGCCTCGGCTGCGTCGGCCTGTCGCGGATCCAGCGCTCGCGGGTGCGCACGATCGGCGCGCTCGTGCGCGATCGCACCCACCTGCTCGCCGAGCTGACCGACATCGAGCAACGCGAACGCCGGTTTCTCTCCGAACAGCTGCACGACGGCGCGCTGCAGTACGTGCTCGCCGCGCGCCAGGACCTCGACGAGGCCCGCGAGACCGGCGACCAGGCCGCGTTCACCCGCGTCGAGCACGCGCTGACCGAGTCCTCTCAGCTCCTGCGCTCAACCGTGGCCGAACTGCACCCGGCCGTGCTCGACCGGGCCGGGCTGCCGGCCGCCCTGCGCGAGCTCGCCCGCAACGCAGGCGCACGCGGCGGGTTCTCCGTCGACGTCGACGTCCGCAACTGGCCCGACGACGTGCGCACCCCCGCCGACGCCCTGCTCTACCGCACGGCTCGCGAGCTGCTCTCCAACGTCACCAAGCATGCGGCCGCCCGGTCGGTGACGGTCGCACTCGCCCACGTCGGCAGCCGAGCGCGGCTCACCGTGACCGACGACGGCGTCGGCATCCCGGACGGCGCGGTGCAGCGCAGCGCGCAGCTCGGCCACATCGGGCTCACCTCGCACACGCTGCGCGTCGAGGCAGCGGGCGGCACCCTCAGGCTCCTCCCCGGCCCGGTGGCCGGAACCGAGGTGTTCGTCGACGTGCCGTGGCCGGAGGCGTGAGAGCCGGATCAGGAACAGCCGCCGTCGTCCCGGTGGCCGAGGACCGGCCTCGGGTTGCGGCGCGGCCGCATCATCGATGCCGCTGGACTCGTCAGACCTCGGCTACTGCAGCGCCTGGAGCGTCGAGAATCCGTAGCGCCGTGCGGATCTCCCGGCGGGCGTGCGCCACGGCGGTGGCGGCCGGAAGTCGAGCGCCCTCGGCGAGTGCCTGCTCGGTGGGTGCGGTTCCGAGCCGGTCGCGGACGCGCTCGATGGCGTCATGCAGGAGGGCACCGTCCCGCGCGATGCTGACCTGGCGGTCGCGGGCGGCGAGCACCGCCCCGGCGAGCACGGCCCCGGCCCTCGAGGCACCGACGCGCACGAGGAGTACGGCGACGATGAGCAGCACCGACCATTGCGCCGCCTCGTTGCGAAGGTCCTCCCACTCGTCGACGACGCGGCTCGCGTCGGTGAGCGCGACGTCGGCGCGACCGTGGCGGATCGCCAGCCGCAACGTCGAGGTGCGGGCGAGGTTGCCGAACAACCGGTTGTCGACCCGGGCGGCGTGCTCGGCCGCGGCGGCGTAGGCGGCGCGCGCCTGGTCGGTATCAACCTCGGCCTCGCCCGTCACGAAGTGTGCCCAGGCCAGTGTGCTCGGGTTGCCGGCGGCATCGGCGCGCTCGAGCAGGTCGGGCATCCGCGCGGCCGCAGCGGCGAACCGACCGGAGTAGGACAGCGCGAGCGAGATGGAGATCTCGCAGGCCAGCGCGCGGACGGACTCCCCGGCCGCGCGGTGCAGCGCCGCGGCCGCGGAGAACCGGGCGACGGCTTCGTCGGTGCGGCCGTCGAAGTTGGCGAGGTTGGCGCACTGGTTGACGGCACGGGCGACGCTCGGCGCATCGTCGGCGGCAGCGCGGTCGGCGAACGCCTGAGCGGCCGAGAGGCGCCCGGCCGACCAGGCTGCCGCCGCGGCCGCCGCGAGGGCGATCGGCAGCTTCGGATGCTCGACGTCCCATGTGGACACCACAAGACCCCATTCCAGCAGGTCCCGGCGCTGCCGGTGGTAGGCGTAGTCGTAGACGTCGGCGGCCAGCTGCACGGCGAGCGCTCGGTCGTGGTCCACTGCGTGGTTCCACGCGGCGTGCAGGTCGGCGCCGAGCGCCGCAATGGCGGCGACGGCGGCCAGCTCGTCGGAGGTCGAGAGCTGCGGCGCGAGGGAGGCCAGGCGCGCGGCGGTGTCGCCCGCGTGCCGGGCGCGCAGCCGGTGCGCGTCTGCGGGGTCGAGCCGCTCGGCGGCGTACACCCGCAGCGTCTCCAGCAGCCAGAACCGACCCTGTCCGGACTGCACCAGGGACTGCTCGACGAGCCGGGCGAGCAGCTCCGGAACGGATCGGGCCGCGGTTCGCTCGTCGGCGCCGACGGCTTCGGCCTGGACGAGGGTGAAGCTGCCCGGGAAGACGGCGAGCCGGGTGAAGAGTCGTGCCTCGTCCTCGGTGAGCAGGCCGTACGACCAGTCGACGAGGGCGCGGAGCGTGCGGTGGCGCGCCGCGGCCGTGCGGCGTGCCCCGGCCAGCAGCTCGAGCCGCTCGTCGAGGCGGGCGGCGAGCTCGTGCAGGCCGAACGTGGCCGCCCGCGCCGCGCCGAGCTCGATGGCGAGCGGCAGCCCGTCGAGCCGGCGGCACAGCCCGGAGACGACGCGGACGTCGTCGTCGGACAGCGACGCCGCCTCCAACCCAGGGGTGCGGTCGACGAACAGCCGCACCGCCGGGTTGTCCCGGTCGTCGTCCGCGGGGAGCGGCAGCGGGGCCAGGAGGTGCACGTGCTCCGGCGCGACGGCGATCCGTTCGCGGCTGGTGGCGAGGATGGCCAGGTCCGGGGCAGCGTCGGCGAGACGCTCGACCACGGGCGCGAGGGTCTGCAGGAGGTGCTCGGCGTTGTCGAGGCACAGCACGCCGCGGTGTCCGGCGAGAGCCGCGCACAAGGAGCCCGCCGGGTCCGCGGAGCGCGGGACCTCGATCCCGGCGGCCTCGGCCAGTGCGTCGGACACGCGCTGGGGGCTGACCGTGACGAGGTCGGCCCACCACACCTGGCGGTCGACGGCGAGCCGGTGGGCCGCCTCCAAGGCGAGCCGCGTCTTTCCCACGCCACCGGGTCCGACCAGCGTGACGAGCCGCTGCTTCGCCAGGCACCCGACGAGGAGGTGCAGATCGCGTTCGCGGCCCAGCAGCGGGCCCGGCCGCCAGGGCAGGTCGCGGCGCGGTGGTCGCGTCGCTGTGGGTGGTGGTGCCGGCGGGGGCGCCGGCGCGCGGACGGCGCCGCGCAGGAGGGCGCTCTCCAGCTCGCGGAGGCCGGGCGCGGGATCCAGCCCGAGCTCGGCGGCGAGGAGCTCCCGGTGCCGGCGGTATACGTCGAGCGCCTCGGCCGTCCGCCCGCCCGCGTGCAGGGCGCGCATGAGCAGCTCGACCGGCCGCTCGCGCAGCGGCTCCTGCGCCGTCAGGTCCCGGGCCCGGGAGACGGCCCCGGAGTCGCCCCGCCGGAGCAGGAGGGCCACCCGGTCCTCGAGCGCCGCGATTCGCAGCTCCTCGAGTCTCGCCGCGGGCGCGCGGGCGAACCCGTCGGCGAACTCGCCGTAGGCCGGTCCTCGCCACAGCCCGAGTGCCCTGTCCAGCAGCGCCTCGGCCGCCGCCGGGTCCTCGGGTGCGATCCGTCGCGCGGCCCGGTAGTCGGCCTCGAAGCGTTCGGCGTCGACGGCTGCCGGGTCGCGCGCCAGGCGGTAGCCGGCGGGACCGGTGGCCACGACATCGTCCCCCAGCTGCCTGCGCAGGCGGCCGACCACCTGGTGCAGGGCGTTGGACGCGTCCTCCGGCAGCCGCTCGCCCCACAGCGCGGCGATCAGCCGGTGTGCCGGCACGACGGTGCCAGGCTGCAGCAGGAGCGCGGTGAGCAGCGCGCGCGACCGGGCCCCCGTCAACGCGACGGGGCCCGTGTCAGCCTCGACCTCGAGCGGGCCCAGCACCCGGAACAGCATCGGTCACCTCGGCGCAGCGGGCTCGAGTCTGGCACGCCGACGGCGACAGCGCGACGACACCGGATCGACAGGAGCGTGCGCCAACGTGGTCCGCATGTCCGACAACCACTCCTATGACGCGATCGTCGTGGGCGCCCGCTGCGGCGGTGCAGCCACCGCGATGCTGCTGGCCCGCCGGGGCCATCGCGTACTGCTGGTCGACCGGGCCACGTTCCCGAGCGACATGCCCCTGTCCAACCACCTCGTGTGGCCGCCCGGAGTCGCCGCGCTCGAGCGGTGGGGGCTGCGCGACGAGCTCGCCCGCACCGGCTGCCCGGCGCTGACCTCCGGGACGATCGACGTCGGCCCGTTCGCCCTGACCGGCCGCTTCCCGCCCGCCGGCGGCGTCGCGGAGGCCTACGCCCCGCGCCGCAGGATCCTCGACGGCATCCTCGTCGAGGCCGCGACGCGGGCGGGTGCCGAGCTGTGGGAGGGGTGCACGGTCGACGGGCTGCTGCGCACCGGCGACGGGGAGACCGTCCGGGGGATCCGCGGCCGGGTCCGTGGCCGCACCGTCGAGGCGAGGGCCGCGATCGTCATCGGCGCGGACGGCATGCGCTCGACGGTGGCGCGGATGGTCGACGCCCCCACCTACCACGAGCGACCTGCCCGCCAGGGCATCTACTTCACGTACTGGAGCGGCGTGCCCGTCGCCCCCGCCGCCACCCTGTACTCGCGGCCCTACCGGTCGGTCGTCACCGTCCCCACCCACGACGACCTCACCGTCGTGAGCATCAGCCTGCCGGTGGACGCGTTCCGCGCCGCCCGCGCCGACATCGCCGGGCACTACGCCCGGACGCTCGACGAGGTCGCGCCGGACCTGGCCGAACGGGTCCGCGCCGGCCGGCGCGAGGAGCGGTGGATCGGCGCCGCCACCCCCGGGTTCTTCCGCAGGCCCTACGGCCGCGGATGGGCGCTGGTCGGCGACGCCGGCTACGTCAAGGACCCCTGCACCGCGCAGGGGATCACCGACGCGTTCCACCACGCCGAACTGCTCACCGACGCCATCGACACCGGCCTGCGCGACCCGCGGGCGATGCATGCCGCACTGGTCGGATACGAGCAGCGGCGCAACGACGCGGTGATGGCGATGTACGAGTTCACCTGGCAGCGCGCCGCGCTCGAGCCACCCACCCCGCAGATGCAGCAGCTGCTGCTCGCCCTGCGCGACGACCCGGCACGGACCGAGCTCTTCTTCGGCGTCTTCACCGGATCCGTCGCCGTAGCCGACTTCTTCGCCGCCCCTGCCCAGCAGCCGGCGGCCTGACCCCAGATTCCCACTCCCGGAAGGACTGGAGCATGTCCACGTTCCTCGGCTCCCGTGGCCGCGTCTTCCACGACCGGTGGCTGCCGGACGGCCCCGCCCGCACCACCGTCGTCCTGATCCACGGCTACGGCGAGCACCTCGGGCTCTACGACGCGCTCGCCCGCCGCCTCGCCGCGGACGGCCACGCCGTGCACGCGTTCGACGTGGTCGGCCACGGCCGCAGCGACGGCGCCCGCGCCGTGATCGAGTCGTGGGACCACCTCGTCGACGACGCCCGGCACCTCGCCGCGCTGGCCCGCGAGCAGCATCCCGGGACGCCGCTGGTGGTGATCGGACACTCCGGCGGCGCGGTCGCAGCGACGCTGCTCGCGCTCCGCTCCGCCGAACTCGCGGACGCGCTGGTGCTGTCCGGCGCCCCGGTGAGCCCGCTGGAGTGGGTCGACGCCGAGCTGGCTCTCGGCCGCGACGAGACCGAGTCGGGGGAGCCGCCGGAGTTCCTGAGCACGCACCCGGACTACGTGCACGCCCTGCTGCACGACCCGCTGACCTGGAAGGGCGGCTTCCGCCGCGAGATGCTGCTGGCGTTGCGGGCCACGTGGCCGGAGATCGACGCCGGGCTCGCAGCCGGCCGGCCCGACGTGCCGGTCCTGCTCGTCCACGGCGAGGCCGATCCCATCGTCCCCGTCGCCGACGCCCACGCCGTCGCCCGCCGGCTCCCGCGCGCGACCGTGCGGACCTTCCCCGGCGACCTGCACGACGTTCTCAACGAGCACGACCGGGACGTCGTGCACGACGTCGTCGCCGCGTTCCTCGACACCGCCGTCGCCCCCCGAGCGGTCGCCCGCTGATTCCGATCCCCGGCGCAGTCGCAGGCCGGTGCCCATCGGGTCGTTGCCGAGGCCCTCCTGGAACATCTGCGCCAGCATGAACAGCGCGCCGATCAGCGCGAAGTGCTGGAAGAAGGCCGAGACGTTGGCGATGGTGAAGCCGCGGCTGCGGAAGTGGGCCATCGGCAGCATCGCATGCGGCACGCGCTTCTCCCAGAGCACGAACGCCACCAGCAGGAGAAGGCCGCCGACGATCGGCGCTGATGGCAGGAGAAGACGACGTGGACGCCGCCGTCGCCGCCGGGCGGGTACGCCTGCAAGGAGACACCGATGCGGGCCGGGCCCTACTCGCGGCCGTGTGGCGCAGTGACATCTCCGCCGCCTGACGAATTCCCGACGATCTCCATCCCCGGCTCCGACACGAGTCAGGTGACGAGCCCTCGGCGGTAGGCGTAGACGACCGCCTGCACCCGGTCGCGCAGGTCGAGCTTGGTGAGGATGCGCGAGACGTATGTCTTGACCGTCTCCTGGCTGATCACGAGCGTCGCGGCGATCTCGCTGTTGGAGCGCCCGTCCGCGATGAGGCGCAGCACCTCCAGCTCGCGCGGGGTGAGCGGAACGTCGTCCGGCGCGCTCTCCTGCGGCCGGATCCGAGCGGCGTAGCGGCCGACGAGCTGCCGGGTCACCTCGGGGGCCAGCAACGCGGCGCCCGAGGCGACGGTGCGGATTCCGTGCAGCAGCTGCGCCGGTGGGGCGTCCTTCAGGAGGAAGCCGCTCGCCCCGGCGCGCAGCGCCTCGTACACGTACTCGTCCAGGTTGAACGTCGTCACCACGAGCACCTTCACCGGACTCGCCACGCCGGCGCCGGCGAGCAGGCGGGTCGCCTCGATCCCGTCGAGGACCGGCATCCGCACGTCCATCACCACGACGTCGGGGTGCAGCCGGCCGGCGAGCTCGACCGCGGCGCGGCCGTCGCCGCACTCGCCGACCACCTCGAGATCGGGCTGCGCGTCGATGATGGTCGCGAACCCGGTGCGGATCAGCGCCTGGTCGTCGCAGACCAGGACGCGCACCGGTGCGGTCACGAAGTGCTCTGCACGGGGATGCGCGCCCGCACCACGAACCCGCCGCCGTCGCGGTGGCCTGCGCTGAACTCGCCACCGAGCACCCCGACCCGTTCGCGGAGTCCGGCGAGGCCGCGCCCGCTCCCGCCCGGCGACGCGACCGCCGATCCCGTGCCGTCGGTCCCGATCTCGACCGCGATCTCCCCCTCGCCGTGCCGCACGTCGACGGTGGTGCTGCTGCCGTGGGCGTGCTTGAGGGCGTTGGTCAGCGACTCCTGCACCACCCGGTAGACGATCATCTCGGCGCTGCCGATACCCGCAGGCGGGCGCCCCTCCTCGGTGAACTCGACGGGCTGACCGGCCCGGCGGGTCTGCTCCACGAGGTCGTGCAGCTCGCCGACGGTCGGCGTGCGCGCCCGCGGGCCTTGGTCGGGGTCGAGCAGGTCGAGCAGGTGCCGCAGATCGGAGATGGCCTTCCGGCCGGTCTCGGTGACGATCGTCAGGGTCTGGTCGAGGCGGTCGGGCTGGGCGGTGAGGTAGCGCGCCGCCTCGGCCTGCACCACCATCGCAGTCACGTGATGGGTCACGACGTCGTGCAGCTCGCCGGCGATGCGGGTGCGCTCGGTGGCGCGGGCGGCGTCGGCGACGTGGAGCCGGCGCTCGACCTCGGCGACCCGCGACTGCCGCAGCCACACCCCGGCGCCCCAGGCGAGGGCCAGTGCCAGGTAGAAGGTGACGTAGCCGAGTACGCCCTCGGGTGCGCCACGCAGGGTCAGCGCGATCACCATCAGCACGTACGCGGCGGACGCCAGGACCGCGGTGGTGCGGCGATGGTGCTCCAGGTGCGCTGCCGTGCTCAGCAGCGCGATGGGCAGCGCGGTCCCGGCGACCGTGTGGTAGCCGAGGACCTGGTCGGCCGCGAAGCCGAGGAACACCAGCGCGAGGCTGAGGGCCGGCCAGCGGCGGCGCACCACCAGCGGGAGGCACTCGAGGGCGACCACCGCGACGGTCAGCAGGTCCATCGGGCGCGTCGGCAGGCCGCCGATCTGCGTGCCGTTGCTGTTGACTTCCGGCACCAGCGCCGCGGCGGCGAGCAGCAGCGCGAGCGGCGCGTCCCGCAGCGGGACGGGCAACCGCCGCCACCGCTGCGCGAGGTGCCCGGTGTCGATCACGGGGCGAGCGTAGTGCGCGGAGCGGTGCGGGCCTCGCGGCGAGACACGATGCGGCCGCGGCGGTGGGCCAGCCACAGGAACACGACGGTGAGGACGGTGGCGAACAGGACGGCGTAGACGCTGCCTTCGGGTCCGAACTCGCCACCGGTGAGTGCCGTTGGCCCGTTCATGACGGCGTGCAGCAGGCCGTCGGGGGTGTCGTTGCCGGACACCTCGGTGCTGAAGATGGCGCCTGCCGCGCAGTTCCAGCCGAAGTGCAGGCCGATGGGGAACCACAGCGTGCGGGTGGCGGCGTACGCGGCGGCGAGCATCGCGCCGGCCTCGACGGCGATGGCGAGCGCGCCCCAGACGGTGGCGTGCGGGTTGAACAGGTGGGACAGGCCGAACAGTGCAGCGGTGAGGACGAGCGCGGTCCAGGTGCCCGTCCACTGCTCGATGATGCGGAACAGGATGCCGCGGAAGATCAGCTCCTCGGTGACAGCGGCAGCGGCCATGAACCCGACCAGCGCGATGGCGCCGGCCGGGGATCCCCAGCCGAGGACCCGGTAGCCGTCGAGGAAGGCGATGTTGAGGATGACCGAGGCGAACAAGCCGACGCCGATCAGGGTGCCGCGGGCGAGTGCGGAAACGGCGCCGGTGCGGGACAGCTCGTCGGTTGCGCGGTGCTCGGTGCGACGCACGACCCACCTGTAGCCCAGCAGCGCCGCTGCGGCGGTGACGAGGCCGACGATCAGGGTGAGTGGCGGGTTTGACGCCACGGCGCTGACGAGGGTGCTGCCGGCGAGGGCGATTGCCGCGACGACGGCGAGCTGGATGACCAGTCGCATGGGGGTCCTTGTCCGAGGGCCGCGACCGGGGCGCGCGGCGTGGTCAGGACGGTATGGCTCCGCGGGCGCATGATCGTCACCATGGAGGGGGTACTTCTGGGTAGCTCGCACGGGGGACAACCAGCCGGAAGCGTCGTGCCGGGGACGGGAAGGCTCCCGTCCCCGGCACGAGGTGGATGATCAGGCGCTCACGGTGGCCGCGCCATCGGGCTCGTTCGCCGGTACGGAGGCCGGCGGCACGTGTCGCAGCAGGGTGACCGCGAGCAGGGCCGCGCCTGCGACCAGCACCGCCGCCACCACCCCGGCGACGTTGAGCCCGCTGGTGAACGCCTCCCGCGCCGTTGCCACCAACGACTGCGCCGCGTCGCCGGACATCGTCGAAGCCTCGTTCAGCGCGCCCGACAGCGAGTCCGCGGCCTGGGCGGGCAGGCCGGACGGCACCGTGGCGTGGTAGACGGCCGTGCCGATGCTGCCCATCACGGCGATGCCGAGCGAGACGCCCAGGTCGATGGACGTGGAGCTGACCGCCGACGCGGCGCCCTGCTTCTCCGGCGGCGTGGCCGACATCACCAGCTCGGTGGTCAACGCCATCGTCGGCGCGATGCCCGGGTAGAGCAGGTAGAACCCGGTGATCAGCAGCGGGAGCCCGGCCACGCTGTCGACCTGCGTCAGAAGGACGTACCCGGCCATCGAGAACAGCGCACCGACCGCCACCACGTACGCTGGCCGCACCTTGCGCGCCACGATCGGCGACACCGTCGACACCACCACCAGCATCAGCGCCGCGGGCAGGATCCACAGTCCGGCCGCCAGCGGCGACAGCCCGGCCACCTGCTGGAGGTACTGGGTGAACAGCAGGTAGATGCCGCCGAGTGCGATGGCGGACAGCAGCCACACGCCCAACGCGCCGCTGAACGAGCGGTTCCGGAACAGCCGCACGTCGAGCAGAGGGGTGTCCAGGCCGAGCTGCCGGCGGACGAACACGACCCCGAACGCGATCCCGACCAGCGTCGTCACCACCGCCGTCACGGTCAGCCCCGACTTGGCGTAGTCCTTGATCCCATAGACGAACGGCAGCAGCGCGGCCATGGACAGCAGCACGCTCAGCACGTCCGGCATCCGCTGCCCGGCAGCGTCCGGCGCCTTGTACTCCGCCACCAGCAGCGGCGCCAGGATCACGACCAGCGCCATCACCGGCACGCCGATCAGCAGCGCAGCGCCCCACCAGAACGACTCCAGAAGCAGCCCGCCGAGCAGCGGGCCGATCGCGACGCCGACCGACACCGATGCTGCCCACATCCCGACCGCCGTCGCCCGCTGCCGCGGGTCCTTGAACATGTTGGGGACCAGCGACAACGTCGACGGCATCACGGCCGCCGCGCCGACACCCATCAACGCGCGCGCCGCGATCAGCACCCCGATGCTCGGCGCGAACGCGGCCACCACCGAGCCCACGCCGAACACGACCGCGCCGAGCAGCAGCACCCGCCGGCGGCCGACCCGGTCCCCGATGGTGCCCATGGCCACCAGGAGCCCGGCCATCGCGAACCCGTACACGTCGTTGACCCACAGCAGCTGGTCACTGCTCGGCCGCAGGTCGGCGGCGATGTGCGGAGTGGCCAGGAACAGAACGGTCTGGGCGACGAACAGCAGCGCGGTCGGCAGCAGCAGCACCGTGAGGCCGAGCCATTCCCTGGTCCCGGCCCGGTCACCGACTTCGACAGACATCGTGATTCTTTCCCTCGCTCGAACCGTTCGGGCGGTTGGTCCGCCCGTTCGGAACCCACGGTGGCCGGTGCGGCTCCAGGAATCGTTCGGACCGACTTCGGGTCGCATTCGGGTACGGTCCGATCGTGCGTTTCGGGGTGCTCGGCCCGCTCGCGGTGTGGACGGCCGATGGCCGCCCGGTCCGCGTTCCCGAGCTGAAGGTCAGGTCGCTGCTCGCCCAGCTGGCGGTCGACGCGGGCCGCGTGGTGCCAGCCGACCAGCTGATCGACCGCCTGTGGGGCGACCGGCTGCCCGCGAACCCCGCGGCCGCACTGCAGACCAGGGTGTCCCAGCTCCGCGCCGCGCTGGACGACGCAGAGCCCGGCGCGCGGCAGCTCGTCGTCTCCCGCCCGCCCGGCTACCTGCTCGACGTCGCACCGGACGCGGTGGACGCCGGGCGGTTCGAAGCGCTACTCGCCGAAGCTGCCACGATCGGTGACCCGCGGGCGCGGGTCCCGGTGCTGGACGACGCTCTGGCGTTGTGGCGGGGTGCTGTGCTGGCCGACTTCGTCGACGAGGCATTCGCGCGGGAGGTCACGGCCCGGCTGGTCGAGCTGCGCCTCACCGCGTGGGAGCAGCGGGCCGAGGCACGCCTCGAGTTCGGAGATCCGGGCGTGCTGGCCGACGAGCTCGGCGACCTGGTGGCCCGCCACCCGCTGCGCGAGCGCCTCCGGGCCGCCCACCTGCGTGCGCTCTACCGAGCCGGGCGGCAGGGCGAGGCGCTGGCGGGCTACCGCGACGTGCGGGCCAGGCTGAGCGCGGAGCTCGGCGTCGAACCGGGCCCGCGCCTGGCCGCGCTGCACCGCGCGATCCTGGAGCAGGATCCGTCGCTCGGTGGCTCGGTGGAGCCGCCCACGAACCTGCCGCACCTGCTCGGCGACCTGGTCGGCCGGGAGGCGGACCTCGGCGAGGTGCGGTTGCTGCTCGCGGCGGACAGGCTGGTCACCCTCACCGGCCCGGGTGGCGTCGGCAAGACCCGCCTGGCACTGGCCGTGGCCCGGGAGCTGGTCACCGGGTTCCCGGACGGCACGTGGCTGGTCGAGCTGGCCGCGCTGCCGGCGGGCGCGTCGCCGGACGAGGTGGCCGCGCTGGTGGCGGCGAGCGTGGGCATCCGCGACTGCGTGGTGACGGACCTGGCCGGCACGCTCGCCGAGGCGTTGCGAGCCAAGCGGATGTTGCTCCTGCTCGACAACTGCGAGCACGTCGCACCGGCCGCGGCGGAGCTGGCCGCGGGGCTGCTGCGCGCCGCGCCCGGGCTGCGGGTGCTGGCCACCAGCCAACGCCCATTGGCCGTGGCCGGTGAGCTGCTGTGGACCGTGCCGACGTTGGCCGAGCCCAGCGCCGTCGAGCTGTTCGCGGCCCGAGCGGCGGCGAGCGCGCCCGGCTTCGCCCTCGACGCGGACAACGCCGACGCCGTCGCGGCGATCTGCCGCAGGCTGGACGGCATCCCACTGGCCCTGGAACTCGCCGCCACCAGGGTCCGCGCATGGGGCGTCCACGAGGTACTGGCGCGGCTGGACGACCGGTTCCGCGCGCTGACCGCGGGGCACAGCGACACGCCCGCCCGGCAGCGGACCCTGCGGGCGATGCTCGACTGGAGCTGGGAGCTGCTGACCGAGGCCGAGCGGACCGTGCTGCGCCGCCTGTCCGTGCACGTGGACGGGTGGACGTTGAGCGCGGCGGAGGCCGTGTCCGGCGGCGCCGGCCTCGACGTGCCGGACCTGCTGGCACGCCTGGTCGACCGCTCGCTGGTCACCGCCACCACCGCCGATCCGCCCCGATATCGGCTCTTGGAGTCGGTCGCCGAGTACGCCTCGGCGAAGCTGCACGAGGCGGGCGAGGTCGCCGAGGTCGAGCGGCGGCACCGGGACCACTACGCGCGGCTCGCCGCCACCGCCGACCCGCACCTGCGCGGACCCCGGCAGCGGCAGTGGCTGCGCCTGCTCGACGCCGAGGCCGCCAACCTGCGTGCCGCGATCGACCACGCGGCCCGCGACGGCGAGGCGTTGCCGCTGGTCGAGTCGTTGGCCTGGTACTGGGTGCTGCGCGGTCGGCTCGGCGAGGGGCGGCGGGCGCTGACCGCGGCGCTGGCCGCCGGCGGTCCCGACGGCGTGGCGGGCACGGTCCGGGTGTGGCACACCGCGTTCAACCTGCGCATGGGCGTCGGGTCCGCAATGGTGCCGCTGCTCGAGACCCGGCCGACCGACGCGGAGGCCGCGGCCCGGCGGGCGCGGGCCGAGTGGTTCCTCGGGTTCACCGGCCTGGGCATCGGCGAGCTGAGCATCGGCCACGACCTCGTCGCCGGGGCATTGGCGGTGTTCGAGGACCAGGGCGACCGGTGGGGCACGGCCGCCGCCCACGGCACTCTCGCGCGGTATGCGTTGGCGCGCAGCGACCTGCCCGCGATGGCCCGGCACGGCGAGCGCGGCATGGCCCTGTTCACCGAGGTGGGCGACCGGTGGGGGCAGTTGCACGCGACGTTCGGCCTCGGCACGCACGCCGAGGTCGTCGGCGACTACGACCGCGCGGCCGAGCTGCACCGCGACGGCCTGCGGATCGCCGAAGAGCTGGGCCTGAGCAGCGAGGTGTCGGACAAGCTGTCAGCGTTCGGCCGGATCGCGTTGCTGACCGGCGACTTCGAGCAGGCCGACGAGCTGCACGAAAGCGCCCGCGTGCAGGCCGTGGCGCAGGGCTACACGATCGGCGAGGAGTTCGCCGAGCTGGGCTTGGCGCTGAGCGCGCGGCGGCAGGGACGATTCGACGAGGCCGAGGCGTGGTTGCGCAAGTGGCTGGCCTACGACCGGCGGCTGGAGTCGGACATGGCGATCGCCCTCATCCTCGCCGAGCTGGGCTTCATCGCCGAACAACGCGGTGACGCCGATGCCGCCTGCGCCCTGCACCTGGAAGGGCTGGCGGCGGCGCGCAAGGCGGCCGACCCGCGTGCGGTGGCGCTGGCGCTGGAAGGGCTCGCCGGCGTGGAAGCGCTCTGCGGCGACCACGAGCGGGCGGCGCGGCTGCTCGGGGCGGCCGCCGCGCTGCGGGCAGAGGTCGGTGCGCCGTTGCCGGCCGGTGAACGGGGCGACGTCGACCGGATCACCGCGACGTGCCGTGCGGCGGTGGGGGACGACGCGTTCGCTTCGGCGTTCGACCACGGCCGGGTGCACGGCGAGCCAGAAGCGGGCCTCCTCGTCGCCCGCGCGACGGAATGACTGCCGGGCAGCGGCGGCGCCCGGGCATCGCACAGGCGTGCCGGCTGCTCCGAGGAGAGGGTGGGCACGGCCGCAACGATCGGCCGTGCCGTTCGCTCAGGCCGCGGGCGGGACGTAAGGGAAGACACCCGTCGGCTTACTCGTGACCGACTCCTTGCCGATGCCGAGGGAGATCGGGGTGTTCGCCGCGAGGGAGAACATGACGTCCGGCGCGTTGTCGGTCAGCGAGCGGCCGATCCAGCCGCTGAAGCCGAAGGTGGCGGCGGTGCCGACGGTGTAGGGCAGGACGTTCGGGAGCATGCGAGCGACGAGCCCCTCCGCGTATGCCGTTGGGTCCTCGGCGGTTCCGTAGGCGCCGACGATGCCGGCGATCTCTTTGGTCAGCAGGTCCCCGTATGTCGCGAGGTCCTCGCTCGGCGCGCCGGCGTTGAGGCGGTCCCCGAGATCCTCGTCGTACTGGGTGAACAGCGGGTGGATCATCGGCAGCCCGACGCGGTTGATCGAGCGCCACCCGCCTGCGTCCGTGGCCAGGGAGGCGACCGCCCACACGCCGATCCGCCCGTCGGCGGCCGACGACACCAGGGCGGCGTCCGGGACCTCGAGCACGATGGAGTGCACGGTCTGTCCGGCGAACAGATTGCTCGCCTCGGCGGGCGTCCAGCCGGTGAGGTCGACCGTCGTGCCGTCCTGCACCGCGTGTCCGACCGCGTGCAGCACGGTCGGCTCGATCCAGAAGGGATCCCCTGCTCGACCTGCCCAGATGCGGGCACCGCCCTCCGCGGTGAGGGTCTGCTCGGTGCGGCCCTGCGCGACGACGGTCCCGACGGCCGACGGGTCCGTTGCCTCGACGCCGGTGAGGCGTCGGACCTCATAACCCTGGCGACCTTCCGGATCCCGGGCGTCGAACGTGAAGCGGTAGGTCAGGTCCTCGACGACATCCCCGTCCAAGTCGATCTTGAATTCGTACCTTCCCTCGGGGTGGTAGCCGGGGACGGCCGCCTTGCCCAGGGAATGACAGACGTTGATCACGAATACGGTGCCGCTCTCGCCGCCGAAGACGTAGAGATCGGTGATGTCGAGCCGGATGTCCTGCCGCGCGAGCGGCGAGTCGAGATGGTGGGACACGGGAGAACCTGCCGTTCCGTCCGTAGGGTCAGTGTGGCCAACAGACGTGCTGGTCGGAGCCACGGAGCACGTCTGTCGTGCGCGCCGCGGTTGTCGAGGCTAAGCAGCGCCGGCCGCGCGATCCGCCGAGGACGCGCAGAGAAGTCCCGAGAACGCGCATTACCCTGTGTCGGCGGGAGGGTGGGCATGGACGTCGGCGCGCACCTGGTGGAACGCACCTCCACACTGCGCTTGGACGCGCACGAGCGCGCGGAGTTCTGGAGCCAGTACGTGCGGACCAACCACTGCAGCTTCTCGTCGGGGTTCGCCGACGCCTCGGACTTCCGCGCGCGGACCGTGCTCCAGCGCGGGCCCCGCCACCAGATGGTGGAGTTCTGGTCGGAGCAGATCCACTACGTCCGTTCGGCGAAGGACGTGGCGCGGGACGACGACTACCGGGTCCGTGTCCTCGTCCCGCTGGCGGGAAACATGCTCGTTCGGGCCGGCGACCAGGACGTCCGGCTGAATCCTGGCGCCGCGGGCCTGCTGGCGACGGCTCATCCTTTCGAGATCCGTCACGGCGACGGAGTCCGCGCGCTGGTCTTCACCCTGCCCGACGCGAGTCCCGACACCCCGCCCCGGCCGGTTCTGGACCTCCGGACGGGCCTGGGCGCGGTGGCCCACAACCTGCTCACAGGTATCGCCGCGGAAAGCGATCGCTTCGGCCCCGGCGAGTTCGAGCGGGCGGCGGCAGGAGCCGCCGAGATGCTCCGCCAGCTCGCGACGCCTGCCACGAGTGGGTCCCTCTACCTCGTCGAGCAGGCCTTTCGCGCACACGTCGCCGAGCATGCAGCGGATCCGAAACTGACCGGAGCTTCTGCCGCCGCTGCCCTCGGCTGGTCGCTTCGCCAGGTGCAGGTCGCCCTCAAGGCGGCAGACACCACGCCGAGCGAGGTGATCCGTCGGGAACGCCTGACCCTCGCTCGCAGGCTCCTCGGCGACGGGCGGCTGCGGATCTCCGACGTCGCGTTCGCCAGTGGCTTCTCGTCGGTGAACACCTTCACCGACGCATTCCGCCGAGAGTTCGGTGGGACGCCGCGCTCCTTCCGCTCCTGAGAGCCCCGGGGTAGCTCGCCGCTGCCGGCGCGGCGATGAGCCCGGCCGTCAGAGCCCGCGCGCCGCCAGCGCCTCGCGCACCGCCTTGCTGGTGGAGGGCACGGTGGCCGACGGGCCGATGTGCCCGGACACGGCGTCGAGGGTCTTGAGCCCGTCGCCGGTGATCAGCAGCACGGTCTCGGCGTCGGGGTCGAGCTGCCCCGACTCGATGAGCTTCTTCGCGGTGGCCACGGTGACGCCGCCGGCCGTCTCCGCGAACACGCCCTCCGTGCGGGCGAGGAGCCGGATGCCCTCCACGACCTCCTCGTCGCTGACGTGCGCGACGGCCCCGCCGGTGCGGCGGACGGCGTCGAGGACGTACGGGCCGTCGGCGGGGTTGCCGATGGCGAGGGAGCGGGCGATCGTGTCGGGGCGCACCGGCTGCACCACGTCGTGGCCGTCCTCGAACGCCTTGGCCACCGGTGAGCAGCCCGTGGCCTGGGCGCCGAACACCCGGTACGGGGTGGGCTCCACCAGGCCGAGGGTGCCGAGCTCGGTGAAGCCCTTGTCCACCTTGGTCAGCTGCGAGCCGGACGCCACGGGCACCACGATCTGCTCGGGCAGCCGCCAGCCGAGCTGCTCGGCCACCTCGTAGCCGAGGGTCTTGGAGCCCTCCGCGTAGTAGGGCCGGACGTTGACGTTGACGAACGCCCAGTCCTCGTGCTCGGCGGCGAGCTCCGTGGCGAGCCGGTTGACGTCGTCGTAGTTGCCGTCGACGGCGAGGAGGGTGCCGTCGTAGACGGCGGTGGTGAGCACCTTGGCCTGCTCGAGGGAGCTGGGGATCAGCACCACCGAGTCCCAGCCCGCCCGCGCGGCCGCGGCGGCCACCGCGTTGGCCAGGTTGCCGGTGGACGGGCAGCAGAGCACCGTGAAGCCGAGCTCGCGGGCCGCGGCCAGCGCCACGGCCACCACGCGGTCCTTGAAGGAGTGGGTGGGGTTGCCCGTGTCGTCCTTGACCCACAGCGTGCGCACGCCCAGCGCGGCGGCGAGCCGGTCGGCCTTGATCAGCCGGGTGAGGCCGGGCTCGGTGTTGGGGTGGGACTGCACGTTCGTGGGCACGGGGAGCAGGTGGCGGTAGCGCCAGATGGACTTGGGGCCCGCCTCGATCGACTCGCGGGTGACGGTGCCGAAGTCGTAGGCCACCTCGAGCGGGCCGAAGCACTCCGGACAGGCGAACTCGGCCGCGAGCGGGATCTGGTGACCGCATTCCCGACAGGACAGCGCACGGGCGGGTCCGAGGTCGAAAGCGGTGGTCGTGGCGCTGTCAGCAGTCAGGGACATGAGAAGTCTCCTCATCTTTCCCGCACCGTGCGGGTCGGAATTGGCACCGTGTTCGAGCGCAAGAGCGCGCATCGCCGGTTGCCGGGGCTTCGTCGGGCCGTTCCCTCTGCCCCTCTGGATGAGCCATATGCGGTTGTGCCCAACACGTTACGACACGATCACCCCGGCTCCCAAGCGCGTCCCGTGATCTGGGAGCCGGGTCACGTGATGTCGGGGCCGTGCGGGAGCATGGACGCATGGCCGCGCCAGCCCCCCTCCGCCTCGTCATCGGCGAGGAGGAGCTGCTCGTCGAGCGGGCGATCGAGCAGGTGGTGGCCGAGGTCCGGGCGGGCGACCCGTCGGCCGAGGTGCGCCGGATGCGCGCGTCCGAGCTCACCCCCGCCGACCTGGCCGAGAGCCTGGGCCCGTCGCTCTTCGCCGAGGGGCGGGTGCTCGTCCTGCTCGCGGTGCAGGAGGTCGGCAAGGAGCTGGCAGGGGCGATCGTGGAGCAGTCGGCCGACCCGGCCGAGGGCATCGTCCTCGTGGTCGTCCACTCGGGCGGGGCGCGCAACAAGGCGCTCGTCGACGCGCTGCGGAAGGCGGGCGCCCCCGTCACCACCTGCAACAAGATCACGAGGATGGACGAGCGGTCCGACTTCGTGCGTGCCGAGGCCCGCCGCGTCGGCGGCAAGATCACGGGGGACGCGATCGGCGCGCTGCTCGAGGCGGTGGGGTCCGACCTGCGGGAGCTCGCCTCGGCCACCAGCCAGCTGGTGGCCGACACCGGCGGCTCGGTCGACGAGCGCGCGGTGCGCCGCTACCACCGCGGCCGGGCCGAGGCGTCCGGGTTCGCGGTGGCCGACAAGGTCGTGGCAGGCGATCGGGCCGGCGCGATCGAGGCGCTGCGCTGGGCACAGCTCCTCGGCACGCCGTCGGTGCTGGTCGCCGACGCACTGGCCGACGCGCTGCGCACGCTCGCGAAGGTCGGGTCGGCGGGCCGGGGCGACCCCAACCGGCTGGCCGGCACGCTGGGCATGCCGCCCTGGAAGATCCGCAAGGCGCAGCAGGCGGTCCGCGGATGGGGCCCGGAGGCACTGGCCGAGGCGTTCGCGGCGGCGGCGGAGGTCAACGCCGACGTGAAGGGCGCCGCGGCCGACCCGGACTACGCACTGGAACGAGCCGTCCTGCGCATCCTGGCGGCCCGCTCGCGCCGCTGAGCCGCGCCGGCGCTACGCGAGGGTCAGGTCGGCCGTGGATGCGGTCGATCGCGGGTGCGGGCATGTCGCATCTACGTCCGACCTGCCCGGGAGGGTCGAGAACTCAGCTGTTTCCGCTGGTGCGGGACTTCTTGAACCAGCCTCCGACCTTGTCGCCCAGTAGGGCGCCGCCGATACCGGCGAGGACGGCGGGGATCAACGCGAGCAGGTCAACGAGCATCGGGGGAATCTCCTCGTGTCGGACGGGCGAGGGGAGCGTGGCGCCCGCCGGCGAACTCCTACTGTCGGCGAGAGCCGCCGGAGCTGTCGATGCGATGTATCCCATCTCACGTTTGATGCGCGTCCTCCTCGGTGGCGCTCGCATCGAGCGGAACCCGAGGGTGATCCCGCCCGTTCCGCGGGCGGTAGCGTGCTGACTGGCGCACCGACTGGTGAGGGGAAGCGATGACCGTGGCAGACGCCAAGAGCCGCATCGGCGTGACCGGGCTGGCCGTGATGGGGGCGAACCTCGCCCGCAACATCGCCCGTCGGGGCACCCCGGTCGCCGTCCACAACCGGACGGCGGCGCGTACCCGGGAGTTCATGGAGGCCTACGGCTCGGAGGGCGCGTTCACGGCGGCGGAGACGGTCGAGGAGTTCGTCGCCGCGCTGGAGCGGCCGCGGCGGATCATCGTCATGGTGAAGGCGGGCGCGCCCGTCGACGCCGTGATCGAGGAGCTCGCGCCGCTGCTCGACGAGGGCGACATCATCATCGACGCAGGCAACTCGCACTTCCCCGACACCAAGCGGCGCACCGAGGAGTGCGCCGCCCGCGGCCTGCGCTTCATGGGCGTGGGTGTGTCCGGCGGCGAGGAGGGCGCGCTGCTCGGGCCGAGCATCATGCCCGGCGGCGACCCGGCCGCGTACGCCGAGGTCGAGGAGGTCTTCACGAGCATCGCCGCGCAGGTGGACGGCACGCCGTGCTGCGTGCACGTCGGGCCGGACGGCGCGGGCCACTACGTCAAGATGGTGCACAACGGCATCGAGTACGCCGACATCCAGCTCATCGCCGAGGCGTACGACCTGCTCACCCACGTCGCCGGGCTCGACGCGCCGGCCATCGGCAAGATCTTCGAGGAGTGGAACTCGGGCGACCTGGAGTCGTTCCTCATCGAGATCACGGCCGAGGTGCTGCAGAAGACCGACGCCCGCACGGGCCGCCCGCTCGTCGACGTGATCCTCGACGAGGCGGAGCAGAAGGGCACCGGCCGCTGGACGGCGATCGACGCGCTCGACCTGGGAGTGCCGCTCACCGGCATCACCGAGGCCGTGTTCGCCCGCACCCTCTCGTCGCTGAAGAGCGAGCGGAAGGCGGCCGCGGGCACCCTCGGCGGTCCGGTGCCCGGGGCGGGCGAGGATCGCGCCGACCTGGTCGAGGACATCCGGCAGGCCCTCTACGCCAGCAAGGTGGTGGCGTACGCGCAGGGCTTCGCGCAGATGCGCGCGGCGTCGGCCGCGAACGACTGGAACCTGGACCTCGGCGCGATGGCCACGATCTGGCGGGGCGGCTGCATCATCCGCGCGCAGTTCCTCAACCGGATCCGCGACGCCTACGCCGAGCACGGCGATGTGGAGAACCTGCTGATGGTGCCGTACTTCACCGACGCCGTCGCCGAGGCGCAGGACGCGTGGCGGCGGGTGGTGATCACGGCGACGCAGCAGGGCGTGGCGATCCCGGCGTTCGCGAGCTCGCTGTCCTACTACGACGGCTACCGCCGCGAGCGCGGTCCCGCCAACCTGATCCAGGGTCTGCGGGACTTCTTCGGCGCCCACACCTACCGGCGGACCGACACCGAGGGCGTGTACCACACCCGCTGGGCGCAGGACGGCACCGAGGTTCGAACGGACGCCTGAGGAGCGCTCCCAGCGCCTGCTTCACGCCCCGCGCAGTCCCAGGTACTCCCGGGCTTCGGCGGGCGACGCGGGCGTGCGATCGAACAGTGCGGCCAGCTCGACGACCTTGGTGACGAGGTCGGAGTTGGACTTCGCGTGCTCGCCGCGGCGCACCCGCAGGTTGTCCTCCAGCCCGACGCGGAGGTTCCCGCCCATGACCAGCGCGAGCGCCGCGACCTGGTACTGCCCGGGATAGCCGACGCCTGCGGCCGACCACGTGAACCCGCCGACGCCGAAGAGCCGCTCCGCGGTGCGCACCATGTGCACGAGCTGGTCGGCCTCGACGGCGTTGGCGCCCAGCACACCGAGGACGAACTGCAGGTTGAACGGCGCCTCCAGCACCCCGTCGGTGACGAGCCTGCGCACGTTGTAGAGCTGCCCGACGTCGTAGATCTCGATCTCCGGCCGGGTCCGCGCCTCCTTCATCAGCCCGGCCAGGTACTCCATGTCGGCGAAGGTGTTGCGGAAGACGTAGTCGCGGGTGCCCTCCAGGTACTCGCGCTCCCAGTCCTGCAGGTCCAGGTCGCGCCGGGCGACCGGGTAGAGCCCGAAGTTGAAGCTGCCGGCGTTGAACGTCGCCATCTCGGGCTTCAGGTGCGGCACGACGGCCGCGCGTTCGGTGATCGTCATGCCGCGACCGCCGCCCGTCGTCGGCTGCAGGACGGCGTCGGTGCGTTCCCGGAGCCCCTCGACGACGCGGGTGAACAGCTCGACGTCCTGCACGGGCCGCCCGGTCGACTCCTCCCGGACATGGATGTGCAGGATCGCCGCGCCCGCCTCGGCCGCGGCGACGCCCTCCTCGACGATCTGCGCCACCGTGATCGGGATGGCCGGGCTCTGCGCCGGAACCGTCATCCCTCCCGTGAGCGCGCACGTGACGATGACCTTGTCGGAATCCACGGATCACCCCTCGAACACGACGTCAGACGACGGCCAGCGGGTCGACCATCGACCCGGTCGCCCCTGCGATCTTCAGCGGTAGCGCGACGAACAGGAACTCGTACACCCGGGCGGCCGCGAGTTCCTCCAGGTCGAGGCTCTCCATGATGTAGACGCCGCTGTCCACGAGCAGGTGCACGTGCACCGGCTGCGGGTTCGCCGGCGAACCGGGGTCCGGTGCGGGCTGGACCTCGAACGTCTCGGTGTCGCTGCCGACGGCGACGACGCCGCGCTCGGTGAGCATCCGCGCCACCGACAGGTCCGGTCCCGGCGTGAGGTGCTCGGCCATCCGGGTTCGGTCGGGCCACAGCCCCATGTAGCCGGTGCGGAACAGGACGACGTCCCACTGCCCGATCGTCACACCTTGCGCCGCACAGATCTCCTCGACCTCCGCGGCGTCGACGGCCGCGCCCGCGGGCAGGCAGTCGACCCCGCGGTGCGCGGCCAGGTCGACCAGGACGCCGCGGGTGAACATCGCGGGCAGGCTGGAGGCGTCACCGACCGTCGGGCCGAAGTCGCCGAGGTGCTCCGTCGCGTTCGCCCCGCCGTACCAGCGGCCCTCCTCACCGACGGTGATGTGCGCCAGCGCGTCGACGTGCGCGCCGGAGTGCACGGTGCCGGACACGACCTCCGTCATGCAGCCGAGGCCGACCTCGTTGGGCGCGGGGTCCCACAGGTTCTCCCCGGCCGCCCGCAGCCCCTGCGGGGTGCGGTAGCTGAGCACTTGGAACTGCGGGTGGCCCGGGAACAGCGGCATCCCCGGGAACCGCGTCGCCGCGAGCGAGAACGACCGGCCGGTGCGGACGAGGCCCGCGGCCCGGGCCCGCGCCGTGTCGGGTACGTCGGCGGCGGGCCCGGCGGCCGGTGGGCTGGTGCGGGTCACGACCGGTCCCGGGCGGCGTCGGCCACCATCGCGACTACGCGCTCGGGCGTCATCGGCAGCTCGTCGACCCAGACCCCCAGCGGGCGCAACGCATCGTCGACGGCGCTCGCGATCGCGGTGGGAGCCACCAGCCGGCCGCCCTCGCCGGCGCCCTTGACCCCGTACTCGGTGAACGGCGACGGCGTCTCCAGGTGCTCGACGACGATCTCCGGCACCTCGTGCATGCTCGGCAGCAGGTACTCGCGGAACGTCGGCGTGCCCAGCGCGCCGTCGTCGTCGTAGCGGTACTCCTCCATGAGCGCCGCGCCGATGCCCTGCACGACACCGCCGACGACCTGCCCCTCGACCAGCGTCGGGTTCATGACGGTCCCGCAGTCGTTCACGACGTAGTAGGCGCGCATCGTCACGACGCCGGTCTCCGGGTCGACCTCGACGATCGGGATGTGGCAGGCGTGGGAGACCATCGGGTAGAAGGCGCCCATGTCCGTGCGGTCCGCGGACGGAGGCGTCGAGTACGGATGGTCGTAGGTGTGCACCGCGACGAGGCCGCTGGACTCGCCCTCCGGGTTGTCGTGGAAGAACAGCTGGGCCCGCATCCCGACGTCCGCCATCGACATCGACGTGCCGGGCGCCCCCTTCGCGCGGAAGGTGCCGTCGACGCACTCGACGTCGCCGGGGTCCATCTCCAACGCGTGCGCGGCGATGCGGATCATCTTGTCCCGCACCGTTCGCGCCGCTCCCCGGGTCGCGCCGCAGAGCATGATCGTGAGCCGGCTGCCGCCCGGGCCGGCCGACATCGCGCCCGCCGTCGAGTCGGCGTAGGTGACCGACACGTCCTCGGGGTCGACGCCGAACTCCTCGGCCACCACCTGGCTGACGACGGTCTCGGGGCTGTTGCCCCACAACGGGCAGCCCACCTCGACCCGGACCCCACCCATCGCGTCGACGTCGAGCTTGACGCTCTCGGGCGTGCTCGTCGCGGGCAGCGGCGGCTCGTCGTAGAGGAACCACCACTCCGAGGCGTTGTAGCCGGACCGCTCCTGGCAGGTCGCGAGGCCGATGCCGAGGTAGCGCCCCTGCGCACGCAGCCGTTCCTGCTCGGCGCTCCAGTCGTCGATCTTCGCGAGCTCCAGCGCCCGGTCGAGCACCGCGGCGTAGTCGCCGGAGTCGTAGACGTTTCCCGTCGGGGTCTTGAACGGGAACTGCTCGGGCCGGATGAAGTTGCGCCGCCGCAGCTCCACGCGGTCGATGCCGAGCTCGATCGCCGCCTTGTCGACGAGCCGCTCCAGGACGAAGTTGCCCGGGTCGGCGCCGGCGCCGCGGAAGAAGCCCTGCTGCACCTTGTTCGTGAGCACGCACGACACGTCGTAGCGCAGGCTGCCGATCCGGTAGGGGCCGGTGGGCTGGGCCATCGCGTTGCCGTGCTGGCCATGGGCGAACTGGAAGTAGGCGCCGTAGTCGTCGACGATCCTCAAGCTCAGGCCGAGCATCTCGCCGTCCTCGGCCAGCGCGAGCTCGGCGTCGTAGATCCGGTCGCAGCCGACGTTGTCGTTGGCCGCGATGTTGTCGAGCCGATCCTCCAGGTACTGCACGGGCCGACCCGTCGCCTTGGTCAGGGCGCCGGCGATTGCGAGCACCTTCGTGATGAAGTGCTTGCTGCCGAAGCTGCCACCGACGGCACAGGGGATCATCCGCAGCCGGTTCGTCGACACCCCGAGCATCCCCGCGAACGCCCACGGCAGGAAGTTGTGGAAGTTCGAGTTGGAGTAGACCGTCATCGACCTGCTGAACGGGTCCCACGACGCGACGGCGCCCGCGGTCTCGATCGGCTGCGCGCCCATCCGGTGCCAGCGGGCTCGAGTGCGTACGACGGTGTGCGCACGGGCGAGGTCGGCGCCGACGTCGCCGAAGTCGAGCGTGCGGTGGAACACGACGTTGGAGTCGAGCGTCTCGTGGATCCGGGTCGCGTCCGGCGCCATCGCGGCCTCGGGGTCGACGACGGCGGGCAGCACGTCGTACTCGACGCGGATCGCGGCGCAGGCGTCCTCGGCGATGTAGCGGTCCGTCGCCGCGACGACAGCGACGGCCTCGCCCGGATAACGCACCCGTTCGACCGCGATCGCGGTCTGCGGGACGGGTTCGGCGCAGAACGCGGGCATCGGGTTGACCAGCTCGGCGGCCTGCGCGCCGGTGAGCACCGCGGCCACCCCCGGCATCGCCTCGGCTGCGCTGGTGTCGATGGAGACGATCCGCGCGTGCGCGTGCTGGCTGCGCAGCACGGCGCCGTGCAGCATGCCGGGCAGCACCACGTCGCCGACGTAGTTGGCGCGCCCGGCCAGCAGCTTCGGGTCCTCCTTGCGCGGGACGGCGCGCCCGACCCAGCGGCGTTCGGCAACCGCGGGACGGTCCTCGACGGTGCTCATGCCTTCGTTCCCCTCGGCTCGGCGGCCATGATCCGGCCGGCGGCGCAGACCGACCTCACGATGTTCTGGTAGCCGGTGCAGCGGCAGAGGTTGCCGCCCAGTGCCTCCCGCACGTCGTCTGGGTCCGGCTCGGCGGTGTGCTCCAGCAGTTCGCAGGCGGCCATGAGCATCCCCGGGGTGCAGAACCCGCACTGCAGACCGTGGTTCTCGTGGAATGCCCGCTGGATCGGGTGCAGGGTGCCGTCGGTGGTGGCCAATGACTCGACGGTCCGCACGGCGGCGCCGTCGAGCTGGGCGGCGAAGACCAGGCAGGAGCGGGTGGCGGTGCCGTCGACGAGGACGGTGCACGCCCCGCAGACGCCCTGTTCGCAGCCGAGGTGGGTGCCGGTGAGCCCGAGCTCGCCGCGCAGCAGGTCGGCCAGCAGCGTGCGCGGCTCGACGAGCAGGTCGTGCGGCACCTCGTTGACGGTGAGCCGGATGCGGACCTTCTCGGGTCCCGTCGTCTCAGGCATCGGTGGCCTCCCCGGCCGCTCGTGCGATGGCGGTGCGCAGCGCGCGGCCGGTGAGCACGCGCGCGAGATGGCGGCGGAAGTCCGCCGAGCCGTGGCAGTCGGCGATGGGGGACCGGCCCTCGGCGGCGCGGGCCGCGGCTTCGGCGACGGCGTCGTCGCCGCCGTCGGAGCCGGTCAGCGCGTCCTCGGCGGCGCGGGCGCGCACGGGCCGCTCGCCGACCCCGCACAGCGCGATCCGGGCCTCGCTCACCCGCCCGTCGGCACCACGGGTCACGGTGGCGGCGACCCCGCACACCGGCAGGTCGCCGTGGCGGCGCGCGACCTCGACGAACGCGCTGCCGGTCCGAGCCGCGGTCGCGGGGACCTCGACGGCGACGACCATCTCGCCCGGTGCGAGGGACGTCGTGAACGGGCCGGTGAAGAAGTCGTCGGCCTCGACCGTCCGCTCGCCGGAGCGGCTGCGCACCACGACCCGCCCGTCGAGGGCGAGCAGCGCCGTCGGCAGCTCAGCCGACGGGTCGGCGAACGCCACGCTGCCGACGACGGTCCCCCGGCCGCGCACCGGCGCGTGCGCGACGTGGGCGCCGGCCTCGGCCAGGAGGGGGGCGTGCGCGGCGACCTCCGGCGAGAGCTCGCTGGTGCGCTGGCGCACCGTCGCTCCCAGACGCAGCGTTGCGGGGCCGGAGCTGTTCCGTACCTCGAGGGCGTCGAGACCCGGGACCCGGTTGATGTCGACGACGACGGCCGGTGTCGCCAGCCGCGCGTTCATCAGCCGGACGAGGCTCTGGCCGCCGGCGAGCACGCGGGCGTCGGAACCGTGCTCGGCGAGCCGGTCGAGCGCCTCGTCGAGGTCGCGTGGTGCCAGGTAAGCGAACGCCGCAGGCTTCACTCCACACCTCCTTGTGCGGGACTGCTGGGCGACCGGGGAAACCGGTCAGCTTCGTGCGAAGGCCAGCTCGCCGAAGTGCTCGATGTGGTGGCGCATCTCCTTGCCCGCGAGGGCGGGGTCGCGATGGCGCAGTGCCTGGAGGATCGGCACGTGGGACTCGACGATCTCGGTGAGCCCCACCCGGACGCGGGTGTAGGTGACGAGCGCGCGGATCTCGGCGTGCAGCGACCGCCACACGTCGAGCAGCAGCGCGTTGTCGGCGGTCTCGAAGATGATCTCGTGGAAGCGGGCGTCGTGCACCAGGACGGCGTGCACGTCGTCGTCGCGGGTCGCGGCCCGCATCGCCTCGATCTCGTCGTTCAGCCGTTCGAGCGTCTCGGCGGTGACGACGGGTGCCGCCGCCCGTCCCGCGACCTCCTCGAGCGCGGCCCGGACCGGGTACATCTCGGCGAGCTCGCGCTCGGAGACGAGCCGGACCCGGACCCCTCGGTGCGGGAAGCTCTCGACGAACCGCATGGCCTCCAGGTCGCGGAGGGCCTCGCGTACCGGGGCCTGGCTGACCCCGTACTCCTTCATGACGTGGCTCTCGACGATGCGCTCGCCGGGGGCGAACTCCCCGTCGAGGATGCGGGCGAGCAGGCGCTCCCGGAGCTGTTCACGCAGTACCGCGCGAGCCAGACCCCCCGTACCGTCGGCCACCCTGCCTCCCCGGAATGTGCGGGACGTCCCGTGCTGCTCGATTATCGATAATCGAGCAGCACGGGTCAAGTCTTCCCGTGCTTTGCAAGATGCGGCTCAGCCGCGCCGAACTGCCTCCACTGGGCCCGGCATCGAGATCCCGTACTCGCGGATCTTGCGGTAGATCGTGGCGCGCGACGAGCCGAGCAGGCGGGCGGCCTCGACCTTGTTGCCGCCGGTGTCGAGCAGCGCCTCGATGATGGCGTCGCACTCGATCGCCTCGAGCGGGGTGAGCACCCTGCGGGTGGTGATCCGGCACTCGGGCGGCAGGTCGCGGGCCTCCACCACACCGGCGCGGCGCTTGGCCACGACCTTGCGCAGCACCTGGTGCAGCTGTTCGATGTTGCCCGGCCACCGGTTGCGCATGAGCACGTGCATGGCCTCGGGTGAGCAGGTGAGGGCGCCGCGGGCGAGGCGGGTGAGCAGGTGCGGCACCAGTTCGGTGACGTCCTCGATGTGGTGGCGCAGCGGCGGCACCTCGACCGTGCGCGGGAAGCAGGTCAGCAGGCCGGCGAGATCCGGGCTGCGCCCGCGGGGATCGCGCGTGACCGTTGCGGCCACCCACGGCCGGTCGATCCCGGTCGCCTCGCGGTAGGGCTCGAGCGCATCGGCGAGTGCGGCGGCGCCGGCCGCGGGCAGCCGGTCGAGGTGGGTGATGACGAGGGTTCCGCCATGCTCCAGCTCGCCCGTCACCTCGCCGATCCACTGCGGGCCGTAGTCGTCGGCGTCGAGGACGCGCAGGTGGCCCGCGGGGGTCCGGTTCTGGTGCGTGGCGCGAACGAGGGTCGACTTGCCGACGCCTCGCTCGCCCTCCAGGACGAGCCATTCCTGCGCCTGGAAGTGCCGGTCGACGGCCTGCCCGCACTTCTTCCACGCCGTGCTGGACCCGACGGCCGTCGGCAGCGACAGGGCGTGCGGCGACGCGGTGACGCCCCGCTCCGCTGGGGTCATCTGGGCGACGAGCTGCACCTGCAGCACGCCGCCGGACACGCCGCCCTCGCTGAAGCTCGGCCTGCAGTGCGCCCGGGCGGTGTGCCCGCTGGGGAGGTCGACGACGAGCCGCTGCTCGCGCCCGGCGGCGAGGGCCTCCACCGCCTCGGCGAGCAGTGCCCCCTGGTCTCGCGCGTCGAACAGCTCGCGCGCACGGTCGTTCATCATCAGCAGGTCCGCGCCGATCGCGAAGACGGCTCCCCGCCCGCGCCGGCAGACCCTGAGGTAGTCCTGCAGCAGCAGGTGCTCCCGCCGCCCGGCGTGATCGAGGACCGCCTCCTCGATCCGGCGGCCGATCGAAGCGACCGCGGCGGCCATCATCGGCCCGGCGTTGCGGCGCCAGCAGGTGATGTCGATGACGCCGAGCACCCGGCCCGTGTTCGGATGCCGGACGGGGACGCCCGCGCAGGCGAGGTCCTCGAGGTGCTCGACGTAGTGCTCGTGCCCGAACACCTGCGCCAGCCCGCCGCCCTCGAGGGCGCTGCCGATGCCGTTGGTGCCGACGTAGCGCTCGGCGTAGCTGAAGCCGGGGGAGAGCATCACGCGGTCGAGGTGTGACTCGAGGCCGGTGTCCGCGGTGCGCCGGTCGAGCACCACGCCGTCGGCGTCGCAGAGGATCACGCTCACCGGCTCCGTGGCGAACTGGTCGGAGACCTCGGCGAGCACGGGCCGCGCTGCGCGCGCGAGCAGGCCGTCCGGGTCGATGTCGTCGGCGTGCGGCAGCTCGATGTGGTCGGCGGGGACGCGCCACGCGATCGACCGCGACCAGGACGCGAGGATCGGCTCCCGGACCACGCCGGCCTTGACCGGCTCGTCAAGGAGGAACGACACGCGGGCGCGCGCGAGCTCGTCGGTGGCGGGCCCGGCCGGCGCCCGCGTTCCGCTTTCCGTTCGCGCAGCCAAGAGGCCTCCTCGGAGCAGCGTCGATCCGGCAGCGTCGTCCCAGAGTAGGCGGTCGGGAGCCGGGGCGGGCGTCTCATATTGAGACCGCGTGTGCAAGCCGCAGGGGGTGTGATCGGCGACACGAGCGGTCGACACCCGCGCCGTCGACGACTCGCCGCCAACCCACCACCCCAGGAGGAGATGACGTGAGTCGGCAGAGTCTGGCGAAGGCTCACCAGAAGATCCAGGAACTCGCCTGGGAGCCGCAGTACCACGAGCCCTACATGAAGTACGGCACTGACTACACCTTCCGGAAGGCCGCGAAGAAGGACCCGCTGAAGCAGATCCTGCGGTCCTACTTCCCCATGGAGGAGGAGAAGGACCACCGCGTCTACGGCGCCCAGGACGGCGCGATCCGCGGCAACATGTTCCGCCAGGTGCAGGAGCGCTGGCTGGAGTGGCAGAAGCTGTTCCTGTCGATCATCCCGCTGCCGGAGATCTCCGCGGCGCGATCGATGCCGATGCTGTTCCACACGGTGCCGAACCCGGAGCTGCACAACGGCCAGGCGATCCAGATGATCGACGAGGTCCGGCACTCGACGATCCAGCAGAACCTCAAGCGCCTGTACATGAACAACTACATCGACCCCGCCGGGTTCAACAACAGCCTGCGCGGGTTCCAGGGCGACTACTGCGGCACCATCGGCCGCCAGTTCGCCGAGGGGTTCATCACCGGTGACGCGATCACCGCGGCCAGCATCTACCTGACGATCGTCGCCGAGACGGCGTTCACGAACACGCTGTTCGTGGCCATGCCGGCCGAGGCGGCGGCCAACGGCGACTACCTGCTGCCCACGGTGTTCCACTCGGTGCAGTCCGACGAGTCGCGCCACATCTCCAACGGCTACGCCACGCTGTTGATGGCGCTGTCCGACGAGGAGAACCACCAGCTGCTCGAGCGCGACCTGCGCTACGCGTGGTGGAACAACCACCGGGTGGTCGACGCCGCCATCGGCACGTTCATCGAGTACGGCACGAAGGACCGGCGCAAGGACCGCGAGTCGTACGCGGAGATGTGGCGTCGCTGGATCTACGACGACTACTACCGGTCCTACCTGGTGCCGCTGGAGAAGTACGGCCTGAAGATCCCGCACGACCTCGTCGAGGAGTCCTGGAAGCAGATCTGGGAGAAGGGCTACGTCCACGAGGTGGCGCAGTTCTTCGCCACCGGGTGGCTCGCCAACTACTGGCGGATCGACGGGATGACCGACGAGGACTTCGAGTGGTTTGAGTACAAGTACCCGGGCTGGTACGACAGGTACGGGAAGTGGTGGGAGAACTACAGTCGCCTCGCCACCCCCAACGGCCACAACCCGATCGTCGCCGAGAACGTCGACTACGTGTACCCGCACCGGTGCTGGACCTGCATGGTGCCGTGCCTCGTCCGTGAGGACATGGTGATGGACCAGGTGGACGGGCAGTGGCGGACGTACTGCCACGAGATGTGCCACTGGACCGACAAGGTGGCGTTCCGGCCGACCTACCAGGGCCGGGAGACCCCCAACATGGGCCGGCTGGTCGGGCACCGCGAGTGGGAGACGCTCTACCACGGCTGGAACTGGGCCGACGTCGTCAAGGACATGGGCTTCGTGCGCGACGACGGGAAGACCATGACGGCGCAGCCACACCTGGATCTCGACCCCCAGAAGATGTGGACGCTCGACCACATGCGCAGGCTGGCGCCGCTGCAGAGCCCGAACGTCCTGCTGAACGAGATGAGCGACGCCGAGCGTGCGGCGTTCGCGGCCGACTACGTCCGTCAGGGACCGGCCGGGCGCCCCGCCCCCACCGACGCCTGAGCGCGGGTCAGGCGAAGGGGGAGGGCCGGTACTCACCGGCCTTCTCCCTGCCCGAGCCTGCCCTTCCCGGAGCTGCTTGGAGATCCAGTTGGGTGAGAAGCACGTCGTCCGGTTCGAGCCGGTCGGCATCGAGATCGAGGTCGACGAGGACCAGACCATCCTCCGCGCGGCCGCCGAGCAGGGCGTCCAGCTCATGCACGGCTGCAAGGAAGGCCAGTGCGCGGCCTGCAAGTCCTTCGTGCTGGAGGGCGAGGACATCGAGCTGGACCGCTACTCGACGTTCGCGCTGCCGGACTACGAGCGGGAGGAGGGGCAGACGCTGCTCTGCCGGGCGCATCCCTACGAGGACCTGACCATCGAGCTCCTCAACTACGACGAGGAGATCATCCGTTCCGGGCTGCCGTTGCGGCGCGGCACGGTCGAGGTCGTGGCGATCGAGGCGGTCACCCACGACATGCGGCACCTGGTCGTCAAGCTCGTCGAGCCCGAGGAGATCAAGTTCTTCCCGGGCCAGTACATGGACTTCCGGGTGCCCGGCACGCAGGAGAGCCGGTCGTTCTCGATGGCGAACACGCCCAACCGGGACGGTCGCTTCGAGTTCGTCATCAAGGTCTATCCCGACGGGCTGTTCTCCGGGCTGCTGGCCACCGGCCTGCAGGTCGGGGACCGGCTGGAGGTGGAAGCGCCGTTCGGCACCTTCACCCTCCGCGAGAGCCGCACGTCGGACCTGGTCTTCGTGGGCGGCGGGGCCGGCATGGCCCCCATGCTCGGACTCCTGCGGTCCATGGCCGAGCGGGGGATCGCACGCCGGGTGACGTTCTACTACGGCGCCCGACGGGCACGTGACCTGTGCTTCGAGAAGGAGCTCGTGGGGCTGCAGGAGCAGCTGCCCGGCCTCACCTACGTGCCGGCGCTGTCCGAGCCGTCCGAGGCCGACGCCTGGGCGGGCGAGACCGGTCTGATCACCGACGTCGTCGCCCGGCACGAGTCCGACCTTGCCGGCAAGGACGCCTACGTCTGCGGCCCGCCGCCGATGGTCGACGCGGCGATCGCGGTGCTCACCCGGCTCGGCTGCAAGGCCGACCACATCTTCTACGACAAGTTCACCACCACCGGTGATCCGGAGGACCAGTCATGACGACCACCGAACGTCCCGAACGGAGCGTTCCGAAGCCCGTCTTCACCGATGCCGAGGCCGGGGCGCGGGAGTTCCCCGACTCCGGCGCGAGCGCCCGGCGCTACAACTACTTCACGCCCGCCAAGCGCAAGCAGACGCACTACGAGGACGTCACCGTCGAGGTGCAGCCCGACCCGCGGCACTACCTCACGCAGGGCTGGATCTACGGCTTCGCCGACGGCCAGACCGGCTACCCGCTGCACTGGACGAAGCTCAAGGCCTGGGGTGTCGACCGGCCGGAGCCGCAGCGCGGCCCCGGCACGGGAGGCATGCCCGTCGAGAACTGGCCGGCCCACGGATGGCACGAGTTCCGCGATCCCAACGAGGAGTGGGAACAGACCATCTACCGGTACAACGCCAACGTCGTCCGGCAGCTGAACCAGAACATCGAGAACGCGCGGAACACGAAGTCGTTCGAGCAGTGGTCGCCGAACTGGATCCGGTTCGTCGAACGCCACGTCGGTGCCTGGATGCACATCGAGCACGTGCTGGGCCTCTACGTGTTCGCCGCGAACGAGCGTTCCGCGCCGACCAACATGCACAACACGGCGCTGGCCGTGAACAGCGCGCACAAGATCCGGTTCGCGCAGGACCTCGCGCTCTACAACCTCACGCTGACCGAGGAGATCGAGGGCTTCGACGGCACCGCGCACCTCGACGCGTGGAACTCCGACGTCGAGTGGCAGGGCGTCCGGAAGGTGTGCGAGGCCCTCACCGCCATCGAGGACGACTGGGGCGAGGCCGTTCTCGCGGCGAACATCGTGTTCGAGCCGCTGCTCGGGGAGCTGTTCCGCAGCCACCTGGTGATGCAGTCCGCGGCCGGCCACGGCGACTTCGTGACGCCGACCGTGATGGGCGCGGGCGAGTACGACTTCGCCCAGCGCGACCTGCGCTGGACGATCGCGTGCCTCGCGCCGCTCACCCAGGACCGCGAGTTCGCCGAGCACAACACGGCGCTCATGCAGGGCTGGCTGTCGCACTGGGTGCCGCAGGCACTCGAGGCGGCCCGCCAGCTGCAGCCGCTGTGGTCGCAGCCCGACGCCAAGCCACCGCGGTTCGAGGACAGCCTCGACCGGGCCAAGAACCGGTTCGCCGGGATCTGCCGCGATCTCGGCCTCGCGACCCCCGAGGAGCTGAAGAAGTGACGACCACTGCAGCGAGCCGTTTCGAGTCCAACAGCACCGCTTCGAACATGTGCGGCTTCACGCTGATGAACAGCCAGGTCGGCGTGCTCATCGCCCACGTGCTGGAGCGGCTGGACAACGTCGAGGTCACCCACCTGCCCTCGATGATCCGCGTCGACGGCCGGGGCCGGTTCGACGTCGTCTACGCCGACGTCGACGAGGAGGCCGGCGAGGAGGAGGGCTGGTTCAACGCCGCCGAGTTCGAGGAGGCGATGTCCACCCACTACGGGCGGATGGTCCACCTCGACGACCGCACGATCATGTTCGCCAATCCTGAGGACGCGGCCGAGTACCTGGACTTCGACCTGAAGCCGGTGGCCCAGAACCCGGTGTCGTAGCCCCTCCGGCCGGGCCGCCGCCCGCTCGCCGCAGGCGGCGGCCCGGCTCGTCGATCCCACCCGCGCAGCCGACCGACGTTTCCGCACACCCAGGAGGACCCAGACCATGGCGAAGGAACTGCGATTCGGAGAGGAGGGCCGGCGGCTGCTCCAGGCCGGGGTCGACCAGCTGGCCGAAGCCGTCAAGAGCACGCTCGGGCCCAAGGGCCGCAACGTCATCCTGGAGAAGATCACCGGATCGCCCGAGGTCACGAACGACGGCGTGACGATCGCGCGGGAGATCCACCTGCGCGACCCGTTCGAGAACATGGGCGCGCAGCTGGTGAAGGAAGCGGCGGTCAAGACCAACGACACCGTCGGCGACGGCACCACCACCGCGATCGTGCTGGCCCAGGCGATCGTCCGGCAGGGCATGAAGGCCATCGCCGCAGGCGGCAACCCGGTGCTCGTGAAGCGCGGCATCGACCTCGCGGTGCATCGGATCGTGGAGCACCTGCAGCAGGTGACCCACCCGGTGTCCACCGAGCAGGACTACGCCCGGGTGGCGTCGATCTCCGCGAACGACGACGAGCTGATCGGTCGGGTCGTCGCGAGGGCGCTGCACACCGTCGGCGAGGACGGCGTGGTCACCGTGGAGGACGTCCCGCAGCACGGGGTGAGCGTCGGGTTCGTCGAGGACTTCCAGTTCGACAACGGCTACATCTCGCCGTACATGGTCACCGACCCCGGAAGGCTCGAAGCCGTCGTCGACGACCCGTACCTGCTGTTCACAGCGGAGAAGGTCACGGACGTCCGGTCCCTCATGCCGGTGCTCGACAAGATCATGCGCGGTGAGCGGCGCCCGCTGGTGCTCGTCGCCGAGACCGTCGAGGGCACGGCCCTGCAGATGCTGGTGCACAACCACGTGAACCGCACGTTCCAGGCAGTCGCGATCAGGGCGCCGGGCTTCGGGGAGAAGCGCATCCACCTGCTCGAGGACATGGCGGCGCTGTGCGGTGGCAAGGTGCACAGCCGCAGCTCGGCGTTCGCGTTGGACCAGATGACCACCGAGCACCTCGGGCGGGCCGCGCAGGTGCGCGTCACCAGCGACAGCACGACGATCATCGGTGGCGGCGGGGACCGGGAAGCCCTGGAGCTGCGGCTCACGCAGCTGCGGGCCGAGCTGGCCCGCGCGACGATCGGCAGCGACGAGGACTTCCTCTCCGAGCGCATCGCCCGGCTGTCGGGCAAGGCCGCGGTGATCGGCGTGGGCGCGCCCACCAACGCCGAGGCCAAGGAGGTCCGCCACCGCGTCGACGACTCCCTGCAGGCCACCCGCGCGGCCATCGGCGAGGGCATCGTCGCAGGCGGCGGCGCCGCGCTGCTGCACGCGGAACCGGCGCTCGACGACCTGGACGTCGATGGTGACTACCGGATCGGTGTCGAGATCGTTCGCCATTCCCTCACCGAGCCGGTGCACCTCATCGCCTCGAACGCCGGCTACGACGGCGACGACGTGGTCAAGCAGCTCACCGGCCGGAGCGTCGACGAGGGGTTCGACGCGCTGGAGGGCCGCTTCGGGAACATGGTCGAGATGGGGATCATCGACCCCCTGCGGGTGGTGCGCTCCGCGCTCCAGAACGGCGCCTCGGTGGCCGGACTGATCCTCACCACCAACTCGCTGGTGGCCGAGGAGGTCACCCCGTGGAACAAGTCGCTGATGACCGAGTTCGGGCAGCTCGACGAGGGGATCCCGCAGCCGTCGCCGGACTCGAGCACGCCGCAGTCCCTGGGCCTCGGCCCGTCGATCGGCTGAGGGAGCTGTCATGAAAGCCGTACGCGTGCACGACTACCACGCCGACCCGAAGATCGACGACATCGACGAGCCGCGGCTGCAGGGCCCGCTGGATGTGATCGTGAAGATCGGTGGGGCCGGGGTGTGCCGCACCGACCTGCACATCCTGGAAGGCCAGTGGGCGGCCGCGATGAACCCGCAGCTGCCCTATGTGATCGGGCACGAGAACGCCGGCTGGGTGCACGCCGTGGGGGACGGGGTGACCAACGTGGCGGTCGGGGACACGGTGATCCTGCACCCGCAGCCCTCCTGCGGGTTGTGCCTGGCGTGCCGGCGGGGCAACGACATGCACTGCGCGAACGCGTTCTTCCCCGGCCTGAGCGACAACGACGGCGGGATGGCCGAGTACCTGCGCACCACCGCCCGGGCCTGCGTGAAGCTGGACCCGGCGACCAACCCGGCCGATGTGGCGGCGCTGGCCGACGCCGGGATCACCGCCTATCACGCGGTGCGCAAGGCGGTGCCGGTGTTGTGGCCGGGCACGACGGCGGTGGTGCAGGGCGCCGGCGGGTTGGGGCACATCGGGATCCAGTGCCTGGCCGCGTTGACCGCGACCCGGATCGTGGTGGTCGACCGCAATCCGGCCGCCCTGGAGCTGGCGAGGGAGATCGGGGCCGACGAGACGGTGGTCGCGGACGGCTCGCACGTGGACGCGGTGAAGGACCTGACCGGGGGTGAGGGGGCCACCGTGGTGTTCGACTTCGTGGCCGAGCAGGGCGCGGAGAACGACGCGTGGCAGATGGTGGCCCCGGACGGTCACCAGTACGTGATCGGTTACGGCGGGCAGTTCTCGGCGCCGACGCTGGATTTCGTGGCCGGGGAGAAGAACGTGATCGGCAACATCGTGGGCACGTTCACCGACCTGGCCGAGCTGATGGTGCTGGCCCAGGCCGGGAAGGTCACCCTCCACACCAAGCAGTACCCGCTCGATGCGGCGCTGGACGCGCTGCACGACCTCGACGCCGGCCGGGTCCGCGGCCGGGCGATCCTCGTCCCCTGACGGCTGTTTTCCTGACGCGAAAGGCCCACCACGATGTACGAGAAAGACGGCGAGAAGTACTTCATCGTCGATTCGCACAGCCATTTCTGGGACGCGAGCCGGGAGAACTGGAAGCCGGGCGCCGAGCAGTACGCGAAGGGCTGGATCGACTGCTTCTACGGCTACCACCAGCTCGGGCCGCCCGAGACCCACTGGGACTACGAGAAGTACCTCAAGGTCACGCCCGAGGACTTCGAGCGCGACATGTTCATCGAGGGACACGTCGACTACGCGATCTTCCAGTCGACCTACCTCAAGGAGTGGTACACCACCGGCTTCAACACCGCCGAGCAGAACGCGCAGCTCCTGGACCGCTTCGGTGACCGCCTGATCGTCAACGGGCGCTTCGACCCCCGCGACGGCGACGCCGGGCTGAAGGAACTCGAGGCGGACGCCGAGAAGTACGGCCTGAAGGGCGTCAAGCTCTACACGGCCGAATGGAACCGCGGGTCGCGCGGCTACAAGCTGTCCGACCCGGAGTCCTACCGCTTCCTCGAGGCAGCGCAGGGGCTCGGGATCAAGAACATCCACGTCCACAAGGGCCCGACGATCTGGCCGCTGGACAAGGACGCCTTCGACGTGTCCGACGTCGATCACGCGGCGACCGACTTCCCGGAGCTGAACTTCATCGTCGAACACGTCGGGCTGCCGCGGATCGAGGACTTCTGCTTCATGGCCGTGCAGGAGCCCAACGTCTACGCCGGCCTCTCGGTGGTGATCGGCGGCCTGATGCACGCCCGGCCGAAGTTCTTCGCCAAGGTTATGGGCGAGCTGCTGTTCTGGGTCGGCGAGGACAGGATGACCTTCGGCGGCGACTACAACATCTGGGTGCCCAAGTGGCAGGTCGAGGGGTTCGTCGACTGGCAGATGCCCGACGACGAGGCGTTCACCGACTATCCCCGGTTGAGCACGGCGGGGAAGAAGAAGGTACTCGGGTTGAACGCGGCCAAGCTCTACGACATCCCGGTCCCGCCCGAGCTCCGGCTGCAGACCTCCGCCGGGGACCAGGACAAGCCCGGCGAGCAGCTGCTCACCGAGGCCGCGGCGGCCGGTTCGCCGTGACCGCTCTCGCCGCCGCGGTGTGGGCGGCGTTGGCCACGGTGCGCGACCCCGAGCTCGACGAGCCCATCACGAACCTGGAGTTCGTGTCGTCGTGCACCGTGTCCGGCGACGGGGTGGCGGCCGTGCGGCTGCGCCTGCCCACGTTCTTCTGCGCGCCCAACTTCGCCTGGCTGATGGTGGCCGACGCGCACGACGCGGTGGCCGCCGTCCCGGGCGTCACCCGCGCCGACATCGCCCTGGATGACCACTTCGTCTCGGCGACGATCAACGAGGGCGTCGCGGCGCGGGCCGGGTTCGTCGCGTCGTTCGCCGGGGAGGCCCAGGCCGAGCTGGACGAGCTGCGCGCGGTGTTCCTGCGCAAGGCCGCACTGGCCGGGCAGGACCGGATCGCCCGCCCGCTGGTCGACGCCGGTGCCACTCCGGAACAGCTGGCCGGGGCCCGGCTCGGCGACCTGCCGCCGTCGGCGGATCTCGACCGGCTCCGGCGGCGGCGGGCCGAGGTGGGGCTGCCCCACGGTCCCGACGCCCCGCTGCTGCTGCACCCGGACGGCGGGCCGGTGACCGCCGAGCAGGTGCCGCTGCACCTGCGCAGGGCCCGGCTCACCCGGGTCGGCATCGAGGCCAACGGGCACACCTGCCGCGACCTGCTCGCCGTTCGCTACCCGGAGGAGGTGGCCTCGTCGTGACCGCGATCGAGGCGTCCGTGCTCACGCCGCTCGACCAGGTCCGCCGGTACGCGCTCGTCGAGCTGTTCCTGGTGCGGGTGCTCGACCTCACGCCCGCCGACGCCCCGGCGGAGGCCGGCGCCCTGCAGCACGCGGTGTCCGCACGGCTGCTCGGGCGCATCGACGCGCTTCTCGGCTGGCCCGACCGTGACCTGTGGGGCAACGCGATCCCACGACCGGACGGATCGCCATGAGCCGCGAGACCTACAACCCATGGACCGTGGTGAACCTGGTGTTCAACCACCTCGCGGCGGCGGGCCTGCACCCGGTGCTCGGCGAGACCGGAGACCCGGCGGTCCCTGCGTCGGCGCTGCTGCGCGCACTGGGCATAGAGCCGGGACGCGAGGACGAGGGGCCGGCCGCACCGGCGATGCAGGCCCACCTCGCCGACATCCGGGCCACGATGTTCCCCGACGTCGACGAGGGGCGACCGTGACCGCGCCCGCCGCGCCGAGGTCCGTGCGCCGGCTCGACACGCCGAGCGCCGGCGAGCTCGCCGGCCTGGCCGCCGTGTTCGAGGATCTGCAGTACGCGCTGCGCTGCTGCGAGCAGCTCGTGTCCCAGCTGGGCCGGCGCGGACCCGACGCCGTGCTGGTGGAGGCGCTGTGGACCGGTGCACTGCTCGCCTACGTCCGCTGTTTCTCGCCACGCAGCGCCGTGCTCAAGACCGCCGACCTCGATGAGCTCGAGAACGGGGCCGAGTTCCGGCGGATGCACGACGTCTTGCTGCAGCTGCGCGACCACCTCGCGTCCCGGCACGTGAACCCGAGGGAGGCGTTCACGATCGGCGCGGCGCAGGCGAACGACGGCACCCCCACCGGGATCGCGGTCGTCTCCAGTCCGCGCCCTCTGGTCGATGAGTCGACGGTGCGCATGCTCGGGCGGCTCGCCTACCTCCTCGCCGGCCGGGTGGACGCCCGGATGCAGGAGCGGCAGCGTGAAGTGCTCGGCGAGGCCGCGGCGCTGTCGCCGGCGCAGCTGGCCGCGTTGCCGCTGGTTCACCTGACCGGCAGCTCGTAGGCGGGCGCGGTCGGGTGGCGTGAACGGCAGACTTCCGCCCGTGCGCCGCGATCCCTCCCCGCCCGATCCCTCCCCGCCCGATCCCTTCCTGCCCGATCTCAGCGGAACCGTCGTCCTCGTCACGGGCGCGAGCGGGGGGATCGGGTCGGGGATCGCGCTGCGCTTCGCCGCGGCCGGCGCGGCGGTCGTGGTGCACCACCACTCCGGAGCGGAGCGGGCGGCCGCGGTGGCCGCCGAGATCACGGCCGAGGGCGGGCAGGCGGCCACCGCGCAGGCGGACGTCACCGATCCGGCCGCTGCCGCAGCGCTCGTCGACCTCGCCGTCGACCGGTTCGGACGGCTGGACGCGGTGGTCGCCGCGGCCGGCGTGCAACCCGTCGCCGAGCTGGCGGGGATGCCCGTGGAGAGCTGGCGGGAGGTCCTGGACGGCAACGCGACCGGCGCGTTCGCCACGGTGCAGGCCGCGGCGGCGGTGATGCGCGGCCGCGGCGGCTCGATCACGCTCGTCGCGTCCGTGGAGGGCACCCGGCCCGCGCTCGGCCACGCCCACTACGCGGCGGCGAAAGCCGCGACGATCATGCTGGCCAGGGCGGCGGCCCTCGAGTACGGGCGTGACGGCGTGCGGGTCAACTCGGTCTCGCCCGGCCTCGTCGCGCGCCCCGGGCTGCGCGAGGACTGGTCGGACGGCGTCGAACGCTGGGAGCGCGCGGCGCCCCTGAACCGGCTGGGTGAGCCGCAGGACGTCGCCGACGCGTGCGTGTTCCTCGCCTCGCCCATGGCCCGCTGGATCACCGGGCATGATCTGGTCGTGGACGGCGGGATGGCGGTGGTGCCGGCGTGGTGAGCGAGGGCGAGCGGGTGGCGGAGCTGCTCGGGCTCGAGCCGCTGCCCGACGAGGGCGGCCTGTTCCGCCGCACGTACATCGACGCGCACGCGTCGGCGATCTACTTCCTGCTGATCGCGCCCGACTTCTCGGCGCTGCACCGGCTGACCGCCACGGAGATCTACCACTGGTACGCAGGCTCCCCGCTGCGGCTGCTGCTCCTCGGCGGCGCCGGGGACGTCTCCGAGCCGGTGCTCGGCCCGGACCTCGCGACCGGTCAGCGGCCCCAGATCGTGGTGCCCGCCGACGTCTGGCAGGGCTCCAGCTCCACGGGCGAGTGGTCCCTCGTCGGTACCACCACGGCCCCACCTTTCGGCTGGGACGGGTTCGAGCTGGGCGAGCGGGCCGCGCTTTCCGCCGGCTACCCGGAGGCAGCGGACCGGATCGCCGAGCTCACCCGCTAGCGACGATGCCACTGTGCGGGGATTGGCCGTGGCGGCCCGGCGCGCGGCCATCGATCCTCCAAGCATGACAAGCCGCCCGTTCGCCCAGGTCGACGTCTTCTCCGCGGTTCCGTACCGGGGCAACCCGGTTGCGGTCGTGCTCGACGGCGAGGGCCTCACCACCGAGCAGATGCAGCGCGTCGCGAACTGGACGAACCTGTCGGAGACGACGTTCGTCCTCCCGCCGACCGACCCGGCCGCCGACTACCGCGTCCGCATCTTCACCCCCTCGGTGGAGCTGCCGTTCGCAGGCCACCCCACGATCGGCACCTGCCACGCATGGCTCGCCCGGAACCCGCAGCACGCGACCGACACGATCGTGCAGGAGTGCGAGGCGGGGCTGATCACGCTGCGGCGCACGGGAGACCGGCTCGCGTTCGCGGCCCCGCCGCTGCTGCGCGACGAGCCGGTGGACGAGGAGCTGCAGGCGCGCATCGCGCGGGTACTGGGTATCGAGCGGGCCGGGATCCGGGACGCCCGTTGGGTCGACAACGGCCCGGGCTGGGTGGCCGTCCTCCTCGACGACGCGAAGACGGTGCTCGCGGCCGAACCGGACACCGGGGACCTCAAGCTCGGGATCGTCGGCCCGTACCCGCCGGGATCGCGGGAGGCCGTCGAGGTGAGGGCGTTCTTCCCGGCCGGCCGGAGCAGTTTCGAGGACCCGGTGACCGGCAGCCTGAACGCCGGCCTCGCGCTCTGGCTCCTGCGCACCGGCCGGCTCCGGCCCCCGTACGTCGCCTCCCAGGGCACGGCGCTGGGCCGGGCGGGCCGCGTGCACATCGACCAGGACGCCGACGGCACGGTCTGGGTCGGCGGCGACGCGGTCACGTGCGTACGGGGTGAGATCGAGATCTGAGGCTCGCCCGCGGGGCGGGGGTGCGCTAAGAACGATTCATGGCCCTGGCCTACGTCATCGGAACCTTCGACACCAAGGGCGCGGAGCTGGGCTACGCGGCCGAACGCCTGCGCGCGGCGGGCGCGGGGGTCATCACGGTCGACGTGTCCACGCAGGAGCGCGGCACCCTCGCCGACGTGGGCGCCGACGAGGTGGCTGCGCACCACCCGGACGGCCAGGGTGCGGTGTTCACCGGCGACCGCGGCACCGCCGTCGCCGCGATGGCGGTGGCCCTCGAGCGCTTCCTGCTGAGCCGCTCCGACGTCGGCGGCGTGCTCGGGCTCGGCGGCTCGGGCGGCACCGCGCTGATCACCCCGGCGATGCGGGCGCTGCCGGTCGGCGTCGGGAAGATCATGGTGTCGACGGTGGCGTCCGGGAACGTCGCGCCCTACGTCGACGCCTCCGACGTCGCGATGTGGTACTCGGTCACCGACGTCGCCGGCCTCAACCGCATCTCACGCCGCGTGATCGGCAACGCCGCGCACGCGCTCGCCGGGATCGTCACGCACGAGGTCCCGGCCGCCGCGGACCGGCCCGCGGTAGGGCTCACGATGTTCGGCGTGACGACCTCGTGCGTCACCGCCGTCACCGAGCGTCTCGGCGATGCCGTCGACCCGCTGGTCTTCCACGCCACCGGCACCGGCGGCCGGGCCATGGAGAAGCTCGTGGACGACGGCCTCATCGGATCGGTACTGGACATCACCACCACCGAGGTGTGCGACCTGCTCGTCGGCGGGGTCTTCCCGGCCACGCGGGACCGGCTCGGCGCGATCGCGCGCACCGGCGTGCCGTACGTCGGCTCGTGCGGGGCGTTGGACATGGTCAACTTCGGTGCGCCGTCCACGCTGCCCGCGCACTTCGCCGGCCGCACCCTTTACGAGCACAACCCGCAGGTCACACTCATGCGCACCACGCCGGACGAGTGCGTGGAAATCGCCCGCTTCATCGCCCGCGGGCTGAACGCGTGCGAGGGGCCGGTGCGGTTTCTGCTGCCCGGCGGCGGGGTGTCAGCGCTCGACGCGCCGGGTCAGGCGTTCTGGGACCCCGACGCCGACGAGGCCCTGTTCGCCACCCTGGAGACCGAGGTGCGCCAGACCGACCGGCGGCGCGTCGAGCGCCTGCCGCACCACATCAACGACCCCGAGTTCGCCGACGCGTTGGTGGGCGCGTGGCGGGAGGTGAACAAGTGAGGTTCGCTCGCGCGGAGCTCGTCGAGCGGTTCCGGGACATGGCCCGGCGCGGCGAGCCGATCGTCGGCGGCGGTGCGGGTACCGGGCTCTCGGCGAAGTGCGAGGAGGCCGGCGGCATCGACCTCATCGTCATCTACAACTCCGGCCGCTACCGCATGGCCGGTCGCGGTTCCCTCGCCGGCCTGCTCGCCTACGGCAACGCCAACGAGATCGTGGTGGAGATGGCGGCCGAGGTGCTGCCGGTCGTGAAGCACACCCCGGTGCTGGCGGGGGTCAACGGCACCGACCCGTTCATGATCACCGACAGGTTCCTGCGCGAGCTGGCCGACCTGGGCTTCGCCGGCATCCAGAACTTCCCGACCGTCGGATTGATCGACGGCGTCTTCCGGGCCAACCTGGAGGAGACCGGCATGGGCTACGGGCTGGAGGTCGACCTCGTCGCGGCGGCGCATGAGGCCGACCTGCTCACGACGCCGTACGTCTTCTCCGCCGACGACGCCCGCGCCATGACCCGCGCAGGCGCCGACATCATCGTCTGCCACATGGGCCTGACCACCGGCGGCTCGATCGGCGCGGAGACCGCGAAGACCCTCGACGACTGCGTCACGTTGATCGACGAGTGGGCCGCCGCCGCCCGCGAGGTCCGCGACGACGTGCTGGTGCTCTGCCACGGCGGCCCGATCGCGATGCCCGACGACGCCGCGCACGTGCTGGACCGCACGAAGAACTGCCACGGTTTCTACGGCGCCTCCTCGATGGAGCGCCTGCCCACCGAGAAGGCCCTGACCGAACAGACGCGCGCGTTCAAGACCCGTCTCGCCAGATAGGAGCCGTCATGCCCCGTGCGTACGCCAGTGGTGTCGTACCCGCATCCGCCGACGAGGTCTGGTCGCACATCCGCGACTTCGACAGCCTGCCCGAGTGGCATCCGGCGATCACGGCCAGCGAGTTGACCTCGGGCGCCGGCGCGGAGGTCGGCGCGGTGCGGCGGCTCACCCTCGGCGACGGCGGCATCGTCGTCGAGCGGCTGCTGGTCCTGGACGACCCGGACCGCAGCGTCACCTACGAGTTCGTGGAGAACCCGTTCGGTGCCCGCCGCTACGTCGCGACGCTCCGGGTCGCCCCGGTGACGGCCACCGGGGAGGCGTTCGTGGAGTGGTGGGCGGAGTTCGACGCGGAGGGGGCGGACGAGAAGCGCCTCACCGACTTCTTCGCGGACGGTGTCTACGCCACGGGTATCAAGGCTCTGGGGAAGAACTTCGCCGCAGAGGGCTGAGGTGGCGCGTTCCGCGGAACGCGGGATGGCCTGCCGGATCAGGACCGCGGGCGGGTAGGTGCCCAGTTCCCCGCAGCCGCCGCGGCGCGTCGTCGACGTCCCTGGAGGGGCGGACGGCTTCTTCTGATCAGGGCAGGGCCGCCAGCTCGGTGCGCCGGGAGATGCCGAGCTTGCGATAGGCCGCGCCGAGGTGCGTCTCGACGGTCTTGGTCGTGACGAAGAGGGTCTGGGCGATCTCACGATTGCTCAGGCCGTCCCTCGCCAGCTGAACGACCCGCCGCTCGCTGGGGGTGAGCGCGTCCCACCCGGTGGCCGCGGGGCGGCGGCGCCGGGCGCCGCAGGCCGTCAGCTCCTCGCGGGCGCGGGCGACCAGGGCGTCGGCGCCGCAGGAGTGCGCCTCGTGCATGCCGTGTTCGAGGTGCTTCCGCGCATCGGTGCGGCAGTTGGCCCGGCGCAGCGCGGCTCCGAGGTCGACGGTCGCGCGGGCGTGCTCGAGCCGGGCGGGCGTGGTGGCCAGCACGTCGACGGCTTCCCGCAGGGTCTCCGGCGCGTCGTCGACCAGCCCGCGGGCGTGCAGGGCCATGCCGAGCGCTCGCGGGGCGGCGAACCGCCGCGCGAGGAGCACGGCTTCGTCGGCGGCGTCGCGGGCCTCGCCGAGCCGGCCGAGCCGGCGCAGCACCGTCGCCGCGGCCGGGCGCCATGGCACGAGCCCGGGGTGGTCGAGCTGGCGCCCGGCGCGGGCGCCGGCCGCGAGGAGGTCGGCCAGCGCCTCGTCCGCGCGCCCCTGCGCGGCCCTGAGGTGCCCGCGTGCCTCGAGGAGCACGGAGAGGTTCACCGGCACACCGCTGCGCTGCAGGATGTCGTCGGCCTCGGCGAGCTCGCCCCGCTCGACCAGACACCGCACGAGCCATGCCACGGTCCACCGCCGCGCCGACGGGCCGGCGGTCTCCTCGGCGATCCGGTCGGCGAGGCGGGCGTCGGCCTCGGCGTCGGGGACCATCCCGAGCCGGTGGTTCAGCATGGCGCGGAATGTGGTCGCCTCGCCCAGCTGCAGGAGGGATCCGCGGTGCCGGGCCACCACGATGGCCCGGTCGAGGGCGGCCCGGGCCGGTTCGACCCGGTCGAGGGCGAGCAGGACGTTGAGCGCGGCGGCGACGAGACCGAGCGCGGGCTCGTCGAGATCGTTGGCCACGCCCGCTGCCCGGACCGCCAGGTCGGCAGCTCGGTCCGCGGTCACCGCGCCGCCCAGCAGCGCGTCGAACGCCAGGACCAGCAGGACGTTCGCGCCCGCCGCGCCACCGGCCGCTGCCCGGTGCTCGAGCGCACGTGCGCGCGCGGTCATCTCCGCTCGCCGCGCCGGATCCGTCCAGTGGACGAACACCGCCTCGGCCTCGACCCGGTACCGCAGGGCGTCCTCGAGCTCGTCGAGCCGGTCCTGCACCTCCGCGAGGAAACGGCCCGCGGTGCGGAAGTCGGATGCGGACCTCGCCGCGCGGGATGCCACGAGAGCGGCGCGGGCGCGGGCCGCGGCGCCCGGGGCGAGCGCGAGTGCCTCGGACAGCGTGGCGAACCCGTCGGATGCCGCGATCTCCAGCTGGGCTGCGCCCAGCTCGATCCGGGTGTCAGCACGGGCGCCGGGGTCGGGCGGTTCGGCGACGGCGCGGCGCAGGTAGGCCACCGCGGTGGTCGGTGCTCCTTTGCGGAGGGCGCTGCGGGCGGCCTCGCGCAGCGCCGCCACCACCCACCGGTCGCCGAGCCGTTCGACGTCCAGCAGGTGAGCGGCCACGCGCTCGGGGTCTGCTTCCTCGGCGTGGAGGCGCCGCGCGGCGCCGAGATGGCCGTCGTGCCGCTCGCCGGGCGTCATGTGGTCCGCGACGACCTGCCCCACGAGGGGATGCGCGAATGTCAGTGGTCGTCCTTGCGCGAGCAGCCCGGCCGCGGCCAGCGCGTCCGCGGCCCCGGCTGCCCGGTCGTGGTCCAGCCCGGCGAGCGCGGCGACGTGCCGCAGCTCCGCGTCGGGGCCGAGCATCGCGACCGCCCGCGCGACCGCCGCAGCCGGGGGTGGGAGCCTGCGCAGCCGGGGCAGCACGGACGTCGCCACGATCGCGGGTGCCCGCTCGTGCACGGCGGCGACGCCGTCGTCGTCCGGCGGCGTCTCGGCGAGGGCGTCGACGAGGGCGAGCAGCAGCATCGGGTTGCCACCGCACGCCTCGTGGCACGCCGCGCAGAACTGCGGAGCCGGCGCCGCGAACCGCGTGCGGACCAGGGCATCGCTACCGGCGCGGGAGAGCGGGCCCGGGCGGGCCACCGTGGCCACCGGTTCGGCTCGCACAGCGGCGAGCAGGTCGGACGCGGCGTCGTCGCGAGCGGCGACGACCAGCCCGACCGGGAGATCGGCGATGCGGTGCGCCAGGTAGGCCAGCGCCCGCAGCGACGGCTCGTCGGCCCAGTGCGCGTCGTCGACGAGCAGGACGATCGGGCCGCGGTCGGCGAGGTTCGCGGTGAGCCAGTACAGACCGTGCAACCGCTCGGCGATGCCCGCGGGGCTGTCGGCCGCGCCCAGGACGAGCACCGGGGCCGCCAGCCGGGCGGGGCCGGTGAGCAGCTCAGCGGCGCAGGCGGTGGCCAGAGCAGGCTCGTACAGCGCACGGACGAGCCCGAACGCGTACTCCCGTTCCACCTCGCCTGCCCGGGCGGTGAGCGTGGACAGGCCTGCGGCGCGGGCGCGTTCCCGCGTCGCGTCCAGCAGCCGGGTCTTGCCGATCCCGGCCGGGCCCTCGACGAACAGGACGCGGCCCGCCCCGCCGGCGACGGAGTCCACCAGGGCGTCGACGCGGCCGAGCTCGGCGTCCCGTTCGAGCAGCAGCATCGCCACCCCCGCAATCCCGGGGTCTCACCCCGAGGCGATCTCGCGCCGGGTCGGGGTTGTGTTTCCGCACAATAGCCCGGCCGAGGGAGGCAACCATGATCATTACCAGCGCGTTCGGCGACGTCGGCATCCCCGACGTGACGCTGCCCGAGTACGTGCTCGCGCACGCGCCGGAACGGGGTGCGAAACCCGCGATCGTGGACGGCGCGAGCGGGCGGGTCCTCACCTACGCGGATCTGGCCTCCGGCGTCCGCCGCTGTGCCGCGGGGCTGGCCGCGTGCGGCCTCCGCCCCCGGGACGTGTTCGCGATCATGATGCCGAACCTGCCCGAGTACGCAGGCGGCGTCGTGACCACGCTGAGCCCGCTCGCCACCGCAGACGAGGCGGCGTACCAGCTGGCCGACACGTCGGCGCGGTTCCTGCTCACGGTCCCGCCCTGCCTCCAGACCGCGCTCGCGGCCGCGGACAAGGCCGGCGTCGAGCGGGTGTTCGTGCTCGGCGCGGCGGCCCCCGGCGCGTCGGCGTTCTCCGAGTTGTTCGGGTACGGCGACACACCGCCCGCGGTGCGGGTCGACCCGTCCCGCGACCTGGCCGCCCTGCTCTGCTCCAGCGGCACCACCGGATGGCCGAAAGGCGTGATGCTCACCCACCGCGCCCTGGTCGCCGCGCTCGTCGAGCTCGACCGGCTCGCCCCGTTCGGCGAGCAGGAGCGGCCGATATGCCCGATCCCGTTCTTCCACGTGGCGGGCCAGTCGGCCGGCATGAACAAGGTGCTGCGGGCCGGTGCCACCGTCGTCACCATGTCCCGATTCGACGTCGAGTCGTTCCTGGCGCTGATCCAGCAGCACCGCGTGACGGCGGTGCTCGGCGCGCCCCCGATCGTCCTCGCGCTGGCGAAGCACCCGCTCGTCGACCGCTACGACCTCTCGTCGCTGGAGAAGGTCGTCTCCGGCTCGGCGCCGCTGTCCGCCCAGGTCCAGGCGGCGTGTGCGGAGCGGCTGGGCCGGTTCGTCGGGCAGGCGTACGGACTCACCGAGACCGGGTTGATCGTCTCCGCATCGCCCCACGACGGGCGTCCCGCACGGCCGGGTTCGGCCGGAATGCTCGTGCCGAACACCGAGGCCCGGCTCGTCGACCCGGCGACGGGCACCGACGTGCCGGCAGGGGAGGCCGGCGAGCTGTGGGTTCGCGGGCCACAGCTGATGTCCGGCTACCTCGGCAACCCGGAGGCCACCGCGGACGTGCTCGATGACGACGGATGGCTGCACACCGGCGACCTCGTCCGCATCGACCCGGACGGCTGGCTCTTCGTCGTCGACCGGGTGAAGGAGCTGATCAAGTACAAGGGCCACCAGGTCGCGCCCGCCCAGCTCGAGGCGCTGCTGGGCGCCCATCCCGCGGTGGCCGACTGCGCGGTGGTCGGGCGTCCCGACGAGGCGGCGGGGGAGATCCCGGTGGCGTACGTCGTGCGGCGGCGCGACGTCGAGGCCGTCGAGCTGATCGAACACGTGGCCGGGCGCGTCTCCCCGCCCCGCCGGGTGCGGGCCGTCGTGTTCGTCGACGAGATCCCGCGGTCGCCGGCCGGCAAGATCCTCCGCAGGGTCCTCGCCGATCACGAGCGCTCGTGATCGAATAGCCGGGTGGACAGAGTGCGGGTCGCGACGCTGCTCCCCGGCCTGACCGGCCGCGGCGTGCTGCTGGCGGACCCGACGGACGCCGAGCGCGTGCGCAGGACCCTGGCGGGCAGCGGGTTCGCCGTGGCCGAGGCGGGGCGGGCGGCCGGGATGCGCGAGGCGCAGGCGGCGATCGCCCGGGCGCTGCGGCTCCCCGCGACGGCCGGCCGCAACCTCGACGCGCTCGTGGACTCGCTGCGCGACCTGGCGACGTGGTGGCCGGACGACGAGCGCGTCGCCCTGCTCTGGCCGGGTGCCGATGAGCTCGTGGACGCGGACCTGCCCGGGTTCCTGACGCTGACCGACATCCTGCGCGGCGCCACCGACGACCTGTGGCGCGGCGGCGGGTCCGGTGACCGCCAGTTCGAGACGGTCGCGTTCGTCGGTGGCCACGGCGTGCGGGCGCTGGGGGAGGCGCAGGCGTGATCCGGATGGTGATCGGCCTGGTGCTGGCCGGGTTCGCGCTGGCCGGTTGCCAGGTGTCACCAGCACCGGCACCGCCTGCCACCAGCCCGGCGGCCGCCGTCACCGAGAACGACGGCATTCCCGACTGCGCCGTGGCGGCCCTGCCGCCCGAGGCGCACGAGGTGATCGAGGACATCGAGGCGGGCGGGCCGTACGAGTACCCGCGCAACGACGGCGTCACGTTCGGCAACCGCGAGGGCATCCTGCCCGACGAGGGGCGCGGCTACTACCGGGAGTTCACCGTCGAGACGCCGGGGCTGAACCACCGGGGCGCCCGCCGGATCGTCACCGGTGGGCCGGACGAGCGCGACCCGGAACACTGGTACTACACCGACGACCACTACGAGAGCTTCTGCGAGTTCGTCCCGCAGCCGTGAAGGTGAGGTCGCATGGATGCCCGCCGGCTCGTCGTCGTCCGGCACGCGAAGTCGGCGTGGCCGGACGACGTGCCCGATGCGGAGCGGCCGCTCAACGCGCGTGGCCGCCGCGATGCGCCTGCCGCCGGACGCTGGATCCGGGACCGGGTCGGGCGCCTCGACGCGGTGGTGTGCTCGCCGGCCACCCGGATCCGCCAGACCTGGGGGCTGATCGCGCCGGAGCTCGACGGCCCGCCCGCCCCGATCCTCGACGAGCGCGTGTACGCGGCGTCGGCCGAGGAGCTGCTCGCCGTGGTGCGCGGGCTCCCGGACGACGTCGGCGCGGCACTCCTCCTGGGGCACAACCCCGGTGTCTCCGAGCTCGTCGCGGGGCTGACCGGTGAGCCGCTGGAGATGAAGACGTCGGCCATCGCGGTGCTCGGCCTCACCGGTTCCTGGGCGGACGCGGCGCCGGGCCGCGTGACGCTCGTCGACCACGCCACACCCCGCGGGTGAGATCTGGGCAGTGACCACCGATGCCGGGGACCGGGTGTCTCCCCGACGGTGTGTCCATGAGATCGAGTGACATCGCCTACGCCCTCCGGCTCGACCCCGGTGAGCAGCAGCGGTACCGGATGATGGCGGCCGCGGCGCGGCAGGCTGAGGCCGTGGAGTGGGCGCACGCGGGGATCGGCCCCGGTGCGTCCGTCGCCGACGTCGGCTGCGGGCCGGGTGCGCTCCTGCGCCTGCTCGCCGACGAGGTGGGGGAGGCCGGCAGGGCGGTCGGTGTGGACGGCGCCGCGGACGCCGTCGAGGCGGCCGTCGCCGAGGTCGGGCACCTGCCGCAGGCGTCGGTGCGCCTCGGCGACGCCGCCGCGACCGGCGCACCCACCGGTGCGTTCGACGTGGTGATGTGCCGGCACGTGCTGGCGCACAACGGTGGCCGCGAGGCGGAGATCGTGGGTCACCTGGCCGAGCTGACCCGGCCGGGCGGCACCGTGTACCTCGTCGACGTCGACCACTCCATGCTGTGGATGTCGCCGTCGGACCCCGACCTGGACGACCTGCACGGGCGCTACGTCGAGTACCAGACCGGGCGCGGCAACGACCTGCAGGTGGGCCGGTCGCTCGGACCCCTGCTCGAGGGCGCGGGACTCGCGGTCGAGGTGTTCCGGGTGACCGGGCCGATCATCCGCGCGCCTGCGGGGGTCCGCTCGCCGGGATGGGCCGCCCGTGGCGAGCTGATGGCTGCTGGGCTGGCGACGGACGCGGACGTGGCGCGCTGGGACGCGGCCTTCCGGCGGATGGACGCTCTCGCGCAGCGTCCGTGGGGCGCCATGCCGATCGTGTTGGCTGTGGGACGCAAGTCCTGATCCACCGAAGTCCCGGCACGGCTACGATCCGCCGGTGTCGTCCGCCCGGTCGCCCAGGACGAGGGCGCGCGATCTCGACCGCACCGAGGTGTGCGGGCTGCTGGACACGGCGTACGCCGACGGGCAGCTCGACGCCGCGGAGCACCGCTCCCGCACCGCGGCCGCCACGGCGGCGAAGACCCTCGGTGAGCTGCGTGACCTCGTCGAGGACCTGCAGTTCGACAAGCCGATGCCGGACCTGCGGGAGCGCGCCCCGCAGCGGCGGCCGCGGCGTGCGAACCTCGTCGGTGCCGGTGTCGTCGCGCTCGTGCTCGTCGGCACCGGGTTCGGGATCGGGCGGCTGACCGGGCCGTCGCCGATGTCCGTGGGCCCGGACGGCGTGCCCGTCGCGGCCGAGGGCCCGGCCGCCGCGCCGATCGTCCTCGGGGCTACCGCGCTGCACACGCCGGCCGGCCTGCGGGCCCTCATCGACGGCATGCGGGCCGAGTTCGGCACGACGCAGGTGGCCGACCTGACCGTCTACCCGGACTACGCCTCGCTCGAGATGCCGGTCCCCGACGCCCCGGCCCGCGCGCAGAGCTACACCTACCGGGGCGGCTTCGACATCTCCAGCCAGACGAGCCGAGAACCCGACGACCCGCTCGTGGATCTCGCGGCCGTCGACGTCGACAAGATCCTCGGCCTGGTCGCAGGCGCCGGGCAGAGCCTGAACGTCCAGAACCCGACGGTGCAGTACCTGATCGTCCGGGACACGGGCACCGGGCCGGAGGTCGCGATCCACACGACCAACAACGACACCGGTGCGTCCGGCTACATCGAGGCGAAGCCGGATGGGACGATCATCGCCCTGCGCCCCTACGAGCCGGGCTGAGCCGGATCACTCGGCGAGCCACCCGTAGGCCGTCTGCCGGGAGATCCCGAGGGCCTTGGCCATCGCGCTGATCTCCAGCCCCTCCCGCTTCCCGGCGGACAGCAGCTCCCGCTGGCGGACGCGCAGCTCCTCGATCCGGTCGGCGACCTCCCGCATCTGCGCGAGCAGCGCCTCGGCCTCGGGGCCGGCGGCGGCCCGGCGGTGTCCCGCACCCGGGCGCGGCCAGCGGCGCACCTCGTCGGCGTCCCACTGCTTGCGTCCCTGCGCGTCGGGCTCCGGGATCGGCTGCGGTGCCTGGCCGCGTGAGACGTAGCCGAGCCAGGTCCCGGGCTTCACGCCCCACGCGGCCGCGCACTCGGCGCCGGTCCAGCGCTCGGTCACCAGATGCGCACCCGCTCCGCAGGCGCCCGGTAGAGCGCGTCGGAGGGCTGCACGTCGAACGCCTCGTGGAAGGCGTCGAGGTTCGAGATGACGGCGTTGCAGCGCAGGTCGGGCGGCGAGTGCGGGTCGACGGCGAGCCGCCGGATCGCCTCGGCCTCGCGGGTGACGATCCGCCACACCTGCGCCCAGCCGATGAGCACCCGCTGCAGCCCGGTGAATCCGTCGATCACCGGCGCCTGCTCGCCGCCCAGCGCGATCTCGTACGCCTTGATCGCGATGGTCAGCCCACCGAGGTCGCCGATGTTCTCGCCGACGGTGAGCGCGCCGTTGACCTTGTGGTCGGGCAGCCCGGCGGGGGACAGCGCGCTGTACTGGTCGATCAGCGCCTGGGCGCGGCGCTCGAACTCGGCGCGGTCGCCCGGCTCCCACCAGTCGGTCATGTTGCCGTCGCCGTCGTACTTGGAGCCCTGGTCGTCGAACCCGTGCCCGATCTCGTGCCCGATGACGGCGCCGATCCCGCCGTAGTTGGCCGCGTCGTCGGCCGCCGCGTCGAAGAACGGCGGCTGCAGGATCGCGGCCGGGAAGACGATCTCGTTCATCCGCGGGTGGTAGTAGGCGTTGACGGTCTGCGGCGTCATCAGCCACTCGTCGCGGTCCACCGGCCGGCCGATCTTGGCGAGCTGGAAGTCGGTGGACCAGGCTCCCGCGCGCAGCGCGTTGCCGAGCAGGTCGTCGGCCCGGATCTCCAGGGCCGAGTAGTCCTTCCACTTCTCCGGGTAACCGATCTTGGAACCGAACTTCCCGAGCTTGGTCAGCGCCCGCTCGCGCGTGGCCGGGCTCATCCAGTCCAGCTCGCTGATGCTCTGCCGGTAGGCCTCGACGAGGTTGGCGACGAGCTGGACCATCCGTTCCTTCGCCTCGCCGGGGAAGTGCCGGTCGACGTAGAGCTTGCCGACCGCCTCCCCGAGCGCCCCCTGGACGACGCCGACCCCGCGCTTCCACCGCTCCCGCAGCTGTGGCGTGCCCGACAACGTGCGGCCGTGGAAGTCGAAGTCCTCCTCGACGATCGCCGCGGTGAGGTAGTCGGCGCAGGCGGAGGCCGTGTGGATCGCGAGCCACTCCTGCCACTGCGACAGCGGCCGCTCGGCCCACAGCTTCGCGGCCGCGGCGACGAAGCTCGGCTGCCGCACGATGATCTCGTCGAAGGCGCCCTCCGGAGCGCCGAACGCCGCGAGCCACGGCTCCCAGTCGAACTCGGGCGCGTTCTGCCGCAGCGCCGGCAGCGTCATGAGGGTGTAGGTCTTCTCCGCGTCGCGGTTGGTGACGCGGTCCCACGAGGCGGCCGCGAGCGCGGTTTCGAGGTCCAGCACGCGCTCGGCGAGCCCGGCCGGGTCGGGCAGCCCGACGAGCTCGGCGAGGCGCGCGAGGTGCGTGACGTACGCCTTGCGGATCTCGGCGTAGGCGTCCTCGCGGTAGTAGGACTCGTCGGGCAGGCCCAGCCCGGACTGCTCGAGCTGCACCAGGTAGCGCGTGGCGTTCTTGGGGTCGGTGGAGACGAACGCGCCGAAGAGCGCCGTGCGCGCCTCCCGCTGGCGACGGCCGAGCACCTCGGCGAGCGCGGCGCGGTCCTCGGCGGCCGCGACCTCGTCGAGGAGCGGCTTCAGCGGCGCCGTGCCGAGCGCCTCGATCCGCTCGACGTCCATGAAGGAGGCGTACAGGTCGGCGATCTTGCGCGCGTCGGTGCCCGGCTCGCCGTCGGCCTCCTCGATGATCGCGCGCACGTCCTCCTCGGCCTTGTCGTACAGCGCGCGGAACGCACCGTCCTGCGCCCGGTCGTCGGGGATCACGTGCGTGCGCAGCCAGGTCCCGTTGACGTGGCCGAACAGGTCGTCCTGGGGGCGGATGGCGGGATCGACCCAGCGCAGGTCGAGCCCCGAGCGGATTGCCGAGGTCGTCACGGCTCCCCATCATGCCCGCCCGCCCGCGGACGCGACCGACACCGGCCTTCACAGTTTCGAGTACTCGATTACTTGACCGAACCTCGGGTCTGGCGATACTGTGGTCGTCACTGAGGTGAGGACGAGTGGCCCGGACATGAGCTTGCCCCGGGCGGCATGCGAAGCAGGGGCGACCCGGGGCCTACGACAGCGAGCGTAGCACAGCCGGCTTTCGGCTGCCCTCTGTCGGCAGAGGGGGACGCCATGGGGACCGAACCGCCCGCATGGGTCAGCGCCGTCCTGTCGGAGCCGAGGTTCACGCCCTATCTCACGGCGGCCGGGGGAAATGCCGAGGCAGCGGTCGACCTGGAGTGGTGGAATCTCGAGGTGGCGGCTGCGTTCGTGGTGCCGCTCAACCGGCTCGAGCTGGCGCTGCGCAACGCTCTGCATCGCAGGCTCGCCACGAGGTTCTCCCGGCCGGACTGGTGGCGGTCGGCTCCACTCAATGAGAACGGGCGGCGCAAGGTCGCGGAGGCGAAGCGGAATCTGGTCCGGCTCCAGCAGCGGCCGGAAGTGCCGGACGACGTCGTCGCGCAGCTGACGCTCGGATTCTGGGTCTCGCTGCTGAGCGGCCGGTATCACCGGACTCTCTGGACGCCCGCTCTCCACCGGGTGTTTCCCGGAGCGGATCGCGGGGCGCTGCACCAGGACTACGACAACGTCCTCGTGCTTCGGAACCGCATCATGCACCATGAGCCGATCCACCACCGGCACCTCGAGGCCGACCACGCGACGGTCTACCGGCTCCTCAGGCAATTGTCGCCGGAGGTCGTCGAAGAACTCCTCCCGCGCGATCGGGTTCCCCGCCTCCTCGCCGGACGGAGCGCGATCGGAACGCGTGGGGAGACAGGATGACGAGAGCCGTTCGTCTGGTTTCCGCTACGGATGTGGCGCGGTTGGCGGGGGTCGGCCCTGCTGCCGTCAGCAACTGGCGGAAGCGGCATCTCACCTTTCCGGACCCCAGGCGGACGGGTGGCCAGGAGATGTTCGCCTTCAGTGAGATCGCAGAGTGGCTGGGAGCCCGTCGAATCCCGAAGAACGGGTTGAGGCCCGATGAGCATCCGGGCACCACGTACGGCGACCGGTTCCTGAGGAACAGCGGCATGCCGATCGAGGCCGCGCACGCGGTCGAGCCGCCTCCGGCGCAGCGCGAGCCGGATGTCGTCAGCGCGATGTGGTCAGCCATGGACAAGGTGCGCGGGTTCCTCGACATCGATTCGGCGTTCGACCTGTTCGAGGCCCTGCTGATCCTCAAGCTCCGGCATCGGCGGCTCTGGAGAGGGGTGACGCAGGAGCCGCGGTCCGACGTGCTGCGTGATGCGCTGGATCGCGCCCTGCAGGACCAGGCACGCATATCGCTACCCCAGCAGGTCGTGGACCAGGTGCGGGATGCCGGGCGTGAGCGCGTGCTCTCCCTGCTCGTCCACGTCGTCGACGCGTTCGCCATTCCTACCGACAAGGGCGACGTCGCTCGCTTCCTCCTCGAACTGCAGGGGCGGATGGCCTCCGCGACGGGGCGACGGGGGGACACCTACACGCCGCTCTCCGTGACGCGCGTCATGGTCGGCGTGACGGCGCCGACCTCTTCGGATCGGGTGTACGACCCCTTCTGCCGGTCCGGGGAGCTGCTCCTAGGCGCAGCCCTCCATGTGTGGGGCAGCTCGGCGGAATCAGGACGCGTCTCGCTGACGGGCCATGCCGCAAGCGAGCGTCATGCTCAACGCACGTCGATGAGCGCCGCGCTCGCCGGGATCGACATCGATGTCATCCGGTCGATGGTGCTCGAGGCCGGCGTCGGAATCGAGAACGAGTTCGACGTCGTACTCGCCAACCCGCCCTTCGGTCTGACGAATTGGACGTCGCAGGCTCCCACGCTCGACAAGCGGTGGCGGTACGGTGAGCCTCCGCCCCACAACGCGAACTTCGCATGGCTGCAGCACGCGGCGGCGGCGCTCCGTCCCGGCGGTCGGGCCGCCGTCCTGATGGCGAATGCCGCCACTACCACTGAGAACCGGTCCGAAGCCGCCATCAGGGCGAGGATGGTCGAGGCCGGTGTCGTCGAATGTGTGATCGCGCTCCCTCCGGGATTGTTCACCTCCACAGGTATCCCGGTGACGCTTTGGATCCTGCGGGTGCCTCGGCAGCAGACCGTCCCCGAAGTGCTTTTCGTCGATGCGACGCACCTGGGATCGATCCGCGATCGCAGCCGGCGGGAGCTCGGCGACGAGGATGTCGAGCAGATCGTCGGCGCGTACCACGGCTGGCGCGACAGCGGAGGAACGGCCGGGTACGAGCCGCCGCGTGGGCTCGCCCGGAGCGCGCGGGTCGAGGAGATCCGTGAGCGCAGATTCGTCCTGAACCCGCGTTCGTACGTCGAGACCGCAACGGTCGTGCCAGGCGTTGCTTCGGGGATGCGAACGGTCGCCGACGTGAGATCAGAGCTGACCGAGCTCGGGAATCGGGCAAGGGAGCTCGACCGGGTGCTCGACGACAGGCTCTCACGCGTCGATGAGGAGGACGTCTTCCGGCGAGGGCTTCCGTCGGGATGGCAGAAGGTCCTGTTGGGCGATGTTTGCGACATCCTGGCCGGACCCGGGTACGTGGCCAGGCTCATGGGGCGCGAATCGCCATGGCGGCTCGTCGTGCCCCGCACCATCCGCTACAACGCTCTGGCCGGAGACACGGAGTTCGTCGGGGAGGGGGAGAGTGCGAGGTTGTCGCGTTACCGGCTGGATGAAGGTGATGTGGTCTGCGTCCGCACGGGCGAACCAGGCAGGGTCGGCCTGGTCGCACCCGCGGAAGAGGGCTGGTTCCTGGGGCCCGGCTGCATTCGGCTCCGCCCGCGGCATCCCGTCGACTCCTCGTATCTGACGTACTACCTCGGGACGCCCGAGGCCCGGGACTGGATTGATCGGAACAGCTCCGGGTCTGCAGTCCGTTCGATCAGCTCGAGAACTCTGGCCGATCTTCCCGTCGCTCTGCCGGCGATGCCTGTGCAGCAGGCCGTAGGAGGGCTCCTCGGGGCCGTCGACGCGAATGCCATGCTCCACGACCGGCTCGGCTCGCTCGTCGTCGAGGTCCGGGAACTGCTGCTGGCCTCGCTGGTGAGCGGACTGCGGAGATCGGAGAGCGACTGACGGTGGGAGCGGGATTCGACATCGATCGGGTCGTCGGCACGCTGCTCGGCGTCGCGGTGGGCGACGCGCTGGGCGTTCCCTACGAGTACGGCAGCAGGCCCCTTCCCGGGCCGGGCGAGCAGGCCCGCATGCTCGGCGGCGGGCTCGGCGACTACGCGCCGGGGCAGTGGAGCGACGACACCGAGATGACGAGCGTGATCGCGCAGGTGGCCGCCAGGCACGCCGACCTGCGTGAGAAGGCCGCACTCGATGCGATCGCCGCGGGCTTCCTGCGCTGGCACGCCGACGGCCCGGCGGACATCGGCGTCCAGACCCGTTCCGTGCTCGGGCCCATGGGAGGCACGCCGGAGGACGGGGCCGCAGGCCGGATGCTGATGCGCGCAGCCGAGGTCCACGCCTCGACCGGCCGCAGCGCCGGCAACGGCTCCTTGATGCGCACCGCACCCGTCGCGCTCGCGCACCTCGGTGACCGGGCCGCGATCGCGGCGGCCGCGCGCGTGGTGAGCGCACTGACCCACCACGACCCGCAGGCAGGCGACGCCTGTGTCCTGTGGTGCCTTGCCATCGACCACGCCGTCCGGACCGGCGAGCTCGACGTGCGGGCCGGGCTCGACCTCGTCGGGCCGCAGTGGCCGGGCGTGCTCGACGAGGCCGAGCAGGCCCCGCCGGAGCGGTTCGCGTCGTCGAACGGCTGGGTGGTCGCGGCGCTCCAGGCCGCGTGGTCGGCGATCGTGCACACGAGCGGTCTGGTGGACGGGCTGCAGGCGGCCGTGCGCGGGGGCGGGGACACCGACACCGTCGCGGCGATCGCGGGCGGGCTGCTCGGGGCGGCCCACGGCGCGAGCGCGGTGCCGGACGAGTGGCGGGCCGCCGTGCACGGGTGGCCGGGGCTGCGGGCCGACGACCTCACGGCCATGGCCGAGGCGATCGCCGGTGTCGGGGGCCGCGCGTAGCGTCCGCCCGGTGGCGTACGACGAGGACCTGGCGGAGCGGATCCGCGACCTTCTGGCCGGCGAGTCGGACCTGTCCGAACAGAAGATGTTCGGCGGCCTGGCGTTCCTCCTGAGCGGCAACATGGCGGTCTGCGCCAGCCGCGAGGGCGGCATCCTGGTGCGCATCGATCCCGCCGAGCGCGAACGGCTCCTGGCGTCCACGGCCGCGTTCCCGATGGTGATGGGCGGACGCACCATGACGGGCTTCCTCCGCGTCGAGCCCGAGGACGTGCGCACCGAGGATCAGCTCGCCACGTGGGTCGGGCGCGGCGCCGCCCACGCGCGCACGTTGCCTCCGAAGTAGCTCGCGCGCTTGACGCAATCCAGCGGTTGCTATAGCTTGAATAGCAAGCAGTTGGTTGCTATACGCCTGGAAGGCGGACGCCGCGATGAAGACTCCCCCGATCGTCTCGCCAGAGGAGTGGGAGGCCGCGCGCCAGCGGCTGCTCGTGAAGGAGAAGGAGCTGACCCGCGCCCGGGACGCGATGGCCGCCGAGCGGAGGCGGATGCCGTGGGTTGCGGTGGAGAAGGAGTACCGGTTCGTCGGGCCCGAGGGCGAGGTGAGCCTGCTCGACCTGTTCGAGGGCCGTCGTCAGCTGGTCGTGTACCGCGCGTTCTTCGAGCCGGGCGTGTTCGGCTGGCCCGACCACGCGTGCAGGGGCTGTTCCCTCGTCACCGCCGACCAGGTCGGCCACCTCGCGCACCTGCACGCCCGCGACACCTCGCTCGCCTTCGTCTCGCGTGCGTCGCAGCCGGACATCGAGCGGCTGAAGGCGCGGATGGGGTGGTCGATGCCCTGGTACACGATGACCGACGGGTTCGACGCCGACTTCGGCGTGGCCGAGTGGCACGGCACGAACGCGTTCATCCGCGACGGCGACCGCGTCTTCCGCACGTACTTCATCAACGCCCGCGGCGACGAGGCGCTGGGGAGTACCTGGAGCTACCTCGACATGACCGCGCTCGGGCGGCAGGAGGAGTGGGAGGACTCGCCGGAGGGCTACCCGCAGACCAAGCCGTACGAATGGTGGAACTGGCACGACGAGTACGGCGACGCCGACGGGTCGCGGGCGTGGCTGGCCAAGCTCGCCGAGGTCGGTGACGCGGGGCGCAGCGGCTGATGATGGCGCTCGTGTTCACGGCTGCTTTCGCCGTGGCCGGGCTGTCGTCGATGGTCCGGCTGTTCCGGCCGGTCGCAGGCGGGGGCCGGATCGCCGCGTTCTCGCACCTGCTGACGAGCATCGCGATGATCGGGATGGCGTGGGGGTGGCCGGGGCCCGGCACCTCCGTCGGCATCGTGCAGCTCGCGGTGTTCGGGCTGCTCGCCGCCGTGTTCGTCCTGCGTGTCCTGCGTCCGGTCGGACACGGGCGGGGCGCCAGCGCCAACCACCTGCTCGACCTGGTGGCGATGGTGTGGATGCTCGGGGCGGTGCCCTGGCTGATGGGCGCCGACCACGCATCCCATTCGCACGACCTCGCTGCGGTCCCGGTGTGGATGCAGGTGGTCACCCTCGCCTTCCTGGTGCTGCTCGGAAACGCCGCGCTCGCCTCCGTCGTCGAGGAGCACCGCAGCTCACCGGACCCGGCCGGGGCGGTCTCGCGGCTCGATGCGGCCGGCCGCGTCCTGATGAGCGGGGGCATGGCCGGGATGCTCCTGACCATGCTCTAGAACCACCCGCGGGCTCCGTTCTCGTGGTTCGCTACTGCGATGGACCACGTCTATCGCGTCACCGAGATCGTCGGCAGCAGCTCCAACAGCCTCGACGAGGCGATCCGCCACGGAATCGACCGGGCCACGCAGACGCTGCGCAACGTCGACTGGTTCGAGGTCACCGAGATCCGCGGGGCGGTGCAGGACAACCGGTTGAGCTACTTCCAGGTCGGGATGAAGATCGGGTTCCGGCTCGAGGACGGCTGACCACGCGGCAGCGCGACCTACCGCGCCCCGAGCGCCGTCCACTGGTCGACGAGGGTGTCGAGCACGGAGTCGTAGCCCTGGAACCCGTACGAGCCCACCGACTCCTGCGAGTTCACCTTGACGACGCGCCCCGCCCGCACGGCCGGCAGGGTCGGCCAGAGCGGGGAGCCCTCCAGCTCGGCGAGTGCGGCCTCGCCCGCGGCGCCGGTGTTGTGCATGACGACGATCGTGTCCCCGGTGACCTGGCCGAGGTTCTCCGGGCTGATCAGGACGAGCTCGTCCCCGTACGGTTCCCCGATGGCGGACGCGAGGTCCGGGACGATCCGCCCACCCGCCTCGGCCAGCCAGCGGGCCACCGACGACCCGGTCGGCTGGTACACGCGGAACTGTTGGTTGCCGATGCCCAGCACCACCGACACGTTCCCGATCTCGCCGATCTCCCGCAGTCGCGCCGCGCGGCGCTCGTCGAACGCGGAGATCACGGCGTCGGCCTCCGCCTCACGGCCCAGGGCCGCCGCGATCGCGCGGAGGCTGACCGAGGCATCGGTGAAGTCCACGTCGACGGCCACGGTGGGCGCGATCGCCGACAGCGCCGCGTACTTCTCCTCGATGCCGCCCGTCCAGCCGATCACGAGGTCCGGCTGCAGGGCGGCCACGGCCTCGAGGTTCGGGTCGTCGGCGCTGCCCGCGACCGGCAGGACCGCGACGTCCCGCGCCTGCTCGGCGATGACCGGCGGGAACGGGGTGCCGATGATGCTCTCGTAGGTGAGGGCGGCGATCGGTGTGACGCCGAGCGCGAGCAGGTGGGGGAGTGCGGCGCGGCGGTCGAGCGCGACCACGCGCGTCGGCGCCACCGGTACCTCGGTCGTGCCGAGCGGGTGCTGGACGGTGCGGGTGGCCGGTGCAGGCCCGCTCCCGGAATCGGTCGAGCATGCGGGGAGCAGGGCTGCGGCGGCCAGGATCGCGAGGAAGTCCCGGCGGGTGGCAGCGAGCACGGTCGAGGGCATGGCGGGAGATTAAGTAAGGCTCAGCTTGCTTGTCGAGCGTGACCGTGGCCGCTATCCGAGCGGCGGGATGTTGTGGTTGCGGTGGAAGAGGTTCCCGGGGTCGTAGGCCGTCTTCACCTCCCGCAGCCGGCGGTGGTTCTCCGGAGTGAAGGCGGTGTGCGTCCGCGTCGTGTCGTGCAGGAAGTTGAGGAAGGAGCCGCCGGTGGCCGAGGCGGTGATCGCGTCGGCGGCCGGCGCGGCGATCTTCATGACGAACCGGGCGTCGCGGTGGCTGACCGGGCCGGGGTCGTCGTGGGCCGGGCGGGCGATCGCGCCGCCCCAGTGCTTGACCTCCACGGCCGGGACATCGCCGTTCACGACCTGGTCGACGATCGCCGCGATCGTCTCCTCCGACAGCTCGTCGTACATCGCGAACGTGATCGGGGGCGTGCCTCCGATCGTCGACACCTCGGAGTAGCGCATCTCGCGGAACCGGTCCACGACCGGGGTGCCGGCGGCGTCGAGCAGCGGCTGCAGCGCGGCGCGACCGTCCCGGCCTGCGTGCACCGCGCGGATCACCAGTGATTCCTTGCCGATCATCAGCGAGACCGACAGCTCGTCGGGCAGCTCGTCGCCGTGCTCGGCGAGGTGGCGCAGCGCGCGTTCGGCACCGTCGACCGGGAACTCGGCCCAGCCGCCGTAGACGCTCGGGACGGGGTACAGCCGCAGCTCGAGCGAGGTGACGACCCCGAAGTTGCCGCTCCCGCCGCGGATCGCCCAGAACAGGTCGGTGTGGTGGCGCCGGTCCGCGACGACCACGCGGCCGTCCGCGGTGACGAGCTCGGCCTTGAGCAGGCTGTCGGCGGCGAAACCGTACTTGCGGGACAGCCACGAGAGGCCGCCGCCGAGGGTGTAGCCGACGACGCCGACCGATGGCGTGTCCCCGGAGAGCGGGGCGAGCCCGAACGGCTCCGCTGCGGCGATCACGTCGCTCCAGCGGACGCCGGGCCCGAGGCGGGCGACGCGGCGGTCGGGGTCGACGAGCACCTGCGCCACCCGCGAGGTGCGCAGCAGGAACCCGCCGTCCGGTGCGGCGACGGTGCCGTGGCCCGTGGACAGCACGGTGAGGGGGAGGCCGCTCCGGCGGGCGGCGAGGACGGTGGCGCGGACGTCGGCCACGGTCTCGGCGTCGACGACGACGGCCGGTGCTCCGCGGAAGCCCTCGCGTTGGCGCTCGTACCCGGCGTCGCCGGGCAGGTGCAGCGCTCCGGTCAGCCGGATCTCCAGCTCGTGGGCGACCCGGCCGAGGTCGAGGGCCTGCGCAGTCCGGTGGGTCTCGATGCTCATCGCCATCTCCTCGGGTTCGTCGCTGATGACCGACCTCCGGCCGGAAATCCATCGGTCGGACACGAGAAAGGCTGCTCCGAGGCGGCGCCGAGAGCGTCCCTCCGCCGTCGGCTCCTCGGCTACGTCGCCGCGCCCACGGTCCCGGTGCGGCCTACGCCGCCGGGGGTAGCGGCATGTCAGCTCGCGGCGACGACGCCGTTGCGGAGCAGGGTGGACACCGCGCTCACGGTCTTGTAGCCCCGCCATTCCAGCGCGGCGGCGGGTGAGTAGCTGTCGAAGTCCACGCTCCAGCCCCCGTCGTCGTGCTGGGCGTCGGCCAGCGTCTCCAGCTCGGCGGCGATCGTCTCGGCGGAGAACAGGCCCCGAGCCGGTCCCGGGGTGGGGGCGAAGTCCAGGGGACGCAGCGCTTCGCCCTCCGCGCCGCCCGCGACGGGAACGATGCCGTCGTCGGGGATGAACGCGCCGAGTCGTTCGAGCAGCGCGGGTGCTTCGGGACGGCGATCGTGCGCGGCGTCGAGGACCTGGACGGCGAAGCACAGCTCGATGGCGTGGACCGAATCGTCGATGCGGCGGATGGCGTCGATGCAGTAGCCGGTGGCCCGCTCCAGCCACGGGTGTTCCGCCACCGCGGGATCGTGCTCGCCGACGCGCAGCGCGGCCGCGAGCGCGAACGCGGTGCTCTGCAGCGTGGCGACCGTCGGGTCTGCGCCGACCCAGAACGGTGCGCAGCCCGCGGGGTCGGCGATGGGAAGGGCGAACGGCAGCCCGCCGTCCGCCAGCGTGACCGACGCCAGCCAGTCGCACACCTGCACCGCGCGTGGCGTGGTGACCGGGGCGACGTCCGCGAAGGCCTCGAGGGCATGCAATGCGCCACCCGGTTGGCTCTCGGGCGCACGCAGGTCCGGCTCGAGCCCCCAGCCGTACCCGCCGTCGGCGTTGCGGTAGCCGTCCACGGCCGCGAGCACCGCGTCGGCATCGGCTGCGCCGAGCAGGTAGGCGAAGCGCCGCCGGTCCAGCACCCGGGCATGCCGGGCCATGAAAGAGGCTGCAGCGGCCAGATCGATTCCCATGGACGGCAGCCTGTCAGCGCGGCGCCAGCCGGGTCGTGAACAGATCGGACAACGCTCGTAGCCTCTTCGTGTGAGCGGAGCACTCGGGGTGGCGCCCCGCAGCAGCTCGGCCCTCGTGGTGGCGCTGACCGGGCCGCCCGACGTCCGGCTGCTCGCCCGCACGCACGTCGACCTCGTGGGCCACGACCTGCCCGCGCAGGCGTACCACGCCGCCGCCGGCCTGCCGCTGCCGGAGGCGGAGCGGCTCGTGCACCGGTGGGCGGAGGAGGCGCTGTCGTCGGTCGAAGCCTGCTTCGCGGAGCTGATGCGGCAGCACCCGACCGTCGCCGTCGGGATCGCCGCCGTCGTCCGGCCGGTGCCCGCGCTGGACGCCGTCCTGCGCTCGCACCCGCTCCTGCACCTCGCCGAGGGCCAGCTCTCGCGGGAGGCGGTCGCCGAGGCGGCCACCCGTGCCGGGCTACCGGTGCACTACCTCGATCCGAAGGGCAGGCACGACCCGGTCGGGGTGGAGCGGACGGCCGCGCTGGGCCGGGTCGCCGGGCCGCCGTGGCGCAAGGAGCACAAGATGGCCGCTCTCGCGGCGCTGACCGCGCTCGGTTGATCAGCTCTCGGCGATGTGGCGCCGCAACGCCTCGGCGGCCGCCGCCGTCTGCGGCCCCGGCACGGACGGGAGCGGCCGTCCGTCGATCGCGGACACCGGCTGCACCTCGCGCGTGGTGGAGGCCAGGAACGCCTCCTCCAGCTCCGGGAGCTGCTCGCAGTGCAGGACGCGCTCGGTGGCGTCGGTGAGCGCGATGACGTGGCGGCGGGTGATCGAGTCGAGGATGTGCTCTGTCAGCGGTGGGGTGTGCAGCCTGCCGTCGAGCACGTAGAAGAACGCCGATGTCGGCGCCTCGAGCACGCGCCCGTGCGGGGTGACCAGCAGCGCCTCGTCGGCGTCGGCTTCCCGGGCCAGGCGGCCGGCGAGCATGTTCGCGGCGTAGGAGAGCGACTTGACGGCGTCGAGGACGCGGGTCGGGGCGTACCGGACGGTGGCGAGCCGCGCGCTGGGGAGGCGTTCCGGGAGCGGGCTGAGGATGGCCACCCGCCGCCCGCCGCGCGTGATCAGCAGCCGGATCGTCCCGTCGACCGCACCCGCCCGCGCCAGCAGCGCGTCGACCTCGGCCTTGGCGGCGTCCAGGTCGAACTCCAGCCGTACGTTCGCCGCCGACCGTTCGAGCCGGGCGAGGTGCTCGTCCCACGCGAAGGGGCGGCCGCCGTAGAGGCGGGCCACCTCGAACACGCCGTCGCCGCGCAGCAGGCCGTCGTCGGTGACCGGGATCGTCATCTCCTCGGCGCGGCCGATGGTGCCATTGACGGATGCCAGCTCGTCCACGGAGGAAAGCCTACGGTGATCGATGATTGGCGCTCACCTGCTGCTCGACAGCTGCCCCCGGCTGCGGGCGTGCTGCTCGGACGAACCGAAGGGTAGCCCCCACGCGCTCGTCGACGCCCGCCTTGCGCAGCTCGTCGTCCGCGGTCGTAGTGCGATTCGTCGAAAGCTCCGCGTCGGCCTCGTCGAGCCCTCCTGCCCGCCGAGCAATCGCCAGGCCGAGCGGGGTGAACGAACCGGATCTCGTTCCGGTGGTGGCAGAGGAGGAGCAGCTGAGTGGCCGTTCGCCGGCTTCGCTGCCGATTGCCGGAGATCAAGGAGGCCGCCGGATGAGCCTGCCGTTCAGTTCGTCCCGCCACCCGCCGAGCGCACTTGCTCCGGCGGGGCGTGCCTATAGGTCAGCGGTACATCGCTCGTCTCGTTATGTCGCAAGAAACCCATAAGAACCGCGTTGCGCCGACGCTCCTGCGCTGTGTCGGACGGTGGCGGCAGACGCAGACGTTCGTAGAGCTCGAAGCGGTTGAGCGTGACGAGTACACCCAGTGCGCGGCCGTACTCGCCGGCGATGACCACAGCACCCCGGTATGCGAGGTAACCCGCGGCGTAAGGGATGAGCGCGACGAGGAGCCACAGACCGTGCCGGGCGAGGAACAGCACGCTGAGCCCCGTTGCTGTGAAGGCGACGATCGCCATACGCACCGCGAGGTCGAGTTGCGATCGCTGGTCGTTGACATATTCCATGTCCCCGGGTGATGCTGTTCGGGAGAGGAATGGCACGGTCGTGACCGTCTCGATTCCGTATACCCTTCCGACCTGCCGCTCGTAGTACCGCAGGACGTTCCCCAGCCGGGTGGGCATCACTGCGCCGGGGGTGTTCGGCGGCGCGGTGGCGGTGAGGCGTTCGAGCTCGTCGTGGATGGCCCTGAGCTCGGCGAGTGTGCGCGCAACCGGTTCTCGCTCAGGGATCGGAAGTTGGCGCAGCTGCCGCCGCATCACAGGGATCCGCTTCGCGAGGCGATCCGACTCCGTGCGTAGCTCGTCCAGCCGCTCCCAATGATGCTTGATCCGTAAATAGCGCAATCTGCGGGCAAGCGCTGAGACGCCCCAGTAACCCTCGAGGAACTGCACGAACGCGAATTGCACCGGATGGAGTACGAGCCCCAAAGCGAGGCTGGCGAGCACCAGGCCGGCGGTTCCGCCGACACCGAGCTCGCCGAAGGCGCGAAAAGCTTCAGCGGGATCCGGCACGCCGCTCCACGCCCCGCTGCCGACGAGCAGCACGATCCAGGCGACCAGCAAGGCCGATGGCAGTGCGCTTACGAAGCTGAAGTAGCGACCGATCGAATCTCTGGCGCTGGAAGCTACCTGTGACAAGTCCGACACGAGCTACCTACGCCGAGTCTCGTGTCCGGCCTTGCAGCGGTAAACCGTGCCCCGCCATTGCGCCACCTGGCCGCACTCGTCGCATTCGATCGGGTCCCGCTCGTCGGAGTCCGGTGTGCCGGGCGGTGTCGGCCCGGGCGAGTTGCGCATCCCGACCCTCCGTCTCCTACCACTCCCGACGTGCGGGGATCGTATGGCTTGACAGCAAGCTTGTCTGCCGTCGTCCGCGTGGGATCATGTCTCTCGATGCCCACCAGGACGCGTCAGGTATCGATCTGGATCTGGCCCGTCGTCGCCATCGTGCTGGTGGCCGTTGCCGGGCAGATCTTCGGGCTGCTCGGCGCAATCATCGCCGCAAGTTCAGCAGGAGCGGCCCTGCTCTTCACGGCCGCCGAGCTGCTGCGGTCACGCCGTGCACGGCAGGGCGCAGCGGTTGCGGCTGTCGCCACGACCGTGGCCGTCATGGCGATCTTCGCTCTGCAAGGGGCCGTGCCGTGGTCGCGGGCTTCCACCGGGACGGGAGGAGCCCTGGACATGCGGGGTGACCGCGTCGCGGCTAATGATCTCGCCGCTGCCGACCTCCGCGGTGCGCGGTTCGCAGGCGCTGATCTGACCGCAGCGGACTTGCGGGGGCGCGACCTTGCTGGGGCCGACGCGGCTGGAGCGATATTGCGCGATGCGGACCTGACTGGTGCCTCATTGCGCGGCGCCGATCTCAGGGGTGCGGACCTCAGCGGGGCATGTCTGGACGGAGCTGACCTCACAGGCGCTGATGTGACCGGCGCCGACGTCACACGGGCGTCGATCGCTGTGCCCGCCGGCGCAATCGTTGCAGGCACAGCACTTCCAGCCGGCCAGCGCGCGCCCAGCTGCGGTTGATGGGGCACCGGTCACGCGGGTTCCACCGCGCCAATTTCAGTAGACCCAACGTCGGCAGGCGTTCATTGGTAGCGGTGGCAGATCAGCGCGCACGCGAGTGGAGCAGGCCGAGGTGGATGTCGGTGCGGCGCTCGTAGCGAGTGCGTGGGCGTTGAAGGCTGCAGCCAAGCGGAGCCGCGTTCGATGACCCAGCGGGCCTTGCCCAGGCCGGATCCGCGCACGACGCCGCGGCGGGCGATCGGTCCGGTGGGGCCGTGGGCTTCGACGATCACGTGGTGCTCCAATCCGGGATAGCCACTGTTGACCGGCGAAGGTCCGACGTGATCCCCACTTTGAGTGCGTGCACGTGCGAGTCCACCGCGCAGCGGTCCTGATCGAGCTGACCGGTGGCGAGCAGTAGCTCGTGCAGGGCCCGGCCACACCGGCCTCGGTGCGTCGCGGAGCCGTCGCCAGTAGCTCAACCACGGATAGTCGATCACCTCAGCGGGAGGTGCTCGTCCCATGTGACCGGCGGCCGCCGTAGAGAGGTGGCCGGTCGGCGAAACCGGTGGGTGGCCGGGCACGAGGGCGGCGTGACTCAATGGTCGGGTGGGGTGGGTGGACCGGCAGCGGTACGCGCAGGAGATCTGCCGACGGGTCGGCGATGTCGATCGCAGGGTCGAGGAAGCCTTCGGCGTGGTGGACCGGGCGGACTTCGTCGACGGCTTCTACGTGCGAGGCGACGGCGGTTGGTCGTGGGTCGCGGCGGACGTCCGTCCGCCGCCGCCGGAGGTCGCCGAGCTGATCTACAGCGACAGCGCGCTGGTCACGGCGGTCGGAGCGGGCGGTGTACCGCGGAGCTCGTCGTCGCAGCCGAGCCTGGTCGTGAGGATGCTGGACCGGTTGCAGCTGCGAGTGGGTGGGCGGGTCCTGGAGATCGGGACCGGGACCGGCTACAACGCGGCGTTGCTGTCCCGCATCGTCGGTGAGACGGGCCGGGTGACGACGGTCGACGTGGACCCGGATCTCGTCGCGGCGGCGGCCGCTCGGATCGGTACGGCCGCCGGCGAACCGGGGTTCGGTCCGGTCGAGGTGATCTGCGGGGACGGCGCCGCCGGCTGGCCGGGTGGTGCGCCGTACGACCGCATGATCGCCACGGTCGGTTGTGGCGCTGTCCCGGAGGAATGGTGGGACCAGCTGCGCGACGACGGTCTCGCAGTGGTGCCGCTCTCCCACGGATCGGCCTTCCCCATCGTCGGCCTGCGTCGAGGGGAGCGGCGAGGCGAGTGGTCGGGTCGCTACCTCGGGCACGCCGGCTTCATGGTGGCTGTTGGTGACGGGCTGCGACGGCGCGAGTCGTTCGAGCTGGTCCGGGTGCCGGAGGACGTGCCGGTGCTCCAGGAGGCCCTCGATGCCGAGCCGTCGCGGTGCGCCGACCTCGCCTTCTTCCTGTGCCTGGAGGTCCCGGGCGTTCGGCTGCTGGGCTTGTCCGGCGGGAGCCTCGGTCCTCGCGTCGTCGGTGGGCCTGGTTGGCGAAGCGCGGACGGTGACGGCGCCACTGTGCTGTCCGGAACCAGCGTCCAGTCGGTGGCCGATCCCGACGGCCTCCGCCGCGTGCGCGAGGCGACGGAGCGCTGGGTCGAGGTCGGCCGGCCGGGCTTGGAGCGGTACCGACTGGGTTGGGGAGGAACCCTCGCGGATCCGCCCGAGGGCGCGATCCGATCGTGGACCACGACACGTGGCTCAGCGGTGCAGACGGTCCACCTCGTGACGAGCGTGGTCGATGACGACGGTTCGTCCTCAGGTGAGCGCGGTCGCGTCGACCTGCCGCGGAACCGGGGCTGAGGTGGCTTCACCGCTCTCGTTCGTCCAGGCGAGCGTGATGCGCATTTCGCTGAACCGCCAGCCCGCGGGGGTCCGCACGGCGGTGCAGGCCGTGCGCAGGCCGCTGGTCCGGTGGGGTGGTTCGCCGCTGCGGTAGAAGTACACGAGCTGGTTCGCCGTGGCCTCGGCACGGTCGCCGTCGATGTGCACCAGCACGTCACCGTGCACGTGTTGGGTGTGCTCTCCCTCGACCTGGCTCCGGTTCAGGTAGGCGGTCACCTCGTCCAGGCCGTGCAGCTCGCCGCCGCGCGGCGAGCGCACCACGACGTCGGCGTGGTAGACGCCGTCGGCGTCCTCGTGGCGGCCTTCGTCCAGCAGATTGGCCAGGCGGGCGAACAGTTCGGCGATCTCGACGCGGTCGGCAGCGGACACGACGACTCCTCTTTTCGAATGTTGGTGCCACCAACACTATCTGCTGGGTGTTGGTCTTGCCAACACCAATAGGGTGGCCGCGTGGACGAGATCCCCGAGCGGCTGGCGGTCAAGCCGAGCTGGCTGATCACCCAGCTGGCCATGCACGCCCGCCGCCTGGTGTTCGACGGTTTCACCGCCGCGGGGGCGCGCGGCTACCACTACCGCATCCTGGCCGCGCTGCAGGAGTTCGGGCCTGCGAGCCAGGCCCAGCTGGGCCGCTGGTGCCGCATCGACCGCAGCGATGTCGTGGCGGCCGTCAACGAGCTGGTCGAGCACGGCTTCGTCGACCGGTCACCCGACCCGGAGCATGGACGGCGCAACAGGGTGACCCTCACCAGCAGCGGACTCGAACAGCTGCGGCGCATGGATGCCGTGCTCGATCAGGTGCAGGACGATCTGCTCGAACCGCTGTCGGCCGATGACCGGCAGGCCCTGACCCGCCTGCTCAGCCGGGTCCTCGCCCACCACGACCCGGCCTGATTCCCGATCGGGCGGGCCCTTACAACAACCCCGGCCGCCGGGCCGGCTGCTCGGTCGAGCCGAACGTGGCCCGACGAACTCGTCCGCGCCCGCCTCGCGCAGCTCCTCGATCCGCTCGGCGCCGAGGAAACGGAACACGCTGATCCGCGCTCCGCCACCTCGCCAGGCGGCACGCCGCGGACACGAAGCCGCTCCTGCGCGGGTTGTTCGAGATCGCCGTGGCGACATACAGCCCTTTCCGGCCCCGTGAGCTCGTTTCACCCGCGCCGGTTGCGGCGGGCGAGCTCCGCGGTGAGCGCGGTGGCGTAGGTGGTCCAGGCGACGTAGGGCAGGAGCGCGATGCCCGCGTTGCGGTCGAGCCGCCACGTCCGGCGGGCGAGGTCGACGGTGGAGGCCTCCAGCGCGAGGACCTCGAGGACCGCCAGCGGCGGGTTCTTGGCGCGGAAGAAGCTCCAGGTCCAGCCGGCGTTGAGCACGAGGTTCGTCCCGTAGGCGCCCAGGTACCGGCGGCGCGCCGGCCCGCCGTCGCGTTCCGCCCGGTCCAGCGCCTGCGCGCCGCTACCGGCGAGCAGGGTGTACAGCGCGGGTCCAGACGAGGGGAAACGCCACGCCGGGTGGTTGCCAGCTGGGCTTGTCCAGGCGGCGGTACCAGCGGGAGGACACGTCCGTGCCGAGGCGACCCACCGCCGCCGTGACGGCCACCGCGGCGGTGGTGAGCAGCAGGGGGTAGACCTTCCCGAAGGTCTTCATGGCCGGTGGGTACCCGTCCGTCCCCCATCTACGGCGACGCTCGGGACCGCGCGAGCCTCGATCGGCCGGTGGCCGACGGGCCGGCGCGCTCGGCGGGATTCACCCGACGAGAAGAGCTACCGAGATGCCTGCCACTCGCGTCACCACGCTCGCCGCATCACCAACTCGACGAGCTGGCGCTGTTCCCCGCCGACGGCCAGTGCGCGCACCCGTTCAAGGAGATCCGCCTGATCATCGGCGTCCTACTGACGCGCCAGGCCCTTCCGCATGTGTGCGTCGAGCGACGTGGCCGGCTGCCTACCTGCAGGTCAGCAGCAACGCCCGGCTGCGGGCCCGCTGCTCCGACGAGCCGAAGGTGGACCCGACGAGCTCGTCCACGCCCGCCTCGCGCAGCTCCTCGATCCGCTCGGCGACCTCGGACTCGGTGCCGATGAGCGCGGCGTCCTCGGGGCCCGCCCAACCCTCGCGGTCGAGCATCGCGCGGTACGAGGGCAGCCTCCCGTAGATCGCGTACTCGCTGGCGGCCTGCGCGCGAGCTGCCGCGGCGTCGTCGGTGACGCAGATCGGCAGCGCCGTCACGACCTCGACCGGCCGTTCGCCCGCCGCCTCACGCAAGACCGGCCGGACGTGCTCGGCAACGGTGCGCGGCCCTGTCATCCAGGTGACCGTGCCGGCGGTGCGCCTGCCGGCGAGCTTCAGCATCTGCGGGCCGAGGGCGGCGAGGTAGACCGGTGGCGTCGGCGCGCCGGGGATGCGCAGCTCGCCGCGCGTGGTGGTGAACTCGCCGGTGGCGTCGGCCTTGTCGCCGGCGAGCAGGGGGAGCAGCCCGTCGAGGAACTCCGACATCCGCCGCACCGGCCGCTCCCAGGACATCCCCCAGGTGTTCTCGGCGACCACCTTGTGGCTCAGCCCGAGCCCCAGCACCAGCCGCCCACCGGAGATCAGGTTGACCGTCAGCGCACGCTGCGCCAGCTGCATCGGGTGCTGCACCTGGATCGGCAGCACGCCCGTGCCGACCTCGATGCCGTCGACCTCGCGCAGTGCCACCGCCACAGCCGTGAGCAGGTCGGGCTCGTGGGGCAGCTGCGCGGTCCACAGGCGCGTGAAGCCCTCGTCCCGAACCCGGCGGAGGTACTCCACGTAGCGGTCGACGGGGGAGCTGCCACCTCCGTCGCCGAGGAATCCGAAGACGCTGATCCGCATGGGCTCACTCTGCCAGCAAGCCCAGGATCGGGCAGGAACTCACGGCGTGAGAACCGCACTCACCACTCGTTCTGCCAGGTCTGTCGCTGGGCGGCTGCGGCGCACGGGTTGCGCCTGCGCGTTGATCACCGTCGTCTCGTCGCGGATCGACGCGTAGTGGTCGCCGGTGTAGCGCACGTCCTGGTACGGCCCGGTCTCGCGGGACAGCTCGGTGATGTTGCCGGTGCCGTCGCGGTCGACTAGCTCCTTGAACTCGCGTGCCCGCCGGACGTCGGGCATGTCGACCCAGGCCACCGCGACGAGCACGACGTTGCCCCGTTCGTCCCGTACCTCGAACAGGGCGCGGAAGAGCGCAGAGCATGGACAGCCTCGGAAGAACTCGCGCACGAGGCCGTAGGAGTGGGCTGCGCAGTCGCCGTCGTCCGAGCTGAAGCGCTGCTCCACACGCAGGCCCTGCCGCGCCAGCCGGGACAGTAGCCGTTCCGGGTTCCGGTCCCGCGCCTTCTGGCTCTTGGTGGTGTCCTGTGGCCGGTACGTGCCGCTGGTACCGCCGCTCGCCCCGGACGCGCTGGTCAGGCCGGTTCCGGACGCGAGGCCGAGCGCCAGTGCGATCGCTGCGATCAGCGCGCCGCCTCCGCGGGGGATCCAGCGACCGTCAGGACCTCGAGGTTGATCCGGTTTCCCCACGTGGTGCTCCCGTCGAGGGTCAAGATCGCGCCAGAACCGGACGTCCGCCGCCCCTCGTCATCCGGCAAGGAACCCCTGGCACGGTAAGTACCTCGCTCACCACGCACGGTCACTCGGAGACGGTTCGCCCGGATGTCGTAATGAATGGACTTTCGGTGAGGTCTGCACGTCTGCGACGGTTCAGCCGGCCATGATCGTCGCGGCGAGCGCGACCCGATGGTCCTTGGCCCATGGCGGCCCCAGCGTCGCCCGGGGACCGTTCAGAACCGCTTCGGCTCGCGCACCGAGCACCGCGACAGCCTGCCCCACGACGTCCTTCGCGTCGTAGAGGTGGACGTCCCAGCCACGATCATGCGCGAGCTCGGAAAGCACCTGGCGATACATGATGGCGTCAGCGCGGGCCTGGTACGGCGCGCGCCGTTGGACGGCGACGTCCTCGGGGAAATCCGGCGGCCACACTCGGAGCGAGATCGAGATGACCGGTTCGGGCAGCACCGTCGCGATCTCGTCGAGCGCAGCCGACGCCGCGCGAACGGCAGACGCCCGCACCTTCGCCACGAGCGCAGTCGCGGCGGCGACATCGAGACCCTGGCTCTCGTGCTCGATGGGCGCCGCCGGCACGCCGGGTTCGAGCAGCTCGATCCGCCGACGGTCAACGACCTCGTGGTCGGCCGACGCGGTCACGGCAACGGCCCAGCCGAGATGATCGGCGATGCCAAGACGCATCTCACTGACTCTCCCTTTGCAGTGCGAGCGGTGGAACCGGCGGGCGCTCGGGATCGTCCGTGCCGTCCATGACGATCCGAATCCTGCTGGTACTCGTCGGAATTGCCGTCGCCATGACGCCGGCCGGCGCCGCGGTACCCGGCGGCGTCACCCGGTACGTTCCGTGCCCCGTTCCGACGGACGATCCCGGGCGGTACGCGGGGCAGAACGCGCCGTTCCGCTGCCACTCTGCGATCGCCGACCCGAACGGCCTGGTCGTCATCCTCCGGGAGGGCCGGGCCGCGGCCGCGGGACCGGGGCCGTTCGGCCGTCAGCACGCTGCCGTCGACCGTGGCGTCAGCGACGAGGTGATCGCGCGGGTGGTGAGCAATGTCGTGCCGGCCGCAGGGGAGCAGCGCAGGCTGCATTACGTCGAGGACGTCCGCATCGGGGAGGACGCGGCGGAGATCTGGGTGGTGGTCGACCGCGCGCCCTCGTGGAAGGCGCCGGACACCCGGCCGTTCGGGGTGATCACGGCGTTCTGCAGGAGTGAGGGAGGTGGGGAGCCGGCGAGGTGTCCATCGTGGGTGAGTGCTGGATGATCTCGACGACGCGGCTACGTGATCGGCGGCAGGTCAGCCTGCGTGGAGATCTGCGAGGAACTCGGCGAGAACGTGTTCGTCCTCGACGCCGTGGCCCATGACCCGCATGGCTTCGGCGAGCTCCGGGTCCCAGGAACAGACCACGGGTTCGCCGGTGAGCGGGCGACCCGCACCATGGAGGGCAGAGCGCCGGTAGGCAGCAGCGTCGAAACGCCGCGGCGCGACCGGGAGCCGCCCGAACATGACGTTGCCGATTGCGCACCCGCCCCAGTCGTACCGCTCCTTCCGCCCGCCTCTTGCCAGGGCCACACTGGCGATGTAGAACCGATATATGAGTGATGCACGACCGGTCGACGAATTTCCCGGGTGGCGGCTGACGAGCGACGGCGGCAGCGATCTGCCCGTGGTGCACGACGTCGACGTCGTGGTGGTCGGCGGCGGCGCCGCCGGGGTCGCCGCGGCGACCGTTGCCGCCGAGGCGGGCCACTCCGTCGTGCTGGTCGAGAAGTACGGCTTCTGCGGCGGCGCCGCCGTGGCGGGCATGTCGGGGACGATCTGCGGGTCGTACCTCGCCTCCGACTCCGACGACGGCCGCCGGCGCGTGGTCGACGGGTTCACGGGCCGCTTCCGCTCGCTCCTGCTCGAGCGCGGCGGCCTCACCGAGCCGCAGCTCTACGGCAAGACGTTCACCGAGGCGCACGACCCGCTCGTCTGGCGCGAGGTCGCCGACCACCTGCTGGCGACCGCGGGCGTCACGATCCTGCTGCACACCACCGTGGTCGGGGTCCTGATCGACGCGGACGGCACCCACCACGGCGTCGTCGTCGAGTCCACGGCCGGCCGCTCCACGATCCGCGCCGCCCGCACGATCGACGCGTCCGGCGACGCCGCGGTCGTCGCCCGGGCGGGGCACCGCACGCTCTTCGGGGCTGACGGCTCCATCCAGAACCCGACGATGTTCTTCCGGCTCGGCAACGTCGACATGCCGCAGTTCGACCGGGGGTGGGGGCGCGACACGATCTGCGCGCCCTGGGTGTCGGCGGCGATCGTCGCCACCCGCGCCGAGGGCCTGGACCTGCCCCGCTCCAAGATCTGGGTCTTCCGCACCACCCGCCCGCACGAGCTGCTGGTCAACGCCACCCGGCTGACCGCGCGCGACGGGCGGATGCTCAACGTCGTCGATCCCGCCGACTTCACCGAGGCCGAGATCCTCGGCCGCGCGCAGGTCCGGGACTACGCGGCGTTCCTGCGTGCGCACGTCCCTGGCTGCGCCGACGCCCATGTCATCGACACCGGCGTCGAGGCGGGCATCCGCCAGACCCGTTCCATCGTCGGCGCGGAGAGCCTCCGCAACGAGGACGTCCTCGCCTGCCGCAAGCGGCCCGACGGGGTCGTCCGATCACCGTGGCCGATAGAGCTCCACAGCGGCGACCGGCCGCGCCTGGAGTGGCTGCTCGACGACGTCTACGAGGTCCCCTACCTCGCCCTCGTGCCCGCGACCGGCGAGAACGTCATCACCGCGGGCCGCTGCCTGTCCGCGGAGCACGAGGCGCTCGCGTCGGCCCGCGTCACCGCGCAGTGCTTCGAGTACGGCCACGCGGCGGCTGTCGCGACGTCGCTGTCGCTGCGCAAGTCGCTCGGTTACCGCGAGATCGACGGCGCCGACGTCCGCGCGGTGATGCGGGAGCACGGCAGCGCCCTCTGACCCTCCGTTCCCCCGACCACAGGCGAAGGAGCCCTCCGTGAGTCGTCCCCCGTCCGGCTTTACCAGCCCCACCAAGCTTCGCAAGGTCATCGCCGCCTCCATGGCGGGCACCGTGGCCGAGTGGTACGAGTTCCTGCTCTACTCGGCTGCGTCCGCGCTGGTCTTCGGCGCGCTGTTCTTCCCCGACACCGACAACCCCCTCGACGGGGTCATCAACGCGCTGCTCATCTACGCGGTCGGCTTCGTCGCCCGCCCGCTCGGCGGCATGGTGTTCGGCTACTTCGGGGACCGGTACGGGCGCAAGAAGCTGCTGCAGGTGAGCCTGCTGCTGGTCGGGGTCGCTACCTTCCTCATCGGTTGCCTCCCCGGCTTCGACACGATCGGCTACGGGGCTCCGGTGCTGCTGGTCCTGCTGCGCTTCGTGCAGGGCTTCGCGGTGGGCGGCGAGTGGGGCGGTGCCGTCCTCCTGGTGGGCGAGCACAGCCCGGCGGAGCGGCGCGCGTTCTGGTCGAGCTGGCCGCAGGCGGGCCTGCCAGTCGGCAACCTGCTGGCGACGATCGCCCTGCTGTCGCTGGCGTTCACACTGCCCGAGGACGCGTTCCTCGCGTGGGGCTGGCGGGTCGCGTTCTGGGCGTCGGCGGTGATCGTGCTGATCGGCTACTACATCCGCACCCAGGTCGAGGAAGCCCCGATTTTCCTGCAGGCCGTCGAGAAGGCGAAGGCGCAGGCCGTGGAGAACGCGGGCGTCTTCGAGGTGGTGCGCCGCTACCCGCGGGGGATCCTCGTCGCGATGGGCGCCCGCGTGGCCGAGAACATCCTCTACCAGGTCGTCGTCACCTTCTCGATCACGTACCTGTCGATCAAGGTCGGGAGCAGCACCACCGACATCCTCCTGCTGCTCGTCGTCGCGCACGTGATCCACTTCGCGATCGTGCTGCTGTTCGGCCACCTCGCCGACCGCATCGGACGGCGGCCCGTCTTCCTCGCGGGGTCGGTGCTGATGTGCGGGTGGGGCTTCGTCGGCTTCCCGCTGATGGACACCGGCAGCGACGTGCTGATCGTGGTCGCGCTCGTGCTCGGCGTGTTCGTGCACGCGCTGATGTACGCGCCGCAGCCGGCGATGATGGCCGAGATGTTCCCGACCCGGATGCGGTACTCCGGGGTGTCCTTCGGCTACCAGATGACCTCGATCTTCGCCGGGTCGCTGGCGCCGTTCATCACCGCGTCGCTGCTGCGGGCCTACGACTCGTCCGTCCCGATCGCGCTGTACCTGCTGGTCGCCGCCGTCATCTCGACGGTCGCGGTGGCCTTCGCCCGGGAGACGAAGGGCATCTCGCTGGAGAGCGTCGACCTCGCCGACGACGCACGCGAACCCGCGGGCGTCCCCGCCCACTAGATCCTCCGGAAGGGAGGCCGGCCGTGCTCTCGGGCGTGTCCGTCGTCAGCTTCACCCATTTCCTGCAGGGCCCTTCGGCCACGCAGATCCTCGCCGACCTCGGCGCCGACGTGATCAAGGTCGAGCCGACCGGCGGCGCGTTCGAGCGCGGCTGGTCGGGCCCCGACGCCTACCTCGACGGCGAGAGCGTCTTCTTCCTGCTGGGCAACCGCAACGCGCGCAGCCTGAGCATCGACATGAAGGCGCCCGAGTCGATCGAGCTGCTGCGCAGGCTCCTCGCCGACGCCGACGTCCTGATCGAGAGCTTCCGCCCGAGCACGATGGATCGCCTCGGCCTCGGCTACGAGTCGCTGAAGGAGATCAACCCGCGGCTCGTGTACTGCTCGCTGTCGGGCTACGGATCCGACGGGCCCTACAAGGACCGCCCGGGCCAGGACGTCCTGATCCAGTCGCTGTCCGGGCTCGCGCACGCCACCGGCGGCGGGGAGGCCCCGCCCACCCCGGTCGGCGCCTCGGTCGTCGACCAGCACGGCGCCGTCCTCGGCGCGCTCGGCATCCTGGCCGCGCTGCACGGTCGCGAACGCACGGGTCGGGGTTGCCTGGTCGAGAGCAACCTGCTCAGCGCCGCCCTCGACCTGCAGATCGAGCCGCTCGCGTACCACCTCAACGGGTTCCGCGGCGAGCGCAGCCCGTCGCGGATCTCGTCGATGTACTACAAGGCGCCCTACGGCGTCTTCCCGACCGCGGACGGGCACATCTGCGTCTCCATCACGGCCCCGCCCGTGCTGGCGGAGGTGCTCGACGACCCGTGGTTCGCGACGGTCGGCGACGACGAGGTGCTGGCCCGCCGGGAGGAGATCAACGAGCGGGTCGCCGGCCACCTCGTTGGCCGCACGACGAAGGAGTGGGAGGACCTGTTCACCGAGCGCAAGGTGTGGTTCGCACCGGTCAACGACTACGCGGCGGTCGTCGACGACCCCCAGGTGCGCCACAACGGGTCGGTGCTGCGTTTCGAGCACCCGACCGCGGGCGAGGTCGCCGTGCTCGGGCACCCCGTGCGCTACGACGGCGAGCGGCCTGGCCTGCGGTCCCTGCCGCCCGCGCTGGGCCAGCACACGCGCGACATCCTCGCCGGGCTCGACCTCACCCCCGACCAGATCGACGCACTGGTGGAGCGGGGTGTCGTCCGTGGCTGAGTGCGCGGTCCGCGCCGAGCGGCACGGCGCCGTCGAGCTGCTGGTTCTGGACCGGCCCCGGGCGCTGAACGCGTTCGACCTTCCGATGCTCACCGAGCTCGACGCCCACCTGGTCCGGGTGGCCGCCGATCGCGACGTGAGGGCGGTCGTGCTCGCGGGAGGGGAGCGAGCGTTCTCGGCAGGCGCCGACATCCGCGGTTACCTCGATGCCCCGCCGGACCGGCTGCGCACGATCACCGAGACCGCCGGAGCCGTCTGCCGCCGGATCGCGGAGCTGCCGGTGCCGACGGTGGCGGCTGTGCGCGGGCTCGCCCTCGGCGGCGGGTTCGAGGTCGTCCTCGCGTGCGACCTGGTCGTCGCCGCGGAGGACGCCCAGCTCGGCCTGCCCGAGACCGAGCTGGGCCTGATCCCGGGCTGGGGCGGGACCCAGCGCCTCACCCGGCTGCTCGGGGTGCACCGCGCGCTCGAGCTGATCCTCACCGCGGGACGGCTGGACGCGGCCGAGGCGCACCGGCTCGGCGTCGTCAACCGGGTCCGTCCCGCCGCCGACGTCCTGTCCGATGCGCTGGCCTGGGCCGAGGAGCTCGCCCGCCGGGCCCCGCATGCGCTGGCGGTGGCGAAGACCGCCGTGCGGGCCGCGGCGGCAGGTGCGGGGGAACAGGGTCTCGTGCTGGAGCGGGAGCTGCTGCTCGGGCTCTACCCGACCGCCGATGGGATCGAGGGCGTCCGGGCGTTCGCCGAGAAGCGGAAGGCGGTGTTCGGCGGGCGGTAGGGGTCCAGTTGGCGATTGCCCTCGAGGCTCCAGCCGCTGGAACCGATGACGCGCCTGGAGCGTGCGACTGGCCGGGGCCGAAAGCCACCGCTGCAGGGCATGGCCGGGTGGGTGGCGAGCCTGCCGGCCGCGGAGAAGGACGCCGTGCTGCTCACGCTCCCGCGCGGTGACGACCTGCACCTGCGCGCCGGCTTGCTGCGCCGGACGACCGGGCTCACGTGATCCCGTCGAGCAGGTGGGGCAACACGGCCTCCTCGTGCACGGCCAGTCCGTGGTGGCGCATCGCCGCACCCAGCTCGGGGTCCCACGCCGGCTCCACCGGCGCCCCGACGAGCGGGAGTGTGGCGCCGGCGAGCCCGCGCTCGTAGTCGGCGGCCGCCATCCGCCACGGCGTAACGCCGGCTGAGGCGATCAGGCGGTGGGCGATCGCGACGCCAGCCCCGTCGAAGTCGCCGTGGTAGCGCAGGTCCGCGCCCCGCAGTGCGGCGAGCACGTCCAGGACGACGAGCGCGGGCTGCCCGCTCGTGCACACGACGGGCGTGCGCGCTCCGCGCTCGGCGACCGCCTCCAGCACTCGCGGGTTCTCGCACACCAGGACGGTGTCGGGGACCCGCAGCACGCAGCGTCGCAGATCCCACGGGGTGAGGTGCACCGGGTCGCCCGCGTCTGCGGCGAGGTCGAGTCGGGCGGCGACGGGTCCGGTCCGGCCGCGGAGACCGAGGGCGAGACAGGTGGTGGAGACGAGGTCGACCCGCACCCCGGAGAGTTCCCACAGGTCACGGCGGCCGGACGCGGTGGTGGGCACCGGGTCACCGGCCTGCGCCGCGAGGGCACGCAGCACCAGCGCGGCGGCTGTCGAGCCGTCGTCCAACGCGTGGGCGTGCCCGCCCGCGGCGACGGCCAGCTCCGTGCGTGACAGTTCGCGTCCGGGCAGGCGGGACAGGGCCGCGGCCGCGGTGCGGACGGCCGCCGTCGCGTCCGTCGCCCGGGACAGCACCCCGGACCGGCGGATGTCCTGGATCCAGGTTTCCAGCCAGGGCTTCCCCGCGAGCAGCGTGCGGGCCAGCTCGACGGGGGCGTCCCGCTGCGCCGCGTGCCGCGCGCGGTCGGAGGGCCGGTCCCGCAGGGGCGCCCCGGTGGCGTGCTCGACCACGGCGACCAGCCCGCCGATCCCGGACCGCGCTTCGAGGTCGGCGTCGAGGCCGGCCAGGTCGATGCCGATCCGCTCGCGCACCACGCTGCGTCCGAGGAGCCCGGCGACGGCGTGGCGCTCCTCCCGGTTGAGGCCATGCAGCACGACCCGTCCCTCGGCCCGCAGCCCCCGCGCTTCGAGGCGCTCCCGCAGCACCTGCCAAACCCGTCGTAGTGCCGGGTCGTCGAGCCAGCCGGCACTCATCGCTCGGCCTCGCCGACGCTCATCCGACCGCGTGCAGCCGCTGGCCGTCCCAGGTGTGCCGGTACTGGGCGATCCCGCGCTCGTTCGGGTCGCGCAGCGCTTCGTAGATGGCGAGCGAGGGCACGGTGTCGTGGTCGCCCCACAGCCGCTCGCTGGTGACGACGAAGTCCAGGTCGAGCTGCACGAGCAGGCCGAACAGCAGCGGGTGGGTGCGGACGTCGATCTTCGGGAAGGCGTCGTCGAGCAGCACGAACCGGGGCGAGTGCGGGGCCGCTCCGGCGAGCGAGCTGAAGTGTGCGGCCGCCGCGGCGAACAGCGGCAGGTAGCAGACGACCTTCTGCTCGCCCTGCGACAGCGGCGAGCGCCGGTGCAGGTCGTGCCAGGTGCCCGCGGTCTCGGGGCGGGTGTAGCGGATGCGGAATGCGAACCAGCGGCGGTAGTCCAGGGCGCGGGTGAGGTGCTCGGTGTAGGAGTCCTCGGGAGCGTCGGCGCGGGAGGCCTCGATCAACCGGTGCAGGGCGTCCCGCAGCTCACGGCGCTCGTCGGGCAGCAGCGCGCCCACCGGCCTCCCGAGCAGCTCGACGGCGCGGCCGGCGTCGCCGGACACGTCGTCGCGCAGGTGCCACCGCAGCTGCACGTGGATGCCCTGGCTGGTGCTGACCCCGCGCAGCTGGTTGTTCATCTCGGTGACCAGTTCCTCGGCCTCGAGCCTTCGCGCGCGCAGCGACTCGCCGAGGTCGCCGAGGATGTGCTCCTCGAACAGCCGCCGCTCCCGCTCGGTGAGCAGGTCGGCGTCGCGCCTGACGGCCGCGGCCAGGCGCTGAGCCAGAACGCCGATCGGGTGCTCGCCGGCGTCGTCGCGACCGATGACGGCGAGCGCCACCCCGTCGTCGACGACCCGCGGGTCGACGTCCCCCGCCGGCCCGCTGGCCGCCTCCTGCCACGCGGCGAAGACCGCCGCGGTGGTCGCAGGCCCGGCGGGCGCCGGCAGTGCGGCGAAGCGGCGGGCGAGCGCGAGCACCGCCGCCGGGACGGGACCGCCCGCGGTGAAGCCACGGGCGAGGCCGAGCGCCATGTCGCTCTCCGTGGCCTGGTCGTCACCCGACGCGAGCAGACCCGGAACGTCGGCCAGCCCGGAGAGCGCGGTGACCGCCGCGGCCAGCACCGGCACGTGCTCGGCGAGGCGGTCCTCGGCGTCGCGGGCCGCCTGCTCGGCCGCTCCGCCCGTGACCAGCAGCTCCTCCACCCGTTTGCCGAGCTCGGCTTCGCGGCGGCGCAGGGTGGAGTCCCGCTCCTCGGCCACCTCGATGCGACGGCGGATCTCCCGGAGCGGGGCACCGACCGTCGCTTCCAGTTCGTCGGCCGCGGCCTGTGCCTCCGCGGCGCGGCCGGCGGCGTCCTCGGCCTCCTGCGCCATCTCCTCGGCCTCGGCGAGCAACGCTTCGTGGGCGGACGCGTCGTCGGACCAGCGGCCCAGCCGCGCGGCCAGCGCACCGCCGCGCTCGACGTGGGTGGCGAGCGCGGTGTCGAGAGAGCGCAGCGCTTCCCGGCGCGCGCCGAGCGGGCCGGCCTCGGTGGGGAGGTCGTGCGCGGTGGCGAGGTCGTGCAGCTCCCGCCGGTGCGCGGCCTCCACCGACCGGGCGCGGGCGGCCGCCTCCTCGGCCTCCGTGACCAGCCGTTCGGCCCGCTCGGCGCTGCGCGTGCGCTCCTCCAACCGGGTCCACGCGGCGACCAGCTCGTCGGTGGCCGGCGCCGCGGTGAGCCAGGACTCGATGGCACGCGCGGTGTCGGCGGCCGTCCGTTCGGCGGCCGCGGCGGACTCCCGGGCCGCGGTGTGCTCGGCGATCAGCGCGTCGAGCTCCGCGATCCGCCGCGCCCGCTCCGCCGCCCGCGCCGTGGAGCCGATGTACTGCGCGGCCGGCTTGGCGGCGCGGCCGGTGAGCGGGCCCAGCCGCCAGCTGCCGTCCACCGCAACGGCGGCGCCGTCCTGCGGCTCGACACCGGGACCGAGGGCGACCCGGGCGAGGACGCCCGCCACGACGTCGCCGGTGACCGGGCTCGACTCCGGCGGATCGGGCACGAGCAGCGTGGTCAGCGACGGCCCGGCGACCCCGGGGCCTGCGGAGAGCACTGTGTCGTGCCGGTCGGCGTCGAGCACGGCCCCGTCGGCCCGCACCCAGGCGTCGAGCAAACCGGACGCCTCGAGCGCCGCCTCGACGCCCGCCCGCCGGGCGTCGTCGACACCGTCGGCGAAGTCGATCAGGCGCCACAGCGGTGCCCCGTCGGCGCCGTCGCGCGGAGAACGCGCCCACGCCGGCTGCGCCGGTGCGGGATCGGACTCGGCGACGACCGCGGCCCGCCTGCGGGACGCCTCGGCAAGGGCCCGCTCGGCCGCCGCCCGGTCGGCTGCCGCGGCGGCCTGCTGCACGCGCAGCCCCTCCAGCACGGGTGCGGCCACGGCGCGGGCGTCGGCTGCTAGGGCGGTGACCGCCTCGACGGTGAGCTGGGCGGGGAGCTCGAACGGAACGGCGTGCGGGGCGGTGCGCCAGCCGTCGAGGGCGGCGGCGTAGGCCGACTCGGCGCGCTCGGCGCTGCCGCGGGCGTCGGCGAGCAGCCCGCGTTCGGCTTCGGCCTGCTGCTCGACCCGCGCCGCGTGCTCCTCGGCGCGTTCCCGCTCGGTGGCGGCCCGGTCGAAAGCGGCGAGCGCCTCCTCGACGACCTGCACCGCGGCCCGCAGCTCGCCGAGCACCGGACGCGCCGCCTCGACCGAGCCCTCGTGCCGGTGGAGCGCGTCGGTGAGCGGCCCGGCGTCGGCGGCCGCCGTGAGGTGCGGTTCGTGCAGGTCGGGGGCGACCGCCAAGCTGGTGCGGGCACCGAGCCGGGCGAGGTCGGCCGCGTGCCGGCCGGCCGCCGACGCGTACGCCCGCAGGTCTTCCCCCAACCGCCCGGCGTCGGTGTGGACCCGGGCACCCGACTGTTCGGCCCGCTGCCGCGCGGCCGCCGCGGCGCGCTCCGCGCGCTGGGCCGCCTGCCGCCGCTCGCCCGCCAGCTCGCGACGGCCGGCCAGCTCGCGCTCGGTGCGCATGAGCGGGTCGGCACGCAGCTCGGCGAGCCGGGCGGCGAGCGTGGCGCGCTCGCGGCCGGCGTCGGAACGTTCCCGCTGCGCCGACTCTCGCTCCCCGACGATCTCCGCCAGCCGCGCTCTGCACCGGTCGACCTCGCGGGTGAGCCGCGTGCGTTCGCTGTGGGCGGCGGCGACGTCGGACCCGCGGGCCCGCAGCACCTCGCGGGCGTGGTCGGCGTAGACCCGGGCGAAGGCCGCCACCCCTTCCGCGCTGCGCCGCTGCCGGTCGAGCTGCTCGCCGAACGCCGCGAGCTCGTCGAAGGTGTCGCCCGCGGAGCGGACGGCGTCGTCGTCGATCTGCGGCAGCGCCTGCACGAGCTGCTCGGCCAGCCGGGCCGGCTCGATGTCCTCGCCGACCTGCGGCTGCCGCAGCCAATACAGCAGCCGCAGCAACTCGTCGTACTGCAGCGGTTCGAGCCCGAACAGGGTGCGGCCGACGTGCTGCTTGTAGGCCCGGGGCGAGTCGAAGAAGTGCCCGCCCCGCTCCTCGACCGCCGCGCGCAGCCGGTCGCGGGCGAGCGGGCCGGCGTCGTCCTCCAGGTGCAGGTCGGCGCCGATGCGGCCGGGCAGGGTGAAGTACCAGGCCGACGCCTGGCGCGCGGACTGCGACGCCCGCACACCGACGCCGCAGGTGAACGACTCGCTCGCGGTGGCGAACTCGACCCACAGGTACCCGGCCCGGTTCTGCCCGGTGTACCCGTCGAGCATGAGCCAGAGCAGGCTGGTGTGATGGCGACCCGACGCCGTCATGCGGGCCTTGTCGCCGTCGAGGACGAACGGCAGCAGCATCTCGAGGGTCTTCGACTTGCCGGCGCCGTTGGAGCCGCGCAGCAGCAGCCGCCCCTCGGCGAACTCGAAGACCTGGTCGTCGTACTGCCAGACGTTGAGGACGCCCGCGCGGGCGAGCCGGAACCGGTCGTTCACGCGTCCCCCTGTCCGTCCCCGGCGAGCGTCGCGGTGACGGCGTAGCGCGCCGCAGCGGCGTGGAGCAGCCAGCCGCCGTCGGGCTCGACGCGCACCAGCCCGAAGTCGACGAGCACCTGCCGGGCCTCGGTGACCGCGTGCTCGGTGTTCTCCCGGTGCTCCCGCTTGAGACCGGCGCCCCACTCGGCGATGACCTCCGCCGACACGGCCGCGACGAGCTCCGGGTCGGCGCGGCGCCACACCCGCTCGGGAGCGGCGGCTTCGCGCGCGCCCGGCCGGAGCCGGGCGACGAGCGCCTCCAGCAGCAGGAGCGCCAGGTGCCGGCCGGACCCGCCCGCGGGGAACTCGACGTCGGTGAGCTCGCCGTCCGGGTCGATCGCGACGGCGCCCTCGGCGCGCAGCTCGACCTGCAGGCCGAGGCGGTCGGCGAACCACTCGCGCTCCCGGTTGCGGCCGCGCCGCCACCACTCGGTCTGCTCCTCGGTGAGCGCGTCGACCGACAGGATCGGCGACTCGACGACGCGGCGGCGCACGGCGACGCGGGCGCCACCGGCAGCGGAGGGCAGCGCGGCGCGGTCGATGAGGTCGTCCGGCCCGTCGGCGCCAGCGAGGACGGCCGAGACGAGCAGCCCCAGCCGGTCGCGGCGGACGTCGAGCAGGGAGGCGGTGCGGTGGTCGGCCCAGTGCTCCAGGTCGCCGTCGCGCTCGTGCAGCACGCCGAGGTCGGCCAGGGCCGACAACGCCGCGTGCAGTGCACGGCGATCGGTGATGGAGTCGAGGTCGACGTCGAGGCCCGCGTCGACGGCGGCCGACCGGACCTGCGCCACCAGCTCGTCGACCAACAGCTGCGACTTCCCGCGGCCCAGGGCGGCCACGGTGAGGCAGAGCAGCGCGTACATGCGCGGCGTGAAGGGCTTGCCGCCGCGGCGGCGCAGCGGGCGGGTGGCGTCGCGCCCGAGCCCGGTCTTGAACAACCGCGCGGCGCCCGGGTCGACGACGAGCCGGTAGCCGAAGCCGTCGGCGAACAGGCGCTCCAGATCCATCCGGTGGCGGCGCACGAGCCGCAGGTCGTCGGCGCCCGGTCCGTCGGCGTGCAGGAGCGGGGTGCGCAGCAGGGCCCGCGCGGCGCGCTGGCGCTCGGCGACGGCCTGGACGTCCTCGGCCGGCGCCGGCCGCTCGATGCGGCTCATCCCGTGTCCCGCTGCCGGTACTCGGCCGGGTGGACGGCGAGCGCGAGGTCGTGGAGCTCGAGCCGGCCGGCCGGGCTGACGATCGTGGTGCCCGCGCCGGGGGCGTGGCTCACCGTGAGGCTCCAGCCGCCGCCGTCGACCTCCGCGACCTCCCCGACACCCAGCGGGCGGCCCCGTTCGACCAGCGCGCGGGCGTAGAGGCCGAGCAGCGCGGAGCGGGCGTCGTCGGAGAGCCGGACGGTGCCGAGCCGCCCGGTGTGGGCACGGATCTCGGCCAGCGCGCCCGCCCGCCGCTCCTCGGCGCGTTCCCGTTCCGCGATCCGCGCCGCCTTCGCCGCCGCGTAGTCCTCCCGCCGCCCGGCCCGCCCGCGGACCGTGCGGGCACCGGTGCGACGCAGCGCGAGCGGGACGTCGGCGACCGGGGTGCGCCACCACGAGGCGGTGGGCGGGACCGGGTCGGCGTCGTCGTCGGCGACGAAGGCGAGGTGGCGGCACGGGTGGAGGCCGAAGGCGGCGGCCCAGAGGGCGTGCGCCGTGTCGTCGTCGGCCTCGGCGAACCAGCGTGCGAGCACCAGCAGGTCGGAGTAGCGGCTCTGCTCGCGGCCGCCCGTGGCAATGCGGCGCAGGTTGACCAGCAGCGCGCGCATCGCGTCGGTGGCGAGACGACGCACGCCGGCGGCGTCGGAGTCGCGGCCGGCTCCGCCGATGAACCAGGCGTGCAGGCTCCGCCAGTCGGCCGGGTCGAGACCGGCGCTGCGCCGCGCCACCTCGCCGTCGACGCCGCGGAGCCGCTGCCCGGTGTTGGCCCGCGCACAGAGGGCGTCGACATGGGTCTCGACCCGCTGCAGCACGTCGGCGATCTGCGGCATGTGCCGGGCGATCTCGTCGACGAACCGTTGCAGGTAGTCGAGCAGCGCCGTCTTGAACACCGCGAACTCGGCGCGGTCGAGGTCGTAGCGGATGAGCACCTGCGACAGGTAGGTGTAGAAGTCGCGGGTGGACGAGACCAGGCGCTCGAACTGCGCGAACACGGTGACGAGGTCGCGTGCGAGCGTCTCCGGGTCGGCCGACCCGATCGCCGCCGCGTCGAGCGCGGACAGCGCCGTGAGCCCGTCGAGGATGCCGCCCAGCATCTCCGTGGACACCTCGCGCGCCGACTCGGTGTGCCCCAGCAGCTCCTCGACGAACCGGTGGACCAGCTCCCCGCGCTGGGTGAGCTGGTAGCGGGCCCGATTCTGGAGGTACTCCCGCAGGCTGCGGGCCTCGGTCTCCCGCGGGCTGCGCGCGAGGTTGCCGTGCTCGACGAGGTAGGACAGCCGGTCGTCGATGGTCTCCCGATCGAGCTCGAACCCCTGCGCTGCCAGCCGCGCGGCGACCTCCGCCGCCGACTGGTCGGACAGCAGGCCGGCGATCTCCCCGGTGAACGTGCGCATGATCGCCACGTAGGTGGCGGACTCCTCGCCGGTGGCGTAGCGCAGGGCCTCCAGCCGCACCCGCTCGGCGTGCGTGAGGGAGGCGCTGGTCATGGTGGGGAGGGTAGTGAGGGGTACCGACAGGATGTGCACGTGACTCGGGTGGAGGCCGGCAGCGCCAACCGGCGGCAGATCCGGTCACGCCGAGGATCGGCCGAGCGGTGTGCAGCCGTGCCCTGCGCGAGCTGATGTCCCCAGTCAGGAGTGTTGATGACTCGATCAGTCCCGAGCTCGTTGACGCGGTCGAGAAGCACGGCCGTCCGGATGTGTCGGTCGCCGAGCAGCACGCGGCGGTGGCATCCACCTCGTCACATACCTTTGCGGAACCGTTCGGTGATCTGCCGGCCCCAGTGCGGGCGGGTGGGCCGCACGCCCTGACCATCGGTGAACCGGCTGACCAACTCCTCGAGGTGCACGTCCACGGCGGCCTCGACCAGGCCGGCGTAGACGTCGGCGGCAGACCGGTACCGCTGCCGCCCGACGAGCCCCGCGACCAGGCCGATGATCGCCGACGGCCACCACACCGCACCGAGTGCCAGGTAGAGCAGCGCCCATCCGCCGAGCCGGGCGGCGTCGTCCAGCTGTTGCCGGGCGTCCGCCAGCGGGGTGCGGGAGCTCTCCGGCAGCAGCAGCCACAGCCGGGGCCAGAGGAAGGTCAGGTCCACGCCGTACTCCTGGTGGACCCGTACCGTCGGGGCGTCCAGCCGGTCGCCGACCCAGGTCGCGTTGATCGGCTCGATCAGCGCGATCCGGTTCCGGCGGGCGGCCAGTTCGGCGAGGCGGTCGCGCTCGCCCGCGTTGCTGGCGCGTTCCCACTCCTCGTTCGCCCGCGTCCAGGCGGCGCGCCGGCGCCGGGTGCAGGCCCGGGCGAGGCCTCGCAACGGCGGTGGCCAGCGGCCCGCGAGGGCGTGCTCGACGGGCGTTGCGAGCGCGTTCGCCAGCAACGCGGTGCTGACAGAGACGACCAACAGCACGACCAACAGGACCACCGTCCGGGGCAGGCCGGCCGATGCCCCGGCGTCCACCGGCACCAGCTGCCCCACCCGCTGCCCCAGCAGTGGGAGATCGGCCCAGTGCCGGTGGCCGAGCAGCGCCGCGACGGTGGCCGTGGCCGTGAACAGCAGGCCGGGCAGCACCAGGAGCGCCACCCAGCGCTCGGCCAGCTTCTTGCCGATCTCGGTGACGAAGGTGTTCACCGGGTCGGCTCGGCGTCGGGGTGGAAGCGCAGCGCCTGCTGGTACACGTCGCAGTGGGGCACCGGGGAGCCCGCCCGGCGCGGTTCCGCCCGGCTGCACGCGTCGGCGGGGCAGATGTAGCCGCCGGTCGGCGGTGGGAGCGCGACGTCGGGCAGCCGCGGCGGCAGCGCAACGCGTGGCGGCGCGCCGGTGTCCGCGGGGACCATTCCGTCGAGTGCCGCGACCAGCCCGGCGACCGGCTCGCCGCGGCGCGCGGTCCGCACGACCTGCTCGACCTGGGCGCGGGCAGCGGCTCCTGCCGGGCCGCGCAGGAGCGCCCGCATCGGGCCCAGGTGGGCGCAGAAGCGGGCCAACTCGTCCCGCTCGACCTGCTCGCCCACGATTCCCCCAGAAGCCGGTGGCCGCCCGGGATTGTAAGGGCGTCCACTTCGGAGTGAATGCCCGGTACTGTCACCGACCGTGCGTGAGCGGCTCCTCGCGGCAATCGTCGCCCGGCTCGAGGCGGGTGGTCCCGACGCGGTACTCGCCGAGGAGGCACGTGCCGAGCTCGACGAGCTCCTCGGTGTCCTGGCGGTTCCCGATGGCCTGGACGCGGGTGTGGCGTACGTGGCGGGAGGGTTCCACCTGGCGCGGGCCGAGCTGCTCGGTGCCGGCGCCGAGCAGGACTGGCAGACAGCCGCGGTCCTCCTCCTGCCGGTGCTGCTGAGCCATCCGGACGCGCTGCCGGAGGAGGTGCGGCATTGGCTGGAGCCGGCGCGGGAGGCGTGCGAACAGGCAGGCGACGCCCCGGCTCAGGTCCTCGGCCGGGCGCTGGCCGACGTGACCTGGCTGCTGGTCCAACGGCTGGCACGGCGTTCCGAGGACGACCGGGACGGGCTGGTGGCCGGGCTCGCCGAGCAGGCGGTGCGCCTGCTTCCGGCGGGACACGAAGCCCGGCCCGCCGCACTCTGCGCGCTCGGCTACGCGCTGATGGGCGGCGCGGATCTGCTCGTCGCCGGCGCCCGCGAGGAGCGTCTGGACCGGATGGCCACGGTCTTCCGGGAGGGGTTGGACGCCCTCGCGTCCGGCGTCGAGCCCTATGCGCGGTGCGCGTACGGCCTCGCCTCCGTGCTGGCCATGAAGGCGGAGCCGGCCGGGGACCGGCCGATGATGGCGGAGGCCGAACGCCTGTTCCGGATCGCGGCGGCCCCGGAGTCCGGCGGCGACCCGGACCTGATCCGGAACGCCGCGGAGGCGGCGCGCGCCGCCGAGGCCTGGGGACGGCCGGGCGGGATGCTCGGACACATGCATCAGGTGCTCGCCCAGCTGGAGGAGACCGACCGGCAGTTGGACGGGCTGCGCGCGGGGCTGCACCGGGAACGTGCGGAGCGGGGTGGGACCGCTGAGTTCGATCGCGCACTGTCCGAGCTCGACAAGGCGCGCAGGGACATCGACGCGCAGCGACACCAGATCCGCGAGCTGCTCGCCGATCTGGAACGCAGGCACCGGCAGCCCGGCCCGCGCCGGGCACCCGGTGAGGACGAGCTCGCGGAGCGGCTGATGGCCGCGCTCCAGCAACAGTCGGGCAGTGACTCGCGCGTGGCCGATGCAATGGCGACGAGCCCCCAGTACTTCCGCGACCTGGCGTACCTCGCGCAGTCGGCCGCCCGGGCGCTCGACGACGTGTCGCGGGAGTTCTGGTTGGGGCCGGGTTCCGGAGGCGGGCGAGCGCCCCTGCTGGCACTCGAGCACACGCCACCCGCGGACCGCAGCGACCTCGACGAGATCGTCCAGCTCCACGAGCGTGCGCTGCGCGAGCTGACGCCGGACACACCCGAGTACACCCAGCTTCAGGTCAGCTACCTCGCGCTCACCACGGAGCAGATCACCGATCCCGACGCCCGGGCACGGGAGCTCCCCGAGCGGACACCGCTGCTCATGCAGGCGGTGACGACGATGCTGGAGCAGCAGTTCGCCGACACCGGCCAGGTGCACGGCGCCGTCGCCATGGGCACCGCTGCGTCGTCGCCGTTCGAGATGATGGCCGAGACCAACGACACGATCGCGCGGAGCCGGCTGAAGCTCTCCGCCCTGCCGCCCGATCACCCGGACCGGCGCGCCGAGCAGATCGCGCTCGCTCGCGCGCTCTTCAACCGCTACCTGGTCACCACTGAGGACGCGGCGTTCCACGACGCGGTCGACGCGGCTCGGCAGACGATCAGCGCCGATCAGACCCCCGATGCCGCCCTGCTCCATCTCTGGGGAATGACGGCTCTCGTGCGCGACCCGGCCGACCACCAGGCGCAGTCCGCCGCCGTCGCGCCCGTGAGCAATCCGTTCGTCACCCTCAGGATCGGCGACGGTGACGGCGAGGGCGCCCTGACGGCCTGGGAGACCGGCCGGGCCCACCTGCTGACGTCCGCACTGATCACCCGGCACGAGCTGGACCGGCTGCAGGCCGCCGACCCCGGCCTGGCCGCCCGGATCGTGGCGGTGCGTGAGCGCATGCGCGCCGGCTCCCTCTTCGCGACGAACCCTCCCGCGGAGTGGAACGCCCTGCTCGAACAGATCCGGGCCCTGCCCGGGTTCGACCGGTTCCTGCTGCCGCCGACGGTCACCTTCGCCGAGCTGGCGCCGGCCGCCGCGCACGGCCCCGTGATCGCCGTGAACGTGGACCACTCCCGCTGCGATGCCCTGGTACTGCGGGACGGCGCCGCGGCGGTGGTGCCGCTGCCCCGGTTGCGGCTGGACCAGCTGGCGGAGCAGGCCGACGCGTTCCGCGCCGCGATCGGAATGCTCGCCTCGCCGGAGCCGGATCCGCTGGTGCGCGGCATGGCCGGGCGCGTCGTCGTCGACACGCTCGCCTGGTTGTGGGACGTGCTGGCCGAGCCGGCCCTGGAGGCGGCGGGGGCGACGGTGCACCCGGGCGGCGGGGCGCCGTGGCCGCGGGTGTGGTGGTCGGTGGGCGGGCCGCTGAGCTTCCTCCCGCTGCATGCCGCCGGCCGTCACGACGTTCCCGGCGCGTCCGTGCTGGACCGTGCCGTCTCGTCGTACACACCAACCGTGCGCGCCCTGCTGCATAGCCGGGCGCGACCCACGCCGACCGGGCCGCGCACCGCGCTGGCGGTCGCCATGCCGGAGACGCCGGACCACGCCGCGCTGCCCGCCACGGCGCGCGAGGCCACGGCCTTCGCCGCCGGGTTCACCGGCAGGGGAGTCTCCCCGGAGGTGCTGGTCGGGCCCGCCGCCACCGGGGAAGCGGTGCGGGCGGCGTTGCCGAGGGCGGCGTTCGCGCACTTCGCGTGCCACGCCAGCAGCGACCCGCTGAACGCCGAGGCGAGCCACCTGCTGCTGCACGACGGGCCGCTGCCCGTCACCGAGCTGAGCCGGCTGCCGTTGGAGGGCGCGGAGCTGGCGTACCTCTCCGCGTGCGCCACCGCACGGGGCAGCGCCACCCTCGCCGACGAGGCCGTGCACCTGGCGTCGGCGTTCCAGCTGGCCGGATACGCACAGGCGATCGGCACGCTGTGGGAGGTCGGCGACGAGCTCGCCGCGCACATCGCCGAGCAGGTGCACCACGAACTGGCCCGAACCACCGGTACGGCGGGCCGGCCCCCGGCCGCGCACGCCCTGCACGCGGTGATCCGCCGGTTGCGTGCCGAGCGGCCCGACGCCCCGTGGACGTGGGCCTCGCACGTGCACAGCGGCGCCTGATCCGGGCCAGCGGTTCATCCGAGGTCTCGCCGTCGGGTGAGCCGGTGAGGACGCGGGCACGGTGGAAGTCCTCGACCGGGTGCCGCCGAGCGCACGGCTCGCCGTTGGGACGAGAGTCGATCATTTAGCGAGACCATCGCGACGGCGATGCGGCGAGCGCCCGGATCAGCGGAGAGCACGTGGTGATCGACCTGGTTTCCGAGGACGAGGAGTCCGGACGACTTCGACTGGGGTGACGAGGGCCGGCTGTCGAGCATCGTGCCGCTCCGCGCAGAACTGGTCGTCGGCGACCTGCGGGCGCTCTTCCTCGCCTGGCTGCTCTGCGTTCAGGGCCACCAGGCCCCCGGACCAGGGCATTCCGCCGGAAGCTTCGCACGAGCAGCCAGTCGACCCAGGCCGGGCGCGTCCGACTGGATGGGTCCGGATACGACTCGTAACACGCGCATTTGCCTCACCGATCTTTGGTGGGCACGCGCGGAAGGACGATCACTACATGGCGAAGCTGGGCACGATCCTGGACCAGATCGATGCTGGATCGATGCTCTTGCCGGAGTTCCAGCGCGGGTACGTGTGGAACCGGGAGCAGGTACGCGGGCTGATGCGCTCGCTGTACTACGGCTACCCGGTCGGGGCGCTGCTGGTGTGGGAGACCGAGGGGAGCGGCCAGGCCGTCCGTGGCGGCGGGGCAACCTCGGGCCCGAAGCAGTTGCTGCTCGACGGCCAGCAGCGCGTGACCACCCTCTACGGCATCGTGCGCGGGAGGCCGCCGTCGTTCTTCGAGGGCGAATCCGACGCCTTCGACGATCTGAGGTTCAACGTCGAGACCGAGGCGTTCCAGTTCCACGCGCCGGTGAAGATGAAGGACGACCCACGGTGGGTCGATGTCACCGCCTTGTTCGTCGAAGGCCCAGGTGAGACGTACGCGGTGCTCTCGACGCACCCCGAGACGCGCGACCGATTCACGTTGTACGTCGACCGGCTCCAGAAGGTCCGCAACATCGTCGAGCGGGTCTTCCACATCGAGGCGATCACGGGCGCGGACAAAACCGTCGACGTCGTGGTCGACATCTTCAATCGGGTCAACTCCGGAGGCACGAAGCTCTCGAAGGGCGACCTCGCGCTCGCGAGGATCTGCTCGGAGTGGGGCGACGCGCGGCCGACGATGCGTCGCAACCTCGACCGCTGGCGGGACGACGACGGGTTCTCGTTTACCGCCGATTGGCTGTTGCGCAACGTCAACGCCGCGGCCACCGGGCGTGCGCCGTTCTCAGCGCTCGAGGATGTGTCCGCCGACGATTTCCGCGATGCGTTGAACGCGACGCTGCACCACATCGAGCACTTCTTGCGTGAACTCGCGGTAGGCCGACTGGGGCTCGACCACGACCGGGTCCTCATGGGCCGCTACGCGATCCCGGTGCTCACCCGCCACCTCCACAAGCACGGCGGGCGTTTCGCCGACGGCGCCGAGGCGGACAAGGCGCTGTACTGGTACGTGCAGGCCGCCCTGCGTGGTCGTTTCGCCGGTTCCACGGAGACGTTCCTCGCGAAGGACTTGGAGACCGTCGACAAGCACGGGATCGACGGGGTGATCGCGGCGCTGGCCCGCACCCGCAAGGGCAACATGTCGATCGACGCGCAGGACTTCGAGGGCGTCGGAAAGGGCTCGCGCTCGTATCCGCTGCTGTACATGCTCGCCCGGGTCACCGCGGCGCTGGATCTTGTCACGGGACGCCCGCTCGGCGCTGACACGGATGCCGTGCAGACCCACGAGATCTTCCCGAAGCAGACGCTCAACAAGGCCGGCTTCAGCCGCGCCGAGGTGAACCAGATCGCGAACTTCGCGTTCCTCACCCCGTCGTCGGCGATCCAGTTCAGCGGGCTTGATCCGGCGACCTACCTCGGGTCGCTCGACCCCGTCGCGCGCCGATCGCAGTTCATTCCCGATGACCCCGCTCTCTGGCGGGTCGAGAACTACCGGCGGTTCCTCGACGCGCGCCGGCAGCTGCTCGCGGCGGCGGCCAACGAGTTCCTCGACGACCTCCTCGCCGGCCGCCGGCCGTGGTCCAAGCCGCTGGAAGCCATCGCCGTCTCCCCCGAGATCGACGAATCCGACGCACGCGCGGTGCAGATCCGCTCGCTCGTCGACGAGCTGGTCGAGATGGGATACGCCAAACCGGTGCTGGACACCGAGATCGCGGACCCGGAGACGGGGCGCACGCTCGCGGTGGCGGAGGCGTTCTGGCCGGAAGGGCTGCAGCCCGGGCAGGGCGCTCCCGTCGTTCTGGAGCTCGACCCCGAGGAGGCCGAGCTCGCCCGGCTCGCCGAACTCCGGTTCGAGGTGTTCACGTCCGTCGATGCGCTACGCGGATACGCACAGCGCCGCGGCGAGGTCGCATCCGGCGATCGCGAAGACGACGGCGTCTCGCCGGTGGCGGGAGATCTGCTGGCCGCGGCGCATGATCCGACACCGCTCGCGCCCGCCGAATCCTCTCCTGCTCCCGAACAGCTCGCCGATGCGGACACGCCCGACGTCGGCGGTGCGCTCGACCGCGCGTTGCTCGACGTCACCGAGCGGTGCCGCACGGAGCTTGACTACCACCCGCGCTACTTCGTGTCCATGGTCGCTCAGCACGGATCTCTCGGTGCGGTGCGTCGTCTGCTCGCCGCGCCAGCGGTCAGCGACGGCTTCGTGCTGCTCTGGGAACGGCAGCGGCTTGATCTCAGCGTCGAGGCGATCGTGACCGACTCCCGCTTCGCACACCTGTTTACCGAGCAGGAGCAGGCGATCGCACGCAGGCGGCTCGAGGACTTCGGGTACGACCCGCAGGCCGCCTGAGCGGCTGATCGTCAGGACGTGCTTCGGCTGAGTGTGGGACGGCCGATCTCGTGGAGCCGCGCCGTGAGTTTTGGTCGGGCCTTGGACTCGATCTGCCGGACTCTTTCTCGGGTGACCCCGAGTGATCGGCCGATCTCGTCCAGCGTCGCCGGTTCACCGTCGAAGCCGGCTCGTTGCCGGAGTATGTACGCCTCCCGTTCGCTGAGCAGCGCCAGCGCACGGTGCACATCGTCGGCGTCGTAGCCCAGGAGTTCGGGCTCGGCGTGGTGGTCGGCGTAGCGGTCGATCAGGTCGTGTAGCCGGGCGGTGCCGAGCACTGCCGCCGCGTGGTCGAGCGGCGTCGTTCGGGGCAGACCGAGAAGCGCTTCGACCTCGTCCTCGGGGAAACCGGTGATCTCGGAGATGGCCTCGCGGCTTGCTTCCTGGCCGGCTTCGGTGAGTCGCACTGCCGTCGCCTCGACCTTGACGAGCCGCTCGACCACGTGGACCGGGAAGCGAATCGTCCGGCACTTGTCGGCGAGGGCTCGGCCGATGGACTGCTTGATCCACCAGCTCGCGTACGTGGAGAACTTGTTGCCCTGCCGGTAGTCGAACTTCTGGACGGCGCGGATCAGCCCGAGGTTGCCCTCCTGCACGAGATCGAGGAGATCGAGGCCTCGGCCCTGGTACATGAGGGCGATCGACACGACGAGACGGAGATTGGCCTGGAGGAACCTTCCGTACGCCCGTCGCCCGGCGGCGACCAGCGCGCGCAGGTCCCGGACGGCATGTGGAGGCCGATGGATCACCTCGAGCCGTTCCTCCGCCAGCAGCCCGGCCTCGATCGCCTGGGCCAGCCGCACCTCCTCCTCGGCGGACAGGAGCGGCGTTGCGGCGATCTGCGCGCGGTAAAGGGCAACCAGGTTCAGCGCCGGAGGTTCCCGGTCGTCCTCGTCGCACCCGAGCTCCTCGCCCTGATCCGGCGCAGATGCCGGGGGCGACGGCGTCGGGGCGATCCCGAGGTCGGCCAGGGACATCCGCGACAGGTCCAGGACCTCGTCGCCGCGGAACAGCTCGCGTTCCGGCCTTGGCGAGGGGATGACCTCGGTCAGTGCTGGAGGCGGACTGAAGGCGCGCGCCGCGGACGGCGTCGGCGCCCCCGCCAGCGAGGCCGGCAGATCGATCCCCCCGCCGCGCAGATCTGCGAGGAGCGTGCGCAGATCGTCCCCGGAGAGCCCGTGGGCTTGCACGACCGCGGCAACGGTCGGGAAGGGGAGCGGACCGCGTTCGGCGGCGACCCGCAGCGCGTGGAGGGCCTCGTGCCGAGACGCGGTGCTACGGGTGGTGAGCATCGGCCCGGACCTCCTCAGGCACGCGAATGAGTTCGCCGAGCAGGTCGAGCGCGGCTCGGCGCGAGAGCTCCTCGTGGTAGCGCTGGTTGCGGTAAGCCCGCAGGCAGCCGTAGCAGCTCGTCTCCTCGCCGCATTCGCAGGCGGCGACCCGGCTCACCCCCGCGCGCACGACATCGGTGAGCCGATGCGCGATCCGCAGCGTGTTCCCGGCGCCGCCCGGTGTCGTGTCGAACAGAACGAGCGCAGGCTCTCCGTCCGCACCGCGGTGGACTGTGCCGTCGATGTCGTCCCGGCTGATCTCCAAGGCGAGCGCGGCGCCTTCGAGTAATGCGTAGACCGTCGAACGGAGGTGGGATGGGGTGGCCCGGATGGTCACGAGCGGGTCGAACCGGAGCTCGACGAAGTCGGTCTGATAGCTGTGCGCGAGGGATTGCACCCGTGCCGGGCCCGTGCAGGGGCCGTCCTTGAGCAGGTGCTTGTGCTCGCCGGCCCGCCCGGACAAGGTCGATGCACCTGCTCCGCACCACTGGCAGATCCGGAAACCGGCTTTGTGCTGTCCCTCGCTGATGACGACGAAGCTGCCGCGGGCGCCGGCCCGCCAGCGCAGGGTGCCGCCCGCGGGGAACTCCACTCGACCGCTCTCCACGTCGGCGTGGGTCTCGACGATGTAGGTGGCGGCCGACCAGTTGCGCTGGGGCGCCTGCGACGCGCCCTGCCGCACGCTCTCGGAGGCGACGAAACCGAACTCCGGCTCGACGTAGGACCGGGCCGCTCGCGTCTGGATCGTGTGGCAGGCCGGGCACTCCGGCTCGGGCGGCTCGACGCCCTCGCGGTAGTGCCCGCAGGTTTCGCACACGGCGTAGTACCGCGTCACGAGGTCGCGGCCCGGGAGCCGGTAGAGACCGCCCGACTTCCACCGCATTCCGCCCGCGATGACCTCAGCACCCGGGGCGTACTCGTTGATCGCCATGCTGAGGTCGCGGGTCAGCTCCAGAACCCGGTCCCGACCGCCGCGGACCCGATCGGTCCGGAGCTCGACGGTGTCCACGGGGAACCCGTACTTCGGGAGCACGTTCCGCGTCGCCAGATAGCCGATGAGCGGCCGTGACTGCAAGGTCCGCACCACCTGTTGGCACTGCCGGGCGAGTGCGTAGTTCTGCTCTCGCACGGCGGCGTGCTCCCGCGCCTCGAACGCCTCGACGTCCTGGCGTAGCTGAGCACCGGCGTCGTCGACCAGCCGAATCAGCTCGTCGACCCACCCGTCGTCGTCGATGCCGATCTCGTCGTGCACGGCCGGCGGCAGGACGCTGCGCAGGCTCCGCCGGACCGGGGCAGGGACCGGGCGCAAATAGCGTTCGAGTCGCTGCACCGGGCTCACCCAGTCCGGTGGCGTCGGGGACGGAGTCAGGAAGAACCCGCCCGCATCACGCCACGAGAGGCCGACGTGGCGGGCCATCGTGCGGAAGAACGCCGCAAGGGCGACGGAGTGGGCGTGGCGGCGGTCGATGCGCACGTTCTCCAGCGGCACGATGGGCGCCCGCATCTCGCCGGCGATCATCTTCTCCGGTTCGGCGAACCGGGACAGGTCGTGCGAACGGCGTTGGGCGTAGGTCAGCACCAGCGCAGCGGAGTCCGCGCGACGACCCGCCCGGCCGGCGCGCTGCACGTAGTTGGCCGTGGTGGGCGGCATGTTGCGCAGCACGACGGCCTGCAGCTCGCCGACGTCGACACCCAGCTCGAAGGTGGTGGAGCAGGACAGCGCGTTGACCTCGCCGCGCACGAACTGTGCCTGGATGTCGGCGGCCTTCTCGCTCGTCCATTGGGCGGTGTGCTCCAGCACGCGCATCGGCACGGGGGACGACTCGAGGTAGAGGTGCCGGTAGTGGTCCCGGTCCTGCGCAGGCGCGGGGCGGTGCCACGGTTCGAGCCTGCCGTCGCAGCGCAGCGTCGGGCACACGGCGCGTACCGACACGGCCGCGAGCCGCCGGCATCGGTCGCAGCGGTAGAGCGGGTCGTCCGGGCTGACAGCTCGCAACCGGAGCTTGCGGTGGTCGATCCGGCGGAGCGGGCCGAGCTTGGGGATCGTGTCGCACCGGAACCAGGTGCGCGGTCCGTCTCCTCCGCTGTTCGGGTCCAGCTCCTGCCAGATTTCGTCGAGGAGGGTCTTGGCTTCGACGCTGCTGCCGACGGTGTCGAGGACGCGGGCCAGGTAGTCCACGCGGCGGTTGGTCCCGGTCGTGGGCAGCCAGCTCAGGACCTTCCTCTTCGCCTCCGATCCGAGACCGCGGACGTAGATCGGCCCGCGGCGGGGGGCGAACGCCTCGTCCGCCGGGTCGACCTCCCCTGGCATGTCGATCGCGCCCTGGGCGCGCAGGCTGCGCATCAGCTCCTGCAGCAGCGCCCAGCTCTCCTCGTCGTCGAGTCCCAGGTCGAGGAGCCGCTGGGGTGCGCGCCAGGAATCCTTCTTGGCGAGCTCCACCCGCAGGAGGCCGACGCCTTCGAGGGATTGGCGGTCGTCGTAGCTGATGACCTCCTGGATCGTCCAGAGCGACGCGTGGCGCTTGCGCTCGCTGCGGGACGCGTCCTCGTCGAAGACATGGGCGTGGCGCGCGACGCGGAGGGCGTAGTCGACGAGGTCGTCGATCCGGGCAGGCTCCTCGCCCTCGTCCCGGGTCCACCGGTCGAGGGCCATCGTCAGCATGCGCCGCTGGGACACCCGCTGGTGGGTGTCCTCGAGGTACGGCGCGAAGTAGGCAGCCATCTGCCTGCTGTCGCTGAAGAACAGGAGCTTGCGGCCCTGCCCGGGCAGATCGCCCGCGGGGCCGTCCGGCTCGGGCGGCAGTGCCTGGTAGAGAGACGTGCCGAGGACCGACGCGGCGGCTTCACTTCCGCTCTCCAACAGTCGGATGAGCCGCGTGCCCCGGGCGCCGCATCCGGCGCACGAGCCGAGCGACTCCGCTCCGGTGTCCAGGAGCCGGACGTGGCGGATCTCCGTTCCGGGGCAGCCGTCGATCCCGCACTTGATGGGTGGTGTCTCGTGCAATCCGCCGCAGCGCACGCAGAGGTGGTACGGGACGCCGTCCGCGGGCTTGATGTTCTCCAGCGCGCCGTCGTCCTCGTCGTGCTCGGTGGCTCCACCGCCACGGGACGACTGTTCCTCCAGCAGGAGCCAGGCGTGCCGCCGGTCCGTCCCCGACCGGTACGGAACATGCCGCGGCACGCCGCCGCTCGGGTCGAGTGCCCCGTGCAGGTGCACGGCGCCGCAGCGGCGGCAGCCGCCTAGCTCGAACACCACACGGGCGCAGTGCTCGCACTGCTCGCGCCGGCTGAGCGACAGGTGCGGGCTGTCGCCGCCCAGGCAGCTGAACGCGCCCTCGGTGGCCCGGGCGAAGAGGTGGAACCGCGCCGACAGCACCGGGGAACGGTCGGGATTGCGCACGTTGGCCCCGAGACGGACGAGATCGGTCAACGCCTCCGCGGCGGCCGATGCCGGTTGGCTGGGAAAGAGCGTTGCCGCGATCTCCTCGAATGGTCGCGGCCCACTGTGCAGGGCCGCACGCAACCCGGCGATCCGGGACTCGGAGCGCAGCGCGTCCGGGGCCGCCCCGGATCCGCTCCAGCCGTGCGAACGAGCTCGCGAACCGAGGGCACCGGCTGGATCGGGCTCGCGGAGGAGCTCTCCGTACGCGGTGGGAGGCAGCGGACCCCACGTCGGTTCGTCCGGGAACGCGACCCGGGCAGACGTCACGAGGTCACGGCGGGCCGGGTCCGCGTCGTCCCACTCGAAGGGAACGCCGAAGAGGTTCGCCGCGAAGTCGGTGACCGCACGCGGGTCGCGGTCTGCACCGACCGTCGCGCTCGTTGCGATCGCCTGCAATCCTGGTGAAGCGACCCGGTCCCGCAGGCGACGCAGGAGCATCGCGAGCTCAGCGCCCTTCGCCCCGTCGTAGACGTGTGCCTCGTCGACCACGACGAACCGCCAGCTCCCCGCGGCGTCGCCCTCGAACAGGTCCATGTCCTGCGGACGCAGCAGCAGGTACTCGAGCATCGCATAGTTCGTCAGCAGCAGGTGCGGCGGGGTCCGCCGCATCTCCTGGCGGCTGAGCAGTTCGTTCGGCAGGCGGGTCTCGCCGGGGTTGAGCCGGTGGAACTCGCCTTCTGCCCGCCCGGGGTCCTCCGATGTGTCTCCGGTGTAGCGGCCGAACGTGATGTTCGGAGCGGATGCGAGGAGCCGGCGCAGCCGCTTCATCTGGTCGTTGGCCAGCGCGTTCATGGGGTAGAGGAGCAGCGCTCGCACGCCCGGCCCGAGGGTGCCCGCGGCGGCCTCCTCGGCGAGGTGCGCGAGGATCGGAAGGAGGAAGCTCTCGGTTTTGCCCGAGCCGGTGCCGGTGGCCACGACGATGTTGCGGCCGGCCCGGACCTTCCGGATCGCCTCGTCCTGGTGGCGGTACAGGGGCCGGTCTGCAGGGAGCTCGGGGGCGGTCAGGTCCAGGAACTCGCGGTCCAGCACCCCCTCGTCCACCAACTCGCGCACGGTCGCGCCGGTGGCATACGCCGGGCTGGCCTCCAGGAGCGGGCCCTTGCTGAGCAGCGGACTCGTGTCAATGGCTTCGTCGAGCGCGGCGGCGAGCGTGGGATCGCGCAGTGGCAGCAGCGAGCGCAGGTAGCGCCGGTACCCCTCGACGATCTCCGTACTGGTGGAGAGCGGGTCGAAGGCGGTCATCCGATGGGTCCTCTCGTTGCTGTCATGCGTGGTGGGCGTACCAGCCCGAGACCGCGAACTCCGCCTCGACGAGGTGCTCTGCGGCGCGTCCGGGGTCGCGCTGTGCGAACTCGACCCACAGGTGGCGGATGCGACGCTCGAGTGCCGCCGCGCCCTCATCGCCTTGCGCGGTGATCCGGGCGACGAGGGCGCACCCGAACCACAGGGCCGCCGCCGCGCCCCTCGCCCGTGCACGCACGGCGTCGAAGAGCACCGCCTGCGGTGCCGCCGCGCCGAAGGTGAGTACGTCGCGCAGCGCCTCGTCGATCTCCGGTGTGGAGACGCCATCGGGCAGGTCGAGGGCTCTCGCCCGCTCCGGCGCGGTGAGCAGGGCGACGACCTCGGGCGCACAGTGCGCCCGCGCGACGTCGAGCAGATGCTTCTCGGCGTCGTCGAGCTCGGCGGGATCCCATGCCGACGTGCCGGCCAGGTAGGGAAGGAGCGGGCTGGTCAGGAGCAGGGCGGCCAGGGGCGCGACCCGCCACAAGTCAGCGGTCGGCGCCGGAGCGGCGACGCTCCGGACGCCGTGCGCGGCCAGCCCGGAACGGATCAGCGGTCCGATGGACTCCTCCCCGCCGAGCGTCGCCGCCTGCAGCGCGGCGGTCGGTGTCGCGCCGAGCCGGGCGGCGCACTCCTGTGCGGTCAAGGCCCCGAGGCCTGGCTCGAGCAGGCCGGTGGCGCGCGCAGCGGCCAGCCAGACGAGGCCGAGCTCGGCCGTCCCGGCGGGTAACGGCGCCCGCCCCGCCAGGTAGTACGCCATGTCCCGGCGGCTCCTGCTGTCGGTGGGCAACGTGGTCGCGCCGGCCACCCGAAACGTGCAGGCCGCGGGGTGGTCCCGCCCCGGTCGCGGCCAGCGCGTCAGCTCGATGCCGGCATCGGCCACGGTGACGAGGAGCGAGCGACCGGCAAACGCGCTGTTGAGCTCGATGACGTCGGAATCCTCGTCCAACGTCGCGATCAGAGGTTCGAGCCAGGGAGCCAGCGGTGCACAGACGCGCACGCTCAGACGCCCAGCGGGGCGGCGGTCGCGGAGCACGAGGCGGTGTTCACTGATCGCGGCACCTGTGGCCGGTTCGCTACCCCGGATCGTCCCGACTTTCGCGTCGCGACCGGGCAGGAGGAGCCAGAGTGCGGTCGTCCCCGCAAGCCGGACGGCGTCGGTCAGGCTGCCGAGTGGATAGCGGTAGACGTCGCCACCCGGGAGACGACGCCCTCGGATCCGCTGACCGCCCGTGTCATCCGGTCGGCGCGCGGCGAGGAGGTCCGGCACGCCGATCTCGTCGATGATCGGCCGGGGCAGCCGGACGTCGACGGCGCCGGCCTCGTCCAGGTCTTCCAGGGTGAAGGCCTGTGCGTCGGTGCCCCACTCACCGGTGTGGCTCCCGGTCCGCTTGCGCACCGCACACCAGGGGAGCTCGACGCACAGATCGAACGTGTCATCGCTCCCCGCGATGTGCATCCGGACGTCCTTGCGGGTCTCGGCGGGACCGAGATTCAGCACCGACGGCACGGGATGCACCCCGCGAGGCGCCCGGACCACGGCCCGCGCGGGCGTGAGCCCATCAGTCTCAAGCAGTCGGATCCGGGGTGAGGCCTGCAGGGTCACCGCCGTGGCCAGGGAGAACGCTCCCGCCACCGAGCGATGTCCCGGGGCGTGGGCGTGGACGACGAACCTGCCGAGGGCCGGCTGCGGCAGCCGCCCGGAGAGCGTGACCGTGGTGCCGCCCGGTTCCGTCCACCGGTGCGGGGCCGCGGCGCCGGAACGCCGTGCCTCGATCGTCCAGATGTCGCCGGATCCGCCGGGGAGGTGCAGTCGCGGCGCCGTGGCGTACACGACGTCGCCGTCGCGGTCGAGTACGCCCGCGAGCGGAGCATCGAACAGGAAGTCGGCCCGCTCGGTGCTCGTCACGGGCCGCCACGACCCACCCCGCAGCTCGCCGCCGCGGGCCACGACCGACCGCACGGCCTTCGTCGAGGCGAGGGACACCCGGCCGAGCCACCACCGCGACCACCCGACGGGAGGGGCGGCTTCCTCGACGACGTGCCGAGGGCCGTCGAATGCGTCGTCCGGCGGCTCACCCAGGTGCACCATCCACACGTCCCCGGCCGGGAGTGGCGCCCCATCAGGGATCAGCGTGCCGTCCTCGTCGAACACCAGGAGCGGGTCGCGCGGGTCGACCACATGCACCCGGTGCACGTTCCCGAGCACGTCGAAGCAGTTGGCGGCGAGGACGGGACGGGGGAGAACCCAGCGGTCCTCCGCAACCGGGCACTCCCCGCCGCCGGCCTCGACACGTGCTCCACGCCCGGGAGCCCCGGGGAAGACGATCGCCAGCGCGCCGGTCGGCGGATGGAGGCGGAGCTCCGGGACGACATCGAGCGCGGCGCCCAACCCCGACAGGTGGAGCAGCAGCGGCACACCCGGCGCGTCGTACGGTGCCGTCCCGCCCGCAGCCTGCCCCTGGAGCTGTTGCCAGCACGCGCCCCACCCGGCGAACCAGGTGGACCCGGGCGCCGAGCCGGTCCCCGGGATCCGCGAGAGCGCCTCCTCGACCGCGACCCCGTCCTCGGCGCCGGCCGCCAGCCGGGCCAGTGCGACAACGGTGCAGGCCGGCCAGCGCCGGAACACCGCGATCTGGTCGGCGTGCTCGTCGTGGTCGCGGAGGAGGCGCACGTAGGCGGCGAGCACCTCGAGGACCAGCCGGATCCGGGCTGTCGAGTCGGGCGATGGGGCGGCGCGCAGGGCAGCGTCCGTGTCGGAGAGCCAGAGCTGCTCGCTCTCGTCCAGCAGCTCCCGAGCGCCGATCGATCGCGGAGGAGCGTCCACAGTGCGGGGGAGCGGCCGCTCAGCCGTGGCCAATGCGGTCTGCACGCTGGTATCTCCCGAGATGTTGGGCAGGTGTTACGCGCCGCTGGTTCACCAGGATCAGGTCCGCGACGATGCTGCTTCGACGTACGCCGAGAAGACTGCGTCGAGGAGCGTCGGCGTGAGCGTGGTGGCGATGGTGCCCTTGCCCATTGGTGTCCCGGCAGCGGCCTCGACCGCCGCGATGCTGGCGGGTGCCCGTCGCTCGAAGACCGAGCGCCACGACTGCAGGGCGGGGCGACCGTCGGCCCGCATGTAGAGCGAGACCAGCCCGACTTCTTCGGGTGGGACGTAGGGCAGCAGCACGGTCTCGTCGTTCTTGCCGAAGTAGGTGTGAACATCTGCGAGATCGGCGTTGGACAGCCGTTTTGCCCAGTCCACGAACAGGTCCAGCGTCGGCCGGTAGGCCGCCGGTGCTGTCTCGACGCGCTCGGCAAAGGCGTCGAAACCTCGAACCTTTCCCGTGGTCTGTGTGGGCAGGGCACGGTTGGTCAGAGTCGCCGGCTCGGGGCGGGTCGGGCGATCGGGCTCTTGCCGTTGAGGGACGACGACCATGCGATCGGCGACCTGATAGGAGGTCACGGTGATCAGATCGATCGACAGACCGTGGGTGACGGCCTCCAAGTAGCCGACCAGCTTGATGAGGTCTTGTGGTGCGTGGTCCAGGACGAGGACGACTCGTACGTCGCCGTCCTGCAGCGTCGAGTCGAGGGTGGCATAGAAGTCTGCCGCCTCGGGCGCCTCGGCCTGCGCAGCGTCTCGGACCACGTCGTGCAGCTGCCGCCCGTTGAGATGCTTGGAGAGGTTCTGCTCGAACTCCGCGGCAGTTGTGCCGTGCACCGCTGCTGCGTAGGCGAGCACCTGGGAAACGACTGCTCGTCGCGACTCGGCGTTGTTCCGCAGCTTCACTTCGATCATCACAGGGCGACCACTCGGTTCGATCGCCAGCACGTCGACGTAGCCGCTGCCTAGCCGAACCTCGCGGCCGAGCACGACAACGGTGGGAGCACCGCCCAGCGGCAGCATGCCGGGTGCCCGCTCGACGAGGTCCTGCAGAGTCTTCTCATCCGGGAAGCCGGTGGGAGCCAGCAGCTCCCACCCGTTGTCACTCTCGGACCAGATCGATGTCATCCGTGCCTCTTCTCGACGTTGGTGATCACCAGCTGGATTCGATCTCAGGCGCGCCCGGCGTTACGCGTCGTTGATCGCAGCTCGCCTTGGCTGAACCGCGAGCCCTGCCGTCGGCTACCCGTCGCGGTAGTTCTTGCGGGACTCCCAGACCCGGTCCATGTCGAACCGCGCGCGCCGGACCTCTGCCCACCACCTGCCGACGAAGTAGCCGATCACGATGCCGACGACCAAGATGACCCACATCGCGTTCGTCATGCCCTGCTCCCCTCGTGTCCTCTTCGGTGACGCTTGTCGCGCACCGGCATGCGCGTCTCGATCTGTGGAACGTGACGGCTGGTGGACCCGGCCTGGTGAGCACGGTCAGCCCGCGAGGGCGACCGTGGCTCCGTCGGAGAACATCGACTCGCGCAGCTCGATCGCGGCCGGGGTGAGCCCCTGCGGCACGTCGAAGACGAGGACGCCGTCGACGGTGTTGCCCGGGTTGATGTCGGTGAGGAACGACTCGCTGTCCGGCACGTTCATCATCGCCGCGCCTGCGTCGGCCTCGAACTCGCGGCCCTGCGCGTCGAGGAGCGTCTGGTTAACGCTGGTGAACATCGCCGACTCGGCGCCGACGTTGGTGACCGTGACGTGGACCAGCACGTAGCTGCCCTGGGCCTCGGAGCGCAGGAACCCGTCGCCGAGGGCCTCGCGCCCGGTCTCCACCTTCGTGACCGTGAAGGCGAACGCGCCGTCCTGGACCTGGTCGCCGATCCCGGCCTGCGGCGCGTCGGCGCTGCTCTGCTCCGCGGCGATGTTCGGCGTGGGCGCGGCGAGGCCGGTCGGTGAGGTGGAGGCGGCTGGCACCGTGGAGACCGCCGCCCCGAACGCGGCGGCGTAGCCGATGCACACCAGCAGCCCGATCGCCGAGCAGGTGACTCCGGCGATGGTGAGGCCCATGTTCGTCGCCCGTCCGTTGCGGGCGCGGGACAGGCCGATGCCGGACAGGATCACCCCGAGCAGCACGAGCGGCCAGGCGATGATCCCGATCAGCGGGATGAACGAGAACAGCAGGCCGACCAGGCCGAGGACGAAGCCGGCGGTCCCGAGGCCGTTCTGCGGGGCAGGCGGGGGCGTGCTGTGTCCGGCCGGCCGGGGGAGGTAGGGGCCGTAGTGGGTCATGACATGCCTTTCGTTTCGTTCAGGTCGGCGCAGAGCTGGCGTGCCTCTCGCAGCCAGCTCCGCAGCTCGGCCGCGGTGGGAGCGAGCTCGTAGTGGTGGTGATGGGCGGCGCGGCTGAGTGCCGTCCACAGGGCGGTGGCGCGGTGCTGGATCTCGGCGTCGAGGACGACGCCGAGCGCGAGCAACTGAGAGCGCCTGGTGCAGGTGAGCACTTCGGGACGGCGACGGCGCCAGACGGCATCGATCTCGTGCTCGACGGCGAGGCGGATCATCCAGGCCGCGCAGCGCGGCCACACCCCAGCGAGTCGGCGACCGTCGAGCAGCTTCTCGGCCAGGTCGAAGCGGTCGGAGCTGTTCATCGCAGCACCAGATCCGCGAGATCGCGGGTGCTGCGGACGAACGAGTTGAGGTCCCCTTCGAGCCCGCCGTGAGCACCTTGTTTGCAGGCCTGCAGGGTGTCCGCCGCCCACCCGCCGATGAGCGCGAGATGCGGAAGGAGCGCGCGGCGGCGGGCCGGGTCGTCGAAGATCGCCAGCGTCACCTTGTCGTGCGTCGTCCGGGCGTCGGTCAGAGCACGATCGACGTCGGTGTGCGCGTCCCCGCGACCCAGCCGGACCCGCCGCACCTTCGCGTGTGCGGCCGCCTCCAGCGCGCCGCGGCAGCAGTTCGCGACGATCTCCCGGCGCAGGTCGTCGGGCATGTCCGAGTCGTTGATGACGGCGCGGGCGTCCGACAGGTACCGGCGGATCGGGTCGTGGTTGGGCACGACCTGCACCTGGGACCGTGCGCCGCGCTGTACCTCGTAGACGTGCGCGGCGTCCGGGAGGCGCCGTACCGCGTCGGCGAGCCGGTCGTCGTGGCTGAAGACGATCACCTGCCGGTCCTTGGCGATCTCGGACAGCACGCGGGCGAGACCGTCGACCTTCGCGGGGTCCATCGCCTGCACCGGGTCGTCGATGAGGACGAAGCGGAACGGGCTCTCGTCGCGGGTGGCGCGGGGGAGGAACAGCGACAGCCCGAGTGCGTGCAGCTCTCCTTGGCTCATGACGCTCAGCGCGGCGGTGTCGTTCCCGTCGACGGTCACGTCCAGCAGGACCCTGCGCTGGTTGCCGCTGCCGGTGAGCGTGATCCCGCCGAGGTCGACGTTGCTCTCCTGTCGCAGCTGCCGCCAGATCTCCTGGGAGCGGGTGGCGAACGGCATCATGCGCTCGTCGCTCAGCTCGCCCGCCGCCACCCGCAGCCACGACTCGGCCTTGAGCAGGTTCGTGACGGTCGACGCATCCCTTGCGGACGCCGTGGCTGCCTCGTGCCAGGCCCAGAGCCGTGACGACACCGGGCGCCAGGTCTCGTCGAGCCGGACCAGCGCCTGCTTTGCGGCGGCCTGCACGGCGTCGACCGCGGACGTCAGCTCGGCGTGGGCGACGCGCAGTGCCTCCGGCAGCTCGTCAGGGGCGGCGCTGCGGGCGTCCTCCCACGTGGACCAGGCCCGCCGCGCTGCGTCGGTGTCCACGGGCAGCGGGCGGCGCAGGACCGCAGGCACGGTCGTGACGAGCCTCCGCGCCTCCTCGACCGCGGCCTGCACCGCCGCATGTGCGGCCCGAAACTCCGCCGCGTCGCGGTTCAGCCGAGCGATCTCGGCGGCGGTCGCCGCCTGCCAGTCGGCGTCGAGGGTGCCCGTCCGGCACACGGGGCACCTCATGTCCCCCTGGACGGAGTGGTGGTCGAGCGCGGCCTGGAGCAGGGCCGCGACCGCGCCGGCGGACGTCGCATCAGGCGTGCCCACCTCCGCGAGCTGACGATCGGCCTCCCGGATCCGTTCGCCGGCAGCAGCGACCTCGTCGACCGTGGGAACCGCGATCGCGACGACGGCGTGGAGGTCGGCGATGGCGTCGGTGTCGGCGTCCTCGGCGAGGAGCTGCTCGGCCAGCGCATCGAGGTCGGGTCTGGTCGCGCCCAACAGCTCCTCGACCCGCCGGGCCCGCAGATCGTCGACGGACGCCAGCTCGGCGAGCAGGCGCTGCTTCGCGTCCTTCACGGCCTTCGCCCGGGCGTCGTACGGGGCCCGCGCGGCCTTCAGGCGGTCCCGGGCGTCGTCGAGAACGCCGAGGCCGAGGAGGCCGTGCAGCATCTCGTGCAGCTCCGTCGGGCGCTTGTCGAGCAACGCCCCGAGCTCGCCGTAGGAGAGGAACGGCCGGTAGACGTCGATGCCGGGAAGCCAGCCGGCGGTCACCGGCTCGCGCTTCCCCGCCTGCTGCCCCGTGTGCGGCTGGACGGTCCAGTTGTCCTCGCCGAGGGCCTGTCCCTCGTCCCAGCTCATCCGGACCGTCGTCGCCCCCGCCCGACCCTGCACGACGAGGTCGACCTCGACCTGCGTCGGGCCGGCCGCGTGCAGGTTCCGCCAGCCCTGGGTCCAGAGCGCCTTGTTGGTCTGCCGGTCGCGCCACCGGGAGTTGTCGCCCGTCAGTACCAGCTCCGCCGCTTCGGCGAAGCTCGACTTGCCCGAGCCGTTGCGTCCGGTGACCACGGTGAGCCCCGGGCCGGGCTGGAGGTCGAGCGCGGCGGCCGGTCCCACGCCGCGGAACCCCTGTGCACGGATTGACCGGAGGTAGATCCCGCTCGGGCCGTCCGGCTCAGCCCCTTCCGCGACGTCCGCCCGCGGGGGCGCCGAGCCGCCGTTCAGTACGGCAGTGAGTGCCTCCTCGCTCTCCACCGCCGCGAGGACGAGGTCTGCGCTGGTCGAGCTCAGGGTCGGATCGGCCACGACCCGTTCGAACAGCAGCTCGTGCAAGCCGATGCCGGTGTCTCCCACGTCGTGCCCCTCTCCTGCCGATCCGACGGGAGTCAGTGAAGCAGTGTCTGTTAGCGAAGTCAACAGACTGTTGACACGATGGCTACCTTGTGACGCGGCTTTTCTGCGCTCGTGTGTTTACGAAGTCAACGGTTCGGATGTTGTGATGCCGCGCCATCCGTGTACGCTCGGCGGATGGGTCCCGATCGCCATGCCGTGGCCGACACGCTGGTGACGGCTGTGGAGATCGCGAGAATCGCCAAGGTCACTCGCGCCGCCGTGTCCAACTGGCGCAGGCGCTACCCCGACTTCCCGGCCCCGGCCGGCGGCACCGACCGCAACCCGCTGTTCGCTCTTGCTGACGTCGATTCCTGGCTGGCCCAGCACGACAAGGGCACCGAGGTCTCACCGGAGGTTCTGCTCTGGCAGGAACTGCGCGGGACGTACGGCGACGACATGATCCGCGGGCTCGCGGACGTCGGTGAGTTCCTCGTCAGCGGCTCTTCGGACGCGCTTGCTCCTGCCCTCCGGTCATCCGTGCGGGAGTTGGCCGACCAGAGCACGCCGGCCGAGGTCGTCGAGGGGCTCACCGAACGGCTTGTCGGCTCGGGACGGATGAGCGCGGACCAAACCGTGACGCCGCAGCTCGTTCGCGCGGTGCGCTTCTTCGCGGGGCGGGTGACGGGCACCGTCTTCGATCCGGCGTGTGGGATCGGTTCGCTACTGCTGGCCATCGCCGGCGACTCCGCGGCAGCCGGGCAAGAGATCAACACAGAGGCAGCCCGGCTCGCGTCGGCGCGCGCGCGGCTACGCGGCCTCGCCGACGTCACGATCATGACAGGCGACTCGCTGCGGGACGATCAGTGGAAGGAGCTCCGCGCAGAGCTCGTGGTGTGCAACCCGCCGGTCAACGTGACCGACTGGGGCCGCGACGAGCTGCTGCTCGACCCGCGGTGGGAGTTCGGCGCCCCAACGCGCGCGGAGGGCGAGCTCGCGTGGTTGCAGCACAGCTACGCCCACGTGGGTCCCGGCGGCCGGCTGATCGTCGTGATGCCGGCGTCGGCCGCCTACCGCAAAGCCGGTCGCCGGATCCGGGCCGAACTGGTCCGGCGGGCCGCTCTCACCCAGGTCGTGGCGTTGCCTGCGGGCATGGCCGCGTCACACTCGCAGGCCGTACACCTGTGGCTCCTGACCCGGCCGAGCGGCACGGAACCCGCAGGTGGCGCGGTCCGGATGGTCGACCTCAGCGACAACGACCCGGAGGGGCCGTTCGACCCGACCCCGGCCCAGGTGACGGACGTGCCCCTGATCGACCTGCTCGACGACGAGGTCGACCTGACGCCGGCTCGCCACGTCAGCGCCGTCGCGATCGATCACGTCGCCGAGTACGCCGCGGCCTGCGAGGCGACGTTGGGCCGGCTCGAGGAGCTGCGGGCGCTGCTCCCGCACCTCGCCCCCGGGCCGGGCGCGCTCGACGGTGCCACGGTCAGGGTGAGTGAGCTAGCCCGTGCCGGGCTCGTCGAGGTCTCCGATGGCGACGTGCTCGCCGCGAGCGACCACCTCGACGCCGACTTCCTGCGGGGTTTCCTGCGCAGCGCGGCGAACATCCGGCGCTCCACGAGCGGCAGCGGTAGCTTCCGCGCGGACGTCCGGGGGTCGCGCATCCCGCAGATGGGCATCGACGACCAGCGACGGTACGGTGCCGCGTTCCGCGCGCTCGACGAGTTCGAACGTCACCTGGCGGATCTGGCGAAGCAGGGGGAGCGTGCCGCCTCGCTGGCGAGGGATGGACTCACCCAAGGCGCCCTTCGGCCCGACCAGCAGCGGCCTCGTTGAGTCGATCACAGCCGATCCGCGCATGTTGCGTCTCCAGCCGCTCGTTGAGCTTCCGGAAGCTGTCGGCGACGGCGCGCCGGGCCATGAGTCAGGTGTCCCGCCTCCGCTACGATGGCGATCTTGTCATGTGTCGCCCGGTGGTCGTGGTGCGAAGCGTCGTTCCGTCGAGACATGGGCGGCCGAACGGGGCGAACGAGGCCTGCGCTTCGACACGGTCGATGCCTCCAAGTCGGCCCACTCGACCACCGGGAATGAGGTACCAGCGGCTGCGATGGCGATCCCCAACTTCCAGCACGTGATGCTGCCGATCCTGACCGCGACGTCGGACGGGGATGTCTACCCGTGGCGCCGGCTACGCGATGAGTGTGCTCGGCTGTTCGAAGCGACCGATGACGAACTGGCCGAGAAGTTGTCGAGCGGTGGCAGCAGGTTCGACAGCCGCATCCAATGGGCCATCACTCACCTTGTGCAGGCCGGTCTGCTCTCCCGTCCCCGGCGCGGGCACGTGCAGATAACTGTGCGTGGCAGGGAGGTATTGGCCGAGCGGCCGGAGCGGGTGGACATGTCGCTTCTCAGTCGGTTCGACGACTACCTCGATTTTCGGTCACGGACGAAGTCCGGGCCGACCGAATCGACCGGCGCCGCAGAGGTCGAGCGTGAGGAAGGGACACCGCTCGAAGCCATCGCCGCTGCAGTGCGGGAGAGCAACGAGGCGCTCGGTGTTGAAGTGCTTCGTCGTATTCGCGATCAGCCTCCGGACTTCCTGGAGCGGCTCGTCCTCAAGCTGCTTACCGCGATGGGCTACGGCGGTCGGGCGGGCGCGATCACCGAGCATCTGGGCAGATCTGGCGATGGCGGGATCGACGGCGTCGTTTGGCAGGACATCCTCGGACTGGACCGCGTCTACTTCCAGGCAAAGCGTTATGCCGCCGACAACACTGTCGGCCGACCGGACATGCAGGCGTTCGTCGGAGCGCTGCACGGCCAGCAGGCCGAACATGGCGTGTTCATCACGACGAGTACGTTCAGCTCTGGCGCGTTGGCCTACGTGGACAAGATTCCCAACCGGATCGTCCTGATCGACGGGCGGCGACTCGCGGAGCTGATGATCCTCCACAACGTCGGGGTGCAGGACGAGACGACCTTCGTGCTGAAACAACTCGACGAGGACTTCTTCGAACAGTAGCGGTGCCTTAGCGCCGCCCGGGCACGGGTCCAACACCGCAACTTCCAGTGATCGTCAGCTGCCGGGCAGGAACGGGCTCGGGGTGCCGCTCCAGGAGACGGCAAGGGCTTCCCGTGCGCGGGTGCAGGCGACGAACAGAAGGCAGCGTTCCTTGAGCAGGTCGTTGTCGTGCTGCTGGCGGTCGACGTCCGCGGGCGTGATCTCCTTCGCGAACGGTACGGCGCGTGCGGTGACGCCGGCGACCGCGACACAACGGAACTCCAGCCCTTTCATGAGGTGCATGCTCGCCAGCCGCACCCCGTCGACGTCCGGACCGGGGCGGTCCTTCACCCGCACCGCCGGGATGCCTTCGGCAGCCAGCCGGTCGTGCACCTTGTCGAGCAGGATGTTGAACCGCGAGCACACGGCGATCTCGCTGGGGAGAATGCCCTGTCCGACCCAGCCCTGCAGGCGTTCGACGAGCGCCGTGATCTCCGCGTGTTCGGATGCGTACCCCGAGGCGTCCGGACGCTTCCCGCGCAGCAGCGAGCGGTAGCCCGTCAGGGTGTCGGGTCCGTCGCCGCCCAGCTCCTCGACGAGCGACCCGTCGAGCACCGCGGTCGACCACCCGAGGATCTCTGCGGTGCTGCGGTAGTTGATGCGCAGCCGGCTGCTGCGGCCCGCGACGGAGATGCCGAGCGAGCGCAGCGACACCCGGGAGTCGTAGATCCGCTGGTGCGGGTCGCCGGTGATGAACAGATCGTCTGGGCCCTCGGCGACCGCCGCGCGCACCACCCGCCACTGGGCCGGATGCAGGTCCTGGGCTTCGTCGACGACGACGTGGTCGACGCGGTGCTCAGCGGCCTCCGCGGCGAGCAGCTCCGCCGCTCGCCCGCAGATCTGCAGGTGCGTCGTCCGTCCCGCGGCGCGCAGCTCGGCCGAGAAGTCCTCGACGGCCTGCCAGAGCTGCTCGCGCTGCCGCCCGCGCAACGCCGAACCTCGGCCGCGCCGCTCGACCCGCAGGTAGTCCTCCTTGCTCGTGACCTGCTGGGCGAGGATGACGTGCCGGTACTCCTGCATCAGGAACTGTTCGGGCCAGGGCAGCTTGTGCCGGCGGCAGACCCGCCGCCAGAGCTGCAGCTCGTCGGCATCCGTGATCGGGGACTGCGGGCGACCGGTCGCCTCGCGCACCACCCGGTTCGCGAACGCGTCAGTGGTGGTGATCTGCACGCGGGCCAGCTGATCCTCGTCGTCGAGCAGCAGCGTCAGGTTCTCGCGCAGCATCCCGGCGAGCGCGGTGGTGAACGTGGTCAGCAGCACCCGGCTGTCGGGGGAGCGGGACAGCAGGTGCTTGACGCGGTGCAAGGCGACCACCGTCTTGCCCGTCCCCGGGCCGCCGCTCACCTGCGTCGGCCCCTGGTACGAGACCCGATAGGCGACGCGGCGCTGCGACGGGTGTAGGAACACCCGCCACGCCGCGAACGGCTTGTCGAGGATGTCGGCGAGCTCGTCGGGGCTCGTCACGAGCGTGATCCGGCTCGTCGTGTTGAGGATGGCCATCTCGAGGCTGTCGCGGTCGGTGGAGTCGGCGGCTGCGGGCCGGCGTTCGGTCACGACGTCGCGGTAGACCTCCTCGGGCGAGAAGCCCTCGGCGAGGTACAGCAGCACCTCGTACTGGTCCTCCGGCAACAGGCTGGCGAACGCCTCCAGCTGGGCCTTGTTGCTGATCGCCCGGGCTGCGCGCAGCACCTGGTCGTCGATGCCGAGATCGCGCAGCACTGTGTCGGAGAAGGAGGCCAACAGCAGCGACGGCGCGCTCGCTGCCGCCTCCTCCAACGGGGGCGTGAGCTGCTCGATCGCGACGACGTTGCGCACCTCCAGCCCGCGCGTGGCCGTGTTGACGGTGTAGAGCCGCTTGGCCGCGAAGTCGTAGGCGTCGTCGTGCGGCACGACCCGGATCAACAGGAAGACGTCGCTTCCGTCGTCGGGGGCGAGGACGACCCCGCGCCAGAAGTCGGTGATGCGGATCGTCCGCATCCGTGCGTCACGCGCCTTGTCCACCGACTCCAGGTGCAGGCCCTTGTCCGCGTACAGCTCGGCGATCGAGAGCTGCTGGAACTTCGCCATCGCCTTGCGCACGCCGGCCTTGACCTGCTTCTCCAGCAGGTCGTAGCTTTCCCAGAAGCTGTGGGCGAAGGCGAGTTGAGGCATGCCTCGCATCATGCTCCATTACCAGCTGTAGGTGGGAGGCCGAGATCAGCGGGATAGACGGTGGTTGACGCATGGGCGCCTTGATGATAAGGCGTTCCGCTTCGGCTAGTTGTCACAGAATTTGTGTTTGCTTCTCGTGATCGTTCGGGGTCACCTGCTAGTGTGATCAAGCTGACTCGGGTAGGTTAGCTTCGAAGGTGACGAGGTGGCTGGATGTCGACCGAGCGCGCAGATGGCTGGGGGATGTACGACGATTTTCGCGGCTATCGAGTTCCTGATGAGGATGCGCTGAGTAATGCAATACGGACCGCGACTGTCGTACTGGACGCGAATGTCTTGCTCAGTCTCTATCGCTACAATTCCGCAACCCGTGATGACCTCCTCGACATCCTTCGACGGCTGGGTGAACGCCTTTGGATTCCGCATCAGGTTATGCGTGAGTTCTGGCGGAACAGATTGAGTGTGATTGTAAACCGTGGAGCCAGTACCAAACAGGTCTTGGATGCATTTAGCAAGAGTCAGCGCTCGCTAATAGACGCGATCGACCAATGGGCGCGTACGACGGCCGTGCTCAACAGAGATCGGGAACGACTGATCAGCATGGCCGGTGCCATGTATGGAGAGCTGAATGAGGCGGTCGAAGCTCATGCTCCGGCGTCCGTTGGCATTGCTGGCGGTGCAATGGGCGAGGAGGTTCTGAAGCAACTCGAGGAACTGCTTGACGGCCGTGTGGGTGCGGCACCTGCCGAGCAGGAGTGGAGAGCTGCGATCAAAGAAGGTGCTGCGCGAGTGGCTGCGAAGGTCCCGCCAGGCTACCTCGATTCGGAGAAGGCTGATAGTTCGTTGCCGGAAGGCGCGGCAGGCGACTATTTGGTTTGGAAACAGTCTGTCGACGAAATCCGTCGGCGCGGTGGTGACCTCCTTATAGTGACTGGAGATGTCAAGGAAGATTGGTGGTGGCGGTACCAATCAGAGGTTATCGGTCCACGCCCGGAGCTCGTGTCAGAGCTGTTCGGCGCATGTAATGCTCAGCTATTCATGATGCGACCCACTGATCTCCTAAGGCGTTCTCACGTACTTCACGTCCACGTGAACGAGGAGTCGATTGACGACGCGGAGCGGGTCGGCCGCGAGGTGTCTGGCTCTTGGACGCCCGTCGGGGTCATCTCCTTGCTGGAACGTCTCGATGCAGAGGGGTGGGAGCACGCAGATGTCATCCGCGAAGCCGCCACTCTGGGCGGCCGCATTCCCCGTGAAGTAATCTATGAGGTATGCGGGTACGGTGACGACCGAATGCTTCGAGGTTTCACGCGGCCGGCAGCGCGAATCACGCGAGATCTGCAAATGGAAGGAATTGTTGCAGAGGGGGTCCCGCCTGTCCTAACTCCATTGTATGAAGGTGGCGTCAAGGCGATCGCCTTTGAGATTCCTGCCGAGGTAGTGACTATTGTGCGTGACATGCGCAAACGAGTCAGATGCAGGCTTTCAATGAATCTGCGTCCGACTTCTCCAACGCTTGCCTGCGTGCCAATAATGCGGGTGGTGCGCATTCGCGGGTCGGGCGCCCTGTTCACTGATTCCAGTCGGGCCCTTGTCCGCGTGCAGCTCGATGACCGGCTAATGGCGCTTCGCCATCGCCTCAGGCAAGCCGGCCTTTATCGGCTTCTTCAGCAGGTCGTGGTTCTCCTGAATTTGTGCGCGAAGGCGAGTTGGGGCATGCGCCACTTCTTCCGGATCGGTATATCGATCCCTTTGCGGAATCGCTCGTGATCTGTCGGGCCAGGGCTCGTAGGCCTACATTGTGACCGCTTTGGAGTGGCTGTAGTCGAGGAGGTCGACAACACCATCAGGTTAGATGAAGACAGTCGGGGCGATTGACACTGCCGACTTGACTCCAGCTGGTAAGCCGCAGCTTACGTGCGAAAAGAATATCATGTCCCGCAGTATGACGGCGCGGTGTAGCAGCGGGTGCAGTTGACTCCCGCCTCGCTCCCGCTTTCCGGGCATTTCCCGCAGCTGGTGCAGATGTAGCGGGCACCGACGGTTCGCGCCCAGCAGGGCGACGCGAGTGCCTCGTGGCCGAAGATGCGTTCGACCCATCCGGGACCGCGTACTTCTGGATTGAGAGGCTCGCGTTCCGGCTCGATGATCGGGACGCGGGCCTGGCAGGCCCCACATCGTTCATGGCCCCAGCGCGTGCCGCACGAACGACAGGTGATCGAAAAGAGGTCCTTCTCCCGACCCACCTGCTCAGGGCTCGCCTCGTTGCCGCATCCCGGACACGTGAGGAAGGTATTCACGGCCGACTCGGCGTTAGCGAAGCCTGACCGGAGGCGCAAGATCTCGTCGGCGATGTCACGTTCCCAACCAGGAGCCTTAGCCCTCCTGCTGATGTCGCGTAGGAGCGTGTCCAGCTGGGTGGACTCCGATGCGATCATCGGACGTCGCAGGTGGAGTTCGTCAGGGGTCGGTCGGTGGAAGATCGGGCTCATCCCGAGGCGGGGAGGGCCGAGGTCCATGAGCCGCTCGATGAGGCGCCGCGGTACGGGGCGACCGTCCAGCGAGACGGCCGGTGGGTAGCTCAGCAATGCCGGCGCCATTACCGCAGTAGCGACAGCGCGAGCCACTCGTTCCAAGCTGGTCGTCTCCAGCGGTGAGACGGGGATCGCCGTCGCGTCGCGCCGTCCCGCAATGTCGTCCTTGGCGGCGGAGATCAAGGGTGCCGCCAGCCGGGGCGGCAGCGCGCGGAGGGGTTCGCTTGCGGAGAGGTGCACGACAACCGTGGGCTTCGCCACCGCCCCGATCACCGACTGCCATCTCGCTTCGACCGTCGTCGGGTCGTCGTCCGGCCCGACGAGATCGATCAAGGGAACGAACCGCGTCGCCGTGCCGTGTGACTCAAGGGTGAGCGTGCCGTCGTCGTCCTTGCGGATGGTCGCCGTGCCCCACGCTCCGGTGAGGGTGACAGGGTGGCCGGGGGACGGGATAGTGTCGCCGTCAGGCGAGTAACCGAGCTCGGCGAACGCGCGAACGAGCAATCCCAGCGCGTACCGATCGAACGCCAGATGGCGTCGTCGTAGCCGCTCACTGCGTTCTTCGGGGTCTTCCTGAAGATCGGGCTTGCGGTCGAACGCCGACCACACGAGACCGGCAGCACGATAGTGGCGGTCATTGGCGATGACGTTCGTACGCCGGAGCGTCCGCAGTCCAGTTCGGCGGCCACGAAGCAGTCGTCCGAGGGTGCTACCGCGCAGGTTCTGCAACCGGGCTCCGAGCCCTTCCAGCTCCTCAAGTGTCCGCTCGGCGCGATCGGACGATTCCCCAACCCGGGCGGCGTCACCTCCCCAAAACCGGTACAGCAGGTCCCGGCGTCGATGCGTTCCCTCGTCGCGGGCACGTTCGAGATCGGCCAAGTCGGCGCGTATCCGTCGAAGGCGCTGAACACGGGCTGAGATCGCCGAGGTGAGGATCGGATGGACGAGCTCGATCACCATCCGGTTCTCGTAGAGGTCCGCGTCCTCATCGCGGGATACGGCGAGGGCTCGCCGTGGGATCGGGCCGCTCAGGGTCCTGGCCGCCCAGTCCTCGGTGTGCGCGGCCAGGCGGGCGAGTGCCTTCCGGGCAGGCCGCTTGACCTGGGCGACCGGGCGAAGCTCCACGAGTTCACCGAGCCGCGTGACGAACCGTTCACAGACCTGGGCGATCGAGGAGATGTTGTCCCGCAGGACGATCTCCCGCCGGTCGAGTTGGAGGCTCTCATCATCCAGCCCTGCGAGCAGCTGCGCGTCTCGTACGGCAGACCAGGATCCGGTGCTCACGGCCGCATGCAAGCCGGCCCCCAGCGTCGCGAGGGCGTCGAGATCATCCGAGGTGCTGTCGTCCCGAGAGGCGTTCCCAGCGTCGCGTCGATCGTCGAGACAGGGGATTCCCCCGGCTGCCCATCGCCCGGTCCAGTTCGGAAGTGGTTCGCTGGCGCGGCCCGACACACGGTCCCGAGGGGGAGTCACGAGCCGTAACCGCCCCGCAGCCGGGATGCCTCCCGCCGAATCCTGTCGAGCGTCTTCACCGGTTTTCCGCCGTCGAGGCTCCAGCGCTTTTCGATGTCGTCGGCCAACTCGGCGAGCTGGTCGGGAACGACGCCGAACCGATCTTCGAGCTTGCGCACCAGCTTGGTCGCCACCAGGTGATCCACCGCTTCGGTCATGTCTCCACCCGTCGCGAGGATGACAGGTACGAACCGCTCGGCCTGGCGTTCGAACCGGTTGCCCCAGCTGACCCCAAATCGGGCGAAGCGCTCGTGAAGGTGATCGTTCAAAAACTGTTTCACTGTGTCGGCGTCGGCGCGATGATCACGCATCGCCGCCTCGAACGCCCCTCTCAGCTCGCTGAACGCGATCGGAGCGGCAGGGGCTTGCTTGGATGCCGCGAATGGTTCGTGGCGGGCCGGGAGTTCTTGGACGTGGGCGCGATCGTAGGTCTTGTCCGCGAACGCGACCGTCGTCTCGTCGTGGTTGGCAGTACCCACGAACCAGACGTTGCGCGCAAGTGGGAGACGTGAACCCTCGAACCGCTCGGGCACCCCCTGCAACTCGTGCGTCAGGAGGTCGACATAGCCTGGCTCGCTCACCGCGGTCTCCAGGATCGAGAGCATCGACCCGAAGTACTGCTCAGGATGGGCGAGGTTCATCTCGTCGAGCACGATAACCATGGGGCGATCCTCGTTTGCCGGGAGCAGGGCCCGGTAGAGTGCCTTCGTGAACTCACTCTCCGCGAATCGCTTCTCGAACGCATTATAGTAGCCGAAGAGATCGTCCTTGTCTCGCCAGCCGGCCTGCACCTCGATCATCTGCGCGGCACCATCGCCGCTGAGTGCTTGGAAGAACTCGCGGGGAAGGCTGGTCTTGCCGGTTCCGGACATCCCTTGCAGCAGATGCAGGCGGCTCGCAGCAAGTCCCGCCATAAACAAACGGACGTCCGACTCGGTGTAGTAGAAGGCGACGGGCGACGCGGTCGCCATCCGGGCGCGGATGTCTACAACGAGATGGGCAAGCGTAAAGTCCGCGCCGAGATCGGAGAACTCCGCAGGCCACTGCTGCAAGCCGGAGTCACGATCGTAGGCGGAGCATGCCGGGAACGGCTCTGTAACGTTCTGGCTCGCCTGTAGGTCCTCCCATTCCTTGCGCTGCTGTGCAAGAGCTTGCCGGAGCGTTTCCCGTTGCGCGGCCAGCGTGTCGCGCTCGTCCCGGAGAACCTCCAGCTCGCCGACGTTCATCAGCTGGTACCGAAGCTGGCGGTCGATGCGGTCGTGTTGTTGCCGCCAGTACGTCTCCTGCTCTTGTGCCTCCTCGGCACGCTGCGCGCGCTGGCGCAGGTCGTCGACCTGCTCCTGGGACGGTCGACGGCTGAGTTCATCGCGCAAGTTGGCCACCTGGGACCGCAGCGCGTCGTTCTCCTCTTGGAGGATCTGAGGGTCGTCTCCATAGGTGTCAAGCTGGTTCCGCAGGTCGCGTAGTGCCTGGTCGCGGGATTGGCGGAGATCCCGCTCGATCTCGAGCATTTGCCGGGCCTCGTCGAGGTCCGCGCGGATGAGGGTGACACGCTCCTCTGTGCGTCGTTCCAGGTGCTCCGCGGCCATCGCCTCGCGGGTGCGCGCCCATTCGATCTCGTGCTCGAGCTGGGCCTTTTGCATGTTGAGATCCGCCTGCAGGTCGCGTAGCCGGACCGTCTCCGCGGTGATGCGTTCGCGTTCGCGCTGCACTTCGTCGTGGGCCGCGGATCTGATCGCATCCGCGCGTCTGCGGGCCTCGTCCTCGATCGTCGCGGCCTCGGCGAGGAGCTCGTCGCGGCGGCAGGCGGCGTCTTTCGTCATCGTCCGAAGCTCGTCGGCGAACCCCGCTTTCGCGGCTGAGCGCTGCGACTCGATCTCGGCCTCAGCGCGTGCGAGCGCGGCCTCACGTTCGGCGGCACGTTCCTCCCGCTCCGCCAAGGCTGCCCGGTCGGCCTTCAGCCGTTCCTGTTCGGTCGCGAGGTCGGCAAGGGCCTTGTCCGCTTTGTTCTTCGCATTAAGCCACTGCGTCTCTCTTTGCTTCACGTTGTTCCAGAGGTTTCGCAGCTTCAGAGCGGTGGTCACCTCGGCGTCGGCTACGTCGAAGCGGGGTGTTTCCGCCGCGATCTCATCCGGAACCGGTGTCGTCGAGGCCAGGCCCTTCTCGACCTCGGTGAGCAAGGCCGCTTCCTTCGCGGCGGGGTCCTTGCCCCTACCCGGCTTCGCGGCCATCGACTACCTCCGATGTCTGCAGGATCTCGTCGCACAACGCGACCACGTCGCGCGCGAGGGGGATGACGGAATTGGGGGGATCGGTCCGGGAAGCGGCCAGCCGCGTCCAGCGCGACGCGGCGCGTGCCAGCCTGCCCAGCACCGATGAGGGATGCGACACCATCAGTCGTTCCGCGGCAAGGAGACGGTTGACGGTGCCGTCGAGGCTGCCCGGCTCGGCTTTCACGAGCTGCGTAAAGGTCTCGTCGTCCAGCCCCAGCCGGCGCGCCACGGCCGCTCCGTCCGCCGGCTGGGCAGTGGGCCGGTTCGCGTCCCGATTCGTGTTGTACTCGAGGTGGTCGCACAGCCGGCGGAGCGTGAACTCGATACTGCCGAGAAGCGCGTGGGACGTCGCTGTGCTGATCTCGCGCGGAGCAGGCCCGGCACGGCGCCGCAGCTCGTCGAGCAGGTCGCGCAGCTCGTCCGCGGCTTCGCGTAGGGGTTCGGTCAGAGTGAGATCGGGCGCCGACCGGGGAATCTTCCGCAGCCAGTGGTCGATGTTCCGGTGCTCGGTCGCCAGCGTCATCAAGCGCCGGCTCAGGCCGACCTGTGGGGTCCCGAGCGTGGTCTCGACGACGAAACCGGCAGAGGTCGACCGGACAGGGCTGGCGACCAGGCAGCTCTCGTCGGAACCGACGATGACTGTGCGGCGGTGCGGGTCATCGGATGCCCGGCTAAAGCGCGCCAGCTCGACGTGCGTCGGCGCGACGGGCTTGCGATCGTCGACGGTGACGAGCAGACCTTCGACCCTGACGGGCCGGCCCGCGCTTCCCTGCGCCCACGAGCCTATGTGGCCGGCGAAGCGTACGGGCAGCGGGGGCCGTTCGTCGGCAGGCTGTGGCCAGAGCTCGCTGGTGGCGATGTCCCGGTACACCCACGCGACCCGCGTCCCGGCAGACGTCGTCCCGCCGTCGGGTGCGATGTTCATGCGCTCGGCCGCGACACGCGCGAGCAGGTGGCGAACGAGGTCGTCCGGCAGTTGCATCAGGTCGCTGATCCGTGCCGATGACTGCTCGCCCGCCCGGCGGAGCCTGAGCACGGTCTCGAGCAGGATGTCCTTCCCGGTGGGGACGGTCCATTCGATCACAACGCGCCACCGGTGGGCCGGTGTCAGCACGACGTGGTGAGTGCGGTCCGGCAGATCGGCCAACGTGAAGATCGGGAGGTCATGCGGATCGCCTGCAGCCATGCTCACCACCCGTCAGGCCGTGGAAGGCAGCCAGGGCTGGAACAGCGACCCGGCCGGACTCCGAGGTGAACATCGCGGCGTCGCCGACCGCGACGAGCAGCCGTCGCTGCCGGCTCATCGCCACGCACAGGCGGTTCGGCAGGACGAGGAAGCCGAGGTGGGGCGCCTTTCCTGGGCGGGGTCGGTTCGAGCGCACGGTGGACAGGTAGACGACGTCGAACTCGCGGCCCTGGAACGCGTCGACCGAGCCGATCCGCACACGGGGGAGCCCGCGGGCGTCGTGGAGCCACGGAACCGACGGGTTGAGGCGGTAGTCCGCGCCGTCCCGGATCGCCATCCCCTCGGCGTACATCGCTTCCCAGATCGCGGTGACCTGACCGGAGTAGAACGTGATGACGCCGAACGTATGCGCGGCCGAGGCCTGCAGACCGTCGGCGAGCTCGCGGACGATGATCTCGGCTTCGCGACGCCGCCGTATGCTGCTGCCGACACGCTCTTCCCGGCCGCGGTCGTGCGGGACGTCGATCCAGCCGCACACGGCCGTTCCATAGCCCGGAAGATCGTGCGCGAACGCTGTCCCGTCCGCCCGGCCGTTGGCGACGTGCTCACCGTGCGGCGCGTAGAACTGCTCGCTGACGAACGAGCCCAGAACCGGATGCATGCGGAACTGGCGGTCGAGTGTGATGACCCGCTTGGTGCCGTCGCGCCGTTCGCAGTCGCGCAGCTTGGTGAAGAGGCGTTCGAACAGGGACCGATTGAGCACGGATTCGACCACTGCAGAGTTGTGCCGGGACGAGAGCCGCGGAACGAGCTGGTCATCGAGCAGCTGAGGAAGCTGCCGGTGGTCACCGACGAGAACCACCCGCTCGCTCGCGAGGCTGATCGGGATCATCAGGTCGAGCGGGTTCGCGCGGGCCGCCTCGTCGACGATCACCGTAGCGAACGGCACCGACTGGGTGGCCCGCATCTGCCCGGAAACCGCCTGCTGACAGGTAGCCGCGAGTGCGCGCGTGTGCGCCACGATCGACGCCCGGAGCTCGTGCGGCTGGGTCTCGATGACCTTCCGGAACTGCTCGATCGCGAGATCGATCGGGCTTGCAGCGAGCATGACCTCGCGCTCCGCGTGGGCTGCGGCACGGTCGAGCAAGGCCTCGACCGCCGGGATAGCGGCGATGATCCCGGCCCGGGCGCGACCGTCGAGAAGTCGATCGATCACATCCTGTTTGACGGCCTTGAGCCTTGGCGCGGCATCCCGGGGTTCGACAGTACCGCGGGCTGCCTCTTCGACCGCGATCCGCTGGGCGTCGTCGAGGAGGTCGACGAACTCCCCGTCGTGTAGGACCCGGATGGCAGTGAGCGCGCCGTCGTCCGCGTATGCCTCGGGCGTCTCGCGGAGTGCGCGGGCGAGCCGGAGAAGGCGGCCCTGGGCGGCCTGCTGAACGTGTGCCCCTAGGGTATGCGCGAGCGTCTTCGCGAGCTTGCGGGCCTCGAACGCGACATCCGTTCCGACGAGCCCTGCCTGTTGCGCGACCCAGTTCAACAGGTCGACGGTGGCACTGACGTCGAAGGGCTGCTCACGATAGGCGGTCGTCCGGTCGAGCAACGCCTGCTGGGCCCGAACTTGTTGGTTGGGCCGGGAGTTGTCGTGACGTTGGGCCAGCCGTGCCGCGAGGTCCATGGTCCAGGCGTCGAGATGCGTCCGGTCCTCTTGCTCGTGGGTGCGCCCAAGCTTCACCGGCGGCAACGTCCCATCGTCGGCGGCCTGAACGAGGTTGGCGACGGCGTCGTGCTGGTAGCTGGTCAGTAGCACCCGCTTGCTGACCGCGGGCGCTTCCTTGTTGATCTCCGCGAGGCGCGCCTGGATCGCTGCGATGACACGGGTCTTACCGGTGCCGGGTGGTCCCTGGATGAGCACGACATCGCGTGAGTTGATGGCGAGGTCGATGGCTGCGACCTGGGCCTCGGTCGGCAGGCCCCCCAGGATCTCCTTCACCCGCGCCGACAACGGTGGGAAGCGCCGGGCTCGGCCGACCGGCTCCGGTCGCTGATCGCCGAGAATCAGCCCGACCTGGCGCGCGGGGAACGTCGCTCCCGTCATCATGGCGACCTGTGCCCGGTTCCGGCGGTCGATGCGGACCTTGTCGAGCGTGTAGGCGCCGGCGAGGTAGCCCCGTTGCGGCACAGCGTCGCGATCGACCTGGCGGGCGGGTTCCAGGATGATCGTGCCCCGGGGACCGACGACCGCGTCGCCGATGACAACGCGGTCCTTGGCGTGCGAAGGATCGGCGGAGCCGTCGAAGGCCACTCGGGAGCCGGCCTCGAGCCCCACCTTCTCCCTGCCGATGCTGTCCCGTAACACGTCCGAGCTGCGGTGCCGTACGAGCTCGAATTCCATGCGGCCGTCCGGGAGCAAGGTCCACCGGTCGTAGGGTGCCGATCCCATTGCGCGGGCCGCGGCCCGCGCGGCCTCCCGTTCGAGGTCGTTGTACTCGTTCCAGATGCCCAGATAGGCATTGTCGGCCTCGGCGAGGCGCTTGAGTTCTTGCTGCTCGCTGAACGACAGCTTCCCGAGCCGGGTCGCGTCGACGAACGAGACCGAGCCGTGGACGAGCGTGAGCCGCGACTCCTGGCCCTGGTCGCGCCGGGTGATGCGCTCCACCAGCAACATGTCGTCCACGAGCCGCACATCCACGACGACGGAGGCACCGACGAGGCGGAAGGCGTCGGCGCGCATGGCGGCCGATCCACCGGTGCCGATGACGCTCACCGGTCCACCACCACCGTCGAGCCGGAACTCGCCCGCGAGCCAGGCGGTGACGTCCGCGACCGTGCTGGTGGCGCGGGTGAAGCGGCGTGCGTCCTCGACCGCCTGATCGTCGACGCCGACCTGCCTGCCATCGGGCCACCGCTCGTCGCCGTCGTAGGTGAGTACCCGCACCGCAGCGGCGGGATCCGAGACCAGCAACTCGGCGAGGTACGCACCGGACGGGACAACCGCGGCGAGCCATTCATGGTCGTCGTGGTCCACGAGCCGACCGGCACCGACCCGCGCGCCGTGCCGGACCGTGATGCCGGCCTCCGAGACGTCGAGGCGCACCGGAGTGCCGTTTTCGATCGGCATCGGTCTGACGGGTTCGATGCGGACGACACGCTCGTCGCGGTGGGCGATGTCGTGGATCTTCACGCCGCCCCGATCGACCGTAGCGCCAGGACACGATCGGGCAGGCCGGGTGTCTCCAGACGGACCCGGACGACCTCCTTCGCACGGGGTGTCGGAAGACGCCGCACGTCCCTCCCCGACGCGTCGACCACGCGCGACTCCCCGTGTGACAGGACCGCGAAGCCCTCTCGCTCCGGGCGAAAGGTCACCACGGCGTCATCCGAGGTGTGCCGCCCCCACGCATGCCGCGGGAGGAGATCGACATCCATCTGCGGGGAGAGGACGAAGGAGTCGCGCGCGGCCAGCGGTTGCTCGAGGTCGCCGCCGTAGACGGTGACGAGCACCGTCGATCCGGCTGTGGCGCCGCAGTTCGGGCACTGCGGCCGCGACCGGTAGAACGTCCAGCCACACCCGTCCCGGCATTCGACGACGTTGTCGAGCGCGGTGTGCAGCACGTCCCGCCATCTGCTCGACCCGGGGCGCTTGGCCGGGGCGAGCCTGCCCGGGCCGAACGTGTCGCGGCAGAGTTCCTTGAGTCGGCCGCTGAGCACCAACTCGAAGAGCAGCGCAGGCAGACTGCCATCCGCCAGGCGGTTCGTGTCGTCGAGCGGGTCGCCGATGTAGGGCAGTTCGCCACGGTCGGCTGCCTTCTGTGCTTCGTTACCGTCCATCTCGTCGGCGGCGAATCCCATCAGCGGATGGGTCAGCACGAGCATCCGGAAGACCAGGACCCCGAGGCTGTAGGCATCGGCCAACGTCGACGGCGGCGACGCCTTGCGGGGGTTTCGTTCCGGTGCTAGGTAGCCGGGAAACCCCAGGATCTCCGAGCGGGGATCCGACAGCGAGGTCAGGTTGTCGGTGTCGATCAACCACGTGTTGTCCCGCTGGAGATCGTCCGACACCATGACGTTGTTCGGGTTGAGGTCGACGTACGCCAGCCCCCGGGCATGGAGTTCCGCCAGTGTCCGCGCGACGTTCGCTGCGATCGCCAGCCTGCGCCGAAGACCGCCCGTCCTGAGATACCACGCTGGGTTGTCCCCTCGGCCGAACTCGCGAGGCAGGTACTGCTCCCGCAGCGGCTTCATGTCGCCAGCGAGTCGCATGACGTATCCGGCCCCACCTTCGCGGATCAGCGTGAGGGGAGCGGCGACGGCGAGATCGTCGAGCGGCAGCCTCCGCACTGTCGCAATGCGCTTGAGATCCTGCTCGCGCTCGAGCAGTTTGATCGCGTAGTCCGGGTGGCGCACGACGCGGTAGACGGTGCCCTGCGCGCCTTTCGCGATCCGCTCACCCAGCGTGAACTCGACACCCGCCACGTCGGTCACGCGCACCGGATCAGAAGGCATCATCGCTCTGCAGCCGGCGCAGGGAGTCCGCGCTGTCCTCATCGGGCGCGACGTCGGGTTCGGACGCGGACAACGTCAGCTGCGAGACGGTGGTCGTGACGAACCGGAGGAAGTTGCGGATCTCGGCCGCCTCGCTCGCCTCGTGCGGTCGGTCACCGCTGAACGTTGCCAGCATCTCGCGGTCGGCGTCGGCGCCGATCGCGAGCGCGAACCGGGTGCTCTTCGCGCCCCGTTCGCTCGTGAGGAGGGCTTCGAGTTCCTTCCTCCATTCGCGGTCGGTGGGGATGCCGTCGGAGACCAGCGCGATCGTCGGCCGGTAGGAACGCGAGGGCAGCGCGTTGCGATCCTCGACCAGCTGCCGGGCGATACGGAAGGCCTCCCCGAGCGGTGTCCGGCCACCCGCGCGCAACGAGGAGAACTCGATGTCGCCGATTGGGGTGTGGGCAAGGACGATCTCGGCGGAGCTACCGCCGAAGGTGATGATGCTCAAGGTGATGTAGCCATGGCCGGCGTCAACCTCGGTGAGCTCCTCGATCATCTCCGTGACGCTGTCGTTCAGTACCTCGATCTTGCCGTCTTCACGCATGCTGCCGCTGGTGTCGAGCAGCAGGACGACCGGCAGGGTTCGGGCCGCCACAGGGGCATAGGAATCGAGCAGGGACATCCGCGATCCTTACGTATTGTCGCCGTGCTGACCGGTGAGCCACGGCGCGGTGGTCAGGTCCGGCGCGTACCGGCGGCGAACGCGCCGACGCCCGGACAGCCGAATGTGCAGGGTGTCCTTCGCGAGGCTGATCCGGTCCTCGTGCCGCAGTGCCTGTTCGACCCGAGGCGGCAGGCGCGACGGCGCGCTGCCGTCCTGGATCAGCATCGTGCCGTTCTTGGAGCCCAGCTCCTCGACGAAGAGCCTGCCCCTGCGGTTGGAGAGGCGAAGATGGTTGCGGCTAACCCGGGCCTGTTGACTCTCGTCGAGGATGTCGCGCACGTCGTAGCGGTCCTCACCTCGGCCCCGCCCCACCGTGAGCGACGCCCCGTCGGCGACGGGAATCCGATCGACCTCCGCGTCGTCAAGCAGCACGACGACCTCGCGCGTGTCTTCACGGGCACCGACCCGTCGCGCGGGTTCGTGGCATTCCGGACACACGACCCGGCCGTCACGGTAGGCGGGATCGGCCTCGATGATCGGGGACGCGGCCCAGTCGCACGCGGCCCGGTCGCGGGTGCACGCCCATTCGCTGTTCAGAGCGGCCTTCGCCTCCGGGGTGGTGACGCCCTTCGGCTTCAGCTCGGCATCCTCGATGCGCCAGGACACCTCGTGGTCCGGGATCGGGGGAAGCTCGAGCTTCTCGAACGCCACCGACGCCCCGGTGAACACGGGCTTGATGAAGCGGTCGCTCCCCTGAAGCCAGGGATGCTCCTTGCGGTGGTCCCGGAAGAGGTCCGTGGTGATGATCGTCGCGTCCGCGTACTTCTCGGCCATCTCCAGGATCGCCGGATCCGCCCAACTGACGGTCCGAGCCCGGCCCTCGCGCTTCCACTTCTTGAGGCACTGCTTGCCGTGGTCATTCAAGTGGTACGTGAGGCTGTTGTCGGCGATCCCGTAGAAGACGGCGTGCGGGTCGACCTGCTCGCGCCAGCTCTTCACGATCCACTCGACGTGCCGCCAGTCGTTCGCCTCGTCCGAGCGGACGACGGGCGAGAGATCGATGATCACCGTCGGCGACGAGCGGGTCACGGTGCCGCGCCTCCCGCGCCGAGCGCTCGGAACCCGTCCATCGGTCGTCCTCCCTCGGAACGGCGTCGATCGTGGCGTCGTCCACATTGGTACGTCTGTTTCTCTGCGTTTCGTTGCACTGCGTGTGTGGTGGGCTGCCGGCCGTGCTTGCCGGTACGCGCGTCCGGCGGAACGTGCGGTCTCTCATCGGCGTACTCATGCCCTGGCGGGGTGGCGGGGCCCGTCGCCTGCGGGGATGGCGGCGAGCGGCGTCCACGGCACGGTGCCCTCGATCGCGGCGGACATGCGGTCGTAGGCGTCGAGGACGAGGCGCTTGGTGCGGTACTCGCCGAAGTCGCGTTCCTCGTACTTGCGGACGACGAAGAACGAGTCCAGGACGTGTTCGGCCTCGGGGCGCGTGAGGCCGTAGACGTGGAGGAAGGCGGCGTCGAGATCGGCGCGGAGCAGGGCGCGGCGCTCGGGATTCCAGCGGAACGGGGGTCCGTTGTCGCCCATCTCGTTCGCGTAGGGCAACAGGCGCCAGGAGGTGTAGGACAGCTCCAGCACGTACGGGATCACCCACTTGGCCAATGACATCGATGGCTGCCACGGCGCTGGCTCGGCGAACGTGGCCGGGATGGGGCAGGCGAGCTGCTTAACCGTGAAGTACTTCATGTGGGTGCCGCTGAGCTTCTGGCGGGCGACATAGTCGAACCCCAGCGACGACCAGACAGCATGGAGTAGCGGCCCGTGGTCCGGCCTGGTAGGGAGCGCGAGGAGGAACGGATCGCCGACCGCGGCGGTGGGGAACACCGATGGGACGAACGTGCGCATGTCGCTAGTGCGGGCGATGTCGCGCCAGCCCAGCAGCCAGTCGCGGTCCCAGCGAGTGGCGAGCTGCTTGCGGACCTCGGAGCGGGCGACCCAGTAGCGGGCGAGTGGCTCCATGTCCGGGTCGTCGTGTTGGGTGTCGGTGGGGCGGGGCAAGGAGCCGACGTTGAGCTGCGCCTGCGTGGCGTCGCGGTAGGTCGAGAAGCGGTGATCGAAATGGCCCAGCAGCTTCGCCTCGTATAGCGGGAGGAACTCGGCGTCGCCGCGGTGACAGGACCAACCGTCGAAGTGGGCGTCGGCGAGGTCGTCGGGCTGGTGGAACAGCCCTGAGTCGTTCGCCATGTCGAACAATCGAGTAAACGACAGGCCCCACAGGTTCCGGCCATCACCGGTGTCGCGAACCAAGACCGGGTGGCGGCGGTAGATGTCGAGAGTGATCTCGGCGTCCGTGCGCGTGCGGAACATCGGGAGGGTGCCGGTGTTCGGGTTGATCGCGAGCACCTCATCGGCGGCGAGCTCGAACTGGCGCTCGGGCACGTCCTCGACGTGTCGGGTGAGGAACGCGAATCGGGTCTTGTCCGCGACCCAGTCAGTCCCGCTGAGCGCGGTGATCGCGAACCGCACTCGGTGATCGACTCCAGGGAAGATCTTGGCCTCGTTCTCGAAGTCGTAGAACGCGAGCAAGCGTTTCGAACCAAGGGTGTCGGCGAAGAACGGGGCGGTCGTCTTGTCGGTGGCGATGCCGGTCGGTGTGATGATTCCGCCCGTGCCATCGGCGGCGATGATCGTCCGGATGGTTTCGGCAAAGACGCTGTAGGTGTTGATGTCGCCCTGGCCGGTGAGCGGGTAGCGACCGCTGTTGCGCAGCAGGTGGCTGATGCCGTCGGACGTCCGCAGCGCGTCGAGGTAGGCGTCGTGCAACGGATCGCCGTCGTCTGCCAGCGCGCGAATCATCTTGCCGCGGATGGCGGCTGTCTTCGCGTTGACGATGTCCTCCCGGCCGTGGGCGCCGAAGAACTCCTTGTCCTGGATCTTGACGCGATCCCAGGGCGGGTTGCCGACGACGCAGGAGAAGCCGCCCACCCATCCGCTGCCGGGGTCGCCGTCCGCGCCCTCGGGCACGGCGAACACCTCAGGGAACTCCAGGTGCCAGTGGAAGAAGCGGTGCTGCCTTGCGAGCCGGTCGATCTCGTAATGGGTGCGCTCGGAGGCGGCGTCCACGTCCGGGTTCTGCAGGTTCCGGAAGACCTCCTCGGTGGGCGCCGCCGGCGCGTCGACGGTCTTACGCCAGAAGAACGCGGCGCACCAGGCGTTGGCGACATGCCGGGCGCGGGCGTACTCGGCGGAGTCGACGAAGTCCCGGTACTCGGCCTCCTGCTTGCGCACCTCCGCCAGGGTCCCGGCCGGGGCAGCGGTGATGCGGCGCAGCCCGGTGGCGAACGCGGCGTTGGCGACCTTGACCTCGGTGTCGAGGTCGAACATGCCGAGCTGGCCGTCGCGTTCCTGCGCGTTCTGTCTGGCCAACGCGCTCGCCCAGGCACGGTCGTCGCCCTCGATCGGTTTGAACGCCGCGTCCGGGATGCCATCGCGCAACAGCTTCGGCGTGGCGCCGACCAGCGCATTGCCGCAGTGCACGTGCGCGTCGAGGAAGCTCAGCGGTTTGCCGGGTTCGAGGGCCTCCAGCCATAGCGAGACCTTGGCCAGCTCCACCGCCATCGGGTTGAGGTCGACGCCGTAAACGCAGCGGGCGATCACCTCGTGCAGGGCGGTGCGGACGGCGGGGAGGGTCGGCTCGGGGTTGCCCTCGCGGACGGCGGCGACGCGCTTGGCGATGCGGCGGGCGGCGGCGACGAGGAAGTGGCCGGAGCCGCAGGCGGGGTCGCAGACGGTCAGCGACAACAGCTCGCCGGCTATCGACTCGGCCGGGTCGGGTATTCCGGCGGCGGTCGCCTTCAACTCGCCTCGCTTGACGGCGTCGTCGATCACCGGGTCGAGCGCCGAGTCGAGCAGGAGCTCGATCAGGGAGGATGGCGTGTAGTAGGAGCCGGTGGTCTTGCGGGCGTTGCCTGCGGCCGTGACGAGCTCGAACTCCAGGTCCACTGCGCTGTGCCGGGGGATCAGCTCCAGCAGCGACTCGTAGATCGAGCCCAGTTCCTCGGCGTCCAGGTGCTGGTAGTCGACGGCGCGCCAGCGCTTGGCGTCGGTGTCGTACACCTGGGAGAGGTGACGCACCGCGGTCAGCAGGTGGTCGTTCGACAGCCGCAGGTTTCGCAGTGGCTCGTCGGCGGGGGTCGGGTCGAAGATGCCGCCGAGGCCGGGCAGGCCCAGCTCGGGGCGCCCGTTGACGTCGCCGAGCGCGTTGAGGACGACCTGCAGGGACTCGTAGAGGTCGTGGTGGCCGGTGCCGCGACGGCGGCGGGCGTGGGCGCGCAGCTTGGCCGTCGAGAAGTAGGTGGCGTAGCGGGCGCGGGCCTGCCCGTCGGCATCGGGGTGGTGCAGGGCGTCGCGGTCCTCGGCGACGAAGGCGAACAGCATGCGGTACACCAGCCGCAACAGGGCCTGGTGCAGCGCGGCGACGTCGACGTCTTCACGCAGCGCCGTGTTGTCGGGATGCCGCAGGAACCCGGTGCCGAGGATGGTGATGGCCTTTTGCACGCCGTCGCGGAGCTGGTCGAGGGCCCGGGTGCCGGAGGCGATCGCGTCGACGCGCCACTTCTCCAGCCAGCACGTCGAGGGAGCAGCGTTCTCGGCGGTCGCGAAGCGGGAGACGTGCAGCAGCCGGTAGAGCAGCACGAACTCGCTGAACAGTTCGCCGTCGAAGATCGCTTCCAGGTCGAACTCGACGTAGGAAGCGGTGGCGAGCGCGCTGGAGTCGCGCAGCAGCCGCAGTTGGCGGCCGTTGGTGACCATGCCCCACAGGTGGGCATCGGTGCGGTTCAGGCATTCCTGCACCAGCGACTGGGGTGGCACGCTGCCTGCGCCGCCCGGGCGCTTGTCCAGGTCGGCGTTCCACGCGGTCAGGTGCACGGGCACGTGGTTCCAGCGGTGGCTGATCGGGAACGTCTTGCTGCCGTCGTCGGACGTGACGCCCGATGCCCCGATCGCGGTCAGCACGCCGAAGCCGAGGGTGTCGAACAGCGGCGCGAGCCAGTGCGTGGAGGCTGACCTCGTCGGGTCCGCAGGCAGGTCGTCTTCCGGCGCTGCGGGCAGCGTCTCGCGCAGCTCCGTCCACAGCGACCGGAGGTAGGCCCAGTGGCGTTCTGCCTCGTCACGGACGGAGCGGGAGCCGGCGATGCGGTAGTCGGCGGGCTTGCAGCCGCTGACATCCTTGCCTTCGGAGATTCGGACCAGCATGTCGGCGGGCAGCAAGCCGCCGACGGTGTGGACCGCGGAGAACACCTGGTTGCGGGCAATGGCAGACATCAGGCGGACCCTCCGGAAACCGGCAGATAGACGTAGGCGCCGAGGATGTCGGCGGGCTTCTGGGCGGTCACGGCCACACCGCGGACGATCTCGCCGGAGGCGACGCGGACCCGGCGGTGGGAAGCGAGCAGCTCGTCGGCGAGCTCGTCCCCGTATGCCTCCAGGTGCTGGTTTGTCGCGGGCAGCGCCTCCAGCACACGCTGCATGGTGCGCTCGCCGAACGCGCGGTCGGTGTTCTCGTCCGCGGTCAACTCGAGCAGCCGCAGCGCCTCCTCCGACGGCAGCCAGACGGCGTTGCTCGGCGCACCTCGGAAGGCGAGCAACCGGGCGTCCTCGGCAACCAGCTGCCGCTGGCCCAGCCGGGACGGCAACGTGAGATGGAACCGGTAGCGGACCAGTAGCAGCGTCGTGCGAGTGTCGACGCTCCGCGTGCGGATCACCCCGCACCGGCGCGCGGGCCGGGGACCGGTCGCCTTGCCGTCGAGTGCGGCGTTGAGGACGTATCCGGCGAGTGCGCCGACCACGGGGTCGGTGCGGACCAGGGCGACCTCGCCGCGCGCCACCGCGGCGGTTCCGCGGAACGCCACCGGGCGTCCCGCCTCGACGGCGCTACCGGCGAGCAGGGGTGCGACGGCGTCCCGGAGCCCGACGGGCGTGCCGCTCAGGTCCGCGGTGAAGCCGTTCTCGTCGCGGCGCAGGACGGCGTCGAGCGACGTCAGTGCCTGGCGGACGAAGTCGGTGGTCTCGCCCGCACGGCCCAAGGTGTCGCGCACCGCTGCGACCTCGCGGGCGACCTCCTCGGGATGGATGGCGCGCTGCGCGAACCGCGAACGGGACGCCCGCTCGCGCTCGGCCGCCGACTTCCACTCCAACTCCAGCGCCTCGGCCTTCTCGCCGGTGACCTGGTCGAGCTCGAACAGCCCTTCCTGCTCCGGCCGCCCGCCACGCAGCAGCAGCCACTCGACGATCGCATCGGTCACCGCGGAGGAGGCGGAGTCGGGGACCGAGACTGAGATGCCCAGGTCCTTCTGGATCTGGCGGTGCTTCTTGATCAGGACCTCGAGCACCTTGCCGTCGATGCCGTTGTCACTGCCGTACAGGGTGATGACCTTGACGACGTCGCGCTTCTGGCCGAAGCGGTCGACGCGGCCCTCGCGCTGGTCGTGCCGGGTGGGGTTCCAGGCCAGGTCGTAGTGGATGACGGCGTCGAAGTGGTGCTGGAGGTTCACGCCCTCCGAGAGGCAGTCGGTGGCGACCAGCACGCGGTGCGCGTCCCCGGCCGCCTCCTCGGCCAGCTCCTCGATGCGCTGCAGGCGCTGCTGGGGGGACAGCGTGCCGGTCACCGCGCGCATGACGGCCTTGCGGCCGAGCTTGCCCTCCAGATGGTCCGCGACGTACTCCGCGGTGGGGATGTAGCGGCAGAAGACGATCGGGTGGTAGCCCTCGGCGAGGAGATCCTTGAGGTGCTTGACCAGCGTCGCGAGCTTCTTGTCCTCGGCCGGGCCCTCTAGCTTCTCCGCCCGGTCGGCCAGCTCGGCGAGCCGGGCACCGGCGTCGTCGGTCTCGGCGCCGGGGGCCACGTCGAAACCTTCGAGGGTGTCGCTGTCGGACGAGTCACGGGTCAGCGGGGCACCGAGCTGGTCGGCTTCCTCCGCGGTCGCGGCGATCGCCGCGGCGGAGCGGGTGCGCAGCGTCTGGGCGGCGGCCCGCGGCGAGGAGACCAGTGAACGCAGCAGCGCGATCGCCGACCACCAGGCAATCCGCGCATCGCGCTTCCCGCGGTCGCCCGCCGCCGTGACGCGCTCGCTCGCGTAGGCGATGGCGTCGTCGAGCAGCGCACGGTAGGCCGGCGACAGCCGGTAGGTCAGGTCTGCGAAGTTCCGGTCCGACGGGAACGACGTGTCCTCGCGGAGGCTGTTGTCTGCCAGCCCGTCGTCCACGGTGAGGAACCGGCGCACGTCGGCGCGCTTGCGCTGCACGAAGTGCCGGGCGAGCAGCTGCCGGCCGGAATCTGTGTCGAAGTCTGCGGATTCCAGCTCCGGACGGACGAGACCGAGCAGGTTGCGGAACGCGCTCTCCTTGCCGCTGTGCGGGGTGGCGGTCACCAGCAGCAGGTGGCGCTCGGCGTCGGCCGCGATTCGCCGCAACAGCTCGTAGCGCAGCTGGCTCTGCGTGGACGAGGTGTCGTCGGCGGCGACGCACGTGTGCGCCTCGTCCACGATGACCAGGTCGGGGCAGTGCTTGACGAAGTCGTCCCGATGCCGGGTGGACTTGATGAAGTCGGTGGAGACCACAACGTGCGGGTACCGGTCGAACAGGGACTGTCCGAGGTCGAGCCCGCGTTCCAGCCTGCGCACCGTGGAGGCCAGCACCAGCTCGGCGTCGATGCCGAACTTGGTGCGCAGCTCGTCCTGCCACTGCTCGGCCAGGGCCGGCGAACACAGCACGGCCAGCCCGCGTGCGCTTCCCTGGGCGAGCAGCTCGCTCGCGATGAGGCCGGCCTCGACGGTCTTGCCGATGCCGACGTCGTCGGAGATCAGCATCCGCACGACCCGCTGCCGCAGGGCCATCAGCAGCGGGACGAGCTGGTAGGCGCGCGGTTCGACGGCGATCCCGGCGAGCGAACGGAACGGGCCGGCACCGGACCGGAACCCGATCCGCAGGGCGGACCGGAGCAGGCCGGCGGCCTGCGCGTCCCCGAGGTCGTCGGGCGACGGCGGCGCGAACTCGGCGGCGCGGATCTCCTCGATGCTCGGGAAGACCGCCGCGACGTCGTCATCGGCCCCGCCCAGTGGCCGCAGGACGAGCATGTCGTCGGAGCTCTCGGGCAGCACGACCCAGTCGCGCCCCCGCGCGGACACCAGGGAACCCACGGTGAAGGTGGTCATCTCAGCTCTTTCGTTCCTCACACACGGGTTCCGAAGCAGTACGAGTTCTGCTCGATGATCTTCGACCAGTCGGCGTCGTGCGGGAACCGCACCACGTCCCAACCGCTGTCCAGCAAGCGGTCCTCCGCATCGCGGTCACGGTTGGCGACCGACTCGTACTCGTGGACGGGGCCGTCGACGAAGATCGCGACGTTGGCGCCGGGCAGGCGGTAGACGAAATCGGGCTTGGCGAGCGCCTCGGGGATGAATGCCTGCGCTTCGTCAGGCAGCCGCAACCCGCGTTCCTTGAGCCAGGAGATGAGGTTCCCCTCCAGCTTCGTATCGGACTGCTCGGCGAGTCGGGTCAGCTGCTCGGTACGGGTCTCGCCCCGGCCGGTCTCGACGACGTCCGCGCCCGCCAACCGCAGGAGCAGGTCACGGACGGAATGGCGGTCGATCGCGCCGTGGTGGGTCTGGTTGCCGTAGGTGAGCAGGCAGTCGTAGCAGCCCCGCGCGCAGGGACGGTTGGGGTGCGGGCCACCGAGGTCGGTGCCGTCGGCAGCGAAGTGACAGATCTCCAGTGCCATCGCGGCCGCCGTGCGCAGCGCGGTCCGGTCCGACTGCAGCAGCCGCAGCACACCCGCCCCGCCCTCGGCGGCCTCGGTGAACAGCATCCGGTCCCGGTCGCCCTCGTCCGGCGGCAGGAGCTCACTCGTCAGCTCCGAATCCTCCAGCTCGAAGGCGGCCTCGATGCCCCGCTCCAGCGCGAACATGACCGACAGCGCGACTGGCTCCGGCAGCGGCTTCGCGAGCGTGAACACCAGGATGTTGCGGCGGTCCTCGACGTAGGGGAGCACCCGCTTCTTGCGGCGCCCCTCGTTGCCGTCGGCGTCGACGAGGGGCAGCTCGCTGGAGTCACCGGACGCCTCCGCGGCGTCGCGGTTGTTCATCCAGCGGCCGTCAGCGGGGTCGAGCCAGAAGCCGGGCGGCTCGTTCTCGGCCGCTCGCCACCGCCCGACGTTGGTGATCCGGACGGTGGCCGAGTCGCCGTAGGTCACCGCTGCGAACCGACCTCCGCTGTCGGAGACGAGGGCGTCCCGCCGGCCCGGACGCGCGCCGTGGTCGTGGAATCGGTACGAAGTCACCAGCCGGAACCCGGCCCGCCTGCGCTCCTCCTCGTCGGAGGAGATCCGCTCGCGGCGTTGGGTGTAGACGGTGTGCAGCTTGAGGAGCCCGACCGTCTTCTCCGGCAGCGGCTCCTTGCAGAACTCGCACTTGTCGGCGTTGTCGTTCACGTCGTGGTGGTAGCCGCAGGCTGCGCATCGCTTGGCCTCGGTGGTGTGCACGTCGCCGGTGACGTCCGGCGGCAGCTGGATCCGATTCACCACATAGCGGGAGCCCTCGTGGTAGATGAGCGCTCCCGGCCCGAACTCGCGGATCGCTAGGAACCGGGGTCGCTGCAGGTAGTCGCCCTCGTCGAACCGGCGGGACGCCGCGGGAATGTAGGCGGCCAGCGGCAGCCGGGGGAACGAGTAGCCGGGTAGGAACCCCTCGCTGGCCAAGTAGCGGTACGGGTTGAAGTCCGACAGCACCGACTTGCTGTCCACGCTCTCGTTCTTCAACAGGTTGAGCTGGGTCTCCGCCTCCCGCCGGCGTCGCACGGCGGCGTTGCGGTCGCGTTCGGAGAGCGTGTGGTCGAGCACCCGGCGGTTCTGTTCGGCCTGGTCGATCAGCGCGGCCTTGAACAGCTCGCGCCAGCGGTCGAACCCGCGGTCGAACTGCTCACCCGCAGCGCGCACGGCGTCGTCGATCCACCGATCGTGCCACCAGGTCGTCCGCGCGAAGTCCTCGATCAGGCCGCCGAACACCTCGCGGGCGGCGGCGGCGGCCCGGCGCTGCACGTCGGGATCGCTCAGCGTGTCGGTGATGTGCTCGTGCAGCCGCAGCGCCGGCGCGGGCGTGCGGGCGTCCTCCGGGTAGGAGATGTCGATGATCTCGGGGATGGCTCTGCCCAGCTTGAGCCGGGACTCGGCGAGCCAGACGGCCTGTACGTGGGAACGCACCAGGTCCTCGTTGGCGAGGTCCAGCCGCGGTGGGGCGACGACGCCGGCGACCATGCGATCGGAACGGCGGAAGTAGTACTGGTCGTGGCTGTTGCCGGTGGCGCAGTAGGTGGTGACGAGCGCCGGCTGGCCCGACCGGCCCGCCCGGCCGCTGCGCTGCGCGTAGTTGGCCGGCGTCGGCGGGACGTTGCGCATCATGACGGCGTTGAGCTCGGCGATGTCGACGCCCAACTCCATCGTCGGTGAGCAGTAGAGCAGCTTGAGCGCTCCCTTGCGGAAGTCCTCTTCGCGCTCCTCCCGCACCTTGGGGTCGACCTGGGCGGTGTGCTCGCGCGCCGCGAGGCCGCCGAGCACCCCGGCCGTGCTCTTGTAGAGGTCACGGAAGAACGGGTTGACGCGGGGACCCTCGCCGCTGCCGTAGGTGCGGGTGAGCGGATCGTGGGCGCCCCGCTCACCCGGGCCGGCCCGCCACACCAATGTCCGGGCGGCGATGCGGTAGCCCGTGATCGACTGCCCGGTGCTGCGCCGGTACTGCCGTGCGCGCTCCGGGACGTGCTCGACCCTGGTCACCAGCTCGGCCTGCGCCAGTACCTCCAGGAGGCCGGCGATGACGAGCTGCAACTCGTCCTTAGTCAGCTTCGGGAAATGCGTCCGGCGCAGGTACTTGCCGACCTTCCCACCGCCGGAGAGGAACAGACCCGAGCGGTCCATCCCCGGCTTCGAGCTCCGCGGATAGGCGGTGCCCACCTGTGGGCGGTCGTTGGTCGAGAGCCTCCACGGCTCGACGAGCCGTTCCTCGCTGGCGCGCTGCAGGGCGTCGAAGTCGTCGCGGAAATGCTGCACGTCGATCGCGAGTCCGCGGCGCATCTCGTCCAGCAACACCCGCATGATCTCGACCCGGCGGCCTGGCTCGGCGTCCCGCAGCTCCGGCTGGGCCTTGGCCCACCGGCCCTCCTGCGCGGCGAGCCAGTCGAGGTCCTCGTAGTCGACCACGAGCAGGCCGGTCTGCTCCAGGTTGGGCATGGTGACGCGCCAGCCGCGCTGCAGGTCGACGTAGAGCCGGAAGGCGATCACGTCCCGCAGCGTCTTCGCGGCGTTGCGGGCGAGCGAGGGGGCCACGTCGGCGGAACCGGTGTAGTCGGCTACATCCAAGCCGAGGGCGTCCGTCACGCGCGACGCGAGCTCCTCGTGCCGGAGGCCCTCCGGGCCCGCGTCGACCATCGCCCGGTACAGGGCCGAGCGCAGCTGGGTGATCTGCACGAAGTCGTTGAAATGGCCCGCCTGCAGTGAGGCGTCCTGCCGGTTGTCGACAAACGTGAGCAGCTTGCGCGCCTTCGGGTCCAACGCCTCGACGTTCTTGAGCGAACGCACGATCGAGGCCGACACGAGCGACGTCGCGGAGGAACGGCCCTCGTGGTTGAGGGAGGCCAACATCGCGAAGTCCTTTGCCCGGACCCGCTCGCTGCTGACATTACAGTTCAGGCAGAACAGGAACGGGGCCGGGATGAACGCTGCCTCGAGCTCGCCGCTGCCCTCGTCGCCGTAGGGGTCGACGGTGATCGCCCGAGGGAGCCGCTTCCGGTAGCTGTCCCGCACGACCTCCCGGTCGTGGTCGTCGGTCTCCAGCCAGGACTCCGGGAGCCTCCGGTCGGTGATCGCCTCGTCGAGGGTGCGCGGCCAGGGCCGTTCGCGGTCGATGTAGAGGTAGCCGTCGTCGCTCTTGCCGCCCGTGGCCACGGTGTCCTGCCGGGGCTCGTAGACGACCGTGCCGTCCTTCGTCGTCCGCCAGACGGCCAGGTACTCCTGCCCGCAGTCACGGCAGAAGGCGAGCGGCAGGAGGATCTTGCCGTCGGAGCCCGGCTGGACCCGCTGGTAGTCGCGGGTCATCTGGCGGGTCGCCTTGTCCTCGAGGGTGACGTAAACGGTGTCGCCCTTGGACAGGAACTGGTGGAGTCGGAACGCGAAGAGGGGGCGGTTCGTGACCGGGTGCCGCGCCTCCGAGCCTGCGCGCAGGGTCCGCCGGATCGCCTCCCCGCAGACCTCCGCCGACAGACCGGAGCTCACGGCGAGCTCCGCTGCCGCTTCCTCGATCTTGGCAGGCCGCTGGCGGACCAGGCGACCGTCGACCGTGGTGAGGCCGAAGTGCGTCTCGATCCACCGCGCGAGCGGATCGTTGCGCAGGTCGTCGTAGGACCGCGGGGAGTCGAGTCCGGCGAGCCGCTCGACCGGCACGGTGTCGGGGGTGTCGGCCGTGGCGCGGACCAGGGTCTCGCCGATGACGTTCGCCGGATCGACGGTGGTGCCGAACAGGATGGACGCGACCGTGGCGACCACCTTCTGCTGGTCGGCGAAGGTGCCCTCGCTGGACATCGTGGCCGACGTGCCCACGCACTGCAGCCGCTCGGCCTTGCAGGCTTCCCGGACCCGGCGGATCAGCAGTGCCACGTCGGCGCCCTGGCGGCCGCGGTAGGTGTGCAGCTCGTCGAAGACGAGGAACTCCAGCCCGCTCGCCATCTTGATCAACGAGCGCCGGTCGTCCGGTCGCGTGAGCATCAGCTCCAACATCACGTAGTTGGTGAGCAGGATGTCGGGCGGGTTGTCGCGGATCCGCTTGCGGTCCTCGTCGTTCTCCTGGCCGGTGTAGCGGGCGAAGGTGACCGGCTCGCGGCCCTTCCCGTAGCCGTCGACGAGGTACTTCTCCAGCTCCTTCACCTGGCTGTTGGCCAGCGCGTTCATCGGATAGACGATGATCGCGCGCACCCGCTTGCGGGCGTCCGGTCCCTCGCTCTCGCGGTCCCGGAGCACCTTGTCGACGATCGGCACGATGTAGGCCAGCGACTTGCCGGAGCCGGTGCCCGTCGTCAGCACGTACGACGCCCCGGACTTTGCGACGTCGACGGCCTCGCGCTGATGGCGGTGAAGCGTGAGCGGCCGCCCGTCGCACACCTGGCCGCCCTCGGTCTTCTTGGCCTGGAAGATGCGGGTGCACTCCTCGTGTAGCACCCCGGCGCTCGCCAGCTCCAGCACGGTGCCACCGGAGGCGAAGAACGGGTTCAGCGAGAGCCACGGGTCGGGCCACTGCGACTTCTCGTCGAGGTCTTTCTCCACGAACGCCCGGACGTCCGCGTCGCGGATCACGGTGCCGCTCTCGGTGAAGTCCCGGTAGTCCCGGATGAGTTTGCGGTGCACGTCGAAGACGTCCATGCCGGCCGCGGGCTGCCGGGCGACGAGCACCGGCTCGGTGTCGGGCTCGCGCGCGGGGGCGGTGGTGGCGAGCGCGGTGACCGGGTTGAGGTCCTCCCAGCCGTCGATCGTGTCGTCGCCCACCGCGAGGGGACGGAGGGCGTCCCGAACGGTGGCGGCGTCGACCGGCCGGTTCGCCGGATCCTTCTGCAGGAGACGCTCGATGAGCCGGTTCAGCTCCGGCGGGATGCCCGGACGCTGCGGCGCCAGCGGGGGCGGAAGCTCCTTGATGTGCTTCTGCCCGAGCTCATGAGGGGAGGCGTCGGTGAACGGCGGAACCCCGGCGAGCAGCTCGAACAGCACGCAGCCGAGCGCGTACAGGTCCGCGGCCGGGCCGACGGCAGCCCGGTGGAACTGCTCCGGCGCCATGTAGCGCGCGGTGCCCACGGTGACCCCGGTGCTGGTGAGGTGGGAGCCGTCGGAGTCACCGAGGATGCGGCCCATCCCGAAGTCGAGCACCTTCACAGTGCCGCTCCTCAGCAGCATGACGTTCGACGGCTTGAGGTCCCGGTGGATCACGTCGAGACGGTGGGCCGCCGCGAGGCCATCTGCGATCTGCGCGCCGATCGCCGCGACCCAGGAGAACGGCAGCTTGGCGTGCTCGTCGGACAGGTCCTGCAGCCGGCGACCGTCGAGGTACTCCATCGCCAGGTATGGCAGTCCGTTGCCGTCCACCCCGCCATCGATGGTGCGGGGCAGGTGCGGGTGGTCGAGCTTGTGCATGATGCGCACTTCCCGCTCGAACCGCTCCACCGCCTTGTTGTCCGCGGAGGTGTTGATAGGTGCCCCCGAGCGGCTGCGCAGGATCAGCTTGACCGCGACCACGCGGTCCTTGACGCCCTCCGCGGCCCGCTCGTCCACCGCCTGGTGGACCTCACCCATGTTGCCCTTGCCGATGGGGCCGAGCAGCCGGAACCGGTCCGCCACGACGTTCACGTTCGGGGACACTCGTTCCTCCCGGCAGGATGATCAATCGGTTCGGTGTGCTGCACGCCTGAAGCGGGCAAACGGCAGTGTACACACGGACAGGTGTCGAGCAAGAACCGATCTGTTAACCTCGTCAACGCGAAGCCCGACTCGCGGCATGCCTCACCGACGGCGTCTGGTTCAGTGATGGGAGCACCCGTTGTCCCCTGCTGATGTTGTCGTCCGGTCACATGTCGTTGTTCGGAGGCTCGGTGCTACAGCGACGACACGACGTCGGAGCTCCGGCTGGGAAGCGCTCACCCCGGCAGGCCCTGTGCAGAGAGATGCAACGCCTGCGCTCGCTGTAGCGAAGTGTGGCGTGGACCCGTACGAGGGCACAACCACTCGGCCGTCCGGCCGAGCGTGAACAGGGAGCAAGGGTGACAACAGCACAGGACCCGCCAGCCGTTTCGATCACCCTTGAAGCGCGGTCCGTCCTCAGCTACGCGATGGCGCACAACGAGATCCCCGTGATCTCTCGCCTCGCCATCGACCACGTGGTCCGGGACGTGCCGCAGGCCCGTCTCCAGCTGGAGGTGGCCGATGCGAGCGGCCTGATCGGGGTGGCGCAGGAGATACTCGTCGATCTGGAGGCCGGGCGCCCCACGGTCCTCACCGACGTCACGCTGCGGCTCGATCCGGCGGCGATGCTGCGGGTCGAGGAGCAGCGGCCGGCGGTGATCCGGGCACGCCTGGAGACCGATGGCCAGGTGCTCGCCGAGCAGGTGGTGCGCACGCGGGTTCTTGCCGCCCACCAGTGGCTGGCCGCGCCGCCGACGCTGGCACTTGAGATGCTGGCCGCGCACGTCATGCCGAACCACCCAGCGGTAACGGCGCTGATGAACGACGTGGCGCAGCGGCTGCAGATGACCACCGGCAGCCCCTCGCTGGAGGGCTACCAGTCCGGCGCGGAACGCGTGGACCAGATCGTCGCCGCCGTCTACGAGGTGATGCGGGCCCGCGGCATCCGCTACGCCGAACCGCCCGCGAGCTGGGCCGATACCGGGCAGAAGGTGCGGACCCCCGGCGAGGTGCTCGACGGTCAGGTCGGGACGTGCCTCGACACCGTCGTCGTGATGGCAGCCGCCCTCGAACAGGCCGGAGTTCGTCCGCTTCTGTGGCTCGTGGACGGCCACGCCTTCCTCGGCTACTGGCGGGAGGCGTCGTCGCTGGGCACCGTTGCCGAGTTCGACACCGCGGGCGTGGTGAACCGGATCGACCTCGGGCAGATCGGCCTCGTCGAGACGACGCTGCTCACCGAACGGCAGGGGCCCGTTCCCTTCGACGATGCGCAGCGCGCGCCGTACGTCGCTCACCTCACCGGCGACCTGGCAAAGGTGATCGGGGTCGTCGATGTGCACCAGGCGCGCGTCGACCGGGTCGTCCCGCTGCCCGCACACACCCGCGGCGCGGACGGGCAGGTCCTCGTCACGGTCTACACGCCTGCGACGGCCCAGCCTGCCGGGTACGTCGCGCCGGCAGCATCCGACCGGTCGCCGACGGGGCGGACGACGCAGGAGCCGCAGCGCGTCACGACGTGGAAGAACGCACTGCTGGACCTGAGCCTCCGCAACCGGCTCATCAACTTCACGGAGCGCTCCGCCCTCTCGCTCGTCGTCCCGAAGGAGCGGCTGGGGCAGGTCGAGGACCTCCTCAACGCAGGAACTGTCCTCACGCTCCGTCCGTCGGACGAGGTGGCGGCCGTCGAACGTGAGCGCGGGATCCGTCATGGACGCGACCTTCCGCAGGCGCAGCTCGTCGACCTGCTGGAGGGGAAACGCACGCTGCACGCCGACGTCACCGACGCTGCCTACGCCACGCGCATGCGCGGCATCGCGTACAAGGCCAGGACCGTCGTCGAGGAGACCGGCGCCAACAACCTCTACCTCGCTCTCGGCTCGCTGGTCTGGGAGCTGGACGGGCGCACGTTGCGATCTCCGCTGATCCTCCTGCCCGTCGTCCTGAAGGCGGCAGGCCGTGGTGGCCCGTACCGGCTCGGCGTCGACGAGGCGGGCACCTCCACCCCGAACTACTGCCTCATCGAGAAGCTGCGCCAAGTGCACGGTCTGCAGATCCCGGGCTTGGCCGAGCCCCCGGAGGACGGTGCCGGCATCGATCTCGACGCGGCCTTCGAGTCGATCCGGCGGACGATCGCTGCCCGTGGCCTGCGGTTCCGTGTCGAGCCGACCGCGGATGTCGCGATCCTGCAGTTCGCGAAGTTCCGACTGTGGAAGGACCTGGACGAGAACTGGGCGAGCTTTGCCCAGAACCCGCTCGTCGAGCACCTGATCCACTCTCCGGCCGAGGCATTCGCCGACCCGGTCCCCGAACCCGAGATGGGCAAGCTCGACGAGCTCGACGAGCAGTGCCCCGTCCCTGCGGACGCGTCCCAGCTGCGGGCCATAGCCGAGGCGACGGCTGGTCGCACATTCGTACTCGAGGGTCCGCCCGGCACCGGCAAGTCGCAGACGATCACGAACCTATTGACGCACGCGGTCGCCCAGGGCAAGTGGGTGCTCTTCGTCGCGGAGAAGCGGGCAGCGCTCGACGTCGTGCAGAAGCGCCTCGACGCGGTGGGCATGGGCCCGCTCTCGCTCGACCTGCACGACAAGGGCAGCAAGCCGGCCGCCGTCCGTGAGCAGATCAAGCGCGCACTCGAGCACGTCGCCGAGGCGGACCCGCAGGACCACACGATCAAGACCGAGGAACTGCGGTCGGCTCGCCGCTCCCTCACTCGATACGTCCACAACCTGCACCACCCGAACGCCGCGGGCCTCTCGCTGTACGCGGCACGAACCGCCGAGCTCGCCATCGGCGACGACGTGCTGCCGATGCCGATCCCCGAGTCGCTGCTCACCGGCGGCGACCCCGAGAGCGTGGCCCGGCTACGGCAGCTGTTCAGCACGTTGCCCGACCGGACGGACGCCGCACGCCCCCGACCCGAGCACCCCTGGGCGTTCATCGACTCGGCCGCGGGCATCGACGTGGAAGCCGTGCTGCACGCCGCCCGCCGCTTCGACATGGCGCTGCACCGGCTGCCCGGGGTCCTCGCCCCGGCTCTCGACGCGGTCCGGACCCCGGCGGACCTCGATGTCCTCGCCGAGCTCATGGATGCCGACATCCCGCTGCCGGTGCTCCACGAGTCGCGTTCCGCGAGGTGGGACGGCGCGGTGCGGGCGATCGTGGCCGAGGTTGCCGAGTTCGCCTCGACACCACATCCCGGGCTCGACGTCGTCACGCCTGACGTTCTCGGCCTGCCGATCACCGAGATCGACGCCGACGCGCGGACGGCTGCCGCCTCCCGCTACTTCGGCCGGAAGAAGCGCCTGATCGCCGTGCGCGACCAGTTGGCGTCCGTCGTGCGGCCGGAGGCGAAGGTCGTCAAGCCGAAGCGGCTGCCCGAGCTCACCGGGCATCTCGTCGACCTCGACAACGCCGTGCAGGAACTGGTGCGGAAGGTCGAGAAGATCCCGGGGCTGCTCCTGCCGCCGGGATGGACGCCGTTCACGCACGAGGGGCGCGGGGTGCTCGCCGCGCGCATTGACCGCGTACGCCGGGCCGGCCAGATGGTCGACCCGGGGAACCCCGACCCCTACCGAGCCCGGTTCGCGCCGGCCCTCCAGGCCGTCCTTTCCCGGGGAATGCAGGCCGATCCCGGCCCGCTCCGCGAGGCGGGCGCGGCCGCGCACCACCTGCTCCAGGTGTGCGCTGTGACGCCCGACGCCGTTGTCGAGTGGGCCGGCCCACTGGGGCTCCTGGTCCGCTGGCAGCAGACCGCCGCCGAGCGGCTCCTTGCCGATCCGCGGCTGGGTTCGCTGCGCCGCTGGCTCGACCTGCTCCATCACCTCGAACCCCTGCGGGCCGCACGTTTCGACGAGGCGCGCGCCGGGATCCTTGCGGGCACCATCAACCCCGACGACGCCACGAGGTCGTTCGAGCTCGGCCTCGCGCGGACGTCGCTGCGTGAGCGGCTGCGGGACACCGGGCTCGAGTCGTTCGACGTCACAGGCCATGAACGCTCGATCGCCCGGTTCGTCACCGCGTCGCAGGCGGTGCGCGGCCACCTGACGGGCGTCGTACCGCAGCAGGTCCTCGCGGCCCGGGGGTTCAACCCGCAGGCCGCCGGTGGTCAGGTGGGCCAGCTGCAGCGCCAGCTGTCCGTCCGCCGCGGCGGGATGAAGGTCCGCGAGCTGATGAGCCGGTTCGGTGACGTGATCACGCGCGCGCTTCCGTGCGTGCTGGTCAGCCCGGACTCCCTTGCCCGCTTCTTCCCGGCCGCCGCCGGGCTCTTCGACATCGTCGTGTTCGACGAGGCCTCACAGGTGCGCGTGGCGGACGCGATCGGTGCGATGGGCCGCGCCCGGTCGGTGGTCGTCGTCGGCGACAGCAAGCAGATGCCGCCGACATCGTTCGCCGAGAGCAGCTTCCCGGCCGACGACCTCGATATCGACGGCTCCGACGACGCTCCCGTCGAGGACGAGGAGTCGATCCTCACCGAGTGCGTCCAGGCGCGCGTCGGACGCCACCGTCTCTCCTGGCACTATCGCAGCCGGGACGAGTCGTTGATCGCGTTCAGCAACCACCACTACTACGACGGCGGGCTCTCGTCCTTCCCCGCGCCGACGGCAGCCGGAACCGGAGTCTCCCTCGTACGGGTGGATGGGCACTTCCACCGGTCCGGGCCGCGCAAGACGCTGCGCACCAACTCTGTCGAGGCCGAGGCCGTCGTTGCGGAGATCCGACGCCGGTTCGATGCGTCGCCGGATCGACCGCCATCGCTGGGCGTGGTGACGTTCAACCAGCAGCAGCGCGCGTACATCGAAGGCCTACTCCGCGACGCCGATGACCAGCGGCTGATCGACGCGCTGGAGGACCCGGACGGGTTGTTCGTCAAGAACCTCGAGAACGTGCAGGGCGATGAGCGCGACCTGATCCTCTTCTCGACGGCGTTCAGCGTGAACGACAAGGGCGTGTTGCCACTGAACTTCGGCCCGTTGAACCGCGCCGGTGGTGAACGTCGGCTCAACGTCGCCGTGACCCGAGCGCGCCGACAGGTGATCGTCTTCTCCAGCTTCGACCCGGGACAGCTGCGCACCGAGGAGACCTCGTCGGTCGGTCTCAAGCACCTGCGCACCTACCTGGAGATGGCGGCAAAAGGACCGGAGGTGCTGCCCCGGGACACGTCGAGCCGGATCCGCCGCGACCGGCACCGCGAGGACATCGCCGCGCGGCTGCGGGAGCGTGGGCTCACCGTGCGGACGAACGTCGGTCTCTCGGACTTCGTGATCGACCTGGTTCTGGGGGAGCCGGACGAGCCGCGCGTCGCCGTCCTCCTCGACGGGCCGGCGTGGGCGTCACGTCTGACGGCGCGGGACCGGGATGCTCTGCCGCATGAGGTCCTGGTCGACGTGCTCGGCTGGCCCGCGGTCGAGCGGGTCTGGCTGCCGACGTGGCTCGCCGACCCGGATGCCGTCGTCGCACGACTGGCGACCGTGGCCGCGCAGGCCGAGCGACGTGCGCCGGTCGACAGCGGACCACCGGCGCGCGTCGAGGCCGCGCCACCCGGGCCCCGCCACGCAGCGAAGGACGGGCCGACCCCGCAACCCGAGAGGCAGGCGGCTCCGGTGTTTGCCGCGGCGGCCCCCGCCAGGCCCGACCTGATCTGGCCCACCGATGCCGAGATGTTCGTCCCCTGGACCCCACGCCCCCTCGGCACCCGCGACGTCCTCGACGCACTCCCGTCGCGCACCGCGGCGGGCGCCGTGGCCGCCGCACTCGACGAGGTCGTGGCCGCAGAAGGCCCTATCCACCTCGACCGGCTCGCCCGCCTCGTCGCGAACGGCTTCGGGCTGAGCCGGGTGGCGGGTCCCCGAAAGGAAAAGATCCTGCGACACCTTCCGCGCGGGCTGCGCCGAGACGCGTTCGAACCGGTCGTGTGGCCGGCGACCCGGATCCCCGAAGAATGGACCGGCTACCGGCGATCGCCCGAGGGACTTGGACGCCCACTCGAGGAGATCCCGCTGCGCGAGATCGTCAACGCGATGGCCGGGGTGGCCCGAGCGGCGGCCGGGGCGGAGCGCGGGGACCTCCATCGGGAGGTTCTGGCGGTCTTCGGGTGGAAGCGACGGACCGCGGGGGTGACCGAACGTCTCGACCTCGCCCTCGATCTCGGCGTGCGAGCCGGGCGGCTCCGGTTCGATGGCGAGATCGTCGTTTCGGCATCCGACCAATGATCTAAGGATCCATCGGCCCGCCCGGCGCCGCCGTCGTCGCAGGCCTTTAGCCTGGCGGATCAGCGATTGACTAATTCGAAGGAGTGCAGATGGCGCGTGTTCGATTCCTAGGCCCGTCCAACCAGCGCTTGAAGCCGCACCCGACTGAGGTGGACTGCGAGTATGCCGTCGTCGACGACAACGGCATACGGCTGCTTCATCTGAGCACGTTCGGCAGCGATGATCGGGCAAGTGAGAGGAAGTCGAGCCAGAGCCTCCAGTTCGACGCGGAGCGTGCTCGACAACTCGTCGAGATCATCCAGCGCACATTCCCACACCTGAGCTCGAGGCCGCATTAGCTGCATCGTTAGTGGCACGGCACGCAGCGTCGGCCAGATAATTGATCTTCGTGCTTCCTCCGAGAGGCTGCTCGCGCGTCGAGTGCCGGAGGTGGGTATGGCTCGCAGACCGAGCGTGTTCGTGCGGCCGTTGTGGATGGACGAGGCGGCCGCAGGCTGGCGCGCATCCCGGACCGGCAAGAACCCGGTCCGGATGCGGCGATCGTGGTCTTGATGTCGGCCCAGGGCGCGGCGGTGCGCGACATTACGTCCTTGCTGCAGATCGGCGAGGATCATGTGCGGGATGTGATCCACGCGTTCAACGAGCGGGGTTCGATGCACTGGACCCAACCGGGCGGGGGGACGACCGAAGAAGATCGGTGAACGGGTCCACGCGTGGATCTGTGCGGTCGCTCGGACGTCCCCGCCGGCTGGGGCATCACCGGGTTCTCCACCCGGTCGCTGACCAAGCTGCGCGAACACCTGCTCGCCGAGGGCATCGTTGCCGAGGTCAGCCGGGAGACACTGCGCCGGATCCTGCGCGCCGGCGGCGTGTCCTCGCAGATCACGACCACCTTGAAGCCCTCCACCGACCCGGACGTCATCGGAAGAGATGGGCCGGGTCCTGACCTCATGACCACCTACGCGACGACGGCCGCAGGTCCGCGTCGACGCCCCCTGAACACGCACTCTCGCAAGGACACGGCCTGGCGGCCCAGGGCCGGCCGCGTCGACAGCGAGCGACCTACACCCGCACCAGCTGGGGGATGACATGCTTGCCGCGCTGGATCTGGCCACCGGCCGGCCTTTTCTACCGCGTGCGGGGGCGATCTACGTCAGCGGGTGTACCGAGCTTTGTCCGTGCCGCAGCGACCGGGTGGCCAGCGGCAACCGATACCGGACGAGAACCGCGTGGCGAGCGGTGGAACCGGCAGGCGTGCGGGATCGTCCATGCCGGCCATGGAGAACCCCCACCGTTCAACCTGCCACCCACTCCTCGTCGAGGCCGCCGGCAGGGGGATTCGACCGGGCTCGGCGGCGTCGAGGTCGGCGCCGAGGGTGAGCGCGGAGCCGCTCATTCCCCTGTTGGCGCAAGGCGTTCCGGCGCGACGGCAGACCCGAGTGCTGTCGTCCTACGCGAAGGGCCGGCAGGCCTGGCCGACGGGCATCGATCCGCAGTTGCTTGGTCACGCGGCCATGAGTGCGGGCGTGACCAGCTGGCGGACACGGCATCTCTCGCACGCCGCCCACATCGACTGGGCCGAGGGCGCTAGCCTGATCACCGTGAGCGAGGCCGGAAGGTGAGAACTGATGATCCGATCCTGAGCCTGTTCTCGGGCGTTGGGGGCGTCGAACACGGCCTGTCGGAGGCCGGCCTCCGCAACACCGTTGGGTTCTATGAGTCGTGGGAAGCTGCTCAGGCGGTGTTGAAGGACAGGTTCGAGGACATCCCCCAACATGGGGATATCTCGTCGATGAAAAACTTTCATGGGGCTCGGCTTGTCACAGCAGGATTTCCCTGTACTGACCTTTCGCAAGCGGGTCGAACCGTAGGCTTGGACGGCGCAGCTTCCGGATTGATCAGACGCGTCCTGGAGCTCCTTCCACAAGAGAAGCCTGACTGGCTGCTGATCGAGAACGTTCCTAACATGCTTCACCTGGGATCGGGGCGGGCGCTAGGAGAAATCACTCTTGCGCTTCAGCAAGCCGGCTACGACTGGGCCTACCGAGTGATGGACTCCAGGGCTTTCGGATTGCCGCAACGCCGCCGCCGCGTGTACCTGCTCGCCTCGCATGTGTACGATCCCGCCGCGGTCTTGTACCGCTCCGACTGTCCATCGCTTCGGAAGGATGGCGGCGTCACGGGGGCGCGATCGGACGCGTTCGGGTTCTATTGGACAGAAGGAAATCGTGGCATTGGTTGGGCAATCGACGCAATTCCGGCGCTCAAGGGATCGACAACAGTTAGTATTCCGAGTCCACCCGCAATCTGGCTGCCCCGAGCAGTCGTCGGCCACAAGATCGTTCGACCTTCGATAACGTCCGCGGAACGCTTGCAGGGACTGCCTGAAGGTTGGACTGCAGCCGCTCCGACACGTGACCGCTGGAAACTGCTCGGGAATGCCGTCAGCTCTCCTGCCGCACGATGGATCGGCGAGGGCCTTGTGTCGCTCCCTGACCCCAGCCTGGTCGATGGACTCCAACGCTATTTGCAGGTAGAGGGGGCGCGATGGCCACTTGCAGCCCATTATCGTGACGGGAAGACCTGGCGAACGGACGTGTCTGAGTGGCCTACTCAACCATCCGGTCGGCACCGGCACCTCTCAAGTCTGCTCCGCACGTATGGATCCGAACCGCTGTCGTTGCGTGCGACGACTGGCTTCCGGAATCGCCTCGCACGAAGCACTCTCCGTTATTCGGAGGACTTCATGCGCGACCTCAACGAACACATCGCCGCGGTGAGCGTCTGACAATGATGCCCTCTGCCTCCTCTGAGACGATCCGGCGACGCATGGCGATGCAGCGTCGCAGGGACACAAAGCCTGAGATGGAGATCCGCCGCCGGCTCCACGCGGCGGGACTGAGGTACCGCGTCGACGTACGCCTTGAGGCGGATATGCGCGTGCGTGGTGACATCGCGTGGAGGCGCGATCGCGTTGTTGTGTTCGTCGACGGGTGCTATTGGCACGGATGTCCGCTTCACCGAACCACGCCGCGTGCGAACGCGTCTTGGTGGCGCCAGAAGCTCGATGACAACATCGCCCGAGACCGCCTAGTCGATGGAATCCTCGAAGAGCGCGGCTGGCTCGTCCTTCGGTTCTGGGAACATGAGGACCCTGAACAGGCCGCAACCACGGTTAAAGATCAACTCGCTGCGCGGAGGAAGTCGACCCGCCAGCCTGCGAGGCATCGCGCACGTCCTTCACCTGGTCGCGGTTGCGGAGCGTGAGAACCCAGGCGCCGTTCCTTTTGATCAAGCTTATCCTGTCGGACCTACGCGATGAGGGGATCCCAACTCATGTGCGCTGAGCCGGGTTAGAAGTCAAAATATGCGACCTGGAGTCGCTTCATTCCCCTAGCAGTGCGGAGGAACGCATCCCCTTGGCCGGCCAGGGTCTCTGCCCCGGTCTCATCCAATATGATCCGGCTGTCTGTTGCCGTCTTGACTCTTAGGGCAAGCTGAGCCGGAAAGTTTGACCGAATCGTGGTCGACACGACGTCCGCACTTGGTCGTTGGGTCGCGACGATGATGTGGATCCCGGCTGCGCGCGCCTTCTGTGCCAACCGCCGTAGCAGCCTTTCGATCGAGGTCTTGTCGTCCGGGTCGCTGGTCAGGTCCGCGTACTCGTCTAGGACGACCACACGCCACGGCAGAGGCTGCTCGGTCGACACCGACCGGTTGTAATCTGCGAGGCTTCGGGCCCGCACCGTCCGGAACAGCCCGTAGCGGCGCTGCATCTCCTCGACCGACTCCTCCAGGATCGCGATCGCGTCCTGTGCGTCCATCCCGATCTGCCCCACCACCCGCGGGTCGTCGGCGAAGTCGAGCAGCTCGGTCCCCTTTGGGTCGACCAGGAACAGCGAGATCCGCTCGGCCGAGTAGCGGCAAAGTGCATGCAGGACTGCCTCTAACGCGACCGACTTCCCCGAGCCCGTTGTACCGGCGACCAAGAGATGCGGCGAGTCGGGCGAGGAGAACTCCAGGGTGACCGGTCGCCCCTGGATGTCCTCGCCGAGTGGAACCACCAGTGCCTCCTCGACCAGCGGCGAGCGCGGCCACAGCAGCGAGGTCAGGACCGGATAACGCTCCTCCGTCGCCTTCGGGACCTCGAAGACAATCGCGCCGCGGTCCTGGATCGCCCGTACCCTTGACTCAGCGGGCAACGACAGCGCGAGCTGGATCTCGCTGACCCGGTTCATCACCCGGTCCACCGTCACCCCCGGACGGGGCACGACACGCAGTACGTAGAACCCGGGGCCCTCATCCCAGGCGCCCACCTCGGGGGGTGCGACCGGGACGTTGTGCTGGCTGAAGACATCCAGCAGCCGCTCGTAGCGACCACGCAACTCCAGCTCGCCGAGGCCGCGCCCGGCAGGCGTGTCGCCCGAGCCCGTGGGGACCACCGCGGCGGCCGACGTTCCACCAGATCGCCTCTCCGGCTCTGACTCCTCGCGCCACCCGGCCGGGCTGTCGACGATGGCGAGGTCGGCCGGGGTCGCCGTGTCGGCGATGGTGCCGGACAGCTCGATCTGGGACGTCTCCTCTCCGGTTGCGGGCGCCTCATGTGCGAGCAGACACTTGAGGATGGCGAGGAGCTCCATGTGGTGGACGCGGTGCAGCACATGCCGGCCCAGCCGCGTGGGTCCGGGCGCCGGCCCTGGCAGGTCCGAGCTGATCGCCACGGCGACACCGCCTATGTCGGTGAGTTCGACCTGGCCGGCGCGGATCGCCTGAAGAATCACCGCGCCAGCGCCCTCCGCGGCCGGCCCGAACAATGAGCGCGCAGGCAGCTCGCTGGGCGGCAACCCGATCTTGCTTTCCTGCTCGACCGCAGCCGCCAACTCACGCCACCAGAACTTGGTGTCTGCCGCGCGCTCGCGGCCGAACGCGTTCGCGCACAACTCGACCGTGCGGTCGAGCTGGCTCTCGGCCGCTCCAAGGTCCTCTGTGCGGCGGAACTTCGATTCGACCACCAGGATCGCGAGCCGCACCGCGCCGTCGGGCTCTACCGTGAACACGAACCGGCCGAGGTCCGCCCGCATCCGCTGCGTGCGACCGAACCACCCGAGGTGCTCGTCGAAGCTGATCCACACTTCCATGCCCGACGTCGCCCGGTCCACCGGCGCGGAGCGCGCGACATCGTGACGGCTCACGACCAGCCCGAGGATCTCGTGCGCCGCCCGGCCCAGCCCCAGCGCCCGCAGCACAGCACCGGGCACCACGTTGCGGCCCACCTCATATAGCCGCAGCGCCAGCTCGTCGATCGGGAGCTCGTCGCCCAGGCGCAGGTCGTGATGCAGCTTGCGGCGCAGCCGATCTACGACGAACCGCCGACCTGTCATCGAACTGACGATCAGGGTGTAGGCCTCGTTCTTGCCCACTCCGGTGCGAACAAGGATGACGTCGGGGCGGTCGGGCAGGGCATCGATCTGGTCCCGTCCGATGAACGAGTCGAGCGTCACCACCCAGTGCGCCACCTCATGTAGCCCGGTAAAGACGCGCTGCTGCCGATCGAATCTGACCTGTAGCGCGAAGTAGTCCGTGTTCGCATCCTCCTGCGGCGCCACCGGGGAATGCGCCTCGTGCCGTACACACAGTGTCGACCATGCCTCCAGGACTGGGTCCTGCTCGGTGGGCAGCAGGACCCGCACCACGTTCTCGCTGCTCTCGGCGAGATCGTGGAAGGGTGAGCTGATCCACGCGTCGAAGCCGCCCGACAGCGAGGCGTTGGGTGATCTTGTGAGGTTCTTCAGCGACGTGCGGGTGCCGAACACCGCCGGCGCCAGAGCGATGTCGACTCGGTCGCGCAGCTCTGCCAGCGGCGGATCCTCATCGGGGGCCCAGCCCTTCAGGACCAGCTGGACGTCGGGGAAGAGCCGGTCGGGGGCGGTCTCCTCGTCCCCGAAGGTGTCCTCGAAGGCCTGCACGATGTCGTGGTGAGTGGCGCGCGGCGCGCACAGGTTCAGCTCGACGCGGACTCCGCCAACCCGGCCGCGCAGCCGCTGCACCAGCCTCACCGGCAGCCGGGCCGAGCCGTCTCGCGACAGTAGCAACACTACGACCCCGTCGCGCTTGTGCGGATACGAGTCAAGGTAGGCGACGATCACCGACACCATCTCGTCGACGGCCGTGTCGTCGACATTCGCCAGCCAGTCCCGGTCCTCCCCGCCGTCCCGACGGACCGCGGCGTACTCCTCGTGCCACCCGTACTCCCGGACCGCGACCGCCACGACCTCGTCGGCGCCGACGACGAACGGGGGCAGCCCGTGGGGGGAGACGCGATCGAGCCAGTCGAAGAACAACTCGGTGTTCTCCGGGTTGAGGCTCAGTCCGTCGGCCAGCGCCCGGACCAGCAGCTCGGTCATTCGGTGCAGGTGGCTCACGATCCACCGCAGGCGCAGCGGGTGGGTCGCCAACATGACTAGGCGATCGCCCGGCAACTCCACGACGTCGGTGAGCACGACCTCCTTCAGTTCGGGCAGCGGCGAGTTATGGGGGACCAGCACGTCGCGCGCCTTGCCGAGGAAGACTTCCCACTCGTTGAGATAGTCGTCGAGGGTCTCCGGGGCGAACCCGTCCCGCAGGTCGCGCAGCCGGCGGGCCCGGATCTGCGCGAACTCCTCAGCGGTCGGGCCAGACATGGCGGAGACGCCGCCATCGCCGAGCCTCCCCCAGCGCCGGGGGTCGAGCAGGGACTCGCACCACGTCTCGAAGTCGGTGTCGAGCCGGTAACCGCAAACGAGGTTGTCGTCAAATATCACCGCGGCCAGTGCGACCAGACCCGGGTCGGACTGCGGGTCCCACCGGAACCGTCGGATCCCCGACTCGGGGATACTGACCGCCAGCCGTAGCGGCGCCCACTCGACGGACGGCTCGAACTCCTCGTTGTCCTCGGGGTCAGGTGGGCGCTCGGCCTCGCGCAGCACCTGGTCGATCGTCAGCGCCAGCCCAATGCCGGACGAGGACTGTTCTACGACGTCATCCAGGACTCGCCCGTACAGGAACCGGAACAGCCACCGCGTCCACCTGCCCTGTTCGGGCGGGCCCTCCATGACCAGCGAGACCTTTGACGCAACAGGTTCGGCCTCGCCGTCCTGCGAGGTCGGAACCTCGTGCAGGACGTGCAGGCTGTGCAGGAGCGCGCGGAGCGGATCCGGCTCGATACGAGCGTCGGGGTATGCCAGCTTCTCGACGCGGCGCCGGAGGGGCGCCGGGAGAAGTTCGACGATCGAGGGGGCGGCGTCCGCGGGCTCAGCGTTGACGAGCCGCTCGGCGGCGTCCTGCTCACTGCGGTCCAGGCCGGGCTCGACCTCTAGCTCGTCGAACTCCTCGAGCCGGGTCGGATGGTGGGAGGTGATCCTCGAGCGGATCTGGGCGCCAAGACCGTCCTGCGCCCGGCGCTCGAACAGCTGCAGCCAGACCTCGAGCTCGATTCGCTGCCGCGCCGCCTCGCGTTCCCCCCGCACGACCTCCCGCATTGCCTCTCGTACGGCGGCCTCGGACAACTCGCCGGTCAGCTCGACTAACCGCTCGTCGAGTCGGACCGACTCGATGCGCATCAGCAGGTCGTCCTCGGTGATCTGGGCACCGGTCGGTTGGCGAAGTGCGGCCGATCTGAGGTTCTTCACCAGCCTGCTGCGAGATGATCGCTCGTCAAGGAACAGCAGCGAATCGGGAAACATCCCGACCACCGCCAGGCGACGACCCACAACGCGGTCGATCTCGCCCGGTGTAAGGAGCGCGACCCTCGAAAGATCTGTGCAGATCGACCAGACGAACCGGACCCAACGCCGCAGCGATATGCCTTCGTCTTGGGTGACAGCCTGGCGGATCACCTCAAGGCCAGATTCCAGACGATGCTGCGGCCTACTCTGCCGGCCGGCCATCCGCCAGGCGTGCCGCAGGACGATGTCGTCGCCCATCCCGTCGGTATCGCCTGGGGAACGGGTGAGGACGTTCTGGTCGTTGAGCTGATGCAGGGAGCCACGCAGACCGGCCTCGTCGCCCTGCGGGTCGAGGTCGATGATGATCAATGCCGAGACGTCTGCGTTGCGCCACTTCGTCAAGGTCTCGTCTGCAGACAACACGGCGTTCGCCGGCAGGCCCTCGATCGAGCGGCGCGTGCCCACCTTCACGGTGGCGGGCGCAGCACGCCCGGGGACCTGAAGACCGTCGAGTCGCGCGGCGATGGCGACGACCTCGCGCTCGGAGAAGCCGCTGATCCGCAGCCCCGGCCTGCCACCTCCTGCAGACGATCTGTTGATCTCGGTGCGGGCGATGTCGGCGACGATCTCGCCGATGAGCAAGTCGGTGTCTGTCACCGGATCTCCCCGTGCACGAGGTCGGTCGCGTCTGAGTATCGGGTCAGCAGTCCCGAAGCCTCGAGCCGTTGCCGGAACCCGATGAGGTTGCTGGTGAACGACTCGCCGTCGATGTCGTTTGTGAGCCGGGCTGCGCGCGCCTCCGCTGGACCGATGACGAGGCCGAGCTTCTCATGGAGCGACCGGCAGTAGGTCTCGAACTCGGGCTCCTCGCCAGGAGGCGTTGTCGCGGCCAGCAGGGCCTCCAGCATCTCCGGCTTGAACGTGAAGTGCCGTCGCCCCGCCGTCGCGTTCAACGCGCCCACCGCGGCCAGCGTCTCAGTGAAGAACGCGCGAGGGCTGGCCGCGAACGCCGGGTTAGAGCCTGTGAAGCGACGCCAGATCTCCGCGGTGGGATCGCCGGACGCTTCCGCGTGGCGTCTGGCGACCTGGGCAAGCGCCGACACGATATTCCACCGGAACTCCGTTAGGGCCTCCTGTGAGCGCTTGCGGATGGGGTTCGCCGCGTAGGTCATGTCGATCGGGCACAACCCCTCTGGCAGCCCGAGTTCCAGGCGGGCCAGACTTAATTGATGCCGAGCCAGGCAGTACGGAACCCAATGCAGGAGCTGTTCGATGCGCTTGGCACGCGGCACCCCGGTACGGCGCCCAATGTGGTCACAACCTGCGCGGATCAGCTCCGGCCACGGACTGTGCTCGTCGTCGACCTCTGCAGTGCGTTCGGACTCGTCGACGAATTCGCCGTCGGGCTTCGCGACGTCGTGGGCGCGCAGCGCAGCAGCGACCCGACCGAGCGCCGTGCCACTGTCCTGGACCAGGTCGCGCAGCGCCTCGCGCACACGGGCTCGTCGCTTCTCGTCCGGGTCTGTCCGCAACGTTCGATAAACGAATCCACCGCCATCGCGGAACACGTAGCGTTCGATCGCAGGCACGCCGCGTCGCTCGACGGCGTCGTAGTGGACGAGCTCGCCAACGAACGGATACAGATGCGCTGCGAACCACCGCGGCTCGACGCGCCTGCCCGGGATCTGCACCACGAGCGAGGAGAAGAGCGCCTGCAGGGTGGCGGCGGTTCCCGTGCCCTCGACCGCACCGCTGAATTGAACTGCCGGTATCGGAGTCCCGGTCGCCAGTCTGCGTGCCAGGTCGTGCGAACGACGCCGGTAGCTGACCGTCTCCTCGGGATCCGCGAGGAGCTCCCCGCCGGCCTCGATCACCCCCTTGCAGATTGCCAACAATTCCAAACCGACATACAGGCCCCTGCCCTGCTGTTGGAGGTTCGAGCCGAACAGATCGAGCACGATCTCCGCGCCTCGGCGGTCTCCCCGTGTCGCCGTCACCGCTGTCCCGTCGTTGTTCTTCCCGTCACTGCTCTCCTCGGATCCGATCGCCGAGGTCGATCGAAAGTGTTCTCCGTTCGCCGCCGACGAGCACGGCGATCTCGTCCTCCTCGCGTGACTCCGGCACGAGCGAGGCGAGCAGCCCATTGATGAAGCGGATCGCGGCCGCGTGCTCGGTCCTCGCTGACAGACCTGTCGCCCATCGGTGCAGGAGCTCGAAGCGAACCAGATCAACCGGTATTGCCGCCGCCTCTCCAGTAGGCGCCACGATCCGCACGATCGCGGCCCGACTTAGCCAGTCGACGGCGGCCGGCAGCGTTGGTTGCCTGTCTTGACGCCGCCAATGGGCGACCTGCCCCTGAACGACTACGTTCCGGCTCGACAGCCGTGCCCCTACGACCGCTGCCCTGCTTCGGTGGTTCGCGAAGGCCGGATCCAGGATCAACAAGTCTGCGGGGTTCCCCGACCGGCGGACCCCCTGGACGGCCTCAAGCCCGCGGATCAGCACATCGCGGGTGTGAACTCCCCGCTGATCGCTCATTTCCCCCGTCGCGGCGGCCCGGAAGTCCTCGCCTGCCCGCAGCCCCATGCGCTCGAAGGAGCCGACTGCCTCGGAGCCGTCGAAGTACCAGCGGCGGCGCAGATAGGCGAACAGGTCATGCATCGTCGCGCTCTCCCGTTGAGCGTCCCGGCGCGACTGCGGCGTCCCACCGTCCATTATCGGGAGGGCGGGAAGGAACTTCTCCCCGCCGTCCAAGGGGTCCAGCAGGTCGTCGACCGCTCTGATCGCCGTCGCGCCCGGATCCAGCCGCCGCAGCGCGGCGAAGGTGGGTACCTCGCTCCGTTGCCGCGGGGTGAGGCGATCGCCGAAGAGCGCCTGGTGAAACAGATGCCGGTACTGCCAACCGCGATCGGCACGATTCCGCGTGTACCGCCGGTGCACCTCGGCGCATCGGATCCCCCCGGTCACCGCGTAGGCGACGGTCGCCAGCGCATGCCGGATCGTGATCACCGTCCCCGATCGCTCCGCAGTGGCGAACAGCTCCTTGATCGCGCTTCTGCGGCTGGCGCCACGCTCGGTGTCCGCGAGCAGGACATGGTTGCGAAGGATCGGACAGACCTCGCGGGCGTCACATCTCTGGCAGCTGCGCCAGCGACGGCGGTCCATCGCCCACGAGCTGACCGCCCACTCCAGCAGCCCGTCTCCCTCGTCCTTCACGACCGACTGATAATTTAGGTTGACGACGTGAACGGCTGGGGTCACAGAGGAGCAACTGCCGTTGTCGATTCCGTCCTCAAGCGTGCGGATGAGCGCTGTGGCGAGTTCCTTGTCCTCGATGACGCCCACGGCGCGCCGGAGCCGGCCCTCGTTCGCACAGACGATCCCGACAGCGGTGTCATCTGCGGCGAGCCGCTCGAACAGGTCCGCGCCCGTCTCGACCGAGAAGTCGCTGAGGTCTTTCACGATGCGAAGCGGGCGAGACCTGCCAGGTGTGCGCGCGAGCACTTCATCGCCACGCGCACGGTTGCGAACCATGTCCTGGACGATCGCGGGGGGCACATCACACGCATGCAGCACCTGGGCGCATAGATGGGTCTTGCCATGGCCGGCGTCGCCAGTCAGCACGACCAGCCGCACCGAAGGGTCGTCGATAACCTGGAGCACGTACCGGAAAGCTGCGGTCTCGAAACCAGACTCGCTCGAATCGGCCTGCTCGTGGACAAGCTCGGCAGCGTCTGCGTTGAATGGCTGGAAGCGGCTCAGTCGCTCCACATGAGCGTTTCGCTCCAACGCCATCATGCCTCCGTGCGTTCGTTCGCCGTGCGCGGGCACTTCATGGCGCACCGTAGCAGCGCGCGCCTGAAGGGTCACCCTCCTGGAGGACGCTGACCTCGCACCTCTGGATAAGTAGTCAGTGCAACGAGTCGACAGTCGATCGGCAGCGACGACATTAACCCTCTAGTGGGATCCGACCTGCCGCCGATGCGCGGGCTGCGTGATGGAGTGCTACTGCCCCGGCCGCTGTGTCACGATGGAAGTCGCGACTGAGCCGATCGGCCCCGCATCGCCCTCCACCGGGGCTGCCGTGGCCTCGGTCAAGCTGCCGTAGCCGGGCTGGTCGGCCGATCGGAGTCGTGGCTATCCCAGGTCGAGCGCGGCCGACCGCCTCGGGGTGGACGCCAACCACCGTTGGACGGCCTTCGTCGTCACCGACGCGGCACGTCAGTGGTTCGCCGAGCCGTCCGAGCACGATCGGCCGCGGCCTGATCTCGTCGTTGCCTGACCGCTTACGTCCACCACGGCCAACAAGGTCGCAGCGGGGATCGTGGACACCAGCGCGGTGGGCGCCCTCTGCGACGCGCTCGGGCCAGCGTTCCGGTCGTCGCGGTGCCGATTGTGAACAACCGGCTCTGGGGCACCACATGTGGTCGTCGACGCTGCCAGACCCTGGCAGCTGCGGGTGCCCGATTAGTTGATTCCCAGGCGGGCGAAGTAGGTGCGCCCAAGCCCGTGCAGTCGGGTTCTGGTCCGGAGATCGCCGCGCTCGCGCGGTTGCGGCCGGACGAGGGTCCGCTCGCGGTCGTCGCCATGGTGTCGTACGTCGGCGAGGGCTTCGACTGCCCGGCGCTCGACACGCTGTTCCTCGCCACGCCGATCGCGCGTTCAAGGGGCGGCTCGTGCAGTGCGTCGGCCGGGTGCTGCGGCCCCACCCCGGCAAGACGACCGCCGAGGTGCACGACTACCACGACGTCGGGACCGGGGTGCTGGCGTCGTCCCTGGCGAAGCGGGCGCCGGGCTACGTCGGCATCGGGGTTTCCGGACCCGCGCACCATGCGGGCGGTGCCGGTCTGAGCTCAGGCGTAGTCGTACAACCGCCATGCCGGATACCGGAAGGCGGCATGGCCGGGCCCAGCGCCGTCCAGCAACGCCCGGCGGTGCAGGGCCAACCGCAGGTGTCGGGCCTCGTCGGAGCCCGCTCGGGCCCCTCGGTCGAGAAGGACCGCGGTCGTGGTGCCGTTGCCGCCTCGTACGACGGCCTCGACGGGGTGGCCGTTGACCCGCTCACCGAGGGACACCGCGCTCCCCGGCTGCATGGTCAGAACGTGGTAGAGCCGCTGCAGCAGGTCGTCTCCCATACCCGGGCCGGCGGTCGGTACGGCGCCGGTGGAGGCCTCCAACAACGCGGCCGCGACCCCTCCTCGCCTTCGCCAGAGGTCCTTGTCACCCACGACGATCAGATTGCTCCTGGCTCGGGTGATGGCGACGTTCCAGAGGTTGAGCTGGCGATCGACCCAATCGATCGCCCCGCGATGCATCCCCGTCGCCGCGACGAGCGAGAACACCATGACGTCGCGTTCGCCGCCCTGGAACGTGTGCACCGTTCCGACCCTGATCCGCTCCTGGCCGTGTCGCCCCAGGCGACGTCGCAACGCGTCGGCTTGGCCCGTGAAGGGCGTGACCACGCCGATGGTGGCTTCGGCCGGCAGGCATTGCAGCATGCTCGCGACGATGTCGTCCACCCGGACGATCTCGTCCCGGTTGACCCAGGAGCCGCCGCCCGCCGGGCGCGCTGCCCGCCCCGCGACGTGCTCCCAGACGATCGGTCGCGAGGCGAGCGACGGGCGGTTGCGCATGTCGGTGAGGACCGTGAGACCGCTGTCGTAGAAGAGGTCGTTGGAGACGGCTGCGATGTCGGGGTGGCAGCGGAAGTGCTCGTCGAGCAGCAGCGTGCCTCCCGCGGAGCGGGCGGCGGCATGGAACGCCGAGTGCCTGCGGTAGGCGAGATGATGTTTCTCGAGCCAGTCGGCGCGCACGCCGCTCCTGTGTCGGCTGGCGGCCTCGCGCTCGGCACCGATGTTCGCGATGTGCGGTAGCTGCATCGCATCGCCGATGACCAGGGCTCGTCGGGCCCGGAAGAGCAGGGGCAGGACATGCGGAATGCCGCACTGGCTCGCCTCGTCGATGATCACGAGGTCGAAGAGACCCGGTTCGGGCGGGAAGCGGCGGGCCATGAGACTGGTGACCGCCCAGCCGGGCACCGTGGGCGACGTCCGCCTTCCGTGGCCGCCGCCCAGAATGTCCTTCACCGCGGGCCAATCGCTGCGATCGTTGTCCCGCGCGGTCAGCAGGGCGAGGATGCGCCTGCGCCCGAGGCGGGCGTTCGTGCGGAGAGTGCTCTCGAGCAGATCACGGGACGCCGTTCGGACGTCCGCCTGCGCGTGCTCGAGGGCCGCCGCGATCGCGGCGTCCTGGTTGCTCATACCTCGTTCCCGCAGTGCTCGCCACGTCGTCTCCGCCGAGGCGAAGCGGGCGAGCGTGTGGCATCGATCGGCCAGGTCGCCACCGTCGAGGTGAATCCCGACCTTGCGCAGCAGGGAGGCGCGGCGCCATCGCCCGAGGAAACGGGCGCGAGCCAGCCGCGTCGCCTTGAGAGCCATCCGATCCCACGCGGCCGCATCGGCGAGTCGGTGGACGAGCTCGGCCACCGGCACCCCGAGCTGCCCGGCGTGGTTCTCCCGCGCCTGGCCGGCCACGAGCAGCGCTCGTTCGTCTGCACTGACGCGAGCCATCTCCTGGCGAATGCTCTGCAGGCGGCCGTCCGCTGCGTCGAGCTGTGCAGCGGCCGTCTGTGGGTTGCGGGCGGGCTCCGGGGCCGCTCGAAGCGCATGCAGGGCAGCGTTCTCGGTCTCGGTGTAGTCGCGGGTCCGGGACCGGGCCGAACCCGTGCGCACCAGGCTGCCGGGGACGAGTTGCTCGCAGCGACGCCAGACCTCGTCGACCGCTTCGTTGTTGTTGGACGCCACGAGAACGGTCTGCACGTTCGCGATCGCGGTCGCGACGACGTTGGCGACGAGTTGGCTCTTCCCGGTACCCGGCGGCCCGGTCGCCACCGTCAGTCGTCGGGTCATGGCCGAGCAGATGACCGCTCTCTGCGCCTCGTTGCAGCTGAGCGGAGTCACCAGACGGGCTGGTGTCGGCTCGGCCTGTGCCGATGCCTGCGCTCGTTCCGCAGCATCGGGCGACAGGACGGCGAGTGCAGTGGACCGGATGTGCGCGGCCCGCGCCATGATCGTGTCGAGATCGTCGACGAGCTTCTTCGTGAACTTCGAGTTGCGAAGCGCGGTGAAGAGGACAGCCACGTTCCGTGCGCCGTGGCCGGGTGTGCGGACGTCGATGCGTTCGGCGAGCCGATCCGGCCGGAGCTCCTGCACGCAGGGCAGTTCGAACTCGTTCGTGATGAGATTGCGGATGTCGACCGCCATGCGATCGTGCTGTCCGCTGTGCCAGGTGTGGTGGTACGACTCCGTCAGGTTCGCGGCCTCTTCCGCGCCCAGCCACTCCCGGGCCAGGCCCGGGTGCGGCTGCACCGGGCCGTAGGGCTTCAACCGCACCGTGCCGTCCGTGTCGACGATCTCGACGCGGCGCACGAGAAGGGGTGCGAACTTCGGGTGGCGCCACGGCTGTCCACCGCGTGGTCCGGTGAGGACCACGGCGGGAAACCCCGCCCAGAGCTCGGCGTCCTGTTCCGTCGCCGCCGCGACGAGCGAAGCGGCCTCAGCCGGGAGGTCCGCGCAGCCGTTGTCGTCCACCTCGCCCGCCAGGAATCGTTCCTGGCCGGTCAGGCAGACGTAGGACCGGGCATGGTCACCAACGGACATGAGCGGCATCTCGGTGCCGTCGGAGAGCACGCAGTCCTTGTAGTAGGCGAGGAGGTCGGTCCAGGTCGGCTGCCGGTGTGAACGGGGAAGAGGGCGGGCCGCGCCGGGTGCGGCAGCCGGGTTCGCGCTCACCGGCACGAGGACCGGCGCAGCGCCCAGCGGGCAAGAGGCGATGACGATGCGGTCGTCGACCCCCAGCGCGGAGTGCACCGGGATCTGGCGGGCTCCGTTCTCGCGCATTTTCCGATTGACGTAGTGGAACAGGTCGGACACGGACACTTCGCCGCTGCCGTCTGTGCCCACCCGCCCGGTGCGGAGCGCCTCGATCACTTCTCCCGTGAAGGCGGACGGGCGAACCTCTCCGGGGCCGGCATGGGCGTAGGAGTCCTCGCCTGCGCGGGACGAGGAGAGCACGTAGACGGCCCGGCTGGTCAGCAGGGCGTCCTCACCCGACTTCGCCACCATCCGCGCGAGCTGCTGATCTGACGTGCGCAGGCCCACCGCGAAGCCGCCGCTGCGGCAGCAGTCGATCATGACTACCTTCTGCGGGGCCCAGCACGCCTCGAGCCGCTCGTTGATGAACCCGGCGGCTACCCCGGTGTCCGCGATACGGTCGAAATCCGTGTCCCGCGCGACGAAGTAGAACTCGCCGCCCGTCTGGACGAGCCGCGTTCCGTGTCCCGACACGTACACGAGGGCGAGGTCACCCTCCCCGCAGTCCTCCAGGAACTCGCCGATGGCTTGACGCATGTCATCGGCCGTCAGATCGGACATGGTCGTCGCGGACCAGAAGTTGCCGATGCTGGGGTGACGCAAGACCTGACTGAGTCCCGCGATGTCCGCCCGGGTCGACGGCAGCGGCGGAAAACGGTCGTCATCGTGGTGTTCGTTGCCGATGAGCAGCGCCTTGCGTCGGATCAAGGGGCTCATTCGGCGCTGCCGTCCCCGTCGCTCACAGTGTCCAGGAATTCCTTGACCATCCGTTCCTGGCCGGGGTCTGGCCGTCCGCTGATCGTGATGGACCTGCCGCGGTAGGAGATCTTCACGGATCGATTCCGCTCCTTTGCCGCCCACTCCTTGATCAACGTCGTGGCGACGCGAGCGGCGGGGACAGATGCCGTTGCCACCCAGAGGGCTACCTCAGCGGCGGCACCTTTGCGGCTGAGGTCAACGGATGCGTTGTCCTCGTGGAAACCGACGTCGAGATCGTTTCGCTGTCGCAGCGTCTCGTGCAGGTCTCGGGTCAGCCGCTCTTGCCGCAATGCGTCCCCGCCGGTGGACACGACGAGCCGCCACCGGTTCCCTCCGTTCTGCATCGATCACTCCCTGCCGATGTGCGAGTGGGGCCGACCGTAGGAGAGCGAGTGGAGGCGTGGCGGGCTTCGGAACATCGTCACCCGATCGGACGTGCATGACGCCCGATGCGTCAGCGGTTCCGGTACGTCATCAGCGCCGTCCGCGAAGGCCTTCTCGTCGTCGACGCGCACCCGCACGAGCCCGCGGTCTGCCAGTTGGCTGATGCTGGCGATCTCCGGCCCCAGTTCCAGTTCCGGCAGATCACGCCGACGGCGCTCGTGGGGCGGGCGTGGACGGGGTGCTGTCGAAGCTCCGCTCGGCCGGATTCGCGCCGATGCCGGAGGACGACGATGGCGCCGTGATCGTTGCGCGCCGGACGGGCCCAACCCCGGCCCGAGCGCGGAAAGTTCTGGTCCGGTGCCGGGTGCCGGCCGCCGACCTCGCCGCGCGGCTGCTCGCCGCCGGGACTGCGCTGCCGGCCAACGATGCGCGTCGCCGGTCCGCCACGGCGTGGGATCGGGGCAGTTGAGCCAGCTCTGCCTCGCCTGCAGCAGCGTTTCCAGACTGCTGATCGCATTCCTGCCGGGCTGCCATTCGGCACGAGCCGCACGATGGTCAGGCTGGTCGAACAGCCATTCGCGAACGTCTGGGACAATCGTGGCGCCACTCGATCGAGCATGGCGGGAGGGTGGCGAAACCCATCGACGGATGCCGGAGACCAGTCCGAGCGGTGGTGGTCTGCCGAGCCGAACTTCGCGGACGTGCAGACCGGAGCGTGATCGGGCCGCTACGGTCGGGGCGTGACTCGGATCGTGGGGGCGATGCTGGTCGGAGTTGTGTTGCTCGTCGGGGGGTGCACGACGATTGCGGGGCAGCCCTCCCCGGCGAACCCGACGGGCGGCGCCTCGGCGGAGGCGAACGGGATCGACCTCCCGCCCCGGCCGCGGGAGGTGCGGCTGGACGGGGTGGATCCGTGCGAGCTGCTCACCGAGGAGCAGCGGGCCGAGATGGGGTTGGACGGACGGCCGTCGTTCAGCGTGGCGCCGTCGCAGCTGTACGGCGGCGAGGTCCCGGCCTGTGTGATCAGCGGGTCCGAGCCGCAGGAGGTCGTCGTCGGCATGAGCGTGGTGACGTCGGCGGGGATCGAGCGGTTCACCACGTCCCGAGAGCTGGCGGCCGAGTTGCGGCCGGTCCAGGTGCGGGGGTTTCCGGCCTTGGTCGTGGTACCGGCCCAGTTCAACGATTCCTGCACGGTGGTCGTGGACGTCGCCCCTGGCCAGCTGATCGACGCCCAGTTCGGCGACGGTGGCGGCCGACCAGCCGTCCCGCAGCCGCAGCTGTGCCAGGGCGCCGAGGCCCTGGCCAATGCGGTCGCCCCGACCAGCTCCAGGTGATCTCTACCGTCGCCGGTGGGGCTCACGGAGGTGAGGGAGTGGTCGATGCCCGATCAGTTCTCGTCCGGCACGTTTCGCGTCGTGGATATGGGCAGATCCCGGCCGTGCGCGCCGCCGTGGAGGAGTCGCTCATCGAACTTCGCGATCAGCTCTTCCGCCTGCGGCAGGAGGGGTGATCCAGCAGTGGCTCGGCGATCCGGTCGGCGAGGACGTCGTCCTGCACGACGATCAGCGACCTGGCCGAGATCGCGGATCTGGTCGAGGAGTTCGCGTTGCGGCCGGTGTGGGTCGTGCCGCACGCGACGACGCCCGGCGCCGTGCTCGACGGTCAGCAGCGCCTGGCCGACGTGGTGTTGGGCCGGGGCTGGAACCTGAGCCCCCGGCTGCACATCGGGTCGTGACCAGCAGCCCGGCCTGCGTTCCGCGGAACGCGAGTTCACGGTGTCCGGGATCGAGTCGGTGAGCCCGGTCGGGTAGGAGCCATGTTTCGTCGGCGGCCTACGGCCAGGTGCGGAGCGCAGCGCGCGCGAACGTGACCCCGTCCGGGGTCGATCGTTCGTCGCTCGAGTCCCCGGTCAGCGCGTCCAGCCGCCGGAGCACGGCCCTGGTGTCCCAGGCCGCGTTGGCGGCGTCGAACTCGGTGAGCGGTTCGCCGTCGCCCCGCACCCAGCCGATGGCGGTCAGCGTCCTGGTGATGATCGCGTCGACGTGCTCCATCGCGCCGGCTGCGACGGCGATCAACAGGACGACACCCGCCTGGGATTCGATGCCCTCCCGGGAGCCGAGGGGAGTGCGCTCGGCGACGTGCCACCACAACGCGACGGGGTCGGCGAGCAGCCGGCGCCCGCGGGCGGTGAGCTGCAGCTTGCCGCCGTGCTTGCGGAGCAGTCCCAGCTTCTGCGCGGACTCCCGCAGGCTCAGCACCGGCATGGCGTGGTTCTCGCGGTTGAGCTTTCCAATCCCGTCCTTCGCCATTCCGAGCTCGGCCACCGCGGCCTCCACGTGCACGGGCGGGAGGTAGCCCGCCCCGGTGAGCGTGATCCCGTCGTCGCCGACCCGGTCGAGCAGCCAGGTGTACGGACGGACCATGCGCGCCGCGGTGTCCGCGTCGATCACCGTGGGTTCGTCGAGCGCGGCGGCATCGATCAGCTTGCGCAGGCGGATCTGCTCGCCGCTGTCGCGCATGACGTGGACGAGGTCGGCGAGCGGTCCGGGCAGCCGGCCCGTCGACCGGGCCGGAAGGCCGGCCAGCGCCTCGTTGATCTCGTCGATGGCGAACGGTGTGGGCGCGAGTCGTTCGACGTCGAGGTCGGATCCGTAGGTGTGGATGATCTCGGCGCGCGCGGCGGAGTGGTGCGGGTGGGTCGGATCGGTTGCCGCGTCGAACAGCTCGTAACCGGGAACGCCGCCGCAGTCCTCCGGTGGGCCGGGACGTCGCCCGGCGGTGCACGCCGCCCGCGGCGCCGTGTCGTCGCGCGGCAGGACGGCTTCGAGCTTCAGGCTGTGCAGCCAGTCGTCGCCGAAGTCGTAGACGTAGTAGAGCGTGTCGCCGACGTCGGCGAGCACCTCGTCGATGCGGACCTCGCTCTCGGGGGTTCCCCGCTCGCCCTCCTCGACCTCGAAGGGCGACAGGTAGTGCTCGGTGTCGGGGTCGTAGGTGCTCGGACCTGCGCTGAACCGGTGCAGGTGGCTGTCCGTCCAGCCGAACGCGATCTGGAGGACGTCGTGCAGCTCGTCGAGGTGCATGTCGGAGGCGAGTTCGAGGCGACGCCACAGCGGCGGTTTGGTGCCGGTGAGGTCGACGCGAACCCGGTAGGTGACGACGTCGGTACGGCGCTCGCGTCGTAGTGATCGACCCGTGAGGAGGCGGCCGGGTTCGTCCATGGGCGAGCCGGGGCGCGACATGGCCCAACGCTACGAGCATCGCTCCCGTCGCGAACGGGCTACCACTCGGCCCGCCGCACGACCTGCTCGAACGCCGCCCGCTCGGGCACGGCCTGCGCCGGGTCGTCGGGCCAGTGCTCGACCTGCCCGGCCGCCCAGTCCGCCCACTCGGCCACCATCCGGTAGAACTCCGTGAGGAACGCGCCGGCGAGCAGGTTCTGCGCCGCCCGGTGCTGGAACGGTCCGCGGCCTTCGAGGTAGGCGCGCCCGGCGGCGAGGTTCTCCACGTTGCGCTCCTCCGCCCACGCGCGCGCGGCCGTGAGTGTGGCGAGTGCGTCGGCCTTCGTCCCGTTCTCCGCGAAGGAGATCTTCAGCAGCTGCTCGAACTCGAGCACCGGTCCGGCGCCCGGCGACCGCAGCCACTCGGCGAGCGCCCGCCTGCCGTCCGGGGTGATCGAGTAGACGGTGCGTGGCCGCTTGCCCACCCGTTCGGTCGTCGACTCCGCCAGCCCGTGCTCGACCAGCTTCTTCGGCTCCTCGTAGAGCTTGCTCTGCGCGCGGGGCCAGAGCCGGCCCAGGCTGCGGTCCATCTGCCGGGTCAGCTCGTAGGTGCTCCACGGTTGCACCGCGAGCAGCCCGAGGATCGCGAAGGACGTCGTCGTGAGCGGACCCCTTGACACATCTTCCCCTTGGGAGTACCTACGCATAGTCCCAAAGGGAGTATAGGGAGGTGGGCCATGGCCGGCACCCACCAGGTCGACCCGGCGAACGCGGAACAGCTGCGGGCGTGGGACGGGACCGAGGGGGCCTACTGGGCCGCCCACGCCGAGCGGTTCGAGCAGGCGCTCCGGGAGTACGACCCCCCGTTCTTCGAGGCCGCGGCCATCGCGCCCACCGATCGCGTCCTCGACATCGGATGCGGCACCGGTGGGAGCGCCCGCGCCGCCGCGCGGCTCGCGATTGCGGGTTCGGTGCTCGGCGTCGACCTGTCCTCGGCGATGCTGGACGTGGCGCGCGGAGCGGCGGAGCGCGAGGGGCTGGCGAACGTCTCGTTCGAGCAGGCCGACGCGCAGATCCACCCCTTCGACGAGGGGGCGTTCGACGTCGCGATCAGTCGGGCGGGCGCGATGTTCTTCGGCGACGCCCACGCCGCGTTCACCAACATCGCCCGTGCGCTGCGTCCCGGCGGGCGGCTGGTGCTGCTGGTCTGGCAGCCGTTCCCGCGGAATGAGTGGGTCGTCGAGATCATGGGCGCGCTCGCCGCCGGCCGTGACCTCCCGGCACCCCCGCCCGACAGGCCGGGCCCGTTCTCGATGGGCGATCCCGACCACGTGCACGCCCTGCTGACGTCGGCCGGGTTCGGCGACGTGCGCGTGTCCGGGCTGGAGGGGCGGACGTTCTTCGGCCGCGATCCCGACGACGCCCACCGGTTCGTCGCCGGCCTCATGCCGTGGATGCTCGACGGGCTCGACGACGCGGCCCGGGCCGGCGCGCTGGACGCCCTCCACCGCACCATGCAGGCACACCACACGGCGGAGGGCGTCGCCTTCCGGTCCGCCGCCTGGCTCGTCACCGCACACGCACACCCGGACCCGGCCTAGGAGCGCCCTGAACAACTCAGGCCTACTGCGCGACGCCCAGGCGGCGCCCTCGCCGCGTTGGACGATCGCGCCGATACAACAGCGGTATCGGCCCGATCGTCCGCCTTGCGAGGACACCACCTGGACGCCGCTCGCTACGGCCTGAGTTGCTCAGGACCCTCCTAGATCGTCGGCCTACTGTTGCCCCATGGAGTGGACCTTCAGCGCAGACGTCTTCGCCTGGGGCGAGGACGGGCCGTCGTGGCGGTTCCTGCGGCTCCCGCTGGACGTCGCCGACGAGGTCCGCGACCTCGCGGGTGAGCCGGCCGGATTCGGGTCGGTGCGCGTGCACGCGCGCATCGGCCAGACGGTGTTCGCGACGTCGGTGTTCCCGGAGAAGGCCAGCGGCAGCTACCTGTTGCCGGTCAAGAAGTCCGTGCGTGAGAGGGAAGGGATCGACGACGGCGACCGGGTGACGGTCCGGCTCGACGTGGCGAGCTGACGAGCCCGGGCTTCGGTGTTCCGATCAGATCGACGGGCTCGCGTGCTTCATCAGCGCCTTGCGCGCGGCCTTCGCCACCGTCTTGGACGGGTGGTGGGAGCCGATCGCCTCGAGCACGTCGGGCAGCCGGGGGTGGTCGAGCCGCCAGATGCCGTCGAGTATCGCCGCGCCGCCGTCCGGGGCCCCGTTGCTGAGGACGGCGACGACCTCCTCGGGGCCTGCGGTGTCCAGGCCCACGGCGAGGAAGTCGACCAGCCCGGCCGCGAGCCGGGTGGGATCCACCGACCCGGGGTCGAGCGCGTCCTGGTCGATCAGCCATTGCAGGACGAGCCCGTCGTGCGGGCCCTCCAGGTGCGGCCGGACCGCGTCGACGGCGTGGTCGGCGGCGAACCGGCTGACCAGGGCGATGCCGGTCATCGCGGTGACGGTGTCACGGTGCGCCGCGAGGCTCTCCGCGATCAGCTCCGTGGCGGCGGTCCGCCGCTCCGGCCGTGCCGCCAGCCACTCGTCGACCTCGCGACGGAGCTCCTCGTCGCCGAGGTGGGGGAACAGGTCGACGATCTCCGCGACGCCCGCGTCGGCGGGTTCCGGGCGGATCGGCACGTCGAGGCCGGCCTGCCGCAGCAGCTCGACCGCGACCGGCACCCCGGCCGGCGTGAGCGAGATGTGCCCTGCCTCGCGGCCGAGCACCCCCAGGTCCAGCAGCTCGTCGAGCTTGCCGTGGGCCAGCTCGGCCACGGCAGTGGTCATGAAGTCCGACATGCCGGGTGCGACGGTCTGCGCGAACTCGCCGGTCAGCGCGTCGACGAGGCCTGTCTCGATGCCGTTGCTCCCGTGGCGGAGCATCTCGACGAGCAGGGCGATGGTCCACGCGTGGGCGACGGCGTCGAACTCGGCGAAGGCGCCGAGGAGTGAGCTCCTGGGCCGTTCGTCGGAAACGGCGGCGAGCGCGACCTTCTCGTGCGCCGCGCACTCGTCCAGGGCAGCGAAGCTCGCCACGGCGACCAACCGGCCCTGGTGCCGGCGCACCACTCCGGCCTCACACGCGAGGTCGAGCAGCCGGCTGAGCTCGGGCAGCTCCTCACTGGACCGCAGGTTCCCGGCGCCGCCGAGCTCCGGGTCGTCGCCGGTCCCGAGCGCGGCGACGAGGTGCCGAGCATCGGCGAGCTGCGGGTTGCCCTTCGGCGTGAGCTTGCGGCCGGGCGGGGCGCAGTACTCGGCGAGGTCGCGCAGCTGCCGCATCACCGGGACCGCGCGCACCGCGGCGAGCCGCTCGCTCTCGGGAGGGATCCGGACCGGCGGGATGTCCGGCATCTCCGACTCCTCCGCCGTCTCGAACACGTCCTCACCCGCCAGCAGGTTCGCGGGATCGCTCATCTCGGCGACGAACCTGTCGGTGGTGCGCGCGCAGTGCGCCCGGACGTCAGCCGGCGTGGCGCTTCCCGGCGCGAGCAGCCCGGCGTCGGCGAGGAACCCCACGAACGCGGCCACGGAGATCGGGATCTCCACGCACTTCTCGGCCGGTGCCACGACCTTGGCCGGGCACCATTCGAGCAGGAACTCGTCCACGTCGGGGACGGACCAGTGGTCGAGCCGGCCGTCGGCGTAGGCCCACTTCCAGTCCATCAGCAGGCCGGCGTCGTTCGGATCCCCGGGCACGTCGTGCTCGTTCAGCCACTGCGCGAACCGTTCGCCGAGCTCGTCGCGCCTGCGGTGGTAGGCGTGCTCGTCCCGCGCGTCGAACGTCATCTGCATCGGGGCAGTGTTCCGCAGAACCACCGTGCAGGCAGATCGCGGGCGGGTCGCCGATCTGCAGCCCGGAGCCATCGCGCTACCCGCCCCCGAGCAGTACGAGCGAGATCGCCGGGACGTAGGTCACCAGGAACAGCGCGGCCAGCAGGACCAAGGCCGTGGGTATCGCCGCCCGCGCGACCTGCAGCACGCTCATCCCCGACATGCCGCTCGCCACGAACAGGTTCAGGCCCAGCGGCGGGGTGACCATGCCGATCTCCAGGTTCATCACCATGATGATCCCGAGGTGGATCGGGTTGACCCCGAGCTCGAGCGCGATCGGCAGCAGGATCGGCGCGAGGATGAGGATCGCGCTGGACGTCTCCATGAAGCAGCCGGCCACCAGCAGGATGATGTTGACGAGGAGCAGGAACGTGAACGTGTTCAGCTCGTAGCTCAGGAGCAGTTCGGTGATCTCACCGGGGATCCGTTCCGAGGTGAGCACGAACGAGAACAGGATCCCGTTCGCGATGATGAACATGATCATCGCGGAGGTGCGGGAGGACGAGAGCAGGATCCCGCCGAGGTCCTTGAGATCCAGCTCCTTGTAGATGAAGACGGACACGATGAGCGCGTAGAACACGGCCATGGCGGCCGCCTCGGTCGGGGTGAACACACCGCCGTAGATGCCGCCGAGGACGAGCGCGGGGAGGGCGAGGCTCAGCACCGCGTCCCGGAGGGCACGGACCTTCTCGGCCGTCGACATCTCGATCGCGTGGTCGCCGGTGCCGTAGCCGCGGCGGTGGGAGACCAGGAACACCAGGCCGAGCAGCATGAAGCCGGCGAGGAGACCGGGGAGGACGCCGGCGACGAAGAGGTCGCCGATCGACTCCTCCGTCGCGATCCCGTAGACGATCATCGGGATCGACGGGGGGATGAGGATGCCGAGCGACCCGGACGTCGCGATCAGGCCGGTGGAGAAGCGCCTGGGGTAGCCGCTCGCGATCATCGCCGGGATGATGAGGGTGCCGACGGCGACGACGGTGGCCGGGCTGGACCCGGAGATCGCGGCGAAGAACATGCACGCGAGCACACCGGTCATCGCCAGGCCGCCGCGGAACTGGCCGACCACCGCGTTGCACGCGGCGATGAGGCGTCTGCTGATCCCGCCGCGGCTCATGATGCTCGCCGCGAGCACGAAGAACGGGATCGCCATCAGCGGGAACGTGTTCAGGGAGTTGAACAGGCGTTCCGGCACCTGGGTGAGCGGGATCGTCGTGTAGTAGAAGAAGTAGGCGAACGAGGTCAGCCCCAGCGCCACCGCGATCGGGGTGGAGGAGAACAGCAGCGCGAAGAGGGTGATGACCAGCGCGATCGAGGCCTCGGTCACCGATCGTTCTCCTCGGGGTCGTCGCCGAGCTCGCGGCGGGTCCGCTCGACCTCACGTACGTCGAGGCCCGTTGCTTCCGCTTCGACCTCGAGGATCGAGCGCTTCGCCTCGGCGAAGGCGTCCTCACCGCGGGCGTTCCGCACGAGCATCTCCAGCGCGCGCAGGAGCATCAGCGTCAAGCCGATGGGGACCGCAGCCTCGACGACCCACAGCGGCAGCTTGAGCGACGGGGTGATCGTCGAGGTGGAGAACGGCTCGAACAGCAGCAGCCATGCGAAGTAGCCGATGCACACGAGATAGAGGACGGTGAGGGAGGCGGCGAGCACGGCGAGCGCACGCCTGCCGCGTGCCTTCAGGAACGCCCCGAAGATGTCGACGTTGACGTGCTCGTTGTGGCGCAGCGTGATGACGGCGCCGAGGAACGTCGAGTAGATGATCAAGTAGATGATCGCCTCCTCCGACCAGAAGAGGAAGATCCCGAAGACGTAGCGGAGCACGACCGCGACGACGGCGATGACCGCCGCCAGGCCGAGGGTCGACGCAGCCAGTACGTTCTCGATCAGGGTCAGCACCCGGTCGAAGCGCTGCAAGCTGACCTCCATACGGGGGACGGGGATGGCCTTCTCGGCCATCCCCGTCCCGTGGCGGGTGCTACTGGGCGTTCTGCTGGGCGAGCAGGTCGTTGACGAGGTCCGGCCCGATGACGTCGGCGTACTGCTGCCACACCGACGGCACCACGCGGTCCTTGAACGCCTTGCGCTCCTCGGGGGTCAGTTCGAGGATCTGCGTCGTGCCCGCTTGCTGGATGGTGGCCTTGGCCTCCTCGTTCAGCTTCGCGGCGACCTCGCGGTTGTAGGTGCTCGCCTCGTCCGCCGACTCCTGGACGATCGTCTGCAGGTCGGCGGGGAGGCTCTCGAGGAACTGGTTGTTGATCACCAGGACGTACCCGATGTAGCCGTGGTTCGACTCGGTGATGTGGCTCTGCACCGTGTGCATGTTCTGCGACTCGATGTTCGAGTACGGGTTCTCCTGGCCGTTGACCACGCCCTGCTGGAGCGCGTTGTACACCTCGGAGAACGCCATCGGGGTCGAGCTTGCGCCCCAGTTCTCGAACTGGCTGCGCAGCACGTCGGACGGCTGGATGCGGAAGCTCAGCCCGGCCAGCGACTCGGGCGTGCGCATCTCGGTGTTCGACGAGAGCTGCTTGAGGCCGTTGTCCCAGAGACCGATCACCTTGATGTTGTTGCTCGCGAGCGCCTCGTTCTCGTAGATCGCCCGGCCCGCCGGGGAGTCCGGCGACACGACGGCCGGGATGTCGTCGACGCTGTCGAACAGGAACGGCAGGTCGAGCACCTGCAGAGCGGGCGCGATCGTCGTGAACTTGGCGCTGGCGGGCGCCAGCATCTGAACGCTGTTCGACTGGAGGGCCTGCAGCTCGTCCTTGTCGCCGTAAAGCTCGGAGTTCGGGTAGACCTCGACCGTGATGCGGCCGCCGGAGCGCTGTTCGACGACCTCCTTGAACTTGTCCGCGGCCTGGCCCTTCGGTGTGGCCGGGGTCACGACGTGCGAGAACTTGATCGTGAAGGTCTCGCCGCCTGCCGCGTCGCCGCCGGCGGCGCCTGCTCCCCGCGCGCCGCACGCGGCCAGGGTGACCACCCCGGCGAGTGCGAGCACGGCGAGCAGTGCACGACGTCCTTGTCGTCCCATAATCTCGTCCTTCCACGCGGACCGTTGCCGCGGATACTCGCGGAGGTTGTCCCGGCTTGGGAAGGTTCAGTCGCTAACGGTCCGATCCCAGGTTCACCTCCATCACGGTGTGTGATCTCCCGGTCGTCGCCCGACTTGTGGACAACTCCGGCCGAGCCGTCCGGCACCGTCGGTGCACGCGGGCACCGTCGGCGCCATGACGAACTTCTTCGACGACCTGCCCCGGTACGACCACGACGACCTGGCCGACCTCGCCGATCAGCCCGACCTGGGCCTCCCGCTGGAACAGCAGGCGGCGCTCGCCGACGCGGTCCAGCAGCGGCGGCGCTCGTGCGACGGCACGCTGCGCGCCGCGCGGGAATGGGCGCAACGGGCCGGGGTCGACTGGCCGCGGTTGCGGCGCGAGCTGGAGGAGAACGGCGGCTACTGCGACTGCGAGGTCGTCCTCAACGTCTTCGGCGGCGATTTCGACCGGAGCTTCGACGTCGACGGGGCTTAGCGCGCGCCGGACGCGCCGGCGCGCCTACTGTGAAGCGGTGGAGCGCTCGTTCGCTGCCTACGGCGCCTCGCACTGGGTGGTCCTGATCCTGTTGGCCGCGGGTGTCGGGGTGCTCGCCTGGTCCGGACGCAGGTACCGCGACACCGGGGCCGACCGGAACGTGGGGCGCGTGTTTGCCGCGGTGCTGGTCGCGTTCCACGTTCCGATCCTGGTCTACGACCTGTCGCCGGCGCGTTTCGACATCGAGCATTCGCTGCCGTTCCAGGTCTCCGATCTGGCGTGGATTGCGGCCGCGGTCGCGTTGTGGTCGCGGTGGCAGTGGGCCTACGTGTTGACCTACTACTGGGGGCTCACCCTGGTTCCGCAGGCGTTGCTCACGCCGGCGTTGGACGCGCCGGAGTTCCCCGGCATCGACTTCGTCAGCTTCTGGGGCCAGCACCTGTTGGTCCTATGGGCCACGGTCTACCTGACCTGGTGGGTGGGGATGCGTCCGAGCTGGGGCGGTTTCACCTTCGCGGCGGTGGTCACCGTCGGGTGGGGTCTGGTGATGGTGGGCTTCAACGCGGTGGCAGGCACCAACTACCTGTTCGTGAGCCGCAAGCCGGACAACCCCTCGTTGCTGGATCTCATGGGTGACTGGCCCTGGTACCTGGGCGTGGAGCTCGCCGTCGGGCTGGCCGGCTGGGCGCTGCTGACCTGGCCGTGGACCCGGGCCCGGGGCCGGGCCGCCGAACCCGCTGCGGGCTGAGCACCACCGTCCCCCTCACACAGGTGTGGCCAAGGCCGCACCCGATCACGTATCAGGCTCGGTGCCGCCCGAATCGCTCTCCGTGACCGGTCGGCGATGGTTCAATCGATCGGGGGGACCGAGTGGGGGACTCATGAGCGCCAACTGGTCGGCGGACGTCATCGCGGACGTCGAGCAGTGGGGCGCCGAGGAGGGCTGCCCGGCGGCGGGGTGGGTGGACCTCGGCGTGGCGGAGCCCCGCGAGGACGGCCTGCTCGCGCTCGCCCGGCGCGACCGGAACGTTGACGTCTGCGACCCGTGCCTCGCCGGGGAGAAGGGGCCGGATCGCGAGCAGCGCCACCCGATCGAGGAGCTGCGCGACGAGGACGGACTGCTCGTGCTGCGCCCGCCGCCCGACCTGCCGGAGCACGACCGGCACGTGTGGGTCCGTCGGGCGCCTGCGCTGGACGGTCTTCTCGACGGCCTGCGCGCCGCGGGCCCGGCTCCACTGGCGCAGGCGCTGGTGGAACGGCGGCTCGCCGGGCCGCCGACGTCGGGGGCGGAGGCGGACGGGCTGGCCGGGGCCCAGGTCGAGGCGTTGCGGGCGTGTCTCAGCCCGGGCCTGCGCGCGGTCTGGGCCCCGCCGGGCTCCGGCTCGACGGACGTGCTGACCCGCGCGATCGAGGCGCTGCTGGGCGAGGGCAAGCGGGTGCTGCTGGTCGCGCCGTCGGACACTGCGGTCGACGAGGCGATGGACACCCTCGTCCGCCGGATGGCGCCGGAGGCCGGGGTCGCGGTCCGGGTCGGGGACGAGTCGGAGGAGCTCGCCGCCGATGCGTCGCGCGAGGTCGACGAGCAGCGGGCGGTGGTCGCCGCCGAGCTGGCCGAGATCGCGGTGATCGACGCCGAGATCGAGCGCCTCCGCGCGGAGCTGGGCGACTACGACACGGTGACCTACCGCGCCGCCGCGGCCCGGTTGGACGCGGAGCGTGACCTCGACGAGCTGCGTCCGCGACTGCAGGAGGCGGAGGCGGCGGCCGACAGGGCGCGCCGGGCCGTGGTCGATGCCGCCACCGAGCTGCGGGAGGCGGTGGACGCGCAAGCCGCGCTCGGTCCCCTGCGTGAGGCGCTCGAGAACGAGCGGCTCGCGATCGAGGGCCTCGCCGCGCTGGAGCAGCGGCAGCGCGCGCTGCGGGACGGCCGCGTCGCGCTCGACGAGGAGGCGCGGTCCGGCGGTTGGCGCGAGCGGCGTCAGCACCGTCGCCAGGTCGAGGCCGCCGACGCGGAGCTGCGCCGCTTCACCTCGGTGGTCGCGGAGGGGCGACGGCGCTGGCTGGACGTCCAGTTGCGGGCGCGGGCGGCGATCGGCGAGCACAGCTGGGCCGAGGTCGACGCGGCCGACCGGCGAGCCGCGGCCGCCGAGCGGGCTGTGAGCGGCGCCGACGAGGCGTACCGGCGTGCGCGGGAGCTGCTGATCGGGCTCCGGCGTGCGGTCGAGGAAGCGGAGGCGTGGGGGCCGCCCACCGAGGACGACCGGCAGCTCGTCGCCCGCAAGCTGGTCTCCCGCCAGGCGCGGTTGCGCGAGCTCACCGCCTGGCGGGACGCGTCGGGGGCGCGGCGACAGGCCCTCGACAACCGGGAGCGCGAGCTCGCCGAGCGGGCACAGGCGCTGCGCGCCGATGCCGAGGCGGAGATCGTCGGGCAGGCGCGCGTGGTCGTGACGAGCCTCGCCCGGTCGCGGGTGCACCCGGCGCTGGCGGAGGCCGACTTCGACGTCGTCCTCGTCGACGGGGCCGGTGCCGCCATGCTGGCGGAGGTCCTGCTGGTGCTGTGCCGGGCCACCGCCGCGGCCGTGCTGTTCGGCGACTCCGAACAGACCGGGTTCGCGACCTGCTTCTCGCACCTGGGGATCGAGTCGGCCGCCGATGCCGAGGCGCACGAGGGTTGCGTGGTCCTCCAGGAGGTCGGCATCCCGGAGCAGCGGCACGATTCGCCCCGGTCGCCCGCGCCCGACCGGTCCTGATCCGGCTGATCGGACGGTCAGGGTGATCCGACGACGTCGTCGCGGGCGGCGGTCACGGTGGCGGCGAGGTCCTCGAGCACGGCGGCGAAGCCCTGCGCGCTCAGGCGCGCCTCGGCGCTCCACCTGCCCACCTGCCCGGCCTGCACCGCGGGCAGCGCGGCCCACGTGGGGTAGGCGGTGAGCTGGTCGGGCTGGAGGCTGAACGCGCGGGTGTCGTGGAGGATGAGGTCGGCCGGGTACCGCCCGGCCTGCTCCCAGCTCAGCGTCTCGTAGTACTGCTCGCCCCCCTCGGGCTCGACCAGGTCCAGCCCGAGCGCACGGAAGCTGAGCAGGTCGGGGAACTGGCTCGGACGGGCGATCGAGATGCCTTCGGAGTCGGCGTAGGTCACCAGGACGCGCAGGTTCGGCTTGGCCGCGACGGCGGCCCGCGCCGCGGTGGATGCCTGGTTCAGCCGCACCCGCGCGTTCATCAGCTCCGGGGTGGCGGTCTCGGCGCCGAGCAGCCGGGCGAACCGCTCGTAGCCGGCGACGATCTGCTCGGCGGGCACGCCATAGCCTTCGAGAGCCGCCAGCGGCGCGATCCGGGTGACGCGCTCGATCGCGTCGGCCCCGATCACCCACATGACGTCGCGGCTGGTCATGCCCGTGACGACCAGGTCGGGGCGCAGGGCGGCCAGCGCCTCGAAGTCGAGGTTGTCGTAGCCCTCACCTGCGGAGCCGACCGAGGTCAGATCGATGTCGCCGACGGTGGAGTCCGGGGAGCCGTCCTCGCGGCGCTGCGGCCCGAAGATCCCGACGGGCCGGATGCCGTAGTCCCAGAGGACGGCCGCCACACCCGTGTACGCGACCACGCGCTCGGGTCGTCGGGGAAGCTGCACCTTCACCCCGCGCGCGTCGATGAATCTCCAGCTCGGGTCGGGGGGCCGTGGGGCCGACGTCTCGTCGGAGCCGCAGGCGGGAAGGCCGAGCAGCGCGCCGAGGGCGGCCGAGCCGGCGAGGAGCCTGCGACGGCTGATGCCGGCGGGGAGCGTCGGGACCACGGTGACCTCCGGGGATACGCTGGTTGCCTACCCTAAGTTGCATAGGTGATCATCGGAAGATCGGGCGGGGCCCCGCGCTGCGGGCCCAGCCCACCTTCGCCGCCCTCGCGGCGTGGCCGTGGCGGCGCCCCACCTGCTCGTCTTCTCCTACGGTGAGGCGCTCGCCCTGCTGGATCAGCTCGAGGCCGTGCTGCGCGGAGGCGGACGGCCGGGCGGCCGCTCAGGCCGCGACCACGGCGACGCTCGTCCGACCGCCGTCGACGTCGATGACCGTGCCGTGCACGAACGAGGCGTCGTCGCTGGCGAGGTAGACGGCCGCCTTCGCGATCGCGTCGGGCGTGCCGGCGGCGTTCGCCGGGGTGCCGTGCATCAGGGTCTCGCCCGGGGTCTCGGCGCCGTCCGGGATGCCCGCCGAGCGGATGACGCCCGGCGAGATCGCGTTGACGCGCACTCCGGACGGGCCGAACTCGGCCGCCCAGGCCCGGGTCAGCGTCTCGACCGCGCCCTTGGTCGAGCTGTAGAGCGCGGAGATCGGGATGCCGAGCCGGGCGATCCACGACCCGAGGTTGATGATCACGCCGTTGCCTGCCGCGACCATCGCGGGGGCGACCGCGGCGGTCAGGAAGTACGCGGCGCCTTCACGTTGACCCCGTACACCTGGTCGAAGGTCGGCTCGTCCGTTGCCTGCGTGGTGGTGGGCGGGTAGATCCCGGCGTTGTTCACGAGGATGTCGATGCGCCCGCCGAGCACCCGGGTCGCCTCGTCGGCGAGCGCCCGGCTGCGGGCGGCGCTGCCGTCGAGGTCGGCCCGGACGAAGTCGGCGCGCCCGCCCGTCCTCCGGATCGCGTCGACGACCTCCTGGCCCCGCGCGGCGTTGCGGCCCGACACCGCGACGTGGGCGCCTTCCGCGCCGAACGCGATCGCGATCGCCGCCCCGATGTTGCTGGTGGCACCCGTGACCAGCGCCGTCCTGTCCTTCAAGCGTCCGCTCACGGCCGCTGCCTCCCTGCTCGGTTGGACTGTCCAGTCCAAGGTAGCCGCAGATTGGACTGTGTGGTCCATGACGTCGGTTACAGGGACGCGGTTGTCGCTGAGGCCTTCGACGCATCGGGTTCGTCTCGCGAGGGTCGAGAAGTTAGCCTCGACAAGTGATCCTCACGCGTCGGCGTCACGTCGACCACTGCACGCAGCGCGCCGCGGCCTGTCGTCCCTGACGACCCGCCGCCCTCTCCCTGCGTCCCCCGAGGTTCTCGTCGTGACGACCGCACCTGCCCGCTCGTTCCTCGCACCCGCGCCCACCTGCGCGGTCCCGCCCGTCCCCGATCCCGCCGCGCCCGCACAGTGGCGCCCGCTCGCCGCGATCGGCGTGCTCGGCGCCGCGCTCGTCAGCTATGTCGGGCTCGCCCACGGCGCCCGGCAGGCGGTCCTGCTCGCGCTCGGCGTCGGGCTCGGCGTCGCCCTCTTCCACTCCCGCTTCGGCTTCACCTCGGCCTGGCGCCAGCTCGTGGCCGTCGGCAACGGGGCGGGCCTGCGCGCCCACGCCGTGCTGCTCGGCACGACCGCCACGCTGTTCGCCCTGATCATCGGCACGGGCACGGGCCTGTTCGGGTCGGAGCCCGCGCCGTCGGCCGGGCCGCTCGGGGTCGGGCTCGTGCTCGGCGCGTTCCTGTTCGGGATCGGCATGCAGCTCGGCGGCGCCTGCGCGTCCGGCACGCTGTTCGCCGTCGGCTCCGGCCAGAGCACGATCGTGCTGACGCTCTTCGGCTTCATCACGGGATCGGTCCTCTACACCTGGGCCTACCCGCTGGTCTCCGACCTGCCTGCGCTGCCGGCCTTGGTCCTGTCCGAGCACATCGGCTGGTTCGGGTCGTGGGCGGTCACGATCGTGGCGCTGCTCGCCGTCGTCGCGGTCAGCCGGGCCGTGCAGGCCCGCCGCAACCCGCCGCCCACCGGCGTGCCGCCCACGGCGCGGGGTGCGGCCCGGATCCTGCGCGGGTCGTGGCCGCTGTGGGTCGGTGCGGTGACCCTCGCCGTGCTCGGCGCGGGTGTGCTCGTGGTCTCGGGCGGTGCCTGGGGCATCACGAGCGCGTTCGCGCTGTGGGGCGCCAAGGCGCTGCAGGCGATCGGCCTGCATCCGGAGACGTGGGCCTACTGGCAGCAGCCCGCGCAGGCCAAGTCGCTCGCCGGCCCGGTTCTCGCCGACAAGACCTCGCTCACCGACATCGGGATCATGATCGGGGCGGCGCTCGCGGCCACCGCCGGTGGGGCCTGGGTGATGCACCGGTCCATCCCGTGGCGCACAGCGCTGGCCGCGGTGATCGGCGGGATCGTCATGGGGATCGGCGCGCGGCTGGCCAGCGGCTGCAACATCGGGGCGTACCTGGCCGGCATCGCGTCCGGCAGCCTGTCCGGCTGGGTCTGGGGCCTCGCCGCACTGGCCGGCACCTGGGTGGGCCTGCGCGCCAGGAGCCTCTTCGGCCTGGCCAACCCGAAGCCGTCCGACTCGGTCTGCTGAGGGGACCGACGGGTTCCGACGAACGGCGCGTTCGTCGGATAGGTACCGACGAACGCGCCGCTCGTCGGATTTCTAGTGGGCTACGGGGCGGTCGCCGCCTCCGGCGGGCTTCCCCGAGCGCAGGAAGAGCGCCAGGACCACGCCGACCAGCGTGAGCGAGCCGGCGATGAAGAACCCGCTGCTGTAGGCCGCCGCCTGGACCTGCCCGGCCATCTCCTGGTACATCGGGAGCAGGCCGGTGGTCCCCTGCTGCTGCATCTCGATGTACTCGGGGCTCGATCCGGATTCCATCAGGTTGGACCGGTCGGCCATGAACTGCGCGCTGTTGTCCTGGACGAGCGCGGTCATCATGGCGAGGCCGAGCGCGGAGCTCACGCGCTGGGTGAGCGTGTTGAACGCGCTGCCGCTGTCGGAGACGTCCGGCGGGAGGACGGACAGGCCGCCGGTCATGATCGGCATCATGCCCAGTGCCATCCCGGTGGCCATGACGACCATCCCGAGGATGAGCTCCCCACGGGTGATGTCGACGTTGATCCGGGACAGCAGCAGGATCCCGCTCCCGACCAGCGCCAGCCCGAAGACGGCCGGCAAGCGGGCGCCGATCTTGTCGTAGAGCAGGCCGGCGAACGGCATCAGCAGCGCCATCGCGAGGGCCTGCGGCAGCAGGGTGATGCCGGTGTTCAGCGGGGTCCAGCCCTGCGCGTCCTGCAGGAAGGACGGGACGTAGAACAGCACCGCGAACAGGCCGATCGACATCGCGCTGATCAGCAGGAGCGAGTTGACGTACGGCCAGTACTTGAAGACCCGGATGTCGAGCACGGGGTGCTCGACGTGCAGCTCGACCACGATGAACAGCGCCATGAACACGGCCGCGCCGAGGAACAGCATCACGGTGCGGTAGTCGGTCCATCCCCAGTTGTCGCCCTCCTCGAGCGCGAGCAGCAGGGAGAACAGGCTGGCGGCGATGCAGAGGAACCCGACGTAGTCGAAGGGCTTGCTCTTCTCGGCCGGGAACTTCGTCAGCCAGAGGGCGGCCGCGATCGCGCCGAGGATGCCGACCGGCACGTTGATCAGGAAGATCACCCGCCAGTTCGTGTGCTCGACGAGGTACCCGCCGAGCGTGGGGCCGATGCCCGGCGCGACGACGATGCCCAGCCCGTACATGCCCATCGCGGCGCCGAGCTTCTCCTTCGGCACGATGCGGAAGAGGATGGTCATGCAGGTCACGGGCAGGACCCCACCGGGGATCGCCTGCAGGATCCGGAACCCGATCAGCCCGCCCAGCCCGGTGGACAGGGCACACAGGAGCGACGCGATCGTGAAGAGCACGATCAGCGCGACGTAGAGGCGCTTGAGGCCGAACCGCGCGCCCAGCCACGCGCTGGCCGGCACCATGACGCCCTCGGTGAGGCTGTAGGCGGTGCTGATCCACTGGACGCTCTCGATGCTGGCGCCCAGGTCCTTGCGGATCGACGGGATCGCGACGTTCACGATGCTGAGGTCCAGCACGGACATGAACATGCCGGTGATCAGCACGGCGAGCGGGAGGCCCCACCCCGTCGCCGGGGGAGCGGGCGGCGGCGGAGGGGCCGGCGGCTTGCTGGGCGGCGGGGTGGGGCGCGCGCCGTCCGTGCGCCGCTCATCCGCGCGGACGAGCTCGTCGTCCAGCGACTTGGTCATGAACTTGCCCCTCGAAACCCGGAGGTGGTGCCGTGCGACGCTGCCCGACAGAAGCGGGGGTCCTCCCCGGTGAACTGCGGACACTGTACCGGCGGAATCGGGGGGCCTGCCACGTTTTGTTGATATAATCACGACCGATGACCGCACTCCCCGATGCCCGGCCCGGGCTGCGCAGCGACGCTCGGCGCAACCGCCGCCGCCTGCTGGAATCCGCCCGGGAAGTGATGCGCGAGCAGGGTCTCGACGCCTCGCTGGGGGAGATCGCGCGCCGAGCGGGTGTGGGCAACGCCACACTGTATCGGCACTTTCCGACCCGGGAGGTGCTGTGCGAGGCGGTCTTCGCGGAGTATGGCAGCGAGCTGGAGGAGATCCGCGAGCGCGTCCTGCAGATCCCCGACGCGTGGGACGCGTTGACCACCTGGCTCGAGGAGACCGGCGCCGCGTTCGCCACCGACAAGGCGTTCGCCGACCTGGTCACCCGCGGTATGGCGGAGTCGCCCGCGCTCAACGAGCTGTGCATGCGCGCGATGGGCCTCGCCGAGACCCTGTTCCGCAACGCGCAGCGCCAGGGCGCGGTCCGCGCCGACGTCGAGTTCACCGACCTGATGGTCGTCATGTACGCGCTGCAGCAGGTGGTGGCCGCCACCGCGCAGGTGGCTCCCGACGCGTGGCGGCGCCACCTGGCCATCGCGCTCGACGGGCTCCGGCCGCGCGACGGTGGTGCCCCGCTGCCGCCGGTCGCGGTCACCTTCGAGCAGCTCGTCGCGATCGGGGAGTGTCCGCAGCCCCGCGACGCCGTCGAGCGCGCCGCGGATCCGGAGCCGTGTCTCCCGATCGCGGGGGTCGAGCGCGTGCCCGCGATCAGCGACGAGCTGTGGGAGCTCATCGAGCCGGCGCTCCCGTCGAGTGCGGGCCGGCGGGGACGGCCGTCGCGCGACCACCGCCAGACCCTCGAGGGCATCTTCTGGCGCTACCGCACCGGCTGCCCGTGGCGGGACCTGCCCGTCGAGTTCGGCCCGTGGCAGACGCTGTGGAAGCGCCATCGGCGCTGGTCGGCGGAAGGGGTCTACCAGCGGATCCTGGAGCGGCTCGTCCAGAGCTGATCCTGGACGAGTGAGTCCGAACTCGATCAGTGGACGTAGGCGATCCTCTGGTTGCGCTCGCGGCCGTCCGAAGCCGCGGGCGGTCAAAGGGGCCACCGGGCCCGGTCCAGGGGTCGACCTCACGGATCTTCCGGGGAAGGGCTGAGTGGCGGGGTCGCAAGACCCGGTGATGCGGCCTCGTCCAGCCGGGTGCGGGCGGGGCGACGTTCCGGAACGCACGCCCTGCGCGGACCCGCCGCGAACCGCGTCAGCTCATCGAGCCGGCTTGCGGGCGAGCAGCACTCCCCGGTCGCCCGCCGTCGGCCGGTGCTCGACGTCGACGAACCCGGCGCGCGCGGCCATCTCGGCCAGCTCGCGCACCGACCAGCACTTTCCTGGCGTCGAGTGCATCAGGAGTACCGAGTACTCGGCCACGGCGAGCGGCCCGCACTTGTCGGCGTCGACGTGGGTGTCGTGCTCGATCAGCCACCCGCCGGGCGCCAGCGCCACGAACGACGAGGCCATGAGCCGCTCGACGCGGGGCGCGTCCCAGTCGTGCAGGACGTGCGAGTACAGGTGCGCGTCGAACCCGGCGGGGAAGGGATCGGCGAACATGTCACCGGTGATCACCTCGATGCGGTCCGCCAGTCCACGGGACCGCAGGAGGGTCCGCGCGGCCGCGTCCACCGGTGGGCGCTCGAACACCGCGGCACGCCCATGGGCGCGGTCGGCCAGCACAGCGGCCGAGTACACGCCCGAGCTGCCCGCGACGTCGAGGAGCGCCGTGACCGGGAGGTCGCGGATCGCTGCGGCGAGTGCGGGGGCGAGGAAGGCACCACGTGCGTCCATGGCCGCGGTGATCCGCTCGGCGAAGGCCGGGTCGTCGAGGCGGCCCGACCAGTCCTGGTCCCCGCCCGCACCGGTGCTGGCCCATGCCGCGGGCGACCCCGTCCGCAGCACCTTCGCCAGCTCGCGCACGGCGGGCCGTTCGACCAGCGAGCCGTAGTAGGCGCGGAGGTCGAACGGTGAACCCGCCACCAGGTGTAGGCGGCCGAGCTCGGCGAGCGCGATCCGGTCGTCCGCGTCGACGTCGCGGTCAACGAGACCGAGCGCGGCGCAGTACGTCAGCAGCACGTCGGCCGGCCGCTCGGCCAGCCCCAGTCCGGCGCACAGCTCGGTGGCGGGTACCGGGCCGTGGCCGGCCAGCCACGTGAAGAGGTCGAGCTCGGCGACGGCGGCGATGAGGAGGTCCGCGGCGTACACGCTGTCGCGTACCCGATAGAGGACGGTCGGATCGGGGATGTCGACCACGCCGACGACGCTAGCCGGTGGCGGCGCGCAGCTGCGTGTAGCGCTTCTTGAGCCTGTGGTCCTTGTTGACCGGGTTCTGGGCCTCGTCCGGCTCGACCCCCGCCTCGACGGCGATCCGGTTCATCCGGCCCACCATGCGGACCAGGTGGGCGATCCGGGCCTCGTCCGCGTCGACGGGCCGGGCGACGCCCGCGGCGAGCGCGAGCGTGCGGTCGACCCAGAGCGTCTCGGCGTGCAGCCCGGCCTCCTGCAGCACCCGGCGCAGCCGCCGGCCGAGCTCCCGGGGCGGCAGGTCCTGCCATCCGGAGAGGGTGCGGGCGTCGACGGGGAAGAGGTGCCCGCGGTCACGCAGGTAGATCAGCTCGAGGGCGAAGGCGTGGCCATAGGCGCAGTACGTGCAGCCGTTGTGCAGTGAGACGGCGACGGCGGCCAGGTGCGTGCGCAGCGGGCCGAGGACGTACATCGTCCACAGCAGGCGAGGCATGTTGGCGGCGAACCACAGCACGGACCGGCCAGGACCAAGACTGCGGACGATGTGCGGGATCATCCGCGGGGCGAAACCCCACATCTCCCGGCACAGCGCTTCCAGCATCCGGGCGACGAACCGCTCGAGCTCGTCGTGCGTCATCCGAGCTCCTCACGACAGGTGATCGGCAGATTACCGAACGGCATCAGCAGGAGGTAGCCCACCGCTCATGGTCGTTTACGGGCTGCTACCGCCGCGGCCCGACCGCGAGCGTGCGGGGCTCCGTTGTGGCGATGACCGCGAGGACCGTCCAGGCGGCGCCGCGAGGTGGACGAGCGCGCTCGCCGCACCGGACGGCCTGCGCGTCCCTGGGGCCACGGGTCGCTATCGTCGACCGCGCCGGCCCGCTCGCGGGCCACCTGGAGCGAAGCGGAGGCACAGTGACACGGCCAGACGTCACACGGTCCGACGCATCCGCCCCCGCCGTCGGCCGCGTGGTCGGCACGGAGGACTCCACGCCGCTGCAGTTCAGCGTGGCGCTCGCGCCCGAGCAGTACCTGCAGCTCGACGACGTCGTGGTCACCGTGCGCCCGGTTCCGGGGATCGGGCCGGTGATGACCGCAGGCGTCGTCACCGAGGTCCGTGCGCGGCACGAGGGGGCGACGTTCGGCTCGGACGTCTTCCTCATCGCCGACGGCGTGCTGCCCGCGCAGGTGCAGGAGATCGCCGAGGTGACCACCACGCGGGTGGAGCCGGAGTGCTACGTGCCGCCCACGCCGGGTTCGATCGCGACCCGGGCGACCGGTGAGGAGCGGGCGCGGGCGCTGTACTTCGACCAGATGGACCTCAAGGTCCCGGTCGGGCTCGGCCGCGACGGCGCCCCGATCTACGTCAACCTCGAGTTCCTCGACGGCACGCGCGGCGGGCACGTCTCGATCAGCGGAATCTCCGGCGTCGCGACGAAGACCAGCTTCGCGCTCTTCCTGCTGTACTCGATCTTCCGCAGCGGGGTGCTCGGGCGCCGGTCGGTGAACGCGAAGGCGCTGGTCTTCAGCGTCAAGGGTGAAGACCTGCTGTTCCTCGACCACGCCAACACCAAGCTGGACGAGGACCTGATGTCGGCCTACGCGACGGTCGGGTTGCCCGCGGGCCCGTTCTCGTCCGCGGGCTTCTTCGCCCCGCCCACGCCCGACGACCTGTCGGGTCGCCCGTTCGTCTCGGGCCGCACCAGCGGGGTGAGCGCGTTCTGGTGGACGCTCGCCGAGTTCTGCGCCGAGGAGCTGCTGCCCTACGTCTTCGCCGACGCCGAGGACGAGCGCAACCAGTACACGATGGTGATCCACCAGGTTGCGGCCCGGCTGCGGCGGGAGGCCATGCCCGTCGGCGACGGGGGCGTCGTCATCGGTGGCCAGGTGCTGCGCACCTACGACGACCTGATCGAGTTCGTCTCCGACCGGCTCACCGACGAGGACGAGCGCCGCGACTGGGCCGGCCCGGTCACCGGAACCGGCACGATCAACGCGTTCCTGCGGCGGCTGCGCTCGAGCCTGCGGCCGCTGCGTTCGATCGTGCGCGGCGACCTCACCGACGCGCCGGGCCGCCGGGTGAGCACCGACGCCCACCAGGTCACGGTCGTCGACCTCCACAACCTCCCCGAGCGCGCGCAGCGGTTCGTCGTGGGTGTGGTGCTCGCGGCCGAGACCCGCAAGAAGGAGGCCGCCGGGCCGGGCGGGCTGCTCTTCACCATGATCGACGAGCTGAACAAGTACGCCCCGCGCGAGGGTTCCAGCCCGATCAAGGAGGTGCTGCTGGACATCGCCGAGCGCGGCCGCTCGCTGGGGATCATCCTGATCGGCGCCCAGCAGACGGCGAGCGAGGTCGAGCGGCGGATCGTCTCGAACTCCTCGGTGAAGGTGGTCGGACGGCTCGACCCCGCCGAGGCCGGGCGGCCCGAGTACGGCTTCCTGCCCCCGTCGCAGCGGCAGCGCGCCACCCTCGCCAAGCCGGGCACGATGTTCGTCTCGCAGCCGGAGATCCCGGTGCCGCTCGCCGTCGAGTTCCCGTTCCCGGCCTGGGCCACCCGGCTCTCGGAGTCGGCAGGGCCGCCGCCGTCCAGCTCCAGCGCGAACGGGAGCGCGCCACGTGACCCGTTCGCCCGGCTTCCCGCTGCGCCGGCCGACGAGGACGACGACGCGCCGTTCTGACGGCGGCCGTGATCGTTGCGAGGTGCGCCGGAGCGCCCAGCGAAGGGCGGAAGCCCAGCTCTCGGAACGATCGATCGATCCGAGACTCGCTGTGCGCCCCGCGGAGGGCCGTCAGGCCGATCTCGGACCGATCATGCGCGGCCGGTCCCGCGCTGTCAGCCGTTCTCCCACAGACCGAGGGTGTTGCCCTCGGGGTCGGTGAAGTAGGCGTACGCCCCCATCCCCGGGATCTCGGTCCGCTCCCGGACAACCCGGCCGCCCGCCGCCTCGACCTGCTTGAGCGCCTGGTCGATCGACTCGACGTCGATGGTGAGCACCGGCGCCGGGGTGTCCTGGCTCCGGCGCATCAGGCCGCCGTTGACCGCGCCCGGCGCGGCGGGCATCTGGGTGGCCTCGTCGACCTCCGTGGTCCGGACGATCGTGTAGTCCATCTCCGGCATGTCCTGCATCTGCCAGTCGAAGACCGACCTGTAGAACTCCTTCGCCCGTGCCACGTCATCGGCGGGGATCTCGAAGTGCACGACGCTGCGCATGGCGTCGCTTCTACTCCTGTCGCGGGGGCTTGAACAGGCCTGTTCAACGGGTTGACGACATCGGGGCCACCGGCGGGTTGCCTGCATCACCCCTGCGGCCGAAGGGATGGCCATGGAGTCCGTCTACCGTGTGCTCGCCTACCTGATCGCGATCGAGGTCGTGATCCAGGCGTCGGCGATCGCGTTCGCCCTCGCGGGCCTCGGCAAGTGGATCATGGAGGGTGGCGTGCTCGACGCCGCCGCGATGGAGAGCGAGCCGACCGAGTTCACCGGCATCGCCGGGTTCATGGTCCACTGCATCAACGGGCCGGAGTAGTGGGGGAGCGCCTCTCAGCGCACGCGAACGTCTGTTCGGCCGACGCACCGGCGCGCGTCCCCGGGACCGCGGGGCATCACCCTTACGATCCGCTCGATGCGACTGCTGCACACGTCCGACTGGCACGTCGGCAAGACGCTCAAGGGTCGCTCCCGGCTCGAGGAGCAGGAGCAGGTGCTCCGCGAGATCGTCGGGATCGCGCGGGAGCACGAGGTCGACGCGGTGCTCGTGGCCGGCGACCTCTACGACACCGCGGCGCCGTCGGCGCAGGCCCAGCAGCTGGTGGTCCGCACGCTGATGGGCCTGGCCCGCGACGGCGCCGAGGTCATCGCGATCGCGGGCAACCACGACCACCCCGCCGCCATCGACGCCTACCGGCCCCTGGCAGGCGCCGCCGGCATCACGCTGGTCGGCACTCCGCGCACGGCCGCCCGCGGCGGCGTCGTGGAGTTCACCGCCAAGTCGACGGGGGAGCGGGCCACCGTCGCGGTGCTGCCGTTCCTGTCCCAGCGCTTCGCCGTGCGCGCCGCCGAGCTGGTCGCCAACACCCCCGCCGAGAACACCGGGGCCTACGACCAGCAGCTGCGCGACATCCTGAGCACGCTCACCGCAGGCTTCGGCGACGACTCGGTCAACCTCGTGATGGCCCACCTCACCGTGCTGAACGGCGTGTTCGGCGGCGGCGAGCGGGCCGCCCAGTCGATCTTCGAGTACGCGGTGCCCGCCACGATCTTCCCTGTCGAGTCGCACTACGTCGCGCTCGGCCACCTGCACCGCCGCCAGCGCATCGACGCCCCGTGCCCGGTGCACTACTGCGGCGCGCCGCTGGCCATCGACTTCGGTGAGCAGGACAACACGTCGGTCGTCTGCCTGGTCGAGGCATCGCCGGGCACGCCTGCGCAGGTCACCGACATCCCGATCACGTCGGGGCGCAGGCTGCGCACGGTCCGCGGCACCGTTGCCGAGCTGGCGGCGCTCGCGGAGCAGGCGGGCGAGGACTACCTGCGCGTCTGGGTGCGCGAACCCGCCCGCGCCGGGCTGCGCGAGGAGGTGGTGGCGTTGCTGCCGAACGCCCTCGAGGTGCGGATCGACCCCGAGTTCGCCGCGCCCGTCACCGCGTCCCGGCCCACCTCAGGGCCCGAGCGCACGTCGTCGGAGCTGTTCCGGGAGTACCTCGGCACGCGGGGCGTCGCCGACCCGCGCGTCGAGCAGCTGTTCGCCCGGCTGCACGACCGCGTGACGGGAGCGAGCTGATGCGTCCGGTCCTGCTGGAGATGGCGGGCTTCGGCTCGTTCCGCGAACCCACCACCGTCGACTTCACCGGCGCCGACTACTTCGCCTTCGTCGGCCCCACCGGTGCCGGCAAGTCCACGGTGATCGACGCGATGACCTTCGCGCTCTACGGGTCCGTCCCGCGCTGGGACAACGCCCGCACCGTCGCGCTCGCGCTCGCCCCCACGATCAACCGCGGCACCGTCCGGCTGGTGTTCGACGTGGGCGGCGACCGGTACGTGGTGGCGCGGGAGCTGCGGCGGGCCGCGAGCGGCGGGGTGTCGGTGCGCGGGGCGCGGCTGGAGAAGCTGCGCGACGCGTCCGGCACCGGGGGCACCGACGAGGAGAGCGAGCCGCTCGCCGACGGCGCGGGCCCCGTCACGAAGGCCGTGGAGGAGCTGCTCGGGCTGCCGTTCGGCGACTTCTGCACGTGCGTGGTGCTGCCGCAGGGCGAGTTCGCGGAGTTCCTGCACACCGAGCCGCGCAAGCGGCAGGAGAAGCTGGTGCGCATCCTCGGGCTCGGCGTCTACGACGTGATCGCCCGCGAGGCCAACAGCGAGGCCGCGGCCCAGCGCCAGCGCGCCGAGGTGCTCGGCGAGCAGCTCGCCGGGTACACCGACGCCACCGACGAGGCCGAGCAGGAGGCCGCGGCGCGGGTGGCCGAGCTCGCGGAGCTGGCCGACCGGGTCGACGCGGCCGTGCCGGAGCTCGCGGCGGCGTCGGCGGCGCTCGAGTCCGCCGAGGCGGGCGCCGGGCAGCTCCGCGCGGAACAGGCCCGGCTGGCGGCGCTCACCGTGCCGGACGGCCTCGCCGACCTGGACGCCCGCCACCGCACCGCGGCCGAGCAGCGGGCACTGGCCGCCGAGCGCGCAGGTGCCGCCGAGGCCGCCGACACCGCCGCCCGCGAACGGCTCGCCGCCGCTCCCGCCCGCGGTCCCCTCGAACACGCGCGGCGCGACCACGCCGAGCTCGCCACGATCACCGCGGAGCTGCCCGGGGCCCGGGAGCGGCACGAGAAGGCCGCCGCGGCCTACACGACCGCCGCGAACGACGCCGCCGACGCCCGTGCGGGCATGGAGGAGGCGCGCACCGCCCGCGACGCCGCCACCGCGTTGCTGGCCGAACGGCAGGACGTCGTGCGCAGGCTGGTCGCCGAACGCGACGCCCTCCGGGCGATCGCCGTTCCGGCCGGGCTGGACGCCCTGCAGCAGCGCCGCGCGGCCGCCGACTCCGCGCTGGCCGATGCCACGGCCGCGCTGGGACGCACCGAGGCCGCCGACGCCGCCGCCCGCACCGCGCTCGCGGCCGCTCCCGCCCGCGGCCCCCTCGAACAGGGCCTGCGCGACCGCCGGGAGCTCGACCGCACCGAGGCCGAGCTCGCGGCCGCGAGGTCGCGGTCGGCCGAGGCGGAGCGGGACGCGCAGGCCGCTGCCGCCGCGGTCGCCGAGGCCACGCACCGGCTCGACCACGCCCAGGACCGGCACCGGCTCGCGCTGCGCGCGGACCTCGCCGCGTCGCTGCGCCCCGCGCTCGCCGTGGGCGACCCGTGCCCCGTGTGCACCCAGGCCGTGGCCACCCTGCCGCCACCCGCCGACCCGGGCGAGGACCTCGCCGCCGCCGAGGAGGCGGTCGCCGCCGCGTCCCGCGCCCACGACGAGGCACGGCGCGAGGAGGCCACGGCGATCTCTGCGCGGGAGCGCGTCCGCGGCGAGGTGGAGCGGCTCGACGCCACCGCGTCCCGGCTGCGCTCGGCGCTCGCAGGCGTGCTGCCCGGCGGCGACGCGGATTCGGGGCGCATCGATGCTCCGGACGACGGCGGCCTGTGGCCGGCGGACGACGGTGCACCACCACTCCCGGCCACCGACGTCCCCACCGTCGCCGATCTGCACGCGGTGCTCGCCGACCTCGACCGGCTCGGCCACGAGGCCGAGGAGGCCGCCGAGGCGGTGCGAGCGGCCCGGCGGGCCAGGGACGCTGCCGCTGCCGCCGTCGAGGAGCTGCGTGCAGAGGTCGACGCGGCCGCTGCGGGCCTGCGGGCGGCGCGCGACCCGCTCGTGCCCTTCGGCGCCCCCGCCCCGGCCGTTCCCGACGTGCTCGCCGGCTGGACCGCGCTCGTCGACTGGGCCCGCACCGAGGGCACCGCCCGCGAGAGCGCCCTGCCCGCCGCTCGCGCGGCCGTCACGGAGGCGGAGCAGCAGCGGGACACCACCGAGCGGGCGTGGCGGGCCGCCGAGCGGGCCGCGGCCGAGCGGCACCGCGACGAGACCGCCGCCGCGCGGGCCGAGCAGGAGGCGCGCAGCGCCGTCGACACCGCGGAACGCCGGGTCGCCCAGCTGCAGGCAGTGCTGCGCGGCGCCCCCTCCGACGAGGACGCCGCAGCGGCCCTCGAACGGCTCGACGCGCTCGAGGCCGCCGTCCGGGAGGCCGACGCGCAGCTGCGCACGGCCCGGGCGGCCCTGCGCTCCGCCGAGAGCACCGCGGCCGAGGTCGCCCGCGAGGTCACCGCCGCGTGGGACGCGCTGCGGGCGGCCCGCGACCCCCTCGTGCCGCTCGGCGCGCCTGCCGTGGGCGGGGACGAGCTGCTCGCGGCCTGGCAGGAGCTCACCGGCTGGGCTCGACGGGAGGCCGAGGCGCGCGCCGGCCGCCTGGCGGAGGCGGCCACCGCCACCCAGGACGCCCGCGCGGCCCGCGACGCCGTCGAGCACCGGATCGCCGACGACCTGGCCGCCCACCAGGTGCCCGTCGCCGCCCCGCTCGGCGCAGGCGCACCGGCGGCCGTCGCCGCGGCGCTCGCCCGGGCCCGTGCGGGTCAGGACCGGGTGGCGGAGCGGCGGGCTGCGGCGGAGCGCCTCCGGGCCGACCGCGACGAGGCCGAGTCCGCCCAGCAGGTCGCGAAGCTCCTCGGCAACCTGCTGCGCTCCGACGGCTTCCCGCGCTGGCTCGTCGCGTCCGCGCTGGACGCGCTGGTGGCCGACGCGTCGGAGAGCCTCGCGGAGCTCTCGGGCGGCCAGTTCGCGCTCACCCACGAGGGCGGCGAGTTCCTCGTCATCGACCACGCCGACGCCGACGCGCGGCGCCCGGTCAAGACCCTCTCCGGCGGCGAGACGTTCCAGGCGAGCCTCGCGCTCGCGCTGGCGCTCTCCGCGCAGATGACGGGGCTGGCCGCGCAGGGCGCCGCCCGCCTGGAGTCGATCTTCCTCGACGAGGGCTTCGGCACGCTGGACGAGGCCAACCTGGACGTCGTCGCGAGCACGCTGGAGAACCTCGCCACCCGCGGCGACCGGATGGTCGGCGTGGTCACGCACGTGCCCGCGCTCGCCGAACGCGTCCCCGTGCGGTTCGTGGTGAGCCGCGACCAGCGCACCTCCACCGTCACCCGGGAGTCATAGTGCCCCCCGCCGGGAGTCCGCCACGCATCTCGACGGCCCAGCTTCCCGCTGGGCGCACCGGCGAACCGGCCGTGTACGTCCAGTGCGAGGCCGGCCCGCCGGCACACCCGGCAGAAAGCTGGATCCGCCGATATACGCAACGGACTCCCGGCGGGGGGCACTGGTGAAGTTCGCGGTCGACCCGTGGGACCCGTCCTACGGCACGAGCCTGGACACCGAGCTCGGCGAGTCGGCCGCGCAGGTCGCGCTGGACGTCGAGCTGCCGGCGGCGGAGTGGCGGCCGATCGACCCGGATCCGGCCGTCCTCCCGCCTGACGCCGTGCTGTTCGTCGACGGGGTGCGCCGGGTCGACGCCCAGCTCTGGGTGGAGGACGGGAGCCCGGAGGCGTCGCCCGCGCTCTGCGCGTCCTACGCGGCGGGCGTGGTCTGCTGCTGCCGCGAGGGCGGCGCGCACCTGCTCACCGCCGACGTCCGCCGGGGGCTGTTCACCACGGCCGAATCCGCGGACGACGTCCGCACCACCGCCGGGACGTACCGGGCCACCCGCACGGCGGCCCACCCCGACGTCGCCCCCGCGCAGCTGCTCAGCCTCGCCGTGCAGCGCGAGCTGGCCGACACCGAGCTGGCCGCGGCGGCCGCCGCCCGCAGCGGTCACGGCGTGGCCGACGACCTGCTCGTCGTCGACGGCCCGCTGCGTGGGCGCCAGCACCTGCCGCGGGTGATCGGGTTCGTCAAGACCCACCGCAGCGACTACCTGCCCCCACAGCTGGGTGGGGTCGTCGCGTCGCTGCGCACCGGGCAGCGCACCCCGGTGTTCCGGCTGGGGAGCTCGTGGGAGCGGCACACGTGGTACCTGCGGCTGCCGTGCCGGCCGGGGGCACCGTGGGCGGGCATCGTGCGGGTGGAGTGCAGCTCCGACCTCCCGGCCGCGGAGGCCGTGGCCCACGCCGCGCGCAGCCAGGCGACCCTGCCGAGGTTCGCCTCCACCGAGTACAAGGACTCCCGCGCCCCCCAGAACCTGTACCCCATCGCGGGCCTGGAACGCGAGCTGCGCAGGCGCCTGGGCGAACCCAACCTGCTCTACCGGGCGCTGCGGAAGGCAGCCGCGGCCTGAGCCCGGTGTCGCTCCGGAGTTGACGCAGAGTGCCGGGCGGAGAACCGTGGTATGTGCGAGCGGGCCGGTGCTGCTCTGCGGGGGAGGCGCGCAGGGAGCGAGGAACGAGCGACCGAGCACCGGAGGAGCAGGGCAGCACGCCAAAGGCCCGCGAGCCGCCGGAGCGCAGCGGAGGCAGAGGAGTCACTGTGCAGGAGATGCGAGTGGTCGCGCTCGGCAGGGACCCGATGGCCGTGCAGCCGGTGCTGCTGCTGCAGGAGACCGGCGGACGGCGGCGCGTGCTGCCGGTGTGGGTGGGAGTGCCCGAGGCGACGGCCATCGAGCTCGCCCGCCGCCGCGTCGAGCTGCCCCGGCCGCAGACCCACCAGCTGATCCTCGAGGTCGTGCGCGCGTTCGACCGGCGGCTGCAGCTGGTGCGCATCACGATGCTGCGCGACAGCGTCTTCCACGCCGAGCTCGTGTTCGACGGCGACGTCCGCGTGTCGGCACGGGTGAGCGATGCGGTGGCGATGGCGCTGCACGTCGACGTCCGGATCGAGGCCGAGGACGCCGTGCTGGACGAGGCCGCGGTGGCCGAGGTCGGGATCGTCGGCCCGTCCGACGAGGCCGAGCCCGGTGCCGAAGGCGAGACCCCGTCCGAGCACGAGGAGGTGGAACGCTTCCGCCGGTTCCTCGACAACGCCTCACCCGAGGACTTCGGCAGCTCCAGCTGAGCGGTCGGCGAGCCGCCCCGACGATCGGCCAGGAAGCACACCCGCGCGGGATCGACGACGCTCGCGTACAGCTCGGAGCGATCGATCGGTGCGAGAAGCGCACCACCGCTGTACCTGCAGCGGCACCGTGCTTCTCGGCGCGATCATGTCTGGTTGACACGTTTCAAGCGAGGATCGATGATCGGCCGCATGCGCATCGCGGTCACGGGGAGCAACGGCAAGGTGGGGCGGGCCGCCGTGGCGCGGCTCCTGGCCGATGGCCACGACGTGATCGGCTTCGACCTCGATGGCACGCGGGGCGCGGGCTTCACGCGCGTCGAGCTGTCCGACTACGGGCAGACCCTCGACGCCCTCCTCGGGGTGACCGCGCGCCACGACGGCGTCGACGCCCTCGTCCACCTCGCCGCGATCCCGGTCAACGGGCTCGTCCCCGACGCCACCACGTTCCACCACAACATGGCGGTCTCGTTCAACGTGTTCCACGGCGCCCACCGGGCCGGGATCAGGACGATCGTCTACGCCTCCAGCATCAACGCGATGGGCTACCCGTTCGACGAGCCGCCGCCCTACCTGCCGCTCGACGAGGAGCACACGGCGGCGAACAACACGTACGGCCTGGGAAAGGTCCTGGAAGAGGCCATGGCCGGGCAGCTCGTGCGGTGGGACCCGGCGTTCTCGATCACCGCGCTGCGCTTCACGAACGTCGTCGACGAGTACTCCTCGTTCGCCCGGGCAGGCGAGTTGGACTACCGCCGTGACCTGCTCGGCTCCTACGTCGACGTGCGCGACGCGGCGCTCGCGATCTCGCTCGCCCTGGACAGGGCGTCGCCCGGGTTCGAGGTCTACAACGTGGCCGCGTCGGACACCGGCCTGACCATCCCGTCCGCGCAGCTCGCCGCGGCGTGGTTCCCGGGCGTTCCGCTGCGCAAGGAGCTGGGGGAGTTCGAGACCTTGCTGTCGATCGACAAGGCGGCCGACCGGCTCGGGTACGTGCCCCGCCACCTGTGGAGAGAGAACTGAGCCGGCAGCCGGTGACCGAACGCTGGGGCGTGTTCGAGGCGCGCTTCGCCGGGCCCGAGGACGCCACGTTCGAGGCCACCTTCACCCACGGCGACCGCACGGTGCGCGTGCCCGGCTTCCCCGACGGCGACGGCACCCACGTCGTGCGCTTCTCGCCCGACGTCGAGGGGGAGTGGGCGTACGTCACGACGTCCGGCGCGGCGGAGCTCGACGGCTGCACCGGCGGCTTCCGCGCCGTCCCGCCCTCACCGGGCAACCACGGCCCCGTCTCCGTCGCCGGCACGTACCACTTCGCGTACGCGGACGGCACACCGTTCCGGCCGGTCGGCACCACCGTCTACAACTGGGTGCACCAGCCGGAGGAGCGCTACCGCGAGACCCTGGAGGCGGTCGCCGATGGGGGTTTCACCAAGCTGCGCTTCCTGGTGTTCCCGCAGGGCGGCAACCACGTCGGGCACGTGCCGGACGCGTTCCCGTTCGCGAAGGACGGCGAGGAGTGGGACGTCTCGCGGATCGACGTCGCGTTCTTCCGCAAGATCGACCGCGCGGTCCGCGACCTGCTCGAGGCCGGCGTGCAGGCGGACGTGATCCTCTTCCACCCGTACGACTCGGGGCAGTTCGGCCTCGACGGTCTCACCGCCGAGCAGGACGCGGCCTACCTGCGCCATCTCGTCGCGCGGCTGTCGGCGTACCGGAACGTGTGGTGGTCGCTCGCGAACGAGTACGACATCCTCTCCCGGCCCGAGGAGCGGTGGGACGAGGTCTTCCGCACCCTGCAGGAGACCGACCCGCACGGGCGGCTGCGCTCGATCCACAACTGGATCCGGCTCTACGACCACAACAAGCCGTGGGTCACGCACGTGTCGCTGCAGAACGGGTCGGCGGTGGCCGAGTTCGGCCGCGCCCTGCTGTACCGCGACGCCTACCGGAAGCCGATCGTGCTCGACGAGATCAAGTACGAGGGCGACACGGCCGAACGCTGGGGCAACCTGTCGGCCCGCGAGCTGGTGCACCGGTTCTGGATCGCGACCGTGAGCGGCACGTACGCGAGCCACGGCGAGAGCTACCTCGTCGACGGCGGCACGCTCTCGGTCGTCGCCGGTGGGCCCTTCCGCGGCCAGAGCCCGCCCCGCCTGGAGTTCCTGCGCCGGATCCTCGAGGAGGTCGGCGGCGCGGGCCTCGACCCGATCGACAAGTGGGACGACCCCACCTACACCGCCGGCATCCCGCGGCAGATCTACCTGCAGTACCTGGGCCTCGACGCCCCGCAGGCCTGGACGTTCCGGCTGCCACAGGGGGTGCGGGGCGAGCGGCTCCAGGTGGGGGACAGGTTCGCCGTGGACGTCATCGACACCTGGAACATGACGGTGGAGACGGTCGATCGCGAGTTCACGCTGACGTCCGTGGAGCGCAACACGGCCACCGCCGACGCGGAACCCGTCGCGCTCCCGGCAGGCGAGGCGCTGGCGCTGCGGATCCGGCGGATCGACGTCGACCCGGGCTGAGGTCCGGCCACGCCCGCCGTGAGGTCCTGCGTCGTGCGCGCGACGATCGCCGGGAATGGTGTCGGAGTGACATTCCTCTGACGCTCCTGCATCACGTGTAGCGCTCACGAGACGAGCTCGGGCAGCAACGGAACGGGGCCGGGATGGGTAGGCAGGCAGACTGGGACGAGGACGAGGAGCGGGATCCGCCGCAGCAGCTTTCCGCTCGTGAGCTGGCTCTGTGGGTTCGCTCGGAGGCTGTGCGCGGCATCGTGTGGGCACAGCCGCGCAAGAAGCGGTTTCGCTCCGCGGCTTCCATCACACGGATGGTGACGCTCGGACTCTCAGGTGCGTCGACCGTGATCCTGGGTCTTCAGGATCTCGACTTCTGGGCGAGTCTCGGGTTCTCGCTCGTCGCGTTGTCCACGGTGGTCGCGGCCGTCGAACCGTTCTTCAACTGGCGGTCCCGGTGGGTGCTGATGGAGGAGGCGCAGGCCGAGTTGCGCCGGATCCGGGACGAGCTGGACTACCTGCTGGCGACCAGGGGCGACGACGAACTGCGTCGTGAGGACATCGAGCCCTTCTTCGAACGCTCGCAGCAGGTCTGGCGGCAGACGAGCACGCGGTGGCTCGATCAGCGACGGCGGGGGGAGGTCGTGCAGTAGGACCACTCTCGAATCAGCCGTGATCGAGCCCGCCCACTCCGTTGAACAGTCTTTCGAGCTCCGTCCGGGGCTCGACCAGCGCGTTCGTGCGTCAGGCGGCCGGGGTGCCCGGGTAGATTGAAACGATACGACGGCGCGAGGAGATCGGGATGGGCCGCGTGACGATCCGCGACGTCGCGCTCCGTGCGGGCGTGGCGGTCGGCACGGTGTCGCATTACCTCAACCACCCCGACAAGGTGTCCGACGAGAAAGCGCAGCGCATCCGCACTGCGATCGACGCGCTGGGCTTCGTCCGGAACGACGCGGGTCGCCTGCTGCGACTGGGCAGGAGCAGCGCGGTCGCCTACATCGCGCCCGACGTGAGCAACCCGTACTTCGCGGCGATCGCGGAGGGGGTCGAGCAGCGGGCCTCGCAGCGGGGCCTCGCCGTCTTCATCGCCAACTCGCGCCGCAGCCGGGAACGCGAGGACGCCTACCTGCAGCTCTTCGAGCAGCAGCAGGTGAGCGGCATGCTCGTGGCCTCGAACGGGCCGATCGAGGACCGCCTGGCCCGCATCCGGTCGCGCGGCACCCCGTCGGTGCTCGTCGGGCAGGCCGCCCAGTCGCCGGAGCAGCCGTCGCTGTCGATCGACGACGTCACGGGTGGGCGCCTCGCGGCGTCACACCTGGTCGAGCTGGGACGCCGCCGGGTGGCGTTCGTCGGCGGACCCCTCGGGGTGCGGCAGGTGGCCGACCGGCTGGCCGGGGCGAGCGACGCCGTGCGCGGCGAACCGGCGGCCACCCTCGAGATCATCGACGCCCGGGACCGTACGATCCGCGGCGGCAGCGAGGTCGGCAGGGCGCTGCTCGCCCGGCCGGAGTCCGCCCGGCCCGACGCGATCTTCGCGGTGAACGACCTCCTCGCGCTCGGCATCCTGCACATCCTGGTGGCGGGCGGGGTCCGGGTGCCGGAGGACATCGCGCTGATCGGCTACGACGACATCGAGTTCGGCGAGGCGTCGCTCATCCCGCTCAGCTCGGTGCGCCTTCCGCACGAGGCCTTCGGCTTCGCGGCCGTCGACCTGCTGCTGGAGGAGATCGCGGGCACCGTCGGCGAGCGGCACCTCGTCTTCGAACCGGGGCTGGTGATCAGGGCCAGCACGGTCAGCGGGTAGCGCCCGGTTACCGCAACCGCGCCAGATCCAGATAGGCACAGCTGTTGACCAACAACAGCCGCAGATCGGCGAGGAGGCCGTGCAGCGCCTCCGCGGCGCCGGTCGGCTCGTTCAGGTCGGCCGCGACCTTCACCCGCACGTCGCAGGTGTGCCGGATGCTGGGCGCGATGTGCCCCCACTGCCACAGCTCGTAGCTGCCCGCGGGCACCACCGCCACCGGCTCGTCCAGCAGCGGGAAACCCAGGGCGTAGCTGTCCGGGTCGGTCCCGGTGTTGCCGAGCCCGACGAGCAGGGGCGTGAGCCGGTAGGTCTCGGCGAACGCCACCGCCTTGCGGCCCCCGTCGGCGGGCACCAGCGCGAGGAGCCCTCTCGCGGTCAGTTCCTCGAGATGCCGTCCGGCGTCGTCCGGCCCGGTCTCCTCGGCGAGGGCGAGCAGGTCGTCCGTGGTCCATGCCGTCGAACCGCCGACCGGCGCACCGTGCGCGAGTACCCACACCCCGAACTCGTCGTCCGTGAGCGCGTGGTGCGCCCCACCGACGCGCACCACCTGCACGCCCTCCGGGTGCCGCTCACCGACGTAGTGGCCGATCGGGAACACCAGGTTGCTCACGCCGACACCCACATCCGCAGGTCCAGGCACGCCACCCGCGCCGTGAGCAGCTGGGGCAGCACGCTCATCGCCCCGGCCAGCATCTGCTCCGGATCGGTGTACTGGTCCTCGGTGGCCCCGGCCTGCCGCGCTGCCGCGGCCGCCTCCTCGCACGCCGACCACAGATCGGGGGAGAGGCCGGCCCCCTGCCACAGGTCGTACATCCCGCCGGTCATCACCGCCAGCGGCTGGTAGAGCAACCCGACCGAGAACAACCACGGGTGCTCCGCGCTGTTGCCGAGTCCTTGCGCGAGCGCCAGGAGCCGGTGACCCTCCGCGAACTCCGCATGCGGGACGATCGCGGCAAGCAGGCGGTCGCGGACCAGGCCTGCCACGACCTCCTCGCCGTACACGGCACCCAACCCGCCCACGGTGACGACGGGCGCCGCGCCGTCCTCCGTCGGCGCCCCGTGCGCTGCCGTCCACGCGGCGAAATGCACCGGGTCGAGGTCGATGATCTCCGCACCGACGCGCACCTGTTGCACGGGCGCCGTCACGCCGTCCCCGGCGTGGAAGGCGCCCAAGTCGTGGCCGACGGGGAGTACCGGCGTACCGCTGTCCACCGCGCCACTTCCAGGCATGCACGCGATCATCAACCGGGACGGGGGTCGTCGCTATCGGGTGGCGAGCTTTCGTTCGAAGCTGGCAGGAATCGGCGCGTGGATCCGCCGCTCGGCGTGGCGGATCGGGCGGCGGTCCGTCAGGACAGGCGTCGCGCGTGGATGACGGCGTCGACGCCGGTGCCGGCCTGGGCCCGCGGGCGGTCCTCCGCGACGACGAACTCCCAGCGGCCGGTGCCGAGCGCGGCGACCGCCTCGTCGACGGAGACCTGCACCTGGCCGGCCGCGGGCGTCGGGGCGCCGGTGGCCGGGTCGATCGGGCGGTGGCCGACCAGGAACAGGGTCCCGCCGGGCGCGACGCCCGCCGCCATCCGCTGCACCATCTCCTCCACCGATCCCGCCACGTGGACGTAGAGGCAGGTCACGAGGTCGTAGCGCCCCGACCGCGGGGTCCAGCCGGCCAGATCGCCCTCGACCCAGTCGATGCGTCCGGCGACGTCCGCCCCGATGGTCTCGGCCGTCGACCGGGCGTGCGCCAGTGCGGCCGTGGAGAAGTCGACCGCGGTGACCTGCCATCCGCGCGCGGCGAGCCATAGGGTGTCGGATCCGTGGCCGCAGCCCGCGTCGAGGGCGCGTCCGGGGCGCAGGTCGCCGACCGCCTCCGTGAGCCATGCGTTCGGGGGGATCTTCGCAACCTTGTCCCCGTGCTCGCGCAGGACCTGGGACCAGCGTCCCTCCCAGAAGTCCCGATCCAACGTCACCGCCTCAGATCACCTCCGATCCCATCGTGCCGCAGGACCGTGCGGGACGGGTGTGCGGGCCGAGCTATCGGCCGCTCCGCACCCGACCCTGAGGCATTCGGAAGTCCGCCGCCCGCCGCGTCAACAGGAACACCGCGGTGACGAGGACGATCAGCATCGTCACCACGCCGGTCTCCGTCGTCGTGTAGGCCATCGCGGCGGGCGAGGTCGCCACCGCGACCCCGGCAGCGGCCTGCAAGGCGTTGTTGAAGGCACTGTGGGACAGGCCCACCGGCCAGATGCTGCCGGACCAGAGCCGCAGCCAGCCGTACCAGACACCGGCGAGCGTCAACGTCACCATCACCATCGGCACGACGATCCACCGGTTCCCCTCCGCCTGGTACGTCGTGGTGAGCGTCAGCAGCGGTAGGTGGAAGGCCGCCTGGCAGGCGCCCGCGGCGAGTGCCGCGCGGCGGCCGGACATCACGGCGCCGAACCGGAGCAGCAGGAACCCGCGCCACCCGATCTCCTCACCGAGGAGGATCACCCCGAACACCGGGATCCCGATCACCAGCTCGAGCAGCCAGCCGCCGATGCCGCCGTCCGGGACCGCGAAGCGGACGACGCCGACCGCAGCGGCGATCGCGAAGCTCACGCTGATGATGACCAACGGTCCGGCCACGGCGACGAGCAGTGCGCGCCAGGCCGGGCGCCCGAACCCCACCTCCGCCCACGCCGCTCGCCGCCGGCCGCGGGGAATCATGACGAGCACGGTGATCGCGACCGCGACGACCGGCATGATCATGCTGATCAGCGGGGCGATTCCGGCGCGCGGAAGCGCGATCGCGATCGCCAGCGCGAGCGCGTAGCAGATCGCGAGGAAGACCCCGGCCTCGCGGAGGGCGGACGAGCGCGTCGACGAGCCGGACTGTGTCATGCGAGTGGCTCGGCGGAACTGCAGGAATGGTTAGCTCACGCGGAATGTGCCGACGGAACTCGTCAAGGCTGACCCCTCCACTTTCGTGACGGGTTCTCGCCCGAGCCCCCTGTCACGATCTGGGGTGAGCCGGTACTACGGACGTACGGACGACCATCGGAGCGCGCATGGTGACGGATCGGGGCACGGTGGACCGGACGGCGGAACGGGCGGCCGGGATCGAGGTGAAACCGGTCGCGGGGTACATCGGTGCCGAGATCGCAGGCGTCGATCTGGCCGGGGACCTGAACGACGCCCAGGTCGCGGCGATCAGGGCGGCGGTGCTGCGCTGGAAGGTGGTCTTCTTCCGCGGGCAGCGGCTGGACCACGCCGGGCACGTCGCGTTCGCGCGGCGGTTCGGGCAGCCCGTCGTGATCCGAAGGCGCGGGAGCGCGTCCCCGATGGAGTTCCCGGAGATCGAGACCACGGCCGACCGGTTGGAGCTGGGCGGCCGGTTCGGCATGGAGCACGACGAGTGGCTGCAGCGCCGCCGGCACACCCTGCTCCGCGGCTGGCACTGCGACCACGGCGCCCGCATCGACCCGCCGGCCGCGACCATCCTGCGCGCCGAGAGCGTGCCGCCCTACGGTGGTGACACCACCTGGTCCAACCTGGCCGCGGCGTACGCCGGGCTGTCCGCGCCGGTGCGGGAGTTCGTGGCCGGTCTGAGGGCCGAACACCGGCTCGGCGTCGGCTACCAGCCCCGACCGGGCGATGACGCCTACGTCCGCCACCTGCTGGAGCACCAGGTCGCCTCGGTGCACCCGCTGGTACGCGTCCATCCGGAGACCGGGGAGCGGGTGCTGTTCGTCAACGGCTACTACGTCGAGCAGATCGTCGACGTCTCCCGCGCGGAGAGCCGAGCCGTCCTGGACATGCTGCTGGAGCAGGCCGTCCGGCCCGAGTACACGGTCCGCTTCCGCTGGGAACCGGGCAGTGTGGCCTTCTGGGACAACCGGGCTGCGATGCACCTGGCCCCCCGTGACCACGGCCACCTCGGTTCCCCGAGGATCATGCACCGGGTGATGCTGGCCGGTGACGTGCCCGTCGGCGTCGACGGCAGGCCGTCCGAGCCGATCATCGGGAGCGAACCCGGACGCTGGTGACGACAACATCCATGGGGATCACCAGAAGGCGAGCTTGCGTTCGAAGTCCCTCTGGAAGCGGCGCATGTAGCCGGTGTCGTCACGGCGGCGCAGGCCGCACCGCAGGTACTGCTCGTGCAGGGCGGAGAGGGCGTCCTCGTCGACCTCGATACCGAGCCCCGGCCCGGACGGCACCGCGACGGCGCCGTCGACGAACTCCAGCACGCCCGGCCGAACGACGTCCTCGGTCTTCCACGGCCAGTGCGTGTCGCAGGCGTAGGTGAGGTTCGGGGTGGCGGCGGCGAGATGGGTCATCGCGGCGAGGGAGATGCCGAGGTGGGAGTTCGAGTGCATCGAGAGGCCGATGCCGAACGTGTCGCAGGTGCCGGCCAGTAGCTGCGATCGGCGCAGCCCGCCCCAGATGTGGTGGTCGCTGAGCACCACCTGCACGGCGCCGGCCGCGACCGATGCCGGCAGCTGGTCGAACGCCACCACGGCCATGTTCGTGGCGAGCGGCATCGGGGCCTCGGCCGCGACCCGGGCCATGCCGTCGATGCCGGGTGACGGGTCCTCCAGGTACTCGACGAGCCCATCCAGGGCCTTCGCCACGCGGATGCCGGTCTCGGGGGTCCATGCGGCGTTCGGGTCGAGGCGCAGCGGCACGCCGGGGAACGCGGCGGCGAGCGCGCGTGTCGCCTCGATCTCGTCGTCGGGCGGGAGCACGCCGCCCTTGAGCTTGATCGCGGGGAAGCCCCAGCCGTCGATCATGCGGCGGGCCTGCGCGACGAGCTGGTCGGGGGTGAGCGCCTCGCCCCACTCGTCGGCGTCGGCGCCGGGGTGCGCGGCCCATTTGTAGAACAGGTACGCGCTGTACGGCACCGCGTCGCGCACGCGGCCGCCGAGCAGGTCGACGACCGGCCGGCCGATCGCCCTGCCCTGCACGTCCAGACAGGCCACCTCGAACGGGGAGAACACCCGGTCCACCGCACTGGCGCCGGTGATCATGCCGGCGACGCCGTCGCCCCCGCGCGTGCCGGACCCGAGGACACCGGCCACCACCCGCCGCAGCCGCTCGGTCTCGAACGCGTCGTGGCCGGCCAGTGCGGCCGCCACCGCGGTCAACCGCTCCAGGTGGACGTCGTCGGCGTAGGTCTCGCCCCAGCCGACCAGGCCCTCGTCGGTGTCGACCCGCACGATCGCCCGCAACGCGTACGGCTCGTGCACGCCGACGGAGTTGAGCAGCGGCGGATCGGCGAACGCGACGGGGGTGACGGTGACCCGGCTGATCCGGGCGGTGGCAGGGCTCATGCCCGTGATCCTCTCGTACTCGTGGCCGGCAGCCGGGGGAGCGCCTGGCGGAACGGCGGCTTCGGCCGGGTTCAGGACGGCAGCCGCAGTCCTGCGACGAGCAGTCCGACCAGCCGGCGTGCGTCGTAGCGGGGGTCGCTGTCGGCGCCGATGCAGAGGTTCCCGACGCCGCGCATGACCTCGTAGGCCTGCAGGTCGGAGCGGATCTCGCCGGAGGCGGCCGCGGCCTCGAGCAGCCGGGTGGCCACGGGCAGGAGCCGGTCGAGGAAGTAGGCGTGCAGGGCGTCGAACTGCGCGCTGTCGGGCCGCAGCGCGGCGGCCAGGCCGTGCTTGGTGACGAGGAGGTCGACGAACGTGTCGATCCACCGCGTCAGTGCGACGTAGGGGCTGGATGCCTCGGCGAGGAGTGTCTCGCCCGCCTCGGCGCACGCCTCGATCTGGTGCCGGTAGACGGCCACGACCAGGTCGGCCCGCGTCGGGAAGTGGCGGTAGACCGTGCCCACGCCGACGCCCGCCCGCGCGGCGATGTCGCGCACCGGTGCCTCGACGCCCGAGGTGACGAAGACCGCTGCTGCGGCGTCGAGCAGGGCGTTCTCGTTGCGTCGGGCGTCGGCCCGCCTGCGCGGGGCTTGCGTTGCCATGTCCGCCACCTCTGCAGCCTCCGGTCCGAGGCCTCATCATCCACCTTGTCAATCGGAACATCGTTCCGTATCGTTCCGGAACAACGTTCCGCTTGAAAGGATCGATGCCCCATGCCGGACACCGCACCCCGCTTCGGGATCATGACCGCTCCGTCGCAGGTCGACTACCAGGACGTCCTGCGCCTGTGGCGCGAGGCGGACTCGATGCCCGAGATCGAGCACGCCTGGCTGTTCGACCACCTCATGCCGATCTTCGGCGACCCGGACGGACCGACCTACGAGGGCTGGACGCTGCTCACGGCGCTCGCGGCGCAGACCCGGCGGCTCCGGGTCGGTGTGCTCGTCAGCAGCAACCGGTTCCGGCCGCCCGCGATGCTGGCCAAGATCGCCACGACCGTCGACATCGTCTCCGGCGGCCGGCTCGATTTCGGCATCGGTGCCGGCTCGCGGCCCAGCCACCCCCTGGCCCGGCGCGAGTACGAGGCACACGGCCTGCCCTTCCACGACTTCGCCCACTCCGTGGAGAGCCTCGCCGAGGCGTGCACGGTGATCCGGCGGTTGTGGACCGAGACCGAGCCGTTCGACTTCCGCGGCACCCACGTCCAGCTCACGGGGGCGTTCGGCAGCCCCAAGCCCGTTCAGCGGCCCCACCCGCCGATCATGATCGGTGGCCGCTCGTCCGCGACGCTGCGCGTGGTGGCCGAACACGCCGACCTGTGGAACATCCCCGGCGGCGACATCGACGACGTCGTCGCCCGCAGCGCGCTGCTGGACCGCTTCTGCGCCGAGATCGGTCGCGACCCCGCGTCGATCACCCGCTCGATCCACCTGCAGGTCGCCTACGAGCAGGCCGACGCAACGCGGAAGGCGATCCGTGAGGCGCTCGACGCCGGCTTCGGGCACGTCATCCTCGGGCTGCCGGCGCCCTACCCCGCCGACGTCGCCCATTGGGTCGCCGAGGAACTGATCAGCCCGTTCGCGCAGCTCCCAGCCGGTGGCGCAGCCCGCTGGCCCGGCTGACGGGGCGGGCCACCGCCGCGCGCACCGCCTCCTCGGTGCCGACGACCCGGACGAACTCGGCGGCCCGCGTGACCGCCGTGTAGAGCAGCTCCCGGGTGAGCAGCGGGGACTCGGCGGGCGGCAACACCACCGTGACCCGCCGGAACTGGCTGCCCTGTCCGCGGTGCACGGTCATCGCGTGCACGGTGGCCACCTCCGACAGCCGGGCAGGCGGGTGCAGGGTCGGCAGCCCGCCACGGGCGAACGCGACCCGCAGTCCCTCCGGCACGGCGACCGCCACGCCGGTGTCGCCGTTGAACAGCCCCACGTCGTAGTCGTTGGCCGTGACGAGCACCGGCCGCCCGGGGTACCACGGCCCCGTTGGCGCGTCGGGGAGGGCCGCCCGCAGCCACCGCTCGATCTCCGCGCTCCAGCGCGTGACCCCGTACGGCCCCCTGCGGTGGGCGCACAGCACCCGGTGGCGTTCCAGGGCCGCGAGCGCGGTGGGGACGTCGCCGCGCATCGCCGCATCGGTGAGCTCGCGGCCGGCGGCCACGACGTCCTTGCGCACTCCGGTGACGTCGTCGGGCTCGACGAACTCCAGGTCGGAGTGGTCACCGCGGAGCAAGGCGGCCGCGGCGTCGGCGTCGCCGGCCTGCACGGCGCGGGAGAACTCGGCGATGGCGCCGCCGAAGCGCCACACATGCCGCAGCGTGACCACACCGTTGATCACCGGACCGCCGACGAGGCCGCCGGGGATGCCCGTGGCCTCGAGGGCCGCGTCGAGGGCCGCCTCCGGCTGCCCCGGTGCCCTGGCCAGGTCGCCGAGGACCGCGCCCGCCTCGACCGAGGCCAGCTGGTCGGGGTCGCCCACCAGCACGATCCGGGCGTCCGGCCGCACGGCCTCCAGGAGCCGGGCCATCAGCGTGAGTGACACCATCGACGTCTCGTCGACGACGACCACGTCGAAGGGCAACCGCTGGGTGCGGCCGTAGCGGAAGCGCCCGCCCGGCCGCCAGCCGAGCAGCCGGTGCAGGGTGGCCGCCTCGGGTGTGCGCGACCGCAGCTCGGCGGGCAGCTCGGCCGCGACCGCCTCCTGCAGCCGGGCGGCCGCCTTGCCGGTGGGGGCGGCGAGCGCGACCCGCGGCGGCGGGCCCGGCTGGTCGTGCAGCAGGGCGAGCAGCCGCGCGACCGTGGTGGTCTTGCCGGTTCCCGGACCGCCCGCCAGCACCGTGACCCGCCGCAGCACGCTCACCGCGGCCGCCAGGCGTTGCCGCTCCGACCCGGGCGCCGAGAAGTGCCGCTCCAGGCCGGCCCGCAGCCGCGGGATGTCGACCGAGGGCGGCGCGGCCGCGGCGCGCTCGGCGAGCGAGCGGCGCACCACCTCCTCCTCGCCCCAGTAGCGCGCGAGGTAGAGCAGCCCGTCGACGATCCGCAGCGGACGGCCGCTCGGCGCGTCCGGCCCGTCGGCCACCACCGGGCTCGCCGCGCACGCCGCGAGCCACCGCGGCGGGTCGGGCCACGGCAGCGCGGAGACGTCCACGAGCTCGTCACCCTCGCCGAGCACGGTGTGGCTCACCGAGGCGAGGTCGACGCACACCGACCCGAGGCGCACCGCGCGCACGGCGAGCGCCACCGCGAGCAGGACCTCCTCGTCGGTCTCCCCACCGAGGCGCCCGATCCGAGCGGCCACGTGCGCGTCGGCCGGATCGAGCACGCCCGCGGTGTTGAAGACGCCGAGCAGGCGGTCGGCGGCACGGGCCAGGCGAGCATCGCCGAGATCGACCGTCATGCCACACCGCCCATCAGCTGGGAAAGCTCCTCCACGAGCGGGGCAGGCGGCACCCAGCTGAACACCCCGCACGGCACGCCGTCGACCGCCGGGGTGTCGGGCCCGCACATCCCGCGGACGAACAGGTACAGCACCCCACCGAGGTGGCGCTCCGGGCTGTAGCCGGGCAGCCGCCAGCGCAGGTACCGGTGCAGCGCGACGCTGTAGAGCAGCGCCTGCAGCGGGTAGTGCGAGGCGATCATCGCCTCGGCCAGCCGCGGTGGCGCGTAGTGGGCGGACGTGAGCGGCTCGCGCCCCTCGGGCCCCATCGGCCCGAGCCAGTTGGTCTTGTAGTCGACCACCGCGAACCGCGAGCCCGGCAGCCGCAGCACCGCGTCGATGCTGCCGGTGAGGTAGCCCCGCAGCGGTTGCTCGGCGAGCCCGGCGAGCGCGTCGGGGTAGGAGCGCAGCGGGTCGTCGGCGGGCAGGTGCCGGCACAGGAGCGGGGCGAGCGCGCCGAGGAACACGGGTGGGCCGGGGGTGTCACCGGCGGCGAGGGGCAGCTCGAAGTCGAGCTCGGCGAGCCGGTCGCGCGGCGCGATGTCGGCCAGGCGCAGTCCGCCTGCCAGTGGACCGAGCGGGGTGTGGGCGGCCGGGAGCAGCGCAGCCGCCAGCAGCTCGGCCTCGACGCCCGGTACGGGGTGGTGCACGAGTTGATCACGGGCGTGGGTGGTGAGCTCGCCGGGCAGGTCGGCGGCGGTGAGGTCGGCCGCTTCGAAGATCCCGTGCACCAGCGTGCCGAAGCCGGCCCCGAGTGGCAGCTCCGCCATCGGGGACGGGAGCGCCGCGACCCCGTCCGGTTCGGATCCGGGGGGCAGCTCGACCGCCGCCTCGTCGTCGATCCCCGCAGCCTCCGGTTCGCTGCCGACGCCCGGCCCGTGGCCCGCGCTCGCGGTGAGCGCGCTGTAGGACGTGCGCCGCCAGGCGATGTCGAGCCGGCGGGAGAACTCCGCGGCGCGCAGCTCACCCGCTGCGGGCTCGGACGCGGGCAGCGTGAGCGCGCTCTGCGCGAACCCGATCTCCTCCACCGAGATCCGGCTCCCCGCGAGCTCGCGCAGCGCGTGCAGCGCCGCGTTGTCGGCGGGCACGCGGTAGGCCTCCGCCGGCTCGCGGCCGGCCGGGGGCCGCCCGATCAGCAGCCGGTGCAGCGGGGACGTGGCAGTGGTGGTGGCCGGCACCCACCACGTGACCACCTGGCAGCGCGCGCGGGTGAGCGCGACGTACAGCAGCCGCAGGTCCTCGCCCGCCTCCTCCGCGCGGTGCCGCGCGACCCGCTCCTTCCACCCGTCGCCGGACTCGCCGCCGACGTCGAGCACCCGGGCGCCGGACTCGTCGTGCAGGAGCGGGACGTCCGGGTCGCGGACGTTGCGGTCCCACCCGAACGGCACGTAGACGATCGGGAACTCGAGGCCCTTGCTGCGGTGGATCGTGATGATCTGCACGGCGTCGGCGTCGGACTCCAGCCGCCTGCTGCGCTCGACCACCACGTCCTGGGCGGCGTCGGTGATGCGGTGGCGCAGCCACTCCACCAGCGCGGCCGGGCCGAGGTGCTCGGACACCGCGGCGGCGTGCAGCGCCTGGGCGATGTGGCGCAGGTCGGTGAGCAGCCGCTCGCCGTCGGCGACGCCGAGCAGGCGGCCGGGGAGTCCGGGTCCGGTGGTGGTGCGAGTTGTCATGGCCTCCAGCAGCGCGGCGATCCCGCGCTCGTGCAGCACCACCGCCCACGCGCGCAGCGTGGCACCGACCTCGTCGAGCAGGGCCTCGGCGCCGGGCCCGCAGAGCTCGGCGACCGTGTGGCCGAGGAAGGGGGTGAGCGCGGCGGCCCGCACCCGGGCCGCGCGCGGCTGCTCCAGTGCCTCCAGGAGCGTGAGCCACTCCCCGGCGACGGGGGTGCCGAACACGCTGGCCGTGCCGGACAGCACGGCGGGCACCCCCGCGGCGGCGAGGGCCTGGCGGATCATCGCGCCCTGGTCGTTGGTGCGCACCAGCACGGCGACGTCGCCGGGGGCCACCGGCTCACCGGCGACGGTGGCCCCGCTCGCGAGCAGCGCCGCGATGTCGGACGCCGCGTCGCGCGTCACGAGCTCGCGGGCCGGGCCGACGACGGCGAGGTCGCGGCGCGGTGCCTTGGGCAGCCCGGCGCGGGACGCCACGCGCAACCGGAACGGGGTGTCGACCGGCGCGCCGCGCAGCCGGCTCCCGGGATGGGCGGACTCCACGTGGTGCACCGTGATCCGCGGGTCGCCGAGAGCCGCGCCGGCGAACACCGTGTCGAGCGCGTCCAGGAGCACGGCGTCGCTGCGCCAGTTGCGGGCCAGCGTGGCGTGGTGGTGCGCGGCATCGGTGGCGTCGAGGTAGCTGACGACGTCGGCCCCGCGGAACGCGTAGATCGCCTGCTTCGGGTCGCCGATCAGCACGAGCGTGGTGGACCCGTGGAAGGCCGTGCGCAGGATCTGCCACTGCACCGGGTCGGTGTCCTGGAACTCGTCGACCAGCACCACGCGGTAGCGGGCGCGCAGCCGGGCGGCCGCGCCGCGCGCCGGGTCGGCCAGCGCGTCGGCCAGCCGGGTGAGCATGTCGTCGTAGGTGTAGATGCGCCGCACGCGCTTGCGCCGCGCCACCTCGGCGCGCACGGCCGTGGCGAAGCGGTGGCGCACGTGGGCGGCGCTGCCCGGCTCGGCGCCGCGCGGTTCGAGCCGCGCCTGCCCGTCGTGCACGGCCCTGCGGGCCAACGCGAGCGCCTCCGCCCGGCTGAACGCCGGCGTGCCGGCGCCGCGCGCGCCGTACTTGCGGACGTAGAAGTCGTCGACGACCTCCGTGAGGATGTCCTCGATCGACTCCACGAACACCGCGTCGCGGTCGCCGTCGCCCGCCACGCCCAGGCCGGCGAGCATCTGCTGGCAGAACTGGTGGGTGGTGGCGATCGTGGCCGCGTCGAACTGGGTGAGGGCGCGGGCGAGCCGGCCGCGTCGGGCCGCGACCTCGGCGTCGGGCGCCTCGGCGAGCAGCCGGAGCACGTCGTCGGCGCAGGCGCGGGCGGCAGCGGGATCGGCCAGGCCGCGCTCGGCGGTGACGAGGCGCTCCCGCACGCGTTCGCGCAGCTCCTGGGTGGCCTCCCGGCCGAACGTGACGAGCATGAGCTCGGGCAGAGCGGCGTGGCCCTCTGCGACGTAGCGGGCGGCGAGCGCCGCGATGGTGAAGGTCTTGCCGGTGCCGGCGCTCGCTTCCAGCACCGTGGTGCCGGTGGGCAGCTCGCCGCAGACGTCGAACGCGGTGGGCGCGAGCACCGGGGCGGGGAACGGGATGACGGTCACAGCCTCACCACGTCCTCTGCCGTGAGCAGGGGGGACCAGACCTGCAGCGCGAGCGTGCCGAACCGGGTGGGCTCCCCGCCCGGCGGCCCGGGCGCGGTGAGCACCTCGGGACCGGCCTGCGGGCCCCATGCCCGAACGTGCGCGGTGTCGGCGCGCTCTGCTCCCGCGCCGCTCGTCCACTTGCGCAGCGCCTCGTCGAGCGCGCCCGCGGGATCCGCGCCGCCGCGGCGGACGGTGGCGTAGGTGTGGCCGGCCTGGGTGGGCAGCGGCAGCGGCTCGCGCAGGCCCGCCCGCCGCAGCGCCACGAGCTCGGCGATCTCGGCGGTGGCCCGGTCGGGGTCGAGCGGGCCCGCGGTGGCCATCGCCAGCCCGAACTTCTGCCCCCGCCCGATCGTGACGGCGCGCCACGGCTCGCGGGTGGCCGCGGTGAGCGCGAGCAGCCGCACCCACGCGCGTACCCGCTGCTTGGCCGCGAGCCGGGAGAACTCGACGCGCAGCAGGACGTTCCCGTGCAGCCCGCCGACCGTGCCGACGACGCGGCTGCCGTCGGGCAGGGTGACGTCGACGTCGCGGTCGCCCGCCTCGCCCACCAGGTACGGCTGGGCGGCGGAGACGATCGGTTCGACGTCGTCGAGCACCCGCAGGAGCACCTGCTCGCCCAGCGCCCCCGGCGGCAGCTCCCCGCGACGCCACTCGGCCTGCCGGCAGCGGTCGAGCGGCCGCCCCGCCAGCCGGTCGCGCAGCAGCCGGTCGCCGATCGACCACAGCGCGAGCCCGTCGAGGTCGACCGGCAGCGAGTCGGTGTCCTGCTCCTCCGCCGTGAACAGCGAGAGCCCCACCCGCTGGCGCAGGAACTCCTTGACGGGGTGCTCGACGAACGACACCAGTTCGTCGAGGGCGATCACGTCGTCGTCGTCGGGAGGGGGCAGGGGGTCGGCGAGGAACGGTGCGGGCGGCGCCTTCGTGCCGCCCGCCGCCACCGCACCGGCCAGCTCGGCGCGGTCGAAGCTGAACGGCCGGGGGCCGGCGAAGTTGCGCGGGTCGAACGGCTGCAGGGGGTGGCGCACCACCACCTGATCGAGCGCCTCGCGGCCGGCAGTGGCGGCGACGGCGTCGAGCAGTTCCCCGAGCGGAACGGCGGGCGGGCGGCGGGCGCCGGTGCGCTCGTCGGCACCGGAGTGCACCACGACGAGGTGCTCGGTGGCGGCGCAGATCGCGTCGAGGAAGAGCTGCCGGTCCTCGCTGCGGGGGTCGCGCTCGCCCACCAGGGGGTCGCGGGCGAGCAGGTCGTCGCCGTCGGGCACGCCTGCGCGGGGGAAGGCGCCGTCGTCGAGCCCGAGCAGGCAGATCACGCGGTGCGGCACCGACCGCATCGGCACCAGCGTGGCGACGGTGAGCGTGCCCGTGCGGAAGTTGGCGCGGGTGGGACGGCCGCGCAGCCGTTCGGCGAGCAGGCCGCGCACGTCGGCCAGCCCGAGCTCGACGGTGGCGGCGTGCGGCCCGGCCGCTCGGACGGCGGCGGCGAGCTCGGCCCGCGCCTGCGTGCCCTGCCACTCGTCGGTTCCGGTGACGAGGGTGAGCGCGTCGAGGGCGTCCTGGAGCACCGCGACCCACCGTTCGAGGGGCTGCTGCCCGGCCAGCCGGGCGAGGACGGCCGCGACCCGGTCGACGAACTCCGCGAGCCGGCCGACCCGGGCGACGTCGCCCGACTCGACCTCGTCCAGGGGCAGCGCGGTGCCCAGCCACTCGTGTTCCGACCCGGACATCGCGACGCCCAGCAGCAGCCGGTCGAGGCCCGCGGACCAGGTGTTCTGCGGGAACCCGTCGAGATGGAACGGCGCCCGGTGCGCGCCGTCGAGCCCCCACCGCACTCCCGAGCGGACCACGAGCTCGCGCAGCCGCTCGAGGTCGGTCTCGTCGAGGTCGAAGCGGCTGCGCACCGGCCCCGTGCCGAGCAGGTCGAGCAGCTGCGACGCCGTGGCCCGGGCATCGGCGAGCTCCAGCAGCTGCGCCACCGTGTCGAGCAGCGGGTTGACCTGGCGCAGCGCGCGGTCGGCCAGCCGGACCTGCAGGCGTTGACCGGGGTGGGCGTCGGGGCCGTCGGCGAGACCGAAGCAGGCCGAGACCAGCGGGGCGAACGTCTCGACGTCGGGACACATCACCAGCACGTCGCGCGGCTCGAGGGTGGGATCGGCCTCCAACAGGCCGAGCACGATCTCCCGCAGCACCTCGACCTGCCGATCCGGCCCGTGGCAGGAGTGCACCTGCACGCTGCGGTCGTCCGGCCGCAGGGCGAACCCGCCGTCGGGCGTGCGGTCGTCGCGCAGGTCGGCCTGCAGCCGATGCAGGAGCGTGACCGGTGGGCTCAGCTCGGCCGGGTGGTGCGTGTCGACGCACCCCGCGGGGAGCCGGAGCTGCAGCTCACGGGCGTCGCGCCCGAGGGATCCCAGCAGCGGGTGACGGGCCGCGCTCGCGGTGGGATCGGTGCGGCGGAGCGGGATCTCGCCCGGCGCCACGACGGCCGCCCACAGCGCGGGCGACGGATGGGGCAGCCACAGGTGCACGTCGCGGTGCTCGGCCAGCGCGCCCAGCACCGCGAGGTGCTCGGCGGGCAGGCGGGTGGGGCCGAAGATCGACACCCGCTCCGGCAGCGCGACGGCCGCCGGGTCGGAGCGCAGCGCCGTGCACGCCGCCTCCACGCGCTCGGCCGGCGAGGGGACGCCGATGCGCTCGCGCAGCCGCCGCCACAGCTCCGCCTGCCATGCGAGGTCGGCGGCACCGCCCTCCGGGGCCCCGGTGCCGCTGAGCCAGCCCCTCAGCAGGGCGGGCCGGTGGGTGGCGTAGGAGGCGAAGAGATCGGTGAGGTGGCGTGCGACGGCGTACCGGCGGCCCCGCCCGGCGTCGCCCACGTGGGCGCCCAGCGGGGCGCAAAACTCCTCCCCGACGCTCGCGTCGATCACCTCCAGCATCGGCCACACCGCCCGTTCCGGCTGCCAGGGGTCGTCGGCGGGATCCAGGCCGGCGGCCGCCGCGACGACCTCGGCCACCACCGCGGCGGGGGAGGGGAAGGCCACACCCGCGCACACGCCGTCGCCCCCGCCGCCCGCCGCTCCGAGCCGGTGGGCCAGCCGCTGCGCCAGCCACCGCTCCACGCCCCTGGCCGGCACCGCCACGACCTCCGAGGCGAACGGGTCGGCCGGCGGCTCGGCCAGCAGGTCGCCCAGCGCGCGGGCCAGCGTGTCGGCCCGTTCGGCCCGGTGCAGGTGCCACATGGCTGCGCCCCCCTCGTTCACGTTCTGCGCACACGCTAGGCGCGGGCGGTGACAGTCCCGACGGGGGCGCGCCGCTTGTCCACAAGTAACGGGTGTGAGCGCGTCGAGCAGCACGTCAGTGCGGTCCCCGCAGCGGCGGCGCACTTGTCGGGTGATCACGCTCCGGTGATAACTACCCAGAGTGATCAGGACCGGGAAACAACACGATGGTGTCATCCCGCTCCTGCCCGGATAACGGAAAGCTGGGACCCGCGCGATCACCGGTTACAGGACGCGGAGGAGGGATCACGTGAACGCCGACAGGAGCGACGCGACGACCGGGCCGATGGTGCCGGAGCAGCGAAGCGTGCGTGATCTGGCCCGCGCCGAGGTCCTGTGCCGCCACGCCCGGCTGACCAAGGCGGGCCGTCCGATCTTCTGCCGGCCCAGCCGCGCCGAGATCGAGGGCCGGGTGTTGCCGCGCCAGGGTCCCGGTTCCGACGGCAAGGTGATCTACTCGACGCGCGAGGACGCCGAGGCCGCGGCCCGCGAGTTGGAGGCGCTCGGCGCCCGGCCGCTGCGCTCGTACATCTGCGCGCGGTCCCGGGGCGGCCACTTCCACCTGACGACGGACTCGACCCCGCGCACCGGCCACCTGCCGCTGCACCTGCGCATCCCCCAGCAGCGCACCCCGCTCTCCGCGTAGTTGACCTGAAGTCAGGTTGAGCTCCTAGCGTCGTCCGCGACGAAAGGAGTTCGACAGTGACGACACTTGTCACGGGCGCCACCGGGAACACCGGCCGCCATGTGGTGGCCGAGCTGGTCCGCCGGGGCGAGCGCGTTCGCGCGTTGACCCGCAATCCGGCCGCGGCCGCGTTCCCGGCCGAGGTGGAGATCGTGGGCGGCACACACACCGCTCCGGAGGAGTTGGGTGCGGCTCTCGACGGGGTCGACCGGCTGCACGTCACGGTGACGGCGGGGCTCGCCGAGGTCGGGCCCGAGCTGGTGCGGCGGGCCGTCGACGCGGGGGTGGGGCGCATCACCGTCGTGTGGGGCGGCTGGGTGGGACCGGTCGAGCAGGCCGTTGCGGAGTCGGGCGTGGAATGGACGCGCCTGGAACCGCAGGAGTTCATGTCGAACACGCTGACGTGGGTCGAGTCGATCCGGACCGAGGGCGTCGTGCGCGAGCCGTACGACTTCCCCAGCGCGCTGGTGCACGAGGCCGACATCGGGGAGGTGGCCGCGATCGCGCTGCTCGAGGACGGCCACGCGGGGCGCGCCTACAACCTCACCGGGCCCGAGTCGCTGACCACGCGGGAACGGATCGCGATCCTGTCCCGGGCCACCGGACGCGACATCGCCTTCGTCCCGATCACCCACGAGCAGGCCGTCGAGCGGCTGATGGCCACGGGTGTGTCCCGCGCGGACGCCGAGTACGTGATCGGCTGGTACGCCGCTCCCACGGAGGACGCCACGACCGTCGTCGACACCGTCGAGCGGGTGACCGGTCGCGCGGCGCGCACGTTCGCCCAGTGGGTGGCCGAGCACTCGGCACGGTTCGAGGAGCCCCGCATCCCGGTGTGATCCGCGCGCTCCCGGTGTTCCGGAGCGGAGCTGCCGATCCCGTGCCGGCGCGACGGTTCGATGGGGCGGGGACCGGGGAGAAGGCGCATCGCCTGATCCGGAGCGCGCGAGGGGGCCGATCTCCGCAGCGTTGATCGAGGGAGTCCGCCCGCGCGTCCCGTGTCGGCCCACGCACCCCGTCGACGGGGCGCGTGCGCCGAGAACGGGCGCGAGCGGCGGAAGACCATTCCGATCAGCACACCACGGGCTCGGCGGAGACGCTGACGTACTCCTCGGGCCGATTACGAGAGCGTTTTCCCCGCCGATGACCACTTCACACACCCAGTGGCCACTTCACACAAGGCCGGCCTTGTGTGAAGTCCGTACTGGGTGTGTGAAGTCGGCTGTTGGCGGCGCTACGAGCGGCATGATCGGCTGTTCGGCGCGTTGCCGTGTCGTTTTCGCCCGTTTCCGCGCCGAAGCCTCGATCATCGCCGTGGGACCGCCTTCGGTGGCGCCGCGCGCCCTCCGGGCAGGCCCCTGGCCTGCGCGCATGGCTTGCCCTCAGGGGTCGCAGAGGCTCAGAGGTCAAGGGTCGCGCAGCGATCGCGGAGCGACGCCGGAGGCGCCCTTGAGCTCTGAGGGGCGGCCCCGCAGAATGCGCGGCGCCACCGAAGGCCTTGGTCAAGGGGCGCTACGAGGATCGAGGGTTGTCGCTGGAGGTGCTGGTCTGCGGGACGTGCGGCGCCGCTTCGGCCGGTGTCGGGGGTGCTGCGGGGTTGAGGGTCGCCACCGGAGGCGCTGGTCGGGGGGTGCTGCGGGGTTGAGGATCGCCACCGAAGCCCCCTGGTCAGGCCGAGGAGAGTGCTCGCGGAGCCGCACAGGAGCGGCTGTCGCCACAGCCACGGCGATCCGAATCCACGGATCATGCGCAGGGCACGGGGTCGGCCGATGCAACGGAGCTGCGGCTGCGGGTGCAGGACTGCCGTTCGCGGTGGCAAGGTGACCGGGAACCCGCCGCAGCACCCCGGGAGCGCGCCATGCCGACCCACCCCCGCGCCGGAACGCCCGCGCAGCCCGAGGACCTCGTCGACGTCGAGACCCTGCTCGCCGCCTACCACGACCGGGTCCCTGACCCGGACGACGCGGCGCAGCGGGTGGCGTTCGGGACCTCGGGGCACCGCGGTTCCTCGCTGCGCGCCACGTTCAACGACGCCCACATCGCCGCCACCAGCCAGGCGATCTGCGAGTACCGGGCGCAGCAGGGCACGGACGGGCCCCTCTTCATCGGTCGGGACACGCACGCGCTGTCCGAGCCCGCATGGACCACGGCGATCGAGGTGTTCCAGGCCAACGGCGTGCACGTGCTGGCCGACGCCGACGACGCGTTCACGCCCACCCCCGCCGTCTCGCACGCGATCCTCACGCACAACCGCGGGCGGACGGACGGGCTCGCCGACGGGGTGGTCGTCACGCCGTCGCACAACCCGCCCCCGGACGGCGGCTTCAAGTACAACCCGCCCAACGGCGGCCCCGCCGACACCGACGCCACCTCGTGGATCGCAGGCCGCGCGAACGAGCTGCTGCGCGCGGGCCTCGCGGGTGTGCGCCGCGCGCCGCTCGACCGGGCCGGGCTCGCCCGGTACGACTTCCTCGGCGCGTACGTCGCCGACCTGCCCTCGGTCGCGGACCTGGACGCGATCCGCTCCGCGGGCGTGCACATCGGCGCCGACCCGATGGGTGGGGCGAGCGTGGCGTACTGGGGCGCGATCGCCGAGCGGCACCGGCTGGACCTCACCGTCGTCAACCCGGCCGTCGACCCGCAGTTCGGGTTCATGACGCTCGACTGGGACGGCAAGATCCGCATGGACTGCTCGTCGCCGTTCGCGATGGCCTCCCTCGTGGAGCGGCGCGGCGAGTTCCGCATCGCCACCGGCAACGACGCCGACTCCGACCGGCACGGCATCGTCACCGCCGACGGACTGATGAACCCCAACCACTTCCTCGCCGTCGCGATCGGCTACCTCTACGCGCACCGGCCGGGCTGGTCACCGGACGCGGGCGTGGGCAAGACGGCCGTCAGCTCCTCGATGATCGATCGGGTCACCGCCGACCTCGGCCGCAAGCTCGTGGAGACCCCCGTCGGGTTCAAGTGGTTCGTGCCCGGCCTGCTGGACGGCTCGATCGGCTTCGGCGGCGAGGAGAGCGCGGGCGCGTCGTTCCTGCGCACCGACGGCGGCGTGTGGACCACCGACAAGGACGGCATCATCCTCGCGCTGCTCGCCTCGGAGATCACCGCCGTGACCGGCCGGACGCCGAGCGAGCGCTACCGGGAGCTCACCGAGCGGTTCGGCGAGCCGGCCTACGCGCGCACCGACGTGGCGTGCAGCCCGGAGGACAAGGCGAAGCTCGGCAAGCTCTCCGCCGACGACGTACGGGCCACCGAGCTGGCCGGCGAGAAGATCACCGACCGGCTCACCGCCGCGCCGGGCAACGGCGCCCCGCTCGGCGGGCTCAAGGTCGTCACGGAGGGTGGCTGGTTCGCGGCCCGCCCGTCGGGCACGGAGGACGTCTACAAGGTCTACGCCGAGAGCTTCCGCGGCCCCGACCACCTCGCGCGGATCCAGGAGGAGGCCCAGGGCGTCGTGTCCGCCGCGCTGGGCTGAGCCGATCCGACGAACGGCGCGTTCGTCGGATAGGTGCCGACGAACGCGCCGTTCGTCGGTTGGTTCAGCGGGCGGCGGCCACCAGTTCGTCCACCTGCGTGGGGGAGAGCACGCGTTCGACGACCATGACCGCGGCGCCGATCACGCCGGCCCGCTCGCCGGAGCGGCTGGGCACGATCCGCAGGTGCTGGGTGGCCAGGGGGAGCGAGCGTCGGTAGACGACCTCGCGCACGCCTGCCAGCAGGTGCTCGCCCGCCGCGGCGAGCGCGCCGCCGATCACGATCACCGACGGGTTGAGCAGGCTGACCGCGGTGGAGAGCACCTCGCCGATGTCGCGGCCCGCCGCCCTGACCAGCTGCACGGCCTCCACGGAGCCGCTCCTCGCGAGCGCCACCACGTCGCGGCTCGACCTCGTGTCGTGACCGCGGGCCCGCAGCGCCGCGGCCAGTGCGGCGCCGGAGGCGATGGCCTCCAGGCAGCCGGTGTTGCCGCAGCGGCACGGCACGTCGCCCCCACCCGGCACGGCGACGTGCCCGAGGTCGCCCGCGGCGCCCTGCGCGCCCCGGCGCAGCGCGCCGTCGCTGATGATCCCGCTGCCGATCCCGGTGGCGACCTTCACCAGCATCAGGTGCTCCGTGCCGGGCCAGTGGGCGAAGTGCTCGCCCAGCGCCATGACGTTGACGTCGTTGTCGACGAGGGTCGGCGCGCCGAGCTCGGCGGTGAGCCGGGCCGGCACGTCGAAGCCGTCCCAACCCGGCATGATCGGCGGGTTGACGGGGCGGCCGGAGGAGTGCTCCACCGGGCCGGGTAGCCCGACCCCGATGCCGGCGAGCAGCTTCGAGTCCCACGGCGCGAGCAGGTCGCGGGCCAGCGTGACGACGCGGCCGAGCACCACGTCCGGGCCGAGGCCGATGTCGAGGTCCTCGTTCACCTCGGCGAGCACGGACCCGGCGAGGTCGGTGACCGCGAGCCGGGCGTGGGTGGCCCCGAGGTCGGCGCCGAGCACGACGCGCACTCCCGGGTCGAACCGGAAGCGCGTGGGCGGCCTGCCGCCGGTGGAGGTGGCCTCGCCCGCGTGCCCGACCAGGCCGCAGGCCAGCAGGGCGTCGACCCGCGCGGCGACCGTGGAGCGGGCCAGACCGGTGCTCGCGGCCAGCTCGGCCCGGGTCCGGGCCTGTCCGTCGCGCAGCAGCTGGAACAGCTCGCCCGTTCCGGCCACAGAGCCGGCGGGCGCCGCCACGACGACCCCGCCCGGCTCACCCATGTGCTCAGTCAAGCACACCTTCTAGAGGCAGGCTGGCCGCAACTTCGGCACGAGACCGGCAACTTTTGATTGTGCACTGGCAGAAGTACCGCTAGCTTTCGGCACGTGACCCACGCCACTGCCGGAGCTGGCACGACCCTGGCGATGGCGGGCATCAGCAAGTCCTTCCTCGGCGTGGGCGTGCTGCACGGCGTCGACCTCGACGTGCGCTCCGGCGAGGTGCACGCCCTGGTCGGGGAGAACGGCGCCGGCAAGTCGACCCTGCTCAAGGTGCTCTCCGGCGTCCACCAGCCGGACGCGGGCACGATCGCGATCGACGGCGAGGTGCGCACGTTCGCGAACCCGCGCCAGGCCCAGGACGCCGGGGTCGCGATCATCCACCAGGAGTTCACCCTCCTGCCCGAGCGGACGGTCGCCCAGAACGTCTTCCTCGGCCGCGAGCCGGTGCGGCGCGGTCTGGTGGACACCGTCGCGATGGAGCGCGCCACCGCCGCGCTGCTCGCCGAGATCGGCGAGACCGGGTTCGGGCCGGACGCGGTGGTGCGCAGGCTGTCGGTGGCCCAGCAGCAGGTGGTCGAGATCGTCAAGGCGCTCGCCACCGACGCCCGGATCGTCGCGATGGACGAGCCGACGGCAGCGCTCGCCGAGCACGAGGTCGCACTGCTCACCGATCTGGTGCGCCGGCTCACCGCCCGCGGGATCGCCGTGCTGTACGTGTCGCACCGGACGCCGGAGATCTTCGCGCTGGCCGACCGGATCACCGTGCTCAAGGACGGCGCCCGGGTCACCACGCGGCCCGCCGCCGAGCTCGACCCGCCCACGCTCGTACGGCTCATGGTCGGCCGCCCGCTCTCCGCCTACTACCCGCCACGGGCCACGGAGTTCGGCGACGTCCGGCTGGAGGTTCGCGGCGGGACGGCACCGGCGATCACCGGCATCGACCTCACCGTGCGGGCCGGCGAGGTGGTCGGCGTCGCCGGCCTGCAGGGCGCCGGTCGCACGGAGCTGCTGCGCGCGATCTTCGGGGCCGACCCGTTCACGGCAGGCGAGGTGCTGCTGGACGGTCGAGCGGTGCGCCTGACGTCGCCGCGCCGCGCGATCGCCGCCGGCATCGCCATGGTCACCGAGGACCGCAAGGCCGAGGGGCTGGCGCTGGCGCAGTCGGTGCGGGAGAACGCGCTGCTCGTGCTGCGCGCGGTCTTCCGGCGCCGGGCCCGTGCAGGCGCCGTGCGCACCCGGGACCTGCTGGCGACCGTCGGGCTGCGGTCGGCGGGGGAGGACCAGGAGGTGCGGTTCCTGTCCGGTGGCAACCAGCAGAAGGTCGTGCTCGCCAAGTGGCTGGCCGCCGACCCGCGGGTGCTGCTGCTCGACGAGCCGACCCGCGGCATCGACGTCGGTGCGAAGGCCGCGGTGCACGAGCTCGTACGGGAGCAGGCCAAGGCCGGGATGGCGGTGCTCCTGGTCTGCTCGGAGCTGCCGGAGCTGATCGGGATGAGCGACCGGATCTGCGTGCTGCACGAGGGCAGGCTCGCGGGTGAGCTGCCCGCCGGTGCATCGGAGGAGGACGTGATGGCGCTGGCCACCGGGCACGGGGTGCCGCACGCGGAGGTGCCGCGGTGACGGCGCTGGCGGAGCGGGTCCGGTGGGCGCCGCGGCTTGCGGCCGGGCCCGCGGCGGGCACGTGGATCGCGCTCGGCCTGGTGGTGCTGCTCGCCGCCGCGATCGTGACCGCGCGCGGCGGCGACTACCTCACCCAGGCCAACCTGCTGAACATGCTCTCGCGCACGACCGTGTTGGGCATCGTCGCGGTCGGGCAGACGATCGCGATCCTCGCCGGGTCGCTGGACCTGTCGGTGGCCTACCTGATCGGGCTGACCTCGCTGATCGCGGCCGAGATCATGGCCGGGGACCCGGCCATGATCGGGCCCGCCGTGCTCGCGGTGCTGGCCGCTTCCGCGCTGGTCGGGCTCGTCAACGGGCTGGTGATCACCAAACTGCAGGTCAACGCGTTCATCGCGACGCTCGGGGTCGGGCTGGTGATCAAGGGGATCCTGGAGAGCCGCTACGAGGGCCCGGCCGGCTCCGTCCCGGTGCTGTTCCAGCGGCTCGGATACGACCGGATCGGCCCGATCCCGGTCTCCGTGCTGCTCATGCTCGCCGTGGCAGGGGCGGCGGCGTTGTTCCTGCACCGCACCCGCCCCGGCCACCACGTCTACGCGGTCGGCGGGAACGTCGAGGTCGCCCGGCTCTCCGGGGTGCCGACCACGCGCACGACGGTGCTCGCGCACGTGATCTGTTCGCTGTGCGCCGGTGTGGCCGGGCTGTACCTGGCCAGCCGGCTCGGTGCGGGTGCGCCGTACGTCGGCACCGACGGCGGGTACGACCTGGAGTCGATCGCCGCGGTGGTGCTCGGCGGCACGGTGCTCGCGGGCGGGCGCGGCGGGGTGAGCGGCACGGTGGCCGGGGTGCTGCTGCTCGCGGTGCTGGACAACCTGTTCGACCAGCTGGTCCTGGACGCGTTCTTCAAGGACGTCGTGCGCGGCGCCGTGATCATCCTGGCCGTCGCGGTGTACGCGCGGCGGCAGCTGCGGGCCCGGGCCCAGCGCGCAGTGCGGGTGCCGCGATGAGGGCGCTCCGGGATCGGGTGGGTGCCGCCGCACCGGTGTTCGGCGTGCTGCTGCTCCTGCTCGTGGCGATCGCCGTGGTCAACCCGAGCTTCCTCGAACCCGCATCGCTGCTCGCGTACCTGAAACGGGCCGCCCCGCTCGCGATCCTCGCGGTCGGGCAGTACTTCGTGATCGTCTCCGGCGAGTTCGACCTGTCGGTCGGCTCGCTGGTCACCGTGCAGGTGGTCGTCGCCGCCCGGCTGATCGACGGCGACGAGTCGGCCACCCTGCCGGTGATCGTGCTGCTCGTCGGGCTGGGCCTGCTGGTCGGGCTCGCGAACGGGCTGATCACGACGCGGCTGCACGTGCCGTCGTTCGTCACCACGCTCGGCATGCTGCTCGTGCTCTCCGGTGCGGTGTTCCTGTGGACGGGCGGCGCTCCGCGCGGGTCGCTCTCGCAGGCGTTCCGCGTGCCCGGGCGGCAGGGCATCGACATCCCCGGGTTCGGCCAGGTGCCGTGGTCGGCGCTGATCCTGATCGCGGTCGCGGCAGGCGCCGCGGTGCTCATGCGCTCGGCGTGGGGGCACACCCTCGTCGCGACCGGCGACAACGACCGGGCCGCCGTCCTCGCCGGCGTGCCGGTCGCGCGGGTCCGCACCACGGCGTTCGTGCTCTCGGCGCTCGCGGCAACCGTCGCGGCGATCCTGCTCGGCGGGTTCGCCGGCGTCTCGGCGCAGGTCGGTGAGGGACTCGAGTTCTCCGCGATCACGGCCGTCGTGCTCGGCGGCGTCGTGCTCGGGGGCGGGCGCGGGAGCGTGCTCGCGGCACTGGCCGGCGCGCTCGTGCTCGAAGCCCTCTTCACCCTGCTCAACCTGCTCGGGGTCTCCGGCGCGCTGGAGTCCACCGTGCAGGGCGTGATCATCATCGCCGCGGTCGCCTACGCCGCGCGACGGGCGGGCCGCAGGCGCAGGCCACCCGTGCCCGAACCGACCCCTCAGCCCGCCTGACGAAGGGATCACCCATGAAGCGATCGACGGCGCTCGCGACCGCGGCGGCAGGAGCCGTGCTCCTCCTCGCCGCGGCCTGTACCAGTGACGTGCCGCCGGGCGGCGCGGCGCCGACCGGCGCTCCCGGCACGTCCGCGCCGCCGGCTGCCGACCAGTTCTTCGACCAGGCCGAGCACGACCGGCAGCTGGCCCTGCGTGACCAGACCGCGCAGGGCCCCGCCGACCAGCCGTGGGTGCAGATGCTGGAACCCGAGATGGTGGACACCGCGCAGTACGCCACCCAGGGCCCGCACAACGTCTGCTTCTCCAACGCATCGGTCGACAACCCCTGGCGGCAGGTCGGCTGGACCACCATGCAGGCCGAGGTCGACCTCCACCGCGACGAGATCGCGAACTTCACCGCACTCGACGCGGGCGCGAGCGACGACAAGCAGATCTCCGACATCCAGCAGCTCGTCGGCGGCGACTGCGACGCGCTCATCGTCTCCCCGAACACCACCGCCACGCTGACCCCCGCCGTGGAAGCGGCGTGCGGCCGGCTGCCGGTGATCGTGTTCGACCGCGGCGTCGACACCGACTGCCCGGTGACGTTCATCCACCCCGTCGGCGGCTACGCGTTCGGCGCTACCGCGGCGGAGTTCCTCGCCGGGGAGGTCGGCCAGGGCGGGAAGGTGCTCGCACTGCGCGTGCTGCCCGGCGTCGACGTGCTGGAGAACCGGTGGGCCGCGGCCGAGCGGATCTTCGCCGCCCGCGGGGTGGACGTGGTCGGCGTCGAGTTCACCGAGAACGACACGGCAACGGCCAAGAGCATCGTGTCGGACTACCTGCAGCGCGAGGGCCAGATCAACGGGATCTGGATGGACGACGGCACCGCGGCCGTCGCGGCCCTCGAAGCGTTCGAGGACGCCGGGCAGCCGCGCCCCGCGATCAGCGGCGAGGACCAGCAGCAGTTCCTGGAGAAGTGGAAGGCGGAGAACCTGACGGCGCAGGCGCCGACGTACCCGACGTTCCAGTGGCGCACCGCGGTCATCGCCGCGCTGCAGATCCTGCGGGGTGAGCAGGTGCCGCGCGAGTGGATCCTGCCGCAGCCGGTGATCACCAGTGCCAACCTGGACCAGTACCTGCAGCCCGGACTCCCGCCGCTGCACTACGCGCTCTGCGGCTGCCGGGAGATGCCCGACTTCCCGGCGCGTTGGGGTGCGTGAACCGTGCACATCGGCGTGAGCACCTGGGTGTGGGCCTCGCCCTGTGACGACGCGACGGTCGCTGCGCTCGCCCCGCGCGTGGCGGCCTGGGGGTTCGACGTGCTCGAGCTGCCGGTCGAGCAGCTGGGCGACTGGGACCCGGCGCGCACCGCGACCGTGCTCGGCGACCTCGGGCTGGGCGCGAGCGTCTGCCTCGTGATGCCGCCGGGGCGGGAGCTGGTGGCCGCCGACGCGGCCACCGTCCGCGCCACGCAGGACTACCTGCGCGGCGTGCTCGACGCGGCCGCCGCGGTCGGCGCCCCGGCGATCGCCGGGCCGGCCTACACATCGGTGGGCCGGACCTGGCGGATGTCGGACGCCGAGCGCCGGGCGGCGTACGAGCAGCTGCGGGAGAACCTGGCGCCGGTCGTGGAGCACGCGGCGCAGGTCGGCGTGCGGATCGGGGTGGAGCCGCTCAACCGGTACGAGACCAGCCTGCTCAACACGATCGACCAGACCCTCGAGGCCCTCGACGGCCTGCCGCCTGAGCACATAGGGCTCGGGCTCGACACCTACCACCAGAACATCGAGGAGCAGGATCCCGCCGCCGCGACCCGGCGGGCGGCCGGGCGGATCGTGCACGTCCAGGTGTGCGCCAACGATCGTGGCGCGCCGGGCGCCGACCACCTCGACTGGCCCGGTTTCCTGGACGCGCTGTCCGACGCGGGCTACAGCGGCCCGGTGTGCATCGAGTCGTTCACCGCGGAGAACGCCACCATCGCGACCGCGGCCTCGATCTGGCGGCCGCTGGCCGACAGCCAGGACGCCCTGGCAACGGAGGGCCTGGCTTTCCTCCGCGGCCTGGCCGTCACGTAGGGAACTGCGGTCACCCGTTCGCGTCCATCTTCTCCAGCTCGGGAACGACCTGGTCCAAGGCGTACGGAATGCTCAGGACGGTGTTGAAGCTGATCGCGGCCCCCGGCAACGGCGGCGTGGTGTAGTCGAAGTAGCCCACCCGGCCGGAACGGACGACGTCGAGCCGGTTGTACATCGGGTCGTCGCGCAGGGCCTGGATCGTGTCCGGATCCGAGGTCCAGGCCAGCCGGTCGACATCGAGCAGCGTGAACTCCTCGGCGCTGACCGTGGCCACGTTGTCCTGCACCCGCCCGGCCAGCCACGGCGGCTCGGTGACCGGACGCCCCGGCGACGGAGGGCCTGGCCTTCCTCAGCGGACCGGAGGTCAAACGCTCCACGTGACCGGCGGCTGGGGCCGGTAGCGGCAGTACGTGCCGGTCGCAACGGACGCGGCGAGGTGCTCGGCCAACTCGGGGTGCACCGACCGCAGCCGCCGGATGGTGTCGCGGATCCGGGCGGTGACGGCCTGGCGGGCCCGCTCGGTGTCGTCGCCCAGCCGGCGAGCCCGCCCGCCCAGACCGGCGGACCGGCGCAGCTCGTCGAGCAGTGCGGCGCGCTCGCGGTCCAGCGAGGCGGCCCGTCGGTCGGCACCGCGGTCGAGGGCGTCGCGGATCTCGCCGTCCAGGGCGCGCAGCCGGTTGCGGTAGGCGTCCCGCGCCTGCTCGTCGAGCATCGGGTCGGCGCCGAACCGGCGGCGTGCGGAGACGGCCGGGTCGCCGTCCGGGTTCAGCAGGTCGACGGCCGCGACCTCCGCGCAGGGCCTGGCGACCAGCACGCGCAGGTCGCGCATGCCCTTCGCATCCTTGACGTGCGCGGTGCGCCCCGCGAACCGCACCGTCCACACCCCGCCCTCGAGCCGCAGCACGTTCCCCGCGGACGGCGGCTCGTCGACCGGTGGCAGGGCCGCGGCCATGCCCAGCTCGGCGGCCTCGCGGCGCGCCGCGGCGAGCAGGTAGGCCGCACGCTCGGCGTCGTCCGGTGATCCCGTGCCGCGCAGGGCCGCGGCGAGGTGGGCGCGGGCCAGCACCGACCAGGGCCTCGCCCCCAGCCGGTCGGCCGCCGCGACGGCGCTGCGATACCCCTGCACGGCGTCGTCCCAGCGCTGCTCGGCGGCGTCGACGAGGGCCAGCCACAGCGCCATCGGGCCCCAGACGATCCCCCCGCCCGAGTGGACGGCCCAGCCGTCGGCGAGGGGCGCGAGCGCGGCGCGTGCGGCGGCGCACCGCGCGGGGTCGCCGGTCGCGGCCGCGACCTGGGCGTCGAACACCAGCCGCATCGAGTGGAACCGTCGGGGGAGGTGGCGGAACAGGTCGTCGATGTCGCGGCCGCGGCGCAGCGCCTCGTCGACGTCACCGCGGTGCGCGGCGGTGAGCGCCTCCAGCACCCGGGTGAACGGGTCGCCGGGCAGGACACCGCGGGCGGTCGTGAGCGCCTCGTCGACGTCGCCGCGCAGCAACTCCAGCGACCAGACCTGGTCGCGCCACATCCGCGCCCGGTCCACCTCGCCCGTCCGCTCCCCGAAGGTGAATGCGTCGTCGAAAGCGGCGTGGGCCGCATCGAACCGCCCGGCCAGCAGGTCGATAGCGCCGCGGCGGGACAGCGCCAGGAAGCGGTGCCGCGGCAGCCGGGTCTGCTCGGTGAGCGCGGTGAACGTGGCGAACTCGTCCAGCGCCTCCGGGCGGCCCTGCTCCAGCAACGCGAGGGAACGCAGGAACGCGGCGAGCGCCTCGAGCTCACGGTCGGGTGCGCGGCGGGCGGCCGCGGAGAGCTCGTCGAGCACGGCGATCCGCGCGACCGCGGCGCCGGGCTCCCAGATGCTGTCGTGGTGGGCGAGCAGGCACCAGCCCAACGTCTCGTCGTCGGCGGCGGCCCGGGCGAGCGCGACGGCCCGTTCGCCCAGCTCAGCGGCGGCCTCCGGCTCCACCGCGGCGTGGGTGCGGGCCATGCTCGCCGCGGCGAGCACGCGGGCGGTGAGCGCGGGATCCACCGCGTCGCCGCCGCGCCCCATGAGGTCGAGCACCTCGTCCATGCGTTCGACCTCGCGGTGGCCCTCCGCCTCGGGGTTGCCGAGGCGGTGCAGCCCGAGCGCGGCCCTGGCCACCAGCTCCGCATCGTCCAGGGCTCGGCCCGCGGCGTCGACCTCGGCGTACACCTCACGCGCGGCGCCGAGCTCCCCTGCGCGGTCGAGCTGGTCGCCGAGCTGCAGCTGGAGGTCCGCCCGCCGGGCAGCGGCATCCTCGGGCAGCAGGGCGAGCGCTGCGCGCAGGTGCCCGATGGCCTCCTCGGTGGCCCGCCGGCCCCCGGCGTCGCGCGCCGCGGCCAGGAGGTGCCCGACGACCTCGTCCGCGGGCAGCGCGGGCACCGCCCGCCGAGCGTGGTGCGCGGCGACCGCGGGGGAGAGCCTCACGGATGGGAGCGCCCGCACGACCGCTGCGTGCAGCGCCCGCCGGCGCTCATCGGACAGAGCCGTGTAGAGGCACTCGCGGACCAGGTCGTGGGTGAACGCGTACCTGCTGCCCCGGGCTCGCCCGACCAGGCGGCCCGCGAGGGCGGGCGCGAGCACGTCGTCCACGGCCGTCGCGGGTGTTGCGGACACGGCGGCGAGCACGGCCGCGTCGAACTCGTGGCCGATCAGCGACGCACATCGCAGGACGTCCGCGACCTCCGGCGGGAGCAGCGCGATCCGCTGCTCGACGGCCTCGCGGACCCCGGTCGCCACCGGAGCACCCGGTTCCAGCTGCGCGGTCTGCTCGATGAAGAACGGGTTGCCGCCGGTGCGCCGATGCATGTCGGCGGCCTGGTCCGGGCCGGGCGCCGCACCCGTCACGCGGGTCATGAGTGCGGCGACGCCGTCGGGGTCCAGGCCGCTCAGCCGGACCGTGGTGGCACGGGAGAGCAGCGGGGCCAGCAGGGGCCGCAGCGGGTGGTCGGGCGCGTCGACCTCCACGTCGCGGTAGGTGGCGACGACGAGGATCGGCTCGAACCAGGTGTGCCGGACGAGGAAGTCCAGCGTTCGCAGCGACGCCGGATCGGCCCAGTGCAGATCGTCGAGCACCACGAGCGTCGGGCGCGTCTTCGCGGTGGTGACGAGGAGCGTGGTCAGCGCGTCCTGGACGCGGAAAGTGGGACGGTCGGCGGCGGCCGGACCGTCAGCAGGCGCGGACTCGCCGAGCAGCACCGGTAGCTCGTCGCCGACGGCGGCGGCCGCGGCCGTCCACTCGGACCCGTTCGCGGTGCGGGCGAGGTGGCGTACGACCTGGATCCACGGCCAGTTGCCGGGCGCGCCGTCCCCTGGCCAGCAGGACCCGTTCAGCACCCGCACGCCGCGCAGCGCCGCGTCCGCTGCGACCTGCCCGACGAGCGCGGTCTTGCCGATCCCCGCCTCGCCGGTGACGAAGACGAGCCCGCCGCGTCCGTCCACCAGCCGATCGACTTCGGCGTGCAGCAGCGCGACCGGATGGTCGCGCCCGATCAACGGGGATGCCGCCACCACCGACCCGTCCCCTCCCTCGCCCACGGGCCGCGAGATCCGTTCTCGCCGGGTGTGAGACCGGATCTCACGCCACCCGGTCGAGAACCGACGCTACCCGGGAGGAAACCATGACAGGAACTGATCGGCCGCTGCGGCTCGCGGTCCTGGTCGGCAGCACCCGCGAGGGCCGTGCCGGCGCCCCGATCGCCCGCTGGTTCGTCACGCACGCCGACCAGCACGCGGGCTTCGAGATCGACGTGCTCGACCTCCTCGACGTGCCGCTGCCGACCAGGCTGCTGGACAGCGCGACACCGGAGCAGGAGGCGTGGGCGGAGCGGATCGCGCGCGCCGACGCGTTCGTCCTGGTGACGCCGGAGTACAACCACAGCTTCCCCGCGCCCCTCAAGCAGGCGATCGACTGCGTCCACCACGAGTGGTTCGCCAAGCCGGTCGGGTTCGTCTCGTACGGCGGCGTGGCCCGCGGCCTGCGCGCGGTGGAGCAGCTCCGCCTGGTCTTCTCCGAGCTGCACGCCGTGACGATCCGCGACGGGGTGTGCATCGGACTCGACGACGGCGTCGACGGCACCGGCTGGGTCTGCGACCCGGCCGCGGGTCGAGCCGCGAAGGTGCTGCTCGATCGCCTGGAGTGGTGGGGCCGCGCGCTGCGCTCCGCCAGGGCCGAGCGCCCGTACGACGCATGAGCGCGGCGCCGACGACCCGGCGGACGGCGGACGCCCCGATCGCCCCGGCCTGGCTCGCGCTGCTGGCCGGTCCGCTCTCGTTCGGGATCACCGGGCCGACGCTCGTGCTCGCCGAGATCGCCCGCGACCTCGGGGTCTCGCTGGTCGGAGCCGCGTCGGTGGTCACGGCGTTCGGGTGGGGCATCGCGGTGGGGACCCCGCTGGCCGGCGGGCTGCTGGCCCGGCGCGGGTTGCGCACGGCGCTGGTCGTCGCCGCGTTGCTCGTCGCTGCCGGGGCGGTGCTGGTGATCGCGGTCCCGGTGCTCGCGGTCCTGGTCGTCGGGACGGCGTTGCAGGCGCTGGGCGCCGCGGGGTTCACCGTCGTGGCGATGAGCATCGCGGGCTCGGCGGCGGCGATGGGCACGGTGACGGCGTCGCTGGCCGTGCTCGGCTCGATCGCCCCGCTCGTCGGGTCCCAGGTGGCGGCGGCGTGGGGATGGCCGGTCGCGCTGGTCATGCCGGTGCTCGCCCTGCTCGCGGTGCCCGCTGTGCTGCGGGCCGGGACGTCCGGCGGCCGGCAGGCGGGCCGGTTCGACCTGGCCGGCGCGATCCTGCTGGTCGCCTGGGTGACCGCGCTCGTGATGCTCACGCATTCGCCGGTGGCGGCCGCGGTCGCCGCGCTGGCGCTGACGGCGCTGCTGGCCTGGCACGTGCGGCGCCGGCCCGCGGGGTTCGTGCCCGTCGAGCTGGTGCGGGCGCCCCGGTTCCTGGTCGCGTCCGGGCTCGCCCTCGCGCTCGCGGTGGTCAACTTCGGGATCGTCTACGCCGCGCCCGCGATGGTCACCGACCTGACCGGCTGGACGAGCGGTCAGCTCGGGCTCGCGCTGCTCTGGCCGTACCTCGGCGGCGGCGCCGTGTCGTGGTTCCTGGTGTCGGGGTCGGCGCGGCTGAGCTTCCCGGTATGGGTGGCGACGCTGGCCGCGGGAGCCGTTGCCGCGCCTGCGATCGTCGCGTTCGGCAACGGGAGCGTCGCTCTGCTCTTCGCCGGAATGGCGATCGGCTCGCTCGCCGCGTCCACCGGGAACGGTGCGCTCGCGCTGTGGGCGGGCGCGGCGGTGCCGCAGGCGGTCCGGCCGACGGCGATGGGGTTGTTCACCCTGTTCTACCTGCTCGGGGCCGCTTTCGGGCCGGTGCTCGCGGCGCTGGCCGTGGGATAGGTCCGGGCGGTGCGGCGGAAGCGCGAGGGCGAGACGCCGACGTGCTCCACGAACGGCCTGCTCGGGTGCCGCTCGCTCAGCTGTTCGTGACGCACGGCACGTCGGTGCGATGTCACAGGGATCGCGTCCACGGCATCTCGTGCTCGACGAGCACAACGGCGAGGAGCACACGATGAGACTGGGATTCTTCGGCATCAACGGCGGTGCGACCTGCGGACCGGACGAGACCAGCCGGCTTGCCCGCCTGGCCGAGGAGCTGGGCTACGACTCGATCTGGGCCGGCGAGCGGGTCGTCGCCCCCAGCCCTCACGTGCCGGGGGCGACGATGGCGGAACCCACGTATCCCATCCTCGATCCCCTGATTCACCTGACGTACGTGGCCGCTGCCACCGAACGGCTCCTGCTGGCGACGGGGGTCCTCCTCCTCCCGCAACGCAACCCGGTCGTCCTGGCCAAGCAGGCGGCCAGCCTCGACGTGCTCAGCGGCGGGCGCTTCGTGCTCGGCATCGGGGTCGGTTCCGTCGAGCAGGAGATGACCGCGATCGGAGTACCCATGGCCGGCCGCGGTGCCCGCACCGACGACTACCTCGCCGCGATGCGGGCGCTCTGGACCCGGCCAGGGCCGGTCGCCCATGCAGGCCGGTTCGCGAGCTTCTCGGGGGTCGATGCTCACCCCCGACCGTTGCAGACGGGCGGGCCTCGGATCATCGTCGGCGGCCACTCGCCGGCCGCCTTCCGTCGGGCGGTGGCTCGCGGCCACGGGTGGTACGGGCTCGCACTGGACCCCGAGGCCGCGGCGCTGTGCATCGCAGGTCTGCGTCGCGCCGCCGACGAGGTGGAGCGTCCTGCCGAGCTGGGCGACCTGGAGATCACCGTGACTCCGGCGGAGCGAGGAGTGCTGGAGCTCGGCGCCGCGCCGGACCAGCCGTTCGACAAGGCCGCGGTGGAGGCGTTCGAGGCCGCGGGCGTGGATCGGCTCGTGCCCGTCATGGCCGAGATCACCGTCGAGCGGCCGCTGGTCTCCTCGCCCTCTCCCGATGCGGTGGCGGAACGGCTGGAAGCCCTCGCCGAGCTCGTGATCTGAGAGCGCAGCTCTACGCCGGAACGGCTATGGGCGCGGCGGTGCCGCAGGCGGTCCGGCCGACGGCAACGGGGCTGTTCACCCTGTTCCACCTGCTCCGCGCCGCGTTCGGGCCCCGTGCTCGCGGCGCAGGCCGTGGGGTGGCGGAGATCCCGTCCGGCCTGTCCGCCGCGCGGCCGCCTGCCCGTCCGGCAGACTCCGGCCGGTGAACCGGAACGGATCGGAGCTGGTCCCCGCGTGGGCGCGGCCGACGCCCGGCGAGCACCGCTGGCCCGCCGCGCTGGCCGTCGCAGCCACCATCGCCCTCCAGCTGCTCATGCCCCCGCAGGTGGTGCCGGACGCCCGCTTCGTCATCCCGGCGCTCGAGCTCGCGCTGCTGGTCGGGTTGATGGTCGTGAACCCGTTCCGGGTGGATCGCGAGTCGACGGTGCTGCGCACGGCCAGCCTCGTGCTGACCGGGCTGGTCGCCGTGGCGAACGGGTGGTCGGTGGTGCTGCTCGTCGTCGACCTGCTCACGGGGCGGCCCGCGACGCCCGGCGAGCTGCTCGGCGCGGGCGGCGCGATCTGGCTGACCAACGTGCTGGCGTTCGGGCTCGTGTACTGGGAGCTCGACCGCGGCGGTCCCGCTGCCCGCGCGGCGGCGGTGGACGATCGTCCCGACTTCCTGTTCCCCCAGATGCAGGCCCCCGAGATCGCCGGCCGGGACTGGGAACCGGGCTTCGTCGACTACGCCTACCTGTCGTTCACGAACGCCACGGCGTTCAGCCCGACGGACGTGCTGCCGCTGTCGCGGTGGGCGAAGCTGACGATGGCCGTGCAGGCCGGCGTGTCGCTGGTGGTGGTCGTGCTGGTCGTCGCCCGGGCGATCAACGCGCTGGGCTGATCGCCTGGGCCAGGGCCCGTCGGCGGCGGTCTCCCGCCGGTAGCGCTCGTACGACAGCCGCCCACGTGTCGCAATGATGATCAACAGTGCGAGTGCGATCTCGAGCGGGAGGCGGACCAGGCCGAGAACGGGCAGCACGGCCAGACCGGGGAGGACCGTGCTCACGACGATGCCCGCGAGCGCCGGTCGGGCCTGGCTGGGCATCCCCGTAGGGGATTCACAGGTGGGGCACATCTCCACCGGGCGCAGCGTTCGTCCGGAGCAGCCGGTACTCCCGCAGGACGAGCACGATGACCAGGACGTCCAGCGCGGCCAGGAACAGCAGGACGAGCGACCCGGTGCGGACCGCGCGGAGCAGCTCGTAGCCGACGAACACGCCGAGCACGACGGCCGCAACCGGGTAGGCGGGGCGCCACCTGCGCAGCAACGCCCACACCAGCCCGAGCTTCACGACGCCGTGCAGCGCGAGGTAGACGAGCACGAAGGTGCGGCTGCCCGAGGCGAACTCGGCGGTGCCCGCCACGAGGTGGCGGGTGAGGAAGCCGTCGGGTGGGCCGAGCAGGTCCCGGCTCACGACGTCGGCGACGAGCCGGTGCACGGTGGCGGCGGGGACGAGCAGCAGCACCACGGCGCCGAGCAGCTCGGCGGCGCCGTCCAGGGCCTTCAGGAGCAGCGCGGCCCGGAACCACCGCTCGGTGCGGCGCGCCCGTACGTCGGCCATGGACGACTTCTACCAGCGTTCGGGACAGATACCGCCGCGATCCGGACAAGTCGCTGCCGCGGACCAGCGGTTACCGCGATGCTTCATCCGTGGTCGACAGGACCCGGTGTCCCGACACGCGGGAGTGGCACCGCCCGCTGCTGCTCGTCGCGGCCGTGACCGCGCCGTTCGTCGTGATCTCACTCGCCGGCATGCTGTTCGACGGCCGGGTGCTGGTCGGGGCGCCGATCTGGTTCAAGCCGTTCAAGTTCGCCGTGTCGATCGTGATCTACGCGGTGACCTGGGCCTGGCTGTACGCCTACCTGCCGCGGAACCGGTGGGTGCGCCGGTCCACGACGATCATCGCGGCGATGCTCGCGATCGAGTACCTGGTCATCGTCGGTCAGGTGGTGCGTGGCCGGCAGAGCCACTTCAACGTCGCCACGCCGCTCGACGCCGGGCTCTGGGCCGCCATGGCCACCTCGATCGTGGTGCTCTGGATCGCCAACCTCGTGGTCGCCGCCTACCTGCTGCGCGAGAAGGTCGGCGGCCCGTCGCTCACGTGGGGCGTCCGGGCCGGGGCCGTCATCTCACTGTTCGGCGCCGCGGTGGCGTTCATGATGACCCGGCCGACCGCCGCGCAGCGGGCGTCGTTCTCCGACGGCACCTTCGCCGGGGTCATCGGTGGGCACAGCGTCGGCGTCGCCGACGGCGGGCCGATCATGCCCGTCACGGGGTGGAGCACCACGGGGGGAGACCTGCGGATCGCCCACTTCGTCGGCCTCCACGCGCTGCAGGCGCTGCCGCTCGTGGCCGTGCTGCTGGCGCTGCTGGCCGGCCGAGTGGCGGTGCTGCGTGCCGAGGCCGTCCGGACGCGGCTGGTCGTCGTCGCCTCCGCCGGGTACGCCGCGCTCACCCTCCTCTCGTTGTGGCAGGCCCTGCGCGGCCAGCCGCTGACCAGCCCGGACGGGCTCACGCTCGCGGTCGCCTGCCTCCTGGTGGTGGCTGTCGTCGCCGCGGCGGTGGCGGTGCTCGCCACGAGCCGCCGCGACCGCCGACGCCCGCAGGCGCCCGCCACCTGAACCGGGCCCGACCCACCTGCACCGTCGGGCTCCGCGAGTCGCGGGCGTGAGTGCGCACGAGCCGGGCTCTCGATGCACGTGGCGTGGGTCACGCAGCCGCGCCGTCACAGCGATCGGCTCGCCGGCGTCTCGTGTCCGTCCAGCTCACGACATCACGAATGAGGCGAAGTCATGGAACCGCGATTCAACCTGCTCGACAGCCCGACCGCCGCGAAGGTCGCCAAGCGGTTCTACAACACGGCGCTGGCCCTCGATGGCTCGACGCTGCCGAAGACCGTGCGGGAACTGGTGGAGCTGCGGGTCAGCCAGATCAACGGCTGCGGCTTCTGCGTCGACATCCACACCAAGGAGGCCGCGGCTGCCGGCGAGACCCCGCTCCGGCTCAACCTGGTCGCCGCCTGGCGCGAGTCCAGCGTGTTCACCGAGGCCGAGCGGGCGGCGCTGGCGCTCGCCGAGGAGGGCACCCGGATCGCCGACGCCCATGGGGGCGTGTCCGACGAGACCTGGGCCGAGGTGCGCGAGCACTACGACGACGACCAGATCGGCGCCCTGGTCTGTGCCATCGCCATGATCAACGCCTCCACGCGGATGAACGTCATCGTGCGCAACCCCGGGGGTTCCTACGAACCCGGCATGTTCGCCGCCGCGCTCGCCCAGCACTGATCGGATCGGGTTCCTTCACCGGGCGCCGAGCCGGGCCAGGTCGCGGCAGGTCGCTGCCAGCAGGTCGCGCAGGAGCGGGCCGGCGATTCCCTCGTGCACGTCGACGACGGGGCGCCCGGCGCGCAGGGCCTGCTGGTAGCGGTCGCGATCGGCGGGGTAGGGGAGGGCGGTCAGGGCGGCGACCACCACGGTCTCCCCGTCCCGTTCGGCGATCGCGACGACGTGGGTGCGCAGGACCGTCTCGTCGGGATGGCCGATCCAGCCCGCCTTCACCGCGACCCCGGACGCCGGGACACCGAGGGTGTCCGCCACCGCCCCCGGGATGCCGAACGCCTGCTCGGGCTCCACGGCCCTCATCCAGCCCATCACCCGCGCGGCGGCCGGATCGCCCGCCGCCGCGCGGGCGAGTGCCCCGTAGGCCGTGACGAGCTCGGTGGCGCTCACCTCGACCCCGCCGAACCAGCCGGGGTCCGCGCTCGCCGTCCGCCAGCGCACGGCGGTGGCGGCGGCGATCCGGTCGAGGATCCGGGCCGGCGGGCCCGCGTGCCAGATGCGGTTGGTGGCGGCGTTGTCGGAGTGGCGGACCGCCCGCTCGGCGTCGTCGTTGCGTCCGCTGCCGCCCGTCCACACGATCAGCGGCTTCAGCACCGAGGCGCAGCGCAGCCGGATGGCGCCCCGGCGGGCGGCGACGGCGCGAAGCGGCGCCCCGCCGTACTGGGGGCTGCCGAACGCTTCGCCCGCGACCTGCGCGGACGCGCCGTCGGGGAGGCCGGCGAGCACGTCGGCGGCCGTCACAGGTAGATCCCGAGCAGCAGGGCGTAGAGCACCACGACGGGGACGAGCACCAGGTACGACGACAGCAGCTGCCACCGCAACGAGCGTGACTCGGCCAGTCCCATCTGCCCGATCATGTCGGGATTGGGGAACGGACCCAGCCCGTCGGTCTGCGAGACGGCGAGCAGCACGACGCTCCACGCCGCGGGCGGGACGCCGAGCGTCGCGGCGAGCGGCCCGAACACCTGGTTCACCAGCACGGCCTGCGCCGCCGCCGCGCCGGCCACGCCGACCCATCCGATCAGCACCACGACCAGGCAGAACACGTACGGGCTCAGCGTGGACAGTGCGAACCGCTCCGCGACGCCGTCGTAGACGCCCATCGAGTCGACGAGCGTGAACAGCACGGCGAGCAGGAAGAACAGGAAGAAGATCCCGAGCAGCCGGCTCGCGCCCGCGTAGACCGCGCCCATCAGCTCGCCGATGGGCCTGCGCGCCGCGATCCCGGTGACGGCGATCAGCAGGATCAGGGCCACGGGCACGAACGTCGCGCCCGCGGCGGTGACGCCGCTGTAGACCACGAGCGCGAGGAACGCGAGCAGGAACGCGGCGGTGGTGCGCGCGGCACCCGGCGCGGGCTCCCGCACGGCGTCCAGGTCGACGGCGCGCTCGGGCGGGTAGGGGAACACCTCGGCGGTGCGCCGCTGGTTCCACCGCACGGCGAGGAAACCGACGCCGAACATCACGAGCGCGGTGGGCAGGCCTGCGGCCAGGACGTAGCCGATCCAGCTGACCTGCGCAGCGCCGTAGATGCTCGTGGTGATCGGCGCGAACGGGCTGAGCGTGAGCCCGGCGAGCCCGCTGAAGAAGAACATCGCCGCCGTGGCCGTGGTCGAGAACCCCAGCGCCGCGAGCAGCGGGATCACGATCGGCGCGACGATCGCCACCGACCCGGCGAGCGTGCCGAGCGCCCCGGCGAGGATCGTGCACGCCAGCATCACGCCGAGCTGGGCCCGCAGCTGCGTGGTCAGCCCGACCTTGCGCACCACGTTCAGCACCACGAACTCGGCCACCCCGGTGCGCTTGAGCACCTCCCCGAGTCCCGCGCCGAGCAGGATGATCACGCCGAGCAGCGCGATCAGCGAGCCCATCGACTCGATCAGCACCGGCCCGAGCGCCGAGGGCGTGGAGCGGGTGAGCACCACTGCGCTGACCACCGCGCCCAGCGTGGCCAGCACGATGTCGACCCCGAGCAGCGCCAGACCCGCGTACACGACGATCGGGACGAGCCCCCACAGGCCCGGCTGGTCGGTGCCGATCGCGACGGCGATGCTCGCGACGAGCGCCACCGCGTACAGGGCCACGGCAGCGAGCTGCTGCCGCCGGGACATGTCGAGCGTGTAGATGTTGGCGTCCGACAAGGAGGTCACGGTCTCTCCAGGGGGGAGCGGCGGGGGCGCACGGGACGTCAGCACAGTGGCTTCACTGCCGCGAGAGGACAGCAAAGCCACTTGCTGTCACGGGGGCGGGGTGGGGCGGCGGAGCACCCGGCCCGGCCGCGCCCCCGTGAGCACCCCGTCCGCCAACACCTGCTCGCCCGCAACCAGCACGTGGTGCACGCCGGTCGAGAGCTGCCACGGGTCGTCGTAGGTGGAACGGTCGGTCACCGTCGCCGGGTCGAGGACGGCGATGTCGGCCACCGCCCCCGGTCGCAGGACGCCGCGGTCGGTCATCCCGAGCCGGGCGGCGGGCAGCCCGGTCATCTTGTGGACGGCCGCGGCCAGGGAGATGTCGCCGTCGCGCACGTACCGGCCGAGGACGCGCGTGAAGGTGCCGAAGCTGCGCGGGTGCGGGCGGCCGGGGCCGTCGGGGCGCAGCACCCAGCCGTCGCTCGCGACGCTCGCGGCCGGGTGCCGCAGCACCGTGCGCACGTCGGCGGCGGCCATCGCGTGGTTGACGATCGACACGGCGCCGCGGTGCCCGGCGAGCACCTGCAGCGCGGCGTCGGCGGGATCGGTGCCGAGCTCGCGGGCGACGTCGGCGATGCTGCGCCCCCGCGCGCCGCTGAACGGGCCGGGCGGCAGGTCGGCGATCACCACGCCTTCCGGGTCGACGTCGCGGGCCATGCGCTCGCGCAGCCCGCTCGCCACCCGCTCCCGGGTGGGGCCGTCGGCGAACCGCTCCAACATCCGTTCCACGCCGCCGTCGAGCGCCCACGCCGGGAGCCGCGAGGTGAGCGTGGTGGACGAGGCCGTGTACGGGTAGACGTCGCACGTCACGTCCACGCCGTCGGTGCGCGCCTCGTCGATGATCCGCAGCGCATCCACCACGGCACCGTGGTTGCTGCGGCCCATCGCCTTGAGGTGGGAGATCTCCAGCCGCACCCCGGTGGCCCGCGCCGTGGCGACGGCCTCGCGCACCGCGTCGAGCAGCGTGTCGGCCTCGTTGCGCATGTGCGTCGAGTAGAGCAGCCCGTGTGCGGCGGCCACCCGCGCCAGCGCGGTGACCTCGGCACTGTCCCCGTACGCTCCGGGCGCGTAGATCAGGCCGGTCGAGAACCCCCAGACGCCCTGCGCGGCCGTCTCGGCGAGGAGCTCCTCCATCCGCTCCAGCTCGGTGTGTGACGGCGCGCGCTCCTCTGCGCCCATGACGGCGAGGCGCAGCGCCGAGTGCCCCACCTGCAACGCGAGGTTCACCGCGGGCCGGCCGGCGTCGACGGCGTGGGCGTAGCCCGCCGCGTCGGTCCAGCTCCAGTCGAGCTCGGCCTGCAGGAACGCCGACGCCGTCCGCAGGGTGGCGAGGTCGCCCACCGGGAACGGCGAGAATCCGCAGTTGCCCGTCACCAGCGTCGTGACGCCCTGGGTGACGGCGGTGTCGGCGCCGGGGTGCCCGGTGATGCTGAAGTCGGCGTGCGAGTGCAGGTCGACGAACCCGGGGCAGACCACGAGCCCGTCGGCGTCGATCCGGGTACCGATCAGCGAGCCGGGTGCGGCGACGGCGTCCACCCGGCCCGCGGTGACGCCGACGTCCGCTGGCCGCCCCGGTGCGCCGGTGCCGTCGACGACCGTGCCGCCCGTGATCACGAGGTCGCTCATGACAGCACCGCCAGGATCCCGGCGTACATCAGCGAGGCCGGTATCAGCACCAGCCACCCGGTGAGCAGCAGCGACCGCAGGTTCGTCGACCGGGCCAGGCCCATCGCGCCGACCATGTTGGCGTTCGGGAACGGGCCGTACGTGTCGGCCTTCGACGCCCACAGCAGCACGATCACCCACGCGCCCGCGCCGAGCCCGACGGTGGTGGCGAGGTCGCCGAACACCTGGTCCAGCAGCACGACCTGGGCCGCGGTGGCCCCGGGTACCCCGACCCAGCCCAGCAGCGCGATCGCGACGGCGAAGCCGAGGCCGGACGAGTTCTGCAGCTGCGGCCCGAAGATCTGGAGCACGACGTCGTACGGCTTGAGGTGGTCGATCACCAGGAACAGCGCCGCCAGCAGCCAGAACAGCAGGAAGATGCTGACGAGCCGGGCCGCGCCGCGGTAGATGTGCCGCGCGATCTCGGTGGCCGGGAGCCCGGCCGCCACGCCGGTGGCGATGCCCAGCAGCGGCAGCGCGAGCAGCGGGAAGGACGTGCCGGCCGCGGTGATCGTCGCGTAGGCGACGGTGGCGACGAGCAGCAGGAGGAACACCGCGGTGGCCCGTCCGGCGGACGCCGGCACCTCGGTCTCCTCCGTCTCGAGATCGGCATCGGTGTAGAAGTCGCCGGTCCGGGCGCTGCGCCGCTGGATCCAGGGCACGAGGACCATCGCGACGAGGAGCGACAGCACGGCCAGCGGCGCCGCGCCGTACTGCAGGTAGGTCAGGTAGCCGACCTGCGCCGCCTCCATGATCGCGACGTTCGAGCCCGCGAACGGTGCGAGCGCGAGGCCTGCGCAGCCGCCGACGAACATCATCGCGGCGGTGGCGGATCGGGTGAACCCCACGCGCGCCGCGACCGGCAGCAGGATCGGCGCCGAGATCGCGAGCGCCCCGGCGAGCGTGCCCAGGCTGGTGACCAGCACGAGGCAGGACAGCATGACGCCGAGCAGCACGGCCCGCTGGCTGCGCTCGCCCGCGATCCGCAGCACCCAGCGGACGATCGTGTGCGCCACGCCCGTGACGCGCAGGACCTCGCCGACCCCCGCGCCGAGCATGATGATCACGCCGATCGTGGTGACCAGATCGCCCATCGACTCGCCGAGCAGCTCGCCGAACTCGGCGGGCGTCTGGCGGGCGATGAGCACGCCGCCCACCAGGCTCACCACGGTGGCGATCACCAGGTCCATGCCGAGCAGGCACAGCACGGCGTACAGGGCGATCGGCAGGACGCCCCACAGCGTGGGCGCCTCGGCGAACACCCCCGCGATCGCGCAGACGACCAGTCCGGCGACGGCGATCACGGTGGTCACGATGCGGCGGCCGCGACCCTGCTCGAGCTCGTAGGCGTTGGCCCGGTCGGTGGCGCGGTCCGTCTGTTCGGTCATCGGGTCCCCTCGTGGGTGCGGGTGGCGTTCGCCCGCACGAACTCCTCGTCGACGTCGTGCCCGAGGCCGGGGGTGTCCCATGGCACGCGGACGCCGCCGTGGTCGGCGCGGATCGGTGGGTTCACCACGTCGCGCGCGTAGTACTTGTCGGAACCGGAGACGTCCGACGGCAGGACGAATCCGGGCAGGCTGGAGATGGCGACATTGGCGGCCCGGCCCACGCCGAACTCGTACATGCCGCCGCACCAGACGGGGATCCCGTGCTCGCGGGCGAGATCGTGGGCGGCCACGGCGGCGGTCAGGCCGCCCATCCGGGAGACCTTGATGTTCAGCACCCGGCAGGCCCCGACGGCGAGCGCGGTCTCCAGGTCGTGCCCGTCCACGACCGACTCGTCGAGGCAGACCGGGGTGTCGATCACCGCCTGCAGCCGGGCGGCAGCCATGAGGTCGCGCGGCGCGAAGGGCTGCTCGATCATGAGCAGCCCTTCACCGTCGAGGGCGCGCAGCGCGATGAGGTGGTCCTCGTCCTCGGTGTAGGCGCCGTTGGCGTCGACGTGCAGCTGCAGGTCGGGATACGCCGCGCGCACGGCCGCAACCGGCTCGACGTCCCACCCGGGCGCGATCTTCAGCTTGACCCGGGCGTAGCCGGCCTGCACCTGCCGCGACACCTGTTCGAGCAGCTCGTCCACCGTCGGCTCGATGCCGAGGCTCACGCCCACGACGACGCTCTGCCGCTCCCCGCCGAGCGCCCCGGCCAGGGGAACGCCGGTCACCTGCGACCACAGCGCCCAGCACGCCATGTCGAGCCCGGCCTTGGCGAACTCGTTGCCCCGCACCCGGGCCCACAGCCGGGGGACCTGCGTGGGGTGCTCCCACTCGGCGCCGAGGAGCCGTGGCACGAGGTGCGCGGTGGCGATCGTCCAGCAGGTGTCCACGGTCTCGCCGCAGAAGAACGGACCGGACGGCGAGGCGATCTCGCCCCAGCCCACTGCCCCGCCTGCGTCCTCGACGCGGACGAGCACGTGCTCCAGGTACGACTTGCGATGCGAGCTGGTCTCGAACTCGCGGATCAGCGGCAGCCGCACCTGCAGCAGCTCGATCCGGTCGACGCGCATGGTCAGTCTCCTTCTGCGTATACGCCCAGCCGCGCCGTAAGCGCGTCCCGGCGGGCGAGCCGCCGCCGCGCGCCCTTCGCGCTCGCCGCGGCGAGGGTGGCGAGGATGTGCACGACGGCGGCGACGGCGGTGGGGGAGTCGGCGTAGGACGCGCTGTCGGTGCTCACCACGACCGCGACGTCGGAGACGCGCGCCACCGCGCTCCCGGGATCGTCGGTGACCCCGACGACCGCGCCGCCCGCCGCGGCGAACTCCTCGGCCACCGCGATCGTGGAGCGCGCGTAACGGCGCAGCGAGAACGCGACGAGCACGTCGCCCGGGCGCACGTCGGAGAGCACGTCCACCGCCCGCACGACCGTGCCGTCGATCAGGGTGACGTTGGCCATGCTGGCCGACAGGTCCGTGGCCAGCAGGGACGCGTAGGACCACGACTTGGAACCGCCGGCGACGAACCGCCGCTTGGCCGCGACGATCCGGCGCGCGGCCTGCTCCAGCGAGCCGTCGGCCTGCAGCCGCTCCAGGGTGGCGGACAGGTTGGCGGTCTCCTGGGCGACCACCTGCTGCAGCAGGGCGGTGGCGGTGGAACGGCGCTGCAGGCGGGCCCCGAAGCGCTCGTCGGGGGTGCTGAGCTGCCGGTTCGAGGCGGTCACCGTGCCCCCGCGCAGTACAGGGCGGTGCGGTCGTCGACCCGCCGGCACGACAGCAGCACCTGGCCTGCACCGAGGAGCCGCGTGAGCTCGTCGGCGACGCGGTCGCGCAGCTCGAGTGCCCGGCCGGGCTCCATCCGCCGCAGGTCGTCGCTGCTGGCCGGCACCGCGAGCCAGCCGACGTCGCCGTCCGCGCGGCACTCGCCCCACTCCGGGACGTCGCGCGGCAGGGGCGGGACCGGAGTCGGGGTCTGCGCGTCGAGGACCCACTCGACGACGACGCGGTCCGTGCGGCCGTTGTGATCCTCCATGTCGTAGAGGTCGCGGTGGAACCAGCGGCCGACCGCACCGAGCACGTCGAGGTTGAAGTGGGCGTTGCGGGCCTGCAGCGGGTCGTACGCCCAGCGCATCGTGCGCACGCCCGTGCACCGGGCCACCTCGGCCTGCGCCCGCTTGAGCTGCCGGCCCACCCCGCGCCCCTGCGCGACCGGGTCGACCGCCGCCGTCTGCGAGTAGTGGTAGGGCGTCCCGCCGTCGAGACCCACGAAGCCGTAGGTGAAGCCCACCAGGTTGTCGTCCTCGTCGAACGCGCCGACGGCCGAGCCGCCTGCGTGCCGCAGGGCGCTGAGGAGCTTCGGCGTGAACGCGGGGTCGTCGGGGGCCAGACCGAACACCACGCGGTAGAGCCGGACGGCCGCAAGCCGCTCCGCCGTGGTGGCGAGGGGCCGGGTCGTGATCCCGGACATGCTGCTCCCTACCGTGATACCGAATGTATGTGTGACGGTCCTACCGTCGAAGCTGCAGGCTGTCAACACGAAGGCCGCGAAGATATAGTCCGTATCCATGGCCGACTTCTCCGGCGCTGCAGCCGGTCTCGCAGAGGGAGCGGTGGCGCGGCTCGTCGCCTACGCACGGCACGAGACGCCCACCGGCGACGCGCATGCGCTGAACGCGCTGGCGGACGTCCTGGAGGAGCGCTACCGGGAGCTGGGCGCGCAGACCGAGCGCGTCGCGCAGGAGACGGGCGACCACCTCGTCGCGCGGTGGGGCGGCGGCGACGCCCCGCACGTGCTGCTGCTCGGCCACCACGACACCGTGTGGCCGCGCGGCACGCTCGACTCGATGCCGCTGGCCGAGGAGGACGGCGTGCTGCGCGGTCCCGGCGTCTACGACATGAAGGGCGGGCTGGTCGTCGCCGAGCTGGCGTTCGAGGTCCTTCGCCGGTCCGGCACGGCGCCCGCGCGGCCGGTGCGCCTCGTCGTGGTCGCCGACGAGGAGGTCGGCAGCCCCACGGCCCGTCCGCTCGTCGAGGCCCACACGGCCGGCGCCGTCGCGGTGCTGGGCCTGGAGTCACCGCACCCGGGAGGCGCGCTGAAGTCCGCGCGCCTGGGCAGCACGCGGGTGCGGATCGAGGTCGCGGGCCGGGCCGCCCACGCCGCGCTCGACCCGGAGTCGGGCGTGTCGGCCATCGACGAGCTGGTGGACCAGCTGTACGCGGTCCGCGAGATCATGGCGGCCGAGCCGACGGTGCTGTGCAACGTCGGCACCGTCGGCGGCGGAGGCCGCACCAACGTCGTGCCGGACCGCGCGGCGGCCGACGTCGGCCTGCGGTTCACCGACGTCGCCACCCAGGAGCGGGTGCTCGCCGCGCTCGGGCGGCTCACGCCCGTCCGCGCGGGTGCCGAGGTAGGCGTGCGGACGCTGACGAGCAGGCCGGCCTGGTCCGACCCGGACGACGACCTGCTCGCGCGGGTGGCGGAAGCGGGGGCCGCCGTGGGGCAGGAGATCACCGGACGCCCGGCCGCGGGTGGGGCGGACACCAACACCGCGGGCGCCGCCGGCATCCCCACCCTCGACGGTTTCGGCCCGCTCGGTGGCGGCGCCCACGCCCCGGACGAGCGGATCGAGACGGCGTCGCTGCCGGCCCGCGCCGCCCTGCTGGCGAGCGTGCTCGCCACCCTCTGAGCCGGACCGCCCGCAGGTCCGGGCGAAAGGGCAGGCAACCACACCGGTGTCTCCGTGGATGGAGGCTTCCCGATGGCCGGTGGCCTCGTCATCGGCAGGTCGGTGCGAGAACGGCTGTATCCGGCCGCCTTGGTGCCGGTCCGTTGATCACGGCTGCCGTGGGCGCGTTCAGCGGAACGCTTCGGGTGTCGCTCGTGACGAGCCGTCTCGTGGGCGCGCCGTTCCCGCGGGCGATCACCGTGTGGCCCGAGCCGGGAACGGCGCGCCCACCGCAGCCCCACCAGACCAGATCGACCCGACAGGCCCGTGCTCACGGCGCACGAGCGGCGTGATCCGAACCAGCGGTTGCCCATTGCTGTCGAAACAACCATGGACACCCGATACCGCGGATCATGCGCGCGGCCACCACCGAACGCGCCGCACACCATGATCACGGGAACCGGCAGTGGTACGAGGACGCCGAGCGACAGCGAGGGCATGCCCAGCACGGCGGGCGGCGACCAGCCGCCGGGCGAACTGCCCCACGACCATGACGACCACGATGCCGAGCGACACCCAGAGGCCGTTGGCGGAGATGGTCTCGGCGAGGTCGACGGCGGGCTGCCCGATCGCGAACCCCAGGCCCGCGTAGATGCTCGCGCGCACCAGGGTGCCGACGCCGTCGAGGACGAGGAACGTGCGCAGCCGCATCCCGGTCCACCCGGCCGCCGCGTAGATCAGCGACGACGGGACGGGGGTCCACGGCGCCATCGCGACGGCGGGCCACATCACCCAGGGGCCGACCGAGTCCACCTTGCCGGCGAACCACGTCGCGACCCTGCTCCTGCGGGCGAACTTGCCGACGATGCCCCTGCCCCAGAGCGTGCCGGCCCACCAGACGATCGCGTCGAACTTCATCATCCCGACCATCGCCGCGGCCACCACGACCGGGAGCGGCACCGCACCCACGCCGGCGAACGCGCCCGCCGCGATGATCGACTCCTTCGAGCCGGTGAGGAGCTCCAGCAGCACGGGGTTCGAACCGATGAGGAGCGGTCGCACGGGCCACATCGCCGTGTAGAAGACGGCCATCCCGGCGAGCGCGTACCAGCAGAGCAGGTCGGCGCGCCGAGGCGTGCCGTCCCACGGCACCCAGCGGGAAGTGCTCCTCGGGAGCACCGCGGTGCTGGTCATGATGGCCTCCGTCCGTCGCCGCCGAGTCCATGCTCGGCCGGTGCGGCGCAGGCCGGTATCGCGATCCGTCACGGTCGGGCCGGGCACTTCGCACGGGTCTCCCGGGCGAGACGCACGGCGTGATGCACGATGTCCGGCCGGCGCGGGTATGCACCTGCATGGACACGGCGAGCATCGTCAGGACGTCCGCACCGGTCTGCACCGAGCCGCCACCGGTGCCGCCCCCGGCTCCGGAGCCCGCGCCGCCGATCCCGGCTCCCGGCCCGGACCCGGTGCCGCCGGTGCCGCCCCCGGGGCCGGGTCCGACCGACCCGCAGCACGGACACACGACAACGGCGCCGGACCCGAAGGCCCGGCGCCGTCGTCGGTGACGATCCTGGAGATCAGTCGTCGATCTCGGCGCTGTCGCCGGACTCGGCCTCCGCCGTGCAGGAGTCGTCGATCGTGTTGTCGCCGTCGGACTCGGCGTCCGTGTCGGCCTCGCCCAGCGCGCCGAGGCCCAGCGCACCGGTCAGGTCGAGCAGAACGTGGGTGCCGTTGAGCGGAACCTGGACACCCAGGACGTTCACCGGAACCTGGTTGTCGCACACGTTCACCGGCACGGCGACGTTGTTGCCGGCAACGTTGATCAGGCCCTTGTTCGAGCCGTCGATGCTGTTGACGTCCTCGATCTTGGTCTTGCCGTGGTCGTCGCCGGCGAAGGCGAGCGGGCTGACCGCGAGCAGACCGGCCGCGGCGGTGGCCACGATGATTCCAGCCTTCTTCAGCACAGTTGTCTCCTGGTGAGTATTCGGATTCAGCCGGAGCTGCTCCAATTCAGAGTCAGCGTCGATGACCGGGGAGCCCTCGCTGACTGTGGAAAAACCTACTGGCCACGGTCGGTCGAAACAAACGACGTACCACCATCTGGTGAATCGAGTGCGCTGCGTTTGGATACGCCCTCTTTCGAGGGACATGCGGATCCGCCTCGAATGCGGCAGGCAAATCTCCTGTCACCCACGGTGATAGTTGATCACTCGGATGTGTGCGTATCTTTTCCGCGTTTGCGGCTGTTCGAATCGACCCGGCGGTCACCTTCGACGCCCGCGGCCCGTCATACCGGTGACCGACCGAGCAGGGGAGGGCCCCATGTCCGTGCAGATCGTCCGCTTCACCACGAGCGCGACCGACGTTCCCGCGGTCGAGGCCGCGATCGAGACGATGGTCGCGGCCATCCACCGCGAGCGGCCGCCCGGCACGCGCTTCAGCTCGTGGAAGCTCGCCGACGGCGTCACATTCCTCAACGTCCTCGAGCTCGAGGACGGGGTGGACAACCCCCTGCTGGGCATCCCGGAATGCCGGGCGTACCAGAAGGAGCTCGCGCGGTGGGTCGCCGAACCGCCGAGGCCGCAGCCGGTGACCGTCGTCGGGGCCTACGCCTGATGCACGCCGCACACGTCGTCGTCACGCTGCTCGCCGTGGTGGCCAACGTCTGGGCCGCGGTCGCGGACCTCGTGCGTGCGAAGTTCGTGCTCGCCAACTCGGCGAGCGTCGGTGTTCCCGAGTCGTGGCTCGTCCCGCTGGGCCTGGTCAAGGCAGCGGGAGCGGCCGGCCTGGTGCTCGGGCTGTTGGGTGTGCCGCTGGTCGGCACGGCTGCCGCGGCCGGCCTCGTGCTGTTCTTCGTCGGCGCCGTTCTCGTCCATGTGCGGGCGCGCAACTACGCGGTGGGTGCGCCGGTCACCTTCCTCGCACTGGCCGCCGCGGCGTTCGGGCTCGGCCTCGCCTGATCACGCGCTCTCCCGCACCACCAGCCGGTGCGGGGCCGTGAGGTGGCGGGGCGGGAGGGTCGGGTCGGCCAGTCGTGAGGTGACCATCTCCAGCGCCGACTCGACCACGAACGCCCTGTCGATCGCCACCGTGGTGAGCGCGGGGGTGGTGAAGCGGGACTCGGGCACGTCGTCGATCCCGACGACAGCCACGTCGTCGGGCACCCGGCGGCCGTGGCGGTGCAGCGCGCTGAGTGCGCCGATGGCGAGTACGTCGTTGGCGGCGAAGACGGCGTCGATGTCCGGGTGCTCGGCGAGCAGCGCGTCGACGGCATCCGCGCCGGGTTGGCGGTTCCACTCGGGCACATCCCGGATCAGTGCGCGGTCTACCGGTAGTCCGGCCGCGCGCAGTGCCTGGGTGTAGCCGAGCATCCGCTGCTGCATCACGGGCAACGGCCGGGCCTTCTTGTAGCCGATCATCGCGATGCGCCGCCTGCCCGATGCCGCGAGGTGGGTTGTGGCCACGGCGCCGATGTCGACGCTGGCGATGGTCACGTGGTCGACCGCTGCCCCACCGCCGTGTTCCCCGATCAGCACCATCGGTGTGTCGTGACGCGGCGCCTCCAGCTCCGAGGGGGGCATCGAGAGTGGGCTGAAGATCAGCCCGTCGGCGAACCGGACGGGGAAGCCGGCTGCCACCTCGCGCTCGCGTTCGATGTCGCCGTCGGTCTGCTCGACGACGACCGTCAGCCCCCGCTCGCGAGCCGCGCTCACGAGCAGGGCCGCCAGGTCGGCGAAGTAGGGCACGTCGATGTGGGGGACGGCGAGCGCGATCGCACCGGTGCGTCCCCGGCGCAGCTGCCGGCCGACCGCCTGCGGGCGGTAGCCCAGCTCCTCGACGTACCGCTGGACCAGGGCGCGGGTCTCGGGCCGGACGTGCACGTAGTCGTTCACGACGTTGGACACGGTCTTCGGCGACACTCCCGCGGCGATCGCCACGTCCCGCATGGTCACCGGTCGTCGCTGCGCACCCACTCCTGCAGTCTCCCCAATCGTCCCCCTTGACAGGCAAACGCCTTCCGGCAAGGGTTTTACCACGATGTAAAGGGGGAGTGGTCGATGACGACCTCGCACCGCCTCTCGCGCCGCACCCTGCTGCGCGCAACGGCCGCCGCAGGCGGCGCCGCCCTCCTGTCCTCGTGTGCGCGGGGGTCGGGGGACGCCGTCGACCTGGCGTACTGGAACTTCTTCGGAGGCAGCGACGGCAAGCTCATGGTGGAACTCGTCAACCGCTTCCGGACGGAAGCGCCGAACGTGCGGGTCACGGACACGACGCTGATGTGGGGCCCGCCGTACTACACGAAGCTCGCGATGGCGTGTGCCGGTGGCCGGGCGCCGGACCTCGCCACGATGCACGGGTCCCGGCTGTCGACGTTCGGCCGTGACCTGCTCGACGAGTGGGACCTCGACGAGCTCGCCGCGCGCGGCGTCTCGCTGGACGAGTTCCCGCAGCCCGTCCTGGACCGGGTGCTGGTCGACGGCCGGCTGATGGCGCTGCCGCTCGACACCCACCCGCTCGTCCTCTACTACAACACCGACATCTGCGAGAAGGCCGGGCTGCTCGCCCCGGACGGCACGCTGGCGCCGATCCACGGTGCGGAGCAGATGCTCGACGCGGGGCGGCGGGCAGCCGAGGTCACCGGTGCCATCGGCATCGCGCTCGGCTCGCTCCACGAAGCGCACATCTGGATGCCGTTCTGGTCGGCGTACCGCCAGCTCGGCGGGCAGATGCGGCTGCCGGACGGTGGCCCGGCCGAGGTGGACCGGGACGCGATGGTCGGTGCGATGACGTTCCTGCGCGACCTGTGCGACGGCACCATCTGCTCACCGAGCCTCGACGGCCAGTCCTCGCCCGCCGCGTTCGCCAGCCAGCAGGCCGGGTTCCTGTTCGTGGGCCCGTGGGAGGTGACCTCGGCGCGCACGGCCGGGATCCCGTTCTCGATGACGCAGTTCCCCGCGCTCTTCGGCGACACCCCGTACGTGCGGGCCGACAGCCACAGCTTCGTGCTGCCGACGCAGGCCCAGGTCGATCCGGCGGCGCGCAGCGCCGCGTACGACATGGCGGTGTCGATGCTGCGCAACAGCCTCGCCTGGGCGGCGGGCGGCGGCCACATCCCGGCGCTGTCCGCGGTGGCCGACAGCCCCGAGTACCTGGCCGAGAAACCGGTGTCGAACTATCGGGAGGCGGCGCAGGTGGTGGAGTTCGACCCGGAGGCCTACTTCTCCGGATCCGGATCGACGTTGATGGCGCGGGCCGGGCAGAGCCTGCAGGGCGTCACGGGGCGGTCGCTCACGCCCGAGCAGGGGGCCGACGACCTGATCGGCTGGCTCGACGACCAGCTCACCCTGGGGAGCCCACTGTGAGCGAGCGTCAGCGAGTGAACCATCGATACAGCGAGCCGGCGAAGCCGTCGACCGAGCGCAGCGAGGTCGTCGGATGAGCGCCGGGACGGTCGCGGCGCCGGGTCGCGTCGAGCAGCCCACCGCCCCGCGGCGAGGGCCGAGCCTCGTGGGCGGGCGCGGCGGGATCTGGTTCGTCCTGCCGTTCATGGCGGTCTACGCCGCGTTCGTGCTGTGGCCGCTGCTCTACGGCCTCGGCATGAGCTTCTTCGACACCAGCCTGGTGCGGGCCGAGTCGCGGTTCGTCGGGCTCGACAACTACGTCCGCCTGTTCGCCGACGCCGAGGTCTGGCGCACGCTGGGCATCACGGTCCTGTTCACGATCGGCAGCACGATCCCGCTGGTCGTGATCGCACTGGTGATGGCGCTGCTCGTGCAGACCGGGGTGCGGGGCCAGTGGCTCTGGCGCTTCGTGTACTTCGCGCCGTTCCTGCTGCCGGTGGCCACGGTCGTGCTGATCTGGCAGTGGCTGTTCTCCGGCGACTACGGCCTGCTCAACGCGGCGCTGACGGGGATCGGACTGCCCGAGGTGGGGTGGCTCACCGATCCGGCCGTGGGCCTGTGGTCGGTCGTCCTGCTCACGGTCTGGTGGACGATCGGCTTCAACTTCCTGCTCTACCTCGCCGCGCTGCAGGCCATCCCGGCGCAGCTGTACGAGGCCGCGGAGATCGACGGCGCGGGCGGATGGCGCCGGCTGTTCGGGATCACGCTCCCGCTGCTGAACCGCACCACCGGGCTGGTGGTCGTGCTGCAGGTGCTGGCCTCGCTCAAGCTGTTCGACCAGGCTTACATCCTGTTCAGGGCCAACGGGGGGCCGGGCGGGTCGGCGACGCCGATCCTGCAGTACATCTACGACACCGGGTTCACCGACTACCGCCTGGGGTACGCGTCGGCCATCTCCTACGTGTTCTTCGTGCTGATCATCCTGATCGCCCTCGTCCAGGCCCGGCTCAGCCGCAGGAGTGAAGCGTGACCACCGCGCCCGACACCGCGAATCCCGCCACCGCCCCCGTCCTGCCCCGAGCCCGGTCGCGGGCCGCCGAGCCGACGGACATCCGGCGCTACACCCCGCTCGCACGGGCGGGGATCATCACCGCGCTCGCGGTGCTGGCCGTGCTCTGGCTGGCCCCGCTCTTCTGGGCAGTGGTCACCTCCCTCAAGCAGGAGGCCGACACCACCGTCGTGCCGCTGGAGGTCGTGCCCGACCGCGGGTTCACCCTCCAGGCCTACGCTTCGGTGCTCGCCAACGGGAACCTCGTCACCTGGTTCGTCAACAGCACGGTGGTCACGGTGGTGATCACGGTGCTCACCGTCGCGCTGTCCGCCGCCGCGGCCTACGGGTTCTCGCGCACCCGCTTCCGCGGCCGCAACGTGCTGTTCGCGCTGACGATCGCCGGGATCATGGTGCCGCCGCAGATCCTGATCGTGCCGCTGTACCGGCAGATGCTCGCGATGGGTCTCGCCGACACCTACGCCGGGATCATCCTGCCCCAGCTGGTGCTGCCGGCGATGGTGTTCATCCTCAAGAAGTTCTTCGACGGCATCCCGCGCGAGCTGGAGGAGGCCGCCCGCGTGGACGGTGCCGGCCAGCTGCGGATCTTCCTGCAGATCGTGCTCCCGCTGTCGCGGTCGATCCTCGCCGCCGTCTCGATCTTCGTGTTCATCCACGCGTGGAACAACTTCCTGTGGCCGTTCATCATCACCTCCGACCCCGGCCTGATGACGCTCCCGGTGGGGCTCGTGCAGGTGCAGAGCGCCTTCGGGGTGAGATACGCCCAGGTGATGGCCTCGGCGATCCTGGCTGGACTGCCGCTGATCGTCGTGTTCATGCTGTTCCAGCGCCAGATCATCCGCGGGGTCGCCACCACCGGCCTCGGCGGAACGTAGGACCCGAGGAAGGAATCACTTGCCCCGCGCACGCCTGACCATCGACCCCGACTTCACGATCGCCCCGGTTCCCCGGCGCCTGTTCGGCTCGTTCGTCGAGCACATGGGCCGCTGCGTCTACACCGGCATCTACGAGCCCGGCCACCCCAAGGCCGACGCCGACGGACTGCGCACCGACGTGCTCGACCTGGTGCGGGAGCTCGGTCCCACCGTCGTGCGCTACCCGGGCGGCAACTTCGTCTCCGGCTACTACTGGGAGGACGGCGTCGGCCCGAAGGAGCAGCGGCCGCGGCGGCTCGACCGGGCGTGGCGGTCGATCGAGACCAACGAGTTCGGTCTCGGCGAGTTCGCCCGCTGGGCCAAGGCCGCGGGCACCGAGCCGATGATGGCGATCAACCTCGGCACCCGAGGCATCCAGGAGGCCTGCGACATCCTGGAGTACGCCAATCACCCCGGCGGCACGAAGTACTCCGACCTGCGCCGAGCCCACGGCAACGCCGAACCCTTCGGGATCAAGCTGTGGTGCCTGGGGAACGAGATGGACGGGCCGTGGCAGGTCGGGCACAAGACCGCTGCCGAGTACGGCCGGCTCGCCGCCGAGACGGCCCGCGCGATGCGCCTGGTGGACCCGAGCATCGAGCTGGTCGCATGCGGAAGCTCCAACTCCCGCATGCCGACGTTCGGCGAGTGGGAGCGGGTGGTGCTCGAGGAGACCTACGACCAGGTCGACTACATCTCGGCGCACGCCTACTACCAGGAGCACGACGACCCGGGCGACTTCCTCGCCTGCGCCCGGGACATGGACACCTTCATCGAATCGGTCGTGGCCACCGCCGACGCGGTGCGCGCCCGCGGCAAGCACCGCAAGCACATCGACATCTCCTTCGACGAGTGGAACGTCTGGTACCAGTCGCGCCACCGCGAGTCGGCGATCGCCAAGGGCGAGAGCGAGTGGGAGGTCGCGCCGCGGGTCATCGAGGACGAGTACTCGATCACCGACGCCGTGGTCGTCGGCACCCTGCTCAACTCGCTGCTCCGCCACGGCGACCGGGTCACGGTGGCCTGCCAGGCGCAGCTGGTGAACGTGATCGGCCTGCTGCGCAGCGAGCCGGGGGGCCCGGCGTGGAAGCAGACGATCGCTCACCCGTTCGAGCAGGTCCGGCGGCGGGCGGCGGGGGAGATCCTGGACGTCCGGGTCCGCAGCGACCGCTACGAGACGCCCCGGTTCGGTGACGTCGACCTGGTGGACGCCTCCGGCACCTGGGACGCCGAGAACGGCCTGGTGTCGCTCTTCCTCGCCAACCGCGACCAGGCCGAGGCGGCCACGGTGGAGGTCGGCGTCCGCGGCTTCGGCGAGCTGCGCGTGCAGCACGCTGCGGTGCTCGCGACGGCGGAGGGTCAGGACCGCCACACGACCAACGACGAGCAGCACCCAGAGCGCGTGAGCCTGCGTCCACTCGACGGCGTCGAGGTCGCGGACGGGCAGGCGACCCTCACCCTGCCGCCGCTGTCCTGGGCGGTGGTCCAGCTGGGCCGCGCCTGATGATCGGACGAACGGCACTCTCGTGCAGCACGATCGGACGAGAGTGCCGTTCGTGCATGGCTCCCGATGGTCAGGCGCCCGGCCAGAGAACGTCGAGCAGATCGAGCCGGCGGTCTCGCTCCACGATCAGACAGGTGACGAGGGGGGCGGCGCTCAGCGCGTCCGGCCGCGGCGCGCCCATCGGCGCAACGCGTCGATGGTGGTGTCCGGCGACGTGTTGAAGCAGAACCTGATCCCGGGCACGAGGTCGACGAGCAGGTTCACGGCGCGCTCGAACAGCAGGGTGTACTCCTCCGCCATCCGCAGGCCCGCGCCGATCACCACGACCTGGACGGGGTGAGCGGCGACGGTCTCGCGGATCTTCTCCTCCGCGTCGTCCGGGTCGTCGGAGGTGAGCCGGCACGGCACGATGTCGAAGCCCGCCTCGCACAGGGCCGCCTCGCCCGCCTCGATCCGGGCCGCCAGCATCGACTCGTCGATGCCCGGGTAGCGGCTGAAGTCGATGGCGCTCGGATGCATCCCGAGCGACAGGACGGTGTCCGCCGTGGTGGTCGTCATGGCAGTGCTCCTCTCGGTCGAAGGGAACCGTCGTGGTGTGGGTCTCCTGGCGTGACCGTGAGGCGTTCAGAGCGTTCTGATGGTCGCCGTCATGGCCATGTCCTCGTGTTCGAGCGGCATCGTTTTCTTACCGCCGTAATATTTTACGGCCGTAAGATAAACGGCGGCGCGGGACGGGTCAAGGCGGAGGCGGGTGGAGCTCGGGTGCCGAAGAAGGTCGATCACGAGGCGCAACGCCGGCGGATCGCCGAGGCGTTGTGGCGGGTCGTCGGCCGGGGTGGGTTCGAGGCCGTGAGCATGCGCGACGTCGCCGCGGAGGCCGGACTGAGCTCGGCGCAGCACTACTTCGCCAGCAAGGACGAGATGCTGCGGTACGCGCTGGAGCACATGGTGGAGGGCGCGGCCCGGCGCATCCACGACCGCGTCGCAGGCGCCGGGGGGAACGCGTCGCCCGGCGCCGTGCTGAAGGACGTCATCACGGAGGTACTGCTGTCCGGGGAGCAGTACCGGGACCAGGCACGGGTGTGGGCGGGCTACGTGGGGAAGGCGGCGGTCGAGTCGCAGTCGGCGCGGCTGTACCAGAAGGTCTACACCGAGTTGGGAGACATCGTCGCGGACCTGCTGCGGGCCGCACGGGACGCGGGAGAGGTGTCGGCCGCCCTCGACCCCCGAGGCGCCGCGGTCAGCCTGCTCGCCCTCGCGGACGGCCTGACGCTGCACGTCCTCGTCGGCCTGCGTTCCCACGAGGAGGCGCTCGCCGCCCTGACCGCGCACCTGGACGGCCTGCTGCGGGCGGCCGGCGGCGCGCCCCGGTGACGACCGGCGCGGGCCACAGGTTGTCGGAGGACCGGCGGATCCTGCGGCAGGGGAGCTCAACCTGAGCGTGCGTCAGCGCATCCCGATCCCGGACGGCACCGGGACCGTCCAGGTGCACGATCCGGAGACGATCACCCGGACCCGCGTGCACCTCGGGCAGGTGCGGCGGCAGCGGCGAGCGTGAGATCGCCCCCAATCCGGTGGCTCGACCCCGGCCGATCGGCGCGCGACGTGGTTAATTGTTGCCGTGAGCGCCGAGGAGCTGATCAAACGGTACGAGGCGGGCGGCGGGCGGCTCGCCGCGGCGAGCGCGGAAGGGCTCGCGGTCCCGCCCTCCCTGCACACGGCCATCGTGACGTGCATGGACTCGCGGATCGACGTCTTCGCCCTGTTCGGGATGGACATCGGCGAGACGCACGTGCTGCGCAACGCGGGCGGCGTCGTGACCGACGACGTGATCCGCTCCCTGACGATCAGCCAGCGCAAGCTGGGCACGCGCGACGTGCTCCTCGTCCAGCACAACGGCTGCGGCCTCGCCACGTTCACCGACGACGAGTTCTGCGAGGAGCTCGCCGAGGAGACCGGGATGCGGCCGTCCTGGCGCACCCATGCGTTCCGGGACCCGGCGGAGAGCGTGCGGCGCGACGTCACCCAGCTGCGCCACGACCCGTTCCTGCACCCGGACACCCGCGTCCGCGGGTTCGTGCTCGACATCCACGAGGGCGTGCTCGACGAGGTCGTCGTCGACTGAACCCGGTCGGTCAGGCCTTCTCGCACGCGATCGTGATCTTGAGGGTCTCCGTCTCCCCGGTGAACTCGGGCTGCACCTGGACCCCGGTGCCGTCGGCCCGCTCCCGGGCCTCGTCGACGAGGTCCTCGTCGTTGACCCACCAGTCCTTCATCTGGTCCTCGTTGTGGCAGGTGACCTCGACGACGTCGTCCTCGACGTCGGGGACGATCCTCGGGTCGCCGTGCACGTAGGTGAGTTCCCACGATCGGCTGACCGCGTAGGTGTCCGAGTCTGCGGCGGCCACGCCCGGTACGAGGAGGATCGGGCAGGCGGCGAGGAGCAGGACGATCGTGCGCATGGCCGGCCCCCACTCGTGTCTCAACCACGGTTCGCACTTCATTGTGACCCGCGTTACATGAGTAGGGCCTCAGCGGATCACCACGCCCGGCGTGTCCTGCGGGGGTGGCGCCTCGTGCCCGGTCATCGCGCTCCCGGTGCCGATCAGGACGAACGCCGCGACCGCCACCGCGAGCGCGATCGCGGCCACGGTCCACCCCCCGCGCGAGGCCCTGCCGTACTCGCCGCCCGGACTGCCTGCCGCAGCGTCCAGTTCGTCGGGTCCTGGCGGGCCGCTCCGTTGCGCGGGGACGTGCACCCAGTGCTTCGGCGCCCCGGACCAGTGTTGGTAGGGGTCGGGCGTGGCCACGTCGGCTCCTTCTCTCGGCGCTCTGGCCGGATGCTGTTGTCGTTCGCATCCGTAGTCGCGCGGCCGCGTCACGGTGTCACAGTGTGGCGCCCGTGTCACCCGATGGTGTGGTGTCAGGGGCGGGCGAGCCGGGCGTCGCACTCGACGCGGGGCTGGGCGCCGGTCGACGGCGCCCGCAGTGCGGCGCTCACGCGGCCCCGCCACCGGCTCGTCTCCCGCCCCGGCGTGCCGCATCGGGACAGCGCGAAGAGCGCCAGCTCGCGGTGGGCAGGCACCTCGACGCGCTGCAGATAGCGCATGATCTCGTGGCTTGCCGCCCGTCCGGAGCGGCCCCGCACCCACGCCGTGAGCTCGGCCTCGGCCACGTCCTTGGGCAGGCCGGCCATGCGTACGCACACGTATTCAATGTCCTCGTCGGCGAGCTCACCGACCAGCGGCGCGTGCACTCCCCGTTCGACGAGCAACTCCCGCACGGCCCAGATCCCGATCGGCGTGAGGGCGACCAGGGTGGGGTCGGGGTCGTCGCGCCCGGCCAGCGCGATGAGCTCGGCCATGTCCTCGCCGTCCTCCACACCGGGTGTCTCCGAGAGGTGGACGGCGCCGAGCAGCTCCAGCGCGTCGAGCAGTGCGGTGACGTCGCGGCGCCACAGCCGGTGCTCCACATCGCCCGCGAGGTCGTCGACGACGCAGCCCATGCGCTCGTTCACGGTGTCGCGCACGGCCCGGTGGAACCGCTCCACCGGGATCGGCTCGCCGCCTGCGGCGTAGAGCTGGTACAGCAGGATCGGGTAGGCCTCGCCGAGGCTCATCCCGAACAGCGACGGCGCCCCGAACACGTTGCTGCCGCCGAAGTGCTCGCCGATCCCGCCGACGGCCTCGAACGCGCGCTTCCACAGCTCGATCGGCCGCGAGAGCAGCGGTGCCGCGCTGCGGACCTGGACGAGCCGCCCGCGCACCACCCTGACGAGCCGGGCCTGCCGGGCCCAGTGCAGGAGCAGGCTGATCTCGGGCATGTCGTCGCTGGTGCGGGCCCGGTCGCGGGAGAAGTGGTCGAGGTCGAGCGCGTCGGCCACGGCGCGGGCGTCGGAGAGCAGCAGCCGTCCCTCGCGGGTGAGCGCGCGCCCCGCGCGTACCCAGCGCGTGAACGCGCGCAGCCGGGCGAGCGCCACGGAGGAGTCGGCGGCCGCGAGCATCTGCGCCGCGCTCGGCGGCAGGACCGGCGGCAGCTCCGGCTGCGGCGGCTCCTGCCTCTCGTCGGCGTGCCGGCGCTGGATCTCCTCAAGCGCCGCCCGGTCGATCTCCAGCTCGCCCGCGTGCACCTGCTGCAGGAACCGCGCGACGGCCGCCGGATCGGCGGTGGGCACGCCGTGGCGCAGCATCTGCACGGCCCAGAACGTGCCGAGGTCGTGGTTGCGCTCGTCGTCGAGCGCGTCGTGGAGCGCGGGCGTGGAATCGCGGACCTGCTCGTGCAGCTCGGCCGCGGGCGCCGAGCGCGAATCCAGCCACTCGTGGTCGTCGAGGAAGCCGATGAGGGCGTGCAGAGCGGTGGGGACGGCGTCGCGGTCGTCCTCCAGCAGCGCGACCGTACGCGGGAACCACACGGCGAGCGCGTCGGCGACGTGGCGTCTGGTCCAGTGCCCGAGCCGGCCGTCGACGCTGTGTTTGTGGTCGAGGGCCGCTGCTACCAGCGACGGCTCCACCGCAATCCCTCGCCTGCGGGCCCACGCGACGATGTGCAGCCGCAGGCGGTCGCGAACGGCGGAGTACTCCTCCAGATCGTCGGGGCCGAACACGAGTCGCACTCGGCCCACCTTGGCAGGCCCGGAAGTTCCCGATCGAGGGGGGTCGGGCAAAAGATCGCCCGGCCGCGTGACCTCGGCTGACGCGACGCCCGCCGGTGGGACCGTCGCCGTCATGGCCCTCGCCGGGCAGTCGCGGCGGCCGCGACGAGGCCGCGCGAAGATCCGCAATGCCCGGGCGTACATGGCTGCCTGCGCAGCGATGCACGCCCGACACGCGCGTTCTACGAGCCGCCCTCGCCCGGCGCGAGGGTCCGCCGCACGCCCAGGTGGCCGCACGCCTCCAGCGCTGCCTCCCACTTCTCGGGATCGACGCCGTCGGGCGCCGGTGGCGCGCTGCGGCGGGTCATGGGCGCGCCCTGCTGGTCCGGCTGGCCCGGGCCCGGTCCGGTGATCCTCGTTCCCCCCTGTGGGGCCGGCATCCCCTGCTCCGTCATGCACTCGGCGAAGGCGTCGGCCGATGCCGTCGTGGCCGGGGCGGTGGCCGGCGCAGCGGGGTCGCTGCCGCCGCACGCCGTCAGCACGACCAGGCCGGCCGCGGCGAGGGGCGCGGGGAGCCACCGACGACCGGTCCGCAGTTCGAACATCTCGTTCTCTCCTGATCCGGCCGCGGTCCCTCGCTGCGGCCGGGGCCGACCTTGGTGGCCGAAGCTGGGAACGAGCTGTCGATGCGATCAGGGCGAGCTGGGCGTTGACGGACATATGACTTCGTTATATAACTGAGTCATGTGTTCTCGCACCGCCAACCTCCTCGGCGCACTGGGCATCGCCCTCGCCGACGCGCAGACGGCCGAGCTGGCGGCGTCGTCCGGCCTGGCGCCGACCGACGCCGCGGCGCTCAACGCGGTCGGGGTGGCGCCCGGTTGCAGCATCGGCGCGGTGCGGATCGCGCTGGGGATCACGCACCCCGGCACCGTGCGCACCGTCGACCGGCTCGCCGCGGCCGGGCTCGTCGAACGCCGCGCTGGGGTGGACGGCCGCACGGTCTCGCTGCACCTCACGGCCGCGGGCGAGGAGGTGTGGCAGCGGCAGGCCGACGCCCGCATCGCCTGGCTGGAACGCACGATCGGGCGGCTCGCGCCCGCCGAGCGCGCCGACGTCGAGCGGGTCGTCTCGGCGATCCTCGCCGCGGTCACCGGCGACGAGGAGTCGGCCGAGCACATCTGCCGGCTGTGCGACGAGTACCGCTGCCCGCAGGACCGGTGCCCCGTCACCCTCGCGATCGGGACGAGCGGATGAGGGCGGGCGGGCCGGTCCTGATGGTGGCGAGCGCCGCCACCTGGGCGGCCGGGCTGGTCCTCACGAAGGTCGCGCTCGACGTCACCGGGGCGGCGCCGGGCTCGGTGCTGGTGGTGCAGCTGATCGCCTCCGTCGGCGCGCTGGCCGCCGCCTGCGCCGCCACCGGCGCCCGGCTCGCGGGGGCGTGGAGGCACGGGTGGGTCGGGCTGCTCGAGCCCGGGATCGCCTACCAGTTCGCCCTCGCAGGCCTCGCGCTCACCAGCGCCGCCAACGCGAGCGTGCTGGGGAGCCTCGAACCGGTGATGGTTCCGCTCATCGCATGGGTGCTGCTGCGGGAACGCCCGCGGCCGCGGCTCCTCGTCGTGATCGCCGGCGCGACGGCGGGTTCGGTGCTGGTGGCGTTCTCGGCCGACGGTGGCAGCGGCTCGTGGGCGGGCGACGGCATGATCGTCGCGAGCGTCGCAGCGGCCGCGCTGTACGTCGTGGTGGCCTCGAGGCAGGTCGCGGCCGTCGAGCCGCTCCCCGCCGCGCTCACGCAGCAGGTGTGGGCGCTCGGCTTCGTGCTCGTCTGCCAGCTCGCGCTGGGGGGTCCGCTGCCGTCGGCGACGCCCGGACAGCTGCTGCTGATCGCCGCGGCCGGCATCCTCAACTACGCGCTGCCGTTCTGGCTCTACCTCACCGCCCTCACGCGGATGCGCGTCGCGCGGGCGGCGACCTACCTCACGCTGATCCCGGTCTTCGGCGTGCTCGGCGCGGTGCTCGTGCTGGGGGAGCGGGTCACGTGGCTGGATCTGGTGGGCGGTGTGCTCGTGGTGGGCAGCCTCATCGCCGACGCGCGGAACGCGCCCGCCGACGACGAGATGGTGGAGGTGCACAGCCGGTGACCACGTACGGGATCCTCGTCTTCGACGGGGTGCAGGAGCTCGACTTCGTCGGACCGTGGGAGGTGTTCCACGGGTCCTCCCGGCGCCGGGAGCGCGCCGACACGGTGGTGCTCGTGGCGGAGCGGCCCGGCTTCGTCCGCTGCGCGGGCGGTATGCGGGTGCTGCCCGACCACACGTTCGACGATCACCCGCCGTTGGACGTGCTGCTCGTACCCGGCGGTGCCCACTCGCGCATCGAGGCGGAGATGGCCAATCCCGCGGTCACGGACTGGATCACGGCCGCGGCCGCGAGTGCCGGGTGGGTCACCAGCGTGTGCACCGGCGCGTTCCTGGTGCGTGCGGCGGGGGTGTCGCGCGGTCGCCGGGTGGCCACCGAGCGGGCGCTCGAGGACGAGCTGGAGCGGCTCGGCGACATCACGGTCGTGCGCGACGCCCGCTACGTCGTCGACGGTGACATGGTGTCCAGCCAGGGCGTGTCCGCGGGGATCGACATGGCGCTGTGGCTGGTCGGGCGGCTCCACGGGCGTGACCACGCCCGCGCCGTCATGCGGACGATCCAGTACGAGCCCGCCCCGCCGTACCTGGCCGACGAGCCGGCATGACGAGCACGGACATGAAGGCCGAGCTGCTGGGCCGGCTCGCGCGGATGGTGTGCGGCCGCCCGGCGGAGCGCACCGTCCGCGTCGCGATCGACGGTCCCGACGCCGCAGGGAAGACCACGCTGGCCGACGACCTGGCCGAGGTCGTGCGCGCATCCGGGCGGCCTGCGCTGCGCGTGAGCATCGACGACTTCCACCGGCCGCGCCACGAGCGCTACCGCCGAGGCCCGCTCTCGCCGGAGGGGTACGTCCGGGACTGCTTCGACTTCCCGGCCCTGAGACGCCTCGTCCTGCACCCGCTCGGACCAGGTGGGGACGGCCGGTTCCGGCCCGGTCTGCGGGACCTGCGCACCGAGGAGGCCCACCGGGGACCGGCCCGCGTCGCACCGCCGGACGCGGTGCTCGTCGTGGACGGGGTCTTCCTGCTGTCCGCCGAGCTGGCGGGGTGTTGGGAGATGTCCGTGTACCTGGACGTGAGTCCCGCGGAGACGCTGCGCCGGGCTCTCGTCCGGGACGTCGAGCTGTTCGGATCCGCCGATGTGGTCCGGGAGCGCTACCTGCGCCGTTACCTGCCCGGCCAGCAGATGTACCGGGGCACCGTGGACCCGGTGCGGATCGCCGACGTGGTCCTCGGGTACGACGACCCCGCTGCGCCGGTCGTTCTGAGGTGGTCGGACTAGCCGCGCGCTTCGCGGAGCGCCGCGTCGAGGAACGCACCGGCTTCGGCGCCCCGCAGGATCTCGTGCGCGGACCTGAGCGCGTGCACCACAGCGGCCAGCGGGTCCGGGTTGGCGGCCTGGTGCAACACCCGGAGCGCGCGACCGGCGGCTGGAACGCGCTCGGCCTCCGGGCGCTGGAGTGACCGGCGGATGAGCAGGTCGGCCTCCCGGCCGAGCACCGCACGACGCCTCCCCACGGCCTAGTGCCTCCGGCGGGGAGCACTAGCGAGCTGCCGGGCCCGTCGAGTCGCGCACGATCAGCTCGTGGCCGGTGTTCTTGCGCCGCCTGCGCGCCGACGGGGGTTTGAGCGCCATGGTGAGCGCCAGCTCGCCCATCTCGGTCATCGGCAGCCGGACGGTGGTGAGGCTGGGGGCGAGGTCGGCCGCGACGGCGACGTCGTCGATCCCGGCCACGGACATCCGCCCCGGCACGGAGATCCCCCGGGCGCGCAGCACCGACAGCACCCCGATCGCCATCAGGTCGTTCAGCGCGATGAGCGCGGTGAGGTCGCCGTGCTCGGTCAGCAGCTGCTCGGCGCCGGAGGCCCCGCCGTTGCGGGTGAAGTCGGTGTGCAGCACCGGCACGTCGTCGAGCGTGAGCCCGTGGGTGGCGAGCGCCTGCCCGACGCCGCCGAGCCGGTCGGCCACGGTCGTGAGGGCGGGGGGACCGGCGATCACCCCGATCCGGCGGTGCCCGAGCTCCAGCAGGTGTGCGGCCGCGGCGGCGCCCGCCGCTTCGTTGTCGGGGCGCACCGCGTCGGCCGCGAGGTGGTGGCGTCCGATGACGGCCACCCGCCCCCCGGTCTCCTGGAACGCGGTGAGCACGGCGTTCGACTCCGCCTGCATCGCGGGCTCGATGTAGCCGGACCCGGCGACGATGATCGCGTCGGTGCGGTGGGCGATGAGCGTGCGGATCTGGTGCAGCTCGTTGCGGGGGTCGCGCCCGGAGTGGCAGATGTGCACGGAGAGCCCGCGCTGGGCGGCCACGCCGATCACCCCGCTCGCGATCTCGGCGAAGTACGGGTCGCCGATCTCGTGGACGATCAGGCCCACCGTGGACGTCGCGCCGCCTGCGAGCGTGCGCGCGTGGACGTTGGCGACGTAGCCCATCCGCAGGGCCACCTCGCGCACGTGCGCGGCGACGGCCTCGCTCACGCCCTCGCGGCCCGCGAGCGCCCGGGACGCCGTGGCGATCGACACGCTCGCACGTGCCGCGACGTCGGCGAGGCGTGGCGCCGACCGGGGCTTGGGCATCGTTGCCTCCTTGCCAGCTCGCGGGGTCGAACGTAGTCTACGCAAACGCTTACGAAAGCGCTTACGTTCCTCGACGAGGAGGAGTTCCCCACGATGAACGCCCGCACCGCCCTTCGGCTGGGATGCCTCGCCGGCGTCTCGGCGCTGGTCCTCACCGCGTGCTCCGGCGGAGGTGGGACGGGCGGCGGCGACACGTCCGAGCCGATCACGGTCGGCATCTCGCTGCCGCTCACCGGGGATTTCTCCGAGCCCGGCAAGGGGGTCCAGCGCGGGTACGAGGCGTGGGCGGCCGCGGTGAACGCAGGTGGCGGCCTGCTCGGCAGGCAGGTCGAGCTGCGCATCCTCGACGACCAGTCCAACGCCGACCGGGTCGTGGCCGACTACGAGCAGCTGATCGCGCAGGACCAGGTCGACCTCGTGTTCGGGCCGTTCTCCACCCGCCTCGTCGTGCCGTCGGCGCGCGTGGCGCAGGAGTACGGGATGTTGTTCGTCGAGCCGGCGGGCGCCGCGGCCCAGGTGTTCGAGCAGGGCTTCGACAACCTCTTCTACGCCGCCCCCGCCGTCGCGGACGACCACTACAACCACCTCGCCGAGACGATCATTGCGATGCCCGAGGGGGAACGCCCGCGCACGGCGGCGTACGCCGCGATGGACGACCCGTTCGCGCAGGGCACGGCCTACGGGCTGAAGGCCAAGCTGGAGGCGGCAGGCATCCAGACGGTGGTCGACGAGGTCTACCCGCCCAACACCACGGACTTCTCCTCCATCGCCGCGCAGATCGCCGACTCGCGGGCCGACATCGTGGTGGGCGGCACCCAGTACCAGGACGCGGTCAACCTGATCGTCGCGCTGCAGCAGCTCGCCTACCAGCCCAAGCTCGCCGCGTTCACCACGGCGCCGACCAACCCGGAGTTCTCCGCCGCGATCGGCGGGGCCACCGAGGGCATCGTCTCGCCCACCGGCTACACGCCGGAGGCGCCCTACCCGTCCAACGTCGACTTCGTGCAGCGCTACACCGCGCAGTTCGGCAGCCCGCCCACCGAGGACGAGGCGAACGCGTACACCACCGGGCAGGTCGTCGCGGCCGCCGTACAGGCCGTCGGATGCGCCGAGCAGGGCGACTGCCAGCAGCGGCTCATCGACTGGCTGCGCACCAACACCGTCGAGACCGTGGTCGGCCCGCTGAACTGGGACGCCCAGGGCAGGCCGCAGAGCGCTCACCTCATCCAGCAGTACGTCGACGGCCAGATCCGGATCGTGCTGCCGAAGGACACCGCTGAGGCGGAGTTCACCTACCCGAAGGCCACCTGGTGACCGGATCACTCCTCTTCCAGAGCCTGCTGCTCGGCATCCTGCTGGGCGGGCTCTACGCGCTGCTGGCCGCCGGGCTCACGCTGTACTTCGGCGTGATGCGGGTGGTGATGATCGCCCACGCGGCGTTCCTGGTGCTCGCCGCCTACCTGGCGTGGGACGTCCACCAGCGTTTCGGCATCGACCCGCTGCTGTCGCTGGTGGTCACCGTGCCGCTGTTCTTCCTCGCCGGCGTCGGGTTCCAACGGCTGCTGATCGCCCGGTTGCGGCCTGCGACGGTGACCATGATGTCGGTGCTGCTGACGTTCGCGGTGGCACTCGCCATCGAGGGCATGCTCGGGTTCGTCTACTCGGGCACCCAGCGGCGTGTGCAGCTGTCCTACAGCGCCGCGAGCATCGAGGTCCTCGGCGCCCAGGTGGCGGTCGTCAAGCTGATCGCGTTCGGGCTGGCCGCGCTGTCGCTGCTCGCGCTGTACCTGCTGCTCACCCGCAGCCGGTTCGGCCAGGCGCTGCGCGCGACTATCCAGCACCCGCAGGCGGCGCGGCTGATCGGCATCGACACCGACAAGGTCGCCGGCTACGGCTTCGGGCTGGGCCTGGCCACGGCCGCGGTCGGCGGGGCCGCGCTCTCGCTGGACTCCACGATCTACCCGTCGCTGCACTGGCACTGGATCGGTCCGCTGATGGCGATCATCGTGGTCGGCGGGCTGGGCAGCATCCCGGGTGCCGCGATCGCCGCGATGGTCCTCGGGATCGGGCAGAGCCTGCTCCAGCTGCCGCTGGGCACCACGTGGGCGCAGACGGTGTTCTACCTCGCGCTCTTCGCCACCCTGCTGGTGCGCCCGCAGGGCTTCTTCGGAGGCCGCCTTGCCCAGCGCTTTTAGTCGTCACGACGTTTCTCGGCTCGGCGCGCTCGTCGTCGGCGCGGTAGCGGTGCTGTCGTTCCCGCTCTGGAGCCCGAACCCGTACATCCTGTCCGCGGGCATCGTCGTGCTGTCCTACGCGGTGCTGTCCACGTCGTGGAACTTCGTCGGTGGGTTCACCGGCTACATGTCCCTCGGCCACGCCGCCTGGTTCGGCCTCGGCGCATACGGCACCGGCCTGCTGATCGTGCGGGCCGGTGTGCCGAGCTTCCTCGCCCTCGGGCTGGCCGGCGTGATCGTCGCGGTGCTGGCGGTGCCGATCGGCATCGCCGCGCTCCGGGTCCGTGGGGCGTCGTTCGTGATCGTCTCGATCGCGCTGGTGCTGGTGCTGCTGCTGGTGTTCCAGAGCTGGCGGGACTTCACCGGCGGATCCGACGGCCTCGTCGTGCCGCGGCCGTTCCCCGACCTGCTGCGCCCCGAGCACCACGCCGTCTTCTTCTACCTCTTCGCCGCGCTGCTGGCCGTGGCCCTGCTCGCCTGGTGGACGATCGACCGGTCGCGCTTCGGGCTGGGGCTCAAGGCGATCCGCGAGGACGAGGACAAGGCCCAGTCGCTCGGCGTGCCGACCTTCGCCTACAAGCTCGTCGCGTTCGTCGTGTCGGCCACGTTCACCGCGCTGGGCGGCGGCCTGTACGCGCTGTGGTTCGGCGACCTCGACCCGATCTTCCAGTTCTCCATCCTGATCGGCTCCTACATGGTGCTGATGGCGCTGCTGGGCGGCGTGCGGCACCTGTTCGGGCCGATGCTGGGCGCGCTGGTCGTCGGTACCGCGATCGAGTACTTCAAGGTGTTCTACGGCGAGACCCAGTTCCACCTGGTCGCCACCGGGCTGCTGCTCGCGGTCGTGGTGCTGTTCATGCCGGACGGCGTCATCCCCGCCGTGCAGGGGCTGCTCGCCCGGTTCCGGCCGCAGCAGAGCTCGATCCGCGAGGTCACGGCCGCGGAGCTGCGGGAGCAGGTGAAGCTGTGAATTCAACGACGAACATCGCGACGACCGGGCTCACCAAGTCCTTCGGCGGCGTGCGCGCCGTCGACCACGCCACCGTCGAGTTCCAGGACGGGAAGATCAACGCGGTGATCGGGCCCAACGGCTCGGGCAAGACCACGTTCTTCAACTGCGTCACCGGGATGATCCGTCCCGACTCCGGCACGGTGAGCTACCGCGGGCGGGACGTCACCGGCAAGGCGCCCCACCGCATCGCCGCAGCGGGCATCGGGCGCAGCTTCCAGCTGTGCCGGATCTTCCCCCGCATGACGGTGCTGGAGAACGTGCTGGCCGCCGCACGCCCCCGCGGCGTCGCTGCGCTGCTCGGCTCGGCGCGGGGCACGGCGGAGATCGAACGGGCCCGCGGGTGGTTGCGCCGCGTGGGCATCGACCACCTGGAAGGCGTCGAGGCCCGCGACCTGTCCTACGGGCAGCAGAAGCTGCTCGAGCTGGCAGGCGTCCTGATGGCGGAGCCGGAGACGATCATGCTGGACGAGCCGGCCGGTGGCGTGAACCCGGCCCTGATCGACCGGATCGCCACGCTCGTGCGCGAGCTCAACGCCGAAGGCCGAACCTTCATCGTCGTCGAGCACAACATGGAGCTGGTGATGAGCCTGTCCGACCACGTGGTCGTGTTCGACCGCGGGCGGCCGATCGCCGAGGGCCCGCCGGACACGGTCCGGGCCGATCCCGCGGTGCTGGAGGCGTACCTCGGTGTCTGACCAACCACTCCTGGAACTCCGCGACATCGAGGCCGGCTACGGCCGCGCCGCCCTCGTGCTGCGCGGGCTGTCGGTGAGCGTGCCCGCGGGCACCGTGGTCTGCCTGGTCGGGCCCAACGGTGCCGGCAAGTCGACCGTGCTCAAGGTCGCGAGCGGGCTGCTCGCGCCGCGCTCGGGTGCCGTCCGCGTCGCGGGGCAGGACGTCACCGGCCTCTCCCCGCAGCGCATGCTCGCCGCGGGCGTGGCCCACGTGCTGCAGGGCCACAGCGTGTTCCCCGAGATGACCGTGGCCGAGAACGTCACGCTGGGGGCGTACACGGTCGCCGACAAGGCGCGGGTCGCCGAGCGGATCGCGTTCGTGCAGGACCTCTTCCCGGTGGTCCGCGAGCGCTGGCGCTCGCTCGCCGGGCTGCTGTCGGGTGGCCAGCAGAAGCAGGTGGAGTTCGCCCGCTCGCTGATGGTGAGCCCCAAGGTCCTGCTGCTCGACGAGCCGTCCATGGGCCTCGATCCCAAGGCCACCGCCGTGGTGTTCGAGCAGGTCGTCGCCATGCGCGAGGCCGGGCTCGCGATCCTGCTCGTCGAGCAGAACGCCCGGCGCGCCCTGGAGACCGCCGACCTCGGCTGCGTGCTCGACCTCGGCCGAGTGCACATCAGCGGTCCCGCACCGAAGCTCCTCGCCGACCCGCAACTCGCCGAGCTGTACCTCGGCGGCCGTCCCACCGTGACGTCCGAGAACCGACTCTCCTAGGAAGCAGGTAGTACGCATGCGCATCGTCATGAACGGCGTGACCGGGAGGATGGGTTACCGCCAGCACCTCGTGCGGTCCATCCTCGCGATCCGTGACGACGGCGGTGTGCTGCGCCCCGATGGCACCCGCCTGCAGGTCGAGCCCGTGATCGTCGGCCGCAACCGCGAGAAGCTCACCGAGATCGCCCGCAAGCACGACATCGAGACCGTGCACACCGACCTCGACGCCGCGCTGGAGGACGACGCTCCGGTCTACTTCGACTCGCTCGTCACGAGCGAGCGCAAGAAGACGATCCTGCGCGCGATCGCGGCGGGCAAGCACATCTACACCGAGAAGCCGATCGCGGAGTCCGTTGCCGAGGGCGAGGAGCTGGTGGAGGCCGCTCGAATCGCGGACATCGTCAACGGCGTGGTGCACGACAAGATCTACCTCCCCGGGCTGATCAAGCTGAAGCGGCTCATCGACACCGGGTTCTTCGGGCGGATCCTCTCGGTGCGCGGCGAGTTCGGCTACTGGGTCTTCGAGGGCGATCTGACGCCGGCCCAGCGACCCAGCTGGAACTACCGGGCAGAGGACGGCGGCGGCATCGTCCTCGACATGTACTGCCACTGGAACTACGTGCTCGAGCACCTGTTCGGTGGCGTCGAGGCCGTGATGACCAAGGCCGTCACCCACATCCCGAAGCGCTGGGACGAGAAGGGGGAGCCCTACGAGGCCACCGCCGACGACGCCGCGTACGGGATCTTCGAGCTGGCCGGCGGCGTGATCGGGCAGATCAACTCGTCGTGGGCGGTGCGGGTGGACCGCAAGGAGCTCGTCGAGTTCCAGGTGGACGGCACGCACGGATCGGCCGTCGCGGGCCTCTTCGGCTGCCGCATCCAGCACCGCGTGCGCACGCCCATGCCGGTCTGGAACCCGGACGTGCCCACCGACCAGGACTTCCGCGCGCAGTGGGAGCAGGTGCCGGACAACCAGGAGTTCGTCAACGGCTTCCGCGCCCAGTGGGAGCAGTTCCTGCTCGACGTCGACGCAGGGCGCCCGCACCCGTACGACTTCGCCAGCGGCGTCCGCGGCCTGCAGCTGGTGGACGCGGCGCTGCGCTCGAACGCCGAGGGCATCCGGGTGGAGCTCCCCGGAGCCGGGCGATGACCGCCGTGGACACGTCCATCGAGGTGCCCGCCGCGGGCGGTGGCTGGCGCACCGTCGAGCTGGCCGCGCCCCGGGAGTGGACGCCGCACCCGCACCCCTACCGCACCCGGGTAGCGTTCGCGGCCGCGCACGTCGTCGGTGACCCGTGGGGCGAGAACGTGCCCGGCGCACCCGCCGTCGTCGACTGGGAGTCGACGCTGGCGTTCCGCCGCCACCTGTTCTCCTACGGCCTGGGCGTCGCCGAGGCCATGGACACCGCCCAGCGCAACATGGGGCTCGACTGGCCTGCCGTGCAGGAGCTGGTGCGCCGCAGCGCCGAGCAGGCCCGCGAGCACGGTGCCCGCATCGCAGCGGGCGCCGGCACCGACCACCGCACCGACCTGCGCACCGTCGACGACGTGCTGGCCGCATACACCGAGCAGGTCGAGTACGTCGAGGGCACCGGCGCGCAGGTGATCCTCATGGCGTCGCGGCAGCTCGCCGCCGTCGCCGCCGGGCCCGACGACTACGTGCGCGTGTACGAGGCGCTGCTGCGCCAGGTGCGGGAGCCGGTGATCCTGCACTGGCTCGGCGAGGCGTTCGACCCGCAGCTGGCCGGCTACTGGGGCTCGGCGGACGTCGCTGACGCGACCGCCACGTTCGTGCAGCTCATCGAGGCGCACGCGGCGAAGGTCGACGGCGTGAAGGTCTCGCTGCTCTCGGCGGAGCACGAGATCGGGCTCCGGGCCGAGCTGCCCGAGGGCGTGCGGCTCTACACCGGCGACGACTTCCACTACCCGGAGCTGATCCGCGGCGACGGCACCCACCACTCCGACGCACTGCTCGGCGCGTTCGCCGCGATCGCCCCGGCGGCGTCGGCGGCGCTGGCCGCGCTCGACGAGGGCGACCTGGAACGCTACGACGCAGAGTTCGCACCCACCCTCGAACTGTCGCGCACGGTGTTCGAGGTGCCGACCTTCTACTACAAGACCGGCATCGCGTTCCTGTCGTGGCTCTGCGGGCACCAGCCCGGGTTCACCATGGTCGGTGGGCTGCAGTCGGCGCGGTCGGTCGTGCACCTCTCGGAGGTGTTCGCGCTGGCCAACTCCGCCCGGCTGTTGCCGGACCCGGAGGCGGCGGCCGCCAAGCTGCGCAGCCTGCTCACCGTGGCCGGGGCGGTGCGGTGACCGTTCTCGACATCCCGAGCGGTATCCCGGCCCACGTCGACACACCTGCGCCCGGCGACCCCCGCCTGGCCCGGCTCTCGCTCAACCAGCGCACCACCGCGAACTGGGACCTCCGCGAGGCGGTCGAGGGCGCCGTCGCCGCCGGGCTCCCGGCGATCGGGCTGTGGCGCGAGCCCGTGGCCGAGGTCGGCGTCGACGTCGCCCGCCGCATCGTGGACGACGCTGGCCTGCGCGTGTCGTCGCTGTGCCGGGGCGGGTTCTTCACCGCCTCCGACCGCGCGGAGCGCACCCGGGCGCACGAGGACAACCTGCGTGCCCTGGACGAGGCGGCAGGGCTCGGCACGAAGGCGCTGGTGCTCGTCCCCGGCGGCCTGCCGGCCGGCGACAAGGACCTCGCGGGCGCCCGCGCCCGCGCCGCCGAGGCGATCGCCGCGCTCGTCCCGGCCGCGGTCGTGCGCGGGGTGACGCTCGGGATCGAGCCGATGAACCCGATCTACGCCGCCGACCGCGGGGTGATCTCCACGCTCGCGCAGGCGCTCGACATCGCCGAGCAGTTCGCGCCGCACGAGGTCGGCGTCGTCGTCGACACCTTCCACCTGTGGTGGGAGCCCGGGGTGTACGCCCAGATCGCGCGGGCGGGGGAGCGGATCGTGTCGTACCAGGTGTGCGACTGGATCACTCCGCTGCCCGCCGACTCCCTCCTCGCACGCGGGATGATGGGCGACGGCCACGTCGACTTCCCGGCCTTCACCCGCGCCGTCGCGGCAGCCGGCTACACCGGGGACGTGGAGGTGGAGATCTTCCACGCCGACGTGTGGGCGGCCCCGGGCGACCAGGTGATCGCCACGATGGCCCGCCGCTACGTCGAGCTGGTGCAGCCCCACCTCTGATCCGCGAGTCCGACATCCGAGCACGGTGAGTCCGACGTCCGGCACCATGAGTCCGGCGTTCCGACCGGGCGAGTCGGGCGCTCGGGCCGCGTCAGAGGTCGTAGGCGAGGGGGTGGCGAGGCTCGTAGATCGACAGGGGAGTGCCGCTCGGCAGCCTTATCGACGCGAGGCGGCCCCACCCCTGGTCGGTCACCGGGTCCACGACCTCGACGCCCTTCGCGGCGCAGCCGGCGAGCACCTCCTCGATGTCGGCGCACATCAGGTAGAGCTCGTGCATCGGTTCGGCGTCGGTGGGGTGCACGGCGACCTCGGCCGGCGGGAGCTTGAAGATCAGCCAGCCGTCGCCCGCATCGACACCGGGGAAGGCGAGCGTGTCGCGGAGGAACGCCCTGTCGGCCTCCGCGTCGCGGCTGTGGAGTATGACGTGCGCGCCGTTGAACATCGGTTCTCCCCTCGCATATCCGAACAGCGGTCGACGCCAGGCCCCCCGGATCGGTCGGCAGGCCTTGGGACCACACCGCAGAACTGTGATGCCCGCCCTCAAGCGCGAGACCGCGCGCGAGGCGCGGGCCGGACCAGCCCTGCTCGTTAGCGGGGAAGCGACGAGGGCCTCACCGCGTCCCGCCCGCTCCCGGCGCGCGGCGGCTGGGCGGCTGGGGACGGCGGGCCGCCGGTGCGCGGCGCCGGACGGCAGGGGCGGGCGCGTCGGGTGGGGTCGCGTTCGGACGCGGCCGAACCGGTCGCTGCGGTCGCGGGCCCCCCGGCCGGCGGGGAGAGGCGGGCCGGGTCTCGGGTTCGCGGCGGTCAACCGGTTCCTCGTCGCTCTCCTCCTCGGCCTCCTCGGCCTCCTCGGCCTCCTCGGCGATGGGCGCCGCGTTCTCGTCCTCGACGCCCTGCTGCTCGCCACCGCGGAGCCTGGCCGCGACTTCCTGCAGGCGGAGTGCGAGCTGCTTGAGCGCCTCCAACAGCTGGAGGGCCAGTTGACGCAGGAAGCGGAGGAACTGCATGACCTTGCGGACGACGAGAGCGAAGGCCACCCCGCTCAGCAGCGGCTTCGCCACCGTCGCGACGGCGCTCTTCGCGATGCCGGCGGTTGTCGTCGCGGCGCTCTTCGCAATGCCGGCGGTTGTCGTCGCGGCGCCCTTCGCGATGCCGGCGGTTGACGTCGCGGCGCCCTTCGCCGTGTCCGTTGCGGTGCTCGCGGTTGTCGTGGCGGCGCTCTTCGCGGTGTCCGCTGCAGTGCCTGCGGTCGTGGCCAGGCCCCCCGCGGCGCTCCTGCCGGACGCGGTGGTGCTGCTCGCGACCCGGTCGAGCCCCTTCGCGACGCCGCGAACGCCCGAGCGGGCCTTCTTGCCCGCCCCACCCGGAACAGCATTTCCGGAGCGCTGCATCGCGGTTCGCGCGGCGCGGGCCGGCCCGGTGCGGCCCGTGGTTCCCGTGGGCTGTCGCGACTCTCGGTTCGGTTCGGTGGACATGCCCAGCCCTCCATGCCATGGGGTACGGATGCAGCCACAGCGTCGCTGTGTGGACGACATACCACCCGCGAAGATCAGGTATTCCCGGTTTCCCGTTTCCTGATCGCCTCCGCGTCCGCGCGCATTTTCTCGCTCGCGGGGTCGGCCTTTCGGACCAACATTCTTCGGCTGGTCAGTCGAGTCCCCCTCTTTTGGAGCGAGTGCTGCGGGGTCGGGCCGTTCACCTTCAGGTCACGCGAACGGGCCTGCGGGCCTCGTGGACGATCGCGGGCGGGACGTTGCGCCACACGGTCCGGCTGGTCGCCACCTCGGCGAAGTGGGTCCGCAGGTCGGCGAGCTGGCGCCGCGCCGGCGGCGCCCAGCGCGTCCAGGTGTAGCCGAACTGCGTGAACACTCCCGTCGGTGCGAGCACCTCGGTGATCACGGCGTGCAGGCCGCGGCCGTCGGGGCCGGGGGTGTACGCCACCCACGGCAGCCCGCTCACCACGGCGTCCACGGCCGCGACCGCGCGGTCGGCGAGGAGGCGGGGCAGCTCACGGGCGTCGGCCTGCACCACGTCGACCTCGGGGTGACGCTCGGCCAGCAGCTGCGCCCACCGGGCGTTGAGCTCCACGGCGACGTGCCGTACCCGCCCGCCGGTGCGTTCCTGGATCGCCCGCGTGAACGCCCCGGTACCCGGCCCGAGCTCGACGACGACCGGTGCACCGGCCGTCGGGAGCGCCCGCACCATCGCCGCCGCGAGAGCCCGCGAGCTCGGCGTCACCGACGCCGTGTGCAGGGGGTCGCGCACGAACTCGCGAACGAACCGGCCGGTGTCCACCCACGCCGTCACGCCGCAAGGCTAGTGCTTCCCGCCGGAGGTTCGCCAAGGGTCTCGACGGCCGAGCTCCCCGCTGGACGCAGCGGCGAACAGCCCGAGTACGCCCGGTACGAGGGCTGCCCGCCGCCACGCCCAGCGAGAAGCTGGATCCCCCGATACCCCCGACGAACCTCCGGCGGGAAGCACTGGAGCCGAGGGCTTCCGCAGCCGAGCGTCGGCGCTTACGGTCAGCGGTGATGCCCGTCACGTGAGGGGGGACCGCCATGCATCCGCACCGGCTGCAGCAGCTCGTGGCGTCCGTGCCGGACACCGTCGACGCCGACCAGCGCGCCAAGCTGCTCGCCCACGTCCAGGCCTCGGACCGCTGCAGGGTGCGGATCGAGCGGCTGGGGGCGGAGCTGGACAGGGTCCTCGACGGCGTCGGGAGCTCGGACCGGGCCGTGGACCTCGCCCGCGAGCTCGACGGCCTGGAACGGGTCCAGCAGCGCATGGACCGCAGGCTCACCGCACTGGTGGAGGAGCTCACGAGCACGCCGCGTGCCGTGGCCTACGACGACGGCGTGCCCGCCTGATCACACCCGGAGGAACGCCCGGGCGGCGGCGGCGCCTGCCGCGGCATCCCAGCCGGTCGGGCCGATCAGGGCACGCACGTGCGCCTCGGTGACGTCGGCGTCGGCGGCGATCAACGCGTCGACGGCACGAGGGTCCGGCGCCTCACCGGCCAGGCCGGGGGCCTCCTGCGTGAACTCGGCCACGAGCTCCCGGCAGCGGTCGTCGTCGACCGCGGGGAGGCCGACGGAGGTGAACCCGTCCGACAACCCGTACTCGGCGCGGTGCCAGACGCCGTCCTCGTAGCCGTACACGAACCCGACCCACAGACCGCGGTCCATCGCCGCCTGCGCCGGGGGAGCCCACCAGCCGGGCGCACCGGCGAGCAGGTCGGTCTCCGGCTCCTGGAAGTACTCCGCGGCCGCACCGAAGTACGTGTCGGAGTACTCGTGGTCGTGCCCGACCAGCACGGCTCGCCCGCCGTCGACGTGGTGCAGGTCGGCCCAGTTGCCGCCGCCGTCGTCGAAGTGCCACACGACGTCGGTGGCGTGGCAGCCGCGACCCCACCCGCGGGCGGCGAGGACGGCGGCGAACGCCGCCCATCTGCCCCGCATCTCGCGAGGCTCCGGAAGGTCGATCGTGACGAGCCCCATCGTGGCCTCCCCCTCGGATCCCGCCGTCGCGGGCGTCATGCTCGCACGGCTGTCCGGCCGGCCCGCAGGCAGTAGAGGGCGACGACCGCGGCGACCAACCCGAGCACCGGTTGCACGACGAGCAGCACCGCGCCGAGGGCGCAGGAGGACACGGTGAGCAGGCGCCACGTCGCGGCCTGCCGCGGCCGGGCAGCGCCCCGCCGCCCGGGCGCCTCCCTGAACCGGGAGCCGAGGAAGCCCTGCGCGAGCGCGGCGACGGCGAACACGCCGGCCCACAGCCACGCCCCCTCGGCGGCGCGCATGCCGGCGAGGGCGAGGAAGCAGCCCGCCGCGACCAGGTGCCCCGGGCTCACCGCAGCACCCCGACGTACTGACCGAGTGCCACGAGCCCCGAGCCGAGCAGCGCCACCGACGACACGGCGACGAGCACGCGCGCGGCCACGCGGGTGCGCAGCCCCGCGGGGAACACCCGCCGCTCCAGCACCAGCAGGCCCAGGCCGTAGATGCCGCAGGCGACCGTGCCGCCCACGATGTTCGCCGGGGTGATCAGCGCGACCAGGTCGGCACCGGTGAGGATCAGCGCCGTGCCGCCGAGCAGCACGTAGGCGTAGACGACCGCGCGCGTCGTGCCGATCCCGGCGGCGCGGACCTTCGCCGAAACCGCGGACAGCGACTCGTACGTCGTGCGGGAGTAGACCTCCCAGATCGCGTACATCGTGCCGAAGAAGACCATGATGATCGCGAGAACGTAGAAGTAGCGGAACACCGGGTGGATCACGCCGAGCACGTCGCCCTGGTAGGTCAGCACGTTCTGGCCGCTCGGCACGTTGTGCGCGGCGCCGAGGATCTCCTTGCCGGTGATCACGAAGGCCACCGCGGTGAGCCCCATCGCCGCGAAGCTGAGCACCACGTCGCCGAGGGGTGCCCGCGACCAGCCCCGCACCCGCTCCCGCTCGGGGGGCGTGTCGGTCAGCGTGAGCGGCTCGGCCACGGCCCGGTCGCGGCCGGGCAGGCCGAGCGCGCCCCAGCGCTTCTCGCGCATGAGGCCGGCGTAGCCGATGTAGTCGTACATGCCGCCGCCGAGCCCGCCCATGAAGACGACCGCCTCGATCCACACCGACCGGTCGGCGATCTCCGGGTAGTCGGTGAAGACGAAGGGCGCGTAGCCGAAGCCCTGCGGCACGAACCCGGCGATCACGTCCAGCCACTGCGGCTGCGCGGCGAACACGGCGACGACCACGAGGGCGACCTTGAGCGAGACGATCGCGACCTGGGCGCGTTCCAGCAGCGCGTACCAGCCGAACCAGGCGAGCGCCGCGGCGAGGACCAGCAGCACGAGCCCCCAGGCGACGGCGGGCCCGCCGAAGACGATGTTGAGGTAGCTGCCGATCCCGGTGGCGAGCGCGCTGGCCACGAACGGGAACGACAGCACGGCGAGGGCCCCGATCAACGCGGGGAACCAGCCGCGCGGCCCGGGGATGGCCCGTGCGAGGCCGCTCATGGGGTGCTCGCCGGTGAGGACGATGTAGCGGTTGGAGGTGTAGATGATCGCCGCTTTAGTCACCGTGCCGACCACCACCAGCCACAGGATCGCGTAGCCGAACACCGCGCCGAGCCGCGAGGCGAGGACGGTCTCGCCGCTGCCCACCGTGAGCGAGGCGATGATCGCTCCCGGGCCGAAGAACAGCACGATCGTGTGGAGGCTCAACCGCCGCCGGGACAGCTCCCGCGGCACCTCGGGCAGGAGCGGTGACCTCGGACCGGCTTCCTCTGGACGCACCATTGCAGACCCTTCTTCTCGTGGACGTGCCTCAGGTCCCCGCGGCGATCGTGCGCAGGAGACCGGAGTGGTCGAGCTCGCCGTCGCCGGCGGCGACCATCCGGTGGAACTGGTCGTGGAGCAGCGCCGTCAGCTCCGATGGCGCTCCAGCCGCGGTCGCGGCCTCGCGGGCGAACCGGAGGTCCTTGAGCTGGTTGCGCGCGCTGCCACCGGCGGTGAAGTCCTCACGCAGCCACCGCTCGCGCTTCTGGTCGAGCACCGTCGACCCGGCGAGCCCGCCGTCGAGCGCGGCCAGCAGGTCGGCACGGGACAGGCCGTACCGGTCGGCCAGGCAGAGCGCCTCGCACAGGGCCGCGATCGTCCCGGCCACCACCACCTGGTTGCACGCCTTGGCGAGCTGCCCCGACCCGCTCGGACCGAAGTGCACGACGGTGGACGCGATCGGGGCGAACACCGGCGCGAGCGCCTCCACGTCGCCCCGGTCGCCGCCGACCATGAGGCTCAGCGCGCCCCGCTCCGCGCCGGGAACGCCTCCGCTCATCGGGGCGTCGACGGCTCGTACCCCGTGCTCGCGCCGGAGCCCCTCCGCGAAGCTCCGCATCGCTACCGGGGAGACCGTCCCGTGGACGACGAGCACCGGCTCCGGCACGCGGGCCCGCCGCCAGCCCGCGAGCAGCCCCTCCGGACCGTGCAGCACCGTCTCGACCTGCGGCAGATCGGGGAGCACCGTGAGCACGACGTCGGCGGCGGCATCCGCGGGCGACGCGGCCTGCCGGGCACCGAGCGCGACCACCCGCTCGGCCCTGCCCGGCGTGCGATTCCAGACGGCCAGGGAGCCGAGCCCGCGGACGAGGTTCGCCGCCATGGGACCCCCCATCGGTCCCAGGCCGAGCAGCGAGACCCTCACGGCGTGCCGAGGAGGCGCTCCGTCTCGCGCCTGAGCTCGAGCACCTGACCGAAGGCGGCCTCGTCCAGTTGCACGTCGTCCCATGTGACGATCGCGCCCTTCGGGACGTCGCGCTTCAGCTCGACGTGGTGGGCCAGCGCGATCGGCAGCGCGCCGCGCCCGACCGACGCCCGCGCGGAGATCAGCTTCCCCCACACCGTGTAGCCGCCCTCGCCGTCGAGCACGTCGCCTGCCGCCAGGTCCTTCTTCGCCGTGGCCACGACGTCGGCCGAGAAACCCTTCGGGGCGCCGGTGGGGATGCCGCGCAGCACGGCGTTGGCAATCGACATCCCGAGCTCGAGGCCGACGTAGTGGTAGGGCCGGTACAGCGCGGCGTACTGCTTGGTGGGGTCCGGGTGCCACGGGTACTCGTCGAAGCAGCCGGCGACGTAGGAGTTGGTCGCCTTCACGACCACGAACACGCCTTCCTGCGTGTTGTGCGGGATCCACTCCCCGTCGCGGGTGAGGCTCGACATGACGTCCACCGACCCCTCGTGGGCCAGCACGCCACCCACCTCGCGGGGCCGGCAGACCGTGGCGATCTGCTCGACGTCGCCCGGGGTGAAGGTCAGTCCCTCGTCCGAGGGGACGAGGCCGGCCGCGTTCGCGACCGCGGCCATCTCGATCGCGGCCTTCGTGCCGTCGCGGAACGCCGTGTGCATGCGCGGGTTGAGCTGGCCGGAGTCGGTGAGCTCCTTCGAGAACTCCCAGTGCTCCCACACGTTGTCGGGGTTCATCTCGTGGTAGTGCTCGAGGTACTTGGCCCCCTTGCCCGCGCACACCACCTGGAAGCCGGACGTGCGGGCCCAGTCGACCAGCTCCATGATCAGCGCCGGCTGGTCGCCGTAGGCCATCGAGTACACGAGCCCGCGCTCCGCGGCGCGGCGGGCGAGCGCGGGGCCGACCACCGCGTCCGCCTCGACCGTCACCATGATCACGTGCTGGCCCGCGTCGAACGCCGTGAGCGCGTGCGACGTGCCGACGATCGGGTTGCCGGTGGCCTCCACAACGACGTCGATGGCGTCGGTGAACAGGGGTGTCGCGTCGGGGAGCACCGCGGTGGTACCGCCGGCCAGCGCGGAGCCGAGGTCGTCGGTGACGGCGTCCTTCGGCCAGTCGACGAGCTCGAGCGCCTGGTGCGCCCGGTCCAGATCGATGTCGGCGATCGCCGCGACGTGGATCCCCGGGGTGTTGCGCGCCTGGGCGAGGAACATCGTTCCGAAGCGGCCCGCGCCGATGAGTCCGACGCGGATCGGGTTGGCGTCGCGTTCGCGGGCCTGCAACAGGTCGTGCAAGTTCACCGAGGACTCCTCGACTGGTAGAGTGGTACCGGTTCCAGTTTTGTACCACGGGCGTTTCGGCGAGGTCAACGGACGGGATGGGGTTAACTGACCCGTCGCAGCGGAGGGGGAAGCATGAAGAAGGCGGCCACCATCCGGGACGTCGCCGCCCACGCCGGCGTCTCCGTCTCCGTGGTGTCGCGCGTGCTCAACGGCACGGGCCCGGTCGCGCCCGTGAAGCGCGCCCAGGTCCTCGACGCGATCGAGGAGCTCGCCTACCGGCCGCGTGCCGCCGCCCGGGAGCTCTCCCAGGGCCGCAGCGAGACGATCGGCCTGCTGCTCGCCGACCTCACGAACCCGTTCTTCGCCCGCCTCGCCGACCGCGTCGTCGCCGAGGCGCGCTCCCGCGACCTGCAGATCCTGCTCATGACCACGCAGGAGGACCCGCACCTGGAGGGGCAGGCCCTCGACACCCTCCTCGACCGCTCCGTCGGCGGCATGATCGGCACCCCCACCGGCCACAACACCGCGCGCTGGGAGAAGCTCGCCGCCCTCGACATCCCGGTCGTCTTCGTCGACCGGGCCGTCCGGGAGCTCGATTCGGTCGACGTCGTGAGCATCGAGAACGTCGACTCGGCCGCCGCCGCCACCAGGCACCTGCTCGAGCGGGGCCACACCCGGATCGGCATCGTCTCCGGGCCGCTCGACACCACCACCGGTGTCGAGCGGGTGCAGGGCTACGAGCAGGCCCTGCGCGAGCACGGCGTCGAGCGCGACGACCGCCTCGTGCGCCCCGCGCCCTTCCGCGGTGACCGGGGCGCCGAGGTCGTGGCCCAGATGCTCGCGCTCGACGACCCGCCCACCGGCCTCGTCGTCGCCAACACCGCGCAGGTGCGGGTGGTCCTGCGGATGCTCGCGCAGGCCCGCATCGCGATCCCGGACGACCTGTCTCTCGTGGTCTTCGACGACAACCCGTGGACCGAGCTCATCCGGCCGCCGCTCACGGCCGTCCGTCAGCCGATCGACATGCTCGCGCTGCACTCCGTGGAGCTGGTGCACGCCCGCATGCGGCAGAAGCTCCCGCCGGCTCCCCGGCGGGTCCGTGTGGCCGCCGAGTTCGTGGAGCGGTCCAGCACGGCGCGAATCTGAAGCACGAACCCCGAAGGAGATCTTCATGTCGCAGCCAGTGGTCGTCACCGCCGTCTTCCGCCCGCTGCCCGGGCGCCGCGAGGACGCCAGGGCAGCGATCGAGGGCGCGCTCCCCGACGTCCACGCCGAGGACGGCTGCCTGCTCTACGCGCTGCACGACGCCGCGGACGGCACGCTGGTGCTCCTCGAGAAGTGGGAGTCGCAGGAGCTGCTCGACGCCCACTCGGTGGGCGAGCCGGTGAAGCGCCTCCGCGCGGCGATCGACGGGCTTCTCGAGGGGCCGGCCGACGTCGTGACGATGACGCCGCTGCCCGCAGGCGACCCGGTCAAGGGACGCCTCTGACGGGTTAGTGTCCCGGCGGACGGACGGTCGACGAAGGGGTCATCGGGTGCGCGCGGTGCAGGTGGTGCGGTTGGACGGGCCGGCGGCGGTCGAGGTGCGTGACGTGCCGGAACCGCAGCGGAAACCCGACCAGGTGCTCGTCGACGTGCGGGCGATCGGGGTCAACTTCCCCGACGTCCTGCAGACCAAGGGGCTCTACCAGTACCGGCCCGAGCTGCCCTTCACGCTCGGGTCCGAGGTGGCAGGCATCGTGCGGGAGGCACCGGACGGCTCCCCGCTGCGGGCCGGTGACCGCGTGGCCGCGTTCACGACCACGGGCGCGTTCGCCGATGCGGTGGCCGTCCCGGCCGACGTCGTCCTGCCGTTGCCGGACGGGATCGGCTTCCCGGCGGGCGCGTGCCTGCCGATGAACTACCTCACCGCCCACTTCGCCCTCCTCGTGCGCGGGCACCTGCGCGACGGTCAGACGGTGCTCGTGCAGGGCGCGGCGGGCGGGGTGGGCACGGCGGTGATCCAGCTCGCCGTCGCGCTCGGCGCCAGGGTGATCGCCGTGGCGTCGACCGAGGAGAAGGCCGAGGTCGCCCGCGCCGCAGGCGCGCACGAGGCGGTGCTCGCCGCCGGGTTCAAGGACGCGGTGAAGGCTCTGACCGGCGGCGCGGGCGTCGACCTCGTGGTGGATCCGGTGGGCGGCGACCGCTTCACCGACTCCCTGCGCTGCCTCGCCCCCGAGGGCCGGCTGCTCGTCGTCGGCTTCACCGCAGGCGAGATCCCCACGGTGAAGGTCAACCGCCTCCTGCTCAACAACATCGACGTGGTGGGCGTCGGCTGGGGCGCCTACGCCTTCGCGCGCCCCGGCTACCTGCAGGAGCAGTGGGGCGAGCTGATGCCCCACCTGCGCTCGGGCGCGCTCGACCCGCTGATCAGCACCACCCTCCCGCTCGACCGCGCCGCCGAGGCGCTCGCGCTCATCGACGAGCGGCGCGTGACCGGGAAGGTGGTGCTGGAGACGATCTAGTGCTGCGCCGCCGGCCATCGTCGCCGGCGGGAAGCGGCCCGCACCCGGGCATGCCGAGCTACAGCTGGAGGCTAGGTCTCCTCAACCACGTCCTTGCGCGACGAGTCCCCGTTGCGCGCCGCCACGTCCGGGTGCGGCTTGACGGCCACCACGAACTCGTCGCCGTAGGTCTTCGTGCCGTGGTCGACGGCCTGCTCGACGGCCGCGACCGCGCGCCGGTCGCGGCGCATCAGCGGGTCGTCGTGCAGGTCCTTCGCCAGCGCGATGCACAACGCGACCATGACGAGCGCGAACGGGGCCGCCGAGATGATCGTGATGTCGCGGATCCCGGTGAGCGCCTCGTCCTGCTCGCCCTCGCCGGCCTGGGTGGCCCCGATGGCGAGCATGATCGCCGCGATCGCGCCCATCACGACGCCCCAGAACACCACGACCCAGCGGGTGGGCCGGATCGTGCCGTGCTGTGAGAGCGTGCCGGTGACCACGGACGCCGCGTCGGCGCCGGAGACGAAGAAGATCGCGACGAGGACCATGGCGATGACGCTCATCAGCCCGCCGAGCGGCATCGAGTGCAGCAGGCCGAACAGCTGGCCCTCCGTGTCGGCCGACGCGAGGTCGGTGCCACTGCGCTGCGCCTGGATCGCGGCGCCGCCGAAGATGGCGAACCACAGCAGGCTCACGAGGCTCGGGATGAGCAGCACCCCGACGACGAACTGCTTGATGCTGCGGCCGCGGCTGATCCGGGCGATGAACATCCCGACGAACGGCGTCCAGGAGATCCACCAGGCCCAGTAGAAGACCGTCCACCCGGACAGCCACTCCGCGGTGGCGTCGCCGCCGGTGGCCGCCGTGCGCGCGGCCATCTGGGCCATGTCCCCGAAGTAGTCGCCGATGGCGGTGGGGATCAGGTTGAGGATGAGGATCGTCGGGCCCGCTACGAACACGAAGAGGGCCAGGATCCCCGCGAGCACCATGTTGATGTTCGACAGCCATTGGATGCCCTTGGCGACCCCGGACACCGCTGAGGCCACGAACGCGATCGTGAGCACCGCGATGATGCCGAGCAGCAGGGGAAGCTGGGTCGGCGGCAGGCCGTTTGCCTCCAGCCCAGCGCCGATCTGCAGCGTGCCGAGACCGAGTGACGCCGCCGAGCCGAACAGCGTGGCGAAGATCGCGAGGATGTCGACGAACTTGCCGAACGCGCCTTCGGTGCGGCGCTCGCCCAGCAGCGGCGCGAACGCCGAGCTGATCAGCGACCGGCGGCCGCGACGGAACGTGCTGTAGGCGATGGCGAGCCCGACCACGGCGTAGATCGCCCACGGGTGCAGCGTCCAGTGGAACAGCGTGGTGGCCATCGCGACGTCGAGCGCTTCGGGCGTGCCGGCGGCCACGGTGCCCGGCGGCGGATCGGTGAAGTGCGTCAGCGGCTCGCTGACGCCGTAGAACATCAGACCGATACCCATGCCGGCGCTGAACATCATCGCGATCCACGAGACCGTGCGGAACTCCGGCCCCTCGTCGTCGCCGCCGAGCGGGATCTTGCCGTAGCTGCTGAACGCGAGCCACAGCGCGAAGACCACGAACCCGCTCGCCACGAGGACGAACGCCCAGCCACCCGCGTTCATGATGCCGGCGAGCACCGCCGAGGAGACGGCGCTCAGGGTGTCGACCGAGGCGATGCCCCAGATGATGAACGCGACGACGAGGCCCGCGGCGATCCCGAAGATCGCCCAGTCGACCGGCTGGCGCTGCTCGGCGGTGGTGATCGGTGCGGCGGGATCCGGCAGTGGCGTGTCGATTGTGTTGTCTTCTTTATGAACGGTCATGTGGTGTGGCTCAGGCGTGCGCCCGAGCCTGCCCCCTTCCCACGACTCACGATTGGGGCCACCATCGATCCACCGGGCCTCGGCGTCAACTCGAAGGGGCGGATGGGGACCGCCTCGTTACCCGCGCGATCTGCGGAGATACGTGCGATCAAGATCAGACCCACACTGTGGAACTGATCATGCCCGGGAGAACACACACATCGTGGTCTCCTCGGTCGCGGATCCGACCGGGACACCGTCACCGGGGGCACCGACACGAGCGTCGCGCCGGGGGTGAGTAGTTCACAACCCGCCGGTAACTTTCAGGAGCCGCCGTTGTCGTCCTCTCCCCGGAGGAAGCGCTCCACCTCCGCGGCGAGCTCGTCTGCGCTGGGGAGCTCGCCCGACAGCCCCATGCTGGACCGCTCCGCGCGGCCGGAGGAGACCATGTCGTACTGCTGCTCGAGCGCCTCCACGACCTGCCGCACCTCCTCGGAGCCCGCCACCTGCTCGGCGATCTCCGCCTCGGTGCGCTCGGCGGCCTTCGTGACGCTCTCGGTGGGCAGGTACAGCCCCGCGGCCAGGCCGACGTGGTCCAGCAGCACGCGCGCCGCCTGTGGGTACTCGGCCCGCGCGAGGTAGTGCGGCACGTGCACCGCGAAGCCCATGGCGTCCAGCCCCGCCTCACCGAGCCGGAACTCCATCAGCCCGACGGCGCTCCCCGGCACGTGCGCCGTGGCGAACCAGGCCTCGTGGCCCTCGGTCAGCTCCGGGCTGGTGCCGTGCACCGTGACGCCGATCGGCCGGGTGTGGGGCACCGCCATCGGGATCGCGGTGAGGTTGATCACCAGCCGGACCCCAAGCGTGCGCACGATCTGCTCGACGGCCGCGCAGAACCGCTCCCACTGCATGTCCGGCTCCGGTCCTGCGAGCAACAGGTAGCCGGTGTCGCCCGTGTCGGTGAGCGCCACGACGTCCAGCTCGGGGCGGCTGTACGCGGCCCACCGGTCGGTCTCGAAGCGCAGCGGCGGGCGGCGCGAGCGGTAGTCGACGAGCTGGTCGACGTCGAAGCGGGCCACCAGGCGCGGCTCCCGGCCCTCCACGAGGGCCTCCACCGCCAGCCGGGCCGCGTTGCCCGCGTCCACGAACCCGTCGAGCGCCACCAGCAGCACGGGTTCGTCAAGCTGCGGCGCATCGGGCGCCATCTCGTACAGACCGGCCGGATCCAGCACGGCACACCTCCGCCTCTCGACGGGGCCCGCGGCCCCGCCCGTCGCACATCTGTCCGAGTGCAACGTGAGTCTGCCCGCACAGCATCCCGTTTCCGCGCGCGCGGGGGCACCATGGACCCGAGATGAAGCTGCATCATCGCCTCTGGGTCGTCTGGTCGATCGGTCTGGCCGCCTACCTGGTGGGGGTGATGCACCGCACCTCCTTCGGCGTCGCGGGTCTCGACGCCGCGGCGCGGTTCCACGCCGCACCGGCGATGCTCGCCGGGTTCGTGGTGCTGCAGCTGCTGGTCTACGCGAGCCTGCAGATCCCGGTGGGGGTGCTGCTCGACCGCTTCGGAGCCCGCAAGCTGATCGTCGTCGGCTCGCTCACGATGGCGGCGGGCCAGCTGGTGCTCGCCGTCGCCGCCGACCTCCCGCTCGCGATCCTCGCTCGGGTGCTGGTCGGCGCGGGCGACGCGCTGACCTTCATCAGCGTCCTCTCGGTCGTCACGAGCTGGTTCCCGGCCCGCCGCGTGCCGCTGATGACGCAGCTCACCGGCCTGATCGGCCAGCTCGGCCAGGTGCTGTCCGCAGTGCCGCTCGCCGCGGTGCTGCACAGTTCCGGCTGGACGCCCGCGTTCGTCTCCGCCGCGGCGCTCGGCGTCGCGGTGGGACTCGCGGCGTTCGCCGTCGTGCGGGACCGCCCGCCGGGCGCGCCCGCCCCGCCACCCGCGCAGTCACCCCGTGCGGTGCTGCAGGGGCTGGTCTGCTCGTGGCGCGAGCCGGGCACCCGGCTGGGCTTCTGGACCCACATGGGCACCCAGTTCTCCGGCCAGGTGTTCGCGCTGATGTGGGGCGTGCCCTACCTGGTGGCCGGGCAGGGCTTCTCGACGGGCGCGGCGAGCGCGATGCTGACGCTGCTCGTCGTGGCCGGGATCGTCGCCGGGCCGCTCTTCGGCGAGTTCACGGCCCGGCACCCCTTCCGGCGGTCCTGGCTGGTCCTCGCCGTGATCGTCACGACGGTCGCGGTCTGGACGGCCGTGCTGGCCGTCGCGCCGCCCGCGCCGCCGTGGTTGCTCGGCCTCCTCGTGGTCGTGCTTGCGCTCGGCGGACCGACCTCGATGATCGGCTTCGACTACGCGCGCACGTTCAACCCCGGCCACCGGCAGGGGGCCGCCGTCGGGATCATCAACATGGCCGGCTTCTCCGCGACGCTCACCGTCTCGCTCGCCATCGGGGTGGTGCTCGGGATCGCCGGACCGGGCGGCTACACGCCGGAGGCGTTCCGCGTGGCGTGGACGGTGCAGTACGTCGTCTGGGTGGTCGCGTTCGTCGGCGTCCTGGTGGCGCGCAGGCGGGCGCGGCGCAAGATGGCGGCCGAGGGCATCGTCGTGCCGTCCCTGCGGACCGTGCTGGCCACGCGGCGCGCCACTCCGGTGCGGAAGGGCGCGTCCCGCTGATCCGGGGCCTCCGCCTCGCCGCGGCGGTCCGCCGTCACCCGTTGTCCAGGGACGTCCAGAAGCCGGCGAGGGCGAGGGCGCCCCGGGCGGGATCGCGCGTCATCCACCAGTGGCCGAGCCCGTCGAGGGTCTCGACCCGGGCACCGGCTCGGCGAGCGGCGCGGCGCCGCTGCTCGGCCGTCCCGCCCACGTGGTCCGCGGTGGCGAGCACGACGAGTCCCGGCCGTTGCGCCGCGCGTTCCAGGTCGCGGCCGAGCTCGGCCATCACCGGCTGCACGGCGGAGCGGTAGAGCGCGAGCACGGCCCGACCCATCACCGCGTCCTGGCCAGGGGCCACCTGCTCTGCCACCGTCGCGCTCATCCCACGCTCCACGAGCGTGGCGACCCGCTCGTCGACGGGCGCGCCGAACCGCGCGGCCACATCGGCTTCTCCGACTCCGGGCGTCTGCCACCGCTGGGCGAGCTCGTGCCAGACGTAGTCGGTGTCGAAGATCCCGATCGCGTCGCTGACCCAGCTTCGTACGAGGTCCGGACGGCTCATCACCGCATTGAGGACGTGCCCGCCGCCCCAGTCGTGGCCCACGAGGTCGGCGGGCTCGGCGAAGCGCATCAGCTCGCCGATCAGCCAGTCGCGGTACTCGCCGACGGTTGCCCCGAACCCGGCAGGCACCGGCGCACCGAACCCGGGCGGGGACAGGCGGATCAGGCCGGGACGAGCCGCACCGGTGGCCTCCAGCTCGGCGAGCAGCGGATCCCAGACCGCCGCCGTCTCCGGATTGCCGTGCACGAAGACCGTGGGCATCAGGCCACGCCCGTGAGCGGCACGGTCGGCTGCAGGACCGATTCCACCAGCGCCTCGCTGCGGAGGTGGGACACCGCCTGGTACTCGGGGTCGCGGATCATCGCCGCGAACGCCTGCCGGCTCGGGTAGCGCACCAGCACCACCATGTCCCAGGCCTGGCCGTCCTCGGCGACCAGCGCCCGTCCGCCGTCCCCGAGGTACTCCACCTGCAGCCCGTACCGCGGGTTGATCGCCGGCCCGAGCGCCTCGGCGTAACGCCGGTAGCTCTCCCGGCCGCCGTCCGGACGGAACCTCAACAGGTTCAGCATCACGACGGGACCGCCCGGGTCCTCGGTCAGCAGGGCATCCAGGGCGCGCTCGTCAATCTCGATCATCGAAACCTCCACTCGGGGCAACGGCGTCAACCCTGCACACTTGTTGGTCGCATGACAAGTTTTTGCTAAGGTGCTCCTCGTGACCACCGCCCGCCGGACCCAGAAGGAGCGCCGCGAGCAGGCCGAAACCGCGTTGCTCGGCGCCGCCGCCGAACTGGTCGTCGAACAGGGGGTCCGCTCGTTGACGCTGGCGCGCGTCGGCGAGCGGGCGGGCTACAGCCGTGGCCTCGTCACCCACCACTTCGGGTCCAAGCAGGCGCTCCTCGAACGCCTGGCGCTCGCGACGCAGACCGGGTTCGTGCCCGGGCTCGACGGACTTCCGCCCGGCCTGGACCGTCTCCTGCGGCTCATCGAGGGATACCTCGGAGCATTGGGTGAGGTGGGCGTGCTGAACCGCGCGTTCCTGCTGCTGTGGGCCGAGGCGACCACGGCACCGGAGCTGGCCCCGATCTTCCGCCAGCGGGACGAGGCGTTCCGTGCCGATCTGCGCGAGGACGTCGCCGCGGGGATCGCCGACGGCACCATCCGGCCCGACGTCGCACCCGACGAGGTCGCGATCGCCGTCGTCGGGCAACTCCGCGGCGTCGGGCTGCAACGGCTCCTCGATCCGCGGGCCGTCGACACGGAACGGTTGCGGCGGTCGGTCACGGAGCACTGGCGTCGGGCGTTGGCGAGATCGCGACCCGCTCCCCTCACCCGATAGTGGCAATGATTATCATCTGCGCACAGGGTTCCGGCGAAGGCGAGAGGAGGCGGCGTGCGCATCGCGTTCGTCGGCAAGGGCGGCAGTGGGAAGACGACATCGGCGGCCGTGTTCAGCCGCTACCTCGCGGAGCTCGGCAAGCCGGTTCTCGCCATCGACGCCGACATCAACCAGCACCTCGGTCAGGCGCTGGGGTACGACGGCCCGCCGCCCCGCGCGCTCGGCTCCGACCTGCCGTGGCTCAAGGAGCACCTGCGGGGCACCAATCCGCGCATCGCAGGCCCGGACGCGATGATCAAGACGACGCCCCCCGGTCGCGGCTCGCGCCTGCTCGACCTCGACCCCGACGGCGAGCTGCTGACCCGGTACTCGGCGGTGGCGGGCGGGGTGCGCCACCTCGTGACCGGCGAGTTCGACGAGGCCGACATCGGCGTCTCCTGCTACCACTCGAAGACCGGCGCGGTGGAGCTCTACCTCAACCACCTCGTCGACGGTCCCGGTGAGTACGTGGTTGTGGACATGACCGCAGGTGCAGACGCGTTCGCATCGGGCCTATTCACCCGGTTCGACCTCACCGTTCTCGTCAGCGAGCCCACGCGGCGCGGGATCGGCGTGTACCAGCAGTACGCCGAGCACGCCCGCGGCCACGGCGTGGAGCTGCGGGTGCTCGGCAACAAGGTGACCGACGCAGAGGACGCCGCCTACCTGCGGGAGCAGGTGGGCGACGCGCTGCTGGGGTGGTTCGGCCAGTCGGCGTGGGTGCGGGCCGCAGAGCGCGGGTCCGTGGCGCCGGTGGGTGCCCTCGAGCCCGAGAACCTCGCCGTGCTCGACGCCGTGCTCACCGCGCTCGACGCGCGGGAGCGCGACTGGGCGGCCTACCACCGCGACACCGTGGAGTTCCACCTGCGCAACGCGGCGGCCTGGGGCAACCGAGCCGTCGGGGCCGACCTGGCTGCCCAGATCGACCCCGACTTCGTCCCGGGGATGCCCACGGTCCGCGCCTGACCCATGAGGGATACGAGCGCTCTGGCACCCGTATCCCCTCACGGCCCCCTCTACTCGGCCAGCAGGCGGTAGATCGCCTTGCGGGCCTCGGTGATCGTGGTGGTGGCCGTCGCGATCTGCTCCGGCGCGCCCGCCGACATCACCTGCGCCGCGGCCGCGTGCAGCTGACCCAGCTGCTCCCACAGCTCCGCGACGTCCTCGTCGTCGGGATCCCGGCCGACCGACGCCCAGACGGCGTCCAGCTCCGCACGGTGCTCCTCGACGTAGCGCGTGCCCTCCTCGGTGAGGTGGACGACGCGCCTGCCATCGGCCTGCTCGACGCGCACCAGGCCCTCGTCCTCCAGCTGGGAGAGCGTGGGGTAGACCGAGCCCGGGCTCGGCCGCCACACGCCGCCGGTGCGGTCGGCGATCTCCTGGATGATCTCGTACCCGTGCCGCGGCTGCTCCGCGACCAGCGCGAGCACCGCCGTGCGGATGTCGCCGCGCGACGTCCGGCGGCCGCGCCTGCCGCGTGGGCCGGGGAAGCCGCGCATCCCGGGGCCGAAGGGCGGCCCGAAGCCGGGGCCGAAGGGGTGCCTGCGGTGCCGGTGCCCGCGCAGGGCCTCCTCGCCCTCGCCGGGGCCGGCGAACGGCGGCACGGTTGGACCGTCGGGTCGGAACGGCCCTCGACGCGGTCCGCGGCGGCCGCGGAACCCGAACGGGGCGCCGGGCCAGGGAGTGTTCTGCTCGTTCATGTCGTTCTCCTGTTCATTGACGAACCTGACTGGCTCGTGTGCCATCACGATATATCGCGATAGTTGTTGTGGCAAGTCTCGGTGCCCGCGGGGAACTTCGCAGGCGCGCCACGCGTCGGATGGGTGAGGCGAGGAGGCCGGGGCGATGGTGCTGAAGGTTCTCGGGGGCGTGTTGCTCGTGTGGCTCGCGTTCACCGTGCTCGGAGCGCTCTTCCAGTTCCTCACATGGGCGCTGGTGATCGGCGCCGTCGCGTTCGTGGGCGCCGCCGCTTACACGGCGGTGAAGCGCCGCAACCGCCGCGCGCTCGGGCGTTAGTCGCTTGTGCGGCGCCGTCAGGTCGGCCCGGCGGTGGCACCGCGGCGCATGAACCGCTAGTGCTCCCCGCCGGAGGTTCGCCAAGGGTCTCGGCGGCCCAGCTCCACGCTGGACGCAGCGGCGAACAGCCCGAGTACGCCCGGTACGAGGGCCGTCCGCCGCCACGCCCAGCGAGAAGCTGGATCCACCGATACCCCCGACGAACCTCCGGCGGGAAGCACTAGTTCGGATCATGCCGCTGGCACCGAGTCGATCTGGTCGGGTGGGGCTGCGGAGGGCGCGCCGTTCCCGGCTCGGAGGACCGGCGATCGCCCGCTCTCCGGGCTTCTCCTCCCGGGTTGCCTTGGCGGCGGGTTGATCGCCGCGGGCAGCACGTCAGTGCGGACGCGGCAGCAATGCGGTACTGCTCGCGGCGATCATGGACACAACGATCTACAGCTGGAGCACTGGGCGGTCAGCGGCGGGTGCCGGCCGCGCCCGCCCTGCAGTTGCGCTCGACGTAGGCGCGCACCCGCTCACCCGCCCCGGTGAACTCGGGGGAGTTGAGCCGGTTCACGAGCTCGGTGTCGCGCGAGAGCGCCGTCTGGTCGCCACCGTTCGCCACCAGCACGTCCAGCTGCATGTCGAGCGCCTGCACCGTGCGCTCCACGTCGACGCGGATGTCGTCGGGAGCGGCGAACACCATGTCCTGCCCGGCCCTGCGGACGGCGGCGACGGTGTTCGCCAGCTGGTCGCGGGGAACCTGGCCCTGCGCCACGAGCCCGTTGAGCGGGCGGATCGCCTCCAGGTTGGCCTGGGCGGCGGCGCAGAACGGGTTGGGCGGCGCGGGGGCGTTGCGTGCGGGGTCGGGCGCGTCGGCGTCGGCCACCGAACTGCCGCACCCGAGCAGCACTGCACCGATCGTGACGACGAGGGCGGCCGACGCGCCCGCGCGCGGAATGAGGCCCATCGGATGTATCCCCCGGGAATGCGGTTGTGGTGCTCCGGCTCGACAGTAGCCCGTGCCGGTGTAGGTGCCTGTGAGGCGGGTCGCCCGTACCCGATCAGGGCATCCGGGACGGAACGGAACTTCGCGGGGCGCGCCTGCGTTGATGTGATCGTGGCGAGCATCGGGCCGCGGCGGATCGCGGCGTTCACGGCACTGTGGCGCGCAGTGACACGGTCGCGGCGCCCTGGCACACCGGCCATGGGGGAGCGGCTCCGTGCCCTCCCGCGCCTGCTGGGAGCCGCCGTCACGGGCCGGTACCCGGCGCTGTCGCGCGGCCGGATCGGGCTGATCCTGCTCGCGTTGGCCTACCTGGTCTCACCCCTCGACGTGGTGCCCGAGGCGTTGATCCCGCTGCTCGGCTTCGCCGACGACGGGGTGATCGCGCTGTGGCTGGGCGGGGCCTTCCTCGCCGAGACCGAGCGTTTCCTCGCGTGGGAGCGTGAGCAGCCCGCCGTCGTGAACGCGCCGCCGGGCTGAATCGCAACATCACGGATCTTGTTCGGCCACTGGCCGCTCCCTACGGTGTGCGCATGCCGGTCCTGGAAGTCCACCTCGTCGAGGGGCTGCACACCCCCGCCCAGCACGCGGAGCTGCTCGTCGCGATGAGCACCCGTTACGCCGAGCTCACGGAGGTGCCCCGGGACAGGGTGCGGGCCCACGTCACGCTCCACCGGCCCGAGCTGTGGGCCAACGGCGGCATCCCGGCCGACGGGCGGTCGGCCCCCTACTTCACGGCGGTCGTGTTCACCGACCGCCCCGCCGAGCTGCGGCGCAGGCTGCTGGGCGCGCTCACCGACCTCCTGGTCGACGTGCTCGGCGTCGACCGCAGGCTGGTGCACGGAGAGGTCATCCCGGTGCAGCCCGACAACTGGGCCGTCGGAGGCGTGTCGGCCGCCACCCCTCGCCGCGCCTTCGCCTAGACACGGCCTAAGTGCTCCCCTAGTCAGGCGGTGCCCGGCTGGGCGGCGCGACCGGTCCGGCCTGCGCCGAAGCGCAGCCACGTCCACAGCGCGGCCGCGCCGAGGAGGTAGACCCCGAGCAGCACGCCGAGCGCGCCCGTCCCGCCGGTGAGGACGTCGGTCGCAGGCCGCACCGAGAGGTGCACGAACGCGAAGCCGCCCGTGCAGGCGAAGAGCGCCCACAGCCCCGGCGACCAGCGCAGCAGCGCCGCACCGGGCAGGAACGACAGCGGCACGAGCGCGAACAGCAGGTTGGCCGCGGCGCTGACCGAGGTGGCCGTGAGCGCCGTTGCGACCGTGTCGGCGAGGAACGTCCCGGGCGCTCCGGCCGCGGTGACGAGCGGCTCGCGCAGGATCCACGCCGCGCCGCCGAGGGCGGTCAGCGCGGTGGCGGCGAGCGCGACGGCGGGCCCCTCCTCGTCGGAGCGCAGCGGGCGCGCGGTGCGGAACGCGATCAGCGTGCCCAGTACGAGCCCCGGCTCGAGACCCAGCGCGCGGGAGAGCACCACCCCGACCGCGCCGAGCAGCAGGAACCCGGGAACCGGGCCGACGTGGCAGCGGACGCCCCACCAGTGCGCCACGTACAGCAGCTGCGTTCCCTGCTGCGCCGCGGTCACCAGGACGAACGCGACGGCGAGTCCGACCAGCAGCGCCGGTGCGGACGTGTCGAACGGGAACTCGGGCGTGAGGAACCCGAGCATCACCGCGCCGGCCACCGCCGTGATCGCGACGGCGGTGAGGAACACCGCCGGTGCGGGCCGCCCGGCGCCCGGCGGGATGCGCAGCCGCGCCAGCATGGCCTCGACCCGGTGGGGCTGGTCGGCGGCGGCGCGGTTGAGCAGGCCGACGGGGAGGGCGAGCGCGGCGAGCAGCAGCAGCGTGAGGACCAGGCTCGGCAGGACCGCGCCGAGGTTCCAGCGGGCCTCGATCGGTGAGGGGAACGAGGTCGCGAACGCGACGGCGGCGAGGTCGGGGGTGTGCTCCGGCCCGGGCGCCGGCGGGGCGACGGGCTCGTCCTCGATCGGGGCCGGCGCGGGTGTGGGCCGCGGGTCCGGCTTCTCGGCCCGGCCCGGTGTGAGCGCACCGGTCCAGTCGAGGCCGGGCGCTCTCTCGCGGTCGACGGCGTCGCCGACGCCGGGGAGCACGGCGGACCCGACGGCGGCGCCGGCCCCGGAGTCCGCGGCGGGGGCCTTCCTGGCCGGCCGGTCATCCGACTCTGCGGCCGCGGGAACGGCGGCCTCCTCGTCCGTGGCGGCACCCTCGGCGTCGTCGGATCCCTCGTCGGCGGCCGCCGCGGTGTCCTCGGTGTCCTCGTCCGTGGACTCGTCGGCGTCGGCCTCCTCGGACTGCGCGTCCTCGTCGTCCTCGGAGGCGTCGTCGGACTCGTCGTCGTCCTGATCGCCGTCCTCGTCGTCGAGGCCGGGGAAGTCGGGGAAGTCGGGGAACTGCGGGTTGAGCAGACGGCCCGGCGCCGGCGCGTGGTCGGGCTGCTCCTCGCTGCAGGCCCCGCCGTGCAGCAGGGCCTCGACCGGGCCCGCGTCCGGGCAGACGTCCTCGCCGTCACCGGCCAGTGCCGGCGCCGTGACGCCGACGACGATCAGGCAAACCACCGCACCGGCCAGCGCACTACGGACCAGCGTGGCACTGCGCACCGTCATCTCCACCCGATCGACGTTCCCTCGCCCGGTTGGCCGAGCCACCGGCGCCCGCACGGGGTGCAACGAGCAGGGACGGAAGGAGTCACGATTCACCCGAAAGAGATCTTCTTCTCCGGGCGCGTCGCGCGCCGGGGCCGCGCCGGGGCCGGTTCCCGGTAGTCTTGCCGGCGATCTCCGTCGATGGTCCGGGCGCACCGCGAAGCGCTCCGCCGATGAAACTCCTCCTCGCCGGGAACCGCCCGCGCGGTCGATGACCGAGCCCGGCGCGCCACGTGCGCGCAGCCGCTCCGACCTGCGCCGGCAGCGCAGGCCCCGCAGCCACCGTTGCTGGGACCACCTCCTGCTCGCCCCGCTCTGGCCCAAGCACGACGCCAACCTGGGAACGCTGCTGCGCACCTGCGATGCGGTCGGCGCCTGCCTCGTGGTGCCTCGGGAGGCGTGGGTCCGGCGGGCGGTGGAGAAGGGCAACACCCTCCGGCGTCGCAGCTGCGTGCACCGTGTCCCGGACCCGTTGCGCTGGCTGGAGGCGCAGCGGCGCGCCGGCAGCAGGCTGCTCGCCGTCGAGCTCGCCGACGAGGCGATCCGCCTGGGTGACCTGCCGGCCGCACGGCAGCGGACGGTGGTGCTGCTCGGTCACGAGAGCGACGGGGTCCCGCCGGAGGCGCTCGCACTGGCCGACGACGTCGTGGAGATCCCGATGATCGGCACGGGGCTCAGCCTGAACGTCGCGGTCGCCGGCTCGCTGGTGGCGTACAAGCTGGCGGGGATGCTGTAGCGCTCCGTGTCCGGCCTGCTCGTCCGCCGCCCGCTCTCACCGGCTGATCACCGCGCCCGGCGCGTTGCGGTCGAGGAAGCGGAGCAGGGCGTCCGCGCCCGCATCGGGGCGTGGGGCGACGACGAGGCGATCCACCCCGGCGTCCGCGTAGGCTTGCACGGTGGCCGGATCGAGCCGGCGTTCCGGGGTCACCGAGATGTGCAAGGCCCGGTCCCGCCCGGCGGCCGCGGCGGCCTTGCGCAGCGCGGCGACGTGGTCCGCAGTCGACTCCGGTTAGTGCATGTAGCCGTACCAGCCGTCGGCGTCGCGAACGGCGCGCCGGTGGGCCGCCGCGGCCCGGCCGCCGATCACCACCGGGAGCGGGCGTTGCACCGGGCGCGGGTGGGCGTCGACGCCCGCGAACCGGACGTGCGTGCCGGTGTACGCGGGCGTGTCGGACGTCCACAGCGCGCGCATCGCGGCGAGGTACTCGTCGGTGCGGGCGCCGCGCTCGGCCATCGGCACCCCGATCGCCGTCAGCTCCGGCTCGAGGTAGCCCGCGCCGATCCCGACCACGAGCCGCCCACCGGACACCACGTCGAGGCTGGCCAGCTGCTTGGCCAGGACCAGCGGGTTGCGCTGTGGCAGCACGATCACCCCGGTGCCGAGCCGCACGCGTGACGTGTGCGCCGCGAGGTGTGCGAGCAGGACGAGCGGATCGAGGATCGACTCGTCGGGCTCCATCGGTGACGGCGCCACGCGCGGGCTCGGCACCACCACGTGCTCGCCCGCCCAGAGCGAGTCGTAGCCGAGGTCCTCGGCGTGCCGGGCCACTCGTGCGGCGACCGCCGGGTCCGACTGGACGGCGGCGTTGTGCAGGAACAGGCCGATGGTCGGGGCAGTCACGCGGCCTACCGTAGGCAGGGGCGAGAGATGCGAGTAGCGACATCTCGGAAGGGCTGGCATTCCCGATGGACATGGATCCGGCCGACCTGCGGCTGCACGTCGCCGTCGCGCGGCACGGGTCGTTCACCGCTGCGGCCGTACGGCTCGGGTACACGCAGTCGGCCGTGTCGCGGCGGGTCGCCGCGTTGGAACGGGCGGCGGGCGTCGCTCTCTTCCAGCGCGACGCCCGCGGTGTCCGGCTCACGGCCGCCGGTGCGGTGCTGCACCGGCATGCCCAGATCGTGCTGCGGGCGATGGACGACGCGGTCGCGGCGCTCGCCGCGGTGCGGGACGGCACGGCCGGACCGCTGCGCCTCGGTGCCGTACCCACGGCCAACGCGACGCTCGTGCCACGGGCCCTCGCACGGCTGGAGGCGGACCACCCGGAGGTGGAACCGCGGCTGCGGGAGGGCGGCAGCGTCGACCTCGCCGGCGCGGTCGCGACGGGCGACCTCGACATCGCGGTGGTGTTCGCCGTTCCGGTCGAACCCGCGCCGGCCGGCGTCGAGCTGGTCGATCTGGTGCGCGACCCGCTGCTGGTCGCGATGCCGCGCGACCACCGGCTGGCCGGGGCTCGCGAGGTCCGGCTCGCCGACCTGGCGGGTGAGCGCTGGGTGCAGGGCACACCCGACATGGCCGACGAGCTGTTCGCCGCCGCCGAGCCGGCTCCCGAGCACGTGTTCCGGGTGAGGGAGTGGACCGCGAAGCAGGGATTCGTCGCCGCTGGACTCGGCCTCACGGTGGTCGCGTCGCTCGCGGCCGACGGCGTGCGGCCGGACGTCGTGCTGCGCCCACTCACGGGCGCCGGTTCGGCGCGCCGGGTGGCGGCGGTGCTCCCACGGCCCGCACCGTCCGCCACGGCCGTGCGCCTGCTGGAACTCCTGCGCGAGGTCGCCGCGGAGCTGGACGCCGCCGCCCGGAGCGTCAGCGCGAGGCCGAGGCAGCCGCGTCGAGGTACCGGGTGAGGGCTTCGCGGTGGTGGGCGAGCTTGTCCATGCGCGCCTCGATGTTCTCCAGCACCTCCTGCAGGAGGGCGGAGAGGCCCGGGCACGCGTCGAACCGGGGAGGCTTGCCTTCGGCGCAGGGGAGCACCTCGCGGATCACCTCGGTGGGCAGGCCGGCGTCGAGCAGGGCGCGGATCTGCCCGACGATCATCGGGGCGCTCTCGGCGTAGTCGCGGTAGCCGTTGGGCAGCCGGGTGGAGGTGAGCAGGCCCTGCTGCTCGTAGTACCGCAGCAACCTCGGGCTCACCGACGTCAGCCGCGCGAGTTCCCCGATGAGCATGGGACCAGGCTACGGGGGTCAGTGCAGACGCGGGTGCCGCTGCAGCGCACTGCGCGCCACAGCCAGCTCGTGCGCCACCTCGGCGGCGATCAGCTCGGCGTGCAGCGCGGCCTGCCGGGCATCGGCCCCGGCGAGGGCGCGGTGGCGATGCACCAGGTCCTCGAGCGAGGTCAGCAAGCGGTCGGCGATGGACTGGTGGATGGACTCGCGGCTGTGGGTAGGCACTGGGATCTCCTCGTGAGGTGTCGGACGGACGGGAATGCCGTTCGTCCGACACCGCGCGCTCGCGTCGCGGCGCAGGTCCCGATCGCGCCGGGAAACGAGCACCGGCACGGTCATGGCCGAGCGGCCGAGAAGCCGGAGAAGAGCAGGACCGCGAGGCCGAGGCCGACGGCCAGGTTCACCACGGTGGCGCTCGCGAACACGCCGATCGGGCGCCAGCCGGCCTCACGCAACGGCGCGACGCGGAACTCCAGCCCGATCGCGACGAAGGCGAGGATCAGGAAGATCGTCCGCAGGTCGTTGACGGTGGAGATGAGCGGCCGTGCGGCGGCCGAGCCCACCGCATCGGTGAACACCGTCGCGATGATCGACGCCGTGAGGAACCCGAGCACGAACTTCGGAAACCGCTCCCACAGCTCCCTGGCGCGGGGCCGGGCGGAGCCAGCGCTGTGTTCGACGCGGAACGCGAAGTAGGCGGTGAGTGCCACGGCGACCACACCCAGCAGGGCGTTCTGGGTGGTCTTCACGATCGTGGCGATCTGCAGCGCCTCCTCGCCGACGACCGCACCCGCCGCGCTGACGGCCGCCGTCGTGTCGATGTTGCCGCCGACCCACGCCCCGCCCACCGCCGGGCCGAGGTCGAAGGCGTCGACGAGGGCGGGAAGCAGGAAGATCGATGGGAGCGCGAAGAGCACGACCAGGCTCGCGGTGTAGGCGAGCTGCTCGCGCTTCGCCTGGACCGCTCCCGCCGCGGCGATCGCCGCGCTCACCCCGCAGATCGAGACCGCCGACGCCAGCAGGGCGCGCAGCTTGTCGTCCAGCCCGAGTCGGCCGCCGAGCCACCACGTGAACCCGAAGACGACGCTGATCAGCACGAGGGCCTGCGCGATCGCCGGTCCGGTGACCCGCACGATCACCGCGATGTTGATCGAGGCGCCGAGCAGCACGAGCCCGGTTTTGATGAAGAACTCGGTGCGGAACCCGGCGGCGAGCCGATCGCGCAGCCCGAGCTGGGCGAGCGCCACGTTGCCCAGCAGGCCCAGCACGATCGCGTACACCGGGTACTCGATGACGGCCGCAACCTCGCCGAATGCCGAGCCCTCTGTGGCCGCGGGGATCGTCTGCTCGAGGTATCGGGTGGCCGCGCCCAGCACCAGTACGACAGCGACGCCGACGAGCGCCCATCCGGTCGTGGCCACGGAGGCGTCGACGGGCGCTCGGGTGCGCTCCGCTGCGGCGCCCATCAGGGCACCAGCCAGCCGGGCAGCAGTTCGCTGAGTACCAGCGCGAGCAGCAGCAGGCCCACGATGGTGGCGGTCCAGTCCTCGTTGAGCGCGGTGCGGCGGGCGCCTCGCACCGCGGGGTCGTCGGGAGATGTGTCGGTCATGGCTCGTCCTGTCGACGGAGGGTCCGGCTCGCCACGCGGCACCGGAGGACGGTCCGTCAGGGACGACAGGTGGAGCTGTGCACGTGACCGTGGTCGACGTGCCTGCGCCGGACCGCGGTGATCATCCGAGGGCCAGCCCGCGAGCCCGCAGGACCCGCCGCTCGATCGGTCGGAACGCCAGCAGTTCGATGCCGACCCCGACGAGCAGGATCAGGAAGATCGCCGCGATGACGCCGGGCATGCTGTTGAAGTCGCTGCCCTCCTTGAGGTAGGCGCCCAGGCCGATGCCGAGTTGCGGGGAGGTAGCGATGATCTCGGCCGCCATCAGCGAGCGCCAGGAGAACGCCCAGCCCTGCTTGCATCCGGAGAGGTAGCCGGGCAGCGCGGCGGGCAGCAGGATCAGGCGCGCGGAGTCGAGCCGACCGGCGCCCATGACCTTCCCGACGCGCGGGAGGATCGGCGGGACCTGGTCGATGCCGGCCACGAGCCCGTTCGCGATCGACGGGATCGCGCCGAGCAGCACCACGAAGTAGATCGTGGCGTCGGTGAGCCCGAACCACAGGACGGCGGCCGGCACCCACGCGACGGACGGGAGGCTCTGCATCCCGGCGAGCAGCGGGCCGATCGCGGCCCGCACGACCGGGACCTTCGCGACGAGGAGTCCGAGCGGCGTGGCGATCACCACCGAGGCCAGGAACCCGAGGACGGCGCGGTGCACCGAGGTCCAGACGATCTCCCATATCCGGCCGTCGACGACGGTGCCGACAAATTCCTGCCAGACCGCGAGGGGCGCGGGCAGCTGGTACTCCGGGTAGATCGCCGACGCCCAGACCGCCTGCCACACGCCGAAGAAGAGCGCCAGCGCGATCAGGGGCGGCAGCACGGTGCCCAGCAGCCGGCGCAGCACCGGCTCCCGAGCGGTCGCGGGGGTGTCGAGCGCGTCGAGACCGGCGCCGACGGCCGCCGTGTCGACGGTGCGCGCCTCGGGGAGAACCTCAGGTCCGGCCATGGGTCGAGATCACCTCCCGCAGCCGCGCCGTGATCTCCTCGGTGAGCTGCTCGCGGTCGGGGCCCGCCTCCGCGACGTTCCACTCCCGCACCACCGTGCCGGGCCGCGACGAGAGCAGCACCACCCGCTGGCCGAGGCGCACGGCCTCACGGACGTCATGGGTGACGAACAGCACCGCGGTCCGGGTGGCGCGCCAGATCCGCTGGAGCTCGCCCTGCAGGAAGTCGCGCGTGATCGCGTCGAGCGCGGCGAACGGCTCGTCCATCAGCAGGAGCCCGCCGTCGCCGTCCTCCGTGGCGGCGAGGGCCCTGGCGAGCGCGACGCGCTGGCGCATCCCACCGGAGAGCTCGTGCGGGCGCTTGCGGGCCAGCCCGTCCAGCCGCACGAGATCGAGCAGCTCGTCGGCGCGCGCCCGGCGCGCCTTGCGGCCTGCGCCCGCGAGTCGTAGAGGGAGCTCCACGTTGCGCCCGGCGTCGAGCCAGGGGAGCAGGGCGGGCTCCTGGAACATGACGGCGGGGCGCTTGCTTGCCACCGCGACAGTGCCTCTACTTGCCTTGTCCAGCCCTGCGACGAGGTTGAGCAGCGTGGTCTTGCCGCAGCCGGACGCGCCGAGCAGCACGACGAACTCGCCGGGCTGCACGCGCAGGTCGACCCCCTCCAGGGCCGTCACGGTGTCGTTGCCGCGGCCGAAGACCTTGCCGACGCCCTGCAGGTCGACCGCGACGCGCTGGTCGGTGGCGACGGGCCGGTCGAGGATGGCGGTCATGAGTTGCCTCCAGGCTTGTCGAGTCCGGCGGCGTCCACGGCGGGGGCACCGGTCGCCTGCAGTTCGGTGTTGAGCGGGCCGACGTCGACGAAGCCGGCGAGGTCGGTGGGCGACTCGGTGATGCCCGCCGTGACGCTGTCCTGGGCGAGCTGCGGGAACGTCGACGCGAGGGGGTCAGGGGCGAGGGTGATGTTCCGGAAGGCACGCTCGATCACCGGGGCGGCGAGCGTGTTCCCGGTGAGCTTCTCCAGACCCTGGTTGACGATCGTCTGCGCCTGGGCGGGGTCGCGCCCGGCCAGGTCGATCGCCTTCAGGTGCGCCCGCAGCACCGCGCGGACGGTCTCGGGGTACTGCTGCAGGAACTCGGCACGGACCAGGACCACGGTGGTCGGGAACTGCCCGTTCGGCCAGAGGGTGCGCTCGTCCAGCAGCACGCTGGCGCCGGCGTCGAGCACCAGCCGCGAGCTCCACGGCTCGGGGAGCCAGCCACCGTCGACGCTGCCCTCGCGGAACGCGTCGAGGGTGCGCGGGTTGTCGAGGTTGGCGATCTTGACGTCCTGCGGTCCGTCGCCTGCGGTGAGCCCGTTGGCCTGCAGCCACTTCTTGAGCGCGATGTCCTGGGTATTGCCCAGCTGCGGGGTGGCGATCGTCCGGCCGCGGAGCTGATCCGGGCTGGTGATCTCGGGCTTCACCACGAGCTGCGCGCCGCCCTCGGTGGCGCCGGCGACGAGTCGGACGGCCCCCTCCGACTTCGCGAAGGCATTGATCGCTGGGCCGGACCCGATGTAGGTGATGTCCAGCGAGCCGCCGAGCAGCGCGTTGACCGCGTCGCCACCGGCGTTGAAGGTCTGCGGGGTCAGTGTCGTGCTGCCGAGCTCGGCGGTGAAGAGTCCCTGTTCGACCGCGATGATCGCCGGGGCGTGCGTGACGTTCGGGAAGTAGCCGAGACGCACCTCCTGGGCGACGCCTCCGTCGACGGGGGCGGCAGGCTCGGAACGGTCGGGTTCGGCGCGCGAACACGCCGCTGCGGCGAGCAGCGCGACGACAGCGGCGATCACGGCTAGGGGGCGGAGCCGGGGCATGGGTGTCCTGTCTGGAGTCCGGGGGCAGGCGGCGCGGGCGCGCGGTGGCGTCAGCGGGCGGTGCGGAGACTCAGCGACAGAACTCGTCGAACGCGTGGCACCGGCGCGACGGCCAGAACCGCTCGAGATCCGAGTGCAGGAACGCCCTCATCGACGACTCAGGCCGCCGAGAACCGGCGGGCAGCAGCGCGGACGGGGACACCACACCATCGTGCGTCCCCGAAATTGCCACGACAACCGGGTGTCCGCGCTGCGGGATGGCGCTGAAATGTCCGGACTTCTGCCGGTGGGCGCCCGGGGCGCCGGCCGATCTTTGTCCGTACCTTCTGGATGGAACTCTGACCAGCGGTTTTGTCGGCGCGAACCGGATCGGCGCACGGTGGTCAGCGGGTGCGGGCCCGCCTCGCGGGACGAAACGGGTTGCCGGCGTGAGCAGGACCACGGGTGGGCCACAGACTGGACGCAGCTGCGTGCTGCTCAGCTGGCCGCACGCCGATGTGCGGAACCGGCGACGGTATCGTCGTAGCGGTCGAGAACCGCGAGGACCACGCCCGGATCGGCCGCGAGCGCGTCGGCGACGAGCGCGCCGACTGCGGTGCCGTCCCGGACGATCCGATCGGGCAGCAGCCCTGGTGCGAGGATCCATTGGGCGACGGCGACCCTGCGCGCCCCACGGGCGCGGAGATCAGCGACCGCCTGGGACACGGTGGGGGTGGTCGTCGTCGCGAAGGCCGCGCTGCCGCCGTGCCAGCCGAACCGGCGGGTCCAGCTCGCCACGAGCTCCGCCACGGCGGCGTTTGCGGGGGCGTGCGACGAGCCGATCGCGGCGAGCACGACCCCGAGGCCGGGGTCGTGCAGGCCGGCGACCGCGGACCTGCTTGCAGGGTCGGCCATCAGCACCGCAGACCTGCTTGCGGGGTCGGCCACGAGCGCCGTGGAGAGGCGGCGCAGCGCGGCCGTCGAGAGGCCCCGGTGCCCGCCCAGCACCTCACTGGTCGTGATGTCCAGGCCGGGCAGGCGGGCCGCGGCCTGGGTGACCGCGCCGGGTACGTCGACGCTCGCGTGGAAGGCGTGCCCGAGCAGCAGCGGTACGACGACGGCCCGCCGGTGCCCGTCGGCGGCCACCGCGTCGAGGACGTCCGGCAGCCGCGGCGCGGACAGGTCGAGGAAGGACAGGCGCACGTCCAGCCCGGGGCGCTGCCGGCGCACCTCCTCGACCAGCTCGGCCACCGTGGCGGCCGAGCGTGGGTCGCGACTGCCGTGCGCGACGGCGACGAGTGCCGCAGACATGCGCTTACGGGGCCACCGCGAGCGGCGTGCCCACCAGCCCGGCGGCGAGGGTGTTGCCGGTGGGCGGGTCGATGAGCAGGAAGCTGCCGGTGGCGCGGATGTCGGCGTACTCGTCGACGGGCAGCGGGTCGGCTGTGCGCAGCGCCGCGTGCGCGATGTCGTTGATCCCCAGCTGCTCGGGCGCGGGCTCCCAGGTCGGGACCTCGGAGTCGAGCGACAGCCGCTCGCCCACAGCGCCCACGACCACCGGGGTGACGCGGGTGCCGTGCTTGAGCAGCAGCCGGGCACCGGGCCGCAGTGGCTTCTCGGCGAGCCAGCACAGCGTGGCGTCCAGCTCGTCGGTGACGCGTGGGGGCTCGGCGGCCGAGGCGAGCACGTCGCCGCGGGAGATGTCGATGTCGTCGTCGAGCAGCACGGTGACGCTGCGGCCTGCGGCGGCGGCGGCCAGGGGCCCGTCGGCGGTCTCGACAGCGGCGACCGTGGTGCGCGCGCCGCCGGGGAGCACTACGACCTCGTCGCCGGGAGCGACGGTGCCGGCCGCGATCTGGCCTGCGTAGCCGCGGTAGTCGTGGAGCTCATCTGTCCGGGGACGGATCACGTACTGCACCGGCATGCGGAACGGCGCGGCCACCTCGGGGCCGGTGACCGGCACCGACTCCAGGTGCCCCAGCAGCGTCGGGCCCTCGTACCAGGGGGTGCGCTCGGAGCGCTCCACGACGTTGTCCCCGACGAGTGCCGAGACCGGGATCGTGACGACGGCGTCGTCGGCGAACCCGAGCGAGCGCGCGAGCCCGGCGAAGTCCTTCGCGATCGCGGCGAGCACCGCCTCGTCGTAGTCGACGAGGTCGATCTTGTTGATGGCCAGCACGAGCCGTGGGACGCGCAGCAGCGCGAGCACCGCGGCGTGCCGGCGGGTCTGCTCCACCACGCCGTTGCGGGCGTCGACGAGCAGAACGGCCAGTTCGGCGGTGGACGCACCCGTGACCGTGTTGCGCGTGTACTGCACGTGGCCCGGGGTGTCGGCGAGCACGAACTCGCGCTTCGGGGTGCCGAAGTAGCGGTACGCGACGTCGATCGTGATGCCCTGCTCGCGCTCGGCGCGCAGACCGTCGACCAGCAGCGACAGGTCCGGTGTGGACAGTCCCTTGTCGACCGACGCGCGCTGCACCGCCTCGATCTGGTCGGCGAGCACCGACTTGGTGTCGTACAGCAGCCGCCCGACGAGCGTGGACTTGCCGTCGTCCACGCTGCCGGCGGTGGCGAAGCGCAGGAGATCTCGCGCCGTGCCGTTCGAGGCCCTCGAATGCTCGGTCATGTCAGAAGTAGCCCTCGCGCTTCCGGTCCTCCATGGCGGCCTCGGACAGTCGGTCGTCGGCTCGCGTGGCCCCGCGCTCGGTGAGCCGCGACGCCGTGACCTCGGCGATCACCTCGTCGAGCGTGGTCGCGGTGGACTCGACGGCGCCGGTGCACGAGCCGTCGCCGACGGTGCGGTAGCGCACCGACCTCTTCTTGAGTGTCTCGTTGCCGCGCGGCCCACCCCACGGGCCTTCGGCGAGCCACATCCCGTCGCGGCGGAACACCTCGCGCTCGTGCGCGAAGTAGATCGGCGGCAGCTCGATGCCCTCGCGCTGGATGTAGCGCCAGACGTCCAGCTCGGTCCAGTTGGAGATCGGGAACACGCGGACGTGCTCGCCGGGGGCGTGCCGGCCGTTGTAGAGGTTCCACAGCTCGGGCCGCTGCTTGCGGGGGTCCCAGCGGCCGAACGCGTCGCGCAGGCTGATGATCCGTTCCTTGGCGCGGGCGCGCTCCTCGTCGCGGCGCCCACCGCCGAAGACGGCGTCGAAGCGGTGCTCGTTGATCGTGTCGAGCAGCGGCACGGTCTGCAGCGGGTTGCGGGTGCCGTCCGGGCGCTCGACGAGCCGGCCGTCGTCGATCCAGTCCTGGACGTGCGCGACCTCGAGGCGGAGCCCCAGCCGCTCGACGAGCCGGTCCCGGAAGTCGATGACCTCCGGGTAGTTGTGGCCGGTGTCGACGTGCAGCAGCGGGAACGGCACCGGTGCAGGCGCGAACGCCTTGACGGCCAGGTGCACCAGCAGCGTGGAGTCCTTGCCGCCGGAGAACAGGATCACCGGGCGGTCGAACTCGCCCGCGACCTCGCGGAAGATGTGGATGGCCTCGGACTCGAGGGCGTCGAGCGCATCGAGCGCCGACGCCGGGGCGATGGGCAGCGTCGCGGTCATGAGACGTGCAGCCCGCACTCGATCTTGCCGGTGCCCGCCCAGCGCCCGGAGCGCTTGTCGGCGCCAGGGGCCGGCTTCGCCGTGCACGGCGCGCAGCCGATCGACGGGTAGCCCTCGGCGACCAGCGGGTTCACCAGCACGTTGTGCTCGGCGATGTAGGCATCCATCTCCTCGTCGGTCCACGCGGCGATCGGGTTGATCTTCACGAGCCCGAACTTCTCGTCGTACGTGACGAGCGGGGTGTTCGCCCTGGTCGGCGCCTCCACCCGGCGCACGCCGGTGACCCACGCGTCGTACCCGGCGAGGGTGTTCTGCAGCGGCGCGACCTTGCGCAGCGCGCAGCACTGGTTGGGATCACGGGCGAACAGGTCCTTGCCGAGCAGCGAGTCCTGCTCGGCGACCGTGTGCTCCGGCCGCGCGTTGACGATCCGCACGTCGTAGACGGTCTCGACGGCGTCGCGGGTGCCGATCGTCTCGGCGAAGTGGTAGCCGGTGTCGAGGAACAGCACGTCGACACCCGGGCGGGCCTTCGCGGCCAGCTCGACGAGCACCGCGTCCTGCATGTTCGACGCCACGATCATGCGCTTGTCGAACGTCTCGGCGGCCCAGGCGAGCACCTGCTGCGCCGTCGCGTCCGGGCCGAGCTCGGTCGCGCCGCGCTCGGCCAGCGCACGTAGATCGACTTCGGTGGCAACACTCATCGTTCTCCCTCGCTGCGCTCGGTCGTCCGCTTCGCGGGGACGCTGTGTCGACTGTTCGCTCCGCAAGCTCCGCTCACCGGGTAACCTCCGGGACTCCGATACCGATCATCTTCAGCGAGAAGGTGCGCAAGCAGGCCGCGCAGTACCAGGCGCCGTGCGACGCCTCCGACGGGCGCAGGTCCTCGTCGCCGCAGTACGGGCAGTAGAACGGAACGGCTCTCTCGCTCATTTCAGGTCGGCCTCCTCGGCCCGCAGCACCCACTGGGCGAACCGCTCGCCCTCGGTGCGCTGGGCCAGGAAGCGGCGCACGAGACGCTCGACGTAGTCGCCCAGCTCGGCGCTGGTGACCTTCAGGCCGCGCAGCTTGCGGCCGAACCCGGCGTCGAGCCCGAGGCCGCCGCCCAGGTGCACCTGGAAGCCCTCGACCTGGTTGCCGTCGGCGTCGGTGACGATCTGGCCCTTGAGCCCGATGTCGGCCACCTGCGTGCGGGCGCAGGCGTTGGGGCAGCCGTTGAGGTGGATCGAGATCGGCACGTCGGGGGAGACACCGGCGAGCCGCTGCTCCAGGTCCTCCACCAGCCGGATCGCCCGCTCCTTGGTCTCGACGATCGCGAGCTTGCAGAACTCGATCCCCGTGCAGGCCATCGTCGAGCGCCGCCACGGCGACGGGGTGACCTGCAGGCCGAGGGCGGCGAGCTCGGCGGACAGCGACGCGACGTTCTCGTCGGGCACGTCGAGCACGACGACCTTCTGGTACGGCGTGAGCCGCACCCGCCGCGAGCCCGCCGTTTCGGCGGCCTTCGCGAGCGCCACCAGGGTGGATCCCGAGACGCGGCCGGACGCGGGGGCCGCGCCGACGTAGTTCAGGCCGTCCTTCTGCTTGTGCACGCCGACGTGGTCGATCGGCCGCTCGGGGATCACGGGCGCGGGCCCGTCGGCCAGCTTCCGGCCGAGGTACTCCTCCTCCAGCACCCGGCGGAACTCCTGGGCGCCCCAGTCCGCGATCAGGAACTTGATGCGGGCGCGGTGGCGCAGCCGGCGGTAGCCGTAGTCGCGGAAGATCGAGACGATGCCCGCCCACACCTCCGGGACGTCCTCGAGCGGCACCCAGGCGCCCAGCCGCTGCGCGATCTTCGGGTTGGTCGACAGGCCGCCGCCCACCCACACGTCGAAGCCGGGCCCGTGATCGGGGTGCTCGACGCCGACGAACGAGACGTCGTTGACCTCGTGGGCGATGTCCTGCAGCCCCGAGATCGCGGTCTTGAACTTGCGCGGCAGGTTGGAGAACTCCGGGCTGCCGATGTAGCGATCGAGGATCGTGCGGACGGCAGGCGTGCCGTCGATCGTCTCGTCGACCGAGATCCCCGCCACCGGCGAGCCGAGGATCACGCGGGGGGTGTCACCGCACGCCTCGGTGGTCTGCAGCCCGACCGCCTCGAGCTTCTGCCAGATCGCCGGCACGTCCTCGATCTCGATCCAGTGGTACTGGATGTTCTGCCGGTCGGTGACGTCGGCGGTGTCGCGGGCGTGGTCCTGGCTGATCTCGCCGACCACTCGCAGCTGGTCGGTGGTGAGCGCCCCGCCGTCGATGCGGACGCGGAGCATGAAGTAGCGGTCGTCGAGCTCCTCCGGCTCGAGCGCCGCGGTGCGGCCGCCGTCGATTCCGGGCTTGCGCTGGGTGTAGAGGCCCCACCAGCGGAACCGGCCGCGCAGGTCGGCGGGGTCGATCGAGTCGAAGCCGCGCTTGGAGTAGATGTTCTCGATGCGGGACCTGACGTTGAGCCCGTCGTCGTCCTTCTTGGTGCGCTCGTTGGGGTTGAGCGGCTCGCGGTGGCCCAGCTTCCACTGGCCTTCGCCGCGCTTGCGTTTCACGGGCGTGGTGGGGGGCAAGGCGGTGCCTCCGGATCGCAGCACGGCCGCACCGCGCGGGACTGGCGGCGGGGCTCGGAGCTGAGGTGGTGGGGTCGGGGCGCGAGATCAGCGGGACCGACAGAGCGCGCTGCTCACCCGGCGCAGATCCACGTGGCGGCGGGCCACGAGTCGCAGGGTCAGCGCATGCATACCTGCAAGGGTGCCACTTGTCCGGTCCACGATCCATCGGCGTCCGCATGCTGGGAGCGGGCTCACACGGTGTTCGCCGAACCGGCCCGCGACGAGGACCGCTCGTCCTACGCTCATCCGTCGTGGCGGCGGACGAGATCGACCTCACAGCTCGCGACCGATCCGCCCGTGTCGTGCGGTGGATCGGCCACGTGCTCGTCCTGCTGGTCGCCGCGGGCTGCCTGGCCTCCTTCGTCGCAGGGCCGGAGGAGACGGCCGTGCGGCTGATCGCCGGCGGCGCCGGTCTGCTGACCGTTCTCCTCTACGCCTGGGTGCTGGTCACGCGCCGTCGGCTACCCACCCGGCTCGTGGTGGACCACGAGGGGATCCGGGTGCGGGACGGGCGCGGGAAGGTCGTCGTGCGCCTGGCCTGGACCGAGCTGTCCGGGGTGGGTGTCATGACGAACGGTGGGTCGCTGCCGGCAGCAGCGTGACGCGGCCGGCGACCTGGTGCCCTGGGTGAGCCGCCGCATGGTCCGGGTCCCGATCTGGCTGGAGCTGTACCCGGCGGACGCCCAGGCCGTCGCGCGGCATCCGGAGTTGGAGCGGGCCTGGACGCTCGGCGGGGTCACGGCTCCCGGCGAGGAGCGCAGGTGGCTGGTGAGCCTCGGCGACGGGCAGGGGCAGGAGTTCCCGGTCGGCGAGGCCGTGCAGCGCCGGCGGCCGCGGCTGTGGCGGGGTCACCGGTCCGGCTCGTTCCTGCTGGGTGGGGAGGGGGCCTCGCGCGTTCCTCGGGGAGCGCCCCGGGCTCGCAGTGTTCGCCTGCGGTGAGCGCTGTGCTGTGCTTGATCTGTGCTTGATCTGCCTCCGCCGCGCTCCGGCGGCTGACGTGGGCGCAGATCGCGGTGGGCTTTCACCCGTGCCGGGCGTGGCCGGGTGCCCACCGTTTCGGCAACGGTCAGCGGGCCGAATGCCGGATGAGGAGCCGCAGATGTGTGCCGAGTCCACGCCCGCGCCGGTGACGCCCCCGACGCAGACAGAGCCCGGTCTGGTCACCGGCCTCGTCGTGTTCGCCGGGACGTTGATGGTCGTCGTCGGGGTGTTCCACGCGCTCGTCGGGATCGCCGCGCTCGTGGACGACAAAATCTATGTGACGACGCCGAACTACATCTACTCGGCTGACATCGCGATGTGGGGCTGGCTGCACCTGCTACTGGGAATCCTCGTCGCGGTCGTTGGAATCGCGGTTCTCCGGGGACGGGCCTGGGGCCGGGTCGTCGGGATCGGGCTCGGTGCGCTCGGCCTCGTCGCCAACTTCCTCTTCATCCCCTACCACCCGCTGTGGTCCGTACTGATCATCGCCCTCGAAGTCGCCATCATCTGGGCACTCGCCACCTACCGCGACGCTCGTGACGACACGTCGTGATCCACCCTGGCCGATGCGAATGACATCGGCTGCCCGCCCCACCCACCCGCCCCGGACGATGCGTGCCCGTTCCGGCGTCGGCACCGTGCGGGGACACTGCACTAGAGCTTTGGGCGGATTCCGTGACCTTCACTGAGACGATGGAGCACGTCGCGACCGGCGTGGAGTTACTGGGTGTCGGGGTGCTCGTCGTGGGAATCGCGTGGTCGGGCGTGCGCGCTGCGATCGGGTGGGTCCACACGTCGGATGGTCGTCGCACCTACGCCGAGCTGCGTGAGAGCATCGGCGGGAGTCTGCTGCTCGGCTTGGAGATCCTGGTCGCAGCGGATCTCATCAAGACCGTCGCCGTTGCGCCCACCGTGGACAACGTGCTCGTGCTCGGTCTGATCGTCCTGATCCGGACTTTCCTCAGCTTCTCGCTGCAGATCGAGATCGACGGGGCATTGCCGTGGAGGCGCGGCCGTCGTGAAGCCGGCTCTATCCGTGGGGCGAGCCCGAGGGGGTCGTGAGCGGCCTTCCCCGTTCCTCGAACCCTTCGGCGAGCCAGGACTTCGCCGCTTCCAGCGCGCTCACGGGGAAGCCGCGGATCTGCCCGGGTGCAAGCACCGAAAGAAGCCGCAGCGCCGGCCGTAGCCACTCCTCGTCGGTCACGACCGCCACCTTCTCGTACGCCGAGGGATGACGCGCCACGGAGCGGACCTCCTCGCCGAATGCGTCCGCCTCGTACTTCCGCATCCGGGGACCGAGCAGGTACAGGACACGCACCTTCCCGCCCTGCGCTATGTGGTTGCGCAGGACGGGGCCGACCGTGTCCTCGACGTCGTCGTCGTCGACCTTTCCGACGGCTTCGAACCCGAAGGTCCCTGTCGGCATTCCGCTGATCCGCTCGAACATGTCCACCCTCCCAGGGACCCGGACGATGGTGTCAGCACGCGGACCGGCGGGCGACGACAACCGCTCCGAGCACGAGTACGAGTACCGCTGCGATGATGAGCGCGATCTTCACGATGGCCTCCTCGGCGGAACGGTCCATGCTCGGTGGAGCCGCCGGGGGCGACCGCGGCAGTCCCGGCCGTGTCCGGTGTTACACCGTCGCGGGCATCGGCCTCTCGCGCGTCACCCGCTGGGGGTGATGCCGCTCTTCCCGGCGGCTGTCACGGTGACCTGCATCGACTGGGAGCGCGCTCGTGCGCGGAGACCGGATGCGAGGTTCCCATGGCCGATCGGTCTGGAATCGCCGGTCCCGAGCGCGTGGCGGGCCGGCAGAAGCTGCTCGCCGTCCTGCTGGCGATGGCGATGTTCGTTCTCGTCGTCGACACGTCGCTGATGAACGTCTCGATCTCGGCGGTGGTGCGCGACCTGGATACGACCGTCAGCGGCGTGCAATCGGCGATCGCGCTGGAGGCGCTGGTGTCCGCCGCGTTCATCCTGATCGGCGGCAAGGTCGGCGATCTCGTCGGGCGCAAGGCCGCTTACGTGACAGGACTGCTGGGCTACGCCGTCGGCGCCACGGCGATGACCGTCGCGCAAGGCCTGACCGCCATCATCGTCTTCTGGGCCATCGTGGGTGGTATCGGCGCCTCGCTGTTGCTGCCGGCAATGCAGTCGCTCATTCACGGAAATTTCGAGGGCGGGGCACGGAAGAAGGTGTATGCCCTGGTCGGGGCGGCGGCCGCGATCGCCGCGGCGGTCGGGCCGCTGCTCGGCGGATTCATCACCACCTTCGTGACCTGGCGGCTGGGCTTCGCGCTCGAGGTCGTCGTCATCGCCGTCGTCCTCTCCGGGATCCGGCTCGTGCGCGACGTGCCCTACACAGGGGCACGGGGTGTGGACCTGGTGGGTGCGATGCTCTCGGTGCTGGGCATGGGCGGCGTCGTGCTCGGCGTCCTGGTCTGGCAGGAGGGCGGCGAGTTCGTCGGGGCGCTCATGGTCATGGGCGTGGCCGCGATCGTCGGGCTCGGCTTCTGGCTGGTGCGGCGCAAGCGCCGCGAGCGGCCCGCCCTGCTCGATCCGGACCTGTTCCGGTCGGCGCTGTTCCAGGTCGGCGTCTCGCAGCAGTGTCTTCAGCAGATCGCGCTCGGCGGAATGATGATCGCGCTCCCGATCTACCTGCAGATGGTGCTCGAGTACAACGCGTTGCAGGCGGGGCTGTCGCTCGCCCCGCTGTCGCTCAGCATGTTCGCGGTGGCGTTGATCGCGGGGAAGCGGGCAGGCCGACGGCGCCCGAGCACCGTCGTCCGATGGGGGTTCCTGCTCTTCGCGATCGGGACTTCCCTGCTGATCCCGATCGTGCCGCGGGCGGAGTTCGGCTGGGCCCTCCTCGTCCCGCTGGCGGTCGCGGGGACAGGGCTGGGGCTGCTGGTCTCGCAGCTGAACAACTACACGCTCTCCCCGATCCCGGAGGCGCGGGCCAGCGAGGCGGCCAGCGTGAACTCGGCGGCGGGATCGTTCGGACTGTCGCTCGGCCTGGCCCTCGCAGGCGCCGTCATGCTCGCCGCACTCTCGGCCACCTTCACCAGCCGGACGGAGGAGAGCACGGTGCTCCCGCCCGCCGATCAACAGCGGGTCGCGACCGCGCTCGAGCGCGACGCCCAGGTCATGAGCAACACCGAGCTCTCCCGCCTGCTGGCCGAGGAGCCGGCGGAGATCCGTGACGAGATCATGCGCATCAACACCGAAGCCCGGCCGCTCGCCCTCCAGATCGCGCTGCTGGTGCCGCTCGTCGCCGCCCTCGCCGGATTGATCAACTCGTTCCGCATGGGGCGGCTCCCGGATCCCAAACCCTCCGGTTCGGGCGACCTGGTCCTCGGCTGACGAAGCGCGGCCCATTGCCGGAGCCCCGTTCGTCGAGCACGCCTGCGATCCAACACCGCCTCCGCCTCGTACTTCCCGCGTCCGGTGCTGCGGCCGGATGGCCTTCCAGCGGTGGTTGATCGAGGTCGGGCCGGCCGGGGGAGACCCCGGCCGGCCCGAGTGCCCTAGCTCATCGGCGCCGCACCAGCCGCCGGGCGACGCGCCGCCCCGTGCGGCGACCAGTTCGGCGCGCGATCCGCCGGTGAGGTCCCAACATCGCTACACCACCCCTGTTCAGACCGTGTCCGCCGACATCGCAGCGAGCGCTTCGGCTTCTTCCGCCTCGACGAGCCCCACCGCGACCAGGTCCAGCGGGCTGATGAACTCCGATGCCAACCGCACCCCGCGAGCCCGCATGATCGCGTCCCGCAGCGGGATCGCCCAGCGGTGTTCGAGCAGGATGAGCGCGGCCGCGGAGTCCTCCGGGATCTCGGCGAGCGCATCCCACGCTTCCTCTCCGAACACACCGCCCTGGTCGGCGACCCGCTCGGCCCCGGCGGCTGCGCCCGCCTCGACTCCCACGCCTTCGCCCAGCCCCACCAGCGCGCCGACCAGCGCCCCGAACTCCACCATCTCCTCGGCGGCGAGCTGGCTCTCCTTCAGCGCCGTCACCTCGCCTCCCGCCGTCTTGTGCACGCCGAGGAAGTCGATCACCCGAACCGTGTCGTTGTCGCGCAGGCGCTCCAGCTCCGCCCGGATCTCCCCGTGGAATTCCGGACGGTCGAACCCGAGCACCAACAACTGCACCGGACCGATCGTCATCGCAGCTCCTCCTTCGTCTTCGCCGACCACCGAAGGCTCTACTCCGCGCACGACGTCAGCACCGCCCGAGGCGGATGAGTCTGGGCGACCGGACGCGTCTTCTGCCTCAGTCGATCAACGGCTCCGCGGCCACGACCTGCCCCGAGCCGATTGCCGAGACGAGCGCGCCGTGGTCGTCGGTGTTGCGGTCGGCGTACCGGCGGGCGAACTCGGCGACAGCGACGTCGAAGGAGGCCCCGGAGCCGAGGTAGGCGGCGATCGCGATCCGGTCCCCGGATCGGGCGTGAGCGCGGGCGAGCGTCCACCCGCACAGCTCCCCGTACGCCTTCATCCCCGCAGGGAGCATCGTCTCCACCTCGGCCGAGCCCTTCCAGTCCCGCAGCTGACGGAGGTAGAAGTCGCGGCGACGGCCGTCGAAGCCGGAGACCCGGATCCAGCCGAGGAAGATGTCGCTGACCGTCTGCATGAGCCGCTGCCCGACCACCACCCGTTGGCCGGCGTTGTCGTACTCGCTGCGCCCGACGTAGGCCTCCAGCGCCGACGGCTCAGCCTCCTTGGCCTGCAGGAACAACGGGTCCCGCTCGTCGGTGCCGAGCAGCAGGAGCATCCAGCACCGAGTGCCTACACTGCCGACCCCGACGACCTTGCGCGCCATGTCGACCAGCTGGAACCGGTCGAAGAGGGCCCGCCGTTCCGGCTCGAGCGTCTCGCGGTACCGGGCGAGCATGTCCCGCAACTGGGCAGCCAGCTCGTCCGGGTCGGTTCCGGGCTCCACGAGGTCCCGGACCGGGACGACGAGCGGGGCGTCGGCCAGCAGGCGCTGCTGCCCGTCCTGCTCCCCGACGAAGCGCCGCAGCGCCCCGAGGTTGCCGCGAGTGCGTGCCTTCGCGAAGGTCTTGGAGAGCAGCTTCCGCCCGGACCGGGACACCTGCGAGCCGAACCGCTCGGCCAGCTCGTCGGAGGTGATGTGGGTGTACCAGACCTCGAGCGAGGTCTTCCCGGCGAGATCACGCATGCAGTTCCGGTAGGCGGCGACCGACGCCTCGACGATCGCGCGCCGCTCCTTGGCCGGGTAGCCGTTCTCCCGGCCGGCGACCTCGACGCTGGTCGCGAGACGCTTGACGTCCCACTCCCACGGCCCGGGCAGCGTCTCGTCGAAGTCGTTGATGTCGAAGACCAGGCGACGCTCCGGGGAGGCGAAGAGCCCGAAGTTGGACAGGTGCGCGTCACCGCACGCCTGGACGGTGAGCCCGGTGCGGGGGGTGGAGGCGAGGTCGTCGGCCATGACCTGCGCCGCGCCCCGGTAGAACGTGAACGGCGAGACCGCCATCCGGGCGTACCGGATGGGCAGCAGCTCCTGTACCCGGGTCGCGTCCTGCGAGCTCAGCAGCTCCAGTGGATCCCGATCGCGGCGCGCGGGAGGCAGCTCGGCGTGACTGGAACGGGGAACCTCGCTCCGCAATGCTCGTCCCGTTGCCACCCGCTCCGCGCGCGTCGGGTGCCGCACCTCGGCGGCGCCCGGGGTTCCTGCGGCCGCCCTCGTCCGTGCAGTGGTCCGTGTCATCGCGCACTCGCCTTGCGTCGAGCGGAGTGATGAGCGTGAGCATCCTTGGCCTGCTCGTCCGCGGTGTCGGGCTCGGTCTGCTCCACAGGCGGCGCCGACTGGTCGCGCGTCGCCGTCTTCCACGTCAGCTCCACCTCGAACTCGACCTCGTCCCGGTCGATCTCCACTTCGACCTTGCAGCGCACCTTCCCCGGGACGCGCACCTTCATCTTCGTGGCACCGAGTTCGAGCTCGACCTCGCCCTCGTCGGCGAGCGCCGCGGCGAGCGCGGACAGGTACCGGGCGGTCTCGTCCCTGGTCAACGGCTCCTTGTAGGTGACTTCGACGTCCGACATAGCGTGGCTCCGATGGGTTCGTCCGGGCGCCGGGATCGGCGTCGGGTCTCAGCGGGGTGTGAGGGCCTGGTCGATGACCAGACCCAACCGCGCCAGCAGCTGTTCGGAGTCCGCGGCGCTGATCACACCACCTCGAGCGGCGGCGCGGACCTCCGCCCGGAGGAAAGCCATCAGCTCCTCCACCCACAGGGCCTGCTCGGATGGGACCGGTGCGAACGCGACGCGGCCGCCGGGAATCCCGGCGGTCGGCCTCGGCGGGACCACTCGCAGGTGACGGAATCCGTCGGCCAGATCGTCCGCCATGATCGTTCCTTTCGCGGTCCGCACATGTGCTCCTGCGCTGCCATCGCAGGTGGGTGCAGTCTCGACCGTCAGCCGGCGGGACACCTCATCCGCGCGGGGTGAGCGTCCCTCCCGGCGCGGCGGCGTGCTCCTGACCGTCGCCGACGTGCGCTCTTTCCTGTCGCCGGTGTCGTTCCACCGGCGGGCCTGCTGCGGGTGGTCGCCAGCCCGCAACCGCCGTCGGTGCAGGACGCGATGCTCGTGTCGGTCGCCGTCTACGACTGCGCGATGACGCCGGCTCGCAGGAGGTGCCGGGACCCGCGGAATCACCCGTCACGGATGGGGGACGCGAGCTCGCGAGGGGCCAGCGTTCGCGTGTAGCCGACAAGTGGCAGACAACGGAAGGAATCCGCGATGAGCACACCCGCCGCTTCCCGCCCGAGCGTGCCGGGAGGTCCGTCCGCAACGTTTGCGACCGGCTTCGCCATGTTCGCCGGCGTCCTGATGATCATCGCAGGTCTGTGGAGCGTCCTCACCGGAATCGCGGCGATCCTGGGCGACCAGGTGTACGTCACAACGCCGGAGTACGTGTACGCCTTCGACATCACCGGCTGGGGTTGGATCCACCTGATCCTCGGTGTGCTCGTGGCGGTCGCTGGCGTCGGCGTCGTCCAGGGCGCGACGTGGGGAGTCGTGTTCGGCATCGCGTTGGCCTCGCTCAGCGCCCTCGCGAACTTCGCGTTCATCCCTTACTACCCGGTCTGGTCGATTCTGATCATCGCCCTGGACGTCGTCATCATCTGGGCGCTCGTCACCTACCGACGCGAGGCGTGACCGCACGCGCGACGCGCCTTCGGTCCCCCTGGTTGTCCCCTCGTTCGTCCGACGCGGATGGAGGAGGCCGGGCACCGGGATGGGAGCGGGCGGCTGAAGGGTCGCCTGAGGCGGCTCACCCGAAGGAGAGATCGAAATGGTGCTGGCGGCGACTACCAGCGGCTACCCGGAGACCCTCGGCGAAAGGCGCTCGGGCTGCCGGCGGCCGAGCAGGCACGCTGACCCGTGGGACACGGCGACGGAGCCCGAAGGATGACCGCAGGAGAGGAAACCGAGTCGGCGCGCACGAGGCAGGTCGCAGGCATCAGGACGTTCGCCGGCGTGCTGATGCTCCTCATCGGCGGATACCACGCGATGGCCGGTATCGCCGCTCTGATGGAGGATGAGATCTTCATCGAGACCCCGAGCTACACCTACGCCCTGGACGTGACGACGTGGGGGTGGGTGCACATCGGGCTCGGCGTCCTCGTCGCGCTCGCGGGGGCCGCGGTGCTACGGGACCGGTTGTGGGGCCGGCTCGTGGGCATACTGCTGGCAGGGCTCAGCCTGTTCGCCAACTTCCTGTTCCTGCTCTACTACCCGCTCTGGGCGGCGCTGATCATCGCCTTCGACGTAGTGATCATCTGGGCGCTCGCGGCGTACCGACCTGAGCAGGCTTGATCGATTCGATCGTTCAGGCGACCAGGCGTTCGAAGGTGATGAGCAGGCCCTCGACGCCGCCCGGACCGACCCGGCCCTTGACCTCGGTGCTCGTGATCGCCTTGAGCTGCCAACCCTTACGGGCTTCGTCGTTGAGGACGTCCTCCAGCTTGTCCGGCGAGAACTTGCCGCCGATCATGCTCTCGCGCATCTGCAGGACCTGGTACTCGAAACGTTGCATGCGCCGAATGTGGCACGTCCTCCAGGCTCTCGCCTCGCCTCGATCAGGTGGTCGAAGGCTCAGCCGCGGGCCGCCGAGTAGATCTGTAGGAACAGTGCCTCTGTGAGAGCCATATCCGCGATCTCCTCGGGGTCGACGCTCTCGTTGGGCGCGTGGATCAGCGTCAACGGCTCCTCCACCCCGATCAGGATGATCTCCGCTTCGGGGTAGGTGTTCGCGAACACGGTGCAGAGCGGGATGGACCCTCCCTGTCCGAGCTCGGTCATCGGTGTGCCGTACGCGGCCTCCATCGCGTCGCTCATCGCCCGGTAGGCGGGCCCGGTCGTGGCCGCACGGAAGGGATGTCCGGCCGTCTCGACGTCCACCGTCACCCGGACCTGCCATGGCGCCACCTCCTTCAGGTGGCGGACGAGCGCCGCAGTTGCCTGCTCGGGTGTGACGCCCGGCGGGATGCGCAGGTTCAGGCGTGCCCGGGCCCGCGGCGCGATGGCGGCAGCGGACCCGACGACGCGTGGACAGTCGATCCCGAGGATGGTGAGTGCCGTACGCGCCCAGAGCATGTCGGCGACGGTGCCGTCGCCCAGCAGCGCCGCTTCGTTCGGCAGGCCGGCATCGTGCCTGAACTGCTCCGGGGGGTAGGCAGCGCCCGGCCAGACCTGGGTGTTCGGCAGGCCCTGCACGGTCGTGTTGCCCTGTTCGTCGCGCAGCGTCGCCAGCATCGCGACGAGCGCGGCAAGGGCGTCGGGTGCGGCGCCACCGAAGACGCCCGAGTGCAGTTCCGAGGTGAGCGCCGCCACTGCCACGACGACGTTGACCGTGCCGCGCAGGCTCACCGTGACCGCGGGCCGGCCAACCGCCGCGTTGCCGGTGTCGCAGATGAGGATCGTGTCGGCGCGGAGGAGGTCGGGGTGCGCGGGGACGAACGACTCGAGCCCGCCGGTGCCCTGCTCCTCGGATCCTTCGACGACCACCTTCAGGTTGACAGGAACGCCGTCCCCGAGGGCCCGCAGCGCCGTCAGGTGCACCAGGATGTTGCCCTTGCAGTCGGCCGCCCCGCGTCCATACCAGCGGTCGTTCACCTCGGTCAGTCGGAACGGCGGCGTGTGCCAGGCCTGTTCGTCCAGCGGGGGCTGCACGTCGTAGTGCGCGTACAGCAGCACGGTCGGGGCGTCCGCGTTCGCACATGCTCGCGACCCGATGACCGCGTTGCTCCCGTCCGCTGTCTCGGCGAGTCGTACGTCGCCGAAGCCGAGGCCGGCAAACCGGTCGGCCACCCACTTCGCGGCACGGAGGCACTCCTCCGGTGGGAACTGGCGCGGGTCGGCGACCGACCGGATGGTGACGAGCTCGGACAGCTCCTCACGGGCCTGCGGCATCAGGGCGGCGATGCGTTCGCGCAGGTCGACGTCGCTCACCGGTGTTCACCCACCCCCGGTCAGCCGCCGCGGACCGGCTCGAAGGGGTGGATCTCCTGCTTGCCCCGGCGCACGAATCCCCACGAGCCGTCCGGGACCTCGTTCCATGCTCCCGGGAGGTCACGCAGCGGTTCGGAGACGATCAAGCGGGCATCGGGTCCCAGGCGGTCGAGGACGTCCAGCTCCGGATGCAGCTGCCGGAGCTGGGCGACATCGGTCGAGTAGTACAGCGAGCTCGTGTTCCCCTCGCTCGAGTAGCGGAACGCCCAGATCGTCTCGCCGTCGGTGGTGGCAACGGTCATGTGGACCGGGTACTCCACTCCGCGGCGCCGGCCGATCTGTTCGGTGAGGCCGACGGCGCGGGCGACCGCGTTGGGCGGGTCCTCGGTCAGACCGAAGGTGAGGGCCAGGAAGAACAGGGCTTCGGTGTCGGTCGATCCTTCGATCTTCGGATACAGCGCCGGGTCGACCGCCATCATCATGTCGTGCTTGAGCTCAGGAAATCTCGCGAGTGACCCGTTGTGCATCCACAGCCAGCGGCCATACCGGAAGGGGTGGCAGTTGCTGCGCTGTACGGGCGTTCCGCTCGAGGCGCGGACGTGTGCGAACAGCAGAGGGGTGTTGATCTGGGTGGCGACCTCGTGCAGATTCTCGTCGCTCCAGGCGGGATGGGTGCTCTTGAACACGGCAGGCACCGAGCCGGTGCCGTACCACCCGATGCCGAAGCCGTCACCGTTCGTCGTAAAGCTCCCGAGCTTGGCATGCAGGCTCTGGTCGATGATCGAGTGTTCCGGCCGGAACAGCAGATCCTCGACGGGGACCGGGTCGCCGAAGTAGGCCATCCACCTGCACATCGCAACCTCGCCTGGCTCTGAACCGACTCAATCCCGGGCCGCCAATGAACCACGCCCGGCCTGCCGGACCTTCACCCGCGGAGGGTGAGCCGTGCTTGCCGACTACTGGGGCGTGCTCCGATGGCCATACCTGAGGCGCAGGTCGGCGAGGACCTCGACATCGAACAGACCACCGTTGTCGATGCGGTTGTCGTAGTTCTCGCTGCCCAGAAACAGCTCCAGCTGCCTTTGGGTGGACGCGTCCCAGCTGTCATCCAGCTCCCCTCGGTGGTAACCACGGGTTGCCATCAGGCTCTTCAGCTCGAGAGCGAGCTCGGGGTCGATCGGAACCAGGTTCGTCGGGTCGCTCGGAAAGTAGGAGAGTCGGTGCAACCGGTAGCATCGCAGCAGTTCCTGGATCGGCTGTTCATGATCGTATATGGAGATCACCACGTGCCGGTCGTCGAGTGATCCATAGCCGCCGTCGCGTCGCACCACCAGCAGTGCGGCGGATTGCTGACCTCGTATGTCACCGCCGGCCCGTTCGCCCGCCTGGAGGGCCGACATGAGTCGCTCCGCGAGCGAGGCGCGAGAGCCCTCGAACGCTGTGATCATACGATCGACCACAGCGCTGCCTGCGAGGCCGTTTCCCAGCGCGACGCAGTCATGACTCGCAGCGCTACCCGACCATCCGTTCCAGCTGTGCAGATCGGTTCCGGTGTACGCGGCGACGCGGCCGCGCCCATCGACCATGGCGAACTGCCGCTCGTGACGCCGGCTGTCGTCATTGAGCAGCACTTCGAGCGCTTGCTGCGGGGTGGCGCCGGATTTCAGCAGTTTCAAGCCGACGGATCCATGTCGTGGGTTTCCGAACCCTTGTGTCGCGACGACTCCGACGTCGGCCTCGCCGTAGGGGACGAGACTCCCGACCCCGGGAAACTTCGATTGAACGGCGACGCCCAGGTCACCATTGGAGGCATCGCGGCCGAGAATCGAGTACGTCATCGACGCCCCTTCACCAGCGGCAGGACAATTAGTCGGGCAGTCGCCCTCCCATCTGTCACCGGACCACCGTGCGAGGCGGGCGTCAGCAGCGCTTCACCCGATCATGGTGATCCGGCATGGCGGATTGCGTCGCCAAGACGTCGAAGCGGTCCTCGGGCCGGGGGCGTCCGCGAGGACGCGTCGCGCATGCTCGCCGTATCCGCCGGTCGACCGTCCCACGGCTCCCGCCGGCAGTGCTGACGATCTCACCCTCTGCGGGTGACTCCCAACGGATGTTTGCGCAATTACGGTCACTGATGTGACGGGGCTCACACATCGCAAGCGGGTCGCAGGACGCAGGACGAACCTCCGCGGTGGGGGCATGCGCGCAGCGCCCCTCTGGGCCCTGCCACGGGGCCTGATCGTCCTGCTCGGGCTCGCGGCGGTCGTCATTGCCGCAGCCGGCATACAGGTGATGGCGTGGCTCGTCGGCCCGGTGTTCCTCGCCCTCATGATCGTGATCTGCGTCAGCCCGTTGCAGGGCTGGCTTCGTCGACATGGGTTCCCGCGGTGGGTGGGGACCCTCGTCCTCGTCCTCGTGGTCTACGCGGTGCTGCTCGGCATGGTTGCCGTACTGATGGTGTCGGTCGCCCGGCTCGCCACCGAGCTGCCGCGCTACGCGGCACGAGCGGATGAGATGATCGCGGCGGCGACAGGCTTCCTGGCCCGGTTCGGCGTCGGACCGGAACAGCTGGGGGAGACGGCGCAGTCGCTCGACTGGGAGCGGCTCACCGCGCTGGTGGGAACGCTGCTGTCCGGGGTCGCCGGGCTGGTGGGCAACCTCGTGTTCCTGCTGATCTTGCTGTTGTTCCTGAGCCTCGAGGCGAGCTCGGTCGGCGCGCGGATGCAGGCGATCGGCTACGACAGGCCCGAGGTCGCAGAGGCGCTGTCCGGTTTCGCCGTCGATACCCGCAAGTACATGGTGGTGACCACCGTGTTCGGGCTCATCGTGGCCGTGCTGGACACGATCGCATTGACGCTGATGAGTATCCCGCTGGCCGTCACCTGGGGACTTCTGGCGTTCATCACCAACTACATCCCCAACATCGGGTTCGTCCTCGGGGTCATCCCACCGGCGGTGCTCGGCCTGCTCGAGGGCGGCCCCGCCCTCATGGCCGGCGTGATCGTCGTCTATTGCGTGCTGAACTTCGTCGTGCAGTCGCTGATCCAGCCGCGGTTCGTGGGCGACTCGGTCGGATTGTCGGTGGTCGTGACATTCCTTGCGCTGGTGTTCTGGGCATGGCTGATCGGCCCGCTGGGGGCCCTGCTTTCCATCCCACTGACGCTGCTGGCCAAAGCCCTACTCGTGGATATCGACCCCCGGGCGAGCTGGGCCGATGCGCTGCTGCGCAACCGGCCCGCGGTCTCGCCGCCACCGGTGCGGGAGGGGAGGGCGCCGGAGCCCGGCGTGCGGCGCGAGGTGCTTGCGGCCACTGGCAGCAATGCCGCGCCCGCGTGAGATTCGGGCTCGCTCCCTCGGCGGGTCGGATCACCCGGTTCGGGCGAGGTGGACCTGGCCTCGGGCGGGAAAGGTGGCCCGAAGAAGGCGAGGAGGAAGCCATGTCCGGCCACGCGGCAGGGAAAGAATCGGCCGGCGAGCGCATCGCGCGCGTCGGTGAGTCGCCGGGTCTGGTACTCGGCGCGGGCGTGGTGAGCATTCTGATCGGTGTGCTCGTTCTCGCATGGCCGGGAGCTACGATCAAAGTCATCGCATGGCTGTTCGCGATCCAGCTGCTCGTCGGCGGAGTACTCCAGTTGATCTCGGCGTTCGCGGCCGGCCGAGGGCCGGGCGGGCGCGTGCTGTTCGCGCTGCTGGGTGCGCTGTCGATCCTCGTCGGGTTGCTGTGCCTGCGTGAGCCGTTGCAGACCGCGCTCGTGATCGGACTGCTCATCGGTGCGATGTGGGTCATCCAGGGCGTCGTCGGCATCGTCGAGGCGATCGGGAACGAACGAGGTGCGGGTCGCGGCTGGATGATCGCCTCGGGTGTCCTGTCGGTGATCGGTGGCGCGGTCGTCCTCGTCTACCCGGGGGCGAGCCTCGTGGTCCTGACGTGGCTGTTCGGGGCCGTGCTCATCGCCATCGGCGTCCTGCTCATCGTTCAGGGCATCGCAGCCCGACGGGCTCGCACAATGGCCCCGGCCGCCGCGAATTCGTGAGATCGAGGTCCGATCCGGAATGCAGGAACAATTGGCAGCGATGAAGACCACGGTGTGGGGACGCTGACGGTATGGCGATTCGGCACGGCGGATGGAGCGCAGAACGCCCTCGCGACCGCGGAACGGCTGCAGAAGGAGGAGCGATCCGGCGGATCGCGCCCGGCTTCGACGCCGACCTCGTGGCCGTCCGGGGCGACCCGCTCGCCGACCTCGCCGTGCTGCACCGTCCGCTCGCCGTGTTCGCCCGCGGTGGGCGCGTGCGCTGAGGTGGCAGACTGGTCGTCCGTGCCGCCTTTCGGGATCTACGTCCACGTGCCGTTCTGCGCGGCGCGCTGCGGCTACTGCGACTTCAACACCTACACCGCCTCCGAGCTGGCCGGATCCGGCGCGTCGCCGGACGGGTGGCTCGCGGCCGTGCGGCAGGAGCTCGACCTGGCCGTCCGGACGGTCGGGCAGCGGCCGGTCGACACCGTGTTCGTGGGGGGCGGCACGCCGTCGCTGCTGGGCGCCGCCCGCCTCGGCGAGGTGCTCGGGGCGGTCCGGGACGCGTTCGGGCTCGTGCCGGGCGCGGAGGTCACCACCGAGTCCAACCCCGAGTCGACCTCCCCCGAGTTCTTCGCAGGGCTCGCGGAGGCCGGGTTCACCCGCGTGTCGCTGGGCATGCAGTCGGCTGCGCCGCACGTGCTGCGCGTGCTGGAGCGCCGCCACACGCCGGGCCGGGCCGTGGCGGCGGCCGAGGAAGCGCGGGCGGCCGGCATCGGCCACGTGAACCTGGACCTGATCTACGCGACGCCCGGCGAGACCGACGACGATCTGCGCGCCTCGCTCGACGCCGTGCTCGACGCCGGCGTCGACCACGTCTCCGCGTACTCCCTCATCGTCGAGGACGGCACCGCGCTCGCCCGCCGGGTGGCCCGCGGCGAGCTACCCACCCCCGACGACGACGTGGCCGCCGCCCGCTACGAGATGATCGACGACCGGCTGACCGCCGCCGGCTTCGACTGGTACGAGGTGTCGAACTGGGCGGCCTCGCCAGAGGCGACCTGCCGGCACAACATCGGTTACTGGCAGGACGGCGACTGGTGGGGCCTCGGCCCCGGCGCCCACTCCCACCTCGCGGGCGTGCGGTGGTGGAACGTCAAGCACCCGGCGCGCTACGCGACCCTGCTGGCCGACGGGAAGACCCCGGAGGCCGGCCGCGAGTTCCTCACCGACGCCGAGCAGCGCACCGAGCGCGTGATGCTGCAGCTGCGGCTCGCGACGGGCCTCCGGTTGGCCCTCCTCGACGACGCCGGGCTCGCGGCCGCCTCCCGCGCGGCCGAGGACGGCCTGCTCGACCCGGCAGCGCTGGCCGCGGGCCGAGCGGTGCTCACCCGCCGCGGCCGCCTGCTCGCCGACCGCGTCGTGCACCAGCTCCTGGCCGGAGCCTCCGTCTGACGCGGAAACACCTCCGCCACTGCCGGCCTCGCTCGTCGCGAGACCACCGCTATGGCGCGATCACGGGCTCCGCTTCACGGCAATATCAAGGGACCGCCGCAAGACTGCGGCCGCGCGTGCCACAACCCGACTCGCACAACGGACCCCACACCACATGAGCCCAACTCTGACGCCGAACAACCGCCGGACGATCGCGATCGTGGGGATGGCGATCGCGGCGATCGCCATCCTCCTCGTCGTCGTGATCTTCTCGAACACCGGTCGATCGGTCCCGGACCTGCCCCCCGAGCCGGAGCCGGGAGCTCAGCAGCTCTACGTGAGCCCCACCGGCAACGACACCGGTGACGGTTCCCAGGCCGCGCCGCTGCGGAGCATCCAGGCCGCGCTGGACGAGGTGGAGGCGGGCGGGGTGATCAACCTCGCGCCTGGGGAGTACCGGGAGCAGCTGACGACCCAGCGCGACGGCGAACCCGGCGCGCCGATCACGATCAGGGGGCCGGAGAACGGCAAGGACCCGTCAGGGCGCAACCAGGCGGTGCTCTACGGCACGGGCCGCATCGTGAACATCGACCACAGCCACTACACGCTCGAAGGGTTCACGATCGACGGGCAGGAACGGCTGCGCGCCGAGCAGCTGCCCACGGATCTTCGTGCGGTCGACGGGTTCAAGAACGGCGCACAGACGCAGATCGAGGACAGCAAGCTGATCTACGTCGGCTCGGCCGACACGGCCACCGACGTCACCGGCATCACGATCCGCAACATGTTCCTCACCGAGGCCGGCACGGAGTGCGTGCGCCTGCGCAACAACGCCAACGGCAACACCATCGCCGACTCGGTGATCCAGTACTGCGGCCTGCGCGCCGGGAGCAGCAGCGACGACGACGATGACCGGTTCCCGTACCACAACGGCGAGGGCGTCTACATCGGCACGAGCCCGAACTCGGACAACCAGCCGATGGCCGACAACGACGGCAGCGCGAACAACGTCGTGACCGGCAACGTCATCCGGACGTTCGGCTCGGAGTGCCTCGACGTCAAGGAGAACGCGCACGACAACGTGTTCGAGAACAACGAGTGCTCGGGCAACACCGAGCCTCGCGAGTTCAACGGCAGCAACGTGGAGCTGCGCGGTCACGGCAACATCGTGCGGGGCAACACCATCGCCGACAGCGCCGGCTGGAACATCAAGATCCAGGCCGACGACGAGGACGACTACGACAACGGCGGCAACGTCGTCGAGAACAACACCCTCTCCGGGTCCGCCGCCGAACCCGTGCGGATCGGATCGGACGCCCCGCAGGGGGCGTTCTGCGGCAACCGGGTCACGGCGGCCGAGCCGGTCGACGGGCCGTCCCCCGGCGACATCACGGCGCCGTGTTCGTGAGGTCGTCCGCGGGCTGATCGGTGCCGTGACCGGGTCGCTCCCCGGAGGTGCGGGTCGCCGCGATCACGGTGGTGAGCTCGGCGTGCAGGCGCTCCAGGTCGGCGAGCGGCATGCCGAGCCGTTCCACCACGGCCGGGGGGATCCGCTCCGCCTCGGCGCGCAGGGCCCGTCCCCGCTCGGTGAGGCCCACCGCCAGCGTGCGCTCGTTGCCGCGCACCCGCTCCCGGGACACCAGGCCGGCCGCCTCCAGCCGTTTGAGCAGCGGTGACAGCGTGCCGGGATCGAGGGAGAGCACGGTGGCCAGCTCGGTGAGCGAGCGCGGCGAGCGCTCCCACAGCGCGAGCATCACCAGGTACTGCGGATGGGTGAGGCCCATCGGCTCGAGCAGCGGCCGGTAGAGCGCGATGACGTTGCGCGCAGCCACCGCGAGCGCGAAGCAGACCTGGCGGTCCAGGCGCAGCAGGTCGGCTGCGTGGGGGTCGTCACGGTGCGGTTCGGCGGCCACGTTCCCCAGCGTACGATACTTGGGACACCAAGAGTTGGGGTGACAATCGTGGCTCTCCGCCGTCCTGGTCCGCTGCGCTGGCTGGCTTACGCCTACGGAGCAGGACTACCGCCCGAGTACCGGGAGTGGGTGCTGCACGACGTCACCGCCCGCACGTGGCAGCTGCGGCACCTCGGGCGTGCGATCGCGCAGCTGGTCCCGCTGCTCGTGGTGATCTACCTGGTCCTGCCGGGCCCGGCATGGGTGCGGGGCTGCGCAGCGCTCGGCGGTGCCCTGATCGGTCTCTTCTACTCGATGGCCTACATGTACGAGTCGGCCGAGCACCGGACGCTCAAGGCCGGCTACCCACGGGGCACCAGCAGGCACGTCCGCGAGGAGGCCGACGCGGAGGGGCGGGCCGAGCGTGCGTCGCGCTACGCGGAGCGGTGGCGCAGGGACACCACCCAGTAAGGGGTCAGGCCGGTGACACGCGGGTCCAGAAGTCGGTGAACTCGATCGTGTCGAAGAAGGCGATCACCTCGACGATCGCGCCGTCGGAGATCCGCATGTACCAGGTGTAGGTGTTCTCGTACGGCTTGCCGTCGCGGGCGGTGGCGGCCGCGTCGAACAGCGCGATGACCCAGTCGCCGTCGGCGTAGAGCGCGCGGACGCTCGGCCGGAGCGGAACCTGCATGCGGGCGTTGAAGGGGTCGATGACGACGTCGAGGAACTCCTGGCGGCTGGAGTAGGTGCGCGACACGGGGCTGTTGCCGACGATCGTCCAGGTGGCGTCCTCGGCGAGGAGCCCGAACGGGCCGCCCGTGCCCGCGGCCCACTCGTCGAACGCCTTCCGGATGAGGTCCTTGTTCGCATCCTCGGTGGCGAGGTCACGTTCGCCCACGGCGTTCCTCTCTCACGACGCGTGAGCGGCCTGCGTCAGCCGCTCGCCGTGAGAGTAGACGTTCATCCGCCCGTCCCGGACGAAGCCGGCCAGGGTGAGCCCGCACTCGACCGCGAGCTCGACCGCGAGCGAGGACGGCGCCGAAACGGCCGCGAGCACCGGCACCCCGGCCATCACGGCCTTCTGCACCAGCTCGAACGACGCGCGCCCGGACACGACGAGCACGGTTCCGCCGACCGGCACCCGCCCCTGCATGAGCGCCCAGCCCAGTACCTTGTCGACGGCGTTGTGCCGCCCGACGTCCTCGCGCACGACCAGCGGCTCGCCCGCCGCGGTGAACAGGCCGGCCGCGTGCAGACCGCCGGTGCTGTCGAACACGCGCTGCCGCTCGCGGAGGACGTCGGGGAGGGTCGCCAGTACCTCGGCCGCCACGCGTGTCGCGTCGTCCCTGGGGGAGTGTCGGGTGCGGAGCCGCACGGCGTCGAGCGAGGCCTTGCCGCACACGCCGCAGGAGGACGTCGTGTAGAAGTTGCGCTCCACGCCCGCGTCGGGGGGCGGTACGCCTTCGGCGAGGCCGATGTCGAGCACGTTGTAGGTGTTGCGGCCGTCCTCGTCGCGCGAGCCGCAGTAGCGGGCGTCGCGAACGTCCTCGACCGCGCCGATGACGCCCTCGGTGAGCAGGAAGCCGTGCGCCAGCTCGACGTCGTGGCCGGGGGTTCGCATCGTCACGGCGAGGGGACGCCCGTCGACGCGCAGTTCGAGGGGCTCCTCCACGGCGAGGGCGTCCGGTCGGCGGCTCGTGCCGTTCGGGGTGAGCCGCAGGACGGGGCGACGGGCGATCAGACGGCCCACGGGCGTGCTCCCGGGTCGAGGGGGAGGAGGCGGGCCGCGATCGCGTCCGCCGGGCCGGGGTCGACCACCGCGAAGGCGTCCGCAGCAGCGGCCCCACGCAGCATCGCCGAGCCCGCGTGGCCCACCGGAACGGCCCCGTACGGTTCGACGACCACCGGGACCAGCCGGGTGTGCACGGGATGCCGGGCGATCCCGCCCGGGACGGGCACCGCTATCAGTCCGGGAAGTGGCTCCCCGCGCAGGCCGGCCAGCGCGGGGACGGCGACGGTCAGGAACGCGGCGAGCGCCGCGAGGGGGTTGCCCGGCAGGCCCACCACCAGCGTGTCGCCGATCCGGGCCAGCGCCTGCGGGTGCCCGGGGCGGCAGCGCACGCCGTCGACGAGGATCTCGGCACCGAGCTCGGTGAGCGTGGGCCGGAGGTGGTCGGCCGGGCCTGCCGCGGACGATCCCGACACGAGCACCAGGTCCGCCGAGCCGACGGCTGCCGCCAGCGCGGTGTGCATGACGTCCCTGCCGTCGGGGACCGCGACCGGGTCCGCGAGGCGGGCACCGGCGCGCGTGACGAGCCCGGGGAGCATCGGTCCGATCGCGTCCCGGACCTGGCCCGGCCCGGGGCGCCCGCTGCGGACCAGCTCGTTCCCGGTGACGAGCGCGGTGACGCGCGGCAGCGGGTGCACGAGCAGGCGGTCGTGGCCGAGTGCCGCGGCGAGGCCGAGCGCGGCCGTCGTGACCCGGGAGCCCGCGGGCAGCACCTCGTCGCCCGCCGCGCACTCCTCGGCGGCCGGACGGATGTGACGCCCGGGCGGAGCCGCTCCGCGCAGCAGCTCCCCATCCCGGACGGCGTCCTCGTCGGCGAGGACGGATGTCGTGCCCACCGGCAGCGAGGATCCGGTGACGACGGCGCACGCCTGTCCCCCGGCCAGGTGCCCCATTGCAGCACGGCCACCTTCACGCAGCGAGATGGCATGAAGGTGGCCATCCTGCAATCCGGCGTCGACCACCCGCCATGGCGGCGCACCGCTCACCGCGTAGCCGTCCATCGCCGAACGCGCTACCGGCGGGTGGTCCGTCGCCGCGACCAGCGGAGCGGCTAGCACCGCGCCGTCCGCGTCGGCGAGGGCCACCTCGCGGGGCGGCAGCGGCGTCGCGGCGGCGTGAGCGACCTCGCGCGCCGCATCCCACGCGAAGGTGCCGGCCCCGACGGCCGCGTGCCGGACGTCCGCACTGGTCATCGGACACCGGCCGGGCGGAGCAGCTCCGCCGCCCGAAGGGCGATCGGGTCGAGCCCCGCGCCTCCCGCGGCGATGTGCTCGAGGAGCGCGGTGCGCATCCGCGGCTCCCAGAACGTCCGCATGTGCGTGGCGACGGCCTGCGCCGCCTCGTCGAGCGGCCGGTGCGTGAACTGCTCCGCGATCTCGTTGGCCAGCCGGACGTGGGGAGGGGTGTGGTCCATCGGCACTTCACTCACCCGCCGCGGGGACGGGGCGGGAGGCGAGCTCTTCGCGTACGGCCGCCTGTTCCGGCGCGAGCGCGACCTGCACGGCCGTGACCTTGTACTCGGGGCAGTTGGTGGCCCAGTCGGAGTTCTCGGTGGTGACGACGTTCGCTCCGGTGACCGGGTGGTGGAAGGTCGTGTAGCAGACGCCCACGGGCATGCGTTCCGCGATCACCGCCCGCAGCGTGGTGCGGCCGACCCGGCTGGAGAGCACGACCATGTCGCCGTCGGCGATGCCGCGCACCTCGGCGTCGTGCGGGTGCAGTTCGAGGAGGTCCTCCGGGTGCCAGGCCACGTTGGCCGTGCGCCGGGTCTGCGCGCCCACGTTGTACTGGGAGAGGATCCGGCCGGTGGTGAGGATCAGCGGGAACTTCCGGGTGCTGCGCTCGCGGGTGGGCACGTAGGTGGTCTCGACGAAGCGGCCCTTGCCGCGCACGAAGCCGTCCACGTGCATGATCGGCGTGCCTTCGGGCGCCTTCTCGTTGCACGGCCACTGCACGCTGCCGACCTTGTCGAGGTGGTCGAACGAGACCCCGGCGAACGTCGGGGTGGTGAGCGCGATCTCGTCCATGATCTGGTCGGCCGAGTCGTACTGCATCGGGTAGCCCATCGCCTGCGCGATCTCGCAGACGATCTGCCACTCGTGCTTGCCGGTCTTCGGCGCCATCACCGGGCGGACGCGGTTGATGCGGCGTTCGGCGTTGGTGAACGTGCCGTCCTTCTCCAGGAACGACGTGCCGGGCAGCAGCACGTGCGCGAACTTCGCGGTCTCGTTCTCGAACAGGTCCTGCACGACGAGGAGTTCGAGCGCGGCGAGCGCGGCGTGCACGTGCTGGGTGTTCGGGTCGGACTGCGCGATGTCCTCGCCCTGCACGAAGAGCGCGCGGAACGACCCGTCGAGCGCGGAGTCGAACATGTTGGGGATGCGCAGCCCCGGCTCGTCGAGGATCGGTGTGCCCCACAGCTGCTCGTAGATCTCCCGGGCGCCGTCCTCCGAGACGTGCCGGTAGCCGGGCAGCTCGTGCGGGAACGACCCCATGTCGCAGGAGCCCTGCACGTTGTTCTGGCCGCGCAGCGGGTTGACGCCGACGCCGTCGCGGCCGATGTTGCCGGTGGCCATCGCCAGGTTGGCCATGCCCATGACCATCGTGGAGCCCTGGCTGTGCTCGGTGACGCCGAGGCCGTAGTAGATGGCGGCGTTCCCGCCGGTCGCGTAGAGCCTCGCTGCGGCCCGCAGCTCGGCGGCGGGCACCCCGGTGATCTCCTCCACGGCTTCCGGGCTGTGCTCGGGGCCGGCGATGAACGCCTCCCACTCCTCGAAGCCCTCGCAGCGGGCCTCGACGAACTCACGGTCGACCAAACCCTCGGTGACCACGACGTGCGCCATCGCGTTGACGACCGCCACGTTGGTGCCGGGGGCGAGCTGCAGGTGGTGAGCGGCTTCGACGTGCGGGGACCGGACGAGGTCGATGCGCCGCGGGTCGAGGACGATCAACTCCGCGCCCTGCCGCAGCCGGCGCTTCATGCGCGAGGCGAAGACCGGGTGCCCGTCGGTCGGGTTGGCCCCGATGAGCAGGATCACGTCGGACTTGGCGACGGACTTGAAGTCCTGGGTGCCCGCCGACGTGCCGAAGGTCTGCTTGAGCCCGTAACCGGTGGGGGAGTGGCAGACGCGGGCGCAGGTGTCGACGTTGTTGTTGCCGAACACCGCGCGCACCATCTTCTGGACCGCGTAGACCTCCTCGTTCGTCGTGCGCGACGAGGTGATCGCCCCGATCGAGCCCGTGCCGTGGGCGGCCTGGATCTCCCGGAGCCGTCTCGCCGTGAACGAGATGGCCTCCTCCCAGGACACCTCGCGCCACGGGTCCGCGATCGACTCGCGCATCCTCGGCGTGAGAACGCGGTCCGGGTGGCTGGCGTATCCGAACGCGAAGCGGCCCTTCACGCACGAGTGGCCCTCGTTGGCGCCGCCGTCCTTGTACGGGACCATCCGGACGAGCTCGTCACCGCGCAGCTCGGCCTTGAACGAGCACCCGACGCCGCAGTACGCGCAGGTGGTGACGACGCTGCGGGTGGGCATCCCGAGCTCGATGACCGACTTCTCCTGCAGAGTGGCGGTGGGGCAGGCCTGCACGCACGCGCCGCAGGACACGCAGTCGGACTCCATGAAGGACACACCGGCGCCCGCCGCGACCTTCGAGTCGAAGCCGCGGCCCTCGATCGTCAGGGCGAGGGTGCCCTGCACCTCGTCGCAGGCCCGCACGCAGCGCGAGCAGGCGATGCACTTGGAGGCGTCGAAGTCGAAGTAGGGGTTGGACGTGTCCGTCGGGGCGTCCATGTGGTTGGCGCCCGCGTCCACGCCCGAGCCGTAGCGCACCTCGCGCAGCCCGGTGACGCCCGCCATGTCCTGCAGCTCGCAGTCGCCGTTGGCGGAGCAGGTGAGGCAGTCGAGCGGGTGGTCGGAGATGTAGAGCTCCATCACGCCGCGGCGCAGCTTGCCCAGCTTCTCGGTCTGGGTGCGCACCACCATTCCCGGCGCGACGGGCGTGGTGCAGGAGGCCGGAGTGCCACGGGCCCCGTCGATCTCGACGACGCACAGCCGGCAGGAGCCGAACGCCTCGAGGGAGTCGGTGGCGCAGAGCTTCGGGATGTCGAGGCCGGCCTGCTTGGCCGCGCGCATCACGGACGTGCCGGGCGGGACGGTGACCGCGACGCCGTCGATCGTGACCTCGACGGTGGCGGCCCCCTCTCGGGCCGGTGTGCCGTAGTCGGGTTCCTTGAGCAAACTCATCGTGTGAAGTCCTCCCCGAAGTGGCGCACCGCGCTGCGCACGGGCATGGGGGTCAGCCCGCCCATCGCGCAGAGCGACCCGTCGGTCATCAGCTCGCACAGGTCCTCGAGCAGCACGAGGTTCTTCTCCCGGTCCTGACCGGTGCGGATGCGGTCGATCGTCTCGACGCCGCGCACCGCGCCCACCCGGCACGGCGTGCACTTCCCGCACGACTCCTCGGCGCAGAAGGAGAAGGCGAAGCGGGCCATCGCGGCCATGTCGACCGTGTCGTCGAAGACGACGATCCCGCCGTGGCCGAGCATCGCGCCTGCCTCGGCGAACGCCTCGTAGTCCATCGGCAGGTCGAACTTCTCCACCGGCAGGTACGCCCCGAGCGGGCCGCCCACCTGCACGGCGCGCGCCGGTCGGCCGGACGCGGTGCCGCCGCCGAGGTCGTCGATCAGCTCGCCGAGGGTGATGCCGAACGCGGTCTCGACGATCCCGCCGCGGGCGATGTTGCCGCCGAGCTGGAACACGCTCGTGCCCCGGGAGCGGCCGACGCCCAGCGCGGCGTACGCGTCGGCGCCGTCGGCGAGGATCGCGGGCACCGAGGCGAGCGAGAGCACGTTGTTGACGACGGTGGGGCGGCCGAAGAGCCCTTCGAGGGCCGGGATCGGGGGCTTGGCCCGCACCTGGCCGCGTTTGCCCTCGAGGCTCTCCAGCATCGAGGTCTCCTCGCCGCAGATGTAGGCGCCCGCCCCGACCCGGACGTGCAGGTCGAACGTGAGGTCCGAGCCGAGGATCCGCTCGCCGAGCCAGCCGCGCTCCCGGGCGGCCTCGATCGCCGCCGTCAGGGTCTCGACGGCGTCCGGGTACTCCGAGCGCAGGTAGACGTAGCCCTCGGTCGCGCCGACGGCGTGCGCCGCGATCGTCATGCCCTCGATGAGGGTGAACGGGTCGCCCTCGATGAGCATCCGGTCGGCGAACGTGCCGGAGTCGCCCTCGTCGGCGTTGCAGCAGACGAACTTGACGTCGGCCTCGGCGCCGAGGACCGTGCGCCACTTGATCCCGGTGGGGAAGCCTGCGCCGCCGCGGCCGCGCAGACCCGAGGTGACGACCTCTTCCACGACGTCCGCCGGGCTCATCGCCAGCGCCGTGCGCAGCCCGGCGAGGCCGCCGTTGGCCTCGTAGTCGTCGGGGGAGTGCGGGTCGACGACGCCGACCCGGGCGAACGTCACCCGCTGCTGGCGGCGCATCCACGGCAGCTCCTCGACGAGCCCGAGGTACACGCCCGACTCGCCGTGCCGGATCGCGGGACTCGCCGCGTCGACCCGCCCCCCATCGGGCGAGTCCGACATCTCGTCGCGGCGAGTCGGACGTTCCGGCCCGCCGAGTCCGGCGTCCTGCCCGTCGAGCATGCCCGCGGCCACCAGCCCGTCGACGTCCTCGGGGGCGACCGGCCCGTATCCGACGCGCCCGGCCGGCGTCTCCACCTCGACGAGGGGCTCCAGCCACAGCATGCCGCGCGAGCCGGTGCGCACCACCTCGGCGCCGGCCGCGACGAGCCGCTCGGCCACCGCGTCGGCGCCGACGGAGCGGGCCGCCGAGTCCCGAGGGACGAACACGCGGAGCTTGCCCTCGCCCATCCCGGCTCCGCCGGCTTCCATCCCGCTCATCGGGCCACCTCCCCGAGCAGCGCGTCGAGGCGGGCCGGGGTCACCCGGCCGTGCAGCCTGCCGTCGACCTGCACGGCGGGTCCGAGGGCGCAGTTCCCGAGGCAGAAGACCTCGTCGAGGGTGACCGCTCCGTCGGACGTGCTGCCGCCGAAGTCGACGCCGAGCCTGCGGCGGGCGTGCTCGCCGAGTGCTTCGGCACCGACCGCCTGGCAGGCCTCGGCCTGGCAGATCCGCACGGTGGCCCGCCCGCCGGGGGCGCGGCGGAAGTCGCGGTAGAACGTGACCACCCCGTGCACCTCGGCGGCGGAGAGGTTGAGCACGTCCGCGATCACCGGCACGTCCGCCTGATCGATGTGGCCCAGGTCCTCCTGGACCGCGTGGAGGATGGGGATCAGGGGACCGCGCAGCCCGAGGTGGGCGGTCGCGATCTCGCGGACCCGCCCCACCCGCACCGCGGCAAGATCGGTGACGTCCGTCGACATACTGTAGACGATCACGGCCTGACCTGCGGCAAGTCAAAGCAATGTTCGTGATCCCTTCATAAACCAGATCTATCAGCCGCGGCGGTAGGCCCGCCCCCGCGGCGACAGCCGGTAGCCCACCTCCAGGCTCTCGGTGAGCCCGAGCTCCTTGAGCTTGCGGACATCCCGCTTGAACGGCAGCGTCTCCCGGCCCATGCGCGCGGCCAGATCGGGGGCGCGCACGCCCGGGTTCTCCGCGATCAGCTGCAGCACCGCCGCGGTCCACGGGCCGTGGGGCGAGCTGCGGTCCATCCGTGCCAGGCGGGTGTCGATCTCGGCGCGCTCGGCCTGCGACAGCCGGCGCTTCGCCCGCAGCGCCACGCGCGGATCGGGACCTGCCAGCCGCAGTCCGACGCGGTAGAGCTGACCATCGCCGCGCTGCGCCTCCTGCAGCGCGGCGAGATCGGCGAATCCGGCGGCGCGGGCGTCCTCGAGGGTGAGGTCTGACGCCTCGACCGGATCCACGGAGGTGAACTCCAGGACACCGATCTGGGTGCGCTGGCTGCCGCCGACGCGCACCCGGGGCCGGTCCCATCGCCGGAACGCGCACGTGACGGTTCCGGCCGCGATGGCGTCGAGGACGGGGCGGCGGATCTGCACACGCCACATCGTGCCTGCGCTCCCGCCGCTGCAGAACACATAGACTGGGGGGAAGTCCACGAGCACACCGCCGGGAGGAGCGCTGCCGTGAACGCCGACGAGCGTCGCTTCGCCGTGCTGCGGGCGATCGTCGCCGACTACGTTTCCACCCACGAGCCCGTCGGCTCGAAGATGATCGTCGAGCGGCACAACCTGGGCGTCTCCAGCGCCACGGTCCGCAACGACATGGCCGTGCTGGAGGACGAGGGCCTGATCGCCCAGCCCCACACCAGCGCGGGGCGCGTGCCCACGGACAAGGGCTACCGGCTGTTCGTCGACCGGTTGGCGCAGGTCAAGCCGCTGTCGGCGGCGGAGCGGCGCGCCGTGCAGGCGTTCCTCGACGGCGCCGTCGACCTCGACGACGTGCTCCGTCGCAGCGTGCGGCTGCTCGCCCAGCTCACCCGGCAGGTGGCGGTGGTGCAGTACCCCACGCTCACCCGCTCCACCGTGCGCCACTGCGAGATCGTCCAGCTCACGCCCGCCCGGCTGATGCTGGTCGTGATCACCGACAGCGGCCGGGTGGACCAGCGCGTGGTCGACCTCGGTGACGTGATCTCCGACGACGCCGTGGGGCAGGTGCGCACGCTGGTGAACGGCGCGCTCGTGGGGCGGCCGCTCGCGGCCGCGTCCGCCGCCGTCGCCGAGCTGCCCAACACCGCGCCCGCCGACCTGCGCGACGCCATGATCGCGGTGTCGACGGTGCTGATCGAGACGCTCGTCGAGCACCCGGAGGAGCGGCTGCTCCTGGGCGGCACCGCCAACCTCACCCGAAGCGCCGCCGACTTCCCGCACTCGCTGCGGCAGGTGCTCGAGGCCCTGGAAGAGCAGGTGGTCGTGCTCAGGCTGCTGGCATCAGCCCAGGAGCCGGGCACGGTCACGGTGCGCATCGGCGAGGAGAACGAGGCCGAGGAGATGCGCGACACCTCCGTGGTGTCCATCGGCTACGGGCCGGGCACCGTGCTCGGCGGGATGGGCATCCTGGGGCCCACAAGGATGGATTACCCGGGCTCCATCGCCGCGGTGCACGCGGTGGCCCGGTACGTGGGTGAGATCCTGGCTGGACGCTGACGCGCGGCAGGACGCCGCATCCGGAGCAGTACCGAGCGAGAAGGACCATGGGGAACGCGCACGTGGTACGGGATTACTACGGGACACTCGGCGTCTCGCCAGACGCCGGGCCCGACGAGATCAAGCGGGCCTACCGCAGGCTGGCGCGTGAGCTGCACCCCGACGTGAACCCGGACGCGGCGGCGCAGGAACGCTTCCGCGAGGTCAGCGCCGCGTACGAGGTGCTGTCCGATCCGGAGAAGCGGCGCATCGTCGATCTCGGCGGCGACCCGCTGGGCAACGGCGGGGGCGGGGCCGGCGCGGCCGACCCGTTCAGCGCGTTCGGCTTCGGCGACATCATGGACGCCTTCTTCGGCGGTCAGGCGGGCGGGCGTGGGCGGGGCCCGCGCAGCCGGGTGCAGCCCGGCGCCGACGCCCTGATCCGGATGCGGCTCACCCTCGAGGAGTGCGCGAGCGGCGTCACCCGCGACCTCACGGTCGACACCGCCGTCCTCTGCAGCGAGTGCACCGGCTCGGGCTGCGCGCCCGGCAGCGCTCCCACGATGTGCGACATCTGCAACGGCCGCGGCGAGGTGCAGAGCGTGCAGCGCTCGTTCCTCGGCCAGGTCGTCACGTCTCGGCCCTGCCCCAACTGCCGCGGCTTCGGCGAGGTCATCCCCGAGCCGTGCCGGCAGTGCGGCGGCGACGGGCGGGTGCGGTCGCGACGCACAGTGGGCGTGCGCATCCCGCCGGGCGTCGCCGACGGCATGCGCGTCCGGCTGGCCGGGCAGGGCGAGGTCGGACCCGGCGGCGGGCCTGCAGGCGACCTCTACGTGGAGGTGGAGGAGGAGCCGCACGACCTCTTCACGCGCGACGGCGCCGACCTGCACTGCACCGTTCAGCTGCCGATGACGGCCGCCGCGCTCGGCACCACGCTGCCGCTGCCCACCCTCGACGGCACCGAGGAGCTGCACATCGAGCCCGGCACCCAGGCCGGCACGGTGCGCACGCTGCGCGGCAAGGGCATGCCGAGGTTGCGCTCCACCGGCCGCGTCGACGGCCAGGGCGACCTGATGGTGCACGTCGACGTCGCCGTTCCCACCAAGCTCGACGCCAAGCAGACCGAGCTGCTGCGCCAGCTCGCGGCGCTGCGCGGCGAGGAGCAGCCCGACCTCGCGGGCGGCAACCGCAACGGGCACGGGATCTTCTCGCGGCTGCGCGACTCGTTCGGTCGATGACCGGATCCGTCGTCCCGGTGGCTGGTCGGCCCACCTGGTACGCCGAGTACGGCGAAGGGGATCCGCTCGTCTACCTGCACGGCGGGTTCTCCAGCTCGCGCGAGTTCGCGCCGGTGCGCGAGGCGTACGCCGCGCGGTTCCACGTGTTCACCCCCGACCGGCGCGGTCACGGGCACACCCCCGACGTCCCGGGCTCGTTCACGTACGAGCTGTACGCCGGGGATGCCGTCGCGTTCCTCGAGGAGGTCGTCGGCGGACCCGCGCATCTCGTGGGCTACAGCGACGGCGCGATCACCGCGCTGCTCGTGGGGCTCGCGCGGCCCGACCTCGTGCGGCGGATGGTGCTGATCAGCGGCCAGTTCCACCAGAGCGGCCTGCTCCCGGCGTTCTTCCACGGGCCGGACGCGGTGGCCGAGCTGCAGGCGTCCCCGCTCGGCGCCTGGTACGCGGAGGAGTCCCCGGACGGCGCCGAGCACTTCCCGGTGGTCGCGGCGAAGATCATCGAGAGCGCGCTCACCGGACCGACGCTCGTCGCCGAGCAGCTCGCGGGGGTGCCGGCGCGGACGCTCGTCATGTCCGGCGACGACGACGCGGTGACCCTTGAGCACACGATCGAGATGTACCGGTCGCTGCCCGACGCCGAGCTGGCCGTGGTGCCGGGCACCTCGCACGTGCTGTGCATGGAGAAGCCCGATCTGGTCACGCAGCTCGTGCTCGGCTTCCTCACCACGGATCCGGTGCCGACGATCGCGCCCATCCGCCGCGCATGAGTACCGCGCCGCTCTTCCTGCTCGACCCCCTGCCTGCCGCCGGGGCCGCCCGGCTGGAGGGCCCGGAGGGTCGGCACGCCGCCACCGTCAAGCGGCTGCGCCCCGGCGAGGCGGTGCTGCTGTCCGACGGCCGCGGCGGGCTCGCCCATGCCGTGGTCGATGCTGCCGGGCGCGACACCGTGGACCTCACGATCGTCCGTCGCGCCGACGCCGACGTGCCCGCCCCTCGGGTCCTGCTGGCCCAGGCGCTCTTGAAGGGCGACCGCGGCGAGCTGGCCGTCGAGTCGGCCACCGAGGCGGGCGTGGACGGGATCCTGCCGTGGCGCGCCGCGCGCTGCGTGGCCCGCTGGGAGGAGGGGCCGCGCGGGGAGAAGGCGCTCGCGCGCTGGCGCAGCACGGTGCGCGAGGCGGCGAAGCAGGCCCGCAGGCCGTGGCTGCCGGTCGTCGAGGAGCTGGTCACCACGGCCGCGCTCGTCCGGCGGGTCAGCGCGGTCGACCTGGCGGTCGTGCTGCACGAGGGCGCCTCCCGACGGCTCGCCGACGTGCCGCTGCCGCCGCGTGGTGAGCTGCTGCTCGTGGTCGGCCCGGAGGGTGGCATCACCGATGCCGAGACCGACATGCTCGTCGCGGCCGGCGCGCTGCCGGTGCGTTTGGGGGCCGAGGTGCTGCGCGCCTCCACCGCGGCCGCGGTGGCACTGGGCGCATTGGGGGTGCTCACCTCGCGGTGGGGTTGACATCCCCGTCAACCGGGTGAGAGCGGGTTCGCCCTGGTCGTGGCGGAGTACCGTTCTCCTTGTCGCGGTGCCGTGCCGCGGGTGTTCGCACCCACGGGGCCGCCGGCGTGATTCCCCCAGCCGGCGGAGCCGCGTCGCGGTGGGCGTACCCCCCACGTCCACCGCGGCGTGGCAACCCGGTACGTGCGATGCTGCCCCCGTGCCGACGCCGCTCCGGATCGTCTACGGCGACCACCCCAGCCAGTTCGGCGAGCTCACGCTCCCCGATGGTCAACCGCGCGCCGTCGTCGTGGTGGTGCACGGTGGGTTCTGGCGGCAGCGCTTCGGCCTGGAGCTCGGCAGGCCCCTCGTCGCCGATCTCGTCGCCGCCGGGTACGCGGCCTGGAACATCGAGTACCGGCGGGTGGGCGGCGACGGTGGCTGGCCGGCCACGTTCGACGACGTCGCAGCGGCCCTCGACCTGCTCGTCGGGCGGGACCTGCCCCTGGATCGGGTGGTGGCCGTCGGGCACTCGGCGGGCGGGCACCTCGCCGCCTGGCTCGCCGCGCGTCCCGGCCTGCCTGCCGACGCCCCGGGTGCCGCGCCCGCGGTGCGGCTGCGCGGTGTGGTGAGCCAGGCCGGGGTGCTCGACCTCGTCGACGCCGAGCGGAACGGCGTGGGCAACGGCGCGGCCAAGGACCTGCTCGGCGGCGGCCCGGACGACGTGCCCGACCGGTACGTCCTCGCCTCGCCGGTGGAGCGGCTCCCGCTCGGCGTCCGCGTGGTGTGCGTGCACGGCACGGCCGACGTCAACGTGCCGATCCGGCAGAGCGAGCGGTTCGTCGCTGCGGCCGGTGACGAGGCGGAGCTGGTGACCCTGCCCGGGGTGGAGCACTTCGCGGTGATCGACCCGGCGACGGAGGCGTGGAAGGCGTGCCGGGAGGCGGTGGACCGGCTGGTCGGCCCCGCCGGCTGAGCGTCACGCCGCGGCCCGGAAGTTCAGGAAAGCCACATTCAGGGCCAGCACAGCCCTGAATGTGGCTTTCCTGAACTCCGCCGGGAGGGCCTGGGGCCATAGGTTGGGGGGAGATTGGTGCCGAACCCCGGGAGGAACAGTGACCGTGCTCTCCGACCTGGTCGCCGCGTTGCGCGACCGCACCGTCGAGGTCGTCGACCTGACCGCTCCGCTGCAGGCGGACACCCCGGTGCTGCAGCTGCCCCCGCCGTTCGCCAACGCGTCCGCGTTCGGGCTCTCCGAGATCAGCCGCTACGACGACCGGGGCCCTGCCTGGTACTGGAACGACATCCACACCTCCGAGCACACCGGCACCCACTTCGACGCGCCGGTCCACTGGGTCACCGCGAAGGACGGGGAGGACATCGCGCAGGTCGCGCCGCAGAAACTGCTCGCGCCGGCCGCCGTGCTCGACGTCGCGGACCAGGCCGCGGCGAACCCCGACTTCCTGCTCGAGATCGAGCACGTGCGGACCTGGGAGAAGGAGCACGGGCCGCTCCCCGAGGGCGGCTGGCTGCTCTACCGCACCGGGTGGGACGCCCGCAGCGCCGACGCCGATGCGTTCCTGAACGCGGGCGCGACGCCGGGGATCTCGGTCGAGTGCGCGAAGTGGCTCGCCGAGGAGGCGCCGGTGATCGGGATCGGCGTGGAGACCGTCGGCACCGACGCGGGTGCGGCGCACGGCTTCGACCCGCCGTTCCCGTGCCACAGCTTCCTGCTCGGCGCGGGCAAGTACGGGCTCACCCAGCTGCAGAACCTGGCCCAGCTGCCGCCCACCGGGGCGGTGGTCGTGGCGGGCCCGCTACCGATCGTCGGCGGGTCGGGCAGTCCCGCGCGCGTCCTCGCGTTGGTGGAGCGGTGACGGTCGCGGAACTCGTCGGGCGAGCCCTCGCCGAGCTCGGCGTCGGGCACGCGTTCGGCGTGGTGGGCAGCGGCAACTTCCACGTGACCAACGCGCTGCGCGACGGCGGGGTGCCGTACGTCGCGGCGCGGCACGAGGGCGGCGCCGCGACGATGGCCGACGCGTACGCCCGCACCAGCGGGCGCGTCGGCGTGCTCACGGTGCACCAGGGCTGCGGGCTCACCAACGCGATGACCGGGATCACCGAGGCGGCGAAGAGCCGCACCCCGATGATCGTGCTCGCCGCCGACACCGGGGCGGGCGCGGTGCGCTCGAACTTCCGGATCGACCAGGACGTGCTGGCCCGCGCGGTGGGAGCGGTGGCCGAGCGGGTGCACTCGCCCGCCACCGCGCTCGCCGACGTCGTCCGCGCCTACCGCACCGCGGTGGAGCAGCGCCGCACCGTCGTGCTCAACCTGCCGCTCGACGTGCAGGCGGCGGACGTGGACGCCGGGCCCGTGCCCGCCGTGCAGCCGCTCGCCCCGGTCCGTCCGGGCGCGGAGGCGGTCGAGGCGCTCGCCGCCCTGATCGCGGGGGCGGCGCGGCCGGTGTTCGTCGCGGGTCGCGGTGCCCGCGCGGCTGGTGCGCAGCTGCGCGAGTTGGCGGCCGCGTCCGGCGCCTTGCTGGCGACGTCCGCCGTCGCGGCGGGTCTCTTCGCCGACGATCCGTGGTCCCTGGGGATCTCCGGCGGCTTCGCCACCCCGCTCGCCGCCGAGCTGATCTCCGGCGCCGATCTCGTCGTCGGGTGGGGCTGCGCGCTCAACATGTGGACGATGCGCCACGGCGCGCTGATCGGCCCGGACGCGACGGTCGTCCAGGTCGATCTCGACGCCGACGCGATCGGCGCGAACCGGCCGGTGCACCTGGGTGTGCTCGGGGACGTCGGAGCGACGGCCGAGGACGTGCGCGCGGCGCTCGACGGCCCGCCCACCGGCTACCGCACACCCGAGGTCGCGGCCGCGATCGCGGAGCGCGGCCGCTGGCGCAGCGAGCCCTACAAGGACCTCACCGGCGCCGACGGCATCGACCCGCGCACGCTGACGATCGCCCTCGACGACCTGCTGCCCGCCGAACGGACGGTGGCGGTCGACTCGGGCAACTTCATGGGCTATCCCAGCGCCTACCTGCGGGTGCCCGACGAGCACGGCTACTGCCTCACCCAGGGCTTCCAGTCGATCGGGCTGGGCCTGGCCACCGCGATCGGCGCCGCGTGCGCCCGGCCGGACCGGCTCACCGTCGCGGCGCTGGGCGACGGCGGCGCGTTGATGTCGGCGGCCGAGCTGGAGACGGTGACGCGGCTGGGCCTGCAGATGGTGGTCGTGGTGTACGACGACCGCGGCTACGGCGCCGAGGTGCACCACTTCACCGGCGAGGACCACACCACCGTGGCGTTCCCGGACACCGACATCGCCGCCATCGGCCGGGGCTACGGGTTCGAGGCCGTCACGGTGAACGCGCAGGCCGACCTCGACGCCGTGGCGCACTGGGTGGCCGGGCCCCGGGACGCCCCCCTGCTGGTGCACGCGCGCATCGCCTCGGACGGCGGCTCCTGGTGGCTGGCGGAAGCCTTCCGGGGGCACTAGCGCCTGTTTAGAAAGTGGATCTTCGTCGTCGGCCAGCGCGTGTCGGTCGGCGGAGATGAGTGAGGCCTCCGGTAGATGGATCAACGACCAAGAAGACCATCACCACCGGAGACCTCGTGGGGACCGTACCCGCGGGTGCCCGTCATGACCTCACCGACGCGCAGTGGCAGCTGCTTGCACCCCTGCTACCTGCGGTGAGTGGGCGTGGGCGGCCCCGAACGTGGACCAGACGACAGTTGATCGACGGGATCCGGTGGCGGACCCGTGCCGGCACACCGTGGCGGGACATACCCGAGCGGTACGGGTCCTGGCAGTCGGTCTACGGCCTGTTCCGGGCCTGGCAACGTGACGGCATCTGGACCCGGATCATGGAACGCCTGCAGCAACTCGGTGACGAGGCTGGCCTGATCTGCTGGGACGTGTCGGTGGACTCCACGATCGTGCGGGCGCACCAGCACGCCGCGGGCGCCCGCCAAGACCCGGCCGGTCAAGTCGAACCACCCGGTGATGAGCCGGCCGACCACGCACTCGGCCGGTCCCGTGGCGGATGGACCACAAAGCTGCATCTGGCTTCTGAGCAGGGGCGTAAGCCGCTGTCGATGCTGCTCACCGCCGGGCATCGAGGAGACAGCCCGCAGTTCGTGCCGGTCCTGGAACGCATCCGGGTCCTGCGGCCCGGGCAGGGGCGGCCCCGGACCCGACCGGACCGGGTACTGGCCGACAAGGCCTACTCATCCTGGGCCAACCGCGCCTACCTACGCCGACGCGGTATCCGCGCGACTATCCCGATCAAGCGCGACCAGCAGGCCCACCGGCGTAAGCGTGGATCACGTGGTGGACGGCCTCCACGGTTCGACCCCGACATCTACCGCCAGCGGCATGCCGTTGAGTGCAGCATCAACCTGCACAAACAGCACCGAGGGTTCGCCACCCGCTACGACAAGCTCGCCCTGCGCTTCGAAGCCACCACCCAGATCGTAGAGATCAACATCTGGCTCCGCCGATTAGTAAACACGCGCTAGTGCTCCCCGCCGGAGGTTCGCCAAGGGTCTCTGCGGCCCAGCTCCACGCTGGACGCACCGGCGAACAGCCCGAGTACGCCCGGTACGAGGGCTGCCCGCCGGCACGCCCAGCGAGAAGCTGGATCCACCGATACCCCCGACGAACCTCCGGCGGGAAGCACTAGCCACGGATCACCTGGCCGCGCGGGTAGCGGTGTGCGGAACGGCCCGGCAGGCGTCCGCGATCGCCGCGGTGTCCCAGTAGAACGGCCACACCTCGGTGATGCGCCCCTCGGCGACGCGCACCGTCTGCAGGATCGGGAACTCCAGCTTCCGGCCGGTCGCGCGGGCCGTGGCGCGCACCTCGGTGCGCACGACGACCACGTCGCCGGCCGGGTGGAACTCCTGCTCGAGCATCTCGAACGCCTCCCAGGCCGTGCTCATCGCTGCGAAGAAGCGCTCCAGCCCGGCGTGCCCGCGCCAGGTGCCGCCGTAGGGCAGCGTCTCGGCCTGGTGCAGCACCACGTCGGGCGCGAAGAACGGCGCCAGGGTCTCGAAGCTCGCCCTTCCGGGCCCGCCCGCGTCCAGGTACTCCTGCTCGGCCGCGTACATGCCCCGCAGCACGGTCAGTGCGTCGTCGGTCATGGGACCGAGTCTCGACGCCGCGCCGAGCGGGGGCTGGCGGAGATCAGCCCTTGATCCCCGACTCCGCGACTCCCTGCACGAGGTAGCGCTGCAGGAACACGAACACGAGCACCAGGGGCACGATCGAGATGAGCGCGGCCATGAACACCTGGTGCAGGTTGATCGTCTGGGCCGTCATCAGCGTCGAGAGCGACACCTGCACCGTCCACATCGACGGGTTCTGCCCGACGACGAGCGGCCACAGGAACTGGTTCCACGAGGCGATGGCCGTGATGACCGAGATGGCGGCGAAGAAACCGAGCGAGTTCGGCACCACGATCCGCCAGAAGACGCCGAGGTAGCCGAGGCCGTCGATGCGGCCCGCCTCCTCCAGCTCCCGCGGGAAGTTGAGGAAGTACTGCCGGAACAGGAACGCGGTGAACCCGCTGAACAGGACCGGGACGATGATCCCCTGGTAGGAGTTCACCCAGCCCAGCCGGGACACGATGATGAAGCTCGGCACGAACGTCACGGCGGGCGGCACCATCAGCGTGAGCAGCACCGCGTAGAAGATCGGGGTGGCGTACCGGAACGGGATGCGGGCCAGCGCGTACCCCGCCATCGACGAGAGCAGCACCGTCCCGGCCGTCTGCGTCACCGCGATGAACGCCGAGTTGAACATGGCCCGTGCGAGGTTCGCCGTCGGGTCCGCGAAGGCCTCGGCGACGTTGCCCCACCGCAGCGAGCTCGGGAAGATCGTCCAGTCGACGCCGGTGATCTCCCGGTCGGTCGCGAGCGCGTTGCGCAGCATCAGGTAGAACGGCAGCAGGAACAGCACGGTCGCGACGACGAGCGCGGCGTACCGCGCCACGGTCACGGGGATGCCGGACTGCCTCATGTCTCCGGCCTCCCGAACCCGTAGATGCGGTTCTGCGCCAGCGTCACCAGCACGATCAGGGCGGCGAGGATCATGGCGCCTGCGCTGCCGTGGCCGTAGTCCTGGTTGCTCTGCGCGGTGTAGTAGAGGTAGACGAGCGGCGGCCGGGCCAGCGAGCTGTTGCCCAGGAGGTTGTAGAACTCGTCGAACGCCTGGTAGGCCGCGATCAGGTTGAGCAGCAGCACCGCCACCGACGTCGTCCGCAGCTGCGGCAGGGTGATGTGGCGGAACGTCTGCCACCCGGCCTTGGCACCGTCCACGTACGCGGCCTCGTAGAGCTCGGGGGAGATCCGCTGCAGCCCGGCGAGGAACAGGATGATGTAGAAGCCCAGCTGCAGCCACAGCCGCACGGTGGCCAGCACCAGCCAGTACCACGGCGGGCTCACCGACGACAGCCACGCGATGTTCTCGACGCCGAACAGCGAGAGCACCTGGTTGGCCAGCCCGAACCGCACGCCGTTGAAGATCGACAGCTTCCAGATCAGCGACGCCACCACGTAGGAGCACGCGGTGGGCAGGAAGAAGGCCGACCGGAAGAAGGCCCGCGCCACGGCGATCTGGTTGAGCAGCACCGCGAGCAGCAGCGACAGCACGAACGTGAGCGGCACGATGATCGCGGCGAAGACGGTGAAGGTCCACAGGCTGTCGAGGAACGGCCCGGGCCCGAGCAGGTCGAGGTAGTTCTGGAGGCCGACGAACTCGCGGGGCTGCACCGTGTTCTGCGCCCGGTTGAAGCTGAGGACGAAGCTCCAGGCGATCGGCAGGTACACGAACACGACCAGGCCCGCGAGGAACGGCCCCATGAAGAGCCAGAACGCAGGCGTGGCCCCCATGCTCCCGCGGCGCCGCGGCCGGGCGCCTGCCGCGTGCCGGGGCGGCGACGGCGGTGCTTCGACCGTGCTCACGCCGCGAGGCGGGCCAGCTCGGCCTCGACCGCCTGCTGCGCCTTGGCGAGCTCGGCGTCGATGTCTCCGCCGCCGCGGACGATCGCGGTGGCCGCATCGGCGAACGCCGACTTCATCTTCGGGGTCCACATCGGGTTCGGCGCCACCGCGGACTCGTTGAAGATGCGCAGGGCCTCCGCCGCGACCCCTTCCTGCAGCTTCTGGGCGCTCGCAGCGAGGCTCTTGCGCGGCGGGATGTGGAAGCCGTACGAGAGGTTGAAGTCCTCCTGCGCCTCGGCGTTGTCGATCCACAGCCACTTGACGAAGTCCTTGGCCAGGTCGACGTCCCGCGCCTTGGCGCTGACGAAGGAGGTCCAGCCGCCGAGGAAGGTGACCGGCTTGCCGACGGTCGCGCTCAGCGCGGGCCACGGCACGATGCCGAAGTCGTCGCCGAATGCCTCTTTGATCTTCGGCATCGCCCAGAGCCCGCACCACTGCATGGCGGCGAGCTCCTGGGTGAACGCCGACGGGTCCCAGAAGTCGGTGGGCGCCCCGAGCAGGATCGAACCGCTCTCGGCGAGCTCACGCAGCTTGCGGAACGAGTCCTTCGCCTCCGGCGTGGTGAAGCCGATCCTGTTGTCCGCGGTGAGGTTCGCCGTTCCTGCCGACCACAACACGAGGTCGAGCAGGGCGCCGCCGCCGAACGCGGGGGTGACCCCGGCGTCGTTGCCGATGAACAGGCCCTTGACGCCGTCCCGGTTCAGCGCGCGGGAGGCGTCGATCAGCTCGTCCATCGTGGTGGGCGGCTGCACGCCCGCCGCGGCGAGGAGGCTCTTGCGGTAGTAGAGGAAGCCGGTGTCGTCGACGATCTTCACGCCGTAGATCGAGCCGTCGAGCGACGTGGCCGTGACGTCGGTGTCGGTGTAGTCGCCCCGCACCGGGCCGACGATGTCGTCGAGCGGGACGATCTGTCCGCTGCGGACCATGTCCACGTTGAGCTGGTACTCGAAGACGTCAGGGCCGCTGTCGGACAGCAGCCCGGACGACAGCTTCGACTCGTAGTCGCCGGGTGTCCACTGCACCTCGACGGTGGCCCGCTCGTAGCCCTGGGCGTAGCGCTGCACCGCCTGCTCCGTGCCCGACTCGCCGTAGAGGTGGTACCACTGCTTGAGCGTCGGCTTGCCGCCGCCGGACCCTCCACCGCTGTCGAGGCCACCGGTGTCCCCACCGCACGCGGCGAGCGCGCCTCCGATGCCGAGCGCACCCACCAGGGACAGGAACGTGCGGCGGGTGGACACCGGCAGGTGGGACATGTCCGCAGGCATGCGTGGACCTCTCGTCGTCGCTGACGGGGTGGGCGGAAAGCCCTTACTCGCGGACGCTATGGCCGGCCTCTCACGGGTGTCAATGCCCTTCGGTTGCTCCGTCGGGGCGCCTCGGTCCGGGGAGGGTCCCCGCGCCGATCCCTAGCGTCATGGCCCGACACCAGGAGCGGCCGGGGGACGCACACGACCCCAGGATGATCATCCGCGGCGGTATCGCAGCGTGACGATCCGGAACGGGCGCAGCCGCAGCGTTCCGTCGCCCGCCAGGGCGACCGGCTCGGGGAGCGGGCGTTCCAGGAGGTCGGTCTCGACCACCCCCGAGTGCTCGAAGCCGGCCGTGACCCGGGCGCTCGCCCGCCCGCCGTGCGCCTCGTAGAGCCGCACGACGACGTCGCCGCTGCCGTCCTCGGCGAGCTTGACGGCCTCGACCACCACCGCGGGGGAGTCGACCGTCACGAGCGGGGCGATCGGCGCGCCGCGGACGGTGCGCAGCGGCAGGTTGAGCCGGTAGCCCTCTGCCACCGCGTCCGCGATCGTGGCGCCTGCCCTCAGGGAGACCCGCAGGCGGTGCTCGCCCTGGTCGGAGGTGGGGTCGGGGAAGAGCGGTGCGCGCAGCAGCGAGAGCCGCACGACCGTGGTCGTGCCGCCGTCCGGGCGGGTGGAGCGGGTGACGTCGTGGCCGTAGGTCGAGTCGTTCGCGACGGCCACGCCGTAGCCGGGCTCGCCCACGTGCACCCAGCGGTGGGCCACGGTCTCGAACCGCGCGGCGTCCCACGAGGTGTTGGTGTGGATCGGCCGGTGCAGGTGCCCGAACTGGATCTCCGACGTCGCCCGCTCTGCGTGCACGTCGACCGGGAAGGCGAGTTTGAGCAGCTTCTGCCGCTCGTGCCAGTCCACGTGGGTGTCGATCTCGATCGAGGCCGACCCGGCGGCGAGCGACACGACCTGCGTGATCGTCGACGCGCCCGCCTTGCGCACGATCCGCACGGCGGCCCGTTCCGGCCCGCGCTCGACGACCGCCAGCTCGGCGACGTCGGTGAGGTCACGGCCGTGGCGGCGGTAGTGCTCGTCGATGTCCCACGCGTCCCACTGGGTGGGGGTGTCGCGGTGCAGCTGCAGCAGGTTCGCGGCCGAACCGGGTGGCACGAGCTCGCGGTCGGCGGCGAGGTCGTACACGGAGGTGAGCAGCCCGCGCCGGTCGACCACGACGCGTACCGCGCCGCTGTCCAGCACCGTGCCGTCGCCGTTCTCCTCGACGCGCACCGCCTCGGCGGACGCGGCGATCGCACCGCCGCCCAGCGCAGGCACGCCGTCGACCGGGTAGGGACCCGCGTTGACCGTGACCGCGCCGTCCCCGTCGCCGGCGAGGGCGGCGAGCGAGCGGGCGACGACGGCTTCGAGGTCCTCGGCGACGCGGGCGTAGTTGCGCTCGGCCTCCTGGTGCACCCAGGCGATCGAGGTGCCGGGCAGGATGTCGTGGAACTGCTGCAGCAGCACGGTGTGCCAGCAACGTTCCAGCACGTCGGCGGGGTAGGGCAGGCCCGCCCGGACGGCCGCGGTCGCGGCCCACAGCTCGGCCTCGCGCAACAGGTGCTCGCTGCGGCGGTTGCCGCGCTTGGTGCGGGCCTGCGAGGTGTAGGTGCCGCGGTGGAACTCGAGGTACAGCTCGCCCGACCACACGGGCGGGCGCGGGTACTCCGCCTCGGCGGTGGAGAAGAACTCGGCGGGCGGGGTCATCCGGACCGCGGGCGAGCCTTCCAGTGACTTCGTGCGGGCCGCGGCGGCGAGCATCTCCCGGGTGGGCCCGCCGCCGCCGTCGCCCCAGCCGAACGGCACGAGCGAGGTGTTGGCGCGCCCCTTCTCGGCGTACTGCCGTTGCGCGCGGGCCAGCTCGTGCTGGGACAGCTCCGCGTTGTAGGTGTCGACCGGCGGGAAGTGCGTGAACACCTGGGTGCCGTCGATGCCCTCCCAGCGGAACGTGTGGTGGGGCATCACGTTGGTCTCGTTCCAGGAGATCTTCTGGGTGAGGAACCAGCGGGACCCGGCGGCGGTGATGAGCTGCGGGAGTGCGGCGCTGTAGCCGAAGGAGTCGGGCAGCCACACCTCGAGGGGCTCCACGCCCAGCTGCTCGATGAAGAATCGCTTGCCGGCCACGAACTGGCGGGCCAGCGCCTCGGAGCCGGGCATGTTGGTGTCCGACTCGACCCACATCCCGCCGACCGGCACGAACCGGCCCTCGGCCACGCGCTGCTTGACCCGCTCGAACAGCTCCGGCTGGTGCTCGGCCAGCCACGCGTACTGCTGGGCCGAGGACGCGGCGAACACGAACTCCTCGTCGGTGTCCATCAGGTCCAGGACGTTCGCGAACGTCCGCGCCACCTTCCGGACGGTCTCGCGCACCGGCCACAGCCATGCGGAGTCGATGTGGGCGTGCCCGACGGCGTGCACCCGGTGCGCGCTCGGCCACGCCGGGCTCGCCAGCGCGTCCACGAGCTCGGCCCTGCCCAGCGCGGCGGTGCCCGCCACGTCGTCCGGGTCGACGACGTCGACGGCCCGCTCCAGCGCACGCAGCACCTCGGCGCGCCGCGGCAGGTCGGTGGGCAGCTCGGCGACCAGCCCGGACAGCGTCCAGAAGTCCTGCGCCAGCTCCCAGACGGTGACGTCGAGCAGCGCGATGTCGGCGGCGACGAGCCGGTAGAGCGGGTCGTCCCCCGCGGTCGCCGGGTCGCCCATGCGGGTCGGGGTGTACGTCCAGTCGGCGGCCACGCCCGGGTTGGACGCGGCCTCCACGTAGAGGTCGACCGCGGAACCGGGCCCGCCGGGCAGCGGGACGTGCGCGTTGCGCGGCTCGACGGCGGCGACGACCTTCCCCTCCGGGGTGTACGCGAGGCCCTCGGACTGGAAGCCGGGCTGCACGCCCGCGAACCCGAGGTCGACGGCGAGCTCGGGGCGGGTGCCCGGATCGGTCCAGCCGGCCGGCACGACGCCCCTGAGGTGGAACCAGACCGTGCCCCATGGCCATCCCCACGGCGAGCCGATCGCGAACGGCGCGTACTCCTGGCGCACCGCTTCGGCGAACGGCACCGGTTCGCCCGGCGCCGTCCAGGCGGTGACCTCCACCGGGACACGCTCGCGGTACATCGCCGGGACGAGCCGCTCGCGCACGAAGCGCGCGATCCGCTGCTGGACCAGCTTCGAGTCGTCATGCACTGTGTCTGTTGCCTCCGCTTCGCTCCGGCGTGCTCGCGGGCCCTTCGAGGCGCCATCCTGCTCCCCCGCAGGACGACACCAGGCCGCTCGCATATAAATCCAATCTCTGGACTAAATGCCCTGTCAAGGGGCCCGTGCCCGTCGGAAACAACACGCGTTCCGTCGGGGGCTCGCGGTAGCATCGTGGGAGTTCACACCGGCAGAGACGAGAGCAGGCGGCACAACCCTTGACCCATCCGGATCCCGTCCAGTCCCGTATGGCCGTTCCGGACGCTGCTCTGCTCGCGCTGCTGGGCTCGCGCGACGAGAGCCTGCGCGTCGCCGAGGAGATGCTCGAGGCCGACGTCCACGTCCGTGGCAACGAGCTCACGCTCACCGGTGCCCCGGCCGATGTGGCCTTCGCCGAGCGCGTCTTCACCGAGCTGATCATGCTCGCGGAGCGGGGCCAGCAGGTCTCGCCCGACGCCGTGCGCCGCACCGTCGAGATGCTCGGCGACGGCGACGCCGACGAGCGCGCCCGCATCGGCGAGTCGCCCGCCGAGGTGCTCTCGCTCGACATCCTGTCGCGGCGCGGCAAGACCATCCGGCCCAAGACGCTCAACCAGAAGCGCTACGTCGACTCGATCGACGCACACACGATCGTCTTCGGCATCGGCCCGGCGGGTACGGGCAAGACCTACCTCGCCATGGCCAAGGCCGTGCAGGCGCTGCAGGCCAAGATGGTCACCCGCATCATCCTCACGCGGCCTGCCGTCGAGGCGGGGGAGCGGCTGGGCTACCTGCCGGGCACGCTCTACGAGAAGATCGACCCGTACCTGCGGCCGCTGTACGACGCGCTGCACGACATGCTCGACCCGGAGTCGATCCCCAAGCTGATCGCCGCCGGCACGATCGAGGTGGCGCCGCTCGCGTACATGCGCGGGCGCACGCTCAACGACGCCTTCATCATCCTCGACGAGGCGCAGAACACCACGCCCGAGCAGATGAAGATGTTCCTCACCCGGCTCGGCTTCGGCTCGAAGATCGTGGTCACCGGGGACGTCACGCAGGTCGACCTGCCCGGCGGCACCCGCTCCGGGCTCACCGTCGTGCGCGACATCCTCGGCGACGTCGACGACGTGCACTTCGCGCAGCTGTCCAGCACCGACGTGGTGCGCCACCGCCTCGTCGCCGACATCGTCGACGCCTACGCGAGGTGGGACGCGGCGGGCGAGCGCCCCAACCTGCGCGCCGCCGCGCCGCGCAACGGCCCGCCCCAGGACCACCGCCGCCGCAACCGCCGCTGACCTGGCGGTAGCCCGACGCACCCGATGTCGGCCGACGCTCCCGTTCGACGGGGTGCGTGGGCCGAGTCGGTGTGCGCGAGCCGCGGTGCGTGAGCGAGCGTCAGGCGTCGCCGCCCGCCACCTGCACGGTGCGGGCCACCGCCTCGGCCGTCGCGCCCAGCGTCTCCGACACCTCCCAGGCCACGGCGCGGACGCGCTCGCCCAGCTCGGCGGCCCGCCGGTCGTCCATGCGGACCTCCGGCACCGAGGTGCCGAGGGCGCCGACCACGGCGCCGGTGTGGTCGAAGAGCGGGGCCGCGACGGCGCGGATGCCCGGATAGCGCTCGGCCTGTGACCCCGCCCAGCCGCGGGCGCGGATCGTGACGAGCTGGGCGCGCAGCTCGTCGGGGTCGGTGATCGTGCGGGGCGTGGCGGCCGGGATCGGCCGGGAGAGCCAGCGCTCCTGCCGGTCGGGCGGCAGCATCGCGAGGATCGCCTTGCCCGGCGCGCCGTGCGGCAGGGCGAGCGGTACGCCGATGTCGGTGTAGGTGCGCCGCAGCTCCTGGTGGCTCTCCACCTGGTCGACGACGGCGCGCTCATCGGTGGGCAGCAGCTCGTGCACGGCGACGGTCTCGTCGATCTCGTCCCGCAGCGCGCGCAGGAACGGCAGCGCCGCGTCGCGCAGCGTGGTGGGCACGGCCCCGCTGCGCGCGAGCTGGACGAGCAACGGTCCGAGCCCGTAGCGGCGGCCCGGGGTCTGGCGCACCAGGCTGTTGCTCTGCATCGCGGCGAGCAGCCGGTGGGTGGTGCTCGTCGACAGTCCCGTCATGCGGGCGATCTCGCTGATGCCCAGCTCGGGACGACGCGCGTCGAAGCAGCGCAGGATCGCGACCGCCCGGTCGATCGACTGGACGCCGGCCCGTGTGGGGGCGTCCGCTGCGTCCGCGCTCACCGCTCCTCCGTCGCCCTTGACCAGGGAAGGGACGGATCGTACTGTTTCCATAACACGGGATAATATCCCGTGATACGGGAAAGGCGGTCACGTGCTCCCGCTCGACGGATTCCGAGTCCTCGACCTCACCCGGTTCCTCTCCGGGCCGTACTGCACGATGGTTCTGGCCGAGCTGGGCGCTGACGTGATCAAGGTCGAGCAGCCGGTCACCGGCGACGACTCCCGCAGGCTCGCGCCGAAGGTGGAGGGTGAGAGCTACCCCTTCGCGATGCCCAACCGGAGCAAGCGCAGCATCTCGCTCGACCTCAAGACCGACCGCGGCCGCCAGATCTTCCTGCGCCTCGTCGCAGAGGCCGACCTCGTGATCGAGAACTTCCGCCCGGGTGTGGTGCGCCGTCTCGGCATCGACTACGCGGCCGTGAAGGCGGTCCGGCCCGACGTCATCTACTGCTCCATCAGCGGCTTCGGGCAGACGGGGCCGTACCGGGACCGCCCGGGGTTCGACATCATGGCCCAGGGCGCCGTCGGCCTCATGCGCATGACCGGCGAGCCGGGAGGCAGGCCGGTCAAGGTCGGCATCGCGATCAACGACATCGCGGCCGGAGCCACCGCGATCTACTCCGTGCTCGCGGCGCACATCCAGCGCTCGCGCACCGGCGAGGGGCAGTACCTGGACATCTCGCTGGTCGACGCGGGCCTCGCGTGGACGGTGTGGGAGTCGGGCGCGTGGTTCGGCGGGGGTGAGGAGCCCGCGGCCACGGGCACCCGGCACCGGCGGTCCACGCCGTACCAGGCGTACCGCACGGCCGATGGCTACGTCACGATCGGCGCCAACAACGACCGGCTGTGGGAGCGCCTGGTCACCGGTGTGCTCGACCGGCCCGAGTGGCTCACCGACCCCCGGTTCGCGACGCTGCCGGACCGGATGGCGCACATCGACGAGCTCGAGGTCGAGATCGAGCGGCTCACCACCACCCGCGCCACCGAGGAGTGGATCAAGCGCCTCGACCGGGCGGGCGTGCCCGGCGGCCCGGTGCTCACCTACGCCGAGGCGCTCGACGACCCCCACGTCGTCGAGCGCGGGATGATCGTCGAGCAGGAGCACCCGATCATGGGGCCCATGCGGACGATCGCGCCGCCCACCAAGTTCTCCACCCTCGACTTCCGGGTGCGCGGCCCCGCGCCGTGGCTCGGCCAGCACACCGCGCAGGTGCTGCGCGACAGCGGGATCGGCGACGACGAGGTGGCCGAGCTGTTCGCGAGCGGCGTGGCCTACGACGCCCACCCCGAAAGGCAAGCGAGCTGATGTCCGACCAGATCCTCATCGAACGCGCCGGGCCGGACGGCGTGGCCACCGTGGTGCTCAACCGGCCCCAGAGCCACAACGCGATCACCATCGACATGTACCGGGAGCTCCCCGGCCTGCTCGCCGGGCTCGACGCCGACCCGGACGTCAAGGTCGTGGTGCTGCGCGGGGCCGGGCAGAAGGCCTTCGCATCGGGCGCGGACATCGCGGAGTTCGAGCGCGAGCGCGGCGACGCCGAGCGCGCCCGCCGCTACAACGAGCACGTCGCGGCCGCCGAGCGGGCGCTCGACGGCATGGTGAAGCCGACGATCGCGATGGTGCACGGCTACTGCATCGGCGGCGGGGCAGGCCTCGCGCTGGCCTGCGACCTGCGCTTCGCCGACGAGCGCGCCCGCTTCGCGATCACGCCGGCCAAGCTCGGGCTCGTCTACAGCCTCGAGTCCACCCGCCGCCTCGTGGACCTCGCCGGGCCGTCGCGCGCCACGTGGATCCTCGTCTCCGGCCAGCAGATCCCGGCCGATCGCGCGGTGGCGCTCGGCCTCTTCGACGAGGTCGTGCCCACCGACGACCTCGCCGCCACCACCTATGGGTTCGCCGAGGTCGTCACCACGCGCGCGCAGTACAGCGTGCGGAAGGGCAAGGAGATAGTCCGCCGGGTCGTGGCCGGCCAGCTCACCGACGACGCGGAGACCACCGCCATCCGGAACGGGTCGTTCGACACCCCCGACTACGCCGAGGGCGTGCGCGCGTTCCTGGAGAAGCGCCCGCCGCGGTTCACGTGGGGATGAGCCCCGACATGAACACCGATGTCACGGCGCGTGCCGCGCAGGCCGCCGCGGAGGCCCGCCCCGAGTTCGGGGCGTTCTTCCTCGCCCGCTTCCTCGACCTCGACATCTCCTACGACGACGAGGCCCGCACCTGCACCGTCGGGCTGCCCTATGCGGGGCACCTGTGCAACCCGCAGGGCTCGGTGCACGGCGGGGTGATCGCCACCGCGATGGACGTGTCGATGGGGCACCTGTGCCACCGCTTCCTCTCCACCGCGGTGACGGTCGAGATGAACCTGCGCTTCTTCCGGCCGCTCACCGGCCGGGGTCGCTGCACGGCCGCGCTGCTGAACGCCGGCCGACGACTCGTGCACCTGGAGTCGCGCCTCGTCGACGACGAGGGCCGGCTCGTGGCGTTCGCCGCCGGTTCGTGGCACCGACTCGAACGCAAGGACCCCGACGTGGCCTGAATGTCCCGCCCCCAGCCCCAACTCCGGCACCGTCGCCGGGAAGGGAGACCGCCATGCCCCGCACGTTTCTCCGGAGGGCGCTCGCCGCGGCCGCCGTGATGGTCCTGGCCGGTTGCTCCGGAGCCGGGACCGCGGAGTCCCCGGAGGAGTACCCGTCGCAGGACCTGGACTGGACGATCGCCTTCGGCCCGGGCGGCGGGAACGACATCATGGCGCGCACGATCGTCGACATCCTGCAGAAGCACCGGCTCTACCCGCACGACATCGTCGTCGAGAACCGGGAGGGCGGCAGCGGCGCGACGGGGTGGGGGCACGTCTTCAGCGACGCAGGCAGCGGATACTCCATCTCCACGACGTCCGGCTCGTTCATCACCACACCCCTGCAGGCCGACACGGGGTGGCAGCCGCAGGACTTCACGCCCGTCGGGCTCTTCGCCACCGACGACTCGCTGTTCCTGGTTCCCGGCACGAGCCCGATCACCGACTGGGCGAGCTGGGTGGAGCACGCCCGCGGGAAGGGCAGCGTGGTCGTGGGCGGGATCGGCACCGTCAACGTCGACTTCATCGTCCACGCGATGCTCGCCGACCAGGCCGGTTACCGGATCGAGTACGTGCCGTTCAACGACGAGGGGCAGATGCAGACGGCCATGTTGTCCGGCAGCCTCGAGGCGATCATCTCCAACCCGGGCACCGTGCTGGGCCACGTGCAGGCCGGCCAGTTGCGGGCCCTGCTCACCACGGCGGCCGAGCCGCTGCCGGAGATCCCGGACGTGCCCACGGACGAGTCGCTCGGGTTCACCGGCCTCCCCTCGATGCCCCGCGGGCTGATCCTCCCGCCGGACGCCCCCGAGCACGCGCAGCAGTGGTGGATCACGACCATGCAGCAGGTCGTCGAGACGCCGGAGTGGAAGGAGTACGTGGCCAGCAACCACCTGTCGGAGGACCTGCGCTGGGGGGCGGACTTCAGCGCGTTCCTGGACCAGACGCAGGCGGACTTCAAGCGCATCCTCACCGAGCGGGGCGCGCTGTGACCGCGCGCAGCGAGGAACGAGCGACCGAGCACCGGAGGAGCGAGACGGCGTCACCAGGGGCCCGCAAGCCCGCCGGAGCGAAGCGGAGGCCGATGAACACGGTGTTCTTCGGGATCCTGCTGGTCGTCCTCGCGGGCTACTTCCAGCTCGCGCTCGGCATGGAGTGGCGTACGGCCGCCGGCCGCATCGGGCCGGGCTTCTTCCCCCGTTTCATCGGTGGCATCGGGATCGTGCTCACCCTCGTCGCGCTCGTGGGCAGCCTGCGCCGCGTCGAGCCCGAGCCCGAGGTCGACGGGCCCGATCTCGGACGGCACCCGCGGACGATGGCGATCGTCGTGGTGGCCGCCGCGGCGCTCGCGGCCGCGTTCACGGTGCTGGGGGCGGTCATCGCCGGTGCACTGTTCCTGCTCGGCTGCCTGTGGCTGCTCAACCGCGAGCACCCGGTGCTGAACGCCGTGCTCGGCATCGGACTGTCCGTCGGGCTGTACGTGCTCTTCCAGACGCTGCTGAACGCGGGCCTTCCGGCCGGCGTCCTGCCGCGGTTCTGACGGCCGGGGGAGGGACGCCGTGGACGTCTTCGCCGATCTCGGGCAGGGGATCCTCGCCCTGCTCACCGTGCAGAACGTGCTCCTGCTCGCGGCGGGCGTGGTGCTCGGGATGGTCGTCGGCGTCATGCCGGGGCTCGGCCCGTCGGCCGGGCTCGCGGTGCTGCTGCCGCTCACCTTCGGCCTCGATCCCACCGGCGCCATCATCATGCTGGCCGCGGTCTACTACGGCGCGATGTACGGCGGCACGATCACGTCGGTGCTGATCAACACTCCGGGGGAGTCGGCCACGGTCGCCAGCACCTTCGACGGCTACCCGCTCGCGCGGCAGGGCCGGGCGGGTCCCGCGCTGGTGATGGCCGCCGTCGCCTCGTTCGTCGCCGGGACGCTCGGTGCCCTGCTGATCAGCGTCGCCGCGCCGGTCACCGCGGCGGTGGCGAGCAGCTTCGGTCCGCCGGAGCTTTTCCTCGTGGTCGTCGCCGGCCTGCTCACGCTCATCGTGATCATCGGCCGCAACTGGCTGCTCGGCGCGCTGTCCGCGCTCGTCGGGTTCGCGCTCGCGACCGTCGGCGTCGACATCGGCGGCGGGGCGCAGCGCTACACGTTCGGCTCCACCGAGCTGATCAACGGCATCGACTTCATCCCGGTGGCGATCGGCCTGTTCGGCATCGGCGAGATCCTGCACACCCTGTGGCGGGGTGGGCACCTCGAGCGCATCGGCTACTTCACGGTGGGCTCGCGCGGACGCGCGTTCTGGCCGAACCGGGAGGACGTGCGCGAGTCGCGCGGCCCGATCCTGCGCGGCTCGCTGCTCGGATTCGCCGTGGGCACGGCACCGGGCGCGGGTGCCACGGTGGCGTCGCTGATGTCGTACAACCTCGAGAAGTCGATCTCGCGGAGGCCGGAGCGGTTCGGCAAGGGCGCGATGGCCGGGCTCGCCGGGCCGGAGGCGGCGAACAACGCGGCCTCCGCCGGGGCGATGGTGCCGCTGCTGACGCTGGGCATCCCGGGGTCGGCGGCCACCGCCGTGCTGATCGGCGGGTTCCTGATGTGGGGGCTGCAGCCGGGCCCGCTGCTCATGGAGCAGAACCCGGAGTTCGCCTGGGGCCTCATCGCCAGCATGTACCTGGGCAACGTGATGTTGCTGCTGGTGAACGTGTTCTGCATCCCGGCGTTCGCGAGCATCGCCCGCGTGCCGTTCCGGGTGTTGGCACCGGTGATCATCCTGCTCTGCGTGGTCGGGACCTACTCGGTGAACGGCAGCATCGTCGAGGTCGGGATCATGCTGGCCTGCGGTGTGCTCGGGTTCTTCATGCGCCGGTACGGCATGTCGCCCGCGGCGCTGGTGATCGCGCTCGTGCTCGGGCCGCTCGCGGAGGAGACGCTGCGCCAGACGATGATCATCTCCGGTGGCGACTTCACGATCTTCGTGCAGCGCACGACGAGCCTGGTGCTCCTGATCGTGATCGCGACGCTGGTCCTGCTCCCGACCGTGCTGCCGCGCATCCGGAAGGCGGTCACGTCGAGGCTGGCCGAGTGGGGCAGGCGCCGGACCCCCGAGCACACGTCGGAGCAGTAGGCGTTCGTAGGCTGAGCGGAAACTGCGAGGAGAGGACCCATCTGCATGCGGTTGGCGAGCATTCGTGTCGACGGGACCGAGATCCCGGCCGTGGTCGAACAAGGACGTGGGGTCGCCCGCGTGCCCGACCTGCTCCCCGGGTTCGACGGCGACGTCCGGGCCGTCCTCGTCGAGGAGCGCGTCGCCGAGCTGGCGAAGGCCGTCGAGTCCGCCGGCGATGCCCTGTTCGTGCCCGAGTCCTCGGTGGCGTTCGGCGCGCCGTACCGGCATCCGCGGCTCATCTGGGGCATCGGCCTGAACTACGTCGACCACGCCGCCGACCTGTCCGAGCAGGTGCCCGATGAGCCGGCGTCGTTCATCAAGGGCGACCACACGGTGATCGGCCCGGGTGAGGAGATCCCGATCCCGCCGCAGAGCTCCCGCACCACCGCGGAGGCCGAGTTGGGCCTCGTGATCGGGCGCTACTGCCGCGACGTGAGCGAGGCGGACGCGCTCGACCACGTCTTCGGCGTCACCACGGTGCTCGACCAGACCGCCGAGGACATCCTGGAGCGCAACCCGCGGTTCCTCACCCGGTCCAAGAACTTCCCGGGCTTCTTCTCCTTCGGGCCGCAGATCGTGCCGCTCGCCGAGGTGGGTGACCTGGCGTCCGTCGAGGTCAGCACCGTGCTGGACGGCGGGGTGCACCGCAGCAACACGGTCTCGCGCATGCGTTACTCGCCGCAGTTCCTGGTGAGCTTCCACAGCGCGGTGATGCCGCTGTACCCCGGGGACATCATCTCCACCGGCACCCCGGGGGCGGTGCACATCCGGCCCGGCACGGTGGCGGAGTGCCGCATCCCCGGGGTGGGTGTCCTCACGAACCCGGTGGTGCAGGGGTAGCTTCGGGGCTTCAGCGGGGCAGGTAGGTCTCCAGCATCGCGTTGCGGAACTTGCCTTCGGGGTCGTGCTTCAGCGTGAGGGTGGCGAAGTCGTTCAGGCGCGGCCAGAGTGAGGCGACCGTCGCCGGGGCGGTGCCGAACACCTTGCCCCAGTGCGGCCGGGTACCGAACTGGGCCAGCGCCGACTCCAGCGCGGCCACCGCGGGGAGCACGGCCTCGGTGTCGGGCACCCAGGTGAAGTGCAGCGCCGCGGTCTCGCGGCCCTGGGCGGGGGAGAGCCACAGGTCGTCGGCCGCCACCGTCCGGATCTCGGAGACCTGCAGCACCGGCGTCACGTGGTCGCGGACGGCGTCGACCGCGCGCAGGGCGTCGGGGAGGGCCTCGCGCGGCACGAAGTACTCCGACTGCAGCTCGTCGCCGCTGCTCGGGGTGAACTCGAGCCGGAAGTGCGGCAGGCGCGCGTGCCACGGCCCCGGCTCACCCAGCTGCGGGGTGCAGTGCTGCGGGTCGACGCCGGGCACCATGTGCACCGGTGCCGGAGCCCTCGTGGCGCCGAGCCAGCGGACGGGCGGCTCGGGATCGGTGTCGAGCTGCTTGAGCCAGACCTGCTCGAAGCCCGCGCCCCTCCAGTGGGTGAACAGGCTGACGCTGTAGCCGCCGGCGAGCGCCTCCTCGGCGGCGTCGAGGGCGAGACCCTCGTAGATCCACTGTCGGATGCCGAACGTCGGGCGCAGGTCCAGCGTGAGCGCGGTGACGATGCCCAGCGCGCCGAGTGCCACGACCGAGCCGGGGAACTCCGCGTCGCCGCGGCGGACGGTGCGCAGCTCGCCGTCGGCCCCCACGAGCTCGACGGCGGACACGGCCGTGCCGAGCGCGCCGTTGGCCTGCCCGGACCCGTGGGTGCCGGTGGCGCAGGCGCCCGCCACGACGATGTGGGGGAGCGATCCCAGGTTCGGCAGGGCGAAACCGGCGTCGTGCATGCGCCCGGTGAACTCGCCGTACCGCAGGCCGGCCGAGACGCGCGCGGTGGCGGTGGCCGCATCGATCTCGACGACGGGCGGGAGCCCGGCGAGGGTGACGTGCTCGCCGTCGGTGTCGGCGATCCGGCTGAACGAGTGCCCCGAGCCGAGCGCCCGTACCCGGTCGCTGCCCGCGACCAGCTCCTGCAGCTGCGCAACCGATGTCGGGCGGTGCACCTCCCGCGAGGAGAAGACGACGTTGCCTGCCCAGTTCGCGGTCACCATGGACGCGAACCTAGCGCCCCGTCCAGGAAGGTCCGCACGTATCTCGGCGGCCCAGGCGTCCGCTGGCTGCGTTGTCGGAAGGCCCGAGTACGCCCAGTACGCGGACCTTCCTCCGCCTTGCCAGCGAACGCCTGGATCCACCGATCTACGCACCGACCTCCCTGGACGGGGCGCTAGCCACTGTGCTCGACGGTCTAGGCTGGTTGTCCGGTAAGCGAGTGGAGCAGGGGAAATCCGTGTCTATCGAGGTGTGCAACGAGTCGGGCGTGGCCGTCGACGAGTCGCTGCTGGCCTCCGTGGCGCGCTTCTCCCTCGACGCGATGCACGTCAACCCCGCGGCCGAGCTGTCGATCCTCGTCGTGACCGAAGAGGTCATGAGCGAGCTGCACGAGCGCTGGATGGACGAGCCGGGGCCCACCGACGTCCTGTCGTTCCCGATGGACGAGCTGGTGGAGGAGTCGCGGCGCCCGGACGCCCCCGACACCGGCCCGGCGCTGCTCGGCGACATCGTGCTGTGCCCGGACTTCGCCAAGGCGCAGGCCCGCAAGGCGGGCCACACCCTCGCCGACGAGATGCACCTGCTCACCGTGCACGGCGTGCTGCACCTGCTCGGCTACGACCACGCCGAGCCGGAGCAGGAGCGGGAGATGTTCGGCCTGCAGAACCGGCTGCTCGCCGACTGGCAGGCCGCACGCCAGAAGGCCGCCGCCGAGGCCGCGCGGCACCGCAGCGACTCCGCGGTGCTCGGCACCGCAGGCCTCGAGGACTCCTGAACCCCCCGGTCATGGACGGCACCCTCCCGCTGATCGTCACCGCGATCCTGCTGGTCCCGCTCGCGGGGTTGTTCGCAGCGGCCGACGCGGCCCTCAACACGGTGTCGCGCGCCCGCGTCGACGCCCTCGTGCGCGCCGGCCGCCCCGGTTCGCGCGCACTCGCCGCCGTCGCCGCCGACCGTCCGCGGCACGTCAACCTGCTCCTGCTGCTGCGGTTGGCCGCCGAGACCGCCGCCACGGTGCTGCTGGCGATCGCGCTCATCCAGATCTTCGACCGGGACTGGGCGGGTGGCCTCACCGCCGGCGCGGTCATGGTCGTGGTCAGCTACGTGCTCATCGGCGTCGGCCCGCGCACGCTCGGCCGCCAGCACCCCTACCGCATCGGGATGCTCGTCGCGGCGCCGGTCCGCGCGCTCGCCACCCTGCTCGGCCCGCTCACCAAGCTGCTGATCCTCGTCGGCAACGCGATCACCCCGGGGCAGGGGTTCCGGCAGGGCCCGTTCTCGTCCGAGGTGGAGCTGCGCGAGCTCGTCGACATGGCGAGCACCAGCGGCGTCGTCGACGAGGACGAGCGGCAGATGATCCACTCGGTGTTCGAGCTGGGCGACACGATCGTGCGTGAGGTGATGGTGCCGCGCCCCGACGTCGTGTGGACCGACCGGGCCACGCCGGTCGACAAGGTGCTGCGGCTCGCCCTCAAGAGCGGCTACTCGCGCATCCCGGTGCTCGGCGAGAACATCGACGACATCATCGGCGTCGCCTACCTCAAGGACCTCGTGCGCGCGCAGGTCGAGCAGCCGGACAGCCCGCTCGCGGAGGTCATGCGGCCCGCGGTGCTCGTGCCCGACACCAAGCGGGTGGACGAGCTGCTCAAGGAGATGCAGGCCGCGCGCAACCACATGGCGATCGTGGTGGACGAGTACGGCGGCACGGCCGGCGTCGTCACCATCGAGGACATCCTCGAGGAGATCGTCGGCGAGATCACCGACGAGTACGACACCGCGGAGGTTCCCGACGTCCAGGAGCTGGACGAAGGGCGGCTGCGGGTGTCGGCGCGGCTCCCGGTGGAGGACCTCCTCGAGCACTTCGGCGGCCCCGACGGCCCGGCCGGGCAGGAGGACGACCTGGGCGAGGTCCTCGCCGCCGCCGACGTCGACACCGTCGGCGGGCTGCTCGCCCAGCGGCTCGGCCGCGTGCCGCTGCCCGGGGCCGAGACCGAGGTGGCAGGCCTGCGGCTCCTCGCCGAGGGTGGCAAGGACGCGCGCGGGCGGGTACGGATCAACACGGTGCTGGTGGAGCCCGTCGAGAAGCAGGCGCCCGACGAGGACGCCGCACAGCGTGAGGAGAGCGATGCCCGACCAGGCTGACCCGGAAGACGTCAAGATCGTCACGCTGGCCAGGTCGGCCCGCGCGCGCACCGGCGCCGCCGAAGGAGCCGCGGTCCGCGACACCGACGGGCGCACCTACGCCGCGGCCACCGTCGCGCTCCCGTCGCTCACGCTCACCGCGCTGCAGGCGGCGGTCGCCGCCGCGGTGTCGAGCGGGGCACCCGGGCTGGAAGCGGCCGCCGTCGTAACGGGGTCGGACTCCGTCGACGCGGCCTCGCTGGCCGCGGTGCGCGACCTCACGCCCTCCGCCTACATCCTGCGCGCCGACGCGTCCGGCGCCGTCGTACAGAAATACAGCGCCGAGACCCTGACCCCGGAGACCAGTTCATGAGCACCCCCTCGTTCGACGTCGTCGTGGTCGGCGGCGGCATCGTCGGCCTCGCCACCGCCCACGCCGTGGTGCGCACCGGCCGGTCCGTCGCCGTCGTCGAGCGCGAGCCGCAGCTCGCCCGCCACCAGACGGGCAACAACTCCAACGTCATCCACTCCGGGCTCTACTACGCCCCGGGCGGCTACAAGGCGCGCCTCGCGGTGGCCGGCTGCGCGGAGACCGTGGCGTTCTGCCGTGAGCACGACCTGCCGCACGAGGTCACCGGCAAGCTGGTGGTCGCCACCGACCCGGAGGAGCTGCCGCGGATGGCGGAGCTCAAGCGGCGCGGCGACGCCAACGGCGTGGAGAACCACGAGCTCGACCAGGCCGGGATGCGCGAGCACGAGCCGCACGTCCGCGGTATCGCCGCGCTGTACGTCCCGTCCACCGGGATCACCGACTACCGCGCGATCGCCGAGAAGATCGGCGAGCTCGTCGCCAAGGAGGGCGGCGAGATCCACCTGAACCGGGCGGTGACCGGGATCGCGCCTCGCGCGGACGACGTCGTGGTGCGCACCGAGACAGGCGACCTGCTCGGCAAGCAGGTCGTCGTGTGTGCCGGGCTGCGCTGCGACGAGGTCGCCAGGGCGGCCGGCGCCGACCCGGGCGTGCGGATCATCCCGTTCCGCGGCGAGTACTCCGGTTTCAGCGACCGCGCCGCCGAGCTGGTGAAGGGCCTGATCTACCCGGTGCCCGACCCGGCGTTCCCGTTCCTCGGCGTGCACGCCACCCGCGGCATCGACGGGCACGTGCACGCCGGCCCGAACGCGGTGCTCGCACTGGCCCGCGAGGGCTACTCCTGGGGCGTGGTCAAGCCCAAGGAGTTCCTGCAGACGATCACCTACCCGGGCATGATCAAGGTCGCCAAGAAGCACTGGAAGTACGGTTTCGGCGAGATGCACCGGTCGCTCTCGCGCGCGGCGATGGTCAAGCAGATCCAGCGGATGCTGCCCGACGTGCGCGCGGAGGACCTGCACCGCGCGGGCGCGGGAGTGCGGGCCCAGGCGGTGAAGGCCGACGGCACCCTCGTCGACGACTTCCTGTTCGTCGAACAGGGGTCGGGCGCCGGTTCGGTGCTGCACGTCCTGAACGCGCCCTCGCCCGCCGCCACCGCGGCGTTGCCGATCGGCCGGGAGATCCTCGAGAAGCTCACCGGCGAGAAGCTCGCGCCCCTGACGGTCTCGTGACCGGGTTCGCGCAGGTCCCGGACGATTTCCGGTCCGGTTTCGCCTGCTTCGTCGGCCGGCCCAACGCGGGCAAGTCCACGCTGACCAACGCGCTGATCGGGCAGAAGATCGCGATCACGTCGAGCCGGCCCCAGACCACCCGGCACGCGATCCGCGGCATCCTGCACCGCAAGGACGCGCAGCTCGTCGTCGTCGACACGCCCGGGCTGCACAAGCCGCGCACGCTGCTCGGCAGCCGGCTCAACGACGTCGTCCGGGAGACGTGGGCCGAGGTCGACGTGATCGGCTTCTGCGTGCCGGCCGACCAGCCGGTGGGCCGCGGCGACGAGTTCATCGCGAACGAGTTGCGCTCGGTCGCCGGACGCACGCCCGTGCTCGGCATCGTCACGAAGACCGACGCCGCCCAGCCCGACCAGGTCGCCGAGCGGCTCACCCAGATGGCGGGGCTCATGGAGTTCGCCGAGGTCGTGCCCTGCTCGGCGGTCAACGGGTTCCAGGTCGACCTGCTCACCGACCTGCTCGTCGCCCGGCTCCCCGAGGGCCCGCCGCTGTACCCGGACGGCGAGCTCACCGACGAGCCGGAGGAGACCCTCGTCGCGGAGCTGATCCGCGAGGCCGCCCTCGAAGGGGTGCGCGACGAGCTTCCGCACTCGATCGCCGTGGTGATCGAGGAGATGGTGCCCCGCTCGGGGCGCCCCGAATCGGCACCGCCCCTCCTGGACGTGCACGCCAACATCTACGTCGAGCGGTCCAGCCAGAAGGGCATCGTGATCGGCAAGGGCGGCGCCCGGCTGCGGCAGGTGGGCGCCGACGCGCGGCGGCAGATCGAGGCGCTGCTCGGGACGAGGATCTACCTCGACCTGCACGTGAAGATCGCCAAGGACTGGCAACGGGACCCGAAGCAGCTGCGCAAGCTGGGCTTCTGAAGTGAGCGCGCCCGTCAGAGCGTGACGGGCAGCGCGGCCAGCCGCCAGGTGCCTCCGTCGGAGGCGCGCTGCACCTCGCCGAGCGCGAGGCCGGGGGCTCGGCGCAGGAGGGCGGTCAGCGCGACCTGGGTCTGCACGCGGGCGAACGCGGCGCCCAGGCAGAAGTGCGGGCCGTGGGCGAACCCGAGGTGGGGAGCGGAGCCGTCGCGGCTGATGTCGAGCATGTCGGCATCGGCGAACGCCCGGGGGTCGCGGTTGGCGGCCGCGATCACGGCGACGACCGGTTCGCCTCGGGGGATCCGCACGCCGGACAGCTCCACGTCCTGCGTCGTGAACCGCGGGAACGCCAGCAGCTGGGGGCCGCACCAGCGCGTCAGCTCCTCGACGGCCCGCGGCGCGAGCGTGGGGTGGGCGCGGAGCGCGGCGAGCTGGTCGGGGTGGGTGAGGAGCACCTCGACGGCGTTGGCGAGGAGGTTGGTCGGGACCTGCCCGCCGAGCACGAGCTGCCAGACGAGGGTGACCAGCTCGACGTCGCTGAGCCGGTCGCCGTCCTCGGCCTGGGCGCGGACGAGGTCGGAGACGAGGTCGTCGCGCGGCTCGGCCCGGCGCGCGGCCACCGCCGCCCTGGCGCCCTCGATGATGCCGGGGATCGCGTCGACGAACGCGGCACCGGCGCCCGCCGCCACCGCCGCCCCGTACTCCCGCCAGCGCGGACGGTCCTGCTCCGGGATGCCGACGAGCTCGCAGATCACCGCCATCGGCAGCGGCCGCGCGAGATGCGCGATCAGGTCGGCCGGGCCGTCCGTCGCCTGCTCGGCGAGGTCGTCGAGGAGCTCCTCGACGATCGCCTCGATCCGCGGCCGGAACTGCGCGGCCCGCCGCGGCGTGAACGCCGGGGACACCAGCCTGCGGAGCCGCGCGTGCTCGGGGCCTTCCATCTCCTGCATGGACCGCAGGTAGGGCTTCAGCTCGTCGGACACATCGGGCTTGAAGGCGAACGTGGCCGGGCTGAGGGCGAACCGCGCCGGGTCGGAGAGCACCGCCCGCGCCTCCGCGTAGCGCGACACGCCCCACATCGCCGCCATCCCGGGCACGAGCAGCCGGACGAGGGGCGAGCGCTCCCTGGCCTGCCCGTGGGCGGTGAACGGGTCGCGGAGCACCGCGGGATCGGTGAGGTCGATCTCGGGCAGGGCAGGCACGCGTCCTCCAGATGTTAAAGACAGATGTTCTCATCATTCGAATGGCGACCGTAGCATCGTGGCGCCAGAGGCGGCTACGACGGGAGGGCGATGGCCCGGCTCACGAGGGCCCAGGCGCAGGAGCGCACGCGCGAGAGGGTGCTCGCCGCGGCCCGCACCGAGTTCGTCGAACGGGGCTTCCGCGAGGCCAAGATCGATGTGATCGCCGAGCGCGCGGAGCTCACCCGCGGCGCGGTCTACTCGAACTTCCCGGGCAAGCGCGCGCTCTACCTCGCTGTGCTCGCCGCGGAGGCGGAGCGGGCGCCGATCCCGCAGGTGGTCCCCGGCACGACGCCGCGCACGGCACTCGGGGCGTTCGCCAGGGCGTGGGTGGGGCGGCTCCCCCTCGCCTCGGCCGACCCCGACGGCACGACGCCGCTCGGCGCCGACCTCGTGCCGGAGGTGCTGGCCGACGAGCGCATGCGCACGCCGTTCGCCCAGCTCATGGCCCTCGACGCGGTCCTGCTCGGACTCGCGCTGGAGCAGATGCACGGGCCGTCACGCGAGGGCCGCCGGGTGCGCGCGGCCGAGGTCGCGCTCACCACGCTGCACGGCGCAGGCCAGCTCGCCGCCGCCGCGCCCGGCTTCGCCGACCCGTTCGACGTCGTCAGCGCCTGCGAAGGGCTCGCCGACCTCGAGCTCGGCAGCGGGCGGGGGGACGAGTGGGCCCCACCTCACCTGCCGTACGTACCGCGGGCTCGTCCGGCCGGACGGCCATGGGAGCCTCCCGCCGCCGTGGACGCCGTGCGCGGCACACCGGCCGACCTCGCAGGCGACGGCGTCGTCGCCGTGCTCGGACTGCACCGGCTCGTGGCCGTCGAGGAGGCGGTGCGGGCTGCGCCGCCCGGCTCGGTCGTCACCGCGGTGCTGGTCTCCGGCGAGCCCGGCGAGCTGGCCTCGCTCGCCCGGCTCGTGGTGGCGGACGTCTGCCGCTGCATCCGGCCTGCGTTCCCCGAGTCGGCGTGGCCCCGGCTCCAGGTGGTGCACGACGAGGCGGGCGCCGTCGCGGCGGCGGCGGGCGAGCGGGTCGTCAGCGACGCCACGGAGGCGGCAGTGCGCATCGCGGGTGGCCGGATCGTGGCGCACGCCGAGGGGCGGGGGGCCTGCCACGCGGCCGCGTCGGCCTGAAGATCGCTGCTGGTGGGCGCGGGTCCCGGCTACGCGGCACGCGCGCGGCGCACAAGCTCGATCATCGCCTTCCGGACGCCGTCCGGGGTGTCCGTGCGCTCGTGGAACGGCAGGCGCACCGCGGTCTGCCGGCCGCCCGCCTCGTCCGCGGCGAGCACGGCGAACCCGTACCGGTCGACCGCCACCATCCGCGCCTCGGTGGTGTCCGGCCGTTCGGCGAACCGGCGGCAGAACAGCACCAGCGCGTCGGCGTGGTCGTCGTTCATGTGGGCGATGATCCGCTCGGCGTGCGGGCGCAGCGGGTCGGGCTCGGCGTCGGCGTAGCTCGCGGCGTCCACCCAGCTCATCCGGCCGAACCCGCCGACGTACCGGACGGACTCGACCTCGAGCCGGTAGAGGCGGACGTCGCCGAACCCGGCGTAGAACGCGCCGGGCTGGGCCTCCTGGTAGATCTCCAGGGCGGCCGCGCGCTCGCCGCCCTCGAGCTCCCCGACGCGGCCGATCACGGTGACCCGGGCCAGTGCGAGGGGGTCGCCCGCACCGGCTTCCGTGGCCATCAGCGACGCCCTCGGGTCGGCGGCGAGGTTGCGGCTGTGCTCGGCCAGGTCGCTGAGCAGCAGCAACGGCCGTCCGCTCGGGTCGACGGCGTGCGAGACGAGCGAGCCGAACGGGAACCCGCCCTCGCCGATCGTGGAGAGGGAGCCGGTGCGGACTGCGGTGATCAGCGTGCGGGAGCGCTCGGCGTCGCTGAGCTCGCCTCGCACCCCCGGAGTGGCCGCGAGGGTGTGCTCGGCCGCGGCGCGCTGGTGCTCGGGCACGACATGGGTCACCGGGTCTCCTCGGATGTCGAATTAGGGTCACCTCACCTGGTGTGGGGGGCAGTGTCAAGCGGGGGCCGGCCGTAGGCTGGGCCGGTGACCCTGTGGCGTGACACCGGCCTGGTGCTGCGGGTGCAGAAGCTCGGCGAGGCGGACCGCATCGTCACGCTGCTCACCCGCCGCCGCGGCAAGGTGCGCGCGGTGGCGAAGGGCGTGCGGCGCACCCGGTCGCGCTGGGGTGCGCGGTTGGAGCCGTTCAACCACGTCGACGTGCAGTGCTACACCGGCCGGTCGCTGGACATCGTCACCCAGGCCGAGACCGTCGACGCGTTCGGCGCCGGGATCATCGGCGACTACCCGCGCTACACGGCGGGCTGCGCGATGCTGGAGACGGCCGACCGGCTCGTCGCCGAGGAGGGCGAGCCCGCGCTGCGCGTGTACCTGCTGCTGGTGGGTGCCGTGCGGGCCCTCGCAGGTCGGGAGCGTGACCCGTCGCTCGTGCTCGACGCGTTCCTCCTGCGCGCAATGACCCACGCCGGGTGGGCACCCGCGATCTCCGAGTGCGCCCGCTGCGCCGAGCCCGGCCCGCACGTCGCGTTCAACATCCCCGCCGGGGGAGCGGTGTGCCCGCGCTGCCGTCCTCCCGGCTCGGTGCGGCCGTCGCAGGAGACGTTCGCGCTGCTCGACGCGCTGCTGCACGGCGACTGGGGCACCGCCGACACCGCGACCACCGTCACCCGCCGCGACACCAGCGGGCTCGTGGCCGCCCACCTGCAGTGGCACATGGAGCGCCAGCTGCGGTCCCTGCCGCTGGTCGAGCGGCGAGCTGTCACCTAAGGGCTCGCCGCGGCGCGCCGGGCGAACGCGGGCGCGTGCTCGGGCCGCAGCCCCACCCCGATCAGGTACGCGGGCACGAACGACGCAGCGGGGATCGCCTTCAGCAGCGCGACGACCGGCTTCGGCGGGCCCTGGCGCTCCCCGTCGATGATCGGCTTCAGGACGGCGCGGTGCAGGATCTGCTGCAGGGTCTGCACGGCGATCGTCGGCACCAGCCTCCGCCTGCGGATCCTGGCCAGCGCGGCCGCGCCGACGTCGCCCCGCCGCAGCGGCTCGGCCAGCAGGGTCGCGGCGGCGACGGCGTCCTGCACGGCGAGGTTGATCCCGACCCCGCCGATGGGGGACATCGCGTGCGCCGCGTCGCCGATGCACAGCAGCCCGTCGACGTGCCAGCGGTTCAGCCGGTTCAGCCGGATGTCGAGGTGCTTGACGTCGTCCATCGACGTCAGCTCGCCGACCCGGTCGGCGAGCCACGGCACGGCCGTGGCGATCTCGTGGCGGAACCATTCGACGCCCCGCTCACGCAGCCGGGCGTCGCTGCCCTTCGCGGCGAAGTACGCGAGCTGGAGGAAACCCTCGCGGGGGATCACGAGCACGAAGCGACGGTCGCTCACGACCGGTGTCAGCGCGGTCGGGTCGTCGGCGGGGTTGCGCGACAGCCGGAACCACCACGTGTCGATCGGCACCGGCAGTTCCTTCGGCTGCAGCTCCGCCTGCGCGCGGGCGATCGACCAGCGCCCGTCCGCGGCCACCGTGAGGTCGGCGCGCAGCTCGTGGAGCTCGCCGTCCTCGGTGCGGTAGCGCACGCCACGCACCCTCCCGCCCTCGCGGATCAGCTCGGTGACCTCGGTGCGCATCCGCAGGGTGTACGTCGGCTCCCCCTCCGCCGCCTCCGCGAGCAGGTTGAGCAGGTCCCACTGCGGCACCATCGCGATGTAGGGATGGGCGACCTTGAGTCGTCGCAGGTCGCCGACGACGACGCGGGATCCGTCGGGGAACGGGAAGGCGATCTCACGCAGCTCGCTGTGCGGGAGCTCGGCGAAGCGGGCGCCGAGGCCGAGCTCGTCGAGCAGCTGCAGGGTGGACGGGTGGACGGTGTCCCCGCGGAAGTCGCGCAGGAAGTCGCCGTGCTTCTCCAGGACCGTGACGTCGACGCCTGCCCTGGCGAGCAGGAGACCGAGCACCATGCCGGCCGGACCGCCGCCGACGACGGCGCAGGTCGTGCGCTCGTTCATCGCGATACCCACTTTTCATCGATTGATGAATATGGGCGACGGTACTCCGCGCAGGAGGGCGGCGTCCAGGCTCACGAGCCGAGGTAGCGCAGGACCGCCAGCACCCGCCTGCTGTACCCCGCAGCCTCCGCGATGCCCAGCTTCCCGAAGATGGAGGCCACGTGCTTCTCCACGGCGCTGACCGACATCCGGAGCCGCTCCGCCGTACCGGCGTTGGTGAGGCCCTCGGCCATGGCGTCGAGCACGTCGCGTTCCCGGGGCGTGAGGCGGGAGAGCGGGTCGGCGCGCCTGCCGGCGGCGAGCAGCTGCCGCACCACCTCCGGGTCGAACGCCGCGCCGCCTGCGCCCACCCGCTCCAGCGCGTCCAGGAACTCCTCGACCTGCGTCACCCGGTCCTTGAGCAGGTAGCCGACGCGCCCGCCGTCGTCGCCGATCAGCTGCGCGGTGTGCCTGCGCTCGACGTACTGCGACAGCACGAGCACCCCGACCTGCGGCCACCGGCGCCGGATCTCCAGCGCCGCGACCACGCCCTCGTCGCTGTGGGTGGGCGGCATGCGCACGTCGGCCACCACGACGTCGGGCTGCTCGCGCTCGACGGCCCCGAGCAGCGCTCGGACGTCGCCGACCGCGGCCACCACCTCGTGCCCCTCGTCGACGAGCAGGCGGACGAGCCCCTCGCGCAGCAGCGCGGAGTCCTCGGCGATCGTCACGCGCACGGCAGCTCCGCGGTGACGACGGTCGGCCCGCCGGCCGGGCTGTCCACCGTGAAGGCGCCGTCCGCTGCCGCGACCCGGCGCGCCAGCCCCGCAAGGCCCCCGGCCGCCGGGTCGGCGCCGCCGCGACCGTCGTCGCGGACGGTGGCGCGCAGCCGGCCGTCCACCATCGCCACCTCCACGTCCACGCGCAGCGCGCCCGAGTGCTTTGCCGCGTTCGTCACCGCTTCGCTGATGACGAACCAGGCGGCCGCGCGCACGGTAGCGGGCGGCTCGACGGGCAGGTCGCAGTGGATCCGGACCGGCAGCGGGGCCCGCTCGGCCACCGACTCCAGCGCGGCCGCGAGGCCACCGGTGTCCAGTGCGGCCGGGTAGACGCGCCAAGATACGTCGCGCAGCTCCACGAGCGTGCGCTGGGCCTCGTCGTGGGCCTGCGCGACGAGCTCGGCAGCGCGGTCGGGGTGGCGGCGCGCCCTGCCCAGCAGCATGCCGAGTGCCACCAAGCGCTGCTGCACGCCGTCGTGGAGGTCGCGCTCGATGCGGCGGCGCTCGTCGTCGACGGCCGCGACGATCGCGTCCCGGGTGCGCGAGAGCTCCTCGACGCGACGGGTGAGCTGCTCCTCGCGCGAAGGCGCGAGCAGCCGGCCGAGCAGCGTGCGTTCCCAGCGGGCCACGCCCCCTGCGCCGGCGAGCGCCAGGTAGAGCAGTACCGCGCCGGGGACGGCGTAGTACGCGACGAGCAGGCCGCTCACCACGACGGCCGCCTCGCGCTCCATGACCCAGGGCGTCTGCGTGACCCACGAGAAGAGGAGGGTGGCGGCGAAGGTCAGGCCGATGCCGAGCAGCGTGAGCACCGCCCCACCCAGCAGCCCGACGGGGATCCGCGTTGCGAGGTAGCGCAGCGCTCGTGCCGGTGGCGGCTCCGCACGCCCGCCCGTCCCGCCGAGCAGGACCACGATCCGGCGGCGCTCCAGCCCGGCGAGCCGGCAGACTACCGACTCCGCCACCGGACGGAGCGCGGGCACGAGCAGTGCCGCGGCGACGGGGAGCGCGAGCAGCAGGTGCACCGCCGCGGTGCAGGCGCCGAGGACGAGGCCCGAGCCGGTGCGTGCCCAGGTCCGCACGCGTCGCTACCGCCGCGACCGCTGCGCAGGCGGTGCGTCGGGCCGGATCACGGGGAGCCGCTGGGTGGGCTGGGCCGACCACTCCGTGGACGACGGCTCGGCCGACCACTGCCGCATGGGCTCCGGGCGCGGCACCCGCACCACCGGGATCCGCTCGGTGGGGGCGTCGCCCTGGTCCGCGGGGACGTCCTGATCCGCGGGGACGTCCCGGCCGCGGCGCCTGATCCGCACGACCACGAAGACCACCACCGCGATCGCGATCACCACGAGCACCACCTTCGAGAAGATGCCCGCGTAGCTCTCGACGATGTGCCAGTTCTCGCCGAGCAGGTACCCGGCCATCACGAAGATGGAGTTCCAGATCAGGCTCCCCGCGGCGGTGAGTGCGAGGAAGAGCGGAATGCCCATGCGCTCGACCCCGGCCGGCACCGAGATCATGCTGCGGACCAACGGCACCATCCGCCCGAAGAACACCGCCTTCGCGCCGTGCCTGGCGAACCAGGCCTCCGCCTTGTCGATGTCGCCCACGTCCACCAGCGGCATCCGATCGGCGATCGCGCGCAGCCGGTTCCTGCCGAGCGCGGCGCCGAGCGCGTACAGCGCGAGCGCGCCGACGACGGACCCGATGGTCGTCCAGGCGATCGCCGCGACGAGGCTCAGCTCACCTCGCGAGGCGGCGAACCCGGCGAGCGGCAGGAACACCTCGCTGGGCAGCGGCGGGAACAGGTTCTCCAGTGCGATCGCGAGACCGACGCCGGGCGCGCCGAGCGTCTCCATCAGATCGACGACCCAACCGACGATGCCGTCGAGCTGTGGGGCGGGGGCGGTCATGATTCACACGGTAGAGGGATGGGTGGTATGCCCGGAGTGGGGTGCTCGCCGGAGGGACCCTGAGGTTTCCCGCACCCCGACCCCTAGGGTGAGTTCGTGAGCCGGTTCCAGCCACCGCCGCCGCACCCGTCCGGTGCGCGCCCCCCGGTGATCCCGCCCGAGCTGGTGCCGAACCACGTCGCACTGGTCATGGACGGGAACGGGCGCTGGGCCAATGCCCGCGGGCTGCCCCGGATCGAGGGGCACCGCCGCGGAGAGGCCGCCCTGATGGACGTGGCCCGCGGCGCGATCGACATCGGCGTCCGGTGGCTGTCGGCGTACGCGTTCTCCACCGAGAACTGGAAGCGCAGCCCCGACGAGGTGCGCTTCCTCATGGGCTTCAACCGTGATGTGATCCGCCGCCGCGTCGACGAGATGGACGCCATGGGTGTGCGGGTGCGCTGGGCGGGCCGGCGCCCGCGGCTGTGGCGCTCGGTGATCAAGGAGCTGGAGATCGCCGAGGAGAAGACGAAGCACAACGACGTGCTGACGCTCACCATGTGCGTCAACTACGGCGGGCGGGCGGAGATCGCCGACGCCGTGAAGCAGATCGCGCGCCAGGTCGCCGAGGGCAGGGTCAAGCCCGACAAGATCGACGAGCGCATGATCGCCCGGTACCTCGACGAGCCCGACATGCCCGACGTCGACCTGTTCGTGCGCTCCTCCGGCGAGCAGCGCACCTCGAACTTCCTGCTCTGGCAGTCGGCGTACGCGGAGCTGGTCTTCCTCGACACGCTCTTCCCCGACTTCGACCGCCGCCACCTGTGGCAGGCGATCGAGATCTACGCGAGGCGCGACCGCCGCTTCGGTGGAGCCCTCGACACCCCGGAGGCCGCCTCGTGACCAGTTCCATCGCCGACATGTTGGCCGTGGCCCGCACCGCGCTGGAGCGCTACCACGACGTCACCGTCGACGACGACGGCGCACTCACCTTCGCCCACGGCGGCGTGGTCTGCGCGCTGCAGGGGCTGGACCTGGAGGACGGCCTGCCGGTCCTCAACCTCACGTGCGTGGTGGCGTGGGACCTGCCCGCCGAGTCCGACGTGCCATCGCAGGTGGCGCTCGGCCTGGGCGAGGGGTTGTTCGGCACCGCGCGGGTGATCCGTGGCGACGCAGGCTGGGACGTCACGTGGCGCTACGCGTTCCCGGCCTCCGGACTCGACGAGAAGGCGATGGGAACGCTGCTGATGCTCGTGGTGAGCGGCGCCTCCAGCCTGCGTGCGGCGCTGCAGCCCGAGTAACGCCGAGTGGCGCCGCTCAGCCCGGGGACGTGACGTGCGCGCCCGGGCCGGGCTGGAAGACGGACTCGTGGCCGTCCTGCCAGCGCACCCGGTAGCACCTGCGGTCGCCGGAGCCGATCACTTCGAGGACCTCGCCCTCGCGCCGCGCCTGGTCGACGATCGTGCCCTCCACGACGATGTGGTCGCCCGCTTTCGCCTCCATCGGCAGGTCATCCCCTTCCGGTTCGGGCTCGCCCCGATGCTCCCGCAGCGGGCCGCCGCGGTCCAGAGGGCGTCACGATCGGAGGTACCGCTCGCAGGATCTGCGGCAGCGCCGACCGTCAGGGCCGATCGTCAGCGGGCGGCGCCGCAGTCCTTGCAGAGGCCGAAGACCTCTGCCGTGTGGCTCAGCTCCACGAACCCGTGGTCCTCGGCCACCCGCTTCGCCCAGGTCTCCACTGCGGGGCCCTCGATCTCGACGGTGTGGCCGCAGCGGCGGCAGACGAGGTGGTGGTGGTGCTCCGCGGAGGCGCAGCGGCGGTAGACGGCCTCGCCCGAGCCGGTGCGCAGCACGTCGACCTCGCCGCCGTCGGCGAGGGTCTGCAGCGTGCGGTAGACGGTGGTGAGGCCGATGCCCTCGCCGGTGCGCCGCAGTTCCTCGTGGATCTCCTGGGCGGAGCGGAAGTCGTCGAGCCGGTCCAGCAGCGCCGACACCGCCGCCCGTTGCCGGGTGGCGCGCAGCGCTCTCGTGGTGGGCGCCTGCCCGTTCACATCGGTGTTCATCGCCCCTCCTCGACGTGTGCGACCGCGTCGACCACGATGTGCGCCAGGTGATCGTCGACCAGGGAGTACACCACCTCGCGACCGCGGCGCTCGCCGTGCACCACCCCGGCCGACTTCAGCACCCGAAGGTGCTGGCTGATGAGCGGCTGGGCGACCCCCAGCGCGTCGACGAGGTCGTGCACGCACCGGTCGGACTCCAGCAGCTGCAGCACGATCGCGATGCGCACCGGCGCGGCGAGCGCGCGCAGCAGGTCGCCTGCGGCCGCGAGCGTACGCGGGGTGCGTACCGGGGCTGGCCTGGAGGCCGGGTGGCCGGCCACGTGCTCGACGTGATCGTCGGCGGTCAGCCCGTCAACGGCGGCGGCTCGGCCGGTGGGCCCCGCACCTGCGACGATCGACATCGGCGTCCCCATCCCCGGAAGCGGCGGCCGCGCTCCCCGGTGGTCAGTGCAGACGGGCCGCGCCTCCATCGTAGGCGCGTGCTGGAAGGGTGGGGGCGTGCTGCTCGTGTGCCGGTTCACCACCACCCCCGATCTCGCGCCCGAATTCTCGGCCCGCGCCCGTACCGCGCTGGAGCTGCTCACCGCCGCGGACGGGTGCCTCGGCGGCGAGCTGGGACGGTCGGTCGACGAGCCGGACCGCTGGGTGCTGACGGTCCGCTTCTCCTCCGTGGACGCCTACCGGCGCGCCCTGTCCCCGTTCCCGGTGCGCGAGCACGTCGTGCCGCTGCTGAGCGAGGCCCTGGCGGACGAGCCTGCGACGTTCGAGACGCTGGTGACGGCGGCGGCCGGCGCGGCGACGGCACATCGGAGCCTGCTCGCCTGAGCCCTAAGTCCGTAGTTCCGCCTGGAGCGGGGCCGGGAACCTCGGTGTGAAGCGGACCCCTCCCAGCAGCTGTTCCAGCTCGTGGGCCTTGCTCTCGACCTCGGCGTGTCGCTCGGCGCCGATGTCCTCCAGCACCCGGACGGCGATGGTGCCGTCGACGCGCTGCACCCATCCGCCGACGATCCGGCCGTCGACCCAGATCGTCGGGCCACCGTTGCCGTTGCGGTCGAACAGGAGGGGGCCGTGGGCCGGGTCGAGGTGGAAGTCGCGCTGCTTCCAGCCCATGGTGGACGGGTCGAGTCCGGGCAGGAGCGCGACGGACGGCTCGGCGGGCGGGGCCGGGTCGACGTCATCGGGCAGGACGTAACCGGGGCCCTCGCCGAGCTCGACCTCCACCGCGCCGACGTCGGCGAGCGCCCGCTTGGTGGTGGCGACCGTCCAGCCGGTCCACCATTGCAGGTCGGTGCGGGTGCCGGGGCCGAACGCGCGCAGCCAGGCGCGGGCCACCGTTGCGGCCGCCTCGCTGGGGTCGAGCGGCTCGGTGAACTCCGGCGACCAGGCGTGCGCTGCCGCCCAGCGGTACTGCCCGTTGATCCACGTGCCGGTGGGGCGGGCCCGCAGCACCCGCCCCTCGAAGCCCAGCACCAGCAGCACGCGGGTGTGCGCGGACAGCACGGCGGCCTGGCGGCCGGTGCCGATCGTGATCGGAACGGCCAGGTTCGGCACCAGCGTCCCGAGCTCGCGCGCGCTGAGCGGGCCCTTGTCGGCGAGCACCGCGAGGATCTCCTCCGAGGCGGCCGCCACCCAGCGCTCGGGGTCGGGGGCCAGCCCCGCCGCGGTCACGGCGTCGAGCAGCAGCGTGCGCTGGCGCCCCAGCAGCGTGACCGTGGACGAGTGGTGGGCGGCCCGGGCGAGCTCGCGGCCGAACACCCACAGGGTGCGGCGCATCGCGTGGTGGCGCACCAGCGTGCGGTGCTCGTAGAGCGCCTCGTCCACAGCGGGCAGCCGGGGGTGCAGCATGCGCGCCGCCGCCGACAGGTGCACCGTGACGGGGTCGGTGGAGTGCAGCCCGGCCATGGCGTCGGCGATGGCGACGACGTCGTCGGTGCGGGTGGCCGGCGTGAGCCGGTGGCGGACGGCGAGCCGGGCGCGGCGCTCGGCGACGTCGATGTGGCGGGGAGGCACGGCCGGAGCCTGCCAGAGGCCACCGTCAGGCGGACGGCACACACCGCGTGGGGGCGCACGCACGACGGGCGCTGTGTGCCGTCCGCACGGAGCGTGTGCCGTCGGCCGGTTCGTCGTCAGCCGCCCGTGTACGCCGCGACGCAGCGGTCGGTGGCACCGCGGGCGGCCTCGGGCGCCGCGCCGCCCGCGACGTCGGCCTCGTACCAGCGGTCCCCGGCCGCGGCGAGGAACTGCTTCGCCGCGTCCGTCGCCCACCACTCCGCGTGCTCCTGGTCGTTGGTGACGCCCCCGGTCCGCAGGTGGAGGGCCAGCGCGGCAAGGGCCATGTCGTACCCGAGCCCGACGGCCCCGGGCCCGTACGTGTCCCAGTGCTCCTCGGGGTGGGCGGTGTGCTCGAGCTCGAAGCGCGAGCCGCCACCGGCCTCGGGCGACAGGCGCACCTCGACCCAGCTCACCCCGCCGCCGAACTCCCACGTGAGGGAGAAGCTCTTGGGCGGATCGCAGCTCTCGACCGTGCCGCTTGCGTTGCCCTCGATCTGGTAACGCCCGCCGAGGCGCAGCTCTCCCGAGACCGGGGCGAACCAACGTCCCAGCCGGTCGGCTGTCGTGCAGGCTTCCCAGAGGTCGTCGACGTCGGTGTCGAACGCCTGGCTGATCGTGACGACCTTCGCCTCGCGGCCGTCGCGCTCCCTGGTGCCGACCGTGCGGCTGACCGCGCTGATCTGGGGGTCGATGTCGAACATGGTCACTCCTCGGGGTGGTCGTTGCGCAGCCGGCGTTCCCGCTTGCCGCGCTCGATCTCGGTGGCCAGTGCCGCCAGCCGCGGGGTCCAGAACCGCCGGAAGCGGTCGAGCCACGCGTCGACGTCCTGGAGCGGCTCGGGGCGCACGGCGTAGAGCCTGCGGGTGCCCTCCGGCCGGACGGTGGCGAAGCCGCTCTCGCGCAGCACCTTGAGGTGCTGGGACACCGCGGGCTGGGAGATGCCGAACTCCGCGCAGACGACGGCGGTGACCGCTCCTGAGGTCTGCTCGCCCTCGGCGAGGAGCTCGAGGATCCGGCGCCGGACCGGGTCGCCGAGGACGTCGAACGCGTGCACGACGCCAATATACAGACGTCACTTATATAAGTACAGCCTTGTTAATGGTGACCCCCTGATCGGGGTGCGCGGACCGGGGGCGGGCAATGCGGTGGAGCGCGCCGGATACGCTGGGAGCTCACCGTCCGTCCACCTGGAGTCACCCGTGGCCAGCAAGCCCTCGTCCGCAAAGATCGACACCATCGTCGCGCTCGCCAAGCGGCGCGGCTTCGTCTTCGCGTCGGGGGAGATCTACGGCGGTACCCGGTCGGCGTGGGACTACGGCCCGCTGGGCGTCGAGCTCAAGGAGAACATCAAGCGGCAGTGGTGGAAGGCCACCGTCACCGGCCGCGAGGACGTCGTGGGCCTCGACTCCTCGGTGATCCTGCCTCGCCAGGTGTGGGTGGCGTCCGGCCACGTCGGCGTGTTCACCGACCCGCTGGTGGAGTGCCTGTCCTGCCACCGCCGCTTCCGGGCCGACCAGCTCGCCGAGGAGTACGCCGAGCGCACGGGCAAGGAGGTGTCGGAGGACGACCTGTCCGACGTGCCCTGCCCGAACTGCGGCACGCGCGGCCAGTACACCGAGCCGCGCGACTTCAACATGATGCTCAAGACCTACCTCGGCCCGGTGGAGTCCGAGGAGGGCCTGCACTACCTGCGCCCGGAGACGGCGCAGGGCATCTTCGTGAACTTCCTCAACGTGCAGACCACGTCGCGCAAGAAGCCGCCGTTCGGCATCGGCCAGATGGGCAAGAGCTTCCGCAACGAGATCACGCCCGGCAACTTCATCTTCCGCACGCGCGAGTTCGAGCAGATGGAGATGGAGTACTTCGTCGAGCCCGGCTCCGACGAGGAGTTGCACCAGTACTGGATCGACGAGCGCACCGCCTGGTACGTCGACCTGGGCATCGCGCGGGACAACCTGCGCCACTACGAGCACCCCAAGGAGAAGCTCTCCCACTACTCGAAGCGCACCGTCGACATCGAGTACCGCTTCGGCTTCCAGGGCCAGGAGTGGGGCGAGCTGGAGGGCATCGCCAACCGCACCGACTTCGACCTCACCACGCACTCGAACCACTCCGGCGTGGATCTGTCGTTCTACGACCAGGCCTCCGGCGCGCGGTACCGGCCGTACGTGATCGAGCCCGCGGCCGGTGTCGGGCGTTCGATGATGGCGTTCCTCGTCGAGGCCTACACCGAGGACGAGGCGCCCAACGCCAAGGGTGGCGTCGACACCCGCGTGGTGCTGCGGCTCGACCGGCGGCTCGCGCCCGTCAAGGCCGCGGTGCTGCCGCTCTCGCGCAACGCCGACCTCTCGCCCAAGGCGCGCGACCTGGCCGCCCGGCTGCGCAAGCACTGGAACGTCGAGTTCGACGACGCCGGCGCGATCGGTCGCCGCTACCGGCGCCAGGACGAGATCGGCACGCCGTTCTGCGTCACGGTCGACTTCGACACCCTGAACGACCAGGCCGTCACGATCCGGGAGCGCGACTCGATGGCGCAGGAGCGCGTCGCGCTCGACCAGGTGGAGTCCTACCTGGCCGCCCGCCTCATCGGCTGCTGACGTTCCGACGAGCGGCGCGTTCGTCGGATAGGTTCCGACGCCATGCATGTCTGAGGGCTGCGCGCGCCGCGAAGCAAGCGCGCGGCCCTCAGTGGCACAACAGCGCCGCTCGTCGGTTCAGGCGGCCGCCGGGAGCAGGCGGTCGAGCAGGTCGTGGAGCGTCACCAGGCCCACGACCGCACCATCGGACTCCACCAGCGCGATCTGGCTGCGCCCGGCCTGCATGGCGGACAGGGCGTCGTGGATCGGCAGGTCGGCCGGCAGTGTGCGGATCGGGCGCATGAGCTCGCCCGCCGTGGTGCCGGCCGGCACGGCCAGCGCGTCGCGCACGTGGACCACGCCGACCGGGCGCCCGTCGGCATCGCCGACGACGAGGCGCAGGTGGCCGCTCTCCCGGGCGGCGGCGCGGATCGCCGGAGCGTCGGCGCCGGTGGGCACGCCCGCCACCTCCGAGCGCGGCCGCACGACCTCGCGCAGCGGGGCACGGTCCAGCTCGAGCGCGGTGACGATCTGGTCGCGCCGCTCCGGGTCGAGGGCGCCCGTGCTGGCGGAGTGCTCCACCAGCTCGCGCAGGTCGTCCGGGTTGTGCCCGCCCGCCAGTTCGTCGACCGGTTCGACGCCCACGCGGCGCAGGCACCAGTTGGCCATGCCGTTCAGCCCGACGAGCACCGGCCGGGTGAGCACGATGAACGCCCGCATCGGCAGCGCCAGCATCGTGGCGGAGCGCTCGGGGTGGGCGATCGCCCATGACTTGGGCGCCATCTCGCCGACGACCAGGTGCACGAACGTCACGACGATCAGCGACAGCACGAACGAGACCACCGTGGACCACGGGTCGCCGAGTCCGCCGAAGAGCGGGTGCAGCAGCTCCTCGACGGCGGGCTTGCCGATCGCGCCGAGGCCGACCGTGCAGAGGGTGATGCCCAGCTGCGATCCGGCGAGCAGCATCGACAGGTCCCGGGCCGAGCGCAGCGCCATTCGAGCCGACACGCTGGTGGCGGCGGCCTCCTCCAGGCGGTAGCGGCGGGCGGCGACGAGCGCGAACTCGATCGCCACGAAGAACGCGGAGAGCGCGACCAGCACCACGGAGACGCCGAGTGCGACACCGACACTCATGCCGGCACCTCCGCTTCGGCCCACGCCAGCCGCACGGAGGACGGCACGTGGCGCTCGACGGTGAGCACGGTGATCTCCAGCGTGCGCGGCGGCTCGCCCTCCTCGGACAGCGACGGGTTCTCGAGCCGGAGCCGGACGCCGTCGCCGGGTTCGGGGAGGCGCTGCAGCTCGTCGATCACCAGGCCGCCGATGGTCTGGTACTCGCCGTCCGGCAGGTCGGCGTCGAGCAGGCGCTCCACCTCCTCGACCGAGAGCGTGCCGGGCACGGTCCACTCGCCGTCGTTCGCGGCGAGGCCGTCGGCACCGGCCGGGTCGTGCTCGTCGGTGATCTCGCCGACGAGCTCCTCCGCGATGTCCTCGACCGTGATGACGCCTGCGAGGCCGCCGTACTCGTCGACGACCACCGCGAACTCGTCGTCGGCCCCGCGAAGGCGGTCGAGGACGGTGGGCAGTGGCAGCGACGCCAGCACGAGCACGGGTGTGCGGGCCACGTCGATGACGCGCAGGGTGGCCAGGTCGGACCGCCCTTCCAGGGCCAGCACGTCGCGCAGGCAGATCACGCCGACCACGTCGTCGGGGTTCTCCCCGATGACCGGCAGGCGCGAGTGGCCCGATGCCATCACCTCGACGAGCTCGGAGATCGGGGCGCCGGCCCGTACCGATGTGACCCGCGGCCGCGGGATCATCGCGGCCCGCGCGGTGCGGTCGGTGAAGTCGAGCACGCGGTCGAGGAGGGTGGACAGGTCGTCGTCGAGGTCGCCGCTGTCGCGGGACTCGTCGATGATCGCCTCGAGGTCGCGCGGGGTCGCAGCGTGCTCGACGTCGTGCACCGGCTCGATCCGCAGCGCCTTGAGCAGCACGTTCGAGGCGGCGTCGAAGAGCCGGATCAGCCAGCCGAACGCGGCGAGGTAGATCGACGTGGAGTACGCGAGTGCACGCGCCACCGGCTCGGGCCGGGCGATCGCGAGGTTCTTGGGGAACAGCTCGCCGAACACCATCTGCACGACCGTGACGACGACCAGCGCCACCACTGCGCCGATGACCAGCCCGGCGCCCGCCGGCACACCGGTGCCGCCGAGGAGCTCGGCCACGCCGTCACCGATCATCGGCTCGGCCACGTAGCCGGCCAGCAGGCCGGTGACGGTGATGCCCAGCTGGGCGCCGGACAGCATGAACGAGGTGCGGCGGGTGATGCCGAGCGCGCGCCGCGCAGCCGCGTCACCCGCGGAGGCGCGGGCCTGGAGCCGGGAGCGGTCGACGGCCATGTACCCGAACTCCTGGGCCACGAAGTAGCCGGTGAGCACGGTGAGGCCGACGACCGTCAGCACGCCGAGGAGGATGGAGAGGATGGTCACGGGCGACCGGCCCGTTCGAGCTGCCGCCCTGCGAGGGCGGCGCCGGTACTGTCTGCGGGATCCATGATTCCTGTGCTGTGGTGATGACGGTTCGTCTCTCCCAACGTTCGAGATCACCACGTAGTTCCTCGGCCGCCTGCCGATCACGTCACACGATCGGCGCGTTCGTGCCCCGACTCGGTCCGCCCCGGTCGCTACCCTGGGCCCCGTGACGGAAGCGGGCGCGGCCCCCGTGTCGGGGCTCCGGGAGCTCGGTGCGGCATTGCGGAAGTGGGCGCCCGACGGCGTGGGTGTGGTGCGCGTGCTCGCGCGCCACGGGTTCGGCACGGTCGAGAGCGGGCAGCTCGTGGCGGGCACGGCGGGTGGCGCCGTGGCCGGTGCGCTCTACCGCGGCACGCTCGACGACGCGGTCCTCCCGCTGGCCGCGGCGGCGGTGTCCGGGCCGCAGACCCGCGAGGCGCACGTCGCGGAGGCCACCGCGCTCGACGCGGGCCTCGCCTGCGCAGGCGGCGCCACGCTGCTGGGCCACCCGCTGCCCGCCGAGCAGGCGGCCGCGCTGGGTGAGGCCCTCGAACGGGGCGCGCCGGCCGCGCTGGTCTCGACCGCGCAGGGCGCGGGGGCGATCGTGCTCGCGGGGCCCGAGCTCGAGGCCGTGCACGGGTCACTGGGCACGCCCGAGCTCGACACGGAGGCCACCGGGGCCGCCCGCGGGCTGCTGCGCCGCGGTGCCACCGCCACCGAGCGCGTGCCGGCCGGCGACGTCGAGCTGCTGGTCGACATCTGGGTCCCGGTGCCGTCGGTGCTGGTCGCCGGGGCGGGCGCCATCGGCGAGGCGCTGCTCGCGCAGGCCGGGCTGCTCGGCTGGGCGGCGCGTGCCGAGACCGACCTCGACGCCGTCCACAGCGCCGTCGCCGCGTTCACCGACGCCGACGTCCTCGTGCTGCTCGACCACGCGCCCGCGTTCGACGTCGTGCTGGTCGACGCGCTCCGGCGGGGCCGGGGGTTCATCGGCGCGCTGGGGTCGCGCCGCACCCAGGCCGCGCGCCGCGAGCGGCTACTGGCCGCAGGCCTCACCGAGGCCGAGCTGGCCCGCCTGCACGGGCCGGTCGGGCTCGACCTGGGCGCGCGCACCCCGGCGGAGACGGCGGTGTCGATCGTCGCGCAGGTCGTGGCGGCCCGGTCCGGGCGGACGGGCAGCGCGCTCGCCGCAGGCGACGGCCGGATCGGCTGATGACCGCCCGCCACGACCTCACGCGGGCGCTCTCCACCCCAGGTCCGCCGCGGCGTGTCGCGGACCTGACCGGGGCGGAGGCGCCGACGCTCCCGCTGCGCGACCTCCCGCCGCCGCGGCGGCGGGGCTGGGTCTTCCGGCTCGTCGTCGGCGCCGTGTTGATGGCCGCGCTGGTGGTCGGGGGCACCGCGTTCCGGGTGTGGCAGGTCGCGCGGGTCGACGACCGGGAGCCGGTCGACGCCGTGATCGTGCTCGGAGCCGCGCAGTACGACGGCGAGCCCAGCTCGATCTTCGCCTACCGGCTGCGGCACGCGGAGGCCCTGTACGAGGACGGCCTCGCCCCGCGGATCGTCACCACCGGCGGCGGCCGGATCGGCGACGCCTACACCGAGGCCGAGGCCGGGCGGCGTTACCTGATCGAGCGCGGGGTGCCCGCCGAGTCCGTGATCGCCGTCGCCGAGGGATCGGACACGCTCGGCAGCCTGCAGGCCGTGGCCGCGCGGGCCGAACAGGACGGGTGGTCGAGCGCTCTCGTCGTGAGCGATCCGTGGCACTCGTTGCGAGCCCGCACCATGGCCCGCGACAGCGGGCTCGACGCGTGGACCTCGCCCACCCGCAGCGGCCCGGTGGTGCAGACGCGGGAGACGCAGCTGCGCTACATCGTCCGCGAGACGGCGGCGCTCCTGTACTACCAGCTCACCCACGCGTCCGTGGACACCGAGTCCACCGGGCTGGGATGACGACCGAGTACTCCGCGCACGACCGAGCCCGTCCGGCGCCGGAGTCCCCGAAGGGCGCGGGCAAGGAGCGGCGCAGCCCGTTCGCCCGCGACCGCGCCCGGGTGCTGCACTCGGCGGCCCTGCGCCGGCTGGCCGGCAAGACCCAGGTCGTCGGGCCGGGGGAGGGCGCCGAGATCAGCGGCGTGCCGCGCACGCGGCTCACCCACTCGCTGGAGGTCGCGCAGATCGGGCGCGGCATCGCCGAGGAGCTGGGCTGCGACCCGGACGTCGTCGACACGGCCGGGCTCGCCCACGACATCGGTCACCCGCCGTTCGGGCACAACGGGGAGCGCGCCCTCGACGAGTTCGCGGCCGACTGCGGGCTCGACGGCGGTTTCGAGGGCAACGCGCAGACGCTGCGCATCCTCACCCGGCTGGAACCCAAGATCGACGGGGTGGGCCTCAACCTCACGCGGGCCTCGCTGGACGCCTCGTGCAAGTACCCGTGGGTGCGCAGGCCCGGTGATCGCAAGTACGGCGCCTACCCCGAGGACGCCGACGTGTTCGCCTGGGTCCGCGAGGGTGCGCAGGAGGAACGGCGCTGCCTCGAGGCGCAGATCATGGACTGGTCCGACGACGTCGCGTACTCGGTGCACGACGTCGAGGACGGCATCCTCGCCGGGCGCATCGACCTCGCCGCGCTCGGCGTGCCGGGGGAGCGGGCCGCGCTCGTGGACCTCGCCGTGCGGCACTTCGGAGGCGAGGCTTCTGCGCTCGCGGAGGCCGCGGACGCGCTGCTGGCGCTCCCGGTCGTCGCCGCCGTGCGCGGCTTCTCGGCCGCCTCCGCGTCCGCCGCCGACCACGTCGCGCTCAAACGGCTCACCAGCGAGCTCGTGGGACGGTTCGTGCACGCCGCCGTCGACGCCACCGGCGCCGCTCACGGCGACCGGCCGCTGCTGCGCTACACCGCCGACCTCGTCGTGCCCGCCCCGGCCGCGGCGGAGGTCGCCCTGCTCAAGGCGGTGGCGCTGCGCTACGTGATGAGCGACCCCGGCAGGCTCGCCATGCAGGCCCGCCAGCGCCTGCTGCTCGTCGAGCTGGCCACGGCCCTGCGCGACGGCGCCCCGGAGTCCCTCGACCCGGTGTTCGCCACCGAGTGGAAGTCCGCCGCCGACGACGCGGCCCGGCTGCGCGTGGTGCTCGACCAGGTCGCGATCCTCACCGACCAGCAGGCCGTCGCCCGCCATCGCGCCGTCGCCCGCTGAATCCGTCACGAATCCCGGCGCCGTCTCGTCCCCACTGCGTAGGCGACATCGAGGAGGACGACATGCCACGCATTCCCGCGGTTCCCGAGTCGGAGGCCGGGTTCTTCGGCCGGCTCGTGTACCGGTTCGCGCGCCGGAGGTTCGGCGACGTCCCGGAGCCGTTCGCGGTGTTCCGGCACAACAGGCGGCTGTTCTGGGCGTCGCTGGTGGCGGAGGGCGTGCAGGAGTGGGCGCCTCGCGTGCTGCCGACGCGGGTGCGCGAGCTCGCCGTGTACCGGACGGCCACGGTGGTGGGCTGCTCGTGGTGCGTCGACTTCGGCACGATGCTCCAGCGCCTCGACGGGCTCGACGTCGAGCGGCTGCAGCACATCGACGAGTACGCGACGAACCCGCTCTACGACCGGGCCGAGCGGCTCGCGATCGCCTACGCCGACGCGATGACCGCGCAGCCGATGACGGTGACCGACGCGCAGGTGGCCGAGCTGGAGGCCGAGTTCGGGCGGGCCGGGGTCGTGGAGCTCACCCACGCCATCGCGCTGGAGAACATGCGCGGCCGGGCCAACCACGCCCTCGGCATCACCGACCAGGGTTTCGACGCAGCGTGCCGGGTGCGTCTGGCCCCTGCAGATGCGCCAGCTTCTCGGGGTTGACGACGTGGTAGACGGCGGCGATCCGGCCGTCGCGGACCGCGAAGACCGCGACGGCGCCCGCGGGTGACTCGACGGCAGGCGTGCGGAGGCCGAGATCGCCGTTGACCTGCAGCATCGACGAGCGGCGGATCATGTCCTCGCCGTACGTCGCGAGCAGGCCGAGCAGCAGCCTGGCCACCTTCTCCGCGCCGAGGATGGGGCGGCGGGCGGCCTTCGCCTTGCCGTCCGAATCGCTCACCCAGACGACGTCCGGGTGCAGCAGCTCGACCAGCGCGGCGCCGTCGGCCCGCGCCATCGCCTCGGCGAACCGGGCCAGCACGGTCTCCTGCTCGGCGGTGGTCACCCGCGGCGGCGGGTCGGCGTCGGCCACGATCTTGCGCGCCCGCGCCGCGTGCTGCCGGGCGGTGGCCTCCGGGCAGCCGAGCACCTCGGCGATCTGCGCGTACGGCAGGGCGAGTGCCTCGTGCAGCACGAACGCCACCCGCTGCGGCGGCGACAGGCGCTCCAGGACGACCATCGCGGCCATCCGCACGCCCTCGTCGCGCACCACCGCGGCGAGCGGCTCGTCGGGATCGCCGGTGGTGATCAGCGGCTCGGGCAGCCACGGGCCGACGTACCGCTCGCGGCGGGCGGCCGCCGAACGCAGCCGGTCGAGGCACAGGCGCCCGACAACGGTGGTGAGCCACGCGCGCTCGTCGCGGATGTCCGCCCGCGCGGCCTCGTCCAGCCCGGCGAGGCGCAGCCAGGCCTCCTGCACGGCGTCCTCCGCGTCGGCGACGCTGCCGGTGATCCGGTACCCGACCCGGACGAGATGTGCCCGGTGCTCCTCGAACACACGCTCGTCGGTCAACACGGTGCCGACGCTACGCGGAGCCGCCGACGGTCGCGGCGGCTACGCCCCGGCGATGCCCGAGTCGGGCGGCAGTTCCTGGCCGGGGCATCCGCTCAGCACCCCGGCGATCGCGTCCCGCTCCGCGTCCGTGACCCACAGCCGGTACTTGGCCTTCACCGCCACCTGCCGGGCCACGTAGTCGCAACGGAAGCCGCGGGCGGGTGGGAGCCAGGTGGCCGCGTCGCCGTCGCCCTTCTGCTGGTTGACCGAACCCTGCGTGGCCATCAGGTTGAGCGGGTCGTTCGCGAACCGCTCGCGGACGTCGACGTCGAGCTGCTGGGCGCCGGTCCGCCACGCGTCGGCCAGCGCCACGACGTGGTCGATCTGCACGTCGTCGCTGGTGTCCCGCCCGCGCCGGAACGGGATCGTGCGGCCGGAGTACGGGTCGGCGAACATGCCGGCCAGCACCACGCACGAGTCCGTCCCGGGCCGGTACTCGACCTCGGCGAGGTCGCGTGCGAGCACGTCGTTGCGCTGGTCGCAGCCGTTGCGGTCGATGTCGCGCCAGCTCTGGCCGAACTGTTCCCGGTCGTACCCGGTGAGCGGCGCCCTGCCCTTGACCGGGAGCGTGGCGAGCACCGTGGCGGCGTCGCCGGTGGGGATCGGGGCCGGGTCGATCCGCACCTGGAACTCGGCGCAGCCCGTCAGCCCCGTCAGCACTGCGGTGAAGAGGACGACGAGAATGACGTCAGCCCATCGCCCCTTACGCACGGTCATATTCTGCACGTGCAGCGTGGGCGGCGCCGGGGCCCCATCGGCCGAACGGCCGAGCGTCCACGGAGAAGCCCTACCTCCGGCTGAGGCGGCTCTCCGCGTCCCCGGCGGATCGTGTGGGCATGACGAACTTCGCAGATGTGCTCACGGTGCTGGCCGCAGGCGGCGGGCTGGCCGTGCTGCTGGTGATGGCCGCGGTCCCACTGATGCTCGAGCGCGACCGCAGGCCGGAGCGGGCGACGGTGCAGCGTGCCGGTGGCGCGCCGGCTCGTCGGTAGGCGCGCCTACACTCCTCACCGTGGCGGGCCGGATCCGGGACAATGACATCGCGGAGGTCCGCGACCGAGTCCGGGTCGACGAGGTCGTCGGCGAGTACGTGGCCCTGCGCCGGGCCGGAGCCGGGTCGCTGAAGGGCCTCTGTCCCTTCCACGACGAGAAGACGCCGTCGTTCAACGTCCGCCCCAGCCACGGCACGTTCCACTGCTTCGGCTGCGGCGAGGGCGGCGACGCCATCGCGTTCCTCATGAAGATGGACCACATCTCGTTCGTCGAGGCGGTGGAGCGGCTCGCCGAGCGGGTCGGGTACCGCCTCACCTACGAGGGTGGCGGCAGCTCGGTGCAGCGCGACCGCGGCACGCGCTCCCGGTTGCTCGAGGCCAACAAGAAGGCCGCCGAGTTCTACGCCGCGCAGCTGCACACCCCCGAAGCGGCACCGGCGATCCAGTTCCTCACCAGCCGCGGCTTCGACGTCGCGGCGGCGCAGCGCTTCGGCTGCGGATACGCGCCCGCAGGCTGGGACTCGCTCACCCGCCACCTGCTCGCTGCCGGGTTCACGCTCGACGAGCTGATGAAGGCGGGCCTGTCCAAGGAGGGCCGGCGCGGCCCGATCGACCGGTTCCACCGGCGGCTGCTGTGGTCGATCAAGGACCTCGGCGGGGACGTCGTCGGGTTCGGCGCGCGCCGCCTGTTCGACGACGACGGCATCGAGGCCAAGTACCTCAACACCTCCGACACCCCGGTCTACCGCAAGACGCACGTGCTATTCGGGCTCGACCTCGCGAAGCGGGAGATCGCCAAACGACGCCAGGTGGTGGTCGTCGAGGGCTACACGGACGTGATGGCGATGCACCAGGCCGGCGTGCCCACGGCCGTCGCGTCGTGTGGCACGGCCTTCGGGGCCGAGCACATCGCGGTGATCCGTCGCCTCATCGGCGACGACTCGTTCGACCTCGGCGAGGTGATCTACACCTTCGACGGCGACGCTGCGGGGCAGGCGGCGGCGCTCAAGGCGTTCGAGGGCGACCAGAGCTTCGCCGCGCAGACATTCGTCGCCGTGGCGCCCGACGGGCAGGACCCGTGCGAGCTGCGCCAGTCCCACGGCGACACCGCCGTGCGCGACCTGGTGGCGCGCCGCGAGCCGCTGTTCGAGTTCGCGATCCGCAGCATGCTGCGCGACCACAACCTGGACACCGCGGAGGGCCGGGTCGCCGCGCTGCAGCGCACCGTGCCGCTGGTCGCCCGGATCAAGCGCGAGGACCTGCGCGACGAGTACGCCCGCCGCCTCGCGGGCTGGACCAGCTGGGACGACATCGCGATGGTGGTCCGGCGGGTCCGGGAGGCGGCCGGGGCACCCCCCGAGCCGGTGCGCGGTGCCCGCAACGGGCGCCGGGAGCCGCCCACGCCGCCGCCCAAGGACGACCCGCGGCTGCACCTGCAGCGCGAGGCGCTCAAGGCGGCCCTGCAGATCCCCGCTGTGGCCGGGCCGAGCTACGACGAGCTGCCCGAGCAGGTCTTCGTCCACCCGGCGTTCGCCGCCGTCCACCGCGCGGTGCAGGCGGCGGGCGGCGTGTGCAGCGGCCGCGAGGGCCACGCGTGGCTGGAGGCGGTGCTCGCGGAATGCCCGCAGGAGGCGCGCCCGCTGGTCACCGAGCTGGCCGTGGAGCCCCTCGAACTGCCCAGGCGCAACACCGACGAGGCCCGCTACGTCGGCAGCGTCATCGCAGGGGTCCGGTTGGCGCTGGTCGAGGCGCAGGTGGCGGAGCTGAAGGCACGGCTGCAGCGCACCAACCCGGTGGAGGAGCCCGACGCCTACCACCAGCTCTTCGGTGACCTGGTGCCGCTGGAGCAGTACCGGATCGCGCTGCGGGAGCAGGCGGCCCGATGAAGTTCTTCCGCAAGCTGCTGGGGCGCGAGGAGGCGCCCGCCGACGTCGCGGCGCGGCTCGCCACCGACGAGCGCGTCCTCGCGATCGCCACGCTCCGTGCCGACGAGTACAGCGACGAGGAGCACCTCGTCGTCACCTCCCACGGGCTGTGGCTGCCCGGCCAGGAGGGTGTGGGGCACGTGGGATGGCACCTGGTCAGCAAGGCCACCTGGGGAAACGGCGTCCTCACGCTCGTCGAGGCTGAGGAGGCCGAGACCATCGGAGGGGCGGTGCTGGTCACCGACCTGCCACCGCGCCGGCTGCGGCTGGCCGAACCCGGCCGCGTGCCGGAGACGGTGCACGCCCGGGTGGAGGCGTCGATCCGCAGCCGCCACCACCGCGACCTGCCCGGCGGCGGGGCCTGGTTCGTGCAGCGCAAGGTGCCCGGCCGCGACGGCATCGTGCTGCAGGTCCGGCCCGACCCGGGCACCGACGTGGCGGTGGTGCGCCAGGTCGTGGCCGACGTCGAGCGCACGCTGGGGCGCGCGTGACCGCGACGTCCTGGGATCCCGCGCTCTACCTCGACTTCGACGACCACCGCTCGCGCCCGTTCCGCGACCTGCTCGCGCGGGTGGGAGCCACGTCCCCGCGCCGCGTCGTCGACCTCGGCTGCGGCCCCGGCCACCTCACCGGAGTCCTCGCCGGCCGCTGGCCCGGCGCGGAGGTCAGCGCGCTGGACTCCTCCCCGGAGATGGTCGTGGCCGCGCGGGAGCGGGGGATCGCCGCGGAGCTGGCCGACGTCGTCGACTGGGCACCGGCGCCCGACACCGACGTCGTGATCACCAACGCGGTGCTGCAGTGGGTGCCGTCGCACCCGCGGCTGCTGCCCCGCTGGCTGCAGGCCTTGCCTGCGGGCGCGTGGTTCGCGATGCAGGTTCCGGGCAACTTCGGCGCCCCGTCCCACGCCCTGGTCCGGGAGCTGCTCGCCGAGCCGCGGTGGCGGGGGAGCGTGGAGCTGCGCGGCGAGCTCGCCGTTCCGGAGCCTGCCGAGTACGCGGAGCTCTTCGCCGCGCACGCGGCGGACGTCGACGTCTGGGAGACCACCTACCTGCAGCGGCTCACCGGGGAGGACCCGGTGCTGCAGTGGATCAGCGCCACCGCGCTGCGTCCGGTCCGGGACGCGCTGCCCGCCGACGACTACGCGGCCTTCCGGGCCGAGCTGGCACCCCGACTGCGGGCGGCGTACCCGATGCGTCCGGACGGGAGCACCTGGTTCCCGTTCCGCCGCATCTTCGCGGTGGCGCACAAGGCGTAGGAACTCGCGCGTGTGGGCCGGCCGATGGCTGGTGACCCTCTCGCGTGGAGCAGATCACCAAGGGCCTGCTGAACTGGGCGTCGATCCTCGAGGACGCTACCCGGGAGCAGGCGCTGCAGACCGCCCGGATGCCGTTCGTCCGCCCGCACGTCGCGCTGATGCCCGACGCGCACCTCGGCATGGGATCCACCGTCGGCAGCGTGATCCCCACGGTGGAGGCGGTGATGCCGGCGAGCGTCGGCGTCGACATCGGCTGCGGCATGGCGGCGGTGCGCACCCAGCTCACGAAGGACGACATCGCCGAGGCGGGTCCACTGTCCGCGCTGCGGGAGGCGATCGAGGCGGCCGTACCCGTCTCCAAGGGTGGCTACAACCGGAAGCTGACGGACACGGCCGCGGCCCGCGTCGCCGAGCTGGAGGCGCTCGCCGAGCGTGCGCAGTTCGACCCGGGTTCCTATGCGGGGAACTGGCGGCTGCAGCTCGGCACGCTCGGGTCCGGGAACCACTTCATCGAGCTGTGCCTGGACGAGGCGGACCGGCTGTGGGTGTTCCTGCACTCCGGCTCGCGCGGGGTGGGCAACAAGATCGCGCAACGGCACGTCCGCACCGCGCAGCAGCTGTGCGAGCGCTGGTGGATCGAGCTGCCGCACCGCGACCTCGCCTACCTGCCGGAGGGGATCGACGAGTTCTGGCACTACATCCGGGAGCTCCGCTGGGCCCAGCGTTTCGCGCTGGAGAACCGCGCCGAGATGCTCGACCGGATCGTCGGGTGCATCGCCGAGTGGGCGGGCCGGGAGATCGAGCGTGCCGAGGACGTCCAGTGCCACCACAACTACACCGAGCAGGAGCGGCACTTCGGTGTGGACGTCTGGCTCACCCGCAAGGGCGCGATCGACGCCTCGGCGGGGCGGCCGGGGCTCATCCCCGGCTCCATGGGCACGCGGTCCTACGTGGTGACGGGCCTGGGCAACCCGGCCTCGTTCAACTCGGCGCCGCACGGCGCGGGCCGCAACTTCTCCCGGCGGGCCGCGCGGGAGAAGTTCACGGTGGAGCAGCTCGCCGAGGCGATGGAGGGCATCGAGTGGCGGGCCTCCAACGCGGCGGCGTTCCTCGACGAGATCCCGGAGGCCTACAAGTCCATCGACGTCGTGATGGAGGACGCGAAGGACCTGGTCACGGTGGACCACACGCTGCGGCAGGTCCTGAACGTGAAGGGCGACTGACGGGTCGGTACGGCCTCGGCACGCCGAGCGCTCACTGCGACGCGGGCCGCAACGCGGCGGCCTGCGTGTAGCGGCAGTTCGGGTCCCAGAGGATGAACGAGCGGATGCCGTTGGCCTCGGTGGCATCGATCTGCGCGCGCACCTCGGCCGCACCGTAGGGCACCCGGAGCGTGAACGCCTGCAGCCACGGGATCACCGAGGTGGGAGTGCCCTGCGTGAGCTTCACGAAGTCGGCGAGCGAGCGCGCGGTGATGTCGTAGGGCGACGACTCGGGGCTCATCACGCCGTACTCCCCGCGACCCCAGTGCGACGGGTACACCATCGGCGCCACGTAGTCGGTGTACGGCGCCATCAAGACGATGTCCTGTGCGATCTGGGTGGGGCGGGTCGCCGCTATCCCGAAAACCGACGCGCCGAGCAGCGCGCCGTGCTTGCGCACCGCCGGTCGGGTCTCCGCGAGAAAGTCGGCGATCGACTGCTCGGGGGTCGTCGTGAGGCCCTCGAAATGCATTCCGGAAATCGGGCCGTCCGGGCGCCGCACGTAGTCGTAGAGGATCTCGTCGAACCCGAGCCCGGCCGCCTCCTCGGCCAGCGCCACATTGTAGGAGCGCACCTCGGGATTGGCGAAGTTCGTGAACGAGTACTGACCGTAACCACTCGTATAGGGGGTGCCGTTCGCGTTCTGCACCAGCCGTTCGTGGTGGCCGTCGCGCCACGATGCCGCCCCGAGCACGGGGTCGCGGAACGCCACGATCCGCCCGACGACGCGAATCCCCGCCGCGTGCATCTGGTCCAGCACCGCGCGCGCGTCGTAGTAGCCCTTGCTCGCGCCGATCTCGACGGCCAGCGGCACCTGGGAGGCGTAGCCCACCTCGCCGCTCTCGTCCTTGATGTCCAGCTGGATCGTGTCGATGGCGCCGTCCTTCGCCAGCTGCAGCACGGGCTCTCGCAGCGACGGCGCGCTCCACGCCTGCGCGGTCATGTGCACCGCGCGCATGCCCGGGTGCTGCACCGGGATCGGCACCTTCTGCGCGACCGTGTTGCCGGCCTCGTCGCGCGCGAGCAGGTCGACGTCGGCGGCACCGGCCGACTCCGTGACGGTGAAGGCGCCGTCGTCGTCCAGCTCGAACGGCGCGCCGTTGACGAGTAGCTCGTCAGCGCCCTCGACCCGGCCCTTGACCTCCGCGGACGCGTCGAGCGCCGTCGGGGGGACCGGGTCGACGAACAGGGCGGGCGGGGTGGCGTCGACGGTGAAGTCGATCGTCGTGCCGGTGCCGGGCAGCGGCATCGCCGCGTCCGGGGAATGGACCTGCAGGGTGTGCTCGCCCTCGGGGAGCGCCGACGCGTCGAGGACGAAGCGCACCCCGTCACGGCGCACGGGTGCCGGGGCACCGTCGAGCAGCACCTCGACCTGCGACGGGTCGGCGAGCGCGGTGATCTGGACGTCACGAAGGGCTGCGGGGGTGAAGGATCCGCCGTCGGCCACGCCGGTCACGGTGACGTCCGGCTGCAGCCACGCCACGACCAGAACCAACATGCCGGCGACGATCAACGCGATCGCGCCCGGCACCAGGTACCGGTGGGGCGCGGACACCGGGCGGTCCATCGGAACTCCTTCGACACGGTGGAAGGTGATCACTCTCGCATTACCCGGACCGTCCGTGTGCTGGAACAACACCATTGTGTGATCAAGTCATAATCCGGGTGGCCTCCCGGGTAGCGTCCTCCCATGCCTCGGTTGCGTATCGTCGCGGCGTCGGTCGCCGTGCTTCTCGCCGCCGGTTGCGGAACGGATTCCGACAACGCACAATCCGTTTCTGCGCCTGCGGCCCCGGCCCCTGCGCCCGTCGATCCAGCGCAGGTTCAGGCCAACGAGCTCGGCCGCATTCCGGTGCTCATGTACCACCGGGTCATCGCCACGCCCACGTCGGTCTACGACCGCACCCCGGACGATTTCCGGGCCGAGCTGGAACGGCTCGCGCGCGAGAACTACGTGCCCGTCACCACGGCCGATCTCGCCGCCGGGCGCATCGACGTCCCGGCCGGTGCGCACCCCGTCGTGCTGACGTTCGACGACGGCGACCCGACCCAGATCACGCTCGGCCCGGACGGCACGCCCGCGCCCGGTACCGCCGTGCGCATCATCCTCGACGTCGCCGCCGCCCACCCGGGGTTCCGGCCGGTGGCGAGCATGTACGTCAACGCCGAGCCGTTCGGCGGTGGTGAGCCGGGCGCGGCGGCCATGCGCTGGCTGCACGACAACGGGTTCGAGATCGGCAACCACACCTTCAGCCACCTGAACCTGCGCACCGCGCCTGCGGAGAAGGCGCGGCAGGACATCGCCCGCGGCGACACGGCGATCCGGCAGGCGGTCCCCGGCCACCGGCCCGCCACGCTCGCGCTCCCGTTCGGCGCGCGGCCGCGGGACCCGCAACTGGCCGCCCGTGGTGACGGGTACGACTACTCGGGCGTGCTGCTGGTGGGCGCGAACCCGGCGCCGTCGCCGTTCGCCGAGGAGTTCACCCCGCAGGCCATCCCGCGGATCCGCTCCCAGGGCCCGGACGGGAGCGAAGCCGAGTTCGGGTCCACGGTGTGGCTCGACAAGATGGCGGCGAGCCCCGCCACCCGCTACACCTCCGACGGCAACCCGGCCGTGATCTCCTACCCGACCGGCAAGGAAGGTCCCGCCGACCGGTACGCGGCGGCCGCGGCCCCCTACTGACGCGCTGCCGCCCGCTCCACGAGGGCGGATCGCAGCGGGGCGAACGTCGCGATGCTGTCGTCCAGGCCCCCAGGGCGGGCGCTGAGCAGCCAGCACGCGCGCTGCTCGACGAGCAGCGCGTCCAGCCGGTGCAGCAGGTCCCCGGCGGCCGCGGGCGTCAGCCGGGCGACCCCGCCCGCGGCGAGGAGCGCCAGCGCGAACCGGGCGATCGCGATGGCATGGGCGGTCTCCCTCACCGCGATGTCGCCGTCGGCGGCGGCCGGCCGGGCGTGCGCGAGGGCGTCGGTCGCCGCCGACAGCACGCGCTCGGCCTCGGCGAGCGCCTCGGGTGCGACGGCAGGCACGTCCTCGCGCCCGAACAGCACGGCGGAGAGCGCGGAGCCGTTGAGGAGCGGTGCGTCGACCACGTCGGCGACCGAGCCCGCCGCGATGAGCGCAGACCCGAGGCCGGGGCCGTCGAAGACGATGCGGTCGAGCGCCGCGGCGAGATCCATCTCGCGGTTGCTGTCCAGGCACCAGCTCACGGCCGCGCCGAACAGCAGCCCGGGATACGTCACGGGTGGCGGCTCGTGGTGGCCGTGGTCGCCCCACGTCGTCACCACGTAGCCGCCTGCGCCGTGTTCGCGGCCGATCTCGGCGGCGTCGAGGAGGTTCTCCACCGCGTTGTCCAGCCGCCCGATGACCGAGTTCCACGCCCCGGTGCCCGGCGCCACCCAGAACGGCCTGCCCGCCGACGTGAGGGCCTTGGCCCGCTCCCGGAAGCCGCCGGCGAGCGCGTCCATGTCGAACCCGTCGGCGGCCCACTGGCGGCGTTGTTCCGGCGTCGCCCGGTCGAGGGCGGCCCGGGCATGGACCGGGCCGTCGTACTGCCACACCACCGGCACCAGGCCCGACGTCGGAAGGGCTCCGGCCACCTCAGGGTGGTCGGCGAGGACGTCGGCCCAGAACATGACCTCGTAGCCGTCCTCGATCAGCGGGACGGCCACGCGCAGCAGGTGGTCGAGGTAGACCTGGCCGAGGCCACGCTCGGCCGCGTCGGCGGCGCTCCGGCCCTTGCCCAGCTCCCACGGCTCGTCGGCGCCGATGTTCACGCGGCGGGCGCGCACGGTGGCGGCGAGCTCACGCACCAGCCCGAGGGCGAACTCGGCGTTCTCGGGGGTCGGCTGCAGTGTGCTGGGCCGGCGGTGCCGGCCGTGGATCGTGAAGCCCTCGGGCTTCTCGGCGCGGTCCCGGTAGGGCTCGTGGGCGAGCCAGCGCTCCATGTGCCCGAGCGTGTTCTGGTTCGCGACCAGCGTGATCCCGTGCGCGGCGCACAGCGCGTCCAGCCACCGCATGTCGTCGACCGTGAGCGGGCTGGCCGCCGCCCACACCGCGGTGTGGCCGGCGTAGGTGAAGGTGTGCTCGGTGTAGAGCTCGAGCTGGTTCATCCGGGCCGCGGCGAGGATCTCCACGTAGCGGCGCAAGGTGCGGCGGGTGGGCACCCGGTCGCGGCTGACGTCGAGCATGAAGCCGCGCACGGGGAAGTCCGGCCAGTCCCGCACCCGAACTGCACGGTGGGAGAGCTCGGGGTCGGCGCGCAGCTGGTCGAGCGTCTGGTGGGCGTAGCGCAGCCCGGCGTCGTCGCGGTAGCTGATCTGCGTGCCGCCGGCGTCGCGTACGAGGCTGTAGCCCTGCTCGGGCAGCTCGGGCTCGTGGCGCACCGCGACCGGGGCGCCGGGCGCCGGTCCGGGCGCGGCGAGCACCTCGAACGAGCGGGGGACGGGGAAGAGCGGCACGGTCGGGGACGGCACGCCGATCATCAAATCAGGAGACTCGCCCTTTCAGCAGTAGCGCGGTGGGCTCGTCGTCCTGCGGGGTGACGTCGCTCGGACCTCGGGTGTCCGGGAGGCGCCGGTGCGGTGCTGTGGTGGCCGTGGCCGGTCGGTGTGGTGATCCGCGGCGTGTGCCGGGGCCCGGGCTCGGGTCGGACTTTCCAGCCGGGTGCTTGGCGGGCGTAGTTGCATTGGGCGCAGGTGCCGTTGCCGTTGTCCGCCGAGGTGGCCCCGTTCTGGTGGTGGGGTAGGGCGTGGTCGATGTGGCGGATCGGGGCGTCGCACCATGGGGTGGTGCAGTACTGGCCGCGGATCTCGATGAACCGGGCCAGCCCGGCCGGGAACACCCGCCGGGTCGAGTCCATCCCGACCAGCCGCCCGCTGTCGGGCCTGCTGTAGAGCCGCCGCAGCCAGGCGGTCTCGGTTTCGGCGGCGGAGACGGCGAGTCGGCGGGCCAGGCCGGCCGGGATCGGCCCGTACCCGGCCAGCTGCGCCGGCTGCTCACTGCCGTCGCCGTCGCCTTGACCTTCGCCGAGCAGGGTCCGGTCGGTCATGATCAGGTGGATCTCCACCGGCACCCCGTCCGCGGTGGCCTGCCCGGTGACGCGTTGCACGAGGGTGTCGGCCATCAGCTGGCCGCGGGTGCGCCCGTCCCCGGCCGCGATCGCGGTGTCCGCGGCTTTGCGCAGGGCGGCGTGGACGGCGACCCCGTGGGCGACGGGGAGCAGCGCGGTGACCCGGGCCATGACGTCCGGGGCCGGCCGGGAGGTGACCCGGCGTTCCGATTCGGCCTTCGCGCGGCGCCGGGTGTAGCCGGCCGGGTCGAGCCGGTAGGCGATCTTGCGGATCTCGCCGGTCAACCGGCGGTCCCCCCACCCGTGCAGCCCGGTGGGGTCGGCGCACAGGTGGGCGTCGACGAGTTGGCGATGCTCCCGGGATAGGAAGATTGTTTCCTGGGCGAGCAGGCCGGCCCGCCATTCGGAGATCGCACCGTGTGCGAGCGCGGTCAGGGTGTGGGGCATCTCGGCGACCAGGACCTTGGCCAGGCCGAGGTGCCGGCCACCGCGGTAGGGGGATTCCTGGCGGGCCAGCGCCACCTGCGCGGCCACCCCGCGGCCCTGCCGCTGCGCCGGCAGCCCGGTGGCGGCCTGCCCGGCCCGCATCGAGGTGTCCAGGTCGACGGCGATCCGGGCCTGGGCGGCCGCGGCGGCGGACTTGAGGCGTTCCAGGGCGCGGAGTTGGTCGATCCGTTCGGTGTCGGGGACGTCCCGGTCGAACCGGGCCAGCCGATCGACCCAGGCGTTGATCACCGCGGAGTTCAGCAGGTCATCCGGTAGCGCGTCTGACAGCGCGTCCGGGACCGGAACTAGTGGGTCGGCTGGGGCCTCGAGTAGCGCCCCGGTCAGCATGGCGCGCATTCCTTGCCCTCGGGTATTCGCCGGTGTCGCGGACACTTTTCGGGTCTTCGCGTGGAGGCGGGGGTTGGTGGGGTTGGCGCGGTTTTCGACATGCCCCAAGTTTACGCGAACAGATGTTCGATCCGTAGGTCTTTTCGGGTGATCGAGGTGTTCACTATTGTGAACGCGGCTTGAGCGGGGAGAACGTGTCCGGCCGGGGAGGTGGCCGGGTTGGGAACTGCCGATTCCGTGGTTGCGTTGCGTGGTGCTCGTCTTGCCTGCCGGGTCTGCGTGCGAGCCCGTCCGGTTGGGGTGCGCGGCAACTAGCGTGTGGTTGCGCTGCGAGGGAGGTCGGGACCACAGGATAGTTGCGTGGGCACCCGGCGGTGACGGTCTCGTCGTGCACCGCCGTGCCCTCCAGTCGGGGACGGCTGTCAACGCAACCACGCCATTCGGTGGTGATGCCAACCGGACCAACAGGTCGAGGTGACGGCGCGGCGGACGGAATCGTCAGTGCACAGGGCCTGAAGCGGGGAGCGATTGCCTGCGTGCCCGAGTCGGGAACGGCGCGCCCACCGGCATGATCACCAGTTGGGCGCATTCCCATCCCAAATCCGTCCGAGAATGCGCCGAACCGCTGATCATCAGCACGAAGGGGCCTGGGTGAGCAGCGACCGCCCGCACGCCCGAGCCGGGAACGGCGCGCCCGAGGCGCCCCCACGTCCCGAGATCAGCGGAAGACCACCGTGCTCCGGTCGTTCAGCATGACCCGACGCTCGCAGTGCCATCGCACGGCACGGGACAGTGCCAGCGCCTCGGCGTCCCGGCCGGCGGTGCTGAGGTGGCGGGGGTCGAAGGTGTGGTCGATCCGGATCACCTCCTGCTCGATGATCGGGCCCTCGTCGAGGTCAGGGGTGACGTAGTGGGCGGTGGCGCCGACCAGCTTGACGCCGCGGTCGTAGGCCTGGTGGTAGGGCTTGGCCCCCTTGAATCCGGGCAGGAACGAGTGGTGGATGTTGATCGCCCGGCCGTGCAGCGTGCGGCACAGGCCGTCGGAGAGGACCTGCATGTAGCGGGCGAGCACCACCAGGTCGGCCCGGTGCTCCTCGACGAGCTCGAGCAGCCGCTGCTCCGCCTGCCGCTTGGTGGTCGGTGTGACCGGCACGTGGACGAACGGCAGCCCGGCGGCCTCGGCCATCGGCCGCAGGTCCTCGTGGTTGGAGACGACGGCGACGAGGTCCGCGCCGAGGCTCCCGGCCCGCCAGCGGAAGATCAGGTCGTTCAGGCAGTGGCCCGCCTTCGACACCATCACCAGCACCCGTTGCGGGCCGTCGCCGGTGAGGCCGAACGTCATCCCGAACTCGGCGGCGATCGGCTCGAACGCGGCGGACAGGGCCTCGGCGTCGATCTCCCGCGCGGTGACGAACGCGGTGCGCAGGAACAACGAGTCGCGCACCCGGTCGTCGAACTGCTGGTGCTCGACGATGTCGCAGCCCTGCTCGAAGAGGAAGGCGGTGACCGCGTGCACGATGCCCGGGCGCTGCGGGCAGCTCAGGGTCAGGATGAACGTGCTCGGCACGGTGGCTCCTCGGGGATCAGCACTCGACGACGTTGAGGGCGAGACCGCCGCGGGCGGTCTCCTTGTACTTGTCCTTCATGTCCGCCCCGGTCTCGCGCATCGTCTTGATCGCCTTGTCGATGCTGACCTGGTGCCGCCCGTCGCCGCGGACGGCGAGCCGGGCCGCGGTGATGGCCTTGATGGCGCCCACGGCGTTGCGTTCGATGCACGGGATCTGCACGAGCCCGCCGACCGGGTCGCAGGTCAGCCCGAGGTTGTGCTCGATGCCGATCTCCGCGGCGTTCTCGACCTGCTCCGGGGTGCCGCCGAGCACCTCGGTGAGGCCTGCGGCGGCCATCGAGCAGGCCGATCCGACCTCGCCCTGGCAGCCGACCTCGGCCCCGGAGATCGAGGCGTTCTCCTTGAACAGCAACCCGACGGCGGCGGCGGTGAGCAGGAACCGGACCACCCCGTCGTCGGAGAACGAGCCGATGAAGCGCCGGTAGTAGTGCAGGACGGCGGGGATGATGCCGGCCGCCCCGTTCGTCGGGGCGGTGACGACGCGCCCGCCCGCGGCGTTCTCCTCGTTCACGGCGAGCGCGTAGAGGGTGACCCAGTCGACGGCGCGCAGCGGGTCCTGCTCGTCACCACCTCGCTCGAGGCATTCACGCAGGTGGGCGGCTCGCCTGCGCACCTTCAGCCCGCCCGGGAGCACCCCGGTGGTGCGCGTGCCGCGCTCCACGCATTCCTGCATCACCGACCAGATGTGCAGCAGCCCGGCGCGCACGTCCTGCTCGCTGCGCCACGCCAGCTCGTTCGCGAGCATGACGTCGCTGATGCGCAGGCCGGTCTCCCGGGTGCGCCGCAGCAGCTCCTCGCCGGTGCGGAACGGGTAGCGCACCGGAGTCGGGTCCTCGACGAGGACCGGACGTCCGGCTTCGTCCTCGTCGAGGACGAACCCGCCGCCGACCGAGTAGTACTCCCGCGCCGTCAGCTCGACGTCGTCGGCGTCGAACGCGCGGAAGATCATGCCGTTAGTGTGGAAGGGCAGCCGCTTGCGCCGGTGCAGCACGACGTCGTCGTCGACGGAGAACGGGATCGGCACCTTCCCGGCGAGCAGCAACCGGCCACCGTCGCGAACGGCGCCGACCCGGGGTTCCGCGGCCGCCGGGTCGACCAGGTCGGGTTGCTCGCCCTCGAGCCCTAGCACGACCGCCTTCACGCTGCCGTGCCCGTGCCCGGTGGCCCCGAGCGAGCCGAACAGCTCGGCGCGGACCCGGGCGGTCCGGGGGAGCAGCCCGTCCCGCTCCAAGCGGCTAGCGAAGGAGCTCGCCGCGCGCATCGGACCCACCGTGTGCGAGCTCGACGGGCCGATGCCGACCTTGAACAGGTCGAAGGCGCTGATCGTCATGGCTGCTCAGCCCCGATCTTCTGCGGCCCGAACGGTGTGCTGGAGCAGGAGCGCGGTGGTGACGGGCCCGACGCCACCGGGCACGGGGGTCAGCCCGGCCGCCTTCTCCGCGACGGCCGGGTCGACGTCGCCGACGAGCGTGCCGTCGGCCGTCGGGTTGGTACCGACGTCGATCACGACCGTTCCGGGCGACACGTGCGCGGGCGTGATCAGCCCGGGCCTGCCCACCGCCGCGACGAGCACGTCGGCCTGCCGGGTGATCGCGGCGAGGTCGGTGGTGCGGGAGTGGCAGATCGTCACCGTGGCGTCGCGGTCGAGCAGCAGGTGCGCCGCAGGCTTGCCCACCACCGTGGAGCGGCCGACCACGACGGCATGACGGCCGGCCAGCGCGACACCGTGGTGGTCGAGCAGCGCCAGTACGGCCTCGGCGGTGGCCGGGGGGAAGGCCGGCAGGCCCGCGGCGAGGCGGCCCAGGCTCGCGGGGTTGGCGCCGTCGACGTCCTTCGCCGGGGGGATCGCCGGGGCCAGGTCGCCGACGTCGACCCCTGCCGGGAGCGGCGTCTGCAGGATGATCCCGTGCACGTCGTCGTCCGCGCCGAGCCGGCTCAGCACCGCGAGGATCTCCGTCGGGGTGGGGGACACGACGTCGCAGACGATCCCGGCCGCGGCCGCCGCCTTCGCGATCGAGCGCACGTACCACGCGCTGGACTCGTCGGCCGTCGCGACGACGATCGCGAGCCGCGGCGGCCTGCCCGCCGCGGTCAGCGCCGCGGCCGACTCGGCGGTGCGACGGCGCAGGTCGGCCGCGAGCTCGCGGCCACCGAGCGAGGCGGTCATGAGGCGAGCCCCGCGCGTACCGCGCCTGTCACCTTGTCGGCACGGTCGCAGAGCCCGCCGACCGAACCGGCCGCGGCGAGCAGCTCACTCCTGGCCTGCGCGTCCTCGATTCCGGTGAGGTTGATCTCGACGTTGACCCGCGCGGTGGTCGCCGCGGCCCGCGCCGCCTCGGCCGCCGCGGCCACGTCGCTGATCACGTTCGGGTTGCCGATGGGCAGCAGCTCCTCGGCGAGGTCGAGGACGCGGGCGGCGACCCCGATGACGAACGCGGGTGGGCGGGCCGCGGCGAGGAGCGCGGTGGCGATCGCGGCGGACCGCGTCGCGGCCTCCGCGGCACCGGTCTTCGGCAGCCGGTAGGCCTCCGTGACGGCCGTGAACGCGGCCGCGTCGTCCTCGGCGAGCGTGAGCGCGTTCTCGCACAGCTCGTCGGCGGCGTCGCGGACGCGCCGGATCGCCTCGGCGTGATCGGCGTACTTCGAATGTGTCCGAGAAGCGCGCATGTGGGCCGCAGCCGCCAGCGATCCAGCAGGTCCCGGCTGTCCTGGGCGGCCCGCTCCGCGCTTCTCGGGCACATTCGTCGGGCCGTCGCTGTAGCGCGCGACCATCGCCACGAGCGCGGCGGCCTGGGCGGCGTGCAGCGCGGCGGACGCGCCGCCGCCCGGGGCGGGGACCCGAGCGGCGAGCGCGGTGAGGAACTGCCCGATCGTCTGGTTGCGCACAGCGGCGCCCTTCCTTGTCGCGGTGGTGGGGACGGAAGGTACGGACGTCAGCGCCTGATCCGGGCCATCTCCGGATCCACCAGCGGCTCCGCGGCCACGGTGGCCGGGATCCGCCGGCCGAAGTACTCGATCTCGACCGCGGTGCCCGGGGTCGCGCTCGCCGGGAGCCAGGCGTAGGCGATGGGCGCGCCGACGGTGTGCCCGAACGCCGCGCTGGTGACGTAGCCCGCCGCCCGGCCGTCGACGTACACCGGCTCGTGGCCGAGCACGACGCTGCGCCCGTCGTCGACGGTGAGGCAGGAGAGCCTGCGGGTCACCGCGTCGGCGCTCAGGCAGGCGATCGCGTCGCGGCCGACGAAGTCGCCCTTCTGCGGCCGGACCGCGAAGCCGAGCCCCGCCTCGTACGGGTCGTGCTCCGTGGTCATGTCGTGCCCCCACGAGCGGTAGCCCTTCTCCAGCCGCAGGCTGTTGAACGCCGCGCGGCCTGCCGCGATGACGCCGAGGTCCTGACCGGCCTCCCACAGCACGTCCCACAGCCGCAGCCCGTACTCCGCGCTGGTGTAGATCTCCCAGCCGAGCTCGCCGACGTAGGACAGCCGCATCGCGGTGACCGGGACGCCGCCGATGCGGGCCGGCATGGCGCGGAAGTACTTCAGCGCCTCGTGGGAGAAGTCCTCGCGGGACAGCGGCTGGACCAGGTCGCGGGCCAGCGGCCCCCAGACACCGATGCAGCAGGTGGCCCCGGTGATGTCCCGAACCTGTACGTCGGACCCCGCTCGGCGCTGGAGGTAGTCGAGGTCGAGATTGCCGTTCGCACCTACCTGGAACCGGTCGGCGCCCAGCCGGGCCACGGTCAGGTCGCTGCGGACGCCGCCCGCCTCGTCGAGCGCGAGGGTGTAGGTGACCGAGCCGACCGACTTGTCCATCTTCCCGGTGGTGAGCCGGTCCAGCAGCGCCAGCGCGCCCGGGCCGGTGACCTCGAGCCGCTTGAGCGGGGTCATGTCGTACATCGCCACGCCCTCGCGGGTGCGCCAGGCCTCGGCAGCCGCGATGGGGGAGTGGAACCGCGCCGACCACTCGTCGCGCTCCGGCGGCACCCACGCCTCGGGCAGCTGCGCCACCAGCGGCGCGTTCGCCTCGTACCAGTGGGGTCGCTCCCAGCCCGCGGCCTCGAGGAACACCGCGCCCAGCTCCCGTTGCCGGGCGTGGAACGGGCTGACCCGCAGGTTCCGCGGGGACTTGCGGGGCTCGAGCGGGTGCAGCACGTCGTAGATCTCCACGAAGTTCTGCTGGGAGGTCTCGCTGACGTAGTCGTCGGTGAGCTGGACATCCTCGAAGCGGTGCACGTCGCAGCCGTGCAGGTCGACGCTCGACCGGCCGTCGCTGAGCAGCTCCGCGACGGCCTTCGCCACCCCGGCCGAGTGCGTCACCCAGACCGCCTCCGCGATCCAGAACCCGGCGACGTCGGGCGACTCGCCGATCAGCGGTCCGCCGTCCGGGGTGAAGGAGAAGATGCCGTTGAAGCCCTCCTCGACCTTCGCCGACGCCAGCGCGGGCAGGAGCAACCGGCTCTGCTCCCACGACGGCGCGAAGTCCTCCTCGGTGAACGGCAGCATCGACGGCATCGCCGCCGCGCTGACCTCTCCGTCCTCGTCCAGGTCGCTCAACCGCACGGGCATCGGGCGGTGGGCGTAGCTGCCGATCCCGAGCCTGTCGACGTGCTCGCGGAAGTACAGGTCCTGGTCCTGGTGGCGCAGGATCGGCAGGCCCGCCTCCCCGAGCTCGTCGTTGCGGCCGGCGAGCTCGGCGACCTGCCCGGTCTTCGCGTACTGGTGCGCGAGCGGGAGCAGCGGCACCGGCATGCCCACCATCGCGCCCACCCGCTGTCCCCAGAACCCCGCGCAACACACCACGACGTCGGCCGGCAGCACGCCCTCGGCGGTGCGCACACCGGTGACCCGCCCACCGGACTGCTCGATGCCGGTGACCCGGGTCGACCCCTGGAAGCGGGCGCCCCTGGCCTCCGCGCGGCGCGCGAGGGCGGCGACCACCCGCGGCGCCTTGGCGAGACCGTCGGTGGGCACGTGGAAGCCCCCGAGCACCCGGTCGCGGTCGAGCAGCGGGTGCAGGCGCACGCACTCGTCCGCGTCGACGACCCGGCTCTCGACGCCCCACGACGTGGCCCAGCCGTGCTTGCGGTGCAGGTCGGCCATCCGCTGTGGAGTGGTGGCGACCTCCAGCCCGCCGACCTGGTTGAAGCACCAGGCGCCGTCGAGGTCGAGGCCGGCGAACTTCTCGACGGTGTAGCGCGCGAACTCCGTCATCGTCTTCGACGCGTTCGTCTGGAACACCAGGCCGGGCGCGTGGGAGCTGGAGCCACCGGTGAGCGGCAGCGGGCCCTGGTCGACGACGGTGACCCGGTCGAACCCGCGAGCGGTGAGCTCGTCGGCGAGGTTCGTCCCGACGATCCCGGCTCCGATGATCACGACACGAGGCGATGTGGGCATCAGGCCCCCCTGAACTCGGTGGCCGCGTCGAGCAGCCAGGTGGCGAGGTAGCGCGCGAACGAGGACCGGACGAGGAGCTGGTAGTGGGTCGCCCCGCCATCGACGCCGTCGTCGAGCGCGAGCAGCACGACGCCGGCCAGCCCGAGGGTGGTCTGCGCGGCCGATCCCGCCGGGAACGTGCGGGGGTGCAGGTCGATCGCACAGCCGGTGGCGAGCACGTCGCGGACGTGCTCGCCGCGCAGCCGCAGCGTGGTGCGTTGCGCGGAGACGTCGACCACCACCCCCGCTGCGCCGACGGCCGTCCGCAGCCCCGCCTCCAGGTCCACCGGGCTGTGGAACGGGCTCGTCACGAGCCACTCGTCCGGACCGAGCCAGATCACGCGTGCCGTGTCCCCCTCCACCCACGACGGCCTGGTGGGCAGCGCAACGCCGAGGTGCGCGGCGACGGCGTCCGCCGCCGGCCCGGTCGGGGCGACGCGCAGGTCGGCCATCGCGACGAACGGCTCAGCCATGATCTGCACGCCGTCGGGGAGATCGGCGAAGTGCTCCGACCAGCCGTGCAGCGGGCCGGTGCGTGGCAGCTCAACCGTCACGGCGGGCTCCTTCCGGGTCGACGAGCACGGGTTCGGTGACCTCCACGGGGACCAGCGCGTCGCCGACCGGGACGTGGAGTGTCTGGCCGATGCGGTCGCGCCCCGCCCGTACCAGCGCGAGCGCGAACGTCCGTTCCAGCTCGGCGCTGCGGTAGCTCGACGTGACGTGCCCGAGCATCGGCACGGGCGGTTCGGGCAGCCGGTCGCCCTCGACGACCTGCGAGCCCTCGGGCAGCAGCACGGTGTGGTCGAGCGGGAGGAGGCCGACCAGCTGCTTGCGCAGCGGGTTGCGGTTCTCCGCCCGGGAGAACGAGCGCTTGCCGACGAAGTCGGGCTTCTTCTTCGACACGATCCACGACATCCCGAGGTCCTGCGGGGCGACGGTGCCGTCGGTGTCCTGCCCGACGATCGGGTAGGCCTTCTCCGCGCGCAGCACGTGCATGGTCTCCGTGCCGTACGGGGTGATGCCGTGGGGCTCGCCCGCCGCCATGAGCCGCTCCCACACCGCCGGGGCGTGCCACGCATCGACGTTGACCTCGTACGCGAGCTCGCCCGAGAAGCTGACGCGGGCGATCCGCACCGGGACGTCCCCGAGGCGCGTGTCCCGCCAGGCCATGAACGGGAAGGCCTCCTTCGAGGCGTCGACGTCCGGGAAGACCTCGGCGATCACCTCCCGGGAGCGCGGCCCGACCACGGGGAAGGTGGCCCACTGCTCGGTGACCGACGTGAGGTGCACCCGCAGGTCGGGCCACTCGGTCTGCAGCCACTCCTCCATCCAGTCGAGCACCTTCGCGGCGCCGCCGGTGGTGGTGTAGACGAGGAACCGGTCCTCGGCGACGCGCAGCACGGTGCCGTCGTCGAGCACCATCCCGTCGGCGCCGCACAGCACGCCGTAGCGCACGAAACCGACCTTGAGGCTGCTCATCATGTTCGTGTAGAGCCGGTCGAGCAGCACCGCGGCGTCCCGGCCCTGCACGTCGATCTTCCCAAGCGTCGAACCGTCGAGGATCCCGACCCCGCCGCGGACCGCGGCGCACTCGCGCAGCACGGCGGTCTCCATGTCTTCGCCGGGCAGCGGGTAGTAGCGGGGCCGCTTCCACTGCCCGACGTCCTCGAACACCGCCCCGCGGGCGACGTGCCAGTCGTGCAGGGCGGTGACGCGTTCGGGGTCGAAGAGGGCGCCGCGGTTGCGGCCGGCGAGGGCGGCGAACGCGACCGGGGTGTACGGCGGGCGGAATGTCGTGGTGCCCAGGTTCGCGACGGGCACGCCGAGCAGCTCGGCGGTGATCCCGGCCGCGACGATCCCGGACGTCTTGCCCTGGTCGTGCGCGGTGCCGATCGTCGTGTACCGCTTGACGTGCTCGACGCCCCGCATCCCGGCCCCGACGGCGCGGGCGATGTCGGCGACGGTGGCGTCGCGCTGCACGTCGACGAACTGGGCGTGCTCGTCGCCGGGCACCCGCCAGAGCACGAGTGATGGGGTGCGCTCCGGCCCCTGCTCCGTGGTGGGCGGTGCTGCCACCCCACCGGCGTCGATCTCCAGGTCGGCGAGCGCGGCGAGCGTGGCCCGGGCGCCGTCGCGCAGGCAGCCGTCGAGGTCGAGAACGCCGGCCGCGGAGCCTGCCACGGACGTGCCCGGCAGGGTCTCGCCCGGCACGAACGCGCCCAGCTCGTCGTCGTAGCGCAGCCGGCCGCGGGCCTGGCTGAACAGGTGCACCGCGGGGTTCCACCCGCCGCTGACCAGCAGCAGGTCGCACGCGATCCGTTCGCGCTCGCCGCCGTGCAACTCCGTGACGAGGGCGGCGGTCACCCGCTGGTCGCCCTCGGTGCCTGCGACGACCTGGCCCGTGCGCACCGGGATGCCGCGGCGTTCGCACTCCGCACGCCATCCCGCGGGCGCTTCCGGCCGCGCGTCGACCACGGCGTGCACCCGAGCCCCGGCGTCTGCCAGGTCGACCGCCGCGGCGTAGGCACCGTCGTCGGTGGTGAACACGACCGCGTCGCGCCCGGCCAGCACGCCGTAGCGGTGCAGGAACGTGCGGGCCGAGGCGGCCAGCATGATCCCGGGGCGGTCGTTGTCGGCGAAGACGACGGGCCGCTCGTGCGCGCCGGTGGCCACGATCACGTGGCGCGCCCGGATCCGCCAGACGCGCTGCCGCGAGCGGTTGCGCGGGGCCGTGGTGCCGAGGTGGTCGGTGCGCCGCTCCAGCGCGAGCACGAACCCGTCGTCGTAGTGCCCGAACGCGGTGGTGCGCTGCAGGTGCAGCACATCGGGGTACGTCGCCAGCTCCGCGGTCGCGGCGGCGACCCAGTCCAGGGCGGGGGCGTCGTCGATGCGGTCGGTGCTGCCGAGCAGCGCCCCGCCGGGCTCGGACTGCTCGTCGACGAGCACGACCCGCGCGCCCGTCCGGGCCGCCGTGAGCGCGGCGACCAGGCCGGCGGGGCCCGCCCCCACGACGAGCAGGTCGGCGTGGGCGTGCTTCGCGTCGTAGCGGGCCGAGTCGGGCACCTCGGCGAGCCGGCCCTTGCCCGGGATGCCGCGGGCGGCGAGCCCGTCGACGAGCTCGATCGTGGTGGCGAGCAGCATCGGCTCGGGGAAGGGCTCCTCGACCTGCACCAGGCCACCCGGGTCCTCGGCCCAGGCCGCGCCGATGCCCCGGGGGCGGCCGAGCGCGACGCTCGTGCCGGTGGCGTGCACGCCGTTCGCCAGCAGCGCGGACGCGAGCGTGTCGCCGGGGTGCCCGGTGTAGGGCACGCCGCCGAACGTGAAGCGGCAGGTGGTGTCACGGTCGATCCGCCCACCGGCGGGAACGCGGAACTCCGTCATGAGATCACCGGGCGGGGCTCGTCGGGGCGGTAGACGGCGTGGAACCGGTAGGTGGCGGTGTCGCGCACCGCGTTGAACCAGCGACGGCATCCCGCGGAGTGGCTCCACCGTTCCGCGAACAGGCCCTTGGGGTTGTCGCGGAAGAACAGGTAGTGCGCCCACTCCTCGTCGGTGAGCGCGGCCGGGTCGGCCGGGTAGGCGACGTGGGCCTGCCCGCCGTAGTGGAACTCGGTCTCCTCGCGCGGCCCGCACCAGGGGCATTCGATGAGTTGCATGCGGATCCTCGCGATCAGTGGGCGACGGCGGCGGCGCCGTGCTCGTCGACGAGCGCGCCGGTGACGAAGCGGTCGAGCGTGAACGGCGCGTTGTACGGGTGCGGTTCGTCGTGGGCGATGGTGTGGGCCATGCACCAGCCGACGCCGGGGGTGGCCTTGAACCCGCCGGTGCCCCAGCCGCAGTTGAGGTAGAGGTTCGCGTACGGGGTGCGGCCGATGATCGGGGAGGCGTCGGGGGTGACGTCGACGATCCCGCCCCACGTGCGCAGCAGGTGGGCGCGGGCGAACACCGGGAACAGCTCCACGGCCGCGGCCATCTGCCGTTCGATGATGTGGAACGCGCCGCGCTGGCCGTAGCCGTTGTAGGCGTCGATGCCCGCGCCCATCACCAGCTCGCCCTTGTGGGCCTGGGAGACGTAGACGTGCACGGCGTTGGACATGACGACGGTGGGGTGCACGGGTTCGAGCAACTCGGAGACCAGCGCCTGGAGAGGGTGGCTCTGGAGCGGCACCCGGAACCCGAGCATGTCGGTGAGCACGGAGGTGTGGCCCGCCGCGCACAGCGCGACCCGGCCCGCCGCGATGTCGCCGCGCGTCGTGCGCACGCCGGTGACGCGGCCGGAGTCGGTGGTGAAGCCGGTGACCTCGCAGTCCTGGATGAGATCGATCCCGGCCTCGTCGGCGCGTCGGGCGAAGCCCCACGCGACGTAGTCGTGCTTGGCGATGCCGGCGCGTGGCTGGTAGGTGGCGCCGAGCACCGGGTAGCGGATCTCCTGCGAGGTGTTGACGATCGGGCAGACCTTCTTGACCTCGTCGGGGGTGAGCCACTGCGCGTCGACCCCGTTGAGGACGTTGGCCTCGACCCGGCGGACGCTGTCGCGCACGTCCTGCAGGCTGTGGGCGAGGTTGAGCACGCCGCGCTGGCTGAACAGGATCGGGTAGCCGAGGTCGTCCTCGAGGCCCTCCCACAGCTTGAGCGCGTGCTCGTAGATTCCGGCGCTCTCGTCCCACAGGTAGTTGGAGCGGATGATCGTGGTGTTGCGGGCCATGTTGCCGCCGGCGAGCCAGCCGCGCTCCAGAACCGCGACGTCGGTGATGCCGTGGTTCTTCGCCAGGTAGTGGGCGGTGGCCAGGCCGTGGCCGCCCGCCCCGACGATCACGACGTCGTAGGAGCGCTTCGGCTCGGGGTTGCGCCACAGGAAGTCAGGGTGCTCGGGCAGCGGGTTCATCGGGCACCCTCCTCGAGCGCCGGGTAGAGGGGGAAGCGCGCGGCCAGCGCGGCCACCCGCTCGCGCAGCGCCGTGATGGCCGGGTCGCCGGTGTCGGGCCGCAGCGCGGTGGCGATGACGTCGGCGACCTCGGCGAACTCGTCCGCGCCGAACCCGCGGGTGGCCAGGGCGGGCGTGCCGATCCGGATCCCCGAGCTGACCATCGGCGGCCGCGGGTCGAACGGCACCGCGTTGCGGTTCACGGTGATCCCCGCGGCGTGCAGCCGGTCCTCGGCCTGCTTGCCGTCGAGCTCGGAGTGCCGCAGGTCGACGAGCACCAGGTGGACGTCGGTGCCGCCGCTCACCACACCGATGCCCGCGGCCCGCGAGTCCTGCGCGACCAGCCGGTCGGCGAGCAGCTGCGCGCCGAGGAGGGTGCGCTCCTGGCGGTCGCGGAACGCCTCGGTCGCAGCCAGCTTGAACGCCACTGCCTTCGCGGCGATCACGTGCTCGAGCGGGCCGCCCTGCTGGCCGGGGAACACCGCCGAGTTGAGCTTCTTCCGCAGCGCCGGGTCGTCCTCGGCCGAGAGGATCACGCCGCCACGCGGCCCGCCGAGGGTCTTGTGGGTGGTGGTCGTGACGACGTGCGCGTGCGGCACCGGCGAGGGGTGCAGCCCGGCCGCGACGAGCCCGGCGAAATGGGCCATGTCGACCATCAGGTACGCGCCGACCTCGTCGGCGATGCGGCGGAACTCCGCGAAGTCGAGGTGGCGCGGGTAGGCCGACCAGCCGGCGACGATCACCTTGGGGCGGCGCTCGTGCGCGAGCCGTTCGACCTCGGCCATGTCGACGCGGTGGTCGTCCTCGCGGACGTGGTAGGCCGCGACGTCGTAGAGCAGGCCCGAGAAGTTGAGCCGCATCCCGTGGGTGAGGTGGCCGCCGTGGGCCAGGTCGAGGCCGAGGATCGTGTCGCCGGGCTGCAGGAGCGCGGCCATCGCGGCGGCATTGGCCTGGGCGCCGGAGTGCGGCTGGACGTTGGCGAACGTGGCGCCGAACAGGTCCTTGACCCGGTCGATGGCGAGCCGCTCCACGACGTCGACGTGCTCGCACCCGCCGTAGTACCGGCGGCCGGGGTAGCCCTCGGCGTACTTGTTCGTGAGCACCGAGCCCTGGGCCTGCATGACGGCGAGGGGGGCGAAGTTCTCGCTGGCGATCATCTCCAGCGTCGTCTCCTGCCGCCGGAGCTCTGCGCCGACCGCCGCGTGGATCTCCGGATCCACCTCGGCGAGGCTGCGGTTGAGGGTGGTCCGGTCCTGGGTCTCGAGCATCTGGCATCCGATCTGATCTGTCGTACCAAGCTCTCAAGACTGGTATATCAGTCGGCGGTGTACGGTAGGTCGGCCGTCGGACGTCGTCAAGGGGTGGTCATGGGTGTCGCCGCACAGCTGTCCGCGTCCTCGGGGGAACCGGCGTCGCTCGCGGACCGGGCGTACGAGGGCATCCGGGATCGCCTGGTCATGCTGGACATCCGCCCAGGTGACCCGCTGAACGACGACGCCCTCGCCCAGGAGCTCGGCACCGGGCGCACCCCGGTGCGCGAGGCGCTGAAGCGGCTGGAGGGCGACCGTCTCGTGGTCGCCTATCCCCGGCGCGGCACGTTCGCCACCGCCGTCGACATCACCGACCTGGCCCACATCTCCGAGATCCGCATACAGCTGGAGCCGCTCGCGGCGTCCCGGGCGGCGCAGGCCGCGTCCGCTGCCGCGCGTGCCCACCTCTCCGGGCTCGCCGAGGAGGTGGCGGGGCTGGAGGCCCGCATCAGCGACCGGCGCGAGCTGCTCCGGCGCGACGTCCAGGTCCACCGCGAGATCTACCGCGCCGCGGGCAACCCGTACCTGGAGGACATCCTCGTCCGGCAGGACAACCTCGCCACCCGGATCTGGTGCCTGTTCCTGGACCGGCTGCCGGCGATCGCCGGGCACGTGGGGGAGCACGTCGCTCTCCTCGAGGCCATCGTCGACGGCGACGCCGACAAGGCGGGGCGGCTGGCGCTGGAGCACGTCGTCGGCTTCGAGCGGGCCGTCCGCGCGGTGCTCTAGCGGTCGGGCCTTTGGCAGGCCTTCACGCAGGGCCTTTCACAGGGCCTGCGGGCAGGGCCTTCGGTGGCGCCGCGCATTGTGCGGGGCCGCCCCTCAGAGCTCAAGGGCGCCTACGGCGTCCTCCGCGATCGCTACGCGACCCTTGACCTCTGAGCCTCTGCGACCCCTGAGGGCAAGCATGCGGGCAGGCCAGGGGCCTGCCCTTCGGGCGCGCGGCGACACCGAAGGCGGTCCCACGGCGATGATCGAGGCTTCGGCGCGGAAACGGGCGAAAGCGACACGGGAACGCGCCGAACTGCCGATGACGCCGCCCGTGGCGCCGCCACAGTCGACTTCACACACCCAGTACGGACTTCACACAAGGCCGGCCTTGTGTGAAGTGGCCACTGGGTGTGTGAAGTGGTTGGGAGAGGGCCCGTGATCGGCCCGAGGTGTACATCAGCGTCTCCGCCGAGCCCGCGATGTGCTGATCGGAGCGATCTCCGCAACCGGCGCACCCGTTCTCCGCCCACGCGCCCCGTCGACCGGGTGTGTGGCCCGACACGGGGCGCGCGAGCACACCAGGTGCGCGACGGGCGGGGAGATCCACCATCGCGTGTCCGTGAGAGCGGCCTGCTGGCGGCGCCGCGCGCCCCATCGGGCAGCCCCCCGGCCTGCCCGCCCCGCACGATGCGCGGCGCCGCCAGCAGGCCCTGCTACCCGGAGACCTGCTGCCCCCGAGGCCCGAGGCCCGAGGTCCGAGGCCGGGTACGCGTGCCGAGGGTCCCGGGCCTACCGGCGCGCGGGGCTGAAGTAGCCGAGGCGGCCGCTGATCTCCCGACCACCCTCCAGCAGGTGGGTGGCGACCTCGGGGAACGACTCGACCGTGAACCGGTACGACGGGCCGGAGGCGCCGACGGCGGCGACCACCTCGCCCGCGGCGTTCCGGACGGGCGCGGCGAGCGCGTTCAGGCCGAGCTCGAGCTCCTCGGCCGTCGACGCCCAGCCCTGGCCGCGGACCTTCTTCAGCTCCGCCTCGAGCGCGGGGACGTCGGTGATGGTGTGCGGGGTGTACGCGACAAGGTCGCCGGCGAGGGCCTGCTTCACGGTGTCGTCGTCGGCCCACGCCAGCAGGACCTTGCCGCTGGCGGTCGCGTGCAGCGGTGTGCGCTGACCGGTCCAGTTGCGACCGCTGATCGCCGAGCTGCCGTACTCCTGGAGGATGTTGGTGACCTCGCCCGTGTCGGAGATGGCGAGGTTGACCGTCTCGCCCAGCTCGGCGGCGAGCCGCCGGCAGACCGGGCGGCTCTCGGTGGTCAGCTCGAGCTGGGCGGTCGTCGCACCGGCCAGCCGGACGATGCCGCGGCCCAGGTGGTACTTGCCGCGTTCCTCCAGCTGCTCCACGAGGTCGCCGTTCTCGAGCGCCTCGATGAGCCGGAACGCGGTCGACTTGTGCACGCCGAGTTCAGCGGCCACCTCGGTCACCCCTGCGCCGTCGCGTCCCCGCTCGGCCAGCAGGTACAGGATCGCGATGGCTCGGTCCACGGACTGGACCTGGGACGGGGCGGCCTCCCTGCCGTGTCGAGCTGAATCGGTCATCACGCCCAGAACTGTACGGCCGCTCACCGCTGCGAGCAGTTCCTGAGGCTTGACGGCCCGCGGACCGCACCCTCATCATTCTGTTGCTGATAGCGCGAGCTGTTGCGGCATCTGAAACAAATCTGTAACGGAGGTGTCATGATCCTCGTCGGTCGACCGGAGGACATTCCGCTCGGCGAGGCCGTGCGGGTCGAGGCCGGTTTCGGGTCCAAGGTGCCGATCGCGGTGTTCAACGTGGACGGTGAGCTCTACGCCATCGACGACACGTGCACCCACCAGGACGCCTCGCTGGCGGACGGCTGGCTCGAGGGCTGCAGCGTCGAATGCCCCCTGCACGCGTCCTGCTTCGACCTGCGCACCGGGATGCCGTCGGGCCCGCCTGCCAGGACCCCCGTGCGCACCCACGAGGTGGTGGTCGCCGACGGGCTCGTCTACGTCCGGGTCACCGAGTCGGTGGAGGCGGCGTCGGTGGAGACGGCGGCCTGATGCGCACGATCGCGGTCATCGGAGGCTCGCTCGCCGGCATCAGCGCCGCGCGTGCCCTGCGCGAGCACGGGTTCGACGGCCGCGTCGTCGTCGTGGGCGCCGAGGACCGGCTCCCGTACGACCGCCCGCCCCTGTCGAAGGAGTTCCTGGCCGGCAAGGCCGGAGTCGACGACCTCGCGCTGACGACGGACGCCGACGCCGGCCTCGATCTGGACTGGGTTCTCGGCGAGGCGGCGGCCGGCCTGGCCCCGCGCGGCCGCTCGGTCGTGCTGGCGTCGGGGCGGGAGATCGTGGCCGACGGCGTCGTGCTGGCCACGGGCGCCCGGGCCCGGCCGTTCCCCGGAGACCGGATCTCCGGCGTGCACACCCTGCGCTCCCTGGACGACGCGGTCGCGCTGCGGGAGGACCTGCTGGCCGGCGGGAGGCTCGTGGTGATCGGTGCCGGCTTCATCGGGGCCGAGGTGGCGTCCACGGCCCGCGACCTCGGCGTCGAGGTCACCGTGATCGAGTCGGACCCGCTCCCGCTCGGCGGCGTCCTCGGTCCCGAGCTCGCCGCGGTGTGCACGGCGCTGCACGAGGACAACGGGGTCCGCCTGATCACCGGCACCGCCGTGACCGGGCTCGCCGGCGCCGGCCGGGTGCGCGAGGTCCGGCTGGCCGGAGGCCGCACGGTGGCGGCCGACGCGGTCGTGGCCGGGATCGGCGCGATTCCGAACATCGAGTGGCTCGCCGGGTCGGGCGTCGACCACGACCACCGCGGGGTGTGGACCGACGCCGGGGGAGCCACGAACATCCCGCAGGTCGTCGCCGCGGGCGACTGCACGTTCTCCTACTGCCCCTACTCGGGGATCGAGCTGCGCCAGGAGCACTGGACCAACGCGCTGCAGCAGCCCGCCGCCGCGGCGGCGACGCTGCTCGGGAAGAGCGCGATCCCGGCTCGACCGACGGCGCCCTACTTCTGGTCGGACCAGTACGGGGCGCGGCTGCAGTTCGCAGGCCACCGGCGGCCCGACGACGACGTCGAGATCGTCGAGGGCGGCCTCGACTCACGCCGCTTCGTGGCCGGCTACCGCCGCGGCGGCGAGCTCGTCGCGGTGTTCGCGATGAACCAACCCAAGCTCTTCGGAAAGTGGCGCCGGCAGCTGGTCGCCCCCGCCCCCGCCGCCGCCCGGCTCTCCTGAAACCCGCGTCCGCACGAGAGGTGTCGCGTGTCTGCTCCGACCGACGTGTCCCCGAGCCTGATCTCCACCCTTCCCGGCCTCTCCTACACCGATCCCGCGCTCTTCGGGCGGGAACAGGAGAAGATCTTCGAGGCCCGCTGGATCGCGGCCGCGCGGAGCGCGGACCTCGACGGCCCCGGCGCATTCCGCACCCTCGACGTCGGCCGGGAGAACGTGATCCTGGTCCGGGGCAGGGACGGGCAGCTGCGGGCGTTCCTCAACGTCTGCCGGCACCGGGGCGCGCGGGTCTGCATGGAGCCCTCCGGCGTGGCCAGGCGGAACCTCCAGTGCGGCTACCACGCCTGGACCTATGGCCTGGACGGCAAGCTCGTCGCGGCCCCGAACCTGACCAAGATGCCCGACGTCGACCGCACCGAGTACGGGCTCGTCCCGGTGCCGCTGCGTGAGTGGCTCGGCTACGCCTGGGTCTGCGTCGCCGACGAGCCGCCCTCGTTCGACGCCACCGTGATCGGCGCCGTCACCGAACGGCTCGGGGGTGCAGGCGTCATCGAGCGATGGGACATCGAGAACCTCGAGGTCGGGCGCCGGATCAGCTACGACGTGCGCGCGAACTGGAAGCTCATCGTCGAGAACTTCATGGAGTGCTACCACTGCGCGACCATCCACCCCGAGCTCACCGAGGTGCTGCCCGAGTTCGCCGACGGGTTCGCCGCCCAGTACTTCGTCGGGCACGGCGCGGCGTTCGCCGATGAGGCGGAGGGCTTCACCGTCGACGGGAGCGCGGGCGTGTCGGTGATCCCCGGGGTCGTGGACGGCCACGACCGCAAGTACTACGCGATCACGGTGAACCCGCAGGTGTTCATCAACCTCGTCCCGGACCACGTCATCTTCCACCGCATGTACCCCGCGGGCCCGGACCGCACGGTCGTCGAGTGCGACTGGCTGTACCTGCCCGAGGTCGTGCGCAGCGGCCGGGACCTGGACAGTTCGGTGGAGCTGTTCCACCGCGTCAACCAGCAGGACTTCGACGCCTGCGAGCGCTGCCAGCTCGCCGCCTCGTCGAAGGCGTACGCCCAGGGAGGCGTGCTGGTGCCCAGCGAGCACCACATCGGCGCCTTCCACAGCTGGGTCACCGAGCAGCTCGCCACCTGAGCCGCCCCGACCTGCCCACCGACTGAGCTCGCCACCCACCACGGCCCGTCCTCAGCGAGGAGGACGGCACCCACCGAACAGGAAGGGTCGACGCGACATGGTCCTACAGGTTTCCCCCGAATCCGACGAGATCCCGGACGACATCCCGACCGCGGGCGGGCGGTCCGATGTGGATCGATGGGTGTTCGGGTCCTCGGCACTTCTGGTCGTGGCGTTCATCGCGTGGGGTCTCCTGAGCACCGAGTCGCTCGACGCGGTGACGTCCGCCGTGCTCAGCGGGGTGATCCGGGGTGGGGGATGGGCGTTCGTGCTCGGCGCGAGCGGGTTCGTCGTGTTCGCACTGTGGCTGGCCATGAGCCGCTACGGCCGGATCCCGCTGGGGCGCGACGACGAGGCACCGGAGTTCCGCACGATCTCCTGGATCGCGATGATGTTCAGCGCCGGGATGGGCATCGGGCTGATGTTCTACGGCGTGGCCGAGCCGCTCGCGCACTTCTCGGAGCCGCCGCCGGGCACCGTGGCGGCCGGCACCGACGAGGCGTTCGAGGTGGCGATGGCCACCACGCTGTTCCACTGGACCCTGCACCCGTGGGCGATCTACGCCGTCGTCGGGCTCGCCATCGCCTACAGCACGTTCCGCAGGCGCCGCCGTTCGCTGATCAGCTCGGCCTTCGAGCCGCTGCTCGGCGCCCGGCGCTGCGGGGGCCCGTTCGGCCGGGCCATCGACGTGATGGCGATCTTCGCGACGCTCTTCGGTTCCGCGGCGTCGCTCGGCCTCGGCGCGCTGCAGATCGGTGGCGGGCTCCAGGCGGGCGGCTTCCTCACCGAAGCACCCACCGCGTTGCTCGTGACCGTCATCGTCGTGCTCACGATCGCGTTCGTCGCGTCGGCCGTGAGCGGGGTCGCCAAGGGCATCCAGTGGCTGTCGAACATCAACATGGTGCTCGCGGCGGTGCTCGCGGTGTTCGTGTTCGTCGCCGGGCCGACGATCCTCATCCTCAACCTGCTGCCCACCGCGATCGGCGACTACTTCGGCAACCTCGCGCAGATGGCCGCCCGCACCGGTGCCACCGGCGGCGACGCGACCGAGACCTGGTTGTCGGGGTGGACGGTCTTCTACTGGGCGTGGTGGATCTCCTGGACCCCGTTCGTCGGGATGTTCATCGCCCGGATCAGCCGCGGCCGCACGATCAAGGGGTTCGTCGCGGGCGTCATCCTCGTGCCGAGCCTCGTCAGCCTGGTCTGGTTCGCGATCTTCGGCGGGGCGGCCGTGACCCTCCAGCGCGGCGGCGCGGACCTGGCGTCGCAGTCGCCGGAGGGGCAGCTGTTCGGGGTGCTCGAGGCATACCCGCTCGGTGCCGCGCTCGGCGTCGTCGCGATGGTCCTGATCGCGATCTTCTTCGTCTCGGGCGCCGACGCGGCCGCGCTGGTGATGGGCACGCTCTCCGAGCGGGGCTCGATCCACCCCTCACGGGGTGTCGTCGTGTTCTGGGGCGTGGTGATGGGCGCGATCGCCGCCATCATGCTGCTGGTCGGCGGGGACGACGCGCTCACCGGCATCCAGAACCTCACCATCATCATGGCCGTGCCGTTCGGGCTGGTCATGGTCCTGCTGTGCGTGGCGCTCACGAAGGACCTGCGGCACGACCCGCTGATCCGCCGGGACGACCGGTCGCAGCAGGCCGTGGAGCAGGCCGTCAGCTACGGCGTCGAGACGTACGGCGACCGGTTCTTCATCAACGTCAAGCCCGCCCCGGGGCGGACGGGGGTGGACGGCGCTGCCTCACCCAGGGTTCAGTTCCCCACGCCGAGCGCGGACATGAGCGCGGACGGGTAGCGGTCGCCGCGCGCGGCGCCGGCCGGCACCGCCTCCTCGATCTCGGCGAGGTCGTCCGCGGTGAGGTCCAGCTGCGCCGCGGGCAGCGCCTCGGCCAGCCGCGCGCGGGTGCGGGCGCCGACCAGCGGCACGATGTCACCCGCGTCGGCGCCCTGTGCGGCCACCCAGGCGATGGCCAGCTGGGCGACCGTGCATCCCTTCGCCTCTGCGATCCGGCGCAACGCTTCGACCAGCGCGAGGTTGTGCTCCACGTTCCCGCTCGCGAACCGCGGGCTGAAGGCGCGGAAGTCGCCGGGGCCTGCGGTCTGGCCTGCCTTCCAGCGCCCGGAGAGGAGACCGCGGCCGAGGACGCCGTACGCGGTCAGTCCGATGCCGAGCTCCCGCAGCGTGGGCAGGACCTCGGCCTCCACCGCGCGGGACAGGAGCGAGTACTCGATCTGCAGGTCGGCGATCGGGTGCACGGCGTGCGCCCGGCGGATCGTCGCGGCGTCGACCTCCGAGAGGCCGACGTGGCGCACGTACCCGGCGTCGATCATCTCCTTGATCGCGCCCACCGTCTCCTCGACCGGCACCGCCGGGTCCAGCCGGGCCGGGCGGTAGACGTCGATGTGGTCGACGCCCAGCCGCGTCAGCGAGTAGGCCAGGAAGTTCTTCACCGCCTCGGGACGGTTGTCCTGAGGGCCGAACACCGGACCCGGCCCGCGCATCTGGCCGAACTTGACGCTCAGCTGGTAGCCGTCCCGATCCCGGCCGCGCAGCGCCTCGGCGAGCAGCAGCTCGTTGTGGCCCATGCCGTAGAAATCGCCGGTGTCGATCAGCGTGACGCCTGCGTCCAACGCGGCGTGCACGGTGGCGATGCTCTCGTCGCGGTCGGCCTCGCCGTACGCGCCCGACATGCCCATGGCGCCGAGGCCGAGAGCGGAGACGGTCGGGCCCGTGCGGCCCAGGGTTCGTGTCTGCATCATGTGCCCACCCTGCGTCGGTGGGACGCGTCGCGGGAGCGGAGCGTCGATCGTGGGAGAGCCGCTCCCTGGATCGGCGCCGCGGCCGCGAGGAGCATGGGGTCGTGCAGCGTGACCAGCTCGCCGACTTCCTGCGCCGCCGCCGCGAGGCGATCCGCCCGGCCGAGGTCGGCATCGCCGACGGCCCCCGCCGCCGCACGGCCGGCCTGCGCCGGGAGGAGGTGGCCATGCTCGCCGGCATGTCGGTCGACTACGTCGTACGCCTCGAGCAGGGCCGCAGCAGCCAGCCCTCGACTCAGCTGCTCGGCGCGCTGGCCCGGGCCCTGCGCCTGTCCGACGACGAGCGCGACCACCTCTTCCACCTGGCCGGCCACCGGCCCCCACCCGCCGACGGGGTGGCCCGCCTCGCCCGCGCCGGCCTGCTGCGCATGTTGGACCTGCTCGGCGACACGCCGGCCGTGGTCATGTCCGACCTGGGGGAGGTCCTCGCCCAGAACCGGGCTGCCGTCCTGCTCGGCGGCGACCACACCGGCTTCTCCGGAGACCGGCGCTACGCCGTGTACCGCTGGTTCACCGACCCCGCCACCCGCGCCGTCCGCCCGCCCGAGGAGCACGAGCACAACGCCCGTCAGCTCGTGGCCGACCTCCGCGCGGCCGCAGGGCGCCGGGCGGGCGACCCGACCGTCACCGGGCTCGTCGCCCGGCTGCAGGCGGCGAGCGTCGACTTCCGGCGGCTGTGGGCCGAACACGAGGTGGCGGTCCGGCGCGCCGACCGCAAGACCTTCGTGAACCCGCGGGTGGGCCGCCTGATCATGGACTGCGAAACCCTGGTCACCCCCGACCAGCGCCAGCAGCTGGCGGTGCTCACCCCGGCGGACGCCGAGACCCGTGAGCGGCTGGAGCTGCTGCGGGTGCTCGGGACCGAGGAGTTCCCCGCGGGAGCGCCGGGGCCGCGCTGACTACCCCGTGGTGGTAACGCCGGATACCTCCGGGAGGCGGCGATACCGTGATCCGCAAGGCCTAGCGTCTGTTCGCGCGAATGGTCCGCCAAGCCGTTCTCGTCGACGCCGCGCTGGCCGCGGTGCTGACCGCGCTCGCCGTGGACGCGGCGGTCCGCACCGGCGCGGACGGCTGGCTCGCGTACCTGATGGCCGTCCTCATCGTGGCGCCGGTCGCCGTGCGCCAGCGTGTGCCGGTTCTGGCGACGGGGATCATGGCGGGGGCGATGGCGTAACGACGCGTCGTCGCCCAGCGACGTTCCGTATCTCTGGCCCCGTTGCTTGGGGGTGCGCGGTGGGAGAGGGGACCCGGGCGAGGATCCAGCTGCACGGGCGGTTCGCGGTTCGCGTGGACGGCCGGATGGTGGAGCGTAGCCTCCCCGGCCGGCGGGGCAGGCTGCTGGTCGCGTACCTCGCCGCACATCGCCTGTCCGCGGTTGACCGGGCGGCGCTGCTCGAGGTGCTGTGGCACCCGGCCGACCCGGGTGGTGGCGCGGGTGCCGGGTTCGCTGCTCTGCTGTCGAAGGCGAGGGCCGTGCTGGTACCGATCGAGATCCGGGGCCGGGGGAGCCTGCAGATCGTGTTTCCGCCGCACTCCGTTGTGGACGCGGACGTGGCGGCCGCCGCTCTGCACGACGCCGAGGTGGCGGCCAGCCGGCAGGACTGGCCACGAGCCTGGACCCAGGCGCTGAGCACGCTGTTCGTGACCCAGCGGCAGTTCCTGTCCGGTCTCGATCACCCGTGGGTCGACGTGCGCCGCCGCACCGCGCAGCACGACCACGAACGAGCGCTGGCCTGCTACGCGGAGGCGTGCCTGCACCTCGGCCCCGCCGAGCTGCCCAGCGCCGAGCGCAGCGCCCGGCGGCTCGTCGAGCTCCAGCCCCTGTCCGAGGTCGGGTACGGCCTGCTGATGCGCGCGCTCGCCCAGCGGGGCGACCGTGCCACGGCTGTCGTGGTGTACGACCAGCTCAGACGGGCGCTGCGGGACGACCTCGGCGTTTCTCCGAGCCCGGCCACCCGGGACCTGTTCAGCCGGCTGATCCGACCGCAGCAGGACGGCAAGGTTTCGCCAACGTTCCGGGCAAGACGATGAGGAGGCTGTGGGAGTCAGCGGTGACAGGAGGAGTCATGAACCAGGTGAACTGTGAATGCGGGTTCTCGGTGCGGAACGAGGACGAGGACCGGGTCGTCGAGGTGGTGCTGCAGCACGTGGCGTCGACACACCCCGAACTCGCCGAGAACGTGACGCCTGCGGTGGTGCGGGGCTGGATCGAACTCATGCCCGACTGAGGACGACGTCAGCAGGTCGAGAGTCATTCGGGTGGGGCCGAGGGAGGAACGCCCGTGAAGAGTCGCATCGACGGCGAGGTGTCCAGGACGAACGAGGCGCGTCGAGGACCGGTGGTCGCCGCGGCGCTGTTGGGTGGATGCCGGATCAGCGTGGGTGAACGCATGGTCGACACCGCGTCCAGCCGCCGGACCCGCGGGCTGGTGGCCTACCTCGTCGTCCACCGCCGCGCCTGGATACCCCGTGATGTGTTGATGGACATCTTCTGGCCCCACGCCGCGCCCGCCGCGGCACGGAACAGCCTGCACGTCGCGCTCACGCGGGTCCGTGCAGCGCTGCGCGCCGCGGGCGGCGAGGCGCTCCTGGAGCGCAACTTCGACACCTACGGAATCAGTAGGGACGCCGACGTCCGGCTCGACGTCGATCAGGTCGAGGCGGCGGGCGCGCTGGCGCGGCGCGCGATCGCCGCCGGGGACGCGGTGCGGGCTGAACAGGCGTACGGCATGATCTGCCAGCTCTACGCCGGAGTCTTCCTCGCCGACGACCTGTACGTGGATTGGGCCTTGCCGGTGCGTGAGCGACTGGCCCGCGAGGCCATCGAGGCACAGCGTGGGCTGATGCACATCTACCTGCGGCGCGGAGACTGCGGGGCCGCGGCTGTTCTGGCCAGGGCCGTGCTCGTCGTGGATCCCGCGGACGAGGATGTGAACCGCGGCCTGATGGCATGCCTCGCCTCGTCCGGTCAACGCCACCTCGCGCTCGAGCAGTATCGGCGGATGGCCCGCACGCTCTGGCGGACGTACCGGATCGGGCCATCGGCCGAGAGCGCAGCACTCTACGAAGCGATCAGGAAACCAGGGCCGTACCGTTCGGCGTCATGACGGGCGCACACGAGCTCGAGGTCACCACCCAGCCGGGCGGACTGCTGTTCACCTGCGTGGTCGACGGCTGCGGGAGGCGGATGGCGATCGACCGGGAGGGCCGGTACTCGGTGATCGACCGCGGCGACGCCACGGCGAGCCATCGCGGTGGCGTCGGTGGGGTCGAGCTGGACCTGCCGCAGGTCCGGATGACCTGAGGCCACCCGGACCGGTGGCCGTCGTCAGCCGATCTTCAGCAGGTCGGGGTGCTCCATCACGGCGGCGACGTTGCTGACCACCGCGAAGTTGCGGTGCAGCAGCACGACGATCAGCTTGTACACCCCGGCGTCCGGCGGCTGCGGGTTGTCGGGCAGCGTCCCCGCCACGACCGTGATCGTCGCGGCGTACGTCTGTCCGCCGTTCAGCGGGACGGTCACGGTCGCACCGACCTGGCCTTCGAACGCCGTGCCGCCGATGCCTTCGACGTAAGCCGTCAGCTCCCACTGACCGCCGAGGAGCAACGCGGCGAGCGGGTCGATCGTCCACGACACGTCGATGGCGAAGTCGAGTCCTGCCTCGAGAACGGTCGCGGGCGCGCCGTTGTTGTCCTTGACCAGCATGGTCGCGGGCCCGCCGGTGAGCGGTACGTTCGGGAACTGGATGTCAGCCATCGGACTTCCTCTGATGCTCGGAGACCCGGATGGCGGAAACGCCGCCCGGCACCCGAGACGGTGCCTGCCACCGCTTTCCCCGCCCTGTCATCGCACCTACGGGCAGGGGTGGCTCAGGTAAGAGCCTCGGCCTGCCTCAACCGTCCGCCAGATGCGCCAGCGTGGCGATGAGGCGTGCGTCGATGTCCGGCGGCCACGGGAAGCTGACGGTCACCGACTGCTGGTGGGCCAGCCCGTGCAGGCCCACCCACAGCGCGATCGTATCGGCGGACAGGTCGGTGCTGGTGGCGATGCCCGCGGCGACGCAGTCGCCCAGGACGTCGTTGAGCAGCTGCAGGCTGCCCTGGCCCAGTGCCTGCATGTCGGCCTCGGTCACCGAGCTCGCCTCCAGATCGGGCATCCAGAGCCCGCCGAACATCGTGCGGTACCGCCCGGGATGCGTCCGCGCGAACTCCAGGTAGCCGGTGCAGACGGCGAAGAGCCGCGTTCGCGGATCGTCCCCCGCGGCTTCCCATGCGCCGCGCAGTGCCGCGTCCAGCTCGTCGAAGGCCCGCTGGACGACGGCAAGCATGATGCTGGGCTGGTCGGCGAAGTGGCGGTAGATCGAGGGAGCCGAGATGCCGACCCGGCGGGCGACCGCTCGCAGGGTCACGGACGTCTCGTCGCCCGTCTCGTCGAGCAGCGCGACGGCGCCGGCCACGATCTCTTCCCGCAACCGGCCCCCCTCGCCGCGGCGGTTGCGGGCGCGGGGTGCGGTTGCGGTCGACTCCTCTGCCATGGCGTCAGCTTACACCTGAAAACTTATGCCTGTTAACTCTTGCAGCCGCGAGAAGAACGTGCGTAAGCTTACGTCCGTTAGCTCACTGAGTCGAACGGAGCCTGCGATGGGCCGCACCACCGTCACCACCGAGATCGTCCTGCCGGGCCGGGTCGAGCCGAGTGGTCTGCAGATCCGCACCCGCGACCTCCCGGCGCCGGACGCGGGTCAGGTCGTCCTGCGGATGGACGCGACCGGCGTGTCGTTCGCCGAGCAGCAGATGCGCCTGGGCAAGTACTACGACCAGCCGCCGTTCCCGTTCGTGCCCGGCTACGACGTCGTCGGCACCGTCACCGCAACCGGTCCCGACGTTGACCCCGCCATGGTCGGGCGCCGGTTCGCCGCGGCCACCAAGATCGGGAGCTGGGCGTCCCACCAGCTGATCGACGCCGCCGACCTGGTGCCCGTGCCCGAGGGCGTGGACGTGGCCGACGCCGAGACCGTGGTCGTCAACGGGATCACGGCCTGGCAGATGCTGCACCGCACCGCCCGGGTCCGCTCCGGAGCGACGATCGTGGTGCTGGGCGCCAACGGTGGCGTCGGGACGACGCTCGTGCAGCTGGCCCGCCACGCCGGGATCAGGGTGATCGGTACGGCGTCGGAGCGTCACCACGCCGCGCTGCGCGAGCTCGACGTGATCCCGGTCGACTACCGCGATCCGCACATGTACCAGCGGATCCGCGAGATCGCGCCGGACGGCGTGGACGCGGTGTTCGACCACGTCGGCGGCCCCGGGATCACCGAGTCGTGGCGGCTGCTGCGCCGCGGCGGGACGCTGGTGTCCTACGGAACCGCGGCCACGAAGAACGAGGAGGGCAACTCCCGGCTCCCGGTGCTGAAGCTGTTCGCCCGGCTGCTGATGTGGAACCTGCTGCCCAACGGCAGGTCGGCGCGGTTCTACAACTTCTGGGCCGGCCGGCACCGCCTCGACTCCTTCCGGGCCCGGTTGCGCGAGGACCTCACCTCGGTGCTGGGGCTGCTGGCCGACGGTGTCCTCACCGCGCAGGTCGCCGCGCGGTTCCCGCTGTCGGAGGCCGGATCGGCACTCGCGCTGGCCGAGTCGCGCACGGTCGCCGGCAAGGTCGTCATCCTCCCGGACGCCTGATCGTCGTGTCACCCGCCGACGCACCCGACCAGATCGACCAGATCGACCAGATCGGAGACATCATGACCACCGCCGTCCTGCCCGCCCCTGCTGCCGTCCGCCCCGCCACCACCGGCGACATCGACAGCCGCGCCGCCTACGCCGGTTTCGGGCTCGCCTACGTCCTCGGACACGGCGCATCAGCCGTCTCGACGGGACCCGACCCGCTGATCGCCCTGCCCGCGTGGCTGCCGATGGGCCTCCTCGGCGCCGGGCTCGTCGCCGGCACCCTCCTCGCCGTGCTCGCGGCCGGCCGCGCACAGCGCGGTGCCGGTCGGCACGAGGCGCTCTCCGGGAGGCTGCTCGGGCTCTCGTGGATCAGCGGCTTCGCCGCGCTCTTCCTCGCCATCACCGGTCTCGCCGCCGAATTGGACAGGCCCGACCTGCAGACGATGCTCTGGCCGACCATGGCCGGCTTCCTCGTCGGCGTGCTCTACCTCGGGGAAGGCGCCACGCGCCGCAACGTCCTGCACTACGGCCTCGGCACGTGGCTCGCCCTGACCTCCACCGCCGCGCTCTTCCTCGGCATCCCGGGCCTGTTCTGGGTCCTCGCCATCGCGGGCGGCGGTGGGTTCGCGCTCGCGGCAGTCCTCGAGAGCCGCAGGCTCGCCCGCACCTCCGGGACGAGCAGCGCCTCCCGGTAGCCGCACATGTCTCGGCCTCTCGCCGCCGCCTTTCCGGCACCGCAGGTCACACCGCGGTCAGGACGCCACCAGCTCACCCTCGTCGGGGGCGGGGACCACGACGTTGTCGCGGAACACGCCGTCGGGGTCGTACCGGCACTTCGCCGCCTGCAGCCGCCGCAGTGTCGCGGGCGGGTAGGCGTCGAGCAGCCGGCCGGGCCTGCGGTCGGTCTCGAAGCTCCAGTACAGGCCGCTGAAGTGCCCGGTCATCTCGTCCCATGCCGCGTCGAGCCGGCGCCGGTCGGCACCGAACGCGACCGCGGAGAAGTTGGCCGAGCGGTGGGCGTAGGCCGTGGCGTCCGGCGGGACGTCGGCGACGGCACCGCCGACGGAGCGGAGCTGCAGGAAGTACGTCGCACCGCTGTGCAGGAAGTCCTCCGCCGCACGCGCGAACTCGGGCGTGATGTGCTCCACCAGGGCCGACCGCGTCACCGGCTCGCCCCGACCGTGGTGCGGGCCCGGCTCGGGCAGGCTCACGATCCCCGGGTACGGCGTCAGCACCACCTGCTGGGCGAGCAGCGGCCCGATGCCGGCGAGGGGCTGCAGCCGTTCGACGATCGTGTCCGGGTCCGCCGAGTCGACGGCGGCCATGATCGTCGCGAGGGCCGGGCGGCCGCGGCGCGGCGGGCCGAGGATCAGGAACGCGGTCAGGTCGCGGGGCGCGGCCTCGACCACCGAGCCGTACGCGCGCAGCAGCCCCGCCGTGTCCGACGCGTCCAGGGTGAGCTGGGCGAACCCGAGCTCGCCGACCTCGTCGGCCTCGAACTCGAACGACGTGACGATCCCCAGCGCCGACCCGGCGCCGCGCACGCCCCAGAACAGGTCCGGGTGGTGGTGCTCGTCGGCGCGCACGACCGAGCCGTCGGCCAGCACCACCTCGACGGCGCGGATGTGGTCGATGGTCAGCCCGTGTTCGCGGGCGAGGAACCCGATCCCGCCTGCGGTCGCGAGCCCGCCGACGCCGACGCCGCCGTAGTCGCCCGAGGTGATCGCCCAGCCGTACGAGTGCAGGGCCTGCGCGACCTCGCCCCACCGTGCCCCGGGGCCGATCCGGACGCGACGGGTGGCGGCGTCCAGCACCTCGATCCCGTTCAGCGCCGCCAGGTCGATGACGATCCCGCCGTCGTTGGTGGAGCGCCCGCTGATGCCGTGTCCGCCGCTGCGCACGCCGAGCGGGACGTCGTGACGCCGCGCGAACCCGAGCGCGTCCACCACCTCCGAGGTGGTGCGCGGCCGGAGGACGAGCCCTGGCGAGCCGCCGCGCAGGTAGTTCGAGCGGACGCTCGCGTACTGCACATCGCCCGGCTCGACGGCCGCCTCGGCGAGCGTCGCCGGGATCGCGTCGTAGTCGATCCCGGGTAGGCGGTGGGCGCGCACCGCGGCGCTGCGGCAGTCGGTCGTTCTCGTCATCGGGCACGCTCGGCCGTGACCAGGTCGCGGACAGCGGGCGCGACCTCCTTGCCGAAGACCGCGATCGCCTGAGGGTCGTCGCTCGTGAGGATGAAGTCGGCCACGCCGTACTCGAGCGCCAGCGCCGCGAGCTGCTCGGCCCACTGCCCGGGTGGGCCGGTGAGCAGCTGGTCGCTCGAGTCCGTGCGGAACCGGCCGCCGACGTTGAGCTGGCGCCGGATCACCCGCGGGTCCCGACCGGCCTCGGCCGCGGCCTCGTCGATCACGGCGTTGCCGTCGGCGAGGGCCTGCAGCGAGCCCAGGTACGCGAGCGTGGGCAGCCAGCCGTCGGCCTTGCGCCCGATCAGCCGCAGCATCCGCGGTTTGTACGCGCCGAGCCAGATGCCGATCGGGTGGGCGGGCGCAGGCCCCCGCTTGGCGCCGTCGACCCGGTAGTAGGTGCCGTCGATCCGCAGCGGCTCGCGGTTGCCCGCGTCCCAGACGCCCCGGATGACGTCGACGGCCTCGCCGAGCGCGTCCACGGCCTGCCCGGGCGACAGCCGCCGCCCGCCCATCGCCTCGATGGCGTCCCAGAACCCGCCGGCCCCGAGCCCGAGCTCGAACCGCCCACCGCTGAGCAGGTCGAGGCTCGCCGCGGCCCGCGCCAGCACGGCAGGCGGGCGCAGCGGGAGGTTGAGCACGTTGCCCGACAGGCTGATGCGCCGGGTCCGCGCTGCGACGTAGCTGAGCAACGTCCAGGTGTCCAGGAACCGGGGCTGGTAGGGATGGTCCTGGAACGTCGCGAGATCGAGCCCGGCTTCCTCCGCGGCCTGCGCCGCCTCGACGGCCTGCTGCGGTGCCGCGTTCGCCGGAGTGATGAACGACCCGAAACGCAGGTCGTGTCCGTAGTCCGTCATGGTCCCTCGTTCGAGATGTGCTGCTTCGCAGACTATTGTCTGCGGGACGATCTGTCCAACAGCTCATCGCGCCGGGTGATTCCGCTCAGGTGAGGTAGTCGCGGAGGCTTCCCGTCCGGGAGGGGTGGCGCAGCTTGGTCATGGTCCTGGCCTCGATCTGCCGGATCCGTTCGCGGGTGACCCCGTGGATCCGGCTGATCTCGTCGAGGGTGCGCGGCCGGCCGTCGGTGAACCCGAACCGCAGCCGGAGGATGTCGGCTTCGCGTTGGGACAGGGTGGCCAGCACCTCTCGGATCTCGTTCCGGAGGACGGCCGATGCCGCCGCCTCGTCGGCGGCCACCGCGCTGGTGTCCTGGATGAGGTCGCCGAGGCTGGTGTCGTTCTCGTGGCCGAGGGTGAGGTCGAGCGAGATCGGGTCGCGGGCGTAGTGCTCGATCTCGCGGACCTTCGCCGGGCTGATCGACATCTCCGCGGCCAGCTCGTCGACCGTGGGGTCGCGGCCGAGCTGGACGAGCAGGTCGCGGCGTCGGAGGTACAGCTTGCTGAGCAGCTCGCCCACGTGCACGGGGATGCGGATGACGCGGGACTGGTCGGCCAGGCTGCGGCTGACCGCCTGGCGGATCCACCAGGTGGCGTAGGTGGAGAACTTGTAGCCCTTGGCGTAGTCGAACTTCTCGACCGCACGGATGAGGCCGATGTTGCCTTCCTGGACGAGGTCGAGGAAGGGGATGCCGCGGCCGGAATAGCGCTTCGCCACCGACGCGACCAGCCGCAGGTTCGCTTCGATCAGGTGGGTCTTCGCGCGCATCCCGTCCCGCGCGAGCCAGTGCAGCTCCCGCCTGGTCGCGGTGGAGGCCGGGAACTCATCGGCGGGCCGGCTGAGTCGAGCTGCGGCGTAGACACCGACCTCGATCCGCTGGGCCAGCTCGATCTCCTCGCCGGCCGACAGCAGCGCGGTCCGGCCGATGAGTCGCAGATAGGCGCGGACGGGATCGATCGACGCCACGAGGTGTTCGTCGACGTCGCGCTCGCGGTCGTCCGCGAGCGGCGCGCGCCTGGTTCGGCTCACGGCGACCAGCGGTCGTAGACAGCGTCGAACGACACCGAGGTCAGCGATCGGATGAGCGCGAGCACGGTGGACAGCGCCTGGTACTTCTCGCCGATGTCGGGGCGTTCGCCGGACCGCTGCACGTCGTCCCAGAGCGTCTCGACGTACTCGAGGAGGGCCTGCCGGGCGATGAGCTGCCGCTCCCGGTCGGGCTCGCTCATCCTGGTGAGGCGTGCGCGATCGAGCGCGGCGAACGCTTCGACGAGTTCCTCGGGACGGAGCACGCCTGTCTCCTGTCAGCTGCGGGTTTCGGTCGCCGTGAGGCGGGCGGTGCGGGTGGCGGCGTCGCGGTCAGGGGACGTAGACGTCCACGGCTCGTGGACCGCCCGGTCCGTGGAGAAGTCGGAAGGCGACGCGGGTGTCCGCTGCGAGGCTCTGCTGTCCGCCGCCGTCGATCTGCGCCGAGCTGACCGGTACCTCGGACCCGGAGCCCTCCATCATGATCATGCCGATCCCGCGCCGGGCGTCGAACCACGCCACGGTTCCGTAGTGCATGCGCACTCCCTTCGTCGCCCTGGCGCTACGGTGTAGACGCTACGCTGTAGCGGGAAGGGCTTCAAGGTGAGCGGGGATCGGATGACGAACCAGACCGGTGCAGCTGTCCGCCGCCGGCCGGCGCTGCGTCGCGAGGAGGTGCTCGCCACGGCGTTGCGGCTCATCGACGCCGACGGGGTGGAGGCGCTGTCGATGCGCCGGATCGGCAGGGCGCTGGGGCGAGACCCGATGCGCCTCTACCGGTTCGCGGCGAGCAAGGAGGAGCTGCTCGACGGGGTCGTGGAGCTCGTGCTCGGCGAGCTGGAGGTCCCGAGGTCGGGAACATGGGAGGACGTGCTCCGGGGCGCCGCCCACGGCTACCGGCGGATCGCCCTCGCGCACCCGCACGTGGTGCCCCTGATGGTGACCCGCCCTCTGGCCACCCCGCTGGCGTTGCGACCGCTCGGAACCCTGCGTCCGCTGGAGGATCTGCTCGAGCTGCTCGTCCGCGCCGGATTCGACGAGCGCGGCGCGCTGCACGCGTACCGGTTCTACATCGGCTTCCTCCAGGGGCACGTGCTCAACGAGCTGCAGGAGCGCGTGTACGACCCGGAGGAGACCGACGACCTGCTGCGCCTCGGCCTGCACCGGCTGCCGGCCAAGGAGTTCCCACGCCTGCGTTCCCTCGCCGGTGAGCTGGCGGCCTACGACGGGCTACAGGAACTCGAGGAGGGCCTCGACGTGGTGATCGCCGGCCTGCGCCGCCAACTCGGCGGGCGACGCCACGAGGCGGTGCCCGCCGGTGCGGGGCGCAGGTCGGACGACGGTCCCGGTGGCCGGTGAGGTGGTCTCAGGCGCCGGCGGGCACCCCGAGCGAGGTCAGGAGGCGGCGAACCCGCCGCTCGATGTCGTTGCGGATGGGGCGGACGTCCTCGACGTCCTTGCCCGCCGGGTCCGGCAGGACCCAGTCCTCGTAGCGGCGGCCGGGGAAGACGGGGCAGGCGTCGCCGCAGCCCATCGTGACGACG